>CALANS010000165.1 GCA_937926105.1 uncultured Actinomycetes bacterium | reverse complement strand
GGATCAAGAAGTACACGCGCTGCGGGGAGTTCTCCGCATACACCGACGCGATATGGTCCCGGACCGCTTCGGTCACGTCCTCAAGCTGATCGGGATTGTGCCAGATTTGATCGAACAGCCGCATGTACTGCTGGGTCAGTGGGGCCTCGTCGATCCTGTTCACCATGTTCGACACGGCAGGGCCCCGCTCATAGCCGAGGTCTGCAGTGGTGAACCCCTGCAGCGGCGCGTAAACGGCGGCGTCGTCGACCACGGCGAACGACTGCATCGGCGCACCGGTGTGGTTCGAGCGGAACGTCACCTTCTCGCGCACCCACTTCGCGCACTCCCGCGCGATCGCGCGCTGCGTCAACTTGTTGCGCAGCCGGATCTCGAAGTCCGTTCCATACAGCGCGGCATCCCGACTCTTGTCACGCGGAATGAAGAACTGTCGCTTCTCCGGCGCTGGCTTGTCCGTCGCCTTCGTCGTGGTGAACGACGGCGCCGTGAAAATGAACTGCAGCTCGCCGATCTTTTGCAGTTCGGCCTTGAGCGCCTCGAACGCGAAGATCGAGAATGTGCTGGCCGCGATGCGCAGCTTCGATCCCGGCTGAATGGACGCCTTGAGGTCATCGCCGAGGAACTCGTTGAGATTGTCGATGAGCCGCACTCAGACACCGCCGCCATTGTGCTTGCTTCGTGTATGTTTCGCTGGCGCCTGGGCCGACCCGCCGCTGCGCACCCAGGCGTCGACCTCAGTGGCCTGGAACTTCCACAGCCGACCGATCTTGTGCGCCGGCATCGCCCGTTCCGCGATCCATGCATAGACCGTCTCCTTCGTCACGCCGAGGTGGGCGGCGACGTCGTCGGCGGAAAGCCACGGTTCAGGCATCTAGTCTCCATGCAGGCGCGAACGCGATATGACCGGGTTTTGTTGACTCTATCGGTAGATGAGCAGATGTGTCGAGGAAATGTTGATAGCGCCGCTGATCGCATCCGCACTACCGCGCACGGCGCGCACCTCCTTGGGGTAGAGGCGCGGCGTCGGTCCGCGCCCTGGACCCGTCTGGGGTGATGCTCATGTCCGGATTGTTCGGCGAGCCGGTGCCGGTTCCGATCGTGTGGGAGGACTTGTCGACCGGAGAGGCGTTCGATGCCTGGTCGGACCTGGGCCGGTGGGTCACGTGGCTGGTGCGCCGGTACCGGCTGCGGCCGCGGGAGGTGCCGCCGTGCTGGTTCCGGCACGGCGCCGCCGTAGAGGAACTCACGGCTCTATGGGGCTCCTACCTGACGTGTTACAGCGAGGAGCAGCCGGCCACCGCAGCGGCGGATTGGCTGCGGATCCTGGCGGACACGCGGGCGCATCTGGTGGAGTGGATGGCCCGGTGCGGCTGCACCGCCACCGAGCATCGTGACGATCCGGAGGTGACCTGGGCCGATCACGATCCGGAGTTCGGCCGGTTCGTCGGTGCGGATTGCGCCTCTCGCGGCCAGGCTTCTCGGCCGGTCGCCGTCATCAGGCCCGTGCTGCTGTGAACACATCCCTGTCGCCCGCTGCTGTCGTCGATATCAGCGAGCTGGTGCCGCAGGCCCGTCATATTCACCCGGCCGAGCTGGCCGCGAGTGATCTGCTGTTCGACACATCCGGCCGGCTGCGCCCGATCACAGCCACGTCCCTCCTGCATGACGGCAAGCTCGTCTCGGCGCTGCTGGACGATGGGCATCGTGTGTGGCTGTGGAACACGGAGCCGATCATCGCCGTGCTGCCCCGCGAGACCGCGCCCACGCTGACGTTCCATGAGCGGGCGTTCGACGCGCACGATGCGGTCGGGTGGGCGGACGGCGATCCGCGCGTCATCGACACCGTGACCTGGGAGCCGGATGACGACAACCCCATCGGCTGGGCGGTCGACCAGCTGGCCCGTCGCGGAACGTTGGAGCCATCAGCCTCTCCACCCTTCACGAAGCGCACCTGGTATTCGCACATCGGCGTGGATTTCGCATGCAGTGGCGCCACCGTCGACACCTCGGCGCACCTGTCCGGGTTCACGCTCGCCGAAGTCGAACAGATCGGGGCCCGTCTCACCGCTCCCCCGGTTCCGCGCGGCGGCCGTCCTGCAGGGGCGGCGTTGTGGCGGGATCCCGCCCCATCCATGGCCCGTCGCCCCGAGGGGCGCAACCCGACCCGGTGATCCGAGCCGTCATCACGTATCCGTGCACCTCGAATCTTCATGGAGGTTTCCGATGAGCATCAATACCGATCCGACACCCGACACCGGTTTCGTCACAGTGGTTTTGGATCCGCGCGTCGCCTACCAAGGTTTCGGTCCGGATGACGGACCGCTCGCCACCGTCGCCCGCGAGGTCGGTGCGGAGGAGGTGGTCGAGGATCTGGCCGACGCGGCCGAACGGCTCGACTTCGCCTACAAGCTGGCGTGGGAGAAGGCCGCCGCCCGCGTTGCCCCCGACAACGTCTGGAACGTGTCTGCGCCGTACCACCAGCTGCCCGAGGACTTCCCACTGCTGGAAGAGGTCGCGAATACCGGCCGGGAGAATCGCGCCCGCGCCGACCTGCTGCAGCAGGTAACGGCAGCAGTGGCGGTAGAAGTCGAGACGCTCAGCTTCGGTGCGACGCGCTGGGCCGTGATCGACGGTGGCCGCATGGTTGGTTCCGCGACTGTTCCGCACACCGTCATGTCCGTCCAAGACCAACACCTCGCCGACGTTGCCGCCCGCATCCATGACACCGGCGAGCAGCTTCGCACCGTCGACGCGGAAGGATTGCGACTGGAGATGTTCGAACCAGGCGGCGAGCTGCGGCCCGATGCAGGGGCGCTCGGCTATGTGCTCACCGACAAGGGCACCGTCATGTTCGCCGGCACCGACTTTCGGCCCTCACCGCTGCACACGATCGACTCGGATCGCACCGTCGAGGCGCTCGCCGAGTTCCTCGCTTTGAAGCCCGGCGACACGGACAGCGAATACTTCACGAAATACACCGAGCGGCAACGTGTGTGGATTCAAGGTGACGGGCCGAGCAGGCTGTACGGGCTGATCGCGGACCTGCCCGGCGACACCGAGTACAACGCGCAAATGGCCGCCGACGCCGAACTTCAGGCCGAGCACTCCGGCGAGATCCGCGCCTGGCATGTGCGGCCACTGAAGCGGGCCGATCTGCCGCAGGTGGATCTGCTCGCTGACAGCGCCTCGGGCGCCCGCGCCCAATACCCCGGCTACGTTGCCGCATGGATGGAAGACACAGGCCGGGACCTGGACATCGACGACGACCTGTTTCCCGCACTCGGCGTCGACCCCGGCGACGTCAGGTCGCATCGGGGCCAGCCGGTCGTCACACCCGTCCGCGGGCAGGCCACCCTGGACTGGGCCGTCGAACACGTCAACCGCTGGGGCGCCGAGGCGTTCATCGCCGCCGACCTGATCCCCACCAAGGTCACGCTCGCGATCCCGGCCACCGGCACCGCCACTGTCGCCATCCGCGGAGCCACCGCCGTCGCCCACGCCGGCGCCCGCGTCGAAGCCCACAACCGCTCCCGGATCACCGCCCTGCCCGACTCCGAGGTCCACATCCACCCCGGCGCGGCCGTCAACCGCCACCCCGGCAGCTACGTCGCCCTCGCACCGGAAGCCCCGATGACACAGAGAGTCGGGGCGTTCCGGGGTGTGCCGACGCAGCGCACCGGACTGGGCCGCTAGGCGCCGGCGCGCCCGCCGTCGATCCTGCGGCGGCGAACGGCGAACCACGGCTCGCTGCCACGATCCGGCGGCGCCACTCTGCATGGCGACGGGAGTGCTGTCAGACGTCCGGTATAAGAACTCAACATGAACATCGTAACCGCAGACACGGACGAAGACCGGCTAATCGCGCGGGACTTCCTCGCTCAATACATCGATGACATCGCGCCCGATGCCCTTCCCAATCTCAGAGACGACGACCTATACCGCCCTCTCGTGCCGTGGATCCGAGACGATTCCGGCGGCGTGATCGCAGCGGCACTCACGTGCCGGAATCGATATGCCGCAGGGGCTGCGGCAATATTGCGTCGCGGTGATCCAATGCCGCCGCAAGCAGTGAAATTCCTTCCAGTCTTGGATAAGCACAGCGAGTTGGATCTTCTTGCCGTTCGGCCGGACCGTCGAGGCCAGGGTCTCGGGGCGAGTCTGGTCCGATGGATGGCGCAGCGGCTCCACGAACGTGGCGTTCGAGTTTGGTTCGGAAATGTCACCTCATCGTTGCAAGTCGCCGAGCTTCGACGTTTCTATACGTCGCACGGCTTCACCACTACGGGTCCGAACGAGGACCTGCCTCCGTTGCTGGGCCGCGTGTGGATGCCGCCCAATGCTGTACCTCCGGCCTTCTTCTTCTACAAAGCTCTGACGAAAGATCCAACAGGTTTCGATCCGAACCGTTCGTATTCAAGCGCGGAGTAACGCAGCGGTCAGCAAACCGACAACGAAGGCAGGGCCAAGGGGCACGCGATCCTGGCCACGTAGCCGTCCGTAGATCTGCGTCCCGGTGATGACAACCTGCGACGAGAGAATCGCGACTGCGAGGGCAGGCCACGAGAGCCAGGCGGCGTAGATCCCGCAGGCCGCAGAGAGTTTCACATCGCCGAGGCCAAAGGCGCCGCGCAGCGCGAGCGTGCCGATCAGGACCCAGCCGCCGAAGATCGCGCCGCCGGCGATCGCGCGCCAGGCACTCCCGCTGCCCGTCGCCCAGGTGATTACGGGCAGCGCAGCGAGGCCGAACGCCGCGATACCGATCGTCAGGAGGTCGGGCAGACGCTGCTCGACGACGTCGATCGCGGCGGCGCCGATCATCGAGACCAACGCAACGCCGAAGACAACGGATGCGACGGTCGGCCGTACGGTTAGCGCAACCCACGCAGCGGTGACGAGCCCGATGCCGAGAGCGCACCACCTCATCGGTGTGCCTTCTCGTGCCACGTGCCGAAGTGAGCCCACCACGGTCGTCGGGGCGGTGCCAGCAGTGTTGCGCATCGTCGCTGCCTTGTTCACGGCCGGATACCGCTTGTCGATGGTTCGCGTCTGCTGCTGGGCAGTGCATTGGCAACGATCTGCGCAGCAGGATCTGGCAGTTCGGCGGGTACATAGGCGTCCGCAGCAGTGAGCACGGCGCGAGCCCATATGGCTGCCGTTTCCGAGTCGCCGCGGTATTGGGCGACACGGATCAGATCGCACAACGGAATCAGGCTGTAGGGCTGAACCGTCCGACCGGTCATCGCCGCGGATTCGGCCGCGCCGCTGTCACCGATTGCGAAAGCCAGATCCGT
The DNA here is from genome assembly GCA_937926105.1 of uncultured Actinomycetes bacterium. The sequence goes on along the minus strand of CALANS010000165.1, from coordinate 32,394 downwards.
TGCAGCATGCGCTGCGTCGACTATCGCAACGGGCAATGTCTGGTCTTCCATGCGGTCTGCAGCAGACAGCCATGCGTAGTCGTGCCCACCGGCCTCGGGAAGTATCGGTCCACGGACCAGAACGAGGGCTCGTTGAAGGTCGGCGAGTGCGTCATGTAGATCGCCGCGCCGGGCGCGGCGGCTGCTGCGCTGGGCAAGCCGGTCGAAGAGCTCCGCGTCCAGGAGCCGGTCGGTGATGTAGTAGCCGTTCTCGCGGTTAGGGACGAACGCTTCGCCACTGTCGGGGTCTTCGCCGAGCCAGCTGCGAAGCCTGGACACCGCAGCCCGCCGTCCGCCATCGGTTGGCGGCGATCCCTCCGGCCAAAGATCGGCGGTGAATTTGTCGACGGTCACGCCCTGGCTGTAGAGCGCGAGGTAGACGGCCATTTCGACCTGCCTGGGCTGTGGTCGGCCCGACGCCGGGCCGAGGCCTATCACCGTCGCTGGGCCGAGGATCGCAACCTTTGGGCGGCGCAGGACAGCTGCGCGCCATTCGACGAGGTCTGCGTCCAGAGTTTCGTCGCGATCTCGCGTTACTGCCGACTCGCCAGCAGCGTCTCGCTGCTCGGTGGCGCTTACCCCGCTCGCGGTTGCCGCGGAAGTGACACCTGTGAAAGGCGTTGCGGCGCTGTCCCTATACCCATCGAGTATGACGATGTTCGAAGCCTGGTCGTCATCTATTGCGGTCACGTCGCCCAAGTCAGAGTCATGGAGGCCGGTCGTCACGTCGGCGGAAACGTCATCGAGGTGGGTCCCACCGAAACTTGCTGCGAGGGCGGGCGTTTCGCCGCCTGGATCGTCACCGACGGCTTCGGTCGGGGGTGTTGGTCGGGCGGCATAGAGGCCAACGATAGCGGCGAGTTCGGTGTCGGTGACGGCGGCTGCGGTGATGGTGCAGTCGGGGAAGATCGTCGGGATGGCGGCGGTGCCGTCTGCTTCGATCTGGATGCTGGCGGTGATGCCCGGGTTGTGCCCGGTGGTGATGAGCCCAGCCGCCGCGGGCGGCCCCGCTTGGAGAAGACCGATCAGATTCTCGGTGGTTTCATCACTGGGTAGGTCACCTGCGTCGGCGATCAGCAGGTGTGGTTCCCATGCGTCGGCGTAGCGCGTCTCGGTGCGGGCCTGTGTGACGGTGCGCCCGGTTAGGAGCTTGCGTATCGACTTGGCCTGCGTCGCAAAGAATCTCACTTCTCGTTCCGGGTCTCCGGCGGACTGGATGCGGTCTTCGTCGAGTGCTCGCAGGCCTCCGGGCCGGTCGGCGAGGTGCAGGTGAATGCCGTCAGTCCACGGGCTTTGAGACAGTTCGACGATCAGGTGGTTGACCAGTTCACGGGATCGCTCATCGTCGCCGTTGATCTGCAAGGCGCCGATAGCTTCGATGTTGACCATTGCGATACGGCCGTCGCCGGTGGTGCCGATCGTCACCAGAGCCGGGAGTGCGGCGAGCCGCTCGGTTTCCGGCTCCTCACGCGTGTCCGGGTCGGGTAGTGGCAGGGTCCATGCGGTCGCGGTGCCCGTGAACGGCGTCGGTGGCTCGGCGGAACTCGCTGGGCGCAGTTCGATGGCGTCCGGGCCGACCAGCGCTCCGGTGATGACGGTGCCAGGGCATTTTGCGAGCGCTGCGGTTGCGCGGCGCAGTGCCTGGTTGATGCGGTCGGGTGTTGCCGGGTCGGCGTTCCGGCGGAGCGTCTTTTCGACGCGGGCTTCCAGCTCCAGGGGTGGTCTCAGCTGTTCGCCGGGGCGGCGGCGTTGCTGGAGACGACGGCGAGCCATGAGCAGTCCGGCCCACGCGAGCGCCGCGGTCAGGCCCGTGATGCCGCCGAGCACAACGGTTCGGCTGGACGCGGCCCGGGCGCCGATCGGTGAGGCTTCCGCTGCAGATCCGGCGCCCGCCGACCGCGTTGGGTCTGTGGTCGGTTCGCTGCCAGGATCGTGTGACGCCGGTATACCGGCCTCGTCGGAGGCAGGAAGGCCCGGTTGGGTAACCGGCGCACTGCCGGCCGACCCAGTCTGGAGCTGCTCGTTGCCCGATGGCAGTAGAGTCCCGTCGTTCGCGTCGCCTGCATCGTCAGCCGGTGACGTACCTTCTGACGCGTCCACCGTGGGCACTCGCCCGCCGCTTGCTCCGGTCCCCGCATCCTGCGAGTTCGGCACCTCCTGATCGGGCTGTGCCGGCTGCCGGCTGGTGCCGTCCGTCTCTGTTTGTGGCTCCGTCTGCCTGTTGCCGCTGGGGGTGGCCGGGGTGGGGATGTGGATGATTTGGCCGGGTTGGATCAGGTCGGGGTTGGCGATGTAGTTCGCTGCGGCGATCGCCGGGTATTCGCCGGCGTCGCCGAGGGTGTCGAGCGCGATTTGGGAGAGGGTGTCGCCGGGCTGGACAACGACATCTGAGGGCAACGTTTCGAGCGCCGGGAACTCCGAGTTTGCTTGTGCGGGCGGAAGTTTCGCGTCTGCGGGCAGCAGGATGCGCCAGCCGGGTAGCAGGAAGTCGTCCGAGTTGAACACCTTCCCGTCGGCCTGGACATGTCCGCGATTGAGGTCACCGATCTCGGTGCATCGCAGCGGATCGCCGAGCGTGGTTTCGGCGACGTCCCACAACGTGTCGCCCTTGCGCACGGTCCACACGGGCTGGGATTGGTCCGCGTCGCCGACCAAAGACGTCGGGACGGCGCGGCTGCTGGTAGACGCGACAGCGCGCCCGGTCGTGGGGCGCGCTGCACGTGCGGCGGGCAGTGCGTCGGCAGAGTCTGGCGTGGCGTACGGGGTGTGCAGCGCAACTGCGGCAACCGGAGTCGTTGGTAGCGCGGGCAGCGAAGCAGCGTGTGCGGGCGCGCCTGCCACTGCGGCGGGCCCGGTGGCGATGATCAGCGCGATCAGGCCGGCGGCCAGGGCTTGCGGAACCCGCAGGCCGGGCAGCTGGATCGTCGGACGGCGCGTGATCGCGGCGGCCAGTTCCGCGACGATGCCCACGGCGAAGACGGCCCAGGCGATAAAGCCGATGACGGCGAGGGTGCCGAGCAGGATCTGCCCGGTGTCCCGCTCGGTGAGCGCGCCCCAGATCTCTGCGAGGCCGGGGATGTGGTCCGGAAGGAGTGGCCGACCGAGCTTCCACAAGGCCCACGGTGCACCGGCGAGCAGTGCGAGCAGCACGCCGGCGGCGATGAGTCGTTGGAGGGTGCGTGCGGCGAAGCGGATCATGGGGTGCCTCCGGGGTCGTAGGCGGCTTGGGCCTCGCCGTCTCCCGTGACGGTGATCTCGTTGATGCCGATCAGCGGCAGGAACACGGTTCGTGTGGTGAGGGTGGCTGTTGCGGTGACCGTCATGCCGGCGACGGTGACGCGGCCAGTGGCGCCGGCCGCGGCGAGGTAATCGCGGGCTGCCGCGTCGGCGGCGGCCGGGTTGATGGTGACGTCACCGGGTCGGTAGGTGGCGGCCGCGGCACGGGCGGTTTCGGCGGCGATCGCCCCGGCGTGGTCCAGGGCGCGGGCTTTCGCGCCGCCGTCGACGACCAGGCCGAGGATCATGATCAGCGCGACCGCGGCGCCGAGTAGGAGCAGCGACATGCCGCCGCCCGACCCGGCGTCCGATCGCCAATTAATCCGGCTGTGGCGAGCGCACCGCTGTGGCCGGCCTGCGGTTGCTTGGCCCCGATCCGCAGCATGTTCGCCGGTCGATTGTCGTTGGCCCTGCGCGGTTTTCATGGCACTTCTCGGTGCGGGTCGAGGGGGCTGGCTGCGGCGGCGGTGACGTGCCGGCTGCCGGGCCAGCCGGGGATGCCGAGCCCGGTGTAGCTGACGGTGCATCCGACGGTGACGGTGATGTGCGCGGGTAGCCCGGCCGGGGTTGCCATGCCGGATGCGTCGACGTCGACGATCAGGTCGGTGCAGTCGATGCCGCGGTCGGCGAGATCTCGCTGCGCGATGGTGCGGGCGGTGGTGGCGGCTTCGGTGACGGTATGGGTGGTGGAGGCGGCGCGTGCGGCGGCGGCAGCGGCCTGGTCAACCTTGGACTGCCCGGTCGCCGCGCGCCCGGTCGCGATGCCGACGAGCACGATCAGCAGGATCATCGGCGTGATGATGATCAGCTCCAGGGCCGGTGCGGCGGAGCCGCGATCAGATCCCGCCCTCCGGCGTGCCCGGCGCAGCAAGGACGAACTGTGCCGAGCTGCCGGCGTCGGGCCGGCGGCATTGTGCTTTGCCTGCGCCGGCGGCGCCAGGTCGACGGCGTTTCGGCTGCGCCGCAGCGCATGTCGGCAGGCGGTCATGGCAGATGCTCGATTTCTGCGGTGGCCTGGCCGACCACCTGCGGGTGGGTGAGCGGGACGAGGGTGGGGGCGTCGGCGGTCACGATGACGGTGATCTTGTCCCCGTCTTGGGTGACGGTGACGGCGCCGCCGGTGAGGGTGCTTGCCGCCTGACGGGTGAGGAAGTCCTGCGCTGCGTCCTGGCCGCGCTGCATCGAGGCGGGCGCCGAGGTAGCGGCACGCAGCCCCGTCTGCGCGGCAGCGACGGCGAGGGATCTCGCGTAGTTGTGCAGGCCGAATTGGACGCCGCCGAAGATGAGCAGCAGCACGGCGGGCATGAGCAGGATGAATCCGAGCGCTGTGCCGCCAGATCCGGCATCGGAGCGCCACCACCCGGAGCACATCGTGCGCCTCCGGGTGGGCTGGTGCGGGATTCTCGTCATACCTGGTCGCCTGCCGCAGGTTGGCTCTACGGGTTGAGGTCGCCAGTTTTCGAGTTGATAACGGCGGCGATCGCGGCGACGACGAGCCCGGCCGCAACCACGCTGCCGATCGCGAGCAATACGTGTTCCAGGGAGACTCCGCCGGCGCCGGATTCGGGTTGTCGTAGCAGGGTGCGAAGCCGGTCGTGAACGATGGCGGCGAGGCTCAAGTAGAGGGCGTGGATGGCGGCCATGACGATGTCCTTTCTCGAAACGTTCGATGTGCTGGGTGGTTTCACCCGGTGAGGGCGGCGAGGGCTGGGTAGAGCAGGAACGCCATAACGGCCATGGACAGGATCGCTTTCGGGATCGACATGCGGCCGGAGGCGACCCGTGCGGCTGCGATCTGGTCGGCGTGCAGCTGGGCGCGCAGGGAGGCGGCACGAGCCATGAGCGTGGCGTAGATGGTGGCTCCTGCGGTGGCGGCGTTGTCGGTGATCGCGGCCAGGTCGGCGAGTTCGTCGATGCCGAGCTCGTCGGCGAGCTGTCCGATGCCGGCGGAGGCGGGTTGGCCGGCTCGGGTCGCCGAGGCGATGGCGCCACTGATGCGGTCGAACGCCCAGGTGTGGGAGGTGGCGGCGGCTTGGTCGAGGGCGGCGCCGACTCCGGACCCTCCGGCCCGGTAGAGGGCCATGAGTTGCAGGTAGGCGACCAGGGCGTGGCGCATCTCTACGCGGGCGGCCTCGGCTTTGCCGGCGATGTGCGAGCCGACCAGCAGCCAGGCGACGGCGGCGGCGATGACGCCGATGCCGGCGGGGATCGCGGCCGGGATCGGCAGGGCGAAGGTGGCGAAGATCAGGCTGTAGATCGGCCCGATCACCAGGGCCGCGACGGTGATGGCGACGCGGGTGGTGAGGTATTCGCCGCGGCGCATCCCGATCACCGCCAGATCCCGATCCGGGGAGGTGAGTCTTGTTGCGGCCAGGGCCGTTTCGAGCCGGCGCTGCCAGCGGCGCAGAACGGTATCCGGCTCTGCGTCGTGCTCGGCATCGAACGCGTTGGCGGGCGGGTCGCTGTCGGCTGGTACGGCGAGCGCGGCCAGCAGATCGGGGCGAGTCGGTGTGTATGCGGCGATGACGAGGGCCACGCCGATCCCGGCGGCGCCCCCGGCTGTGATCAATCCGGCGATGACGGGGTTCACGACGACACCTCCGCCGACATTCGGCGGGCTCTGCGCACGGTGGCGCCGCTGGGCGCATGGCCGCCGGGGGCGTCGGTGGCTGCGAGGAGCCGGGCCGGCGGGGTGTCGACCGATAGCCGCCGCAGCATGACCAGCGCCCCGGCAACGACGGCGACGATGACGCCAAGCACAAGCTGTCCGGCCAGGGTGGCGTAGGCGTCGGCGTAGCTGGTGAACAGGGCCACTGCCGCGGCGAAGGCGATCTGGACGGCCACGATCATGCGGGCTTCGGATCTGGGTTCGGCACGGTCGGTTTCGATATCGCGGCGTGCCTTCACATCCTCGGCCAGCTGCCCGGCCAGGGTGCGCAGTACGTCCGGGACTTTTGCCGATGGCGCCGTGATCGCGATCTTCAGCGCGATAGTGACCATGTCGCCGAGCGGGTCGTCGATCTCTCCGGCAAACCGGGCCAGCGCTGCGCTGGTGTCGGCGCGACCGGTGGATAGGGCCGCGGCCAGCCGGCCGACGGCCGGTTTGATCGCGGCCGGGGCGTGCGCGGCCGATGAGGTGATGGTTTGGGTCGGGCCGGCCCCTGCGGCGATTGCATCCGATAGCCGCCGTACCCACTCCTCCAAGCCCTGCAGGACAGCGATGCGGGCTGCGGCGTGTTTGCCGGCGCCGAACAGTTTCGGCATCCCCGGGACGGCCAAAACGGTGGCGATGCCGGCGACCGGCCAGCCCGACACCGCCCACACGGCAAGACCCGCGGCGGCGCCGATCGCCCATGATCGCGCGGTGGAGTTGCGGACGAGCATCGCGATGCGTACGCGCCGCCCGCCGGGGCGGACAGGGGCGCCATCCGTGCCGCGGATCCCTGCCGCCACGATGACCAGTCCCGTGATTGCCGCGGCGACGCAGATCGCGATCAGGACCGGCGCGCCGGTCATGGCGCACCGCCGATGAGTGTTGCCGGTGCGGGTTGGTCCCAGCCTCCGTTGCCCGGGGTCAGCCAGCCGAGGTCGAAACCGGTCTTGTAGCACCAGGTTTGATCCTCCGGTGCGTGCTGCGGGTAGCCGCGCGGATCATCCGGCCGATTCGGGTCGGGGCCGAAGATGGTGGTGGCGGACGGCTGCCCGTTCTCGCCGACCGGTCCGACCTCCAGGATCTCGGAGACGAACCGGGTCTTGCGGCCGGCGCTGGTGGTGGCGTAGTCGATATAGACGATCAGATCCACCGCCGTGGCGATCTGGGCCATCGCGGCGTCGTGGCTCCACGACGTCTTGTGCTCCCCCAACAAACCGGCGAGAGCCTCGAACGTGCCGCGGGCGGAGTCGGCGTGGAACGTGGCCATCGAGCCCTTGCAGCCGCGCGACATCGCGGCGAGCATCGGGATGATCTCCGGGCCACGCACCTCGCCGACCAGGATCCGGTCCAGCCCGTGGCGCAGCAGCTCCGGGAAGATGTCGGCCAGCGTCACCTCCCCCGCGGGCCTGCCGCTCCCGTCGGTCTCGCCCGTGCCGGGCCTCGCTTCGGCCGCGAGCAGCAGCGGGAAAGCACCCGACAGTTCGTGTAGCAGCAGCTCGTATTCGGTTTCCAGGGTGGCGAATCGTTCCCAGCGGGGCAGGCAGCGGGCCAAGGCGCGCAGCAGCGTTGTCTTGCCGGAGCCCGGGGAGCCGACGATCAGAATCGACCTGCGCCCGGCGACGGCCGCCGCAAGGAACGCGGCCATCGATTTCGAGATGGTGCCCATATCAACCAGCTGGGTAAGGGTGATGTCGGTGAAACGGTGGCGGCGGATCGTCACCTGGGGATGCGGGGTGATCGACCACTGGGCCGCCAGCCGCGATCCGTCCGGCAGCCGCAGGTTCAGAAACGGCCACGCGTTGGTGACGGCCCGCTCGTTTTGCCCGTGATAGGTGGCGATCGCCCGCAGTTGGCCGAGCAGGTCCTCGTCCGATTCGGCCACCGGCGGGCGGGTCTCGGTGCGGCCGTCGCTGTAGCGGCAGATGGCGTCGGAGGCGCCGTTGATGAAGATCTCCTCGACCTCATCGTCCTGCAGGAGTTGTTCGATGCGGCCGAGCCCGAACATCGCGGCCAGCACCGCATCCGCCAGCAGGCGCTCCGCCTCGGCGCTGGGAGGCACACCGCCGGCGGCAACGAGCTCGTCCGCCCACTCAGCCACGCGACTCGAGATGAGGTGCATGGCCAGCTGCTTCTGCCCCGCCCGATCCAGCCCGCCTCGGCTGTGGGTTTGGCTGTAGCGGTCAAGATCGGTGTTCACCGCCGCCCGCAGCTGGCGCACGACGGCGAAATCCACCGCGTCACGCGATGTCTCGCTGCTTGTCGTCCCGTGTTGCGAAGCGGATCCATCCCGGATGCCGGCGGCAGTCATGGGAGGCAGCATGCGGCTCTCGGCGTGGCCGTTGATGTGACCGTCCATGGTGGAGGTCATTGCGCACCTCCGATCGGCACCGGTTCGCTATGACGGTGCAGCCCGCGAGTCGGGGCGCGGTCCAAAGGCTCAGCATCGTCGCGTGCGATTGAACCTGCGTTAGTTGAAACGTCCTGCAGTATCAGAGCTTTCGCCGGGTCGCGGGCGGGCTCGTGCCGCGCAGCGAGCGTCTCGGCGAGATGACGCATGGACCGTATGAGTGGCGCTACCTCGAACCTGCGCGGCGAAGGTGCCCCGTCGGACAGCATCGCCGCGGCGACTGGATCCCACGCGACCGTGCCGGCCAGCGGGGCGGTCTGTGCCATCGCAGCCCGCACATCGTCTTCGGGATACGGGCGCCCCGCACCGACAAGTACCGACACTGATCGGTCGTCGACTCCCGTCGGGCCGTCGTGGGCCTGGCTCATGAACCCACCGGCCGTGACGGCGGCGGACTGCGCGGCGTGCACCGAGGCGAGTGTCGACCGCAGCGGGATGACGACCCGGTCTGCGACGGCGATGAGCGGCCCGATGTCCACCGGCCCGGGGATGCGTCCGATATCGACGATCACGTCCGCGTCGAGGCCGGCAAGGGCTCTGGCGAGCAGTGTATAGTCGATGCTTGCCGCCTGGGCAGGCGTGTCGAGGCCGGGAAGCACCTGGCAGCCGCCCACCAGCTGCACAGTGTTGGCCCAGATCGCCTCGACCGGGTCGGTGCGGCGGGCGGTGATCCGCCAGCCGAGCAGGTTGCGCCCGGCCATGTCGGTGCCCTGCCCGTAGCCGTGGCGGATCGAGCCGCCGGAAGGGTCGGCCTCGACCAGAAGCACCGGCGCCGGCCAGGTGAGCGATAGGCCGAGCGCCAACGTGGTCGTTCCTGGGGAGCCTTTGCCGGCTGCGATGACGGTGAGCACGGCTGCCTCACCTGCCCGCCACGGCGATGATTGACGCCGCTCCGGCCGCTGACCAGGCGGCAACCATCGGCGCGTCGGCCTCGTCGACGAACACGTCGACCGTGCGGCCGCCGCCCGCATCGGCGTCGCTGACGGTGAACACGACCGCCGCCACCGGCCCTGCCCCCGCGTCATCGGCGGAGGTGCGGCCGTCGGCGGTGGTGTGGACGATCAACACATTCTGACCCGCAGCCAGCACGGTGGCCGGCTGCTGACCGGGCTTCACCGCAACACCCACCAAGGCCCTACCGTCTGGCGGGATCTCGGCTGCCATCAGATCGGCCCGACCAACCAATGCGCCGCGGTGAATATCCGCCGCAGCCCGCTGCCCGATCACCGTCGAGCGATCCTGCCACGGGATCACCGCCAGGGCCGGGTCACCCGCAATATCTGCTTCGACCAGATCCGTCGCGGTAAGCGTTGCGCCCCACGGGATATCGCTCGCGGCGACCACGACGGCGGTGCGAGTCGACATCGATGCGGCCAGTGCGTAGGCGGCGAGTCCCCCGACCATCGCGAGGACGATGCCGGCCGCGAGCAGTGCCGGTCGGCGGCGCCGTTTCGGCGTGGGCAGGATCGGCGCCGCCGTCATACCCGGCCCAGCAGAGCTCGCGGCTTCCGGTCTTGTTGTGGTGGTCGTCATCGTGTTTCTCCCATCCGCCCGTTCAACTGCCCGCGACGATGACGGTGCGCCACTCGCCGACCCGCACTCGCGCCGCTGATCTCGTCGTCACCGCATCCGAGCCGGACTCGCCGGTGTTCGCGCTCCAGGTAATCTGCCAAGTCGCCTCGGCCGCCATCTGCCAGGTGCCGGCCCCTGCGGTGCGCTCGGGCAGGGAGCGCAGCCGGTAGGTGTAGCCGCAGGGCGGCTGCCACGAATCCGCACCCGGCCACGGCGCCTCCCCCGCCCCGTCACAGACGAAGTCCGCGGCGCGCGGTTCGCCCATTGACCACGTCACCGACGCCAATTCGGCTGTTGCGGTGACCGTCACCGTCCGGTCCGTTGCCGACGCCGAGATGGGTTCCGGGTTGGCGACCCACAGCCACATCGGGACATTGACCGCGATCTGCTGCGCGTCCGGGCCGAACCGGATCTCGGGCAGCGGCACCGGCAGTTTCGCGATCGCCTCCTGCGCCAGCGCGTACGGGTCGGGCGGAGGCTGCCTGTTGATCAAGAGCGCAAAAACATCCGGGCTCTGCCAGTCTGTCGAGCCGCAACCCTGTTGCATCAGAACGTAATCGGCAGGATCTGCGCCCGCCGGGATGTATTGCAGCCAGATCGGGCTGTCCAACGCCGGTTGCCCGATCTCCACCGCGAAACACGGCTGATCTCCCCCGGAGCCGGAGTCGTGTCCCGTTCCGCTCTCACCGTCGTCACTCGCGCAGGCAATGTAGTCGCCGGTCGTGTCGTCAAAGCCGCCACAGCCGGCCGACGCTGCATAAGCTGGGTGCGCCCAGCCGATCAGCGCGATCGCAGATACCAAGGTAGCCACTGTGGCGCCGATGCTCAGGGTCCGCATGGCTGCACTGGCTTGGGCTTGTTGATGAGACCGACGAACCACACGCCCTTCGGCTCGGTGTACTGGCTGAGCCAGATTTCCCACTCGACGTGGCGTTCACTCGCGACCAATTGGCTGCTGCCTTGCGCGTCGAGATAGTCGACATGACTGAGGTCGACGCAGGCGCGGATCTTGATGCTGTGGTCATTCGCTTCGAAAATCTTTGCGGTGTAGCCGGTGTCGCCGACTTGGTGGAGGTGCCGCTTGACGAAGGTGTCGATCAGGGCGAGCTGTTTGGTCGCGGCGGGGTCGTTGATGTAGCGGTAGACGATCGGCTTCCAGTCCTTGCCCGCCGGGTCTTGTAATGACTGGTCGAGGACGCGCACCGCGTTTCGCCACACAGCCACGCCCTGCTTCGCGGCTGCGAGGTTCGCGCCCGTGATCGTGGCGGGGATCTCGACCGGGATCCCGTCATACGCGTCACCGCTGCTCGTCGGCGCGGTCTCGGTGGGAGGAGACGTCGAGTCGGCTGGCGGCGTTGACGACGTAGCGGCCGAGGTCGATGAGGCTACCGACGAGCCGCCAGGTGGCGAGCTGGAGGTCGTCACCGCGGTCGGCGCGCTGCCCGTCGAGTCGCCACCCTGGCCGGTTGTGCCGCTGGTGCAGGAGACGAGCGCTACCGCGGTCGCGGTCAGTATGGCTGCGATCTTGCTCTTCATCGCGTCGTCACCTCCCCACACACGATGGAGGTCCGCCCATCGTGCGCCCGAATTCCTGGTTTCTCAACTTTTCGCGAGGACGACGTGTGATTCTCATTGGAATCAGGACCAGCGGAATCACGACGATCGCCACTTTTTCGGGCGCTTGGCCGTGCGGTCCAACGGCGCATTCGGATGACGGCCGGCGGCACGGATCGCAAGAGCAGCACGGCGGTGCCGAACGGCAGCGTGCGGAGCCTTCCGGAGTCGAGTATCGGGATGCGTCGCAGCGAGGAGGTGCGGCTGCGTGCACCGTCGTTGCCGCGGTTTTCGGCCCAGGTGGTTTCGTCGCGCTCCCCGATCAGGGCGGCGAGATCCCGCAGGTCGCCGGCGTTGCCGCCGCCCCCGAGGATGATCTTGGTGGTCGAGGCGTCCCATACCGTGGCGGCTGCCTGCTCGCCCCACTTGTGGCGGGCTTGGGCGAGGGATTGGAGGATCGCCCAGGTGCAGATCCCGGTGCCACCGCCCTCGGACATCAGGGTGGGTAGGGACGGTAGCGGGGAGAGGTTGCCGATCTCGTTGAGCATCACCGTGATCGGCGGATCCAACCGCGCGCCGACGGACCCTGCGGCGAGATGCCGCGCGGTTTCGACGATGTCTTCGATGAACGCGGCCACCAGGTTCGCGGCCGCGCCCGCGCCGGTCGCGGTGCCCACCAGATACAGGGTCCCGGACGCGCAAATGAACATCTCCGGGTCGAACTGCTCCCCCGGTCCGGGAGTGACGGCGGCCAACACGTCCGGGTCGCCGAGCGCTGCGAGGGACTGGCGGACGCCGAGCCACACCGAGTCGCGCTGCCGAGGGTCGGAGTCGGCCACCGCGTTCAGGGCGGTCGCCCAGCCTGCCGGTGCGCGCGGGTGGGTGTCGAGGATCGCGATCGCGTCCTGCACCGCGGCCGGGGTCAGCGACCACCGATACAGGTCTGCGGCGCCGCGGCCATCCAGTGCCGCCGCCATGAGCAGAGCGCGGAGTGCGGCCTCGGTCTGTCCCTGCCAGAACGAGCCGTCCTCGGCGCCTTTGCCGGTTCCGGCGGCCAGGCCCGCGGCGCGAATCATCGCGGTCATCGGCTGGTCGCAGCCGCGGGTCAGCGACCACCGCAAGCCCGCGTCGATGTCGCCGGCTAGGTGCTGCGGGTCGAACACGGCGACCGGGCCGAGACTCCTTCTGGCGGCGACGGTCTGGGCGATGTTGTCCGGACGGGTCGATGTGGCAACGACGGCGCCGGGGGCGTTCAGAATGACATTGACGACCAGGTGCAGATCCTTGCCCGAACGGGCCGGGCCGAGGACCACCACGGAGTCCTCCACCGAGGTCCACACCTCGACGCCGCGCGCGCTGCCGATCCGCAGTCCCACATCGCGAGCAGAGGGGTGGGTGATCGATGGGCGCAGGTGGCGGCCCCGCCTGGCGACCGCAGTCGGTGAGCAGGTGCGGCGTAGCTCCCGGCGAGTAGCGGTGCCGGGCAGCCGGTAGACGTCCACGCTGGTGATGCCGGGGGCGAATAGGTGCCGAGCAGCGGCCGCGATCACGACGGCAACTACCAGAACTGCGACGGTGATCGACCAGTACAGGCCCGGCCCCGGCGACGCCGTACCCCACACCGTGGCCGGGGCCTCGGCGTTTGCCATCGCACGCACCCCAGCCAGCGCATCACCGTGCGGACTGCCGCCTGCGATCACCACCGCCGCGGCACCGCCCGCCCACAGCGCAGCTAGGAGGGCGGCCCCGCCGAGAATGACGGCAGCCCAAGCGGTGTCGTTAGCCGGCCGCGGCATGGTTTGCGTCACCGAGACACCCCCACTGCCGTTCGGGCCGCTCCTGCCGGCCTACGATCCCGCCTCGCGTGGAGGGTTGGTGCCTCGCGGCGGAGCTGCTCGACCCGCTCGACCATCCCGGGCGGCTGACCGGACCCCCACTGCTGCGTGGGCAGGGCATCTAGGATCTTGCGCGCCGTGGCAATGACACGGGTGCCGGACTGGCGCACCACACTGATGCCGTCATCGCGGCTCGCCCACGTGGAGATGTAGGGCAGGGAGTAGTCGGAGGTGTCCATGCCGTGCGCGGCCCCGATCAAGAACGCCACCGACTCGGCCTCGACCTCCTTCACGCCGCGCGTCACCAACATCGCGGCATCCAGGTCGATGGAGCTATCCGGGCCTCGAGGGTCGTGCAGAATGACGTGGCCCAGCTCGTGCGACAAGGTCTTCGCGCGGGCCGCGTCATCCATATCGGCGCGCACTGTCACCGACACATCGGCCCAGCTGGTGACCCCGTTCGCGCCGCCCAGCGAAGCCGCCGACGGCGCGTCACGCAGTACGAAGCCGCGCGAGGCAACCTGTTCAGTAAGTCCTGACCACAAGCCTTCCGTGGCGCGGCCAGCAAGAAGCACCGGAGTCGGCGGCTCCGGGATCGGCTCCCCTTCCGTCTGAGAAATGTCGAACACCGTCGCGAGGTCGAACGGCCGGTTTGGATTCAGCCGGGAGCGCTGCCGCAGCGACGCTCCCGGCTGCGGCCGCTCCGTGCGTGCCATCCGACGCCACTCGCCGCCTGGGTCCTTTGTCTCGCGCCACTGGACCCGGTTGGGCCGAAGAATCCGGTAGCCGTGCTGCCCGCCCTGCACTTGCCGGCCCATCGCCTGCCACTGCCGGAAACCGGCCACCATCGACGGCTCTGGCGCCGACACCCGACCGTCGACGAACGCCGCGTGGTGCTGCGCGTGGATTAGCAGCACGTTGTCGAACGAATAGTTATGGAAGCGGGCCGCTGCCGACAGCGCCGCCCGCCAGTCATCCGACGCGAACAGGTCCTCCACCGACGCAGTCAACATCTCCTGCACGGCCTTGAGCCGATCGTCGACATCATCTGCCTTCATGGCGGCACCCCCAGGGGTCAGCGAAGTTCTTCACCTTGTAGTGGTGCGCGCGCTGCGCGGTAGTCGCCTCACGGCGGGAGACGCGCATGCGAAAAATGCTTCGTGACCTGCGCTTTAGCACCAAGACGTCAATACCAGCGCGGAGGAAGGTCAACCCTCGCGAACCATTCGCACCTGTGCGGTAGGCAGTGAGGCCCGTCAACCCGCGTCGCCGACGATTGCAGCGGCATGAGTAGGCGCTAGTTCAAGTTGTCCGGGGTTCGTGCGAAGCTGGCAAACAGATCGATCGGCCGCCGATCACAGTCCATTGCCCTCACCGTCCACGTGACCGCCAGGCCGCCAATGGAGCGACAGCAACCATAAATCGCCGTAACAGGTGAGTCGAGGAGTTCTCATCGTCACAAGCTTCAGTGAGAATGGGTTCGTGGAGCCGATACCTTTGTCCGTCTTCGAGGCCGCCGTCCAAGTAGCCGGGTCAGCGCTGCACTACAAGACTTCCCTAAAGCAACTGCTGCGCAATAGCGGCGTCAGCGCGAATGGCGCGGAGAAGTACTCCTACCTGACTAAATACCAGATATTCCGCAACACTTGGGACGACCTAGATCGCGCCGGGCTGCGGGGCCGCAAGGTGCAGCACAGTCTCATCGCCGCACTCGCCAATCTCGACAAGCCTGACCCGAACGTGCCGGACGCCGCAGCTGGACAACGTGCTCTCAATGATCTTCGCCGCTTAGCGCACCAGGCGAACCTACTCGTTTCCCCGGAAGACTTGGCCCGCACCGAACGGCGTAAGGCCGCCGCAACGTCGGCGGCCGAATCGACCTCGAAACGGGAGCATCTCGCTGCCCTCAACGACACGTTCCAGACGTTGCACCGCCAGTCCAACCGGCAACGGCGCGGTTACGACCTCGAAAAGCTACTCGCGGCCCTATTCCGATGGGCTGAACTCGACTACCACGGCTCGTACAAAACCGAGACCGACCAGATCGACGGGGCAGTCACACTTGACTCTTTCACTTACCTGATTGAAGCCCGGTGGCGCGACAACGTCGCCGTCGCGACAGATCTGGCTGCATTCACAGACAAAATCGAGCGGCGTATCGACGCCACCCGGGGACTTTTTATCTCGATGGCGGGCTTCCGGCCTGCGGCAGTCGAGAGGTATCGGCAGGCCAAGGACAACCGGCTCGTTCTGCTCGACGGAGGAGATCTTGCGTGGATACTCGAAGGCCGATTCGACTTCACTGAAGCGCTGAGAGCCAAGGTGCGCGCGGCGTCCCTCCAAGGCGATCCATACGTTCCTGTGCACAGCCTCTGAACCCGGGGAACGGGGGGCAATTGTGCTGCATGAAGAGCTCTGATAAAGACTCCCGTGGGCCCTGGGCTCCGCGTAGTCGAGATTCGGGATTTTCGCGCCGCCGTGATGATTGTCGGTGCGCTCAAACTCCATGGTGTGAGCCAGCCGAGATGGCTGTGGCAGCGGTTCCGGCTGTACCAGATCGAAGTACCCGAGCGCCGCATTGGCCAGCTCAAGCTAGGTGCCCCACCTCTCCGTCGAGGAGGAGACAATATCCGACAGGGCTCTGTCGGACGCTATCGGTACGCTGCCGACATGATCGAAGTAGAAATCGCCTCTGCAGACCACTTCTCATCAACGTTGGCCGCGGCCACGAAGCTGCCCGGCGTCCGCATCCACCGAGCGGACTACCTGCGCAAGGCGCTCAGACGCGAGTGCACGCCCGAGCAGGTTCGGCGCGCCGTCGATAGCACGCCTGCGGGTGCCGGCATCGATACAGCTATCCTGCGCCGAGCAGCAGCCGCGTCCATTCGCTGGGAGACAAGCAAGGTTGCCACAATCTCCGGAGCAACTGGCCTGCCAGGCGGATTCACCATGATCGCCGCCGTACCCGCAGACCTCGCCCAATATTTCGGCCACATGCTGCGGATCGCGCAGAAGCTCGCATACCTATACTCGTGGCCGGACCTTTTCGACAGTGACGGCGACGAGATCGACGACGGCACGAAGGCCGTCCTCACGCTATTCCTCGGCGTCATGTTCGGCGTCCAATCCGCGAATGTCGGCATCGGGAAGCTCGCTACGCTCGTCTCGCAACAGATCGCCAAGAAACTCCCACAAAAGGCACTGACCAAAGGCACGATCTACCCGATCGTGAAGAAGGTCGCCGCCGCGCTCAGCGTGCAGATGACAAAGCAGACCTTCGCGCGCGGGATAGCTAAGGTAGTGCCCGTCATCGGCGGCATCGTCTCGGCAGGAGTCACCGTCGCGACGTTCACACCGATGGCGAACAGGCTCCGCAGGCACTTCGCAGGCCTAGAACTAGCGAGTCCCCACACAGTAGCCACAACTATCGAGGAACATGGCGACACAGCTGTAAAGCCCGAGAGTCCAACAAGCGCCGGCATTTAAGCCGAAGCAAAGCCCGACCAACCGCTGCCGGGAGGCAGTGGGCGCGCGCCAAAGACCGTGCTGGCCATTGACGCGTAGACGAGACAACTGGGTCACGTTGCTTCGGGCCCAGCGATCCGTATCACGGCCGCCCATGCCGATCAGTTTCGAACAGGGACTTTTCGGTTACGCCGAGGTCGGTGTGGATGCGGTGGGTGGTGGTGCCGGTCTTCCACAGGGCTTCGCCTTTGCCGAGGCTCGTGAGTACTTCCAGTTCGGCGGCGGTGAGTGTGAGTTCGGTTGCGGTGCGGTCGGTCTCGCCGGGTGCTTGACGAAATATGACGCGCGTATCGCACAGCGCAATAAGGCCCCGCGCGGTTGCTGCTGCGCTGCTCCCGGCGTCGGCTGCCTTGTCGGTGTCGGATAAGGCGTGGGTGATCAGGACGGTGGAGGTGCCGCGGGCTCTAGACAGGCGCAGCTCGCTGTTCACTCGTGCGAGGTGGGTGGGCGAGGCGAGGATGCGCCAGGCCTCGTCATAAACGAGGAAGCGACGTCCTGTGTCGGCGCCGGCGTCGAGTTGGCTGGTGGCGGTAAGCACGGCGAGGGTATGGGCCAGGTCGTTGTCGGCGACGTCTGCGGTGCCGACGGCGATCATCGGGGCGGCCGGGTCAGGAGTGGCGGTCGCAGGCCTATCCAGCATCCCGGCCAGCGGACCAGTGCACAGCGCCGCGAGGGCGGCTCGGAGCGGGTTCGCAGCAGGGTCATCGACCAGCTGGCCGACAAGGTGCGGCAGCGTCGGCGTGCCGTTCGCGCGCGTGACGGTGTCGAGGGCATGGGTGAGGGCTTCTCGCTGCTCGGGTGGCAGCGGGGCGAGGGTGGGCGCGATCGCTTCGACGAGGGCGACGAGCAAGGCCGCGCGGCGCTGCATTGCTGCGGCCAGCCACTGCTGCGGTTCGACACCGGCGGGCGCGGTGCCGAGGTCGAGGGGGTTGAGTCGGTCCGGACTCGCGGGGCCGAGACGGATGACCTGCCCACCGAGTGCGGTGGCTAGGCGTGTCCAGTCGCTTTTCGGGTCGCCGGGTACCAGGACGCGGTAGCCGGTGGCGATGCTGCGCAGGGCGAGGGCCATGGCGGTGTTGGTTTTGCCCCAGCCGACGTTGCCGATGATGACGATGTTTGTGTTGGAGACAATCTGTTTGGCGTAGAGCCGCCAGGGGTCGAAGCAGAACCGTTGCCCGGTGGTGGTGTCGTGGCCGATGAACATTCCTTCGGTTGCTGCCGGGCCGGTGAGGAACGGGTAGCCGCCGCCGAGAACGGCGGTGGTGTCACGATGAGCAGCCGGGATGCGCAGCGTCAACCTGCCGCCCGACTGCGCTGCGTCGTCGAGCCCCGCATCCGGAAACCCATGGTCGCCGCGGGCTCGGCGCCGCCCGGCTCGACGACGACTTGCGCCGGTGTCGATCCGGGTCGTGACCAGGGGCGTTCTGCTTCGTCGCATCAACGTCCTCCTCGGTGTGGCCAGTCGCCGCAGAGCCGGCATCCTGCGGGCAGGATGGTGGCGTTCAGCGCGGCGAGTTGCTGCCCGTAGAGAATGCGGGTGTCGCATCCGGCCGCTGCGGCAGCCTGTCGGATACGGGTTGTCGCGTCGGTGAGCTTCGCGCGGTCGGGTGAGGTGATGGCGACGAGCGCGGTGTGGCGCATGTCGAGGTGTCCGGCGGCGAGGTCTGCTTCCCGCTTGGCGGTGTCCGCGGCCCTGGCGGCTTGTTCTGCGGTGTCGAGGGTGCCGAGTCGGCGTCGGAGGGCTGCATCCGAGGCTTGGGCGACCTTTTCGCGTCCGATCTGGCGTAGCGCCAGTGGGGTGGGGATCGGCTCGAAGATCAGGCTGACGGTGATGGTCGCACCGGCGGGCAGGAGCAGCGGGGCGAGGAACGCGGGATGCGTGTCGAACCTGGGCCAGTTCGATATCCACAGCACCTGATGCCATGCGGAGTCACTGCGCACCGTCGACCAGGTTTCCGCAATTGCCATCGGGCCGGCATGCAGGCCGGAATATGCCGAACCAGCTGGAGGCGCCTCGTCATCCGGCGGTTCAGCTGCGTTGCCGTCATGGAGGCGATCAATGACGGGGATGCTGGCTGGGTCATATCCTGCGGCGATCCAGTCGGTGAGGTCGGCTGGGGTGAGCCAGGTTTCGACGGTTGCGTCGGCGGCGGCAAGTGTGTCGGTGAGGCTTTCTTGATGCGCGGCAAGCACGTGGACCGCGGCGGTCTTGCCGCCGCCGGCTCGGTGGATCGCGGCGCGCCCGGCTTTCCCGCCGAGGGTGATTGCGACCAACGTCTCGTGCCGCCAGCTAGAGGCGTGCTCGTGGAGGGTCTGCCGGTAGATCACCGCCGCCGCAGGTGGCCGGTCTTCCTGGGAGCGGTGGTTGTGCGGATCCCGGGCCTGAGACGAAGCGTGGGGCAAGCCATCTGGTTGCGGGGCAGATTGTCGTGACGCGTCACGACAATCCACAACGCGCGGTACTTCCCGAAGCGCCGACGTGGAATCGTCTGCGGCGCTGTCGGTTTCGATGGTGTCGGGTCTGGTGCGGTGGGTGATGTGGATGTGGGTGATCTGGCCGCTGCTACCGATCGCAGCCAGTGCTCGGCCGAGTCCGGCGCAGGCGGCGTCTTGTGTTTCGGGGTTGGCGAATACGAATCCGTTGCCGGTGACGGCGGCGATGGCGGTCCAGGTGTCGGCGGTCTTGTCGCGCAGGATCGCTGTTCCGTCGACGGTCTCGAGGACGCAGAGTTGGAACGCGTTGCCGGGGATGGGTAGCACCCCGACGGGGGTCGGCCGGTCGGGTTTGGCAAGGACTTGCAGTCGGCCGTTCGCGCCGCGCCACATGTAGCGGGCTGCGTCGGGGGTCCATTCGATCAGGGCTCGACCCTCGACCATCAGTAGGGCCGAGCCTGCGACCGGGGAGATGCCGATTGCGGTGATGAGTCCGGCCGTCATGCCTGATGTGACCGTCGCTGCGGCGATGGCGAGGACGCAGCTGGCGAGCGTGATGGCGCGGGTTGCGGACAGGCCGAGGACGAGGCTGCGGTCGGGGCGCTGGGTGAACCGCACCGACGCGGCGGTGGCTGCTGCGGTGGTGGTCACGGGGTTCCTCCCGGGGTCTTCGGCGGAATGGGCGCCCGACGGCGGCGCATATGGACGGAGTTGAGCCGGGAGACCGTGGAGGCGGTGTAGGCGGCGGAGTTGACGTTGCCGACGGCCTCCGAGCCGGAGCCGGGGTGCGGGGCGGCGAGCTCGCCGCCGGCGAAGGTCACGAACTTCATGGTCGCGAGCGGTGAGAACGCAGCGACGAACAGCCACAGTGCCCCCGTCATCACCTGCGTGGTTGATGCCCCGTCTGGGGTGCCGACGCTGTCGGCCAAGGACAGGAAGCCGAGGGTCAGGATGACGGCGATCGCGAACTTCGCCAAAGCGAGCGCGATCAGGATCTCGAGCCACTTGACCAGCCAGGTCTTGGTGCGGTCGGTGGTGGCTCCGGCGAACGCGAACGGTGCGAACACGACGGTCGCGATCACCATCGCGTTCCGGCCGATGAGCACCAGGTGGATGAACAGGAATGCCAAACATGCCAGCCCGGCGATGATGATGACGACGAGCCAGCCTGCCGTGTCGATGACGCCGTCCATTTCGAACACGGCCGCCATGGTGTCTTCTGCGGCTTTTTGGGCGGGGCCGAGGACGAACGCGGTGAACTGGTCGACGACCAACAGGATCGCGGCGGCGATCGCCGCGGCTGCTGCCCCGCCGAGCAGCGCGAGGGCGGAACCGCCGATCGCCCGCCACAGGCCGCGGTGGTCCTTGCGGAGCATCGCCGTGATGACCTGCAGCACGAACAGCAGGGCGACGAGGGATATGACGAGGGTTTGCATCTGGCCGAGCACGGTCTGGATCCAGCCGGCGGACAGGTCTACGCGCAGCCCGCCGTTCAGGTCGTCGATGGTGACCTGCAGCAGGAAACCGGCGGCGTCGACGAAGCCTTGGGCGATGCGGCGCAGCAGGGAGCCGATCTCGTCGCCGAGAATATCCGCGATCCCCTCGATACGCGGCGTCGTTGCGGTGATGGTGGTCATGGCGCGCTCACCAGTGCGCCGTGGTGGTGTGGGTGATGAGACCCGGCATGATCGCCCCGTCGGATTCTGGGGTGCAGGGCGTGGGGCAGGGGCCGACTGCGATCATGAACACCAGCTGCGCGGTGCCGTTCCGGGTGTTGCGGGCAGCTGCCATCGCCACCCGCGGGTCGTCGGTGAGCCCGGACAGGTCGGAGGCGAACGTGGGCGCCCAGTCGGCGATCATGGCCGGGGTGAGGGCTGCCGAGAGTTTGACGACTTGGCTCGGGGAGAGCTTCACGCTGTAGTACTGGCCCTCCGCGGGGCAGGCGCCTTGGTCTGCCGCAAGTTTCGCGGCGCAGGTCGCGGCCAGTTTCTGCAGCGGCCGGTCGGCCGCGACACTCGCCGCGCCTCCTGCTGCGCGGGCAATGTTGACGGCGCCGATCCAATCGGTGGTCTTGTCGATGATCTCGACACCCGGTGTGGGGGCGGCTGTTTCGGCCTTATAGGACGCGGGGTCGGCGGTGAACGCCTCGGCTTGACCGGTCGACAGCCACGCGAGATACGTGTGGCCTGCGCCGAGTAGCAGCGCCCCGGCCAGCGCGACCAGGATCCCAGACTTTGCTCTCGCTGCGACGTGCGGCTGAGAGTGGGTGGACGCAAGCGCCCAGGTGGCGGAGCAGATAACGACCATGCCGACTGCGGCGGCCAGGCCCCACAGCACGGCCTGGCTGCCCAGCGAATCGAGTGCGGTCGTGCCGTCAGCCATGAACGGCGCGGCGGGCAGGTGACCGGTCATCGCGTGCCCCTGGTGTATTCCCAGTGCCAGGGCTCTTCCTGGCCGCGGCCAGGCTCGGCCCACTCGGGGTGCATGAACCCGAACCGTGCCGCGTTCGCGTTCAGCCACTTGTAGGTGGCGGTGGAGAACTCCATGCCGGCCCGGCCCGGCTCACACAGGTCCACAGCCAGGGCCCAGCCGTGATTCGACGTGCCGGGCACCGCCGCCAGCGTCGGCTTCTCAGCGTGAAGGCGCACTTGTACGTCGTAGCTGCGGTACGAGTCCGTGATGCACAGCGCCGAACCGGTCGCAGCCCGGTAGGCGGCAGCCATGCCGTCCCACGCTGTGGCGGCGTCGCAGCGGAGCAGCTGTCCGGCCGCCGACAGTGGACACATGGCGGTGGCGGGGATCTGCCCGTTCGAGAACCCGCCCCACGCACCGGCCGTCACACCATCCGACACGGCCGTATCGGCGGCGCAGAATGCGGCAATATCGAAGCCCGCCGGCTCAGCATCCGTGCTGTCACCGGGCTTGGCCGGTACGGCAGATCCCGTACTGCCTCCGAGGTCGGCGGCGATCTGGATGGCGGTTTGGTAGTTGGCGGCGTAGTTCGAGCCGTTGGAAAACGCGGAGTGCTGCACTTGCTGCGCCGCCGCCCACGGCGCCATCGTCTGCCAGCCGGTAATGGTTTCGAGCCGGTCGTAGAAAAGGCCAGCGGCGCCGGCCGGATCCATCCGCACCGAGGCCGGGCCCCACGAGTCGCGCTGCTGGAAAAGTCCCCGCGAATCCGGGCCGGCCGCGTCTCCGAAGCCGATATTCATGAGGGACGATTCCGTCAGCGCCGTCATCACCCCCACCACCGCGCCGTCGATGCCGAGACCGCGGGCGGCAGCAACCGAAACGATCGTCGCCGCGTTGCCGGTCTGCTCGGCCGTCAGACCCGGCACCGCCGCGCCGGCCGGATTGCAGGCTGCGGCGCGCACCGCCCGATTCCCGTCGTCGGAGCCGGATGCGAGCGCGGTGAACGCGGTGAAGACCAGCACCACCACGGCGACCGCAGCGACCGACGGCGTCGTCGCCGCGGCGATCAGGATGCGGCGGGCAGTCGGGTTCATGGGCCGAACTCCTGCCCGATGGTGCGCGGAAATATCCGGTCGACCTCGCACTGGGACAGCGCCGGCGGGCACGCGCCCGTCACGCCGAACGTCACCGCAGCCGACACCGGGGCGTGGCCCGGAACGGTGACGATCTGGTTTCCGGTCACGTCGATCGCGAACGAGCCGGCCGGCAGCCGCAACTGGGCGATCCGCGCCGCAGCCCACTCCGATACCGCCACCGAATCCGGTGTGAACATCACCGTCGCACCAGACGCCACGAGCGTCGGCGCTGGGGCGAAGCGCTGCAGATCGGCGGCCAGCTCGGACGGGGAGCCCAGTGGCGGCAACGCAGCGACGGCCAACACCGCATCCGCCCGGGCGGAAGGCTCCTCCCCCGCGCCGTATGAAAGCACGAGATCGGCGAGGGCGCGGGTGAAGACGAGCGGATCCGTCATACCCGCCAACGTCGGCTGAGTCGAAACCGGACCGGCGACGATACCCGGCGGATCGGCCGCGCCAGCATTTCGAGACGGCGGATCAATCACGAGCAGCTCCGGCTCGGCGGAGGTAGCAGCCCGTGACGCGAGCACCGCAGCGGGCGCCGTCATACCCGTCGTCGGCGCCGGCGAAACACGAGAGGCGTCAGGCGCCGGCGCGGCAACCGACGATGCCGGGAAGTGCGCGAAGCCGGTGCCGTAGTCGATCGTGCGACCGGTGGCAGCGAGCCATGATCCCCACGCGGAGACACCCAACACGGCGGCAATGATCCACAGCGCTCTATGTCGGCGCGGGAACGGGAAGATGCGCATGACGATTCGCCCGCCACTCAACTGATCGTCGTGCCCTGGTCGTGGGCCCAGCCCACGACAAACCCCGAGGCGCCGATCACGATCGCGGCGACCAGTGACCAGAGCACTGTGGTCTTGCCCGACGCGGCGCGGTGCGGGTTGTTCGTGAACCCGCCCATCGCCCAGATAATCGCGCCGATTATCACCGCGAGCACGCACGCCACCAGGGCGAACGGCACCATCGCCGACACGATCCCCTTGAACCGCGCCAACCCGGGGATCGTCACCGTGTCCCCGCCCGAGAGCGGATCGTCCATCAGAAATGCGCCCGCCCGGGCCCACGCCCTGTCGAGATACCTCATCGGAAGCCTCCTTGACTCCAAGCCCGGCGCGGACCGGGTACTTACTGTCCTAAGGTGGTGCGCGGCGCGCGCGGTAGTGGGTGAGGGCTGGTTATCGGCGTAGATCCGGAAGCGCGGAAGAGGCGCGGGCCGCCGGCCGCTGCGGGTAGAGGTGGGTCGCGGACATGTCGCGTCGGTAGTCGTGCAGGACGCGGGTGACGGCCTGTTGGCGTTCGGCGTGGGTCGATCCGGGCGGCGGGTTTTCGAGGATCCGGTGCACGGTCTGCATCGTGGCCTCGGCGACCTCATGGCGGCGGACGGCGGCGATCTCGCCCGCAGCCTGCCCGACGTCACCGGTGGTGATATGCGTCAGGACGTCGTAGATGCGGCCCGAGACGAGCGGCCGGGAAGCGAACCGCAGCGGCCAGCGGTCTGGGTCGAGGATGTCCTCGATCGGAGTGTCGATTCTCGGCTGGCCGAACCTGCCGGAGTCGACACGGTCCTTCCAGCGCTGCCGCCATGCACGCAGATTCTCGACCGTGAGCCATGGATCGTCCCAGCCGATGCCACGTTGGCGCAGATCGAACATGGCTGCCGTGATCGTGTCGTCGACGGGGTGGAAGTCGCGCGGCCGGACGATCGCGAACAGCCGGTCGGCGTCGGCCGATGACCACAGTGCCGCCGACAATGCGTCGACTGCCGCGGCCTCGTAGCGTTGCGCCGGGCTGATCATGACGCCACCGCCAACGTCGTGGCGCTCTCACGGGCGTGGGCTCGGGCACGCTCATCTCTTCGCTGGGAAGGGCACGCTGCTATGACGGGATCTGTCACCGCGATCGCGTTGACGGGCCGGGCGCGCTTGCCCTGCACGAGGGACGCGACTACCGACTGGGTTCCGGTGTCTGCGATCGCGGACGCCCAACCATCGTGCGACTCGAGCCACACGATCCCCGGCCAACCGAGTCCGTCACGTTGCCGCGACCCGGCGAGAAGGAGCACTATGCCGCTGACCACCACGGCCGGCAGCATCGGGTAGCGGGCGGCCAGGCTGGCGCCGGCTCGGTCGCGGCCGAAAATGCACACGTCATCGATTGCGTCGGAGGCGACGAGCGCCGGTCTTGCTCGCCAACGCCAACCTGCGGATCGCAGCAGCGTTCCGATGCGCGGGGCAAGACGAGATCCGGGGGCAGCGCGGCGCTCTGCGCCGGAAAACGTCTCCTCGAGGGCGGGCAGGAGCGCGATGGGATGACGCTCGACGCGCAGGTCCGACTCCCAGCGGTGCTCACGGTACGAGACGGGTGGCACCAACCGAACCCTTGCTTGCCGTTCCCAATAGACCGCTCGGCGCGCGCCGCCAATACCGGCGACGACCCTGTCGGTGACGCGACTTGCCGTGGCCGCTTCGAACGCGCCAACCGCTGCTTCGTGAAATACCGTCGAATCCGTCCACCTGTCCCGGGCGGTGACGACCGCGGCGATCGAACATGACGCCGCCCACTGCTGCGCCGGATCACCGGATGCGAGCGCAGCTTCCCAATCACACCTGTGCGCCGACCCTGTGGCGGGCGGCCGCTTCTGCCATTGCGTGTCCATGCCGGGCAGCGTCGCCAGCGACCGTTTCCTGAACGCTTCCCAGACGCATCCTGAGCGCATCCTGGCTCAGGATGCGGAGCGCATCCTGAGAAGCGCCGCGCGCATCCTGACGTTGTACAGGGCCGTGACCTGCGCATCCTGTTGCATCGGCGCCAGGATGCGTTCAGGATGCGCTCCGCGAAGGAATTTCCGCCGTCTTTGTATCCGGCGCGAAGATTGCTGCGCGCCGAGCGTGAGGATCACTGGTGCCAAGATTCAAACAAGAGCAAAGACTAAGATCTACGATTGTAACAATAGGCCTGATACTATTGCAGTATGAAGGCGATGGAGGCACTACGGAAACTGGCTGGGGTGACGGCCGGCCAGTGGGGCATGGTCACCACGGCGCAGGCCGCGCAGGTCGGTGTTTCGCGACTTCACCTCGCGCGGCTCGCCGATGCGGGGCATCTGCGCCGGCTGAGCCACGGCATCTACCTGGACGCCGGCGTGCCTGAGACGCCGCTGGATGACCTGCGAGCAGCATGGCTTTCCGCGGAACCCACACGGTTCGCCGAGGTACGTCTTGGCGACGGGCCGGACGGCATCGTCATCGCCGGCGCATCCGCGGCATCACTCCATCGCGTCGGTGACCTCCGAGCGGATCGTCACGATTTCGTCAGCCCCAGGCGCCGGCAGAGTCGCCGCCCAGAAGTCCGCTTCCGCCAGCGCACACTTGACCCCGCGGACGTCACGATTGTCGCCGGGCTCCCGGTGATGACGACCGAGCGCACGATCGCCGACCTCATCGACGATATCGGCGATCTCAGCCTGGCCGCCGACGCACTGCGTGACGCGTCCCGACATGGCCTACTCGACGAGGAGGCGTTCACCCGACTGCTCGGCCCGTTCGCTGCGCGATACGGGCTTGCTTCCGGTGACGGCTCGGCACTGCTGGCACGCCTGAAGTCGGTGGCCGGCATCGATGCCGCGGCCGTCGCCGGACGGATCGCCGCCGACGCGGAGGTCGGGCCGCTTGTCGCGGCAGGTGTCCTCGGCCGCCTGGACTCAGCGAGCTTCGACTATCTCGCCCGCCTGCCAGCTGTGCAGAGCGTCATGCGCGCGATTTCGGAGCAGGCATCGCAAACGGCAACTGCTGCCGTGCAGCCGCTCGTCGACGCGGCCGATGCTGTTGGACGCGACGCCGTCGATGCTTGGGTTCGGGCATCCGGAGTCGACCGGATCACGGAACTGCTCTCACAGCAGATATCCGAGCAGCTGCTCGCACCGGATGTCCTCAAGACCCTCACCACCGCAATCGGCGACGCGGTCCACACCGACACCAACCACCCCGTACAGCACGCCACGCCAGTGTATGCCGGCCGTACCCGGAGTCGCGGATGACCAGCGCCGAGGGCTACCCGACAGCCGCCGGCGTGGAGGCCGCGATCAAGGCCGCGGCCCAATCCGCTGCCGCCAAGGAGCCCGCGCTGTCCATCGCCGAGCGCATCCGACTCGAATCGTTCCGCCGGTTCCTCAGCCGCGTATTTTCCGACGGCGCCGAATCCGAATGGGTACTCAAGGGCGGCACCGGGATATTGGCCCGAATACCGACAGCCCGCGCCACCCGCGACGTCGACTTGTTCCGCTCGGGATATCCGTTGGACACGGCATTGGCCGATCTCAGGCGGCTTGCCGCCATCGACCTCCACGACCATTTCCGATTCGAATATGTCGGCCACCAGCAATCGATCGGTGGTGACGCACAGCCGTACACGGACGGCTACCGGGTGTCCTTCGCCGTGTTCATTGGGGCCAACGCGCGCGGCACACTGAACGTCGATCTCGCGTCCGGCGCCGGGCTCACCACAGAAGTGACCAGCACCGAACCAGCCTCGGCACTACGCCTGCCACGGCTCACTAGCTACCCGTTTCGGCTGTATCCCGTGGTCGACCAGATCGCCGACAAGGTCTGCGCAACGCTCGCCGATTACGTCGGCCGCCCGTCGACGCGGGAAAAGGATCTCGTAGATCTTGTTGCGTTCGCCGCCACGCACGACATCGACGGTGACGCACTATCTGTCGCGCTGGCCAGCGAGATTCGACGGCGCCGCCTGCCCCATCCAGACCGGTTCACGGTTCCTGTCGACTGGGGCCGCGGCTACTCAAGGCTGGCCGCCCGCGTACCGGCATGCACCCGGTACCGCTCTATAGCCGACGCGTCCGAACTCGCCGCGAGGCTGATCGACCCCGCACTGTCCGGCGCCAGCCGAGGCCGCACCTGGCTGCACCAGACTTCCGGCTGGGCAGACACAGCCACGCCGTGAGCAGGCCCCGCGCAACGCATCCCAGACGCATCCTGAGCCAAGAAGCAGGACGCATCCTGAGGCTGCCGGTGCGCATCACGGCGACCTGTAGGGCTGTGACCTGCGCATCCCGTCAAATCGAAGCAGGATGCGCTCGGGATGCGTTCGGCGGTCAAATGTATCGCGAGCATATCCGGATTGGTACCTGTAACGAGCCCCACGTAGCGTGGGCCGATGATGCAATCGCAGACGCTGCCGGATCTGCTCACCGACAACCTCGACGTCGTGTTCGTCGGCTCGGCGGTGTCTGTGCTATCGGCTCGCAACGGCCACTACTACTCCAACCCGCGAAACGCGTTCTGGAAGCTGCTCAACGACGCTGGGTTCACCCCACACCGGCTCCGACCCGACCAGGACGCCGAGGTGCTCGGCTACGGCATCGGCATCTCCGATCTCGTCAAGCACGTGGCCCAAAGCAACGACGACGGCCTCGACTTCTCGAACACGGGTGAAGTCCTCGCCCATGTCGCGAACCACTCGCCCCGGTGGATAGCGTTCAACGGAATGGGAGTCGGGAAGCAGGCAGCCAAACGCTACGACGTCGCGGTACCCTCCTACGGGCGACAACGCTGGACCATCGGCGGCAGTAACGCCTTCGTGCTTCCCAGTAGCAGCTCCGCCAACGCCAAGCCCGTCATCGACGGCAAGACGAAGCTCGAGTGGTGGTGCGAACTGCAGCAGCTCACCAGCGCACCGTAACGCGATCGCACGAGGCCGACACACAGTGATCCATGGGTGGGAGCCTTCCCCAGACTTCGGCCGGCGGTGGTGAGGGTGTAGCGGCCCGCCCCCGGGTCTCGCGAGGATCTAAGGCAATCGGAGGGGGAAAGAGTCGACAACTGCCGCATCCTCGACGGCTACGCTCGGCATCTTCGCAGCACTGCAGTGCAACCGCCGGAGGCAGGCCCACGGCCACCGTGCACCTCACGTGGGTCCCCGCACGTTCGGCCGGCGCGCCGGCCCTGGCAAGCCGGGGATGCGCCCTCCGCCGGGCGCCCCAAAATCAGTCACACACGATTGGCACCGCCAGTGCACCAGTAACCAGTATATTACCCCTGGCCAGTCCCCGACGCCACCATCGCCATACTTGTAATCAGCGATGATTGGCGTCGTGCTGCACCTGACGTCATGCACAGTGCCCGACGGCGTGTCAGCCGATCAGGCGCAACCCGTCATAGGTGGCGAAGTCTTCGAAGTCCTTGCGGTTGAGCGTCGCTAACGGCAGGTCGTCAACGAGGCAGCAGGCGGCGATCCAGGTGTCATTTTGAGGTCGAGGCCGCCCCCGCAACTGCGCCGCGGCTAGCAGCGCGCCCCACTTACGCGCGACAGCCAGATCGTAAGGAAGGACACCAACTCGGAGCATGAACGTGGTCAGCGTGCTCAGCCGACTCGGACCCCACTTCCGCACGAGTGTCCACTTCGTGAGTTCGCCGACCGTCACGAAACTCATCGCGAGCGTGTGCCCATCCAGCTCCGATTCCAACTCGGCCGGCAGACGGCGCTTGAGGATTCGGGAGGCAACGTCGGTGTCGACGACAATGACGCTCACCCGACGCTGGCTCGCCTCGACGCGTAGAGGTCAGCGAGGAACTCCTCGAGTTCTTCGTCCGATTCGAATGCGTTGTCGTCGGCAAGATCAGCAACTGACGCGATCGGGCCAATGCCCTGCCTCTCCATGAGCTCTTCGATCGGTATATGACGGTCGAAATCGTCCGCTCCGAGATCAGCTGATGCTGTCACGTCAACCACCCCGCTTCCGAGCGATGCGCCCTTCTATCCGCCATGGTAGCGGGACGAAGGCGCAACCAGCGCCTACCGACAATCTGCGACTACCGCGCGGGGCGCGCACCTTATTGAGGTGTGGTGATGTCGATGTCGCGCATGAGCGCCGGGGCAGGGTTCGAGTACCTGATGCGGCACACGGCACGCGGAGACGCACCGGACCGCTCGACGGCGATGACGCGCTACTACGTGAACGCCGGCTACCCGGCCGGAGTGTGGCTCGGAGCGGGCCTGGCAGGCGTGAATAACGGTGCCGGCCTTGCCGTGGGGTCGGCAGTGTCCGAGGAACAGATGGCCCGGCTGTTCGGCGCCGGCCACGACCCCATCACCGGCGCCCCACTGGGCCGCGAATACCCGCACACACCGCCGCCAGCTGATCGGATCACCGCGAAAGTCGCCCAACTGCCGACAGACCTGCCGCCGGTCGTGCGCGACGCGAAGGTCGCCGCGATCACCGCGGCCGAGAAGGCGCGGGATACCCGTGGCGCGGTGGCAGGGTTCGACTTGACGTTCTCGGTGCCGAAGTCCGTGTCGGTGCTGTGGGCGCTGGCCGACGCCGATATGCAGCGGAAGATCGTCGAGGCACACCATCGGGCGGTCGCGTCGACGATCCGGCTGATCGAACGGGATGTTGCGCGCACTCGCATCGGGCACGGCGGCGCCGCCCGCGTGCCGGTGCGCGGTCTGATCGCCGCCGGGTTCGACCATCACGACTCACGCGCCGGGGATCCCCAATTGCACACGCACGTGACGATCGTCAACCGCGTCCAAGCCGTCGCGGACGGCCAGTGGCGCACGTTGGATTCGAAGTCGCTCTATGCCGCGTCGGTCGCGCACTCGGATACCTACGATCTGTTGCTCGCCGACAACCTCACGCGCACACTGGGTGTCGCCTGGGAGACGAGGTTGCGCGGACGGGCCCGGAACCCGCGCCGGGAACTCGCCGGAATCCCGGACAGTCTGATCGCCGAGTTCTCGCAGCGCACCGCCGCGATCACCGCCGCCAAGGATGCCGCGATCGACGCCTTCGTCGAAAAGCATCACCGGCAGCCGACCGGCCCGGAGGCGGTGCGGATCCGGCAGCAGGCCACCTTGGATACCCGGCAGCCGAAACACGTCTCGACGCTCGCCGAATACACCGATCAGTGGACCCGGCGCGCCAATCTGATCCTGGGCAGCGACGCTCGCGCCTGGGCCCGCGCCATCACCGCAAGCACGCCGGACGCCACCCGCTCGACCGACGCCGAGCCTGCCACCGCTGCCCGGACTCGGCTGGCGACATCGACCAGCGTTGATGAGCAAGCGATCGAAATCCTCGCCGCTGCCGCGCTGGATCAGGTCGAGGCGAAGCGCGCCACCTGGTCCCGGTGGAATCTGGTTGCCGCGACCTGCCGAGCCATCGGATGCGCCGGGCTGCAGTTCGACACCGAAACCGATCTGCTTGACGTTCGGCGCCGGGTCGTGGCCGCCGCAATCCTGCGCAGCGTCCTGCTCAACGCTGCAAGCGCACCCGCCGTCGGCGCGGAGATTGACGCGACGACGGGCAGATCGATCTATAACGCACCCGAAGTATTCACCTCACTGGAGGTGCTGGCCGCTGAAGAAGCCCTCCTGGAAGCGACCGAAACTACCACCGCACCAACGGTTTCCGCCTATATCGTTGACGACGTCATCGCCGCTTCCCTACCGGGGCGCGATCACCGGCTTGCACCCGACCAGGCTGATGCGGTGCGCAATATCTGCGCATCCGGCCGGGTGTGTGATGTTCTGATCGGCCCGGCCGGCACAGGTAAGACGACCGCCATGGCCGGGCTGCGCGCGGCCTGGGAACGTGCACACGGGACCGGTTCCGTACTAGGGCTGGCAACATCGGCGGTCGCAGCCGAGGTACTCGGAACCGAAATCAACATCGCCGCCGAGAACACCGCCCAATGGCTCGCCCAACAACGCTTCCAACCCGGCCGAGCACAGCGCCTCGCAGACCTTGAGCGCCGTCGCGGCCAGGCGGCCGCCGATGGGCCACCCACCGGCGGGATGGACGCCGCGATCGCCCGCGCGCGGGCCCGCTACGACCGGTGGGCGCTACACGCCGGGCAGCTACTCGTCGTCGACGAGGCCGGCATGGCCGACCTGCCCACACTCAATGCCCTCGCCGCCCAGGCTCGTGCGTCCGACGCGAAGCTACTACTCGTCGGCGACCAAGCCCAGCTCCCGGCGATCGGCGCCGGCGGCACATTTCAGCTCCTGGCCGAACAGCGAACCGACACCCCGCAACTCACCGGCATCCGCCGCTTCACCAACCCCGACGGCACCGTCCGCACCTGGGAGGCGGACGCGTCGCTGCGGCTTCGCCACGGCGACCCGAAAGCGCTCGACACCTACGCCGCACACGGCCGATTTACCGACGGAGATGCCGACGCCATGATCCACGCCGCCCACCAAGCCTGGAAACGAGACACCGACCAAGGGCTTGCCAGTCTGCTGGTCGCCGCCGACAACGAAACCGTC
The DNA here is from genome assembly GCA_937926105.1 of uncultured Actinomycetes bacterium. Next base: position 258 of record CALANS010000165.1, on the reverse strand, counting down.
CAGGCACTGAACCTCACCGTCCGAGCCGACCTGATCGAAGCCGGACGGGTCAGAGCCGAAGGCGTGCCACTGCACGACAACACCGTCGCCGGCATCGGCGACCGCATCATCACCCGCAGAGTCGACCGACGCCTGCCCGATGGCACGGCACCGCGCGCCCAGATCGACGAGCGCGGCAGGCTCGCCCAAGGCTTCGTGAAGAACGGCACCGTCTTCACCGTTACCGCCGTGCGCCGCGACGGATCGATCCGCGCCGAA
>CALANS010000164.1 GCA_937926105.1 uncultured Actinomycetes bacterium | reverse complement strand
GACTCGGTCACCGCGTCAAATGCGCCGACCGCAGCCTCCTGAAGCACGGTCGAATCCGCCCAGGAATCATTGCTCGTTACGACCCGCGCGATCGAGCATGACGCCGCCCACTGCCGCGCCGGATCCCCGGACGCAAAAGCGACGGCCCATTCCATTTCCTTCGCCCGCACCTGGACTCCCGCGCGGGCATTGTCGTTGGTATCCATGGCCGGCAGCGTCGCCGCCACCCGCAACCTGAGCGCATCCCAGCCGCAACCTGCCCGCTTCCTGGGCGCAACTCAGGCAGGTGCGAGGGGCGCGTCCTGGGATTTCGGAGGCGCATCCTGGCGTCGTGTAGGTGCGTGACCTGCGCATCCTGGAACGCCGACTTCAGGATGCGCTCAGGATGCGCTCGGCGCAGGAGCTATCGCAGAGACCGTTGCAGGAGTACCGCCCGGCACTGCCCATCGCCAGATCGAGGCACGGGGTCCGTGCAACGCCAGCGGCGTTCAAGCCGCCGTCAGCGCCGCATTCACCGGGTACCGTTTAGCCGCCGTGTCCCGGCGACGACGACCGGACGGCCCCCACGGGACGCGACCCCATTCGCCGCACACGTAACGCCAGCGCGACCGGAAGCGTCCCGGTCACGGTTCCGCTATCGGCGTTGACCTTCCAATATCACAGTTGGCGCCGATTGGTAGAACCGCATGGCACACCACTGCGATGGTGACCACTTGATGGTGTGATGGATCCCGTGAGCAATCCCAGTGGAACTTCGCTAGCTGCCGAGTTCGCTCCGGCTGGTCGCCATCTGGAGTGGTGGCCTGTCGACGCGATGCGGTCGATCGCACCGTTCCCGGTTGACTGGGTCCGGATCGTTGAACTAACGCCTGGCCCGGCATCGGACGTTCGATGCTGCGCACTCATACCCATCGAAGATGTCGATACAGAGCTGGCCCGGCCGCAGTGCGTGGCCAGGGAGGTTGGCGAGGTTGAGATATTTGACGGGATCTTTCACGATGGGATGGCCGATCGGTTCGGTGGGTGTGCAGAGTTCTTTTGTCAGGTGAGATGGCAGGAGCCTGCGACCGTACCCGCCGTGGAGTGGGCGCTGCCGTTCCTTTGGTATTGGCGAGCCATTCGCCGAGGCGACCAGTGGATCTATCTCGACTCGGCTGGACGGGACGTCGAACTGGCAAGGGTGCGCGTAGCCGCGCCCGACGATTACGCGGTCGAGGTCCGGGCACTCGCTCTTCGTCACTACCTACACCTTCGAGGCAGAGCGATGCTGCTTGCCGTCCAGGTCGATCAAGACCATCCGGGTACAAGTGAGGTGGAGCGCGAGGAACATCCACTGGCGTGCGGCTGGGCGTCGATGGAATTCCAGGTCTACGACTACGACGGTGCCGATGGCGGAAAGCCGCTGGCCGCGAGCTCACTGCACGGCCAGTACGTTGTCCTCCCGGCAGACGGCGCGCCAGGTCCAGCATGGTGCACCGACGAAGAGCCAGATGACTACCCTGAGTTCATTTATGGCCTCAACGCATCGACAGGACGTCCCTTGACGGTCCAGCCCACGACCGACAACACCGGGGTGGACGGGAGCCCCGGCCCCCACTTCTGGACCCGGATCTACTTCAACGCCCAGGTGCTCGATCGCTATCTCGCAGAGCCACGCCGGTATACCGTCACCGGAAGTCGCATCTCCTGCCTGCATGTCTGGAGCCTGTCCATCGGGCGAACTTCCGACAATCTCGTGGAAGTCGATCTCTATGACCTTTCTCGCATGCCATGGCGGGAGTGGGATCACTGGCGGGCACACAACGTGGCTCCGGCAGGTGGCGATCCCGATGAAGGCAAGCTCCGCCGTGAGCGGCTCAACCAGGTGGCGTCCAGCCCCGATGTCGTGCGGGACATCCGAGCGGCGCTCGGTCGGGCAAACAACGCATCGCAGCGTCGTTTGGGTTGGCCTTTATGGCGACCGCTCGCCGAACCCACGGCTACCGAGTGGGCAGCCCTGCATCCCCCCGTTGTCAGCGACAGGAGCGCCCTGCAGGGCCCCCTACTCACGCTGTCAAAAGTTCTCGTCGACAGCATCGACTCCTCACGGCTCAGGAAAGTGCTGCGCACCGAGCCGCACAGGGATGCGAAGAGCCTCGCCCTCCTACAGCAGTACGTCGATGAACTGGACGGTCCCGAGGACGCAGTGCAGCCGCTGCGCGAACTGCAAGACCTTCGCTCACAGGGTGGCTTTGCCCATTACACCGGTAGCTCCGCCGATAAGGCGCTTGCCCGCGTAGCGGGCGGTGCGACTCTACCGACGGAAATTTTTGAGAACATCTGCGTCAAACTGATCGGCGCAGTCGACAGCATCGCCATGGTGATTTCAACAGCAACGGCCGGATGAGACGCGCGGACCACGACCGGCTCACCATGTAGGGACCGCTCTCGCCGCCAGGAGGTAGCGCTGTCAGACTGTGCACCTATCCTCGTCCTATGCGCCGCGCCTACATCACTTCCCACGTCGACCTACGCGACTCTTTCCGTCTCGCCGCGACGTGGGCCGGCAAAGATTCCCCAATTACGATCATTGGCCCAAGCACGAGCGCGATCGAGGCGTCGCCATGGCTGGAGCACACCGGCTGGCCCATTGGGACGACCAGCAACCGTCACAGTCGATACACCGCGCGGGCTCGAACCGGCGTAGTAATCGCGTGGTGCCTGCACCTGGACGAAGTACTTAACATCGAGCGTCGCGCTGAACTCGACGGGCTCGCTGTGGTCCGCGGTTCCAAGGGCCACGCGCCCTGGATCACAGCCCATCGCGTCGAGTTCCTCGGTGGCGAACCTGTCCCTCCCGTGCCTGAAGCAAGCGCTCCGATCAAGGCGATGATCGAGGGGATTTCGCTGTTGCCGGTGCTCAATCAAGGGCTCATCGACTCCAGGGAACGTTCGATGGCAGTCCAGGCTCTCACCTACATGCGCGATCGTGGCCACATACTGGTGCCAAACCAGCTGGCCGTCGAAGCCATCCGCAACCAGTGGCCCGGTACGAGCCCTTTGGAGCTGGCGGACCTTGCCAACCAACTGAACGCGGGCAAGCACCTGCGCTTCGGGCAGCGACTGAACCCTTTGACGCTCGCGCAGTGGGCCTCAAGCTGACCGACCTTCTGCAGTGCGCCGCCGCAGACAGCGGGCTCTACTGCCGTCTATCCGACGACGACTCGGATCCTTGATCGCCGTTTAGCGGCCGCAGCCGCGAACGGGTCGGGGATGCCATCCGCATGCCCCGATCCGTGCGCAATCCAGCGGGCCAAGTAGACCTTGGTCGGAGCTAGCCGGGTCCTCGCCGTCGAGTCCTTCTGTCAGAGCGCCCGCCAACGCTACTTGCCGAAGTGCCCCACCAGGGCGGATGAACACCGAAGGACCCAGGCGCTCCGCGGGCCGATCGGTCATTGGAGCTGCTGAAAGTGCGAGAGCAGCGCTTGTAAAGTCTGATCCACGTGTTGGCCCTGCCATGCCGCGACGTAGCCTGAGCGCCGACCGCGGGCATCACCAGAGCCTAGCCCTCGCTCAGGTGGGGGAATCTTGTCAGCGTCCTGCCACCGGTAGTGCGCGAGGCGGGCTGGCAAACGGATCGGGAGAACTGCATCGGGATGTTCCACAGTCGTCTGTACTAGATCGTGGGTTATCCGGTTCCGAGCGTAACGCAAGCCGTCGAGCAGTTGCGACTCTTCCCGATCCGGCCGATCGCGCAAGTTTGCAGTTGCCTCGTCCAGGCAAGATGCCCAGAACAGGGCCTCCCCGATCGTCGCGAAGCGCAGCGCACGTTCCGAGATGGCTGCATCTGTCGCAAGAGCCGTTGCTCCTTCCCAACGATCGATGGCGAACCCTAGCGCCTCCAAGCACATACGCCGCTCACCATCTGAATCACCGGTTGTCACACGGTCAGGCTAATTGAGGTGCTATTAATGGTGCCACTTTCCATCGCGACCGGACGCCGCATCACATCACCAAGCCGATCGGTGACCGGTGAGAGAACGGCTTACGGTGCCGACGCACCGGGACGAAATGGACAGCGTCAAAATCGAGCGCGCTGTCCCTTAGCGGGATCGACAAGCGGATCTGCTGGCCTTCCTTCCAGGAATTCAGCACAATTGAGGCGGCAGCTGATCGAGATCGATCAACGACGCGAACCCGGCACGAATATACACGAGGGCACACGATGATCCTGACCCAGATCCAGATCGAGCGGTTTCGCAACTTTATCGACGCGCAGACGATGGACGTTGAGGAACATGTGACTTGCCTCGTCGGAAAGAACGAGTCGGGCAAGACGACCGTGCTCAAGGCGCTGCACCGGCTGAACCCGGCGAACGCGAGCGACGTGTTCGATGTTGTAACCGAGTACCCGCGACGACGTTTGTCGCGTGATCGACAGGCGCAAAACCTGGGAGAGGTGGAGCCGATCACCGCATGGTTCGACCTCGAACCGGGCGATGTAGCTGCTCTCAAGCCCATCCTTGGTTTCGAACCGCCAGAAGGAGCCCAAGTCGTCGCTGCGCGCAGCTACGACGGCCAGCTGAGCATCGACATCTACGCAGACGTCGCAGCCATCGTTGCCGCCGCGTGTAAGGACATTGGTGTCGACGATGCGGACCGGGATGCGCTGACTGGGCATACTCTCGATGAGGTCGGCAGTGCAGCTCGCCAGTTGGCGAAAGACCTCGAAGCCGCGAGCGAACAGGCCCGCTCGAACGCCGTCGCGAAGCTTCCCAACGCGCTTAAGCCTTATGTGCTTCTCACGACGGAGCAAATTAGCGAGGAGCAGCATCAGCAAATCGAGCCACTGCTCCCGCGGTTCTTCTACTTCGACAACTATGCTCTTCTACCCGGCGATTGCGACCTGACGGAACTTGCCGCGCGAGCTGCCTCAGGCAAGCGCAATCGCGGCGACGAAGCACTGCTAGCGCTGTTGCGCCTCGCCGGTGAGGATCCCGCTAGCCTGCTAGACGAGAACTACACGAGCCGCAAGGCAGAGTTGCAAGCAGCCGGTGCCGATCTAACCGATCAGGTTTTCAAGTACTGGAAGTCCAACGACGCCCTAACGGTCGACTTCGATACCGACATGCCGATCGTGGGCAACGATTCGGACGGACACCCTATTCGCCATCGGTTCCTCAAAATCGAGTTGCGCGATGAGCGTCACGGCGGCGTCAGCACCAACTTTGAGCTGCGATCTGCAGGATTCCGTTGGTTCTTCTCATTCTTGGCGGCATTCAGCGTTTACCGCGACGATCCGAAACGCGTTGTCGTGCTACTCGACGAGCCTGCAATGAGCCTTCACGGCGAGGCACAGAAGGACTTTTTAAGCTATATAGTCGATGAGCTTGGCGCGAGGCAGCAGGTTCTCTATACGACCCACTCACAACACATGCTTGACCCGACACGTTACGAAACCATGCGTGCCATCCACGATCGGGCCACACGAGAAATCCCTGAGCTTGGCGTCGTGATTACGCCGGTCGACCTCTCCGCCGACCGCCACACGATCCTGCCCGTCGAGGCAGCGATCGGCTACTCGGTGTCGCAGCACCTCTTCCTCGGCACCGGGCCGCACCTGGCCGTCGAGGGCAGCAGCGACTTCGTCTACCTCCTGCGCCTCTCCGACCACCTCGCCCGTCTTGGGCGGACCGGCCTGGACCCTCGGCTCTCGATCATTCCCGTGGGCGGCGTTGGCAACATGCCTGCCTTCGTCGCCATCATGGGACGGCGCCTCGACGTGCGCGCGCTCGTTGACGGCGCGGATACCGTTTCGACAGCGAAGAAGGTTAGTGCTGCTGCCGAGGCTGTCGGAATCGACGCAGACAAGATCGTCGTCCTAGGAAAGCTTGGCCACGGCCTGCCAGCGACCGCCGACATCGAGGATCTGTTCACGACTAAGGACTACCTCTGGCTCTACGATCGCGCGGTCGCACCGATCAGCGAAGCCGATCTGCCAGTGACGTCCGAGCCAATTCTGAGACGGATCAGCGTCGCAGGGCATGCTCAGTTCGATCACGCAAAGCCTGCGCACTATCTCACCGGGAACCTGACTGAGTTCCTCGCTCAGGTCGACGATGAGACCCTGGATCGGTTCGAGACACTGTTCCTGAAGCTGACAGTCTGATCTGAGCCGCTGACGGACAATTGCCGCGTAGCGCGGCCCTGTCCATTGACAATACGCGCAGGAAGAATCCATCGGTCCGCATGTCCGACCTTCAGTCGGCTCCCGTATGGGCGTCACCAGGGTGCTGGGTGTCCGCTCAACGATCCCGTTGCGACGATCCGGCGATCTTGAAGCGGTGTCCGATCCGCCCCTCTACCGATGTCGCCGTTCAGCGTTCCTCAATCGAGTTCGGCTCGCTTCCGGATACGGTCGCCAGGCGATGGTGCGGTACTTCGGCCCTGCGGTCGAGGTGTGGCAGCTGATCGGCTGGCTGTGGGCGGCGGGTTGTCGGGAGCGGCTTGTCGCCCCAGTGCTCCATTCCATCTGTGAGCTGCATAGACGGATCGATGAGTGGGTTCCGGGCCTTGACGTCTATGCATATTGTCGCGATATATTCAGGCTATGGATGTGCGTCCGGTTTCGGAGCAGGTGTTTTTCGTGTTGGCGGCGCTGGCCAGCGGCCCGCTGCACGGGTATGCGGTGCTTGCCGAGGTGGCGGAGCTATCCGCCGAACGGATCCGGATGCCGGTGGGCACGTTGTACGGGATCTTGGATCGGCTGACCGCGGCGCGGCGGATCGAGATTGACCGCGAGGAGATCGTCGATTCGCGGTTACGGCGCTACTACCGGTTGACTTCTGACGGGCGGAGCCTGTTGGAGGCGGAGGTGGCCCGGCAGGCGGCCAATGCCCGCGTGGTGGCGCGACGGCTTCGAGGTGTCACGCGGCTGGCCCTGGCGACGTCATGAACACCGCCGACCCGGGCGCGCAGTCGCGCACGGATGCCGATGGTGGCCCGGATGGCCGCTCCGCCGTCGACGGGCCGTCGGCGTTGGAGGTGCGATACAGGCGGCTGCTGCGTCTGCTTCCGCGCCCCTACCGGGACGCGCGCGGCAGTGAGATGGTCGCAACGTTCCTTGAAGCGCAGGAGCGATCCGATCCGGACAACTTCGATCTTGCCCTGATACATGGCTCGCCCTCGTGGACGGAGCGGTGGTCGATAGTGGCACTCGCGTTGCGTCTGCTACTGGCTGATCCCACCGGGCCGGTGCGCTACCGGATGCGCTCGGGTGCGCTGCGCCGGTCGCTGTACGGGTTTTTGGTTCTGGCGGCCGCGATCGCCGCGGTGAATCTGATGTTTCGAATCGTTTTCGTCCTGTGGCCGCCGACGGCGTTCGACGCTTCGCTGCCGATGGCCGCGCGTTTCGGTCTGCCTCAGGTCGTGGGTGTGTGGCCGTCGATCGATGCGTGGGCGTTCGCCGCGTGGATCCCGGCGGCCGGCTTGGCGCTGCGGGGCGGCCGAATTGCTCTGACATGTGCCGCCGCATTTGCCGCGATCCCGACCATGGTGGCCGTCGTCGGCGTCTTCACCGCCTTCGGCTACTACTGGATCGCGGAAAGTATCGTCACCGTGTCGATCTACGCCGCGGTGACTCTGCTTCTGGCGGCGCTTGCGGCCACCGGCGGGGAGGTCACGGCCGGGCGGAGCCGAATGTGGCTGGCCACGGCCGGCGCGGCAGCCGCCGCCCTAGCCGTGATTCAGGTAGCAAGTTACGTGGCGCTCTACCCGAGCTTCGCCGAGGGCGGGGGCAGCTCGCACTGGTGGCTCCTTGCGCTCGGGTGGGCAACGGTCGACGAATACGGCCTGTGGTGCTGGGGAATTGTTCTCGCGGCGTGCATCATCGCGATACGGGTCAAGCGTTCCGGCCCTGCCCGGGGCGAAACGCTCCTGGGCCTGGGCTACCTGGCCGGCGCCGTCCTGGCGCTGCGGTTGGCCAGCGGTATCCCGCTCATCACTAACCTGGCCGCTGCGGCACGAAACGATCCCACCCACAGCGCCGACTACCTTGGCGCCATCATTGGAACCGTCACGCAGATACTGCTGGCCGCGGCGGTTGCGGTTGTCGGTCTGACCGTGGCACGCCGAAAGTCCCGCACGTTCCCGCCCGTCGACTACCGACTGTCGATCACGGCCAGCCACCGCGAAACCCCCACGCCATAACGGTGCACCAAGACAGGAGCGTGATGAGAGGTAACCATCCGGAAGGCTGCGGTTCCATTCGGCGACGATGGCTTCGGAGTGGAGCTTTGGGGTGCCTGGCGTTGAGCGCGGTGGTGCTGACTGCGTGTGGTTCCACGGCGGTCGGGCCGACGTCCCAGGCTTCGACGCCCGGCCCAGGTACGCAATCGGCGGTCACTCCTTCGGCGGACTCGTCGACCGAGATGTCGACCCAATCCGGTTCACGTTCGGTGCCACCCCCGGCTGTGTCCTCGCCGTCGGCGGGCTTGACGACGACGGCGTCGCAGCCCGCGCCGACGCCGGTTGATGTGTTGTCGTTTGCGGGGGTGCACATGGTGAGTGCCACCGCGGGCTGGGCCGTCGCCGACGCCGGTGTGCTGTACACGACGGACGCGGGTGGGAGCTGGCAGGTGCGAAATCCTCCCGGCGTGGACCCGGCCGATCTGCGGCCGTCGCCCGCGACCCGCGCGTGGGGCAACTCGGCGTTCGAGGGCACGACCAGTGCGTGGGTGACGGTGGCGTCGCCCGGCACGATGACGGTGTTCCATACCGTAGACGCCGGCCTGCACTGGTCATCGGCAGTCGTCGGCCCTGAGACCGACGCCGGGATGACGACAACCGATACCCCGACCGTGATCGGGCTGAATTTTCCGACGCCGCACGACGGGTGGCTGATGGCCTCAGCGGGTGGAATCGCAGCCGGCGTCGAGGACATCGAGCTGTACCGGACCGCCGATTCCGGGGCGACATGGACACTGCTCGGCGCCGCCACCCAGCAGCGGCCGTCGCCGACCGGCCTGCCGGCCGGAGGCGTGAAGACCGGCATCGCGTTCACGGAGCAGGGACACGGATGGCTCACCGGATACCGCGGCAGTCAGCCCGAACTGTGGCTGTATGAGACGGGTGACGGCGGCCGGACATGGCATCCGTCGGTGCTCCCGACGCCGCCGGGGATCAGCGCTGCCGGATCGCCGCGCAGCTACCCGCCACGGTTTATTGACGCGGACAACGGCGTGCTTCCGGTGAGTTGGCCGGGCAGTACGAGCACTACCGCCTTCTACGTCACCAACGATGGCGGCACCACGTGGCATCCCGAGACGCCCATCGAATCTGGCGATCCCATGCAGGTGTGGAGTTGGCCCACCACCGGGGACGGGGTGGCCGCCAGCGACATGACCTGGTGTGTGACGGGCAACGCCGGCCAGTCCTGGCACTGCGAGCAGTTACCGGCCGTCTTGCGGGGCATCAGTGACGTCGATTTCGTCTCCCCGCAGCAGGGCTGGTCGGTCGCCGCTGGCGAGCTCCTGACGACGACCGACGGGGGCGACACCTGGACAATGGTCACGACCCAGCCCACGCAGTGACCCGTACGACAACAAGCAGTCCTGCTTAGCAGCTATATCGGATAGCGATCCTTCACTGAAACTGCGGTTCGAGGCCCCAACCAGGGCGCCAACGACCGACAGCGGAACTGCGAACGGCTAGGGCAAGCACGGAGAGGGCAAGGTGGCTGGACCGCCGATGGCGCTTACCTCGCGTGTATTCGGGTAGCGCGTCACCTCTGCCGGTGGCGTTGGATGCGAGAAAAATTACTGCGCAACCGCACCGGTGGCTGACGCGTCATCGGAGAACATTCCTCGCGAGGGGTCGGTGACCGGAGATGTTCCGTCAGCGTTTTTCGCCTGTCTTCGCGCGCATCGGTGTCGCCGCTGCCGCGGTGCTCGTTGTCGCGGCCTGCGCTCCTGCCGCTCGAATGCAGGCAGGCAGTTCGCAGCCCGACCGCTCCCGACCCTCGTCGTCCACCTCGGCTCCAGTCGAGTCGGCCGCGCCTGCCTGCCCGTCAGCAACACTCGCTATCCAACCTGGACCGCCGCTCTCCCCGCAGACCGGCGAGCATGGCGTCATCCTCGCCGTCTCGAGTACGTCGCCGACCCCGTGCACGGTTAGCGGCTACCCCACCGTCACATTTCTTCGGGGAAAGACACCGATTCCGTTCGTTTACCTCGAGGGCAAAGGACAATACGTCACACACCAAGCGCCGGCTCCGGTCACCGTGGGCGCCGGCGCGGCGGCCTACTTCTTGGTCGCGAAGTACCGCTGCGACGTCGGTGACGCCGAACAGTCGGATGGCGCCACGGTGACTTTGACCCACAGCGGTTCGGTCCATGCCATTCCCGGCTCGTGGCTCAGCGGACTGTTCAGCTTATGCAGCGGCAACGCGGACCCTGGCAATACTGTCGCCGTATCGCCGTTCGAACCGAGCGTCCGGCTCCTATCCAGCTGATCCGGCCTGCTTGTCGTAAGCCGATCCGCACCGGTGATTTCGCGATCATGATGGTGACGGCGCTGCGGGCCGCGCGGACGTCACCGGTTCGCGTTGGGCTTGAGGTCGGGAGTGGCCCGATGGACCGTGGGTGCTGGCAGGGCTCAAGCCCGGTTTAGCTGCGTAGCTGTTTAACTGCACAGCTGCTTAGCAGTGCTATTCTGGGCTCATGAGTTCTCCTATCAAGCGCCGGTACCTCGGCGTCCAGGGTCGCGGCACGATCGCGCTGCCCGCCGACGTCCGTCGCCGGCTGCATCTGGATCAGCCGGGCGCGCAGTTGGAGATAACCGAACGCGCCGATGGCGTCATCGAGTTGCGGGCCGCCTTACCCGTACCGGCCGATCAGCGCTGGTTCTGGGACAAGCGGTGGCAAGAGCGTGAACGCGAGGTCGACGAGCACGTCGCTGCCGGCCGGGTGATAGTTCACGATTCGACCGAGGACTTCCTCGGCCACCTCGACGAGCTCGACGCCGAGTGAAGTTCGAGACCACCCCGGCGTTCGATGCCGACTATCGCCGTCTGGGGCGCGAGCACGCGGCGGCGTTCAAGGCCGTCGTCCGGGAGAAGTTTGCGTCGGCGTGCGATGCCTATGCCAAGGAGCCGACCACACCGTGGCCTGCATCCTTACGCATCAAGTCCGTACGGTCGGCTCCTGGCATTCTCGAAATGATGTGGTCGTTCGCCAGCCCGGACGGACGCGCGACGTTCGAGCTCGTCACCGTCGATGGTGAGATGCGTTGCCGTTGGCGGCGTGTCGGCGATCACGACGTCTTCAAGAAGCCCTAGGTCGACGAAGGTTGCCAAACTTCTTTCGGTCAGCGATCGGCTTGCGGTTATGCTGCGGTGAGGGTGATGTCGTGGGTCCCGACTGCGAGTCGTAGGGGCAGATCGAGCGCTTCGGTGACGCGCTGGAGTGTTCCGAGGGTGAGGTTGGCTCGGCCTGCCTCGATCCGGGACAGGGCGGATTGGGCGATGCCGATCCTGGCCGCGAGTTCGGTTTGTGTCAACCCTGCGTCTTCGCGGGCGTCGCGGATGGCGATCCCAGCTCTGAGTGCTGCGCGCAGTTCGGCGCGACGCCGATCGTGTACGTCTCGTTCGGCGCCGGTCTCGTCTTGGCGAGCGGTGGCGTCGAGATCGCTGAATTTCATCGTTTCTGGTCCTTTCCCGTGTTCTTGGTTTGGTGATCTGCCTGGCATCGCGCCAACGCGGCTCGGGCGCGGGCCACTTCCTTGGCTTCGTTATTGCACTGCTTGTGGAACACGGTGAGCAGCACGATGATCCTGTCGGGGCCGAAGTAGTAGCTGATCCGCCAGGACCTGCGGGTCATGTCGAAACGCAACTCGAACAGGCCCTGGCCGAGCGGCTTCGAGTGCGGCATCCGCAACCTGTGCCCGAGCTCGGCCAGCAAGTCCACGTGCGCCGCCACGATGTCGCGCTCGTCGGGGTGAGGTCGAGATACCACTCGGTGACCTCGGGCTCGGTTTCCACCTCCCAGTCCATGATGTTTACGTTATATCATAAAGCTCATAGATTCATCTGCAACGGCTCTTGCCGCTGCCGGTGACCGGGCTGCCGCTGCGGGCCGGCCCATCTATGGAGGTGCGCGATGAGCGCGCTACTTGTCGGGTACGCCCGATGCTCCACCGAGGAGCAGGATCTCACTGCCCAACGCGACGGGTTGGCCAAGCTGGGAGTCGAACCTGATCGGGTCTACACCGACCACGGCTTGACGGGCACCAACCGGGAGCGACCTGGCCTGCGGGAGGCGCTGGCCGCGTGCCGGGCGGGCGACACCCTGGTGGTGACGAAGCTGGATCGGCTGGCCCGCTCGCTGCCCGACGCCCGCGCGATCGCGGACGAGTTGACCGCCCGGCAGGTCAGCTTGAACCTGGGCGGGTCGGTGTACGACCCGACGGACGCGGTCGGCAGGTTGCTGTTCAACGTGCTGGCTATGGTGGCCGAGTTTGAGGCCGACCTGATTCGGCTGCGCACGAAGGAGGGCATGCGGGTGGCCAGGGCGAAAGGTCACCTGCGGGGCAAGCAGCCGAAGCTGTCCCGCCGCCAAGAGGCGCACCTGGTGTCGCTGGTGCACAGCGGAGAGTACAGCACCGCCGAGGTCGCCGAGCTGTTCAACGTTGGCCGCTCTACCATCTACCGCGCGATCGAACGGCAACATCGCGAAGCTCGCGCCGACCTTGCCGCCGCCCACCGCTGAATCGCCCGGATGCCGGTGTCCCGCATGCAGCACCCATGCGGGACACCGGCGCACGGACCCCACGGACGGCGCAGTCGTCACCGCTGATGGTTCGGCAACCGGGACGACCTCGGGCGCCTCGGGGCCCGCGACTTGCGGCCGCGTCGTGGCGATCAACGCCCTAGCCACTCGCGCCGAAGTTACCATGAACCGATGAAATGGCCGGCTGAGAGAAGCGCGATACGGAGATCTCCGCGGCTATTCGCCTTGTACGTGGTGGTCGGTCTGCTCGGTGTCGCTTGCAATATTAGCGTCGCGGTCGGGGGCCCGCGTTGGCTTTCTCTCCTGGGTTCGGTACTGGTCTTTGCGGGCTTAGTGATGCTTTCTGTATTGATCTTTCGGCACCGCTGAGGCGAGATTACTCACGCAAGCAATCGCCCTAACTTCATGTCGATGCGATGGCTGGTGCGATAACCGCACCGCGTGCGGCATCTCGCCAATGACGGTTTCACGCTCCCGCAGCGGCCACGTTCAAAGGTGGCTCTTGCCGCTGATCGATCGTGAATCGGCAATTCCGCGATCATGGCCCGGACGGCCGCAATCGTCACCGCTCACGGTTCGGTCTACGGACAGTCCCATCTGCCGAGCAAATGCCAGACTATTGCTCTGAGCTGGATCGCTTGAGGCGGATCTCGATCTCGCCCATCGACTCCTTGAACGAGCTTACTTCGTCGATCTCTTTCAAGTGTGTGGCGATGACGCGATTCGCGGCAGTGTTTTTGATCTTCGGTCGCTTGCCGTCTCGTGCGAACAATGACTTGAACCAGCCACCAATTGCGTCTGCGATGGGTGACAAGTCCTCGATCGTCATACCGGTGATGGACAATGCCAGCAGGTTGGTGGACAAGTCCCGATCGATGCCAGCGGCGGAGATCCTCAGGATTTGGGGCTGGGTGAAGCGGTGCTTCCGCCCCAACGCGTAGCGGGCCAGAGCCGCGATGGCGTCTGGGGGACTGCCCGTTGGCAGGTATGTGTCGAATCCTTCGAGGATCCGGTCCTTGGCGGCGGCATCAACGCGAGGACTTTGCAGCAGTTCAACAACCTGTGCGGCGGGGACAATCTCGGGTGTCATGTATGCCGAAAACTTCACCGAGGTCTCGACGAACGGACCGACGGTGTCCCATCCTCGTCCTTGGACAAGCGCAAAGGAATCCTGATTGTCTTCGATCAAGCGATGCTCTAGCAAGAGGCCAGCCAGTGGCCCGTCCTCGAAAGGAACGTCACTCGGCGCGAGATATTCATCGAGCCCAAGACCAGCGACGAGCGTAACCCTGACCGCCGGATCGGGAATGCCGCTCGTTGCACTTAAGAGACGGACGCCCAACGCCGCACGTGCCGCTTGGCCAATACTCTCGAGTTCGGTCACCGAGCCAGTCCGAGCGAGCAGACTGCCGAGTGACTGGTCGATGGTGCGCGACCACTCTAGGTAGGCGACGACGTTCGCGTAGCTGGTCGGGAATCGGTCCGAGGCCGCGAGCACAGGCCACGTCTGCTTAGGCACGGTTGCAAGATCCGACACCCTTGCCGACGGAGCGGCCTGATCGATAACAGCGCTCAGGTCGTCGGTCGCGTTCTCGACAAGATCATTGAGAACCGTCGGCATTGAGTCGGTGCCGACGAGGCTGGCGCTACCCGCGACACCCGACTGGGCGTTCAAGTAGTGCCGAATATTCTCGATCATGTACTGGTATACGGCTGGCGACGGGTCTCGCAGTTGATCTAGTGCGATCGCGTTGCCTCCGGCCGCTTGTCGGAGTGTCTCAGCTGAAATCTCGTACACGCTCGCGCGGACGACGGCGCAACGAATGGGTTCGCTTAACGGACCCAGCGAGGCTAGCCGGACGCGGGCACGACCGAGCACGGACACCGAGGACTCTGCCCTGTTGGGGTCCTGCTCGCGCGTGAGCGACCCAAGTTGTGGCGCTACCCTCTCGATGAAGGTCCTTGCGTCGGAGTCGACGGCGTAGGCGATCGAGCTGTCAACCTGGCCTAGTGCGAGATCTACAAGCTTTGTCTTCCGAGTGTCATCGAGGTCTTCGCGGTTCACCAAGAATGTAATGATCTTGGGCCAGGTTGGCGCCAGGCGCGAGATTGCCGCATCCACCTGCTGCCCACCCGCGAGATAGGCGGTCCAGAATGCGGACGCTTCCGAGTCAGCAGTCCGCGACAATGTGGCCAATAACACCTCAGCGCGGGGGTCGCCGTCGCTCAGGAGCTGGTCGAGCAGACTCACGTTGAAGGCGCAACGCTCCCGGAGGATGTCGTCTCCACGCTCGGCCAGGATCGCCTGTACGTCGTCCGTGGCGAGAACGTAATCGACGTCCATCACGTTTCGGTCGACGTTGCGCAGTATGAAGTTCAGCGCCTGAATGCTGACCCTATCAGCGTAGTAGTTCGACGTATACAACACGAAGTTCTGGTCGAGGAACCCTCCCTCGATGAGTTCACGGGCGAGACCATCGCCGAGTTGCCGCTGCAATACGCCCCGGAACGCGCCGTCTTCGAACGAGACGAGATCCGGCCTGTCGAGGAGGTCCGTGTAGCTGGCGTGTACGAGAAACTCACGATCCTCACCAGCTGATTGGAGTCGACGAACGGTCTGATCTCTCGCAGCCGCGTCCCAGTCGGCGGACGATAGCGGATCGCCGACAACTTCGCTCAGATCGGTCTTGCTGATGGCTACTTGCTGACCGCTGCTCGAGAAGTGCAGAACGACACTCTGGTCCGGGCCGGCGTCGGCGATCGCGCGCCACATCCCTGGATCGCCTAAGTCGTCGTTGGGCCCCTTTGTAATGCTGCCGAAAGCGAGTTGAAAACCAGGGTCGCGGCCGGGCCATACCTGTCGCGCGAGCCGGCCCGCGTATTCCGCGAGCCGACTCCCGAGCTCCTCGCTCCGCTCCGCGCCGCCATCGATCGCGGTCAATCGCTTCGTCAGCTCGGCAGCCGTGTTGTCCAGTTCGCTGACGCCTTGCCTAACCATGCGGCGACTCGCGTCGTAGATCTTGTCCAGCTTGCTCTGTCCAGCAGGGATCTGCTCGAAGTCGGCCAGCTGGAGATTCTTGTACAGCATCATCGCGAGTAGCCTGTCGTCGGTCAGCGCGGCGTGCTGGCTGATCGCGACCTTCTTGCGGAAGACGACGAATTCGTTGCGAATGTTCTTCACCAGACGCATGTCGGTCAGGTGCCGCGAACAGAGATCGATTAATCCGGGGCTGATCTTCGCATCGACATCGCTCAACACTCTGGCTACCAGTTCACGAGCGTTCCGATGCGTAATGAACGGAACAATAGGGATAACTATGTCGAAGAACTTGGTGCGGTTCGCGGGCGCGACTTCCAAGACGGCACGACGGGGATCCGCGCCTCGCTGGTTGTCGTCGGACCCAAGTATTGCGAAGATACTGTCCTTAATTGCATAGATGAAGCGAATGCTCCGCGAGAGCTGCTTCGATGCGTTGAGCAGAGTATTGAGTGCACGCAGCGTCTCGAAGATCTGGGGATCATCAAACCGGTCGATGTCCTCGAAGATAACGAGGTCTCGCTTCGTGACCTCAAAGAAGTAGATGATCTCATCGAGATACTGGTCAAAGTAGGTCGTGCTGGCCGATGACAGCGCAATGTCCGCGGTCGCGACCTTGACGCTCTTGACCGCGATCCGATTGTGCGCCAGGGCGAGGACCCCGAAAGTGGCCGCGGTCAGAACGATGAACAGGACTAGCTGGAACCAGAGGCTGGGGCTGTTCACACGGAACAGGGCAGCGAGGTTTCCCGTCCAACCAGCAAGGAAGAAGGTCAGCCAGACTGCCAGACCGCCGAGTGCTCCCGTTGCCAGGCCCCGCCAGAATCCGAACCGGCCGAGCCGACGGAATCGCGAGCCCCGCATCTTCTCGGGTCGCTCGCGATACAGAAGCTGCTTGACTATTTCCTTTTGGATGCGATTAGTTGTCGAGTTCTCGCCACCTCCGTCGCCCTCGGGCAAGCCCAGGGTCGAGAGCGACACCTCAACGACCTTTTTCTTGTGAAGCGATGCGACCTGACGCAAGACGCTGCTCTTGCCGACTCCGTAGCCGCCGGTGACGGCGATGTTCTTGATGCGGTCGCCCTGCCCGAGCGCGCCTTCGATCAGCTCTACGTAGTACTTGTGATCGGCGGCGCGGTACTCTGGCGTCAGCGGTACGAGCTGACCGGACGAAGCGCTTTGCGACGCATCCGCCATGGGTTCATTCACCGCCCCGACGGGAGATCAGACCGAAGGAGCGCGGGCCGAACTCCTCACCGAGGACGATACGGCGAACCTTCTTTCTGCCTCGCACCTTCGCGAAGCTGAGAAGCAAAGATCCCGAGCAGCACACCTGGTCGCAGCCTCTTTTGACTGCGGTCGTGCCAACGACGGTCAATTGGGCAATCGGCTCGCACACCGCCTGCCGGGTGAAGAACTCACTACCCGATTTGCTCGCCGAGTCGATCGCTAGCCTATCGTCCACGCACGTACCCGCTTCCTGATCCAGAGCAACCACCTGGGTCAAGGATCGCACGCACCACGGGCGGGCCTCCGAGGTTCGTGCACGCCATCGTCTGCCCCTGTCGCCGATTGGCGATCCGCGACCGGACGCGTCAGCGCTGGTTGTTCGATACCCGGCGGTAGAACGCCCGCATGAGGTACGGGTGGCCGATGCGCTGGGCCAGCACCAGCCCGGTCGCTACGCCCAGCGTCGGCGACCAGGCGGCCCGCAGCATTGCCCGTGGCCGGTTGTCGCCCTGGCGGACCGCGGCGCGTATGGCACGGAGCACCAGGTCCATCCACGGCACCTGCAGCGCATACATCAATAGCTTGTTCCCGATCAGCAGCCAGCCCGGCTTCATCCGCTGCTCCGCGGGCAACTGCCTCGCCTGGGCGGCGAATCGCCAAGCGTAGTCACCATGCCCCGGGCGCCCCATCCTGTGAGTGTGGCCGTTCGGCTCTCCGATCCGCAATAGCGGCGGCGCCTCCCCATGAAGAGATGGTGTGCACGATGTTGGCCCGTCCCGGGGATGGCTGCGTTCGCCGCGGCGCCGGCGGGGGTGTGGCACGGTGGAGGGTGTGGACAGCGACGGTCAGGGCGCGGCGGCGGACTGCGGCACGAGCGGCGGCGACAGCGTGCCGCCGTCGGTACACGGTCATGTCATGTCCACGGGTGCGGTCCATGTTCGAGCCCTGTGGATCGTGGCGAACCTGGTCATCGGATCCCTCGTGTGGTTCGCTGCGGCGTTCTTCTCGATCCTGGCGTTCCGGCCCGATCCGAAGGATCCTGCCCCGAGCGTCTACGACACCGTCGTGCTCGGCCTGATATTCACCGTCGTCATGGTGGCGGTGGCGCTGATACCGTTCGTCATTGTCAATGCGTTGTTCCGGCTCTTCGACAAGAGCCTGAAGCCTCGCGCCTACTGGTGGTCCTCGGCGGCGTTGGGAGCCGGAGCAGCAGCGGTCGACCTCGGGTCGCACTTCCTGTTGTAAGCAACTGGCCGACCCCGCCCTCTCACTATCCGCATCCGTCCGCACGCGGATCCGCAAACGGTGCCGCTCGTAGTGGCGCTGACGGAATCGTCAGCCTGTCGTGCTGAGTGGGATGCAAATCGGGTGGAATCTCATCCTGCGGCGTCCGACCGGCTGCAACTGATACCGACTAGAGCGGGCGTATCCGATTGCCGATCGGCTTTCGGCCGCGGGTGATGTCGGGGTGGAAGTGAGGGTGAGTCGTGGACGCCGTGACGTATACCGACGCCGCACCGGTGCCCCTTGCGGGGCACCGTACCCGGTTGGCGGGGCGCCGCAAAATTTCGAAGCACGGCCCTTAGGGTTAGCACATGGCTAAGGTCGAGGACTATCTTCGCGAGCACCTGCACTCGTTGGCCGGCCCCTACCTCTTCGTCGGTGCGGGACTTTCCCGCCGCAACGTCGGTTTGGGCGACTGAAAGGACCTGCTCAGCCACTTCGCCGACATGACGGGCCAGCCCTTCGAGTACTACCGCGGCGCGGCGGGCGATGACTACCCGAAGGCGGCGTCCATGATCGCGGACGCTTTCTACGACAAGTGGTGGAGTGACCCGGAGTTCGCGGACTCCGTGAAGGACTGGAAGGACTCGGTGACCGCCCGGGACTCGCCCCTGAAGTATGAGGTAGCGAAGTACACCCGCACAGCGATGGACTCCTTCTCCGTCCCGCGCGGCCTTGAGGATGAGTTCGAACTGCTCAAAGATGCCGTGATTGACGGCATCATCACCACGAATTACGACCGGATGCTCTTGGAAGTCTTCCCAGAGTTCCGGCCCTTCGTTGGACAGGACGAGTTGCTCTTTTCCGACACACAGGGCATCGCCGAGATCTACTACATCCATGGGTCGGAGCGCCGACCTGACTCGCTCATCCTCACCGCCGACGATTATGCGGACTACAACGCCCGGAACGCCTACCTCGCAGCCAAGCTTGCCACCATCTTCGTAGAGCACCCAGTGGTCTTCCTCGGCTACAGCCTCGGTGACCCAAACATCCAGGCGCTTCTGGGGTCGCTAATCACTGGCCTTCGACCGGAGAACGTCTCCAAACTGCAGGATCGGCTGATCTTCGTGGAGTGGAATCCGGCGGAGCCGCCGGACATCGCCACCACGGTGATGAACGTGAGCGGGGTGTCGTTGCCCATCATCCGTGCCACGGTGCCGGACTTCACCGAAGTGTTTACCGCGCTCGGCGCCCGAGACCGAGCTATGCCTGCCCGCATTCTCCGGATCCTGAAGGAACAAGTTTTCGAGCTAGTGAAGAGCAACGACCCCGACGGACGTCTGGTTGCGGTCTCCGCGATCGAGGACGACAGCGACACCCTAGATGTGGTGTTTGGAGTCGGCGCGAAGATGACCGCGGTCGGCGTTGTCGGCCTCACGCGGTGGGATCTCATGGACGAGGTGCTTGAGAGCCCCGACCGTGGCTTGCCCTGTGACCTGGTCGTCGGCAAAGCACTGGCTAAGCACGCGATCACTACCTATGTGCCCGTCTTCAAGTTCCTGGTCGGCGCGGGCCTCTGGAAGGACGGCCAGTGGCTCCCCAACGTCGCGGTAAACGCGGCAGCTAAGAAGCGTGCGGACAAGTACGCGGGGATCTTCGGCAAGCTCAAGCCGGAGCCAAATCTCCTCACACTGGCCAAACTGGAAGCGGATAAAGGAGTGGAAGGCGTCCTGAACAACGCCATGAAGTTGCCGTCGCTAACAGACGATGTTGAAGGACTTCGGGAGTTCCTTACCCGCAACAATGCGCTGCGGTCCCAAGATTGGTGGGCTACCCAGTTCGCGAAGGCCACAGTGGCCTACGACTGGATGCGCTATGGCCGCGGTGGTTCCTGATTGCGGCCGTGCAGCACCCGCGGTCTGAGCGGGCACTGCACACGTGCTGGGCTCACCGCACAACAGGTGCGTCCATCTTCGCGGAGTGAGGCGTCGCTCCGTATGAGAACCAGCGCATTTAGGGAAACGCTGAACGGTGACGACGAGAAGCTCTGCGGCCGGCCCTTACGATGAGCTGCTCATGTCGGGTAGCCCCGGCGCATTGCTGCGCCGGGGCCCCCTCAGCACCCGGCGCACGGCTTTCACCGCACCGGGCGCAAGCAGACCCGAAGGAGTCACAGGCTGGCAGAAGCGTGGGGCCTGGGGTCGGGTGTCCGGCACCAGGCGTGTAGGAGGCGGAGCGCGGCGGAATCGTCCGGTCGACCAGGCGCCGTGTCGGCCGTGACCGCGTTCTTGCGGACGGCCTCGCGGATGGCCAGGGTCCACTGTTCCCATTCGGGGGTGCTGGGTTCCTGGTCGGCGGCGAGCAGCAGACCACCGCAGGCCGGGCATCGCCAGTGCTGCGCATGAAGCAGGCGCTGGCTGACCCGGTCGAGTGGTGGCGTGGTGCCTCGTCGCCGTCTGGTCCAGTAGGTGGCCAGGGTCGGGTCGTCGGGTGACGCACCGCCTGGCACCAATCGGTGTCGGACGATCTTGGTCCAGCCGAACCGCAGTAGGTAGGCGCCGGTATCCCGGTCGCCGAACACCCACCGGTCTTGACTGGACCTGTTGAACCGGCCGAAGTAGCGGTGGAAGATCCACTTCCTCGGCTTGTTCGGGTGGCTGTGTTTGGCCCACTTGTAGGTGAGTTGCGAACACGCGGTCGGCGTCGTGTGACGACCACAGCGCCGCCGAGAGTGCGTTGACCGCCGCGGTTTCGTAGCGTTGCGCCGGGCTGATCATGACGCCACCTCCCGGCCGAGGTCTTCGCGTGCAGGCTGACGATGAGCCGTCGAGCGGAGGCGTAACGGGATGGGCTTCGCCATGCGGGACCGGTCTGCTTCGGCAATCGAGTTGACCGGCCGGCCGCGCCGCTCTTTGACCAGAGCGCGTATGACGGATTGGGCGCCGCGGTCGGTCTCGGCCGCGTGCCGGCCGTGGTGGGCCTCGATCCACACCAGGCCCTGCCATCCCAGGCCGTCGCGCAACCTCGACCCGGCTAGCAGCAGTACGAGATTGTTGACTACCGGCCACGGCAACCCGGGATACCTCAGGCGAATCTCTCGCGGCGCGGCATCCCGGCCCACGTCGACAATCACATCGATCGCGCCATCGACCGTTTCGTCCGGCGCAGGCTGCCACCGCCGGCCGGCCTTGCTCAGCGCGGCGCCGAGCCACGGCGCGATCCGCGACGGCGGCCTTGGTTCCGGCCGCGGCTGGATGGTCGGCAGCGTCTGCTCGTCGATCGGCTGCAGCAGTGCCGGGTGATCCCTACAGGCACGCTCGTCGGAGCGCCACCGGTGGCCCATGTGCGAGGCCGGCGGCACAAGACGAACCCGGGCCTGCCGCTCCCATTGCGCAGCCCGCCGTGCACCGAGCACCGCAACCGCCACAGCATCGAAAGTGCCGCGCCCCATGACCGCATCGAACGCGCCGGTCGCCGCCTCGTGCAGTGCGGTCGAATCCGCGCACGAATCGCCGCGCGTGACGATCCGCGCGATCGAGCATGACGCCGCCCACTGCCGCGCCGGATCCCCGGAGGCGAACGCTGCCGCCCAATCCATTTCCTTCGCCCGCGCCTGGAGTCCCGCGCTGGCATTGCCGTTGGTATCCATGGCCGGCAACGTCGCCGCGACCCGTTACCTGAACGCATCCCGAGCGCAACCTGGGTCGGACCGTAGGGCGCATCCTGGGAATTCTGAGGCGCATCCCGGCGCGTCGCAGGCCTGTGACCTGCGCATCCTGGAACGTCGACTTCAGGATGCGCCCTTCCATGGAAGTTTCGCGAAAAGTTGTCGATCGAGCAACGCCCCCTGCCTGCTGTCGGAGCATCAAGTGCGGCGCGGGTATCACCGGTGGTGATGAACAGACCGCAACCACCAAGTCGCGCAGTACCGTTTGATGCCCCCGAGTGGAAACCACCGGACAGGCGCTACGGGGCGCCGCGTCGTGATTCGCAGAATCAGCATCTATGACGGCTACCCACGCCACCCCTGCGAGGAACTCTGCACCACGATCCCCCATCAAGACAGGGTCAGCTGCCGGCTCGCCAACCGTTGCAGTACCCGGCCAGCCTCTGGAGATGCCTGCTACACCGAATGTGGTCTGCACGGCGGATGGCACGAGAAAAACCGAAGGGGCACGCGGACGTCATCGCTTCCGAATCGGCCTGATGTCTAGGTCGTGCCCGGCAGGGTCGGTCGACCGGAATCTATCGGCTGGCCCTCGTGAACTATGTCCAAGCCGGCGGGCCGCCGCTGGTAGGTCCGGCACCTCGAGCGCAAGCAGAACAATCGACATCCCAAACGTGGCCTTCGGGTCCTCGAGAAACCTCACAGCCCCACCCACCAGAAGTTCACGAGAGCCCACACGTTCGACAGAAACACCGAGGGCTCCGGAGTAGAAGCTCGCGATCGAACCCAGGTCGTTCACACGCAGCGTTAGTCCAATGAACCTTCCTTGCTCCGTGGTCCTCTCCATGGACTCGGGCTGAGCACCTTGCGGCGTCGCCTTGAACCCCGACAGTCGGATGCGATCCTCGACATCGACGATCGGCAACTTTGCCGACTGGTCGACGAATAGCGTCTGGCCATCGACCTCTAGGACCCACCGGTGCGCACGGGTGTTGCCACTCGAATCAAGCGCGAAGTTCCGGACCAGACGCCCTTGACGCATGTCCGGCAACTGCACTGGGCCTGTGATCTCGCCGACTTCGAGCTGGTGCTTGAACCGTCGAATGGAGTGATCGTTGACGAAGTCCTTCATCTCCAAGACAAGGCGTTCCTCGCCCAGTGCACGCGCGGTCAAGTCGTCAGCCATGCGCTCGATGTACTCACGGTCCTGGACCCGCACTCTCAGATCAGCCAACCAGTCAGGCCCATGCAATGCACCCATTAGCGCGCCCGTCATCGACGCCAGCGTGTCGGTGTCAGCGTTTTTCACGAACGCGGCCCTAAGGACTCCGCCCATGGGCCGTGGTGCGTTCCGCGATGCAAGGTAGATTGCAGCAGCGGCGGTGATGGTGCCGGAACCGTTAATTTTCTTATTGAAAACGCCGAGCCGCTCGAGCGTCCCGAGGTCGTCACCTCTCGTGCCGGCCCGTGCAGCATCCCCAATCAGCATTAGCATTTCAAGCATCTCTTGGATGGCGTAAGTCCAATTGCCCCTGAGGTCGCGACTTTCCTCAGCGGCAACGTGCATCCATTCAGGAGGAACACGCCTCAGGAGCGTCTCCGGCGACTGCCACGACTTGTCCGACACAACCCGAGCGGTAAGCTCACCAAATTCCAGGGTGCCTTCGGTGTTGACCAGTATGTGCAGAGCGACCGCGAAGGTCGCAGCCCCGACGAGGGCCCGCGGATGCCCGTGCGTCGCGATACCATCTTGGACGACGCAAGCGACGAGTTCCCGAGTTGAATGTGCGACGTGCACTATGGCGTGCGGAGCGATGCGCATAGCGACGCCGTTCCCACCGGCCCTGAAGTACGAATCGGTCGACTTCTGCGCCTTCTGCGTCGTCCCGATCGCCCACGGCCCCAGCCCGGTCGCCCACATGCGGCACGCACGCAACGTCGCACCGCCCGCACCCCGTGAGTACAGCGGGAATAGCGGAAGCTCCCGTCGAGTCAGTGCCGCAAACCAGTCTTCAGACTGAAGCGCGCGACCGGTGGCCAACATGAGCTGCGTGTCATCGCTGTAGCTGCCGGCCTGCACTGGGTCGATGTACTGTTGGTATCGACCACCGCCGTACCGCTGCCAGTCGCGGAAGTCCGGAGTGGCGTCGACGTATCGGTTCCGGTCTCCGCCGACGATGTTGGAGTTCTGTTCCTGGGGCCAGCCGAGCGCGTCACCGACCGCTGCTCCGAGGAAAATGCCTCGCGACCGCGTGCCGAGAGATCTAAGATTGGGCATTAGTTCTCCTCTCTGGCTCGAGTCCACAAGGTCTCTCCGACGGGCTGGCCCGACTGGATTGCGTTCGTCAGAGGCCCCTTGGTGAACATCATCTCTGACACCGTCCACGTGAATTGGTCGGGGTCCAGGCCGCCAGCCCGGAGCTGTGCGTGCCCATCTCCCGCGGCCTTACCGGTCGGCGTGACGATAGCGGTGATGTCCGACAAAGGAATCGGCCCAGGAATGAGCGCCTCGGCCTGCAGGTCGGTCGCAGCGAGCGGATCGTGTGCCAGTCCCCGCTGGTATCCGAGAGTAGTCGTGTCGGCGAAGCACCCTCTGAGGCCCTCGACGCCAGGCTTCAAGTGGGCGCCTGCATTCTTGGCGGCATTGCACTCACAGAACATCACGCCGTCGCGGGTCAAGATTTCAGCGTTGATGAGCAAGCACACCCAGTCCGGGAACCGGCGGAATCGCGGCTGCGTCCGTGCTTTTTCGAAGTAGAACGGGTTCGGGTAGGTGAACGTCACGCACGTCATCTCGGGATGGTCCTCGAACCGATACAGGTCGGTCGGGTCGAAGTACTCCGGGGAGTACTCGGCCAAGGCCTTGTTCGAGGTGATCTGACCGTCGGCCACGATGTGGTGCAAGTTCTTCGCCGGGGTGAAATGCACAACTCTCGTGAGCCCGATCTCGGCGATCTTCTCCGCGACCGTCATCGGCGCCGTGTTCGCGGTCACAGGAGTTCCTCGTGCTGCCAAAGTCCTTCGTCCACCGGCAGAAGCGGAGTGATGGCGCCGGAGTACGTGACCGTCAGCTCGGCCTTGGCGCGGGTGACCGCGACGTACAGAAGCTTCCCCTCGCGGGCGGCAGCGTCAGCGTTGCCATACGCATCGACGACCTGCTTGTTGGGCATGTCGACGTCGGTACAAAACGGCATCAGAACGACATCAAACTCAAGACCTTTCGCAGAATGGTACGTACCGTAATAGATGCCCGGAGTCGGGTCCCAAGGAGTATTTCCGTTTTTCGGGAGCACGTGCACCTTCTCCATTCCATGCACAGCCTTCGCAGCGTCAGACCAGGTCCGGGTCAAGATTCCAACGACGCTCGCGTCACCCTGGTCGACAGCGATGCGCTGGATCTCGGCGATCTCGGCGGAGTAGCTCTTGCACTCAACCAATGCTGGCCTCGTACCGCCGGCCGACGGTTCCTTCGGCTCAACCAGGTCTTGGGAGTCCGCGTCCATGTGCGGCATGCCGCTCATCGCGATTGCCACTCTGGCGATCTGGGCTGTGTTGCGGTAATTGTCCTGGAACCGTTCGACTGCGGTGATCTCGAGTCCACAGCTGCGGAACGAGAGGCCCTGGCCATAGATCTGCTGGTGGTAGTCGCCGAAGAAGCTGACAGTGCCGCCCGGCTGGACTGCTGCCTTCAGTGACCTGACTGCCTCGGGAGAAAGGTCCTGGCCTTCGTCGATGATGACGTGCCGGTAGTTGCGTGGTCTCGCGTCGCTCTTGAGCCCGTTGAGTACGGCAGTTGCGATGTCATTCCAGTCGTACGGGATGCCCGCGGCTGCGCGGGCCTTGAGGTACGCGGTGCGGACCTCCCACACGGCCTTACGACGCGACTCGCTCAGACCACGTCTGCGGCCGATGCGTTCGATGTCGAGATAGTGCTGGAGATCGACGATGCCCATGTCGGCTATCCAGGCGATCTCGTCTTCAAAGAACGTGGTGTCGAGGTCGAAGAAGGGGCTTGGTTTGTACGCCTTCCGGATCTCCCTGACGGCGCCGGCGACCATGCTGCGCAAATGGCCGTTCTGGAGAATGCCGTTCCGAGTGGGCATCTTGCCGATGCTGGCCAGGTAGCCCCGGGCGAACTTGGAGTAAGTCTCGACGTGGATGCTCTCGTTCGCGCCGGGTACGAGGTGCCGGAGGTACTGGGCGAGTGTGTTGTTGTAGGTGACGAACAGGACTGGGCCGAAGTTCGAGCAGTCTGGGTCAGCGAGATACCGGGCTCGAAGGACCGCCATGGTGCTCTTCCCAGTGCCAGCGCTGCCGAGCGCGACCATGTCGCTGTCGGATGCGAAGTAGATCGCGTCCGATTGGCGTCCTTTCGGCACGATCGTGCCGAGCCCGGGCCTGGGGCTGTCTGCATAGACCATGCGAGTCGCCTCCTGGTGCAATATATCGGACAGTCACCCGCTTCTCATTAAGCACAACGGCAAGCGCGAAAGGGATTCCAGGTTCAACCAGAAGGCTTCGGTAGGCGGTCCTGGCAGGCGAAACGCAGCCTGACCGATGGCATCGTTCTGCCAGTGCACCTCGTGGCCCAATACGCCACAGCAGAGGGCCAGCCCGCCGTTCGGACTCAACACTGGGGTGGTCACGGCGCCTACAGCCGCAACCGGGTCATCGTCGAAGGTGCTCGCGATCCGTCCGGCCATTGAACGGCCTGCGCACGACCTCACCGCGGCTAGCCGTTGGTGATTCCGTCCATACACTTGCGCAGTGACAGAATTCTTGAGCTGGTCGAACTCACGAGACGCCTTCGGCGTCCCGGCTAACATGCTCGGGTCCGTCCCAGAAGAGTTCTATGCAGTTGTCGGCCGGGTTGTGATGGTCTCGGCTATCGTCGAACTGCGCCTGTGGGATCTGGCTCAGGTGCTCGATCGCACGAAGCCGCAGCACGAATACGCAGGAAAGTCAGCACAGCAAATGATCAACTGCTGTGGGGAGTTACTCGCTGTGCCGGAGTTCGCAGATCTTCGCGATGAGGGCACCGCGCTCCTACGTCGAATTCAGACCGCGTTCAAGGATCGAAACACCGTGGTCCACAGCGCGTGGCCAAGCCCGACTTTGGAGACCGCATTTGCGTGGCGCCCGGTGACAGCAAACAAACGCCTACGGAGCGACCCCGACTTCACTCTGCATCTCGATACGGACGAAGCTTGGTTTCGCGACCTCATCCTGCGACTAGTGCGCCTTGTCGACGACCTAGGCAGATTCAGGGACCGGGTGCCGACTGCCGCCTCATGATGAACAGCGGCGTTCACGAGGTATCCGGCACGGCCCCTCCGCGCCGAAAACAATGCGGCTAGCGCTCCGCGCTTCGTGGGCGTCGTAGCCGCCGTCGATCGTGCATCTGCTCGTTGGCTTGCTCACTGGGTCTCGTCGACTCGGCCGAATCATTCTTCTCCAGGTTGCCGCAAGCGGATGGCGGGACACCGCTGGGCAGACTTCGGCTACTGTCGAAAAGAAGAGTCCGCAGGCGCAGTTCGCTGCGGAAGTACAGAGGCTGGCGCAGATTGCCTCGGCCGCGTTTCGTTTGCGCAAGCACGCCACAATCGCGACCACTTGGCGCGATGATTCGCCTCGTAACAGCGGCACCGATGTCGACTTCGCTGACGACGAGGAGATCTACGTGGGCATGATGCCGGGGACCAAGCGAGCGCGGGATACTCGGCGGGATCCGCGTGTTGCGGTGCATTGCCCGACCGTTGATCCGCCGGCAGACAATCCAGCGGACTGGCTCGGCGACGGAAAGAGCCCTGCCACGGCCGTCGAGGTCGAACCTGACCGGCTCAGGCTCGACATCCACAGCGCCACATTGACCGCCGTCGCGCCCGGTGGCGACGAGCTCGCCATAATAACGTGGCACGAGGGTAGGGGAACGACTGTCGTACGCCGCCGGTAGCAGCGAGGCCGGCGACGCCGATCGGCACGCGACCCGCGCCCGCAACTGGGGCGCATCCCGAGCGCATCCTGGGGCTTTCGACAGCGCATCCTGGCGCACGTTACCCTGTTGACCTGCGCATCCTTGCGTGGCAGTGTCGAAAATCCAGGATGCGCCCCTGGCAGGCGCGACCGATGTTGGATCGACCATGCAAGCCCTTCAGATCGCGGCGCGACGCGGTGCACACGTCGACGCACCGCATATGCCGCCACTGCTACCGTCGCCGTCATGATGATTCGGTGCACGGCTCGACTGCTGAAGATCGCCGGCAAACCGGACCCGGCCACGGTCGAGGTGCCGCCGGCCGATGACGACTGGTACGCGAACATCATGTGGCTCGAGGGCCGCAAGTGCCTGCATGCCACCCACGCGGCCACCCTGTTTGCGATCTACGCCCCCGGCGTCCGGGCGGATGACCTGCGTCCTCTCGGACCGTTTCTCGCCACCAGGGTTGCTGAGCAGCTCGCAGCCGAGAGACTACCCACCAACGCGCTGGGGGATCTCGACGGGCCACACGCCACGGTCGGGAAGACTGCGAGTCGGCAGATCCTGGGGTGCATGAACGATCAGGCGTTTGCAATCCGTTGGATCGTCGAGCAGGACGGGGGTCTTGCCCGCGCGGACCTCGGGGGGATCCACCGTCATCTGCAAAACAACATCGTCTCGGCCCGCATGTATCAGAGCCCGTTGGATCTCATCGCGGACCGGCTTGCGGGCGCTTGACCCGCCCCCGCCGCCCGTCCGCACCGGCTCGTCGACCCGGCCGCCGACAGTCGGGTCGACGGAGCCTCTCGGACCCAAGATGCGCCCATGCCGGGCGGCGCAAAAAAATCGTTCACACGACTGGCACCAAGGTGCCTTCTACCCCTGAATAAACTT
>CALANS010000163.1 GCA_937926105.1 uncultured Actinomycetes bacterium | reverse complement strand
CACCACCGGTCAGGTCTGCTGGCCGCCAGTGGTCAAGAATTCGTGGCCCTTGACAATCAACCGCATAGGTCTCAGCGACGCCTTCGGCGCGGTGATTGGGGCGACAAAGGAATGGATATTGAATCCACCCCGGCGACCGGATCTCGTCCAAATTTTGGACCAGTCCCTCGCAAACCTGGATGAGCAGTTCCCGGAGTTGCCCTCGCCGAAATTGGTGACAAGCTGAGCCTGCGCGCTGGTGCACTGGGCGGCAAGTTCGGTGCGCGGCGGCGGTACGCGTTGACGACCTGTCACGTCGCGAGCCGCAATCACAAGGCGGGCGCCCCAATGAGCTTCCCTGAAACCTGACTTGGGCCACCAAGGACGAGTTGTTGATCTTGTAGGTTGTTGACCTGCGGGTTTGGTGGTTTCGCGGCGGGAAAGTGCGCACTAGTTTCGCCCCGTAGGGTGCGGTGGTGGCGTACGTGCGCACGGTGAAGACCACCTCCGGGGCGACCGCTGTGCAGATCGTGTGGTCCTCTCGACGCGGGTCGCGGAAGATCGAGCACCTCGGTTCGGCGCACACGGCCGGCCAGGTCGAACTGCTCACTGCTGCTGCCCGGCAGCGGATCGTCGCTGGGCAGGGCGAGCTGGACTTGGGGTTGACCCCGCCCGGGGCGGGTGGGCCGCTGCCGATCACCTCGTCGCGGGCGGCGCTGTTGTGGGACGCGCTGGTGTCGGTGTTCGACCGGCTCGGCTTCACCGACGCCTGCGGCGGGGACGTGGTGTTCTTGCAGCTGGTGGTGGCCCGGATCATCGAGCCGACCAGCAAGCAGGACTCTCTGCGGGTCCTGACCGAGACCCGGTATCGCCCCGGCCTCGTATCGGACCGTCAAGCGGCGACTGCCGTCGTATGCGAAAGACACCTTTCGCCAAGCACTATCGAAGGCGTGCGCGGCCCACGCCGCGCTCGGACCGGGCCGCCTGGTGCTCTACGACGTGTCCACCTTGTACTTCGAGACCGACACCGGCGACGGGTTCCGCGAACCCGGCTTTTCCAAGGAACGCCGCCTGGAACCGCAGATCACCATCGGGCTGCTCACCGACGCCGCCGGGTTCCCACTCGCGGTGCGGGCCTTCGAGGGCAACAAGGCCGAGACCGCGACCATGCTGCCCGTGCTGCACGAGTTCATGACCGCGCACCAGCTGTCCGGCATCACCGTGGTCGCCGACGCCGGAATGATTTCCGAGGCGAACCAGAAGGCCATCCAGGAAGCCGGGTTGACGTTCATCCTGGGCACCAAGATCCCGCACGTGCCCTACCAGGTGCGGGCCTGGCGCCGTTCCCATCCCGGACAAGACCTCCCGGATGGGCAGATCTACACCCAGCCCTGGCCGGCCACCGCCAAGGAGAAGGCCCGCGGCATCCCGGACCGGACCATCCACTACCAGTACCGGACCGACCGGGCCCGCCGCACCCTCCGCGGCATCGACGAACAGGTCGGCAAGGCCCAGAAGGCCGTCGACGGCAAGATCGCCGTCAAACGCAACCGGTTCATCAAGCTCTCCGGCGCCACCAAGAGCGTGAACCGGGAGTTGGAGGCCAAGGCCCGTGGCTTGGCCGGAATCAAGGGCTACACCACCAACCTCACCGACGCCACCCCGGAATTCATCATCGACGCCTACCACCGGCTCTGGCACATCGAGAGCCGCTTTCGCATGTCCAAGCACGACCTACGGGCCCGGCCGATCTACCACCACAAACACGAATCCATCGACGCGCACCTGAACATCGTGTTCGCAGCGCTCGCGGTGTCACACTCGATCGAGAACACCACCGAGTGGAGCATCAAGAAGTTCGTGCGCACCGCCCGCCGCTACCGCACCGTCACCATCCAGGCCGGCGAGCACACCATCACCGCCGCCCAGCCGCCACCCGACGACCTCGCCGAAGCCATCACCAAGATCAACTCCGCCGAGGTTGCGCACTAGTTTGGCCCAAGTCGGGTGGGCGGCAAGTTCGGTGCGCGGCGGCGGTACGCGTTGACGACCTGTCACGTCGCGAGCCGCAATCACAAGGCGGGCGCCCCAATGAGCTTCCCTGAAACTGTCGAGGGTCGCCCGCGATGCGAGCCTGCGCCGGTACCTTGTCGGGCCTGGGTGGCGCCTCTGTACTGACTGCGACACCCGCTCCTGTCCCTGGCAGCGGAACTCAAGAGAACTGCGCAGACCGCGCCTTGTCGTTGAATGCCGCGCCCACGTACGTCGCGCTCACGGCCCACCCCGTGGCGCTCGGATATGCGGTCCCACCAAAGCCCGTTCCCGACCACAGTCGGGTGGCGCAGTTGCCGTAGCTTTGAAAGGACGACACGCGATCCCGCCACGATCCAAGGTCGCTTATCGAATAGTCGATGTTGGACACGCTGGTTGTGCACTGGGCTCCCGCGTATATCGCCCACGACCCAGCACTGCCATCCATGTTCGCGTTGTCGTACAGTATCGCGATCAGAACGGTGCTCGTTTCCGAGAGGTCGGATTCGTTCCAGGCGCGGTTCAATTCGCCCTGACTGGCCGCGCAAATCATCGTTTCTGGCCCGTCTACAGACGAAGCACAATACGGTGTGACGGTGGTCGGTACATTGGCAAGCGGAGCGAGCGCGGCTGCTGCGGTGGCTGTTGTCGCCAATATGACTGACACGATTAGTGCACGCATCGGTTCTCCTTTGTAAGAGTGGAACCCTGGGGTTCGCGGCGGGCGTATGAGCGAGTGCCCGCCCTCATGGCAGCGCCAGCGGGAGGTTGAGACTCGCACATGTGCTTTCATTGCCTGGAAAGACGCCAACCTGTCCTGAGGGAAGCACGCACGCGATCAAGCTCGGGGCGGGTTGGGCAATAGTCTCTGCTTGCGGCGGCCGAACTTTCGGGCTCGTCTTGTTCAGTTGGCCCAGACGCCACTGTTCGTGACAGATGTCAATCGCCTCCTTGGCGACATCCCCAAGACTGGACCCGTCCAGTATGGAAATGTCTGAGTAGTTTCCAGGATCGTGCAGGTCTGGGGTGGCGTAGCAATGGGCTATGTGCCGATCCGTTGGCGCCTGTGCAAATACACCAAGCGCGGCAGCCGTACCCACGCCGGCTGCGCTCAGCCCGAGGACCCCACAAGTCGTCAGGATCGCGATGCGTCTTCGACGGCGACGCCGATCCCTCGAGGCAGCCAGGCACGCAAACATCTCAAGGTGTCGCCTTCTAGTAGGCTCCGAGACGTGCCGTTTCGACAAGTCCC
Source organism: uncultured Actinomycetes bacterium (assembly GCA_937926105.1). Next base: position 96,449 of record CALANS010000163.1, on the reverse strand, counting down.
GCATGGCTCTGTCGAAATCGTGGCTCACGACGCGCTGCTCCGATCTGGCGCTGGTTCCCGGGATGAGGTCGCATCGTATGCAAGTCTTGCGCGTCTAAGGGCTCGTGACAGTTGTGACCGGACGGTCCCTGCTGGCGTTCCGTTTGTAGCTACAGCGGAAGGCGGCATGCCTTGGAGCACGCACAACTCAATGATCTCTCGATCCGACTCGTTGAGCGATTTGAGGACGAGTCGTGCACGCCGCAGGGCGTCGCGATCCCATTCGTCTTGGACCACGCTTTCCGCGTGATCCGGTACGACGCGAGGTGGCGGCAGACGGGTAAGCAGCGCACGTACTCGCCGAATACTGCGTTCATGCTCGTGAATAAGATTGTTGGCAGTGGCGATGAGCCAAGGGAGGATGTACGCCTCGTCGAGGCGCCTCAATTTATCGGGGTTTTCGAGGGCCACTACGAAAACAGCGGCCGTAATGTCCTCGGCATCCTCAGGATGAGCGGCTCGGCTGAGGCAATGGCGATAAACACGATCGACGTAATGCAGATAGAACTGCGCGAAAGGCGCCTCAGAACGGATCAGCCCACTCCCCCACCACGAACTGGGTGAAGGGGCCATACGGCTCAGCATGCACCGACGCGGGCGAAGGAGCAAGGATGAGGAGGAGAGAACGGGCCCACATCGGTGAACACGCCACCTATCCGTGGAGGCACCGGCAATCGTTATGAATTTGTGATACAGCACGCTGCAACGACCCGGCCCGGAACGTCATAACCAGATGACGGATCCGCGGGACGGTGTCGCTGATCTGCGACGCGCAGCAGGCGCCGCGCGAAGACGCAGCTACTACCAGCTGGGTGACTCGCCTTCTGCACGACGTACAAGGTCGATCAATCGTTCGAAGGAGCACGTGATGAGTTGGAAGCGGATCGTTGCATTCGGCGGCGCTACAGTCTTGACTTTGTTGACCTTTATTTCATCTCCAGCCATGGCTAGCGAGGCTGCTCGACCGGGCACAACGCCCTTCGCGTCGCGGTTGTCGATCGTGAGTCCAGCCGACGCCATTCCGATGACTTGTAACATCCTCGCGGATACCCCGTACGCGAAGAACGGCATGGTCTGGGTCGGCGGCACATATTCGGGCTGTGTTACCCCATACACGGTCACCATGATGTGGGACCTATTCGGACCGAACCAGATAATGCACCAGAAGACCGACGCCCAAAGTGGATGGCATTACGGTTGGTATTGCACATGGGGAAGCCCGCAGAACCGAGTCCTCTATACGGAAGCGAGAGACTACACTGGAAAATATGACGATTCAACGACGGCTTCATTTACGAGTTCCAGCTCAGACTGCCTATTCTAACGCAATGGTGCTGACTGGAATCTTAGTGAGGATTGGGGGGTGACCGACGCCGTAGCGTTGTGCGAAGTCGTCTCGTTTCAATATGGACGTCGCCCGGTGTTCTCGGAGCTTGATCTGTCGATCGGCGCCGGGATCACCGGGCTTCTCGGGCCAAATGGCGCGGGCAAGTCCACTCTGCTTGGTCTCTTGGGCACTCGTCTCATTCCACGACAAGGTCGGCTGTCGGTGCTCGGTGCAGACTCCGGCACTGTGGCCGGTCGAGAGTCCATCCGGAGACGTATCGGTGTTTTGCCTCAGCGGTATCCGCTCGTCGGATCGATGAAGGTCCTTGACACCGTAGCCTACGCGGCCTGGGCGCAAGGGCTCTCGCGCCCGGAGGCGTACCCCGCCGCCGAGGCGGCGCTGCACGACCTTGATGCTGCCGATCTGGCCGGGCGGCGGGTGCGAACGCTGTCGGGAGGTCAGCGACAACGGGTAGGACTGGCGACAGCGATTGCGCACCGGCCCGACTTGCTGATCCTGGATGAACCCACAGCCGGGCTGGACCCGGAGATTCGCATAGCGCTGCGCCGAACGCTACGGGCGATGTCATCGCGGCGGAGCATCCTGTTGTCCACTCACCTCGTCGATGACGTCCTGGCCATCTGCGATAGCATCATCGTCCTCGATCGCGGCCAGGTCCTGTTTCAGGACAGCCCGAGCGAACTGGCAAAGCTGGCTGCTGACGCAGACTCGGACACGCCAGGCTCGGAGTTGGAGAAGGGCTACGAAGCGCTCCTGGTGCAAAGACGAGCGCATGGCCAAGCGTGAACTGACCCGGCTGACATGGCCGCTGCCGTGGTGGGTGGTCGCCGTGCCCGCCGTGGTGGTCGCCGCCGTCAGCTACCTGTACGTGGGTCAAGCCTCTGGCTGGCCATATGTCGCCGGAGGTCGCCTATCCGGGATGCTACGCGAATCGATCGCCATCACCGGACCAGTAACGTGCATCGCGGCCACCTGGATCGCCGAGCGCTTCGCCAATAGGCGATCCCCGCTTGCGGCGCCGACGCTTCGACGAGCATCCGGCCGACAAGGGATCAGGATCGTCTCCGTCATTGCCGCTGCCTGGTGTCTGGCGCTGGCCGTGGGAGGCTGGACGTCGGTGTTCGTGCAGTTCTCCCATGCAACCGGAGGATCGCTCTACTACATCGAGGCACTGTTGTTCCCGGTGCTGTCGCTGTGCTTCTTCGTGACGTCTGGCTTCCTCATCGGAACCATGGTGGCCAGGTGGCATGCGGTGCTGTGGGCTTGTCTGTGGTGCGTGTGGTGGCTCGGTGCCATCCCGCTGTACTTCACCTCGGTGCTTCCGGACCCGCAAACCAGCACCGAGTTCTTCATGTTCCCGGCCCCTTCGGCGTTGGACCACCGCTCGCTGAACCTCACCCCGATCGTGGTGATCGCCTGCTGGTGGATCTTGTCACTGGCTGCCCTCGTTGCGCTGCTCCTGGTCTGGTACCGGCACCAAGCACGCATTGGCCGGTGGGGGCTGTCCACATCGGTCGGGGCAGTGGCCGTCGCAGCAATGGTAGGGGTCGTCCTGCAGCAGACCCTGCCCACGCCTTTTCCCCGCACACCCCCGGCAGTGCCTATCACCTGCCGAACCCTCGCACCTGTCAAGGTCTGCCTGACCGATGAGCAACAGCCGATGTTCGACCAGATCATGCGCCGCTCGCGGACCGTCATCGAGCGGATGGGGTCGTACTTCCCCCAGCAGATCAAGGTCCTGGCCAGCAACCAGGCCATTCCGTCCCTGCTGGCCCAAAGATATCGAAGGGATCAACTGATCAGTCTGGGGGTCGGGATGAGTGGTGTGCGAACGTTGGAGATGGACATCGGCACTGGCCTTTCCGGCCTGGAAGCATGCGATCCGAACAGCAGCGACCAGCGGGCAATCACCTGGGCGTTCGATCTGGGAACGTGGATCGCCCGAAACCAGGACCCGTCCTGGGCGAACGACCCCCTACGTCGCACGCTGGACAAACTGCCATCCAACGCGGTCCTGACCTGGTACAGCCGGCACGCCACCGAACTCCTGGCATGCCGCTATGTCGGCGCCGGTCCAACGTGACTCGATTGCGGCTTGGGCAGTGGTTTCTCCCGCTTCGGCCACGGGTCCTAAGCCCCGCACTGGGACTAATCGTCCTCACGTTCCCATACGTAAGTCTGTGGCCCAACGCGGTGCTATTCGTAGGTGATCAGAACTACGCACCCCGGCCCCTATCCCCCTTCGAGTACCTCCCGATGGCCCTCATCGCAGCACTCGGACTCGGGCTCGCACCGCGGCTCCCGCAATGGGACCGGTACGGCACCGCCCACACCCGCTGGACCGCGGCACTGTGTGCCCTCGCCACAGTGGTCATACCGATCGGGGTGTTCTTCCTGGCGCTACTGCTCTACCCACCCACAGGCAGTCCACCTGCACACGTGCTGATACCAATCGCGGGCGACATCGCCGTCGCCGGGCTCGGACTGGTTATCCTCCTCGGCACGATCGGGCGACTCGCCGGACTCCTTGGGTGGATTGCGGTTCTCTACGCGACCATGCTCGCACAGTCGACCGCTCCGGCGTGGGGCGAATACTTGCCGTTGTCCATCGCCTACCGGCCCGACCTGGCCATGGACACCGGCGTCCGCTGGTGGTGGATCGCGGTCCTAACCATCCTCGCCGGGGTTGTCGTCTGGGTGCGGCGATCTGTCTCCATCCGAATCTCACTACGGCCGCCAGAGGAGTCGTAGCGATTGGCGCCCAACAGGCCAAACATGAGATGTCGCTGCAGACTGCAGGTCTATGTCGTACTGCTTGCGGCTACGGAGCCCGGACAAGTACGGCGATTGATTACCTGCCAGAAGTGAAACAGACTCCGAGGCTGGGCGGCGGCCCAGCGATCGGCCAGGCCGCCACGGTGTTGGTGTTGGGGTGGCCACGGGCGACGTTGCAGCCCTTCAGCGTTCCATCGGGGCTGGTGAGGATCGCCATGTGGTGCTCGAGGTGGTCGCGGATCCAGGCGCTCATGGCGTCGCCAGGTCCGGCTTGTTGTTGTACCTAGCCGCGCCAGAGCGTGGACAGTCGGGTGCGGGGTGCAGCCACAATTGGGAGCACCGGGCGCGATTTCGGCCGTCGCCGACGGGTTTGCGGTACATCGGCACGAGCCAGCCGTGGACTCAGGCGACCAGATTCGGGAATCTAGTCGCTGGTGCGGGTTGCCCAGCTGCGTAGTCCCATCATGGGAGGGGTTTGCTGGCCAGGCGGTCATGGCCTGATCACTGCCATCGCGGGCTCCTTTTCGGTATGGGGGCTCTGGACGTCGGCGGTTGGGGATCGCGGATGCCGTGGGCGGCTGGCCCGGTCATCCAGGGCTGGGTTCGGCAAAGCGCGGGGCAGGCGCCGACGCCGATGACGATGACGATGACGATGACGATGACGATGACGATGACGATGGTCCGGCCGCGCGACAGCGCGGCGATGTCGGCGATGTCCATGATTCGTTCCCGGGTTCGGACTTGACCCGGTAGCTACGCCTCTGCAGCCGAAGCAATGCGCTAGCCGATGGGACTGAGTCGTTGTGCCGGCTGCGGCGTGGCGGCGGAGGGAACCCTCCGGAAGTGCCCGCACGATCGCGGGTCCGCACCCGATCTCGCCGGCTCATTGCGTTTCGTTTCGTGGCACAGTGGCGGGGTGGGAGCGGATCGTGCGGGCGCGCGCCAGTGGGGGTCGGTGCTCTCCGAGCTGTCCGAGGTACCGGTTGATGTCGGCTACGAGCGCCCATATTGGGTGGGCTCCTGGGTCGACGGGCCCACCATGGCGATGCTCGAGACGCGGACCAGCTTGCTCGACCCGTACGGGGTCGGCGCCCCACTTCGCCCCGACCAGCTGCGGTTTCGTCGCAGGTTCTCGTCGCTGGCCTGGGCGCTGGCCTGGCTGGACCACGGGATGCCACGTGGCGGCAACCCGCTCGCGGCAATGAGCGCCGTCGAGGAACGACTGGAGGCGACAGCGTACCCGCGGCGTCGGCCCCGCACCGCTCTGGCCGCCGCCGATGTGCTCGCGTGCCTAGCCGGCGGCGACGAATACCGCATGGGCGTGATGCTGACCGCGGCCAGACCGAACCCCGCTCCCCCGCCGGAGGGGGAGCCGCCGGTGGACCTGCCTGGCCGGGTACGCGGCCGCGTCACCGCGCGAGTCGGTCTTCCCCTCGAGCTGCTCGGCATCACCGCCCCTGCCGCACCAGCCTCGGCGGACCTGGTGACTGACGGCCCGGCCTGTCAGCCGCCGGGAGCGCCGTCGCCGGCGGCCCGGTCATGCCAGACGTGCGGGCGTCCGATGCAGATCCGAACGACCGGCCGACCCGGCCGATACTGTTCGGCGACCTGCCGTTCGCGGGCCTGGCGACAACGCCACAGTGCCCCAGCCTGACCGGCGCGCTGTCGTGAACAAGCCAGCACCGGCCACCGCCACCGGCGACGACCCCGACGAGGCCCGGCTCGGCGGCAGATATGTCGAGTGCGACAGTGACCAGCGGTACGGTCCGACACTGCGCAGTATCACCGCCGCCGCGGCCGCCGCCGAGCTAGCCGACATCGTCTACCCACCAACGCACCTCGACCGGCCGGTCCTCGATCGCTACCTCGGATTGGCGAACCTCGGGATACCGCCGCCGGCGGACGACAAGATCCCAGGCGCCTCCCAGGCGAGAGTCCTTCACCTGGCCGAACGGCTCAGCACGTTCGGCCGGACGGTCAGGCTCCGACCCGAGCTGTGGCCCGAGGTGAGCCTGACCGGTACCGACCGCATCGACAACGCCCGCAGGGCGCGCGTGGCCCGCGCGCTGGCCCTACCGCCGCCGGTATCGCCCGGAGCGCTGCCGGCTTGGTTGACACCCCGGGTTGCCCGTGGCGCGCGAATCGGGATGCGAGTACTGGCGGCCGTCGGGCCGCTGTACCTCGACGACGTCGCCGACGCAATCGCAAACAGTCACCACATGGCGGTCGACGCCGGAGCCGATCACCTCGCCGCCGCCCTGCTCGTCCTGGGCGCACACTTCGACTCGTCCGACGGACGCTGGCAGCACACGGGCGCCGCAGACCGCCGCGACGCCGCGCTCATCAGCGCCGCCCTAGCCACCGGCCGGCAGCGGCACACCCGCGCACAAGCAGTCGATCTCCTGATGCGGGCCGGCTACCACCCCATCGCGGAGGTCCCAAAGATCCGACACCCACTCGTCCACCGCATCGCCCGTGACCAATATCGGATCCTGGGCGCAGTGTCACCGGTTCACAGCTAGCCGCACAGGTTTAACAGGTCCGCGGTTTTTCTGGCGGCTGAAGGCCGAGGTCCGCTATCTGGTGCAGGTACGTGCGGATGTCCTCGATCAGGTCATCGATGCAACAACGGACCTCGGTCGCTCGGTCGGTACCGCCCCGAGCGGGACCCAGTGGCCCCCAGCCGATCCAGAACGGGGCAACGGCCGCCGGCCCGGTAACGCTGCCCTCAACCTCGTCGCCCGCAGAAGTTGCGGCCCACTCGTGCAGCGCACCGCGCAGGTCTGCAAGCCCGTCCGCGATGGTCGGCGCCTGTCCGACCCGGTTGTCCTCGCCGCACGCAAGTCGCCAGATGTAGCCCGCCATGAGAGCTCTCCCATCAGATCCGCCGCCGCACCGTGCGCCGTCGCACCGGATCGTCGCAGTCAGCGGACGCCTGCATCCCGCGCGCTGCCGGAATGTGCATCCCGACCGGCGATGTGCACAACCCGGAGGTGATCGCCTCGCCCAGCCCGGCTGGCGGCCTACCGACCGGTGGTCACCTTGGGGTTCGTCTGAGCACTCCAAGCCTGCGGGGCCGGGGCCCCGGCCTGTCAAGGGACGCCGCCGACCCGATCGGGCCGACCCCACCCCGCACGCGGGGACCCCGAGGTCGACACCGATCCGGCCAGCGGCTCGAAGCCCTTGACAGTCCACCCACAACCCCACCGCCTCTTCGTGGCTCCGCCGAACGCGCGCAGCCAGAGGGGAACGTCATGTCCACCATCCAGCAACCCGACATCAGCCCGCTGCGCCAACTGGTCCGAATCACCATCCACCTGGCTGGCGAACCCGAGTTCTCCTTCTCCACCCACGGAGACGGCTCGCCCGACTCGCAGATCACCGTCGCCTCCGGCGCCTGCCTGATCTTCCTCAAAGACCGGTTCGCCGCCCGCACCTACGCCGCCGCCTGGCTCACCCGCAACGCCCAACTCCTCGCAGACCGGCTCCCCGCCGAGCGGCGCCTCGCCGACAACACCGACCACGCCGTTGACCCGCCCACCATCGCAATCAGCGCCATCGGCCGCGACACCCCCTTCGTCCGCCCCGGGCCCGGCGGCCTGCACGCCACCATCGGCCGCGTCACCTGGATCTGCCACGACCAGGCCGCCTTCGCCGGCCAACAACGCATCTGGCGCACCGTCCTCGCACTGAGCGAGATCGTCCTACCGGACAACGACTGGTCCCGGCTCAGCCGCCGCTGACGCCGCACCATCCGGGGGCGCCCCACCGCGGGGCGCTCCCGGGCGCGGTCAACTCCCCGCCGAATGCGTCAGATCGAACAGCGGATACAGGTCGGCACGCGGGTCACCGGCAGCGACAACACTGGCAAGCGCCGCCGCTAGGGCTTGCCGCTGCTCGACCCACACCTGACGGACGGCCACCTGGCCCGACACGCCACAGCCGGACCGCGCACGTCCACCATTCCAGGACGGCTGCCCCGCAACCGCCCCCGCGCCGCGGCCTGTGCCACGTTCTCCGCTTGGGTCGCGATTCGCACATGCTGCGCCGATGCGCGGCAACACAACCGCACATCACAGTCGTGCAGCAGCGTCGCCCCGGCCGGGATCTGCCCGTACGCGAGCGTCGCCGCCACCTGCTGGGGCGTCACCATCCGCTCCGTGCCATCCGCACGGCGGACTGAGAACCGTCCGTAGCCGTCCGAGCCGACAGCTCCCATCCAAATCGAGCAGGTGCTGGTCGGCACGATCGCGGACCACCACCGGGCCACATCCGAGGCCGAAAGCACCAACTCGACCCCCGCAGACCGGCTCACGACACGTCCGATTCCGCCGCGCGCGGCTCCGCCGCGGTCGCCAGCTTGACCAGTCGCCGCACCTCGGTGCCGTCCAGCCCGGTTACAGTCGCGAGATCCGCGGCCGCCAAGCCCTCCGCTCGCAACCGGAGCAGCGACGCACCGACGCCCGCCTCCGCAGCCGCCACCGCCCGATCCCGCACCCGCCGCGCATCGCCCAACGTCGCGTCCGCTTGCACGATCGCGTCCTGCGCCACGAACACCTCGGCCGTCGCCTCTTCTACCCGCTTGTCCCGGGCATCCCGATCCGCATCCAGCCGCAGCCTGGCCTGTCGCGCCCGCTCCCGCGCCGCCACCGCACTACCCGCCCGCTTGACCATGAAGCCTCCCTGCCCGGTGCCGCCACGCTAACCAGCGCCCCCGACAGCTGCCCGTCATCCCCGACACACCTCTTGCACTAAGGTAACGATCCGGTAACGGTCAGCCGGTTGGGCGGCGGCAGTTACCTGTGGTGGGCGTGATGGGCCTGCACAAGCTCACCGCCGGGGACGGCTACACATACCTGACCCGGCAGGTCGCCGCGGCCGATTCCACCGAACGCGGCTACGCCTCCCTGGGCGAGTACTACTCGGCCAAGGGCGAGTCCCCCGGGGTATGGATGGGCGCCGGCGCGGGTGTGTTGGGCGTGGCCGGCGCGCAAGTCACCGAGACCCAGATGCGCAACCTCTTCGGGCAGGGCGTGCACCCCGATGCGGACCTGATCCGCGCCGATCGGATGGCGCACGCCTGGTCCGCGCCTGCTGCCGAGGCGGCCACCCTGCTCGGTGCCCGCTACCCGGTCTCTGACGCCGTGCCGCAGTGGCGCACCCGGCTGGCCGACCGCTACGCGGCTTGGAACACCGCCCACAAACTGCCCAGCAACCGGCCCATGCCTTCCGACGTTCGCGCCCGCATCCGCACCGCACTGGCCCGTGAAATGTTCACCGAACAGCACGGTCGGGGACCGCTCGGCCCACGCGAACTTGACGGATTCATCCGCCAGGTGTCCCGCCCCGCGTCGACGGCGGTCGCCGGATACGACCTGACCTTCACCCCGGTCAAGTCCGTCTCCACACTCTGGGCAATCGCCCCCCGCCCGATGGCGGCAGCCATCGAACAGACCCATCACGCGGCGGTCACCGCGACCCTCACCTGGCTGGAGCAGCGCGTCGCCTACACCCGTATCGGCGCCCGCGGCGTTGCCCAGGTGGACACCGACGGGCTGACCGCCGCGGCGTTCACGCACCGGGACTCCCGCGCCGGTGACCCCGACCTGCACACACACGTAGCGGTCTCCAACAAGGTCCGCGTCGCCGGCAGCCAGGACCGCTGGCTCGCCCTGGACGGCCGCATGATTCACCGCTACGCGGTCGCCGCGTCCGAGCTGTACAACACCCTGATCGAGGCCGAAATGACCTCACGGGTGGGTGGCCGCTTCGCCGAACGAGCTGACGGCGACCCCAGCAAGCGACCGGTGCGGGAACTCGTCGGCGTCGACCCGAGACTCAACCAGCGGTGGTCCACCCGCCGCGAGGCGATCACCGACCACCGCCGACTACTGGTCGCGGACTTCCGGGCTGCGCACGGTCGGCTGCCCACCTCGGTGGAGATGCTGGCGCTATCGCAGCAGGCTACTTTGGCCACCCGCGACCCGAAACACGAACCCCGCTCGCTGGCCGAGCAGCGCGCCACCTGGCACGACCAAGCCCTGCAGGTGCTCGGCGGACCGGAATGCCTGGACCGGATGCTCGCCGACGTCGCGGCCGGCTGCGATACTGGCGCCGCCGCCGCGACGGCCGTAGCCGACAGGTCCGCGACGTTGCCCGGTCGCGTCGACTTCGCGCGTCTGGCAGCCGCCACGGTCGCCGCGACCGAGCAGTCCCGTGCCCTGTGGTCCAGACACAACCTCGCCGCCGAAGCCGCCCGCCAACTCCGCGACCGGTGGCGCCTCGCACCGGAACAGGCCGTCGCCGCCATCGAGCAGGTCGCCGCGTTGGCGGCCGGTGACGAGCACAGCATCCCCATCAGCTCCGAGCCCAACATTGATGTCAACGTCGCCGAACCGGCCGCCCTGCGCCGCTCCGACGGCAGCAGCGCTTACCGGATTGCCGGCGGCCAGCGGTACACCTCGCCGGCGATCCTGGCCGCCGAAACCCGCATCGTCGCGGCCGCCGGCGCCGGCGGAGCCCGCCACATCACCACCACCGACGTGAACCTGGCCGCGCTGGAATGGTCGGCCAACCACGACGGCGCCGTCCTGAACACCTCACAGGCCGGACTGGTCACCGCGGTGGCCAGCAGCGACCGACGACTGATGCTCGCGCTGGCCCCCGCCGGCACCGGAAAGACCACCGCGATGGGAGTACTCGCCCGAGCCTGGCAATCCACCGGCGGCACCATCGTCGGCCTGGCACCGCAGGCCTCCGCCGCCGCCGAACTCGGCGCCGCCGTCGCCGGCACTGCCGACACCCTGGACAAACTCGTCCACGACCTGCGCCGCGGCCGCCCCGACGACCTGGCCCACTGGGATGCGCTGATCGGCCCACACACCCTGGTCATCGTCGACGAAGCCGGGCTGGCATCCACCCCCAACCTCGACACGGCTCTTCGCTACACGGTGACGCGCGGCGGGCGGATGCTGCTCGTCGGCGACGATCGGCAACGCACCGCCGCCGGCGCCGGCGGTGTCCTGCGCGACATTGAATCCGCCCACGGTGCGCTCTCGTTGACCGAGGTCATGCGGTTCACCGACCCCACCGAGGCGCACGCGTCCCTCGCGCTACGCGCTGGTGACCCGGCCGCCGCCGCCTACTACGCCGACCGTGATCGGCTGCACCCGGTGGCCGCCGACCACGCAGCCGACCAAGTGTTTCAGGCATGGTCGGCCGACGTCGTCGACGGCGCGGAGTCCATCATGATCGCCCCCACGCTGGAGATGGTCTCCGAACTCAACGCCCGGGCCCGCGCTGCCCGCCTCGCGAGCAACTCCGGGGAATCATCCGTTCGCGCCGGCGGGGCTGAGCTCACGCTGCCCAACGGGGAATCCGTCTCGGCCGGCGACACCATCATCACCAAACGCAACGCCCGCACACTGTCCTTGGGCGGCAACGATTTCGTGCGCAACAACCAGCGCTGGACCGTCCGCCAGGTCAACCCGGACGGCAGCATCACCGCCGACCTGCACGACCGCGGCGTCACCCGCGGTCTACCCGCCTGGTACGTCAACGCAGGCCATGTGCGGCTCGGCTACGCCGCCACTGCCGCCTCCGTACAGGGCCTGACCGTCGGCAAGACCGGTACCCGCCGCGGCACCGCGCACACCATCGTCGCCGACGGCATGACCCGCAACGACCTGTACCCCGCGGCCACCCGCGCCACCGACGGCACCCACATCTACGTGATCTCCACCCGGCACGGCGACCCGCACGACGTGATCCGGCCCGAATCCGTGCAGCCGCCCACCGCCGCCGAAACACTCGCCGCCGTCATCGGCCGCGACGGAACAACAGTCTCGGCCACCTCGGCAGCCCGAAACGCAACCGACCCCGCAGTCCGGCTCGGACCCGCCTGCGACGCCTACACCCACGCCGTGCACACCGCCGCCGCGGACACCCTTGGGCCGCAACGCATGCAACAACTCACCACCGACGCCGAACGAGCCGTGCCCGGCGTCACCGCCGGGAGCGGATGGCACGAGCTACACCACCACCTAGCCGCGCTCACCCTCGCCGGCCGGGACGCCGTCGCAGACCTGACCGCCGCGACAGCGCAACGCGAACTCGGCTCCGCAGCCGATCTGGCAGCCGTACTGGGCTGGCGCCTCGGCCCCGCCGACGACACGCAGCGGCCGCTGCCCTGGCTGCCGCCCATCCACCCACCACTAGCCCAAGACCCCCAGTGGGCCGCCTACCTCACCGGCCGGGCCGTCCTCGTCACCGATCTCGCGAACCAACTCCGAGACCACGTCGGCGGCTGGACGCCCGCCACCGCGCCCGAGTGGGCCGGCCCCTACCTCCACCGCCCCGACCTGGCCGCCGACCTGGCCGTGTGGCGGGCCTCCCGCAGCATCGCCGACACCGACCTGCGACCAGCCGGGCCTCGACCCGAGCGCACCAGCGACCGGGACTGCCACCGCGAACTCACCAACCGAGCACTCGCCGCCGCAAGCGACCCCTCCGTCGCTGCCGAACGCTGGCAGGCCGCTATCGAATCCCTCGGCGCACCCCAGGTCCTCGCCGACGACTACTGGCCCGTCCTGGCCGCCAGACTCGCCCTGGCCGACACCGCCGGCCGCGACGTGCAACACATGCTTGACGCCGCGCTGTTCGCCCGGCCACTACCCGCCGAACAGCCCGCCGCCGCGCTCTGGTGGCGGCTGGCCCCGCACATCGGCGGCATCGACGCCGCCCTGCCCGCCGGCCAACACCAACAACCAACGTGGGCCACCTGCATCACCGCAGCCATCGGTGACGACCTCGCCACGGACATTACCGAAGACCCGCTGTGGCACACCATCATCGCCGCCGTCGACGCCGCCACCCGCAGCGGAATCGACCCCAGCCGGCTCGCCAGTGACGCCGCAGCCCTGCTGGCCACCCACACCGCCGGACTGGCCCGCCACCAAGCCGCGGCCGCGCTGCTATGCACCATCACCGACCTGACCGACCCCGAACCGCTCACCGACCCCGAAACCCTGCCCCCCGATCCCGCCGACGACGACCTCCGCCCGGCCATCGACGCCCACACCGCGCGGCCGGTCGCTGATATCGCCGCACCAGCCACCTGGACCACGAAAGTCCCACACCTGCCCGAGCCGCCGCCCGACCCCGAAGCCCTGCCCCCCGATCCCGCCGACCATCTCGCCGTCGCCGGCGGCGACCGGCCCGAGCATGTCCCCTCCGACAGACTGCTATCCGCAATCTCCGATGCTCACGGCTACTACACCCGGCTCGCCCCACGATCCTGGGTCCCCGACTACATGCACGACCGCGGCCTGCCCGCCGCCAGCGCTGGCTACGCCCCCGCCGGATGGGACCACCTCGTCCGCCACCTGCGCCACCGCGGTTACACCAACGCCGAACTCCTCGCCACCGGCCTAGCCCGAACCTCCACCCGCGGCGGCCTCATCGACGCCTTCCGCGACCGCGCCGTCCTTCCGATCCACAATGCGGACGGCCGCGTCGTCGCCTTCACCGGCCGCGCTAACCCCTACCTGTCGCCGGCACCCGGCGGCTACCTGCCGCCGAAGTACCTCAACTCCCCCACCACCGATGTCTTCCGCAAGGCCGAACTGCCCTACGGACTCACTCCCGCCGCGATACAAGCCCTAGCCGATGGCGCCGACCTCGCCATCTGCGAAGGACCCATGGATGCCGAAGCTATCAACGCCGCCGCCGGAGGCCGCATCGTCGCAGTGGCCCCCCTCGGCACCGCTCTCACTGCCGAACAACTCGACACCCTGAGTCGCATCGCACCACTAGATCAGCGACACGTCATCAGCGCATTCGACAACGACGCCGCCGGCCGCGCCGCGGCCGCCCGCGCCTATCCCCTGCTGGCCGCCGCCGGCGCTGCCAACACGACCACCCTCACCCTGCCGACCGGCACCGACCCCGCCGACGTTCTCCACCGACAAGGCGCAACCGCGCTCACCAGCGCTCTGACAACGCCCGGGCCACCACTGGTCGACCTAGCCGTCGACCACGAGACCAACCTCGACCAGAAGCAGCTACACAGCAGCAGCGAACGCGCCCACGCCGCCGCCACTGCGACACGATGGGTCGCCGACAACATTCCCGACGTCGATCAGGCGCACCGCCAAATCCAGCGTGTCGCCAACACTCTCGACCAAGACCTGATCGAACTCGTCATCCAATACGCCGCCCGTGCAGAACACCACCAGCCACCTACGGGCAGCCCACGGCAACGCCCGATGACGCTCGTAGCGGATGACCCCCTCCGACTACCCCAACCGCCGACCCTGAGCGCCTCTGCCCGTCAGATTCTCGGCGAGCGGACCCATCGACGCCGCGACCTGCCAGCATCACTCGCGTCAATCCAACCGGCCGGACCCGTACTGCGCTAGCTACGCTTGGCACGCATGCCGGCAGGCCACGAGACGCCGTCACGGCCGGGCACGTGCCCCGGCCGCTAGCGGTGCCAAAGTCTTGGAGGCTGTGGTTGGCTCGCTACTGATGGACACGGTGACGATCCGTAAGCGCAAGCGACCTGCCGGGGCTGGGGTCTGGTCGGGCTACCTGGTGGCCGAGGACGCGGCCGGGCTGTGGGTGTACACACCCGCCGGTTCCGCCTACGTGGGCCACGATGGCCACCGCTTCGACAGGTGTGAGGTGGCGCAGGATTCGCAGGGTCATGGCCGCGACAGTGTGGTCCTGCTGCCCCGTGACCGGTGGTTCGTGGCGCATTTCGTGTATGGCGGTGAGCTGCTGGTTCACGTGGACATCTGCACGCCGCCAGTGTGCGTTGACGGTGTTTGGTCGTATGACGACTTGGAACTTGACCCCTATTTGACCGCGAACGGTGTCTTCGGCATCGAGGACGAGGACGAGTTTCTATACGCCTGCCGCGAGGGTCTGGTGCGGCCAGGGGAACGCGACGCCGCCGCCCGCGCAGTCGAGTGGATCACCGTGCAGTTCGGCCGACTGGATGCGCCGCTGATCGTGGCCGGTCAGGACCGGTTGAGCAAGGCGCGAACACTTCAACTCCGCCCCATCCATCCGTCGATGGGGCCCTTCGGACAACACGGTATCGGCGCCCCGGTCGCGGAGTGACCCGCCTGTGTGGGCAATGCCGCACGCCATCGCCGGGCGCGGTGCCAGGCGAGGCCACTGAAGATCGAGAGCCGATGGTCGGCGGGGGTATGCGGCCAGCCTGGGCAGTCGGCGTCGGATGCGGTGCTTGGTGACGGCCAATGGAGTGGTTCGCGGCGAGGGTCGGTAGGCGCGACTGTTGCGGCCCCTTTCATGCGTGCCCGGTTCCGACCAGATTGTTGCGTAGGAATGTGATCCCGGCAGTCGCCTGTGCCCTGCGGGTTGCAACATCAAAGAAGTGACCCGTGCCGGGGATCGGCGTGAAATCGATGACCGCGCCTGCACGCTGGTACGCGGACCGGATCTCTTCGGGCTGATCGATCGGAATACCGGCAT
The DNA here is from genome assembly GCA_937926105.1 of uncultured Actinomycetes bacterium. The sequence goes on along the minus strand of CALANS010000163.1, from coordinate 80,788 downwards.
CACCGTCTCCGTGAACCACCATCAGCGGGCTTGCCGAAGCAGAGACATGGCTGCTCGTAGCGGAGTCTCTGGCGCTATCGGGGTCATCCTTGGCGCGGTCACCGAGTAGCCAATCGTGCGGGTCGACCCCGAGCCGGTGGAACGGTGACTCGGCCGGTGGCGGTGGAAGCCGGGCGATGTTCACCGGCGCACTCCACGCCACCGCAGCCTGGATCGCGCTGCTTGGCCCCACCAGGCCGACTGTCCCCTCAAACTTGGCCACGGCGCCGGTCACGGCCAGCATCGTGGCCAGATACCCACCGGAGGATGAGCCCCACGCCCCGATCCGTCCGGGGTCGACCCGCAAGAGGCCTGCGTGGTGTCGCAGCCAGCGCACAGCAGCCTTCACGTCATGCACCTGCGCGGGAAAGCTGGCTTCGCGGCTGTGCCGATACTGCGGACGCGCAACCGCAAACCCGTCGGCGAGAAGCTGCTGTGTGAGCTCGGCGCCCAGCTGATCCGTCTTGTGAGAGCCCATGGCGAATCCACCGCCATAGATGATCACGACCACGGGCGTCGCATCGTCCCGAATGGGGACGTACAGATCCATCAGCAACGGCCGGTATCCCATCGGCTGCGCGAAGACGATGTCTTCGTAGCAACGCCCGAGATCAGTGACGCTAGCCGCAGGCGGCGCCGAAGGTGGCAGTTGGTCATCCGCGATGGTCACCGAACCCATGCACGTATGTTGCCAAAGTCGGCGGTCATCACCTCAACAGGGCCGATGTTGCCCAGTCCCACTCAAGGATCGGCTTGTGGTGCTCGAAGGACTACCGGTTGATGGCCGTTAGTCAATTACCGGTCGCCGCTGGATGATTAGCACGGTCATCGCCGAGTCGGCCCACGATGTGTGCTGTTCTCCACGCGCAAAAACGGCTGCCCAGCCTGCCGAAATCGGGCGCTCGACGTCATCATCGCCCGCGCTACGACCGTGCCCGCTGATCACATAGAAAACTTGCTCGCGCCCAGCCGGATGTTTCGGCAAGCTCGACCCGGGTTGAAGGCTCGCGACATCGATCTTTACCCGCTCATCCAACGTGCCAGCGTTGAGCGATGCCATGGCGATGCCGTCCGCTCCGTCGAGGTCCACGTTCGGGATCTGCTCCACGTACATGCCGGAATCATAAGTCAGCATCCAACGACCCACGGGCCGCCGACAGGTCAGGACGCGACAAGACACGTCGACCCCGCGCCGGAAGCGGATCGGCTTGCGGTGACGACTTTGGCTACTCGGCAGGTGATCCACCCCGCGCTCCACCGTGGTCGGTGGCTCGTACGATCTCGGCATGGCGCACCGAAGCTGGCTTGCCCTCGTTGTCATCGATGTTGCCGACCTGGAGCGCGGCGCAGGCTTTTGGGCGGCCGCACTCCGAGGACGAGTTGTGCAGCAGCCGTACGGCCAGGGCATCTATCTGTCGGTCCTGGTACCGACGGGCGCAGGAGACGCGACCTTGCTCGTGCAGAAGGTACCGGAAGCCAAGACTGCGAAGACGCGTGTGCACTTGGACATAGGCACTGACGATGTCGACGCCGAAGTCGCACGACTGGAGGCACTCGGGGCACGCCAGCAGCGGATGGTCGTCGAACGCGGTCTGCGATTTTGCGTGATGGAGGACCCGGACGGCAACGAGTTCTGCGTCGTGCCCGGACAGCGATCCGATGACTGGCCAACTTGGTGATCCATAGGCCGCCGGTCACCAATCCACAACCGGGGCCGTGACGCGTCACTGCGTCGTCCTCACTCTCCAGGACACGCGCGGCAGGTCGGCTGGTCCTGTGCACTCATCACCTGAATTACTCCGTCGATGAACTCGCCAGCCGATCGGGTGCAGGGCCCCAGGTCATTCCCGCGAGTTTGCGCTGTCAATGCTTCCTCTACGACAGGGTCTGGCCCGTGCTGACGGGTCCACCATTGCGCCCCACCTAGCTTGGAGACCAACCGCCCGTCAATCGCGTACGCCTCAGCACGGCAAGCGTTCAAGACGGCGTACCGCTGGTCGGCGTGCACCCGGGCCCACTCAAGTTCGGCCGTCAGGAGGGTCAACAGCATGTTGCGGGGCACTGGACCGATCGTCTCCTTGGGATCCGTGCCGGCGATCGTGATCCCGCTCTGTCGGGTGACGGCGTAGTGCGCGACCAAGTCGGGGTCACCGTCCCCACCGTCCAGCACGACTCGGTCAGGGCTGGCTACGTGAAGCCGGAATGGCCACGGTGGCGCGGGTGCGGCCGCGTCGCATGGGGCCACGATGGAGAGTTCCAACGGGAAGCCGGATGCCTGCGACAAGAGGTCACTGCCCAGCCGGTCACAGTCGGGGGCGCCGTCCCCGACGATCAGCATGTCCAGGTCCGAGGCCGGGGCGAACCCGCCGAGTGCGGCTGACCCGTGCACGTACGCTCCGGCGAGCACGGACAGGTGCACTGAGCAAACGCGCGCGACCTGGTCGGCTTGAGCCCTCCACACTGGCTGGTCTGATGTCACGCCGCCCAGTATCAACCTCGGGAAGTTTGACGGCGGCGGCACAAGGCTCGGATCGCCATCACGCCCCGGGCGGTGAGCACCCTGCAACGGGCGACAGCCGGACCGCGACCAGAGGTGCAGCCCGCCACCGGCTGATCCTGAACCGAATATGGATCCCGTTACGACGGTCTGGGGATCTTGAGCGGTGTCCGATTCGTCCAACCGTTTGCGTCGCCGCGCAGCGTCCCACTGCGGAACCCGTAATCGCGAATCTTGGCTAATGATGCAATCACCAAACCCTCGCAGCCGCTCTCATGCCCGGTCAGCCGGTCCAGCGACAGTTGGGTTTGTGGTCCAGCTCTTCCCTGATAAAAGCCCCGCGGGACTGCCCCGGCGCAGTGAATGCAAGCCAGGTGGCCAGGGGACAAGCTCGGTACTGCCACTCGATACCGTCTGGGAACCGGACGAGGATCGTTTCGGCGTCGGATAGGTAACACTCTGCGACGATGCGGGATGACCCAACGACGGGAGTCCACTCGGGGATGTCAGACACTGTACGTGTTCCTCCAGGCCGCCACGCTCGCGGTCAGGTCAGGCGCGGTCGGCGGCTCCCGCCAGGGAGCGAGAGAGGGGTCGTCGGCCGCGGGCGGTGGGTAGGGCAGGTCGATGAGCACTCGGCCGGGGAGGGCGATGGCCTCGCCGCTGACCACCGCCTCCCCAGTTCGGAGCGAGGCGAGGAGCGCGCTGAGACCGACGACGCTGTCCGGCAGCGCTGCGCGTACGGTCGACTGATCGCTGGCGTTGCTGAGGCGCAGCGCGATCAGAGTGCCGCACTGCGCCAACGCGGTGTGTGGCAGCTCGGATGGCCGCTGCGTGACGAGCATGAGACCCACGCCGTACTTGCGGCCCTCACGTGCGATGCGGTTCGCGGACAAGGCCGCGAGTTCGGTGTAGCCGTCGTGGAGGTAACGGTGGGCCTCCTCCAGCACGACGAGAATAGGCCGCGGCCGGCCGACTCCTGGACCGCCTCCGGGGCTGTGCATCGCGACCTGTAATACCAGATTGAGCACAACTCCGATGGCGAGCTCGGTCGCCACGGCAGGAACGCCGTTGAAGTCCAAAACCGAGATCGGCTGGTCTGCGCCCAACCAGCCGGCGATGACGTCGGGCAGCGGGTCTGGCCTGTTAGGGTCGGCTGCCGGTTCCTGCATGAAGGCCAGCCGCGGGTCGACGAGGCCCAGCCGAAGCAACTCCGGTGTCGTCCCGTACGCGCCGTGCAGGGGCGCTTTGTGGGGTGCCGCCCCGCCCGGGTTGTACGGGGCGAACGCGGTGGGCCGGAGATCCTGCGCATCGCCGGGTCGCGTCACGCGCGCAGTCGCCGGATCCGACTTGTTCTCTCGCGTCTCGTTGTTCTCGTAGTCCAGCGTGTACCAGACCTCGCGCAGATCGAACGGGACCGGCGTGTCAGCGGTGATCGCGGCCTCATCGAGTGTCACCCAGCCGGCGCTTGCGGCGAACGCACGTCGACCCTCAACTACCAGGTCGTTGAACCGGGACAGGGCAGTTGTCCCCGGAGTCGTCCCGGTGAACGCGCGCAGGATATCCGCAGCGGGCAGCGCCCAGTAGGGCACTCGAAGTTTGCCGCTGCCGCGGGTCAGGACGGACTGGACGTTCGCGACGGACCCCAGCGCCGATTGGTACTCCCCGTGCGGGTCGACGATGACGATGTTCGCGGCACCCCAGCCCTGTTGCGCGAACGCCTGCAACAGGGTGGCGACGGCGCTGGTCTTGCCCGATCCGGTGGATCCGACGACCGCGGTGTGCCGCAGCACGAGACGTCCGGCCTCTAGGCATGCCGGAATCTCCTCAGCGGAAGCGATACGCCCAAGTCTCACGTGCTTGTCGTCAGGCGGTGGGAACACGGCGCGCAAATCGTCGGCTGTCGCGAAGTGCACCGGGTCGTCGAGTCCTGGGTAGCTGGCGACGCCGCGGTGGAATCGGCCGGTGCTCCGGTCAACTTCACCTAGTAACTGCACCTGTAGCCAGCGCTCGTCGGCATGGGTGACGTCACCGGGAGGCTGCCCTCCGACGAGCTCGCTGATCCCGACGAGCGTGACCGTGCCGAGCAGGTCGACCAGTCCCTGCGGGATCCGTACAAGCGAGCCGATCTGGCCGATCGGCTGCAGGCGTCCGCGGAAGACGGGGGCGATGCCGGCGAGCTCCTCATCCAAGGCGACCGTGACGGTTCCGCCTAGAACGTGCCGCACCCGACCGACCTGGGTTGGTGCCGACTCAGGCACTGGCGCTCCTGCTAGCGGTGGCGAGCAGGAGCGCCAGCCGCTGTTCGAGGTCGCCCTCGGGCGGCGAGCTCCGGGCGAGGAAGGCAGCGAGGTTAGCGAACGAGCCAAGGCCGAAGCCGCCCGAGTCCCAAAGGTCGGGGGGCGCGTCGGCCGGTGTGGACCAGGGCGACAATTGCCCGCCAAGCACCGCGGACCCCGGTCCGGTCACCTGCAGGTTCGGCGTACGCTGCGCACGCTCTGTCAGCTGATCGGGGGGCTCGTCGTAGCAGAAGGCGACGAACTCCGTGCGCGGTCTGCGTTGGGCGGCGTCGAACAGCACCTCGTTCAGGTGCTCGTCTCCGAATGAGTACCCGGTGATGAGCACGAGCGTCTCAGGGTGGTACAGAGCCCGGCGCAGCCGATCCTGCAGCACGACGAAGGGGACGCGTCGGGACTCCTCGTACTTCGCGTCCGACGGGTATATTGCTGCGGCCGCGCCCGCGGCGACCGCGCTGCCGAGTCGCAGTACTTCTCGGCGCGCTCCGTCGTCCCAGCGCCAGTTGACCGACCCATGCAGCTTCCACAGCCGCACGAGGAAGCTTGGCATCCACGCGTCGCCCTGAGCTGGTTCTGCCTCAACCAGCTCGGTCCGGAAGCGGGCGGCGAGGATCCCGACGAAGCCGTCGAAGTATGGGACACCGAGCTTCTCGAGCGCCTGCTCAACGACGAGGTCGTAGTTGACCGTGAACACCTCAAGCGGCAGGTGGTAGTCCGCCCGTGCCGCCCAGGCAGCGAACCTCAGCGCCGAGGTGATGTCGGCCGCGTCGACGTCGAGCGCCGCGACGATTTCGCGGCACACCGAACCGTCTAGATCCATTGCTTCGGTATGTGTCAAGCCGTCGATGGCGTCGGTACCCTCGACCAGCGCCGCGATACGGCGCACCCGGCTCAGCGCCTGCTCAAGAGTTCGACCGGCGAGCTGCTTGGTGAGCTGCTGTCTTTGCGCCGGGGCCAGCCCGGCCAGCACCAAAGCCTCCAGCGCTGCGACGTCCGGCAGCCCCGCCGCCCTCGAAGCGCCAGCACCGAGGAACACGCACACGTGCCGCGAGCGACTTGCGAGTTTGGCGCTCAGGCTGTGCGCGAAGGACTCGACATCGTGTTGCGCCACGGCAGTACTCTACGTCCTATCTGCCCGAAAGGCGTAATGGTGCGCCGGACCAGGGCACGAGCCGCACCGGGGCAGCTCAGTCCACAGCAATCCCGGATTCACCAACTTACGATCCGGGACTTTTTGCAGGCTCGCGGGCGGGCGTACAGCTCGATTTCAGTATCTAGGCACTCAGGTCGACCGGTCGGCGCCAAAGGAGGGGCATCACGTGGTTACGTAATGAGACTACGAGCGACGGTGTTGCCGCCGCGACGTACGCGAGGGCTTCTTCGGCGATCAACGCCAAGTCCGGGTCGGCGAGGTGTCGCTGCAGTTCCGTCTCCCACCCGAGGTGCATACCGGACTTGGCGACTTTGTATAAGAGATCAGCCGTTGTGTTCAGCGCGTCGTCATCGACGGTTCCGGCATAGCCGAGGATGGTGTCCCAGAAGCTACCCCAGTCTGCAACCGGGTCGTTCGGCAAGGCCTTCGAGGGGTCGCGTTTCACGGTCGCGAGACCGCCAACGGCATTTGGGAGGTCGGCCCGTTCAGCCAACCGACCGATTACTTGTTGGACTTTCTCGGCGCAGTTGCGGGCCGCGCGAGTACTGCCTAACGCGTCGCGGAGGCTGTCGGCGATCAATCCTCGCACGGTCTGGTTAAGGGTCGCCGCGCGCGTCAGCATAACCACGAACAGGTTGAGGTCGTCTGGTCCGGGGCCATGGAGGGCCGTGAGAGCGTAGGCAGCTAATGTGTTGAGCCACTTCGGTATACCTGATGTCATGCCGTCGTCGACTATCTCCAGGGCAATCCTGGGACCCACTGGCAGGATGGCGCCGAGTCGCTCTGGAGCGTCGTCGATGCCGAGCACAAGCTCGACGATCGCTTGGTGCGGGTGTGGTTGGGGCTCGGAAAAGTATCTGCCGCAGCTGAACAGGAACGCGTTGCGCCAGTGCGGTGAAGCGGCGATGCGCCGGAGCCTGGGGACGACCTCGTCGAGTGTGCCCGTGGTGAGCTCCATTGCGGCCATGAGTTCCTGCAGTGATCGAACGTCGAATCCGAATCCGCCACCGGATTGTGGCGCGAGCAGAACCAACCGGTGGGTGGCGGTGGTGACGATGGCCGACAGCAGACTGGCGTCGGTAGTGGAGGGTTGATAGTCGGCGTCGGCGAGCACGCGCCACGCAATGTCGTTGAGCTCGTCCGCGGTCAGCACCGCGTCCGAACCGGTGGCCGTCTCGGCTCGTTGTTGCAGCAGCAGCCCGGCGCGGCGGTGCAGGTCGAGAATCTGCTGAGCGTTGTTGCGCAGCAGATTAGCGGCGAGCGGTTTCGTTTGCTCACGGGACAGAACCGTTTGGTAGTAGCCCCAGAACAGGCCGAACCGGTCGGGGGCGAACTGACGCGCCGTCTCCGCGATGATTGTCATGATGAGAACCTGCAGCGGGGTTCGCATCAGGTGGCGTAGGGGCTCCTGCTGGGCGGCCTGGCTGAGGAGCGTCTCGATTCCAATTCGGCGGGCCTCGTCATCTTGAACACGTACCCGTGTGACCATGCGTCCGTAGGTCAGGGCGTCTTCGATGGTGAGGTCGGCGAGATCCACCCGTTCGAATAGGCTCTCTGGCATGTCCCCGGCGTAGCCATTCGGCCGCGTGGTCACCACGAGGAACATGTCAGCGTCGTTAGCCTCTGCGTCGGACGCGAATGCGGCGATGTCGCTGACGAGGCCCTTGCGGACGTTCGGCTCGGTCACCTCGTCGAGACCGTCCAGGACGAGCATCGACGGCCACGCCTTGAACCAGGGCCACAAAGCCCACTTCGGCACTGCTTTGGTGGCAATCTGCTTTGACAGGGTCTCAGCTATCCACGACAGGAGCGTGTAGTCGCTGTCGGTCGCCTTCGCCAAAGCGAAGCGGGCGAGGTCCACCCGGAGCGGCCACCGACGGTGCGAGGGCACCGACACGCCCATCGCCTCCAGCGCGGATGCCGTGCCCTGCACCGCGGTCTTGTGCTCGTCGCCGAGGTCTGTGTCCTCGCTAAGCCATGCTGCTCGATAGGCGTGCACGAGGAACTTGCTGATGGTCGTCTTGCCGTTTCCGGGCGCTCCGACGACGACCACATGCCGGGGTTTGCTGATGGCGGCAAGCGAAGGACGCATCACGTGGTCCCCGCGCTGCAACGCGTGCCTGATCATCCGATCCGGCGTATCGGATCCGTTCACCAGAACCGGCAAGTCGATGACGACGCGATCCACAGGGAAGCCTTTCGGCTGCGCCCCAGCCTCGTCGAAGTAGATGTTTCGCTCGTTGATTAGGGCCCAACGAGCGTGCGCCTTCAGTGCAGGCGCGAGTTCACTGTCTTCCAGGGTGGCCGACAGCCTTGAGAGGTCTGCCAGTACGTCCCCGGCGGTCAGAAAGCCGTCGAAGGCTCGGCGCACACCCTCGTGGGCATCGAGGAACCCGTCGATCTGATTGCCGTCCCAGATGCGCCAGGACCGCAGCCTGCGCATTCGGTCGCGCCGCGCCTCTCGCTCGCGACGCGCCGAGCCTTTCGCCGACTCATCGAGGTAGCCTTCTGCCGACTCGTCATCGAAATGGTCCAGATACTTCTGAATCCGCTTGGTGACGGTGTCGAAGCCGCCCCGTTCGGCAACTGGTGTGAGCGCAACGTTGGTAACGAACACGAGGTAGTGCGGCACCTGGCCTCGCCCGCCGTCGGGGTCGGACCACTTGTCGAGTTCGTTGCGGATCTGTTCCCACAGCCACGCGGCGTCTGTCGCTGGCCTTTCCAGCGTCGCCTTGTGCTTTACCTGGAAGACGGTGGTCCCGTCCCACGAGTCGGCGCCGTATCGCTCGTCGGCAGACCACAAGAGGACTCCGTTGGCGAGCAGGTCCCGGCCTCCATCGGGTCCCCGGCCCATGGGGTGAACCCTGGCACCCAGGACCTTGACCGCCAATGCGGCGGCGCAGTCCTGGAATCCAAGCGGTCCTAGCCGCTGCAGGTCATAGCGCACCCGTGGCTCCCAACTTTGTGTCCGGATAGTCATCGTCTCGCATAGGGGTGACAGCCGCGCAGTGAGCACCCTCCCTCCCCCCGAGGGCAGGACGCATGAGCCAATCGGTGTTGTGGCGGTGGACTGCCCCTGCGCGCCGGGTTGGCAGTAACACATCACCGCGTTGCGCTGCCTTGGAGCTAGCAGCGGTGCCACTCGGGTAGGTCCGGCCGGAGTTGCGCCCCGGGCGTCGGGATTCGTCGATGGGGGCGGTGACCGCGGTGACGGTGCCGTAGGCGGCGGAAACTTCCCGAAGGTTGTCCTTGCGTCCTGCGCGATGTGTCGGCAATGTCGGATACGGTCAGGAAGCACGGCGTGCGGTACACGAAAGGGCAGAGGTATGGGCAGGAAACGAGGGTTCTTCGCCGAAGTGGCGCATCAGCAGCAACTGGCTAAGAAGCAGCGGGAGCGTGAAGCTGCTGCGGCGCACCGCGCGATGCTCAAGGCGCTGCGCGACCAGGAGCGGGCACGGCAACACGCGGAGCGTGCTCGGCGAGCCGCGGAGGCTGCCGACGCCCGCGAGAAGGCCCGCTTGGAGAAGGAGGCGGCCGCGGCGCACGCCGCCGAGCAGATGGCCAAGGTGGACGCGATGAACGCATCCCTCGAGGCGGCGTACGGCGAGATCGACGGCATCTTGGCTGCGACTCTGACTGTCGATGACCATGTCGATCTGGAGAGTTTGAAGGTCGTGGTTGAGCACCCGCGGTTCAAGCCGGGTGCGGCCGGCATCCCGACCCCGTCGGTGCCCGACCTGGTGTACCCACCAGAGCCCGAATATGTTGAGCCGCCCGCGCCGAAGGGCCTGTTCGGCAAACGCAAGAAGCACGAGACGGCCATCGAGCAGGCCAAGGAGCAGCATCAGGCCGATGTGGCGGCCTGGCGCGCTGCTATCGAACGCGCCGACGCGGAACATGCTGCGGCGACGGCGGCGCGGGAGGCCGCCGAGAAGCAGCGGCTGGTTGATCTTGCCGAGCTGGAAGCGGTGTACCGCACCGAGTGTGAGCAGCGGGAGAAGGATGCGGCGCAGCGGAACGAGGAGTTGGCGAAGCTCATCAATGATTTCGCGTTCGATGTCGAGTCGGCCATCGACGAGTACATCGGTATCGTCCTGTCGAACTCGGTGTATCCGGACGTGTTCCCGGTCGAGCATGACTACCGGTTCGACCTGGCCAGCCGCGAATTGACGATCACCGCGCTCGTCCCGCCGCCCGAGAAGGTGCCCACCATCAAGGCGTACCGGTATGTGAAGTCGAAAGATGAGATCGTCCCGTCGGACCTGTCGGCCAAGGCTCGCAAGGACCGGTACTCCTCGGCGGTCGCGCAGGTGGCGGTGCGCACCCTGCACGAGGTTTTCGAGGCGGACCGGACCGGCAAGGTGCACGCCATTTCGCTCAGGGTCGGCTCGGAGGCTATCGATCCGGCGACCGGCCGACAGGAATTGGTGCCGTTCGTGGTGGTGGCGGCCGACCGTAAGCAGTTCCTCGAGTTCGACCTAGCCAATGTCGTCCCGTCGGCCACGTTGGACCATCTCGGTGCCGCCGTGTCGAAATCGCCGCTGGACCTGGTGCCGGCGGATACCTCCCGCGGCGTGCGGATGCGGGGGCAATGACCATGCGGTTCAACCCGCCGCCGGGTTGGCCCACCCCGCCGCCCGGGTGGCTGCCGCCGGCCGGATGGAACCCGGATCCATCGTGGCCCGATCCGCCGGAACGCTGGCAGCTGTACCTGCCCGACGATGACGACGAGCCCGTCGACGGTCCAAGCGACGGCGATCAGAGCGGCGACGTCGAGACCGCAGGCCCCGACGAGGCTCCACCCCGGACCGGCAAGTCCGCCGCCCCAGCGGCGGGCGGAGCCACCACACCACCGAGTTCAAGTGTCGCGAACGAGCCGGCCGCCGTTGGTGCCGCGCCAGCCGGGACGGCGCAGCTACTCGCCCGTATCGCCGAACTGGAGGAGCGACTCGCCGCCGCCGGCAACGACGTGGTCGAGCTAAACGATCAGCGGGTGTTGCAAAGCGTCGGCATCTACCGCTACCACCACCCGCTCGAGACGGCCGCCGCCTACAAGGAGCGCCTCGCGAGGATCGACCAACAGATCGGCGCGTTCGTCAGCGAGCGACGAGCCGTGCTCGCCGCCGACATGTTCACCTTTGACGGGTCGCTGGCCCGCGGGCGGCGCATGGTCAAAGACCTATCCCGGTTGATGCTGCGTGCCTACAACGCGGAGGCGGACAATTGTGTGCGAACGCTGCGCTCCGGGAACGTCTCGACGGCCCGCAAGCGGCTCGAGTCGGCGATGGCGGCGATCGAGAACCTCGGCGCGGTCATGGAGATGCGCATCAACCCGCAGTATCACGCGGTGAGGGTGATGGAACTCGAACTCGTCGCCGACTACCAGATGAAGCGACAGCAAGAGAAGGAAGAGGCCCGCGAGGAGCGGGCGCGGCTGCGCGAGCAGCGCAAGGTCGAACAGGAACTGGCCCGGGAACGGGAACGGCTCGATAAGGAACGGGCGCACTACGAACATGCGCTCGCGCAGCTGCGCATCAACGGTGACGCGACCGCGATCGGGGAGCTGGAGGGCCGGCTGGCCGATATCGACCAGGCGATCGCCGATAACGACTACCGCGCGGCGAACATTCGCGCCGGGTATGTGTATGTCATCTCGAACATCGGCGCGTTCGGGCCCGGAATCGTCAAGATCGGGATGACGAGGCGCCTCGATCCGATGGACCGGGTCCGTGAGCTCGGCGACGCGTCCGTGCCGTTCCGCTATGATGTCCACGCCCTGCACTTCTCCGATGATGCGGTCACGCTGGAAGGCGACTTACACCGGCATTTCTCTGATCGGCGCGTGAATTTCGTCAATATGCGACGCGAGTTCTTCTTCGCCAGCCCGACGGAGGTGCGCGACGTGCTGCTGGAAAAGGCCGGCGGACTGCTCGAATACACCGAGGCGCCGGAGGCGCCGGAGTATTTCCAAAGTGTCGGTTCGTGGCCGGAAGGTATCGCACCGGCCGCGGGTGAGGGCTAGTGGCGGACGTGGTAGCCGGCTCTACTACCGCCGCGAGCGGCCCGGTGGAACTTCTCAGCTCACTCATGCGCGTTCGGCTTGACGACTTCTCACGCCACGCCCAGTAGCGCACGCCGCCGCGAACCACGACGGCCTCAGCGTCATTTTCGCAGGTTGAAGGGTCTGTCCTACACGGCGAATCCGGCGGCCACCTCAGCAGTTCGTCCCATAGGAGCAACCACAATCGGTACTACTCGGGTGGCTGGCCACGATCACCGCTCAGTCGATCTTGGACGTCCCGCCAATCGGGTCGCGGTCGGTCATGACCGGGGCGACCGGTAGCGGATCCTCCGGCGGTGACGATTCGGTTACGCACGGCGTGATCACGACACTGTCGATTCACGACCCCGCTGCGGACGCTCTGCAGGTCCGTAAGTGGTGTGGTCAGCCCGCCTCCGGGCGCCGCTGGATGATCAAAACCGTCATAAGTGAATCGGCCCACGACGTGTGCTGTTCGCCGCGGTCCCATACTGCAGCCCGGCCTGCCGAGATCGGGTGCTGAACGTCGTCATCGGCAGCGACTCGGCCACTCCCGCTGATCACGTAGAAGACCTGCTCCCGGCCAGCCGGGTGTTTAGGCAGACTCGATCCGGGCTGCATGACGGCAATGTCGATCTTGACCCACTCGGCAGACGTCCCAGCATTGAGCGCAGCCATGGCGATACCACCGACACCGTCCAGATCGACCTGCGTAATCTGCACGATGCGCATTTTCGAACTGTAGACCCGCTCGGGGCCAGCGCGCCACGGCCAGAATCCTCATCGCTAATCCAGGTGCTCTCACCCCAGCAGAAAGTGGTCGAGTCACCGACCACCTGCGACCACTTATCGAGCGGGGCCAAGGTCAACAGCGGTTGGCAGTCGCCTACCCCTGGGCCGTCCGCTGAGGATCCGCTTCCGGAGCCCTGATCGTCGCCTCCATCTGTCCGGTCGACGGGGAGGTTCAAGATCGACTGACCGATGGCAGTGGCCAGCGGCCCGAACAGTACCGCTCATCGTTCGGCTTGCGGAGTCGCACCTATGATTCGGCGCACTGGCGCGCCAGGGTGGCAAGGCTGTTCGCGAGTCGGTCGAGTCGCTGCAAACTGATGGCCTGGTTGAGCTCTTTGGCTGTCTTGGACAGTTCGGAGTGGCCAGGGACGGTGCCGGACGTGGGCGCGCCGAGCAGGGCTGCGACGCCGGAGGCTTCGCTGAGCGCCGGGTCGGCGTCCGGGCCTGGAGTGATGCGCCAGCTGTCGGCCGTGGCGTGGCTGGAGTGCAGGTCCTGGGTCACGGCGCACGCGTAGGCGACCCGGCCGGACGATGACACGTCGGGTTGACCCTGGGGCAGTCCGTGGCTCGCGCATGCCGTCGTGAACTCATCGACCGCCCGGTCCAACAGGGCCGGGTCGACCTGCACGACCCCCATGAGCAGGTCGCTGCCGGCCAGGGACAGGTCGCGGTAGCCGGGTACTTGCACGCCGCTGGCGGCGCCGATCAACCCCGCGGCCGCCACGACTCGATTGATGGGTGTGTCTGCGTCCCCGCCAAGCGGGACGGCCCAGGTGCTAGCACGCTCGCCTGTGCGGATCGGTTGCACGAGTGCGCAGGCGTAGTCCAGCCTGCCAGCCAGCGACACGTTGGGCGATGCGGGCTGTGCGGAGCCCCCGCGGATGATCGACACCCCGAGGGCGGCGCCGCCCACCAGGACGACGACCGCGGCAGCCGCGGCGACCAGCGTGCGGGTGGCGCATCTGCGAGCGCGCCCGGCCAGTCGGAGCTGGGCATCGGCACGGACGTCGGCGAGGTGCGGAAGATCCTCAGTCCGGTCGTTGAACGCCTGTTTCAGGTCGGTGATGTTCATCGCTTCTCCTGACCGCGCCGCCGCCTGCCCCTACCGATCGTCGCGTCCTCATTTGTCGGCCCGTCGGTGTCGGCGATCCGTAAGGTGGCCAGTCCGCGCGAGATGTATGAGCAGGCCGTGCCCGACGTGCAGCCGAGTTCAGCGGCAATGTCGTTGTCGCCAAGGTCGAGGTAGAACCGCAGCACGATCGCGGCACACTGCTGGCGCGGTAGCCGGGCCAGCAGTTGCTGGAGGTGGTCGCGGTCGTCGACGGCTCCGGTCGGGTCAGGCATCGCTTGATCCGGAACCTCGCCGGTAGCGGTCACTGTCACGTTGCGGTTGAACCAGCGACGCCGCTGGCCCAGGAACGTAGTGGTGACGATTCGCCGGACGTATGCCGCTGGGTGGGCCATCGTGTCGATACGCTTCCAATGAAGCTGCGCAGTCATCAGCGCGTCGGCCAGCACATCGTGGGCCTGTTGCCTGTCGCTGGTCAACGCCCGCGCGTACCTGGCCAGGGACAACAGCTCCCCGTCCACGAACTCCTCGAACGTCACCAAACCGAGCCCTTCCGCGCCAGCCCTCACCGACCGTGCTCAACCACTCCCACTATTTCAATGCGGGCCAACGTCGATTTGTTGTGCCACGGAGCGCATCGGCAACTGCCACCAACCCGAGACCCGTGCGCAAGCACGGTCCGACATCCGAAAGCGCGGGCCTCACTAGCCCGGCTGCTCGCGAATCGGTACCGCATGCCCATCGACTTGCGGTGACGATTTTGGCTGTCCGACGCATGATCACGAATTTGTCGCTTCTGGATGGTCCATGGGACTGGGCGGGCGCTGCTGCGGCCACGCTGGGCACAATCGTGATGTGCCTGTCCCTGTGACCGCGGTCGAACTCGCCGCCCACATCCGGCGGCTGCGTAACAGCGTTCTGGGACGCTGCTCGTTGCGATAGATGGCGAGGGCGGCGCCGGTAAGAGCACGCTGGCCAGTTGGCTCGCTGACGCGCTGGGCGGGGCGAGAGTGGTGTGCCTGGACGATTTCGCGTGGCCGGCGGTTTCGGGCTGGGATCGGCAGCGGATGATCTGCCAGGTCTTGGATCCGCTTCGGGCCGGCCGTCCCGGGCGCTATCAGCGTTGGGAGTGGGCAACCGACGTTGGTGCTGAGTGGCACGACGTTCCCACCGGCGGGGTGGTGATCGTCGAGGGAGTCTCGGCCACCCGGCAGGACCTGTCGGATCGGTGGGATCTGACCGTGTGGGTGTCGACACCCCGCGACGTGCGCTTGAAGCGCGGACTGGCCGGTGACGGTGAGGCGATGCGCCAACGGTGGCTGGAAGTCTGGACGCCTGAGGAGGACGCCTTCGTCGCCGACGAACGCCCCGCCGAGCGGGCGAATTTCATCGTCGGCGGTGCGTGAGACCGCTCCTTGCCATGCGCACCGCCCTGCCCTGCCCTGTGCTCCGATTGAGGCTTGGACGCCTCCGACATAGCGTGTTGCGAGTGACGATCGAGACGACCTGGCGCGGCGAGTTCAGCAGCGACGAGGCCGACCGGCTGCACGTCGAAGCCTTCGGTGCGGCCGTGGTCGACGTCGCCGACCGGGACTGGCGCCGTCTGGTTGAGCAGCACAGCCTTGGCTGGGTCACCGCCCGCGAAGCCGCAACCCACGGGGCCGCCGCCGAGCTTGCAGGCTTTGTCAATGTGGTGTGGGACGGCCGGACACACGCTTGGCTTCAGGACGTGATGGTGGCTGCCGACTGCCGGCGTCAAGGGCTCGGCGTTCGGTTGGTGCAAGCGGCAGCCGACGGTGCTCGCGCAGCCGGATGCGAATGGCTTCACGTGGACTTCGAGGCAGACCTCCGCCCCTTCTACCTGAATGCGTGCGGCTTCACGTCAACCAACGCGGGCCTGATGCGCTTGTGATCGACGGCATCGCAAGCGGATCGTTCAGCGGTGACGATTTCGGCTGGGGGCGACAGCGTTATAGGTCGAGGTAGTAGGAGGTGGCGGGAAGCTGGACAAACCGAGATGTCTCACACAGGGGCGAGCGCCGGGGCATAAGCGGGATCGCCTCTGGTCAGCCGGTCTGAGCGGGGGTGTCGCGTTTGCCCAGCCGCAGGTGCTCGGTGTGGTAGACGGCCTGGTCCAGGAGTTCGGCGACGTGGGTGTCGTAGAGGCTGTAGGTGACGCTGCGGCCGCGGCGGTCCCCGTCGACGAGGCCAAGGTGGCGCAGTAGCCGCAATTGGTGCGACACCGCGGACTGTGTCATGTCGGTGGCGGCCACCAGCTCGCCGACGGTCGCCGGACCGCGGCGCAGCCGGCCCAGGATCAATAGCCGGCTGGGGGTGGTCAGGGCCTGCAGTGTCTCGGCGACCGTCTTGGCGGTGGCCGGATCCAGCTCGGCCGGCCGCACCCGGCCCTGCACCCCGTGTCCCACCGCCCCACGGTACCTCATTCCAGGGACGCATGAACATCTGTGCATGTAGGCTGCCCGTGTGCGTCGCGGAGCGGAGCGGCGGGAACTGGTACCGGCGGACGAGAGGGAGCGGTGGGTTGGTGGTGACGAATACCCAGACGCACATCGACCAGACGGACCGGGTGGAGGCCGCCGACGCTGCGATCGAGCCGTGGTGGGCGCGGATCGACCGGAAAGATGTGGCGCGCACCGCGTTCGTGGCGATCCTCGCCGGGGCCGTGGCCGTGCTGGAGGCGACCGGCGCCGCCTGGCCGGCGATCGTCGGGGTGACGGTGATCGGACTGCTGGTGGGGTGTTGGCCGATCCTGGCCGAGGCGTGGGGCGATGTCCGGGCCCGGCGGATGTCCATGGAGCTGTCCATGCTGATCGCGATCGCCGCGGCCGCCGCGATCGGCCAGTGGGTGACCGCACTGGTGATCACCGCCTTCGTGCTGGCCGCGGAGATCCTGGAAGACCTGTCCCTGGACCGTGGCCGGGACGCGTTGTCGGATCTGTTGGCGTTCCTTCCGGCCACGGTGCTGGTCCGCATCGGCGGGGACATGCGAATCGTGCCGCTCTCGCAGGTCACCGTCGGCCAGGTCGTGGTGGTTTCGCCGGGCGGCGGGATCCCGGTGGACGGCGCGGTCGTCGCCGGCGCGTCCAGCGTGGACCAGTCCCGCATCACCGGCGAGCCCATGCCGGTGGATGTCACGGTGGGGGCGTCGGTGTTCGCCGGGTCGGTGAACCGGGTCGGCGCGATCGAGATCCGCGCGGAGCGGGTGGGCGCGGACTCGTCGTACGGGCAGATCATCGAGACCGTCCGGGCGGCGCAGTCCTCGCAGGCCCCGGCGCAGCGGCTGGCGGACCGGCTCGCTGCGTGGCTGGTCTATCTGGCCCTGGCCGCTGCGGCCGTCACCTTCCTTGTCACCAGGGATCTTCCGGCGACGATCTCGGTGGTCGTCGTTGCCGGCGCGTGCGGTATCGCCGCCGGCACCCCGCTGGCCGTGCTGGCCGCGATCGGCCGCGCTGCCCGCGGCGGCGCCTACATCAAGGCCGGCACCCACCTGGAACGGCTGTCCACGATCGACACGGTGGTGTTCGACAAGACCGGCACTCTGACCACCGGCACCCCCGCCGTGGTGGGCATTCGACCAGCCGGCGATGTGAGTGCGGAGCGCATGCTGGTGCTAGCTGCCGCGGCCGAGTCCTACTCCGAGCATCCCCTCGGCCAGGCTATCGTCGAACACGTTCGGGCCGCTGGGTTGCCGATCGGGCCCGCCGACGCCTTCACCTACGCCCCGGGCCGGGGCGTGACCGCCACCGTTGCCGGGCGGACCGTGGCAGCGGGAAACCGCGCCCTGATCTCCGACGCTCCCGAAAGCCTCCCCGGGCAGGGCACGGCCACCGCCGTGCATGTCGCCGTCGACGGCAGCTACGCCGGCACCATCCTGCTAACCGACACGATCCGCGGATCGGCCCGCGGGGCCGTGTCGGACCTGCGCCGGCTCGGCCTGCGGACGGTGATGCTGACCGGCGACCAGCCGGCCGCCGCCCACACCGTGGGCGCCGAACTCGGCATCGACGACGTGCGAGCCGGGCTGCTGCCCGACCAGAAACTCGCCGCCCTCAACACCGAACGCGCGGCCGGGCACCTGCTGGCCATGGTCGGTGACGGTGTCAACGACGCGCCCGCTCTGGCCCGCGCCGACGTCGGCATCGCGATGGGCTCGGGCACCGACATCGCCCGGGAGTCCGCCGATGTCGTGCTGATCAGCTCCGATCTGGGCGACCTGGTCCGCACGGTGCGAGTGGCCTGCCGCGCCCGGCGGATCGTGCTGGCCAACTTCGTCGGGACGATCGCCGTCGACCTGGTCGGCATGACCCTGGCCGCCCTTGGGATCCTCGGCCCTGTGCTGGCCGCGGTCGTGCACGTCGGCAGCGAATCCGCCTTCATCCTCAACTCCGCCCGGCTCATCCCCGGCCGGATCGGCAGCGGCAGGTCCGCGAGGGTGCGCCTTGCCGCGGCGGGAACCGGCACCGGCCGGGACGCGGGGCCGAACCCGGGCGGGGGGTAGGGCCCGCGCAGCGGAGGTCGGTGCGGCCGGGGTGGCTCAATCGCCGGCTCCGATCTCCGAGAGCACATTCATGTGAAGGGCGCCGCGTCGACATCTTGGACCGACCATAGATTCTGGTGCCCTCGGGCGGCGGTTCTGCTCGGCACACCCAGGGCCTTCGACGCGCTGTCGCTGGTGGCGGGGATCGCCGCCCTCGCCTCGGTGACCTACCTGGTCATCCCGGTCCGCCGGAATGCCGTCACCGCCCCGCCTGATCGTCGCCGGCGGCTTGTACATCGCCTTCGCCGCCGCTCTGTTCACCACCGTCGGGTGATTCACGCCGCGCGCCGTGCCGGTGGCGGTGATGCGCATCGGGGTAGTGCGGGTGCGAGTGCGTGATCGGCTCGTGCGTGTGCACATGCTTGTGCCGCGCGCCGGCCGGCACCTCCTGACCCGGTTCGTGGTGGTGCTGGTGGTGCTCGTCATGCACATGCCAATGTTCGTGCGTGATCGGCTCGTGGGTGTGCACATGATCGTGGACCTCCGTCAGGTGCAGCCACACCCCGACGGCCATGAGCGCCGCGGCGACGGCGACGGGCCAGGTCAGCGGCTCGCCCAAGGCGAGCGCGAGCACGGTCCCGAAAAACGGCGCAACCGAGTAGTAGGCGCCGGTGCGCGCGGTGCCGACGTGCGCCATCGCGATGATGAACAGCACCAGGCTGATTCCGTAGGCGACCAGGCCGATCGCTGCCGCTGCCGCGACGTTTCCCGCGGCGGGCAGTCGCGCGCCGACCGCGAATGCTAGGGCCAGGTTGACCGGTCCGGCCACGCCGCCCTTGATCGCCGCCAGCCACGTCGCGTCGGTCAGCGCCACCTTGCGGGTCAGGTTGTTATCCAGCCCCCAACACAGGCAGGCCGCCAGGATCGCCAGCGCGGGCCACGGGCTACCGAAGTTGGCCCCGGACGGCACACTTAGCACGGCGGCGCCGGCCACGATCGCCACCATTCCTATCGCGATGCGCCGGTCGACGTTTTCCCTGAACACCACCCACGCCAGCACCGCGGTGAACACGCCCTCCGCGTTCAAAAGCAGCGACGCCCCGGTGGCCGGCATGTTCGCCAATCCCAGCATCAGCAGGAGGGGCCCGGCCACTCCGCCGAAGAACACTGCGCCGACCAGCCACGGCAGTTCGCTGCGCGCTATCCGTACCCGGCCGGTCCGCCGGACCAGCCGATACACGCCCAGACCGACACCGGATCCGCAATACAGCAACCCCGCCAGCAGCCACGGGCTGACATCCTCGGCGAGCAGCAGCTTGGCCAGCGGGGTGCCAGCGCCGAACAACAGCGCCGAGGCCAGCGCGGCCTGAACACCCCGATTGCGCAGCGCGGCCAGCAATGTCCGCATCACCGACCTGCCCGAGTCGGCCGGCGATGATGATGCGGCGGTGCGTCCAGGGTGTGCTCGATCTGCAACAGCGTCTCGGCCAGCAGCGCGGCAGCATGCTCATCGACCAGCCGATAGAACATCCACGTGCCGTCCGGCCGGGCTGTGACGATCCGCGCCGAACGCAGCTTCGCCAGATGCTGCGACACCGCAGCCGGCGACTTCGCCACCACCCCCGCCAGTTGATTCACCGCGAGCTCCCCGCCGCGCAGCGCCAGGATGATCCGCACCCGCGTTGCGTCGGCGAGCATCGAGAACACCCCGACCGCAAGATTCACCAACGACGAGTCGGAGCCAGCGACGTCTACAGCCCGTCTTCCTGCATTCATGCGCAGATTATTACACATCGTGGCGCCCGGATAGCCCATCAATAGCAACACGACCACGAAAGCGCCATTCCCACAGCACAAACGCCGCCCGCGACGCGGAGGGCGATCAGCACGAGCGTGAGTCTCCGTGAGGTGTTACCGCTTGCGGCTTGCGTCTGTTACTTGGGCAGACCGTCCGGTCGCCGCCGACGTCGACCCGATCGCCGGCCGGCGGGTAGCCGATGGCGACCGCTATCCCCGGTGGGCTGTGTCGGCTGCGGCAACAGGCTGCGTTGCAGCCGTTCGGCGGCGCGGTGCTCGTTGTCCTAACCGCCGGCTCGGCGTAGCGGGTCGGCGGTTAGTCGGCTGGCCGTGGCCAGCCGGCCAGGCACTGCATCACCGCGGCCGCGATGCTGGGTCAGAATCAACGTGACGGCCGGGACGCCGGCCGGCATGAAGTGGCACCGACATGGCACCTAAAGACACGGACACAGCGGCGCCGTTGCCGGCCCGCGGGCTGTTCTCGTGGTCCCTGGTCGGGTGCGGACTATCCGGCCGGGCCGCGTTCCGGCCGTCCGGGCGTGCGCCGGGTGGCGTCAACGACGTCACCGACCAGTGCCTCGATCACGTCCTGCAGCATCAGCACCCCCGCCGACCCGCCGGCGCCTCGCACCCTGGCCATGTGGACCCGGCGGGCGCGCATCAGGTCCAGCGCGGTGCGGAGCGGGGTGGACGGGGCGGTGACGGGAAGCGCCCGGATCGCCGAGGCCGGAAGCGGGCCCTTCCGCCGATCGGGGGCGCTCCGCAGCGCGTCCCGCACGTGCACGAAGCCCACGAAGTCGCCGGGTTCTTCCGCACTGCCGGGTCGGCCGAGCACCGGGAACCGGGAGAAGCCGGAACGGGCGCAGGCCCGTTCCACCTCGGCGGCGGTGGGGTCCGGCCCGACCGTCACCAGCTCCCCGTCTGGCACCAGTACGTCGGACACGGTGCCGGTCTCGAAGTTCAGCGCGGAGCCGATCAGCTGCTCGTCCTCTGGGTCCAGCAGGCCCTCGCGCGCCGACTGCGCCACCAGCGCGGCCACCTCCTCGCGGGTGAACGTGGAGGCCACCTCGTCGCTGGGCTGCATGCCGGCCAGCCGCACCATGCCGTTGGCCAGGTGGTTCAGTCCGCGCACGATGGGGCCCAAGGCGCGGGCGAGCGCGCGCAGGCCGGGGGCCAGCGCCACCGCGACTCGCTCCGGTCCGGCCAGCGCGATGTTCTTGGGCACCATCTCGCCGAACGCCACGTGCGCGGACACCACCAGCAGCAGCGCGATCACCAGCGCGACCGGTTCGACGGCGCCGGTGGGCAGCCCGGCACCCGCGAAGGCGGGTTCCAGCAGGTGCGCGACCGCGGGCTCCCCCACCGCGCCGAGCAGCACGCCGCAGGCGGTGATGCCAAGCTGGGCGGTGGCCATCATCACCGACACGTCTTCCATGGCGGCCAGCGTCGATCGGGCTCGTGCGCTGGTCACGGCCAGCGGCTCGACCTGCGTGCGACGGGCGGCGATCAGCGAGAACTCGGCGGCGACGAACAGGGCGGACGCCGCCAGCAATACCAGCACAATAAGCAGCATCAGCCAGCTCACCGCAGCCGCCCGATGCCTGGATTCTGGTCGTCCCGTTCCGGGTCCGCCCCGGGCCGCACCGACGACAGCCGCACCACGGCCACCCGCCGGCCGTCCAGCCGGTGCGCCGTCAACCGCGCCATCACCGGCCGGGCCAGATCGGACTCCGGGTCCGCTCCCATCGGTTCGTCCCCGGGCAGCGCGCCGAGCGCGGCGTCCGCGGCCAGCAGGGCCGGCACCGCGGCCCCCTCACCGGCGTTGGGGAGTCGGTTCAGCCGGTCGATCAGCAGGCCGGCCACGGTTTCGTAGTCGCTGGACTCGGGCAGCTGTAGCCCGGTGATGTCGGCGATCTCGTCGGGCCGCAGCTGTCCGGGCACCAGCCAGCTGCCGTCGGGCAGCCGCTCCGCGCGGCCGGCACCGGTGTCGTGCTCGTCGGCGATCTCCCCCACCAGTTCCTCGACGACGTCCTCCAGGGTGACGATGCCGGCCGTGCCGCCGTACTCGTCGACCACAACGGCCATCTGCAACCCCCGGCCGCGCAGCAGCTCGAGGATGTCGTCCAGCGGCAGAGAGCCGGGCACCACCGGGGCGGGCACCATCAGCGCCCGCACCAGCAGGTCGGCCCGTTGGTCCGGCGGCACCGTCACCACTCGCTTGAGGTGCACCAGGCCGACCACGTCGTCCGCGTCCTGGCCGATCACCGGGAACCGGGAGTAACCGGATGCCAGGGCGGCATCGATCACCGCGCCGGCCGGGTCGTCGGCGCGCACAAACACCACGTCCACCCGAGGGGTGAGCACGTCGTCCGCGGTCTTGCCGGAGAACGCGATGGACTGCGCCAGCAGCCGCGCGGTGCGCTGCTCCAGGGTGCCCTGCGCCCCGGAGCGGCGGACCAGCGAGAACAGCTCCTGCGCCGACCGGGTGGACCGCAGCTCCTCCTGCGGGGCGATGCCGAGCAGCCGCAGCACGCCGTTGGCGGTGCCGTTGAGCGCCCAGATCAGCGGGCGGGACAGCGTCGTGGTGATGCGCTGCGGCCCGATCACCACGCCGGCGGTGGCCAACGGGCGGGCGATGGCGATGTTCTTGGGCACCAGCTCGCCGAACACCATGGACAGCACGGTGGCCAGGATCAGCGAGACGGTGACGGCCGTCGACGCGGCAGCGACCTCGGACATCCCGGTGGCGGTCAGCGGTCCGGTGAGCAGCACGGCCAACGATGGTTCCATCACGTAGCCCAGGGCAAGGGTGGTGACGGTGATGCCGACCTGCGCCCCGGAGAGCTCGGTGGACAGCCGACGCAACCCCGCCCGCACCGCCCTGGCGCGGCCGCTGCCCTCGGCGACGGCCCGGTCCACGGCCGCACGGTCCACCGTGACCAGCGAGAACTCCGCCGCGACGTAGATCGCGGTGAGCACGATCAGCACCAGCCCGACGGCCAGCAGAATCCATGCCAGCATCTAGCGCTCCACCGCCGGCCGCCCGATCGGGCACCGGCGAGACCGCGGCCACCACCGTGCGCACCCCACAGCGCGGCAGGGCAGCCGCCAGCCCAGCGGTTCCCGTCCGGCGCGGATCGCGTTGCGGGCCACGTCGCAACTGGACATCACGACAGATCCGTCAGGGTACGGTTCGTCGCGATGTCGTAAGGCGAACGGCGGCCCGCCGGCGAGCACCGCCGAAACGGACAGCGGGCTGTCCGGCTCATGATGAGCATGCGCGGCCAGATGCAGCAAACCGCCCGCCGGAAGGCACGCCAGCACGGCCCCGCCTGGGTAGCACTCGATCACCGACCGCACGTCCTGGGCGGCGCGATCAAGCCGGGGCCAGGTGATGGAAACCGCACGCCCGGCGAGAGCGGGCAGTAGCGGCCGGGGCCCCGGGCGAAGCGGGCTGGCGCCGGCCACCAGCATCGGGCCGCCAGAAGGCCGCAGCGGTTGCACCAGCCGGCCGGGCAGCCCGGCCGCCGTGGCGCCGAGCGATCTGGTGGTGACCCTGAGCATCTCCGGCGGCATATGCTCGGATCAGTCCGCGCGAGGCCCGCAACGCGGCGGCGTGCTGTCCGGTCATCCGCATAGCATCGCAGGTCACCGCGGGCATGACCACCGGGACCATGTGACCTCCGCGTCACGTGCACTCGTCCACACATGAACTCATCGCCTGCCTGCGCTCGTGCCCGGCTGCGCATTGTCACCGCCGGCCACTGAATCGACCGATAGGCGACGAGGTTCTCAGTGGTGTCGATCGGTTGGCCTGGTCTCGGTGCGCGCCGGGTGGTGGCGCGGCTGTGTATGAGCCGGGCGGAGTTGACGATGAAGGCGGATGCGCTGCCGACGTGCACGACCGCGGCGAGTACGGGGCCG
This sequence comes from uncultured Actinomycetes bacterium, assembly GCA_937926105.1. The sequence goes on along the minus strand of CALANS010000163.1, from coordinate 56,682 downwards.
AGGATCCCGAGGGCGGCCAGGTCGACGGCGATGGTGCCGGCGAAGTTGGCCGGGCGCGGCGGGCGACCTGCACGGTGCGGACCAGGTCGCCCAGGTCGGAGCTGATCAGCACGACGTCGTCGGTTTCCTGGGCGATGTCGGTGCCGGAGCCCATGGCGATGCCGACGTCGGCGCCGCGCCAGGGCGGGTGCCTGGTTGATTCCGTCACCGACCATGGCCAGCCGGTGGGCGGCTGCGCGTTCGGATGTTGGTCGCGGCCAGCTTCTGCCCCTGGTAGCAGGCCGGCCCGCACGTCGTCGATGCCCAGCCGGTCGGCCACCGCGCGGGCGGTGATCTCCTGATCGCCGGTGGTCATCATTGTCCGCAGCCCGAGCTGGTGCAGTCCGGTCACGACTGGGTGGGCGGTATCGCGGATGGTGTCGGCGAGAAGGATGGCTCCGTCGTATTGATCCGGCCGCCAGGACGGTCGCCGAGACGCTGCAGGCGCTGGCCACGCCCAGCCGGCTGCTGATCCCGGGCCGGCCGCGGCACGGTCCGGCCGCGGTCGGCGAGCTGGTGGCGGCTACCGAAATGACGCGATCCGCGGTGTCGCATCAACTCCGGGTGCTGCGACACCCCGGCCTGGTCTACGGGGATCGACACGGCCGCAGTATCACCTACAGCCTGTACGACGACCATGTCGCCGAACTGCCCGACCAGCCCGTCCAGCACACCGAGAATCTCCGTCTGGGCAAGCGCGGCGCCCCCGCCCGGGCAGGCTGACCGGCCGATCGGCGCCGGCGGTACCGGCATTCAATCGACACGGCCGGCCGGCGGCGCTGTTCGGACCATCGGGCGTGCGCTGTTGCGCGCACCGTGCCTACCGGTTGGACGATCCGGGCGGCCCCAGGATCGGTGGCTCGGCTTGAAGCCGGGCGAGGACCTTGGGGTCTTGCATGTTCATCCAGTCCACGACGTCGCGGTAGGTGACGCAGTAGATGCCGGGCTTGCCGCAGTTGTCCAGCAGGAAGTTGCCCAGCGCCTCGGTGTAGGCGTTGTTGTTCCATTCGTTGAAGTGGTTGCCCAGCAGCAGCGGGGCGTGGCTGCCGGCCAGCGCGCCGTCCAGCATGTCCTGGTAGGTGGCCTGCACCTGCTCGGAGTCCGCCTTGGACTTCGCGGCGGACACGTCTTTCATCTGCCCGGTGGACGGGTCGAATTCCTGGGAGTACCAGAAGTTGTAGTCCATGGTGATCTGGAAGTGGTTCGGTCCGTACCCGGGAATGCTGCCGTGCATGGGGAATTCGGCCATGCCCATGTTCCAGATCTTGTGCTTCGGTGACTGGTCGGGCCAGACGATGCCGCGCCGGGTGAACGACTGGTCGTAGTCGATGCCGTGCGCCACCAACGCCGGGTACAGCGCTTCCTGGGTGCCCTCCAGGCACGGGGTGCGTCCCCCGGTCACCTCGTCGGCCGGCACGTCCAGGGTCGGCATGCCCGGTATCTGGTCGATGGACTTGTAGTTCTTCCACACGTCGAAGAACTGGTCCAGGTCGGAGTTCCAGTCGGCGGTGGTCCACACGTCGGCGCCGGGTGGGTTGTCCGAGCAGAAGTGCCCCATGAAGTGGGTGGCAATCTCGTGCCCGTCGGCGTGGGCCTTGTTCAGGTCGAGGATCTCCTGCTTGACCTCCCCGGGGGTATTCCACGACCCTAACGAGCTCGTACCGCGCGCGTGGCCGGGGCCTCTGTAGGTGTTCTTGTGCGCCTCGTCCAGTAGATACAGCCCGGTCAGGTTGGCGGTGAAGTGGAACGGCACCTTCTTGGCGATGCCGAACCAGTACTGCCACTTCTCATGCCAGCCCGCGCCGTCGAAGCTGACCGCGATGAACTGCGGCGGCTTCTCGCCCGGCTTGAGCCTGGTGGGCACGAAGCCGTCCGATTCCGCGTTCGGGCCGGCGCTCGCCGAACCGGTGATACTGCTTGCCGAATCCCCGGCGGTGCTAGGCGACCCACTACCGGTGGAGGGGACGGTAGCCGTCGCATCACCGGCATCTGCGGGCGGCGGAGAATCGGACTGGTCCGGCGGGTTGGGTGCCACCGATGCACCGGCCGACCCTGCCGGAGTTGTCACCGGCGAAGCACCGGGCACGTGAGTGGTCTGCGTGACGACCACGACCGGCGCTGGCCCGCTGCCGGAGCAGGCCGTGACGCCAACGGCGACGGCGGCGGCGATGATCACTACCGTCAAGCGGCGACGGGCGTGCATATGTCCTCCAGCCCTTGTCGCGGACAGTGCGCGGAGAGCCGACGGGACGGACCCTGGTCGGCTCTCACCTGACGATAGACGCCGCGAGTCCGCGGACGTTGCCTGATCTGCGGTGCGTCGACTGCCTCGGCCGGATGGCTCGGGTCGGTTTGCCATCACCGACGGTGGCAAGCGTCGGTGCCCCCTGCATATTCCACTGTTAGCCGGCGGGTGGGCGTCCTGTCAGCAGGCGGCGGCGCGTGTGTTCGTAGAGGCCGTCGAAGAGTTGGCCGGTTATTTGCAGGGTGTGGTGGTCGGTGGGGCTGATCAGCGATAGGCCGCGGATGAGGATGTCCAGGCCGGGGGCGGCGGGGGCGTCGAACAGGTCGTCGCCGAGGTCGGCTTCGTGGACGATGTGGCCGATTTCTTCCAGCGCGGGGTCGCTGGTCAGGTCGAAGTGGATGAGCGCGGTCTCGAAGGTGCACCGGTCCTGGTGGTGACTGAGGGCCACTCCGCGCATGTCGAATGGGGTGGCGTCGTCGGGCACCTGCGTCGGGTCGGTGACGAAGGTGAATTGCGCGTCGTGGTCGATGAAGCGGGTGATCAGCCAGGCGCAGGCGGCCCGGTCGACATGCACGCCGGCGCGGGTGGCCCACTTCATGTGTGCGCGCCGGTGTCGGCTCGCGCGGCGGCCAGGTCCTCGACGGCGCTGCGCGCGGTGTCACGCTCGGGGGGCGGGAAGAAGTCCCGCGCCTCGATGCGCTGCAGCTCGCGTCGGAGGCGCGCCAGTACCCGTCGCCGGGTCGGCGGATCCGCGTCGCGGGTCGCCACCGCCTCATCGGCGACGGCCCGGTACTCCTCGCCGATCGCCTCGCGCATCCGGGCGGTGATCGTGGCCAGGCCGGTGGCGTCGGCGGGTCGGCCCAGCCACACCATGGCCTCGCCGCGGGCCTCGATGACTTCGTCGGCTATCCATTCCAGCGCCTCGCGGGTGCGCGCGTCGGCGGGAACCGCGACCAGGCCGTCGGCCAGCTGCGCGGCGCCCAGGCGCTTGACCTTGCGCCACACGCTGGACCGCGGCGTGGAGGGGACTCGGGGAAGCCGGTAGGCGAGCAGCAGCCACTGCTCGGGCGCGGACGGATCTGGCACACCAGCAGCATAAAAGAAATCGCGACCGCGGTTGCAGTCATGCGACCGTGGTTGCAGTATTCTGTCATGGTGGGGCGGGATGCGGCCGCAGCGGGCGACTCGGTCTGGGTGATCGAGGCGGCAGTCCGCCCGCGCCTGTTGGGCGCCCGGCCGTGGTAGGGCGGGCAGGCTCCCGGGCTGGGTTGAGCCGGGACGCGCGGCTATTGATCATCGGGCAGGCCCTGCGGGCGGTCGGGTACGGGTTTACCGCGGTGTTGTTGGGTGCGCTGTTGGCCGGGCGTGGCTATGGCCCGCTGCGGGCCGGTGTGGTGCTGGCCGCGCTGATCGCCGGCACCGCTGTCGCGTCGCTGCTGGTCGGCGTGCTGGCTGATCGGGTGGGGCGGCGCCGCAGCTATGCCGGCGTGTTCTGCGCGATCGGGGTGGCCGGTGCGGTGGTGGCCGCGGGTGCGCCGTTTTGGCTGTTGCTGGTGGTGGCGTTGGCGGGGGCGCTGTCCACCGATGTGGTCGACAACGGGCCGGCGACCACGCTGGAGCAGGTGATGCTCGCGGAGGAGGACGCGGGCACCTCACGCGTCTACGGCCGGTACAACGCGATCGGCGCGGCCGCGGGGGCGCTCGGGGCCCTGGCGGCGACGTTGCCCGGCGTGGGGGCGGACGGTGCGGTGGTGCACGAGTGGCTATTCGCCGTGCTGGTGCCGATCGGGGCGGCCGGAGCGCTGACAGCGCGCCTGCTCTCGCCGGCCGTGGAGGCACCGGACGGGCGACCGCCCGAGGGCGAAAGGCCTGCCCGGGCGGTGGTTTCCGCCCGGGCGCGGTTGGGCCGGTCGCGTCGGGTGGTGCGCCGGCTGGCGGCGCTGTTCGCCGTCGACGCCGCCGGGGGTGGGCTGGTGACCACCGGATTCTTGTCCTACTTCCTGCTCCAGCGCTACGGCGTGGACATCGCCGAGCTGGGTTGGCTGTTCTTCGCGGTCGCGGTGATCCAGGCCGGCTCGGTGCTGCTGGCGCCGCGGCTGGCCCGCCGGTTCGGGCTGGTCGCGACCATGGTCGGGACCCACCTGCCCAGCAACCTGATGCTGGCCGGGGTGGCGTTCGCGCCCAGCTTCCCGATCGCTGCCGCGCTGCTGCTGGCCCGCACCACCCTCTCGCAGATGGACGTACCGACCCGCCAAGCCCTGGTGATGAGCGTGGTGACCCCGGCCGAGCGGACCCCGGCGGCCGCGGTGACCAACGCGGCCCGCTACACGGTGCGCCCGCTGGGTCCGCTGCTGGCCGGCGCGATCCAACAGGTGGCACTGGGCGCGCCGCTGGTGCTGGCCGGGGGCATCAAGGCCGGCTACGACCTGGCGCTGTGGCACTGGGCCCGGCGCCTGCCCATCGCCGACCGCGGCGACACACCCGCCGCCGCAGCCGCGACCCCAAGGGAGGAGTCAGCGTGATCATCTGTCTGCGCACCGTCACCGTTCCGCCGCAGTGGCGCGAGCGGTACCTGGCCTGGATCACCGCCGGCCGCGCGGTCCGCCAGCAGCACGGCATCCTGGCCGAGCTGGTCTGCGAACCGTCCGAGCCGGACGGGGACACGGTCGTGATCACCGCCTGGCCCAGCCACAAGGTCTTCGACAGCTGGATCGCCACCCCGCACCGGGACGCCCTGACCGCCAGCGAGGTCCACCAGGCAGTCAGCTACCGGCCGATCACCCGTTACGAGGTGGCCGGTGGCTATCTCAACCTGCCCGGCCTGGCCGACCACGACCCGGCACCGCACACCACCGAGGAGACACCATGAAATGGATCACCCGCGCCCGCCCGAAGACCGACCGGATCGCCTGCCCCTGGCTGATCTGCCGGTTCATCGACCCGGACGCCGAGATCGTGTACGTGCCGGCCGACCAGGTCCTGGCCGAAGCCAGCCGGACCGGGGGCCGGTCCTTCGACGCTCCGGGCGCCGACTACACCCACCGCCCCGGCCCCGCCGGCGGGGAATGGTGCACCTTCGAAAGCCTCATCGCCGACCACCAACTGGGAGGCGATCCGGCGCTGGCGCGGCTGGCCACGATCGTGCACGCTGCCGACATCGCCGCCGACCACGACACCGATCCCCTCGGCCCCGGCCTGCTGGCCATCGGCCTGGGCGGCCTGGACGTCGAACCCGACGACCAACGACTCCTGGAACGCGCCGTGTTCGTCTACGACGCGCTATACGCCTGGTGCCACCAACAGGTCAACGGCGCAACGGCGGGAGCAGCGTGACCGAGCCGGTCGGCGGGCAAAGTGCCACAGCACCGGGCCCGGCGCCACTCGACTTCGCCGGCATGCGCGGCCCGGTGGTGCGGCACGTCGGCCAGCTGATGGCCGCCGCCGCGATCACCGCGCCGAAATCCGGCGGACAGCTGCTCGGCGCCGGCGCACCACCATTTCTGGAGGCAGTGCTCGTCGACGACCCGGCGACACTGGGCCGGCTCGCCGACTGGATGCGCGCTCGCGGCAAGGAACGGCGCGAGGCGATCTGGTTCCGCGACGCCGACGCCGCCGACGTCCTGGACGGCGTCCTGTTCGTCGGCCTGACCAAACCGTACCCACCGAACTACGACTGCGGCGCGTGCGGCTACGCCACCTGCGCGGAATTCCTGCACGCCACCAAGCAACTGCGCGCCGCCTCGGCCGAACTGGAGTTCACCGGCCCCATCTGCACCCTGCGCGCGGTCGACCTCGGAGTGGCGGTCGGCTCGGCCGCCCGCACCGCCGCGCTGCACTGCGTGGATTGCCGCTGCCAAACCCGAATCGCCGTCGCCGGCCGCAAACTCGGACTGATCCGAGCCGACCTGGCCATCGCGTTGTCGCTGTCGCTGACGCACAAGGCGGTCACCTTCGACCGGCGCATGCCCGAGGTCGACTACGACGCCCTGGAACTACCGCCCACCGACACGCTGCCGATCGGAGTGCCCGGCGCCACCCGCGCCGGCGGCGCCCGCAACAAACAGCAGCCCCGCCAGCCCACCGCCCGCAGCAGCCGCACCCACACCACCCCGAAACCGGACCGATCATGAGCCTTGCCGCCATGCTCTACGGCGCCGCCCTGTCCGCCACGGCGGCGCTCGTGCTCGCCGCGCTTCTAGGCAAGGACCGCCGCCCCGCAGTGCTCGTCACAGTCGTCCTCGCCGCCTTTCTGATGCCGCTGTGTTGGAACGCGATACTGCGGACCACCGGGGCCACCGCCGCGTTCTCCCACGACCTGCCGTTCCGACCCTTCCCGATCAGCTGGCAGGACACCGGCTCCGGCGTGTTCACCCTGGCCGGCGCCAGCCTCGCTCTGGCGTGGGGCCCCCGGGCCGGTCAACCGGCCCGGCGCACCGCCCGGACCACACTGTTGACCGCGGTGGCCGCCCTGCTCATCGACATCTACGCGTACTGACCGGTGACCAGACGTGTGTAGGTGGGCCAGACCTCAGGCGGTCGATGTCATTTCTCGCGGTGTCGGCTCATCGCCACGACGGCCACGCACACCGCCACAATCAGCGCGGCGACGACCCCCACGACGATCCAAAGCTGCGCGGTCCCCCCGTCAGATTCGACGGGATCCACCGCGGCCCGCGAGGGCGTCGGAGTCACGTTGTCCGCGACCGGCTCCGGGTCGGGCGAGACGGCAGTCGCGACGGTCGAAGAACTGGTCCTGCCCGTCACCGAGGCGGTCGCATCGGTATCTACCGGTGCCGGTAGGGACGACGAGCCGGATGCAGCGGGGGTGCTGCCCTGCGGGGAGGTGCTGCTTGCCGTCGGCGTGGTAGGCGTCGGCCGGTCGCTGGCCACCGGGCCGGCGTAGGTGAACGCGATCTGCCCCTGGATGGGGTGGCCGTCGGCCGACACGACCCGGAACTTGATCTGGTGCACGCCCCGCTCCTGCAAGGACCGGACCTTGATCGACACCTCCCGGTCGTCGACGGCCGGTTCGCCCTGCTGCAAAGCGGTGCCGTCCGGTCCGGTCACCACAAGGGCGACTCCCAGGTCGGTGACCGCCTCATTGAACGTCAGGCTCACCCTCTGCGGGGGTGCGGTGACGGTGGATCCCTCGGCGGGGTCGCTACCGGACAGCGCGGCGTGTGCCGCGGCCGGCAAGGCGCCCGCCACGGCGGCCAGCATGCTCATCGCGAGCACGGCCAATGCCGCGAAGACGTTCCGCCAGAACGGAAACCGGGCGGTGGATGAATGGTGCACGAAATACTCCACAGTGGCCTCGGACCAGCCACTGCTGGCAGCTTGTCGGGGACTGTTGCGCAGGGTTCAGCCGCAGGGCTGTGCCAACGGCCCGGGTCGGTGGGTCAATGGTGATGGCCCGCGGGGGCCGGAGCGACGGTGACCGTTCCCACGCTCGGCAGGCCCGCGCGTACTGCCCGGTCGATGTCGTGTTCCAGATGGTGAAATTCGGAGATCGTGGCGGTGCCTGCCGTATGCACGGTGGTCTGGATGTTCAGCCGGTGCCCGGACCAGCGCAGCCGCAGGTCGGCGACGGAGAGCACACCGGGTATCGACGCGACCGCCGTCTCGGCGCGGTCGGTCAGCGCCGGGTCGACCCCGTCAAGCAGCCGCCGGCCGATGTCGCGGCTGGTACCCCACAACAGCACGAAGATCGCGGCGGAGATAATCAGACCGATGGCCGGGTCGGCCCACGGCAGCCCCGCCCACACCCCGATCACGCCGATCACCACCGCGAGTGAGGTCAGTCCGTCGGTGCGAGCGTGGATGCCGTCGGCGACCAGGGCCGCCGAGCCGATCCGGCGGCCGGTGCGGATCCGATAGATCGCCACCAGTTCGTTGCCGGCGAACCCCACGATGCCGGCGCCCAGCACCCAACCCAGGTGATCCAGGGGCTGCGGGTTGACCAGCCGACGGATCGATTCCACCGCGGCCAGGATCGCCGACAGGGCGATCATCGCCACGATGAACAGTCCGGCCAGATCCTCCACCCGGCCGAAGCCCCAGGTGTACCGCTTGGTCGCCGCCCGCCGGGCCAGGACGAACGCGATCCACAGCGGGATCGCGGTCAACGCGTCGGCGAAGTTGTGAATCGTGTCGGCCAGCAGCGCCACCGACCCACTGAACGCCACGATCACCACCTGCACCACCGCGGTCAGTCCCAGCCCGATCAGGCTGATCTTCAGCGTGCGGATGCCCTGCCGACTGGCCTCCAAGGCGTCGTCGATGGAATCGCTGACGTCATGGCTGTGCGGCACGAACAGCGAGTGCAACAGACCCCTCCACCCAGTCGGGTGCGAGTGCCCATGATCATGCCCATGCGGGTGCGGGTGGCCGTGGCCATGCCCGTGTTCATGGTCGTGCGGATGGGGCTGACCGTGGTCGTGTCCGTGATCGCCTTCATGCCGGTGATCTTGCGGTTGCGCCATGGCATGCTGCAGGCCGGGGTCATCACGGTCGGCGCGCGCGGCATCGCGGCCGGGACCGTCGACACGGTCCGCATCGCGGCCACCGGCTGGAATCTGAGCGTCGGCTGCCGGAGAATTGTCGGGCATCCCGCCCCCTCGTATCGTAGATCGTTGCGTAGCTACGCAGATTATTGCATGTTGGGCGGATGTCCGGGAGGAACTCAAGTGAAGGAGCGGGACGTGGCCGACGGCGAACCCGATCAGGTCGAGTTGGCGGTGGAGGTGTTCCGCATGCTGGCGGACGCCACCCGGGTGCGGCTGATCCTGGCCCTCCGCGACCACGGAGAACTTCCCGTCAACCGGCTGGCCGAACTGGTTGCCAAGCCGGCGCCAGCCGTATCTCAGCATCTGGCAAAGTTGCGCCTGACGCGGCTGGTCGCGACCCGTCAGGACGGCACCAGGGTGTTCTACCGCCTGACGAGCGAGCACGCCGGCCAACTGGTCACCGATGCGATGTACCAGGCCGAGCACACCGTCAGTGAGCATCCCGCGCACCACACCGATCGCGCCCCGCGGGCCTCCGGCGAAAGACGGACGGAATGATCGGCGGATCGCCTCTCGTCCACTGTCAGCTCCGGCGCGGGTCTGGGTGAGCAGCCCGACGAGCCACTTTAGGGAGCGTGGAGTCTCGGGACCATCAGCAGGCCCGAGACAGGGGGGTTGGCAGCCGTGAACACGGTGCACCTGGGGCCGGCCTTGGCCGTCCTGATTGGACTGATGGCCGTGCTGACCGCCGGGGTCGTGTGGATCGGCGGGGTCGGCAAGCCCGGTCAGGTGCTGTACGCGACAGCCAGGGCAGTGCTGCAACTCGCGGCCGTTGCCGCGGCGGTGGGCTTAGTACTGCGATCGCTGATCTTGACGTGTGTGTTCCTGGCCGCGATGGTCGTCATCGCCTCTGGCACAGCAGCCCGACGCATCACCGGCACGCTCCGCCCGCGGGCCTGGTGGGTCGCGGTCCCGATCATGGCGGGCGCCGGCCCGACCATGGGACTGACCCTGGCCAGCACCGTCGTGCCCCTCGAGCCCATCGCGCTGCTGCCCACCCTGAGCATCCTGATCGGCAACGCAATGATCGCGACATCCCTCGCCGGTCGCCGCGTGGTGGACGAACTGCGCACCCGGTGGGGCGAGTTCGAGGCGGCCCTATCCATCGGATTGGAGCGCCGCGACGCGGCGAACATGATCGCCAAACCGGCAGCCGCACTCGGGCTACTCCCCGGACTAGACCAGGCCAGGACGGTCGGCCTGGTCACCCTGCCCGGCGCGTTCGTCGGCGTCCTGCTGGCCGGCGCCTCCCCATGGCAGGCCGCCGCCGCGCAAATTGTCATCCTGATCGGCGTCCTGATGGCGCAGTCGATCGCCGTACCGGCCACCGTGGAACTCATCGCGCGCGGACGCCTGCCCATCGGCGCGGCGACCCTGCCACAATGAGCATGAACCCGACAGCTGTTGCGGACGAGCTCGGACTGCCAAATAGCGGCACTTGCCACAGGCCCGATCTAATGCAAGCCGAGGCACGGTTTGCGAAACCACGAGGAGCAGCCCGTTCGGTAAGTCGGTTCCGATGTCGGAAACGATCGGCGGTCCGAAGGCAATTCGCTGCGATGGGCGACCCGGGAGAGGATGTCGTATAAGGCGGGGGCATCGAAATCGGACCGAGGCCGCCGTCCTCCGGGTCCTCGCAACCGGAACGGACTTGAGGCGGGCCTCCGCGCGGGCCAGCACCTGCCGAGCTATCACCACTGAATCAGCGGGTGTGCCCCCAGCCAAATGATGACCGGAATCAACGAGGACACCGATGCGCGCACGCGCCGAGCCCGACGACCCGCAAAAGGAGCGGCTCCCCATCAAATCCCGTCGTCACCGGTTGCGGAACCACAACCGGGATGGTGCAGGTCAATAGGGTGGAATCACGGCCAGGCGGGCCGGGCGTCCCGTAGAGGCCGTCCGGATTCGTATTTCGGGACGGGGACGTTTTACGGAGCGGCCATGAGGCGTGGCCGGCAGGCTGCCCCGCTTCACCGGCTCCGGTGACACCTTCTGCGGTTCACAGGTGGTCGACGTTGCCACAGGGCACGGCGCCGCGGGTCCACCGTTGCTGGATCGCGTCGGCGTTGAGTTCAGCTTGGTAGCGCATCATCGCGATCTCGTCTCGAAACTGGTCATCCCAGCGGTGTTGCGCTTGTTGGCGCCTCCACCGGTGGACGGCGATCTGGACGACCAGGACAGCGAGAACGGGCAGGATTGTCAGCGGCACGTTGGCGTGCATGGCGGCGGGCACGATGAGCGCTGCGAGCCATAGTGGCCACATGGGCCGTCGGCGTTCCCACCGCGACGGGGGCCGGTAGGTAAGTTCCAACATCGCAGCGTCCTCCTCCTTATTGACGCAGCTGCGCTGCATCGGCGGTCTTGACGTCAGGCTAGAGCCTCGCTCGGACAGCAGGCCGTGGTGCGGCGCCGGCGGCGACTTCTTCCACGGTCGGGTAGTCGCCGTGTGTGAACGTGTTGCGGGGGGCGCCGTCGAGGTTGACCGCGTGGTGCTCCTTGGCGTGCGCGCAGCTGGTCAGGACGCCGCCGATGCCGAGAAGCCGCTGGATCACGCCGGGCAGCCACCGGTCGTGCCAGGCGATCAGGTCGTCGCGGGGGTTGTCGTTGCCGTGGTAGGCAGCCATCCAGGCGGCCCACAGGGCGGAGAGCTCTTCCAGGGCGTCGCTGTGTAGATACCAGCAGGGCGGGAAGTCTCGTAACGCGCGTGGGTAGCGGTCGATGAGCCACCGCACCCAGGGGACCAGCCCGGCCCACTGGGTGCGCGCCCGCGGGTCGGTGAGGTGCGACCACGCCCATACCGACGGCCGGGCCGGTGGGGTCGCTGGCCCACCGGTGTTGGTGATCTGGCCGACCAACTCGACCAGGCTGTGCAGGTTCGTTTCTAGCTCGTCGAGCCTTTCTAGCGCCGACCGCGGATCGTTCACGGGGTGCCTGCCGTGATGTTGCGTTCTTCGCGGACCGCGGCGATATCGGTCCTGATCTGCCGGTGGCTGGTGGAGCGGAACCACGTGGGTAGCGAGACGACGGCGGGTGGCAGCCGCTGGTAGAGCATGAGTGCCTGGCCGTCGCTGATGGTGCGCACGTCACCGACGGTCATGATCCTTTCCAGGTGATCGGCGTGCTGCACAGCGCGGCCGCCGCGGCCAGTGGACACCGATCGCGTGCGGCGGCGGTATTCGCCGGTGAGGCGGGAGACGTCTTCCAGGAAGTCGGATTCCTTGCCGCCGCCCATGACCAGGGCAAGGGTGGCGGAGTTGAAGATTTCCTTGGCGCCGTCCTGGGCCCAGCGGCTGCGCATCTGTCCCCAGCCTTGCGGTAGCAGGCACAGGCTGATCCCTCGGCCGCCGGAGTCGGACATGTAGGTGGGCAGTTTCGGGAGGGCGGCGGTGTTGGCTGGCTCGTCGAGCACGAGTGACAGTGGTGGGTCCAGGCGTTCTGCGGGGCGGTGTTGGGAGGCTCGGCGGGCGGTGTGCACGATCTCGTCGACCAGGGCGGTGACGAAGGGTCCTGCGCTGTTGGCTTCCCCTTCGGTGAGCAGATACAGGCTGTCGGTCGAGGCGAGGAACGCGGCGATGTCGAAACTCTCGCTGGGGGCGGCATGGCAGATCGCGGCGATCCGCGGTGTGTCCAGCGGCGACAGGACTAGCTGCAGGGTGCCGACGATGCCGCCGACCATCTCCCCCGCCGTGTTGGTCGCCAGACCTCGCAGCCGGGCGGCCCAGTCGGGTCGGCGCACGTCCAGCAGTTCGGCCGGGGTCTCGTCGGCCAGATTGTGCAGCCACCGACCGATGGCTTCGATGCGGTGCCCGCCGAGGGCGGCGGCCATCAGCCAGCAGCGCAGCACGTCGTTGGCTTGGCCGGCGAAAAAGTCCGCGTTGCGCACCGCACCGAGTGGGCGGGCGCCGACCAGCGCCGATGCTCGACGGATCGCGGTGGCCGGGTCTGCACATCCCGTGAGGGGATCCCAGCGCAGCGGCAGCCAGCCGGGCGCGAGGGGGTCGGCGATGCCCTCGCCGTCCAGCACCCAGATGCGGCCAAGCTGGGCGCGGCGGCGCACGGTGGCCAGCAGCAGGTCGGCCTTCGTCGAGGTGGTGATGACCGCTCCGGGCGCGTCCAGGACGCGGGGGATGCCGACGGCGGCGGTCTTGTGCCCGCGGGGCGGCGCGATGGCGATGGTCGAGTCCTCCCACTTAGCCCGCAGCGCCACCCGGGACGGGCCGACGAGGGTGCCGATCCGCGACCCGTACTGGTGCAGGCCCAGCCGCCGCGCCGACCAGCCGCCGCGGGGCAGCGCGGTGGCGGGTCGGGTCATCCGTGCGGAGCGGATGATCGCCGCCGTGCGCAGCGTGTGCAGCTGCACAGGTCGGGCGGTGCCGGGCCGATGCCGCCGCTTGGGTAGATGCCGGAATCCGGCGACGGCTGCCCCCAGCAGGAACAGCCAGACCAGCATCGCCAAGGCCAGCGCGACGTCTGGCGCCACGCCGCCGGCGGGCCACGTTGCCGGTGTGCGGGGATGGGTGGCCATGATCCAGGCCAGGGAGGGCCAGCGCCGCGGCGCGGGCATCGACCACAGGCGGACGGTCAGGTTCGCCACGGTGACGCCGATCGCGGCCGACGGCATCGCCAGCAGCACGGCCAGCGTCGTCCAGCACGTCAGCGCTAGCAGCCGCACCGGCCACGACGCTGTGGCGGGGGTGCCGGTGCGGGCGGGCCGGATGCGGCCGCGCGCATCTTTGGTCGGGGCCAACGGGTATCGAGCACCGCCACTGAGCGTCGCCGCCGGATCGGCGGTCGGGTAGACGGCGGGGCCGGTCAGGGTTGCCGGCTGTGTCATCGACGTCTCCTTCACTGTTCTCGCCGATCGACTCGCCACCCGGTGGAGGTGAGCAGCACGGTCACGGTGGCCGCGATCAGCTCCTGCTCGGGTGCGGCGCCCGCGGCGCACCTGGTACGTAGCACCCCGGCGACCTGCACGTGCACGGCGTGGTCGGTGCGGGGCGCCTCCGGCGGGATGACACCGCCGAGATCGATGACGGTCGAGGTGCAGCGGTCGGCGACGAATTCCGCCCAGGCGGCGCCGCCGCTGTGTCCGGCCAAGGCCTGGTTGGTGGCGGCCTGTCGGGCGGTCACGTAGGGCTGCACTCGGGCGATCCACGCGGTCGCAGGTTCGGTCCAACTTGCCTGCCGGTCGGCGGCCAGCCATTGCATGGCCACCTCGATCGGCCCGACGGCGCCGGCATTCCGTGCGGCCGCGGAGGTGCCGTTCAGTTGCGCCGATGACCGTTCGGGCGCTGTGTTGGAAATCGGCTCGGTGGCGGCGGTGGATGTCACCGCGGGTACCGGCGACGGAGCTTCCGGGCCGCCGGCCGGGTGGAGTTGGCCAGCGGTGCCGCATCCGGCCGCCAGCACGGCGAGCAAGAGTGCGCAGCCGGCGCGTAGCCACCCGCTACACATGGGTGCCGCCGGGGCGGACGGCGCCGATGAACTGCGCGGCGCGCCATCCGGTCCAGATGCCGTCGGTGATCTGCACGACCTCGCCAGATTGCGGGGCCTCGACCATGCGGTCGCCGCCGAGGTAGATGCCCACGTGGTGGATGCCGGAGGCGGCGCCGTTAGCCGAATACAGCAGCAGGTCCCCGGGCTGCAGCGCTGATCGGTCGGTGATGTGCGGGTAGGCGGCCCAGATAGCCTGGGTCTGATGCGGCACGGCCACCCCGATGCCGGCGTAGGCGTACACGGCCAGGCCGGAACAGTCGAAGCCGATCTTGTTGTAGTCGCCGTGCGCGTCGGCCACGCCGCCGTCGCTGATGCCGCGGGTGGGCCCGGTGGCGTCGCCGCCGCCCCACGCGTAAGGCACGCCCAGCTGCGACAGCGCCCGCGCCACCACAGTTTGCCCCGCATCATCATGGTTGGTGGTGGGGCAGGCATGGTCGGTGACGTAACCGATGACCGTGCGGGCGGGTTGTTCCCACCTGGCGTACGCGTCGGGTCGGCCGGACTGCTGCACGGCCTGCGCTGCGACGGTGATGGGCAGGCGCTGCCAGGCGACAATGTCCAGCAGCCCGGGCTGCCCGCCGTCGCCGCCGGTGAAAAACATGACGGCCGCTGCGGCCGGGTCCGTGCGCTGGGCCAGCGGCCCCCAGGCGGCGATCTGCTGGAACAGGCCGCGGGAGGTGGACATCCGCCCGTCCGGCATGATGTCGCCGTAGTCGAGGTTGCGCAGCGAGGACTCCTGCATCGCGGTGGCAACGGCGACGACCCAGCCGCGCCGCGGAACCCCTAGCCGGCGGCCCGTTTCGACGATCACCGCGGCGTTGGCCAGTTGCTCCGCATCCCACCCAGGCAGGGAATGACGGTGCAGCGCGGCGGGTTCCGCGCACACCATGCCCACGTCAGCGCCCTGCGCGGCGGCAGGTTCTATGTGTCCGATGGCCGGCGGGGCGGCTACCGCGGTGTCAGCCGCACCCCGCCCGCCGGTGGCCGCCGCCAGCGCCGCGGCGATCGTGATCATTATCACCACTGCCAGGCCGGCTGCTGCCATCGCTGCCCGGCGAATCACGGTGCCGCCACGTCGCTCGCGGGGTGCTCGTCCAGGGTTCGGTATTCGTCGCGCAGCGCCTGATCGGTTTCGATCACGTCCCACTCCGGGCCGGGCCGGGGCACGATGTGGTCGACCAGGTAGGCGGTGTCGCCGACCAGGTGGATGGCGCGGCCGCGGGGCAGCTGCGGCAGGCGCCGCGCCAACACATCGTTGATCGGCACGAATTCTCGGGTCGCGGCGAGCGCGTCGGCGCGTTGCCGGTACAGGATCTTGGTGGAGCAATCCGAGATCAGATCCGACAGGGCCTCCCGGCCCTCCTGTCCGCCCAGCCGGCCGTCGGACATGCGGTGCGTGATCAGCACGACCCCGGCGCCGGACCGGCGGGAGGTGCGCTGTCCGGCGTTGAGGCGTCGCAACAGCGCCGGAAAGCGCATCAGCCGCCACAGCTCGTCGTAGATCTGCCACCATTGCCGCACCCGGTGCGCCATCGCCAGCTCCAGCACGGACTGGGTGCACGAGAGCACCAACGCCAGCGCGGTATCCGATGCCTGCACCCCCGACAGGTCGACCACGGTGGCCATCGCCCGCGGATCGATCTGATTGTTCTGCTCGGTCGAGTCCAGCAACCCTGCCAACGGTCCCCAGGTCAGCTCCCGCAGCGTCAACGCGACCTTGCGCAGCATGGCGCGCAACTCGGCCGGCGGCATGCGCATCTCGGCGGCCATGTCGGCGGTGGGTTCGGCCAGCAGTTCCACCACCGGGTGCAGGCTGATCGGCCGCGGCCGGCCGGTCCCGCCTCGGCCCATGCCGGCCGCCGCGGCCAGGGCCAGCTCCAGGCCGGTGCGTTCCTCCGGCTCCAGCTGCCGGCCGGACGGCATCAGCGTTTGGATCTGCGAGATCAACAGCTGATGCCAGTGTGATGCCACCACCTGCCACCAGGCGGTCTCGTCCACCGCGGGCGGCCGGGGCGGCATGGCTAGGATGTTGAGCCGGTCCGACATGCCGGGCCCCAACCGCAGCACCCGTCCTCCGACGGCCCTCGCCACCGGCACCCACTCGCCGCGGATGTCGCCCGGCACCACGATCGGCCGGCCGAACTCGGTGTGCCGCATCGCAAGCGACTTCGCCCCGGAGGACTTTCCCGACCCGATCACGCCGGTGATCAGCACGCCCGAGTCGTCGACCACGCCGCGGCGCCGCCCGTCCCACGGGTCGACGGACCACAACGCGCCGGAGATGACGTCGCGGCCCCACACCGGCCCGGCGATTGGCTGCGGGCGTCCCACCAGCCACGGATACAGGCCACGCACCGCCGCGGTGGACTCCCAGTGCGGCGGCACCGACACCGGCCAGGCGATGCGGCCGGGCCAGCGGCCCCGCTGGCCCGCCAGCAGGTTCGCGATCGTCGCGGGTAGCACCGGCGTCGCCGCCCGGTTCGCCGCCGCGGTCGCCCGCATCCCGCGCCGCTGGGCGCCGTCGGCGGCATCCCGATCCGGCACCATCCCCCCGCCGGCCGTCGCGTAACCCGCCAGAGGCCGGCGGGTCATCGCAGCCCCCGAGCGAGCGGCAACGCGGCCATGAAGAAGGCCTGATCGGTTTCGGTGTACCAGACCTGGCCCTCCATACATGCCGCGTTCAGCGACGACTCCGCCTGCGCCGAGGTCACTTCCAGCTCGTCCAGGCTGCCGGCGGTCACCGACACCAACACCGCCAGCCGGTAGGAGGCGAACCCATCCACCAGCTCCGACTCCCGCCGGTCGATGTCCGCGCTTTCCCGCTCGTCCGAGCGTCGCCGCCTGCGGCGGATCTTGGCGTCCATTTGCTGTTGCGCCACCTTCGTGGACGTCTGCTGATCGATCACCTGCTGCGCGGCCCGCGGCGAGACCGGCTGCAACACAATCGACACGGTGTGCCGTGCGGGCAGCGACAGCAGCAGCGGAGCCAGAAACCCGACCGGCACGCCGCCGTCGCTGCGCGGCAACTCCGACACCCACCAGGTCCGCGAATAGTGATCGTTGTGCGCCACGTAGGAACGGGCGCGTTGCAGCCGGATCGGTTCGGCCGCGCCCGCAGACACCCCGGACGGCAGACCGGGATCCCCGCCCGAGATATCGCCGCGGCCGCCGCCGCGGCGGGCCAACATCGCATCCGAGGCCGGGTCGAAGGCCGAGCGGACCAAGCCGGAAAGGCCCCGCGGCGACACCCAGCCGATCACCTGCACCCCCGCACCGGCCAGATCCGTGGCCAGCCGGGAAATCGTGTGGAAGATCAGAGCCGCGGCCCCGTCATCGCCGCCGCCGAACTGCCGCACCAGGGATCGCGACCGGTGCGGCGCCACCCGCACCACCACATACGACTCGTGCACCAATCCGCGGCCCTGTAGGCTCGCCAGCAGGTCTTCGTTAATCTGCCGGGCGAACCGTCCTCCGTGCCCGCCCCGCTCCACCAGCACCCGCCAGGCGTCATCGCCCACGTCCGGCCGCACCCGGGACAGCAGCTGGATCGCGACGATCGGCGAATCCGCCCTCGCCAGGCCGTCCAGCAGTTGCCCGAACCCCGAGGCGTACACGTCAGCCTGGGCCTCGTCCTCCAGCAAGAAGTTCGGCCCGGCCACCTGCAGCACCGCCGTCGCGGTGCCGTCCGACCGGTCGAAGATCACCCCGACCCGTCCGGCGTGCTCACCGACCTCGTAGCCGGACAGCTCCAGCCGCGAGAGCGGTCCCGGCAGCCGCCACCCGCCAGGTCCGCCGGGTCGAGGCGCGCCCGGCCGGTACGGGCCGCCGCGGTACTCGGCCTGTCCCGCCGCCTGCAGCAGCGCATCCGCTGCCGCCGACGGCAGCGCGTCGGCCAATGCCCGGCCGTGCAGTCGCGCGAAACCCATCACCGCCAGCGCGGCGCCGATGGCGCCGGGCCACCACACCCCGGCCCTGACCGCCGCCACCAACAGGGCAGCGGCGGCGGTCAGGCACACCAGCTGCGGTCCGGTCCGCCCCCAGAGCACGCCCTTGTCCCGCCGCTTGGAAAACCGCACCCGCAGGCCCGCTGTTTGCTCAGCCATCAGCCGGCTCCTTTCGCTGTCCCGCCGCGGAGGCGGCCGCTTCTGCTTGCCGTGTCCCGGGTTCCGGCTGGGCCGGTCTCGGTCTGTCGGTGTGTGGGGTGGAGTGCCGGTCCGGACCCTCCGGGCTCGGGTTCGGCCCACCGGTCGGACGGGCCGTCGTCCGCGGCGAGGTCCGGTCGGGTCCGCTGTTCGGCGGCGTGGCCTGGGTGGGGCGGCGGGCCAGGCCGCCGCCGGCGGGGCCGCCGTGGGGCCCACCGGTTGGGCCGCCGGGGCTGGGATAGCCGCCCCCGCCGCCGGTGTCCGGCGGCTGTTCGGCCGCGCGGAGCAGATCATCTCGGCTGCCGGGCTGCCGTCCCGCTGGCCCGGTGGTGTGGCGCTGCGGTCGCAGCCGCCCCGCCATGAAGGCCCCGCCCACCAGGGCGGCGCCCATCCCGAAACCTTCCTCGCGCATCAGCGGGAACTGTCGGCCGATCCACCACGGCGCGATCGCCGCCACCGCCAGCAGCAACGAGCCGACGATCAACCCGCGGATGCCGTCGCCCAACGCGGTCACCTTCGCGACATCCGCGACCAGGGCGATCGTGGGCCGCAGCAGCAGAATCGTCCACAAGATCCCGAAGCCGCGGCCGATCCACCGCCGGCCCCAGCCGCTTGTGGCTAACCCGGACGACTGCAGGATCATCAGCGCCACCGCCAGCGGCACGAAGCCCGGCGCCACCGTCAGCACCAGCCAGATGATCGCCCCGGCGATCGTTGCGACACAGGCGAACACGAACGCCAGCAGCCAGCCGCCCGAGACGGATTCGGGCAGCCTGGTGCCGGCGTTCGCCACCGATTTGGCCAGGGTGTCGATCGCATCGTTGGAGTTGCCGCCCACGATGACGTCGGCCACGTTGTCGAACAGCACCCCCAGCGCGGTGAGGATCGCCGATCCCAGTCCGATCGTGATCGCCCACTGCACCAGCCCGACCCCGGCCGGGATGATCGCCCCGATCCGGCCGGTGATCGCCCCGACCGTCAACGTCAGCAAAAACAGCATCAATAGCAAGACGCCGGCCAGGCCCGCGAGCCGGTCGAACAGCGGAGAAAAGTCCGTCAGGTTCACCGTCTGCTGCGTGGATGCGGCCGTCATCACCAGTCCCATCGAGGAGTTCAACGAGTCCACCCCAGCTTGGGCTAGACACTTCGCGAAATCGACTGAGCAGTTGACCACACCCCAGATCGAGGACATCGCCACGCTGCCCACGACGATCACGCCGGCGGCGATCAACAAGCCGGTCAGGCCGCCGGCGATCAGGCCGCCTGCCAGCAGCGCACCGGCCAGGGTCAGCAGCACGATGTGCATCACCTTCATGAAGCGCTTGCCGTCGACGGCCCAGCTGAACCATTGATCCAGCGGTGCCTGCGCGCCCGGAGTGTTGATCCCGGTGAGCAGGTTCGTGCCGCCGCCGGCCGGCTGGCCCTTGAAGGACAGCCACAGCGCCAGCTTCTGGTTGAGCAGCATGACGTTGGCGTTGAAGGTGCGGCAGTTGACGATGCGCTGCTCAGTGAGCGGATCGGTGGAATCGGTGCTCGGACAGTGCAGAAACGACGCTGTCGCGCAGAACGGGTTGGCGTCGTCGGTGCAGTAGCTGCGCACCGCCATGGGCGAGTAGTCCCAGTCGTGCAGCTGGTTGTCCGGTCCCCACTGGGGATCCCAGTACTGCGAGGGGTCGGCCAGCTCGCCGCCGCTGGCCAGGCCGCCGGTGAGGGTGAAGTGTTGCATGTCCACCTGCCGGCGCATGAATTCGACCGAGCCGTCGTCGGGTGCCGGATAGAAGGTGAACCCGAAGGGCGAGGAGGCGTCGGGGCGTGCGAACTGGGCGAAATCGTCGGTGCACGGCCCGAACGGTGACGCGGAGTGGTCGAAGTCCAACAGGTGCCCCGGGCTGGCGAACACCTGCGCGCCCCCGTCGTGGGCGACCAGTTCGAACCGGTCGGAGTCGGCGAACGCATCGGCGTCCCACGGTGTGGTGACGATCGGCGGGCCGCCGTCGTCGATGGCCAGCCACGGCTTGCCGGTGGCCTTGCTCATCGCGTCCAAGATGGATCCGATGTGGGTGAAAAAGTCGTGCGTGTAGGCCCACAGATCGCCGCCATCGTCTTTACACAGTGAGCCGATCGGATCACCGGCCGGATCCACGTAGGCGTCCTGGAACGCCTGCGATCCGGGGATGAACCGGTCCAGCTGCTGGGGCCACTTCGAGTGGTCGATGCTCATCCCGCTTGTCATGCCCTCGCCCGAACCGTCGGGCGGGTCGGCCGCCGCCACACCCCCCGTGGCCAGCAGCAGTGCCGGCACCAGCACCGCCGCCCCGGCCCGCAGCCACCGACGCCGCATCGATCAGCCCAGCCACGTCCCGGCCGGCACCGGGGTGCCCGCCGGCAGCACCGCCTGGCCGCCGAAGCTCGGTGCAGTGGCGATGTCGGCCAGCTTCCAGTCGCTCTCCCAGTGCAGCAGCACTCGCAGCACTGTCACGGTCATCCGCACCCCGCCGCCGCCCGGGCCGAACGTCGCGGCCTCCACGCGCACCGTGCGGAATCCGTGATCGGCGGCGACCTGCTGGTCAGGCAGCTGCACGCCCAGCACGGCGAACCCGCACCCGCAAGGCCGTGCGCTACCCGCCGAAGGGGTGCCCGCGGTGTCCTGCCCGGCCGGCGCGTCCTGCCGTGTTTTCGCGCCGACTAGCGTCGCCTGTGGCGCGGCCAGGAACTCGGTGACGCGCTGCTTGCGGTCGCTGCTTTGCTCCGACGTGGACGCCAAAAACCCCAACTGCTGCCACGGATCGGGCAATGTGTATCTGATCCATCGGCCGGCGACCACCGCGTTGACAGCGGCGGCCTCGGCTCCGGCGTCGGTGTGTGGGTAGCCGTAGGGCACCCCGGCCTCGGTGTGCCCTACGGCCGCCGGTGCCGGCAACGCCCACGCCCCTGACGTGTTCCACCGCACCGGCTGCCCGGCCCGAGGGGGCTGCCAGGGCGGGGCCTCCGACACCCCCGGCGGCGGTGTGGCGTCGGCCGTGGCTGCCGCATGGCGGCCGCCGAGCAGAAACCCTGCGACCGCCGCGCCCGCCACCGCCGCGACCGCGATGACAACCCCCAGCAGACGGCGGCGGCCTCGACTGGGCGCATGCAGATCGGTCACGACAAGACCCACAGCCCGCTAGAACCAGCCGCCGACGGTGCCCACCGCGTCGGTGGACAGCGAGACCACTGCCCCGATCGCTAAGCCGCCGAGAATGCCGCCGACGCCCAGCGCCTTGGCGTGGATGAAGCTCAGCCGCGGGCCGACCGCGGCGATCAACACGCCGAGCACCATCACGATCCCGGCCGCGACCAGCGCGAACCCAGCGATCCAGTCCCCAATGGAACTGACACCCGCTATGCCCGGCCCGGTGAAATCCGGCACGATCTTCGGGATCTTCCAGCTGCCGTCGCTGCCCGGCGGCGTCGGCTTCACCGCCGCACCCAGCATTCCGATCAACCACATCAGCGCACCCCTCCCTTGTCCTGTCCTGCAAGATCCGCGGCTGCGGCCAGCACGGTCACACCCGCCCCGGCCGCGGCCCGGCACAGGCGCACCCACCCAGCGGTCACATCCGACCCGGCGGCCAGCGCCGCCCCGGCCCGGCCCGGGCCGGTCACCACGCCGATCACCGGCGGCAGACACCGCCCCGCCGCGGCCAAATCGCGCAGGCATTCGGCCGACACCCGCAGCTGCCGCGGCTGCGCGCGGCAACACAGCGCCACCACATCGGCGCCGATCGGCGCCGTGGCGGCCAGCCAGCCATCCCCGGCGGGCAGGTCCAGCACGGCCACGGCATGAAGCCGTCGTGCCGCGTCCACGACGGCTCGTACCGCCTGGATCGGAGGGCACGATCCGGCCCGGCCGCCGTCGATCACGACCGCCGGGGCGGCCCGCAGCCTCGCCGCGATCAGACCGGCCACCTGCCGGTCGTCGCGCAGGTCCGGCCACTGGGCCACCCGCGGTGCCCGCAACTCACCCGGCCAGTGCGGGTCGAACGCCCCGGTTGCGTCTGCCAGCACCACCCGCCGCCCGCCGCTGGCCCACCGGCGGGCCAGCGCCCCCGCGGTCGTGCTCGCGCCCACGCCGCCGAACAGCGACATCACCGCCACCACGGGGCTGCCGCCGGGTTCCGCTGCCACCCGATGCCGGCGACGGGGGTCGGACAGGAAGGCCCGCACCGTGTCGCGGCTGCTGCACTGCCGCCGGCGCGGCGCAGCCGGCGGCGGCATCAAAGCACCGTCGGTCGAGTGCAGCGTGGTCGCGATTCGCGGCAGCGCAACCGGCGCGGCGCCCCACCCTACGAGCGGTCCTCGCGGCCCCGGGGGCGCTCCGGCCACGACCGGTGTCTCCTGCTGCCTGCGAATCACCTCAAGCAACTCCGGAACCGTCAACTCGCCCAGCCGGTCCCGCGCCAGTGGCGCCACGGATTGGGAGTCATGGTGCTCGCGTTCCCGCACACTCACCTGGCGCCCCCGCTGCGAAGGCCGGGGCAGCGGCGGACCTTCCACTCCGCCACCCCGTCCAGCAGCACCGCCGGGTCCATCAGCGCGAGCTGTTCCCGCGCCGCGACCGCAGGCTGGACCTGGTCGATCAGATGCCGCAGCCTGGTGATCGTCGCCTGGCTAACCGAGTCGCGGCCGGCGACGATCACATCCAGCTCCACGGCCAGCCGGCCGTTCGCCGCGGCCACCGTCGCAAGCATGTCCGCGACCCGGCCGTCGTCCGCCATCGGCCGCACCGATCCCGTCACCGTGCACCCCCGTTCCTTCCGTCCTGCCGCCGGCACTGACACCAGGTGCCGGTGCGCGGTGAATCGGTCACCGATCACGTCAAAGCCGCCGCCAACAAGGGGGCCGCTCGATGCAGCGCCGCCACCGCGGACGCCCGGCGGCGACCCACCGTGCGGACGCTGCACCCCAGCGCCGACGCCGCTCGCTCCCGACCGCGGCCGCCGTACCCGCCGTGGCGAGTGACCTCCGTCAGCAGCCGCGCATCGTCGGCCGAGACCAGCCGGGCGTCCACCGCGTAGCGCAGCACCTCGCCCAACTCCGGCCCCTGGCCGCCGGACACCGCGGCGGCAGCTGCGTGCTCCCACAGTGCCGTCGCTTGCCCATCCAGCGGATCGATCAACACCTCGGCGCGGCGCCGCGCCGGCCGCAGCTCCGCCAGCAGCGCGCTGCGGGTGTCCCGCAACAGCGACGCCGCGTAGGCCCGGTGCCGCCGATCGATCGGGAACGCGCGTATCTGGCAGCACAACTCCCCCACCGCCAGGTCCACCACGCAGTCGGACAGATCCGCCAGGCGCCGCGCCAACGCCAGCACGCCCCGCGACAGCAGATGCACCACCAGCACCGCGGCGTCCGCATCGCCTCCGCCGGCCACCGCCGCGCGACGCACCAGCGCGCCGATCAGCTCATCGGCCGCCTGCGGGTCGCAGCCCTGCGCCGTCAGCGTCGGCAACTCGCCGACCGAACCGACCCCGTCCAGCGCCGGCTCCAACGAAGCCCACCGCGCGAGCACTCCAGCCCGGTCCAGTCGGTCGGCCAGCGCCGTCCAGCAGCCCACGATCGCGTTGTCTCGGAACACAGCCACCCCGCATGAATCGATGCCGAACCCGACACCGACCACGCTGCGAACCGCTGTCCCACCCCCTGTTAACGCCATGCCAGCAGCTGCCACCCCCAGCCGCAGCGCAGCAGGGGTAACAGCGGCCCCACCTGCACGAACACGCCTGACCTCCGGCCGGCCACCAGCGCCGGCCGATCGGCCCTGTCACCCCGGCCGAATGCCGGCGACCAGGCCGTCAACCCGCTCACACATGATTAGCCGGCCGGCCTTCCCTGCATGCGGCCCGTCCAGATATGCCAGACGCTGTCTGGCATATTCGGATTAGCTGTCCGGATCAGTCGGTCGGGGCCTCCGGCTGGCGCGAGTCCAGCTCACGTCGTGTGCGGGCCAGCTCCAACTCGAGAGCCCTTTCGTTGGGAAGGGCGAGCCGGTACTCGGAGGCGAGGACGGGGTTGGGGAGACCGTCGAGGGCATATCTGGCCTCGTCGGCGCCTTTCTCGGCGCATAAGATGAGCCCGACCGGAGGGTTCTCGCCGGGTTTCATCCAGTTCTCGCGGGCGTAGTTCAGGTACAGGTGCATCTGGCCGGCGTCTTGGTAGGAGAAGCGCCCGATCTTAAGATCGACGAGCAGCAAACAACGCAGCGTCCGGTGGTACAGGACCAAGTCGACCCGGAACCAGGTGTCATCTATCCGCAGCCGGCGCTGCCGGCTGAGGAAGGTGAAATCGTCACCGAGCTCGAGGAGGAACTCCGCCAGGTGATTGATCAGGGCGTCCTCCAGGTCCGACTCGGAGTACTCGTCTTTCAGCCCCAGGAACTCAAGCACCAGCGGATCCTTGATGGCCTCCTCCGGGGTTCCTCGGTCGGCCGGGGTCGCCTTCGCACCGTCGGTGAGCATCGCGGCCTTGTTCGTCGACAAGGCCGTGCGCTCGTAGTACAGGGAGTTGATCTGCCGGCTGAGTTGCTGGACGGTCCATCCGCTGCGCAGCGTTTCGGTTTCGTAGAAGCGGCGGGCGTCGGGGCTCTTGACAGACAACAGCCGTACGTAGGCGGACCACGCCAGCGGGAACGCGGCATCGGATAGGTCCTCTGGGCTGTCCAGTGCCGCGGATGGACCTCCGGCCGGCTCGGCGGCGGGCGCCAGAGAAATGCCAGACGACGTCTGGCGAATCTCCTGCGGCGACCAGGTGAGGTAGAACTGTCGCATCTGCTGAAGGTTCTGACGGCTAAAGCCGCGCCCGAACCTTCGTGTCAGGTCGCCGGCGGGCCGCTTGAGTAGAGCCTCGCCGTACGCCGCTCGAGCCTGACCCGACTGCTCGTCCTCCACGATTCGCCGACCGACCTGCCAGTAGGTCATCGTCATGACAGCGTTGACGCTGCGTGCGGCCGCCGACCGGGCACGCTCGAGCAGCTCGACGACGTCGGACAGGACCTCGTCGTAGCCGTCCACGGGGGCCGGACGATCGTTCACGGTGGCACCTTCCGATGAATACTCAGCCACGTGGTGATCACGTTGGCGGTCGGCCCCACATCATTCGCTGCTCGTGATCACCCGGTACGGCTGGGGCGAGCGTTGGGCCGCCGCCGGCCGCTGGTGGCTCCGCGGTGGGCGCCACCTGCCCGCCGGTGTTGTCGTGGGCAGCGCGAGGCAGACCCCACCCGATCAGAAGGCCGGCGACCACGCCCGCGATGACCAGGGCGGCGGAGGTGATCAGAGCTTCCACCCGCTCACCCTGCCTCACTCCGCGAGGACACGCCACCTTGCCGACTGACTGCCGGCCAGCGCATCTGGAGACTGTCACCGCTCGTCCGCATCGTCCACCCCAGTCGGCGGTAGTAGCCCGTCAGGTGGGCATTGTCGGCGTGCAACACCCCGACCGCGCCCTCGGCCGCCCATCGTTGCTGCATGCTTCGCATCAAAGCCGAGGCCCTCGCGGTGCCGGGGCGAGAGGCGACCAGATCCGTCACCACATAGCCGGTGCGATTCGGCCGGCCAGCCGGCGTGCCTCGGCGGTCAACTCGGCTCCGGTTCGCCATCCGCGGTCCCGCACATACACGGCCAGGACGAGTGCGACGGCACTCATCCACAGCGACGCAAGCATCAGACCGGGCCACCACAGGTCCAGCACCCACCAAAAGCACAGCAGCAGGAACGCCACCTGAGAAACGAACGCGGCGGTCCACACGATCGACGCGCCCCGGGCTCGCTGCCCGGGGTGCCGCGCCGGGGTGGGTCGGACGGTCGCCGACGCCCCGTCCACGATCCAGACGGTGCTGCTGGTGGAGCACACGTTCAGCAGCGACGCCGGCAGCACGCACACCGCCAACCAGACCACCACCAGCCACTGCCAGGACCACCTGGTCGCTGCCGCCCGGGCGGCGGGGGTGGATCGCCGCAGTATCGGGGTGAACGCCCACGCTCGATCCCACCCCACGCGCAGCAGTTCCCAGGTGGTGTTCACCCGGCGGGCCACTGGGGAGTGGTGCACGCCGGCGTCGCGGGATGCGTTCATGGCCGGTTTCGCAGGCGGGGTCAGCTGGCCTCGCGGAGCCAGCCGCGGCGGTGCAGGATCTCGAACGTTCGTGGCGGCAGATCGACCTCCTCGTCGACGTCGTGGTTAGCCATGATCCGCCGCACATAGGCCTCGACTTCCGCGTCCATGCCGCGTGCCTCGCACGCGGCGGCTAGATCAAGCAGTGGGGTGTCTTCGAAACTGCCGGCCAACAAGGCCACCTCGGCTGCTGCGGCGGCGGCCGTCGGGTCGCCGGCTGCAAGGTGATGGGTGGCCACGGTGTGCGCCACATCGACGATCATCGCCGTGTACTGGTGGTCCAGTGCATCCGCGGCGAGCCATCCGTAGCCGGCGGGTCGGCGCCGGTCGAACGGCAGTCCGCGCACCAGCGTCAACGCCGTCTGCAGGTCGGCGATGCCGTCCGCTCCGCGGGCCGTGCCGCGCAATCGCAGCTGCCGGAACAGGTCGGCGTCCACCAGCGCGTCCTCGATGCGATACACGATGCCCGACACGCCCGGGTTCGTCGGCAGGTAGTCCCTGCCGGTGCGCGGGTTTGCTCCCAGCCAACGGCGCACGATGTGCACCGATTGGCGAACCTTGGATTTTCCGACGATATCCGGGTCGTCCGGCCACAGCGCGGTGCCGTACTGCTCGGCGGTGGCGCCCTGGGGCCGGCAGGCCAGGAAGGCCATCACCTCGGTGTTCCACGCCACGCGCGGCTTGTCGGTGGGTAGCTGGCCGCCGGCGTGCACCTGTACCGGGCCGAGCAGCGTGATCTTCGGTCGCGGGCAGTCCGGCTCCCGCCAGTCGGCCAGATCGGCGTCCAGTCCCGACAGCGAGGTCTCCACGTCGCCGCGGCGCCCGTCACCCACCGATGGGGCCAGCGCCTGCACATCCTCGGCGGTGGCAGCCGCCCGGGCGGTGTAGGCGTCGATTGACAAGGGCAACAGCCGCGGCGTGGAGGTGGCCAGCTGGCCCGCCACATGCAGCGGCGGCCGCCCGGTGGCCGCCGCGTCCGGGACCGGCGCGCCGGCGGCATCGGCGAAATCATTCCAGGGCCGGTCTCCCGTCGACGGCGGCGTCGGCACGTCCTGCACGTCGCCGGCCCCGGCCAGCAGCTCGGCCAGCTGCCCCGCCTCCTGCGCCGGCAGCCGTTCGGCGATGACATGGATGCCCAGGTCCGGGATGTGCAGCAGGCCATCCTCGTCCAGTCGTGCCTGCCAGCCGACCTGCACGTCTGCCCGCCCGGTCAAGACCACCGCGGCGGCGAGCCGCGCAGGGTCCGCCTGCACCTGGTCGATCACCTCCGACAGGTCCGCGGTGTCGCCGCCGTCGGCCAGTAGCAGCACCTGAGGCGGCCACACTTCCCGATCGCCGCCCAGGGCCCGCCCGTCCAACACGGACACCCCGGCGTCCCGGTCAGTGCGGACATCTGCGACGTGTCGCCGCAGCTGCGCGGTGGCAGCGGCGGGATCGTCGGTGATGGTCAGCCGGTCCGGGTTCAGTGGCGCCAGCTCGCTGCCCAGGCCGGCCGCGGTGACGGTCAGCATCTCCGACCAGGTGTTGTGCGCCAGCTCCGCGGCCATGAATCGCAGCAGATCCGCGCACCGCGCTGCGGGGCCGGTCAGGCGCAGCGCCCCGATCTGCTCCACATCCAGCAGCCACTGCTCGCCGCTGCTGGTGTGGCCCACGGACACCAGCGCCGGATAGGGGGCCAGGGTGTGCTCCCGTTCGGTGGCGTCGTCGTAGATCAGGAGGGCCTCGGCGGGCAGCAGCCAGTGCAGCCCGTCGGCGTCGGCGCGCCACGGCTCCGGCGCGCTGACATCGGCGCGGGCCAGCAGCAGTTCGATCCCGTCCGGGCCTATCCGGACGGCCACGGCGGCGGGCAGGGCACGCAGGGTCCCGTCGCGCACCGCGGCCGCCAGGCCGCGCAAGGCGTGATCGAGCCGATTGACCGTGCCGGTTGCGCCAGGCCCGGCGGTGAGCAACGCCTGCTCCATCCGGCGCAACCGGGCGGGCGCGCCGGCGATCGCCCTCCCGGGCCGGCGGAACCTGTCCTGTCGGCGGCGATATCGACGTAGCGTCAGGAAGCTCACCCCGGCCAGCAGCGGGATGCCACCACCGACGATTGCCAGCATCGGCCAGCCGATCGGCTCGAACTCGGCCTCGCCGTCGATGCTGGCTTGCCGGGCCGCCGATGCGGCAGGCGTTGGCACAGCCGTGGTCACCGAGCCGGGACGGTGGGCTGGCGGCGCGGTGGCATCGCCCAGATGCAAACCCGCCGTTCCGCTCGGCGCCGGCGGTGTCGTCTGTGCCGGCGACAGTGCGGCGGATTCCGGTGCGCCCCGGGCGGGTTGCGGCGATGTGGATGTCGCGGGCGGCCTGGAGGTTGTCGGCGGTGATGGCGGCGCGGACGGTTCTGCGGGTGCTGCGGAATCGGGCTGGTCGGCGGTCGGCCCCGCGGCGTGGTGGCGGCCGCCAGCCGGGACGGTGTCCACGCCCGCGGGCGGCTGATGGTGTGCAGACGGGATGGTGATGGTCCAGCCCGGCTCGATGTGGTCCGGGTCGGTCAGCGTTTCCTGGTCGGGTTCGGTGCGTCCCTTGTTGGCCTGCCACAGCTGCGGCCAGCTGGTGTCGTGATCGGAGGCGATCTTCGCCAGGCTGTCGCCGGGCTGCACGGTGACATCTAGGCCGGCGGATGCCTGTGCCGGCGCGGGCGGAGTGGGGATGGTGATGGTCCAGCCCGGCTCGATGTGGTCCGGGTCGGTCAGCGTTTCCTGGTCGGGTTCGGTGCGTCCCTTGTTGGCCTGCCACAGCTGCGGCCAGGTGGTGTCATGGTCGGAGGCGATCTTCGCCAGGCTGTCGCCGGGCTGCACAGTCACATCCACGCCGGCGGCCGCGGAGCGTGCCGGCGCTTCGGCCGGCTCGGCCTGCTCGCTGGTCGTGGCGGGGACCAGAACATTCCATCCGTCACGCAACAGCCCCGTTGCGGTGGCACGCGCGCCACCCGGCTGCGGACGGCCCGCGTTCAGTTGCCACAGGGTCGACCAATTCCGGCCGTCCCCGGTGTGGACGGTCGCCAAATCCCACCATGTGTGTGGCCCGTCCGAGGTGATCTGCACTGCCCGGGCCGCTGACCGGACTGCCGCAGAGTCGTCGTGCAGCGCGGGCGACGACAGATCGGCCGACTGCCGGGGCGACGCGGCCGGCGCAGGAACCTGATAGCTGGCTACCGCGGCAGGCGCGGCGGTGGTCAGGGCGGCCACGGCCGGGGACACCGCGGACACCACCGCCGGGGCCAGCATCAACACCGCCGTCACCAACGTGCGGGCCAGGTGCTGCTGCGCGGCAAACACACCGGGGATGCGACGCGGCACCGGAGTGCGGCGGATCCCGGAGGCCAGCTCCACCAGCATCGCCACGGTGAACTGGGCCCACGCGATCCACACGATCACCGCCAGGACCGCCAGCACCACCCGGTCGGAGATGTCCCCCGCCGCCAGAGCCGGCCACTGCTCGGCCGGATTCCCAACGGCGGCAATCAGACCGACCGGTACTCCGACCACAATGGCCACGACCACCAGCGTCGCGGCGAACGACCTCACCACCCGCATCATCGGGTCCCCATTCCTAGTTGCCCGCCGTCACCGGCTGGGCCGTTGCCGTGGCGGTGCCCGACAAGGTGTCCTTACCGACGATCGACAAGATCGCGGTGCGGCGGGTGACCGTCACCGTCACGGTCACCGACGCCGCCGTGGCCGTCACCGCAGCGTCGCCTGGCTGCACGCCCGCCGCGTCCAGCACCGCCCACGCCGCCGTCTCGGCAGCGGCCACACCGACTGCGGGGTCGACGCCCCCGTGCAGCGACCCGGCCGAGACGGCGTCAGCCCCGGACCGGGCGGCCTGCTGCGCGATGGACATGGCCTCGCCTCGGGCGGCGACGGCGCGGCCGCCGTCGAAGACCAACCCGGCGAGCGCAACCAACGCCACGGTGACCAGCACCAGCCAGATCGCCGCGCCCTCGCCCCGCTCGACCCCGCTGCGGCGGGCCGAGCCCAGCCGCCCCGCCAAGGTTTCTATCCGCCGGGCCACGGTCAGTTCCCCCCGGCGGTGCTCAGCTGGCGATACGACTCGATCGGCGCCGTTGCCGTCGCCGACCAGGTGGTGTGCCCGGGCAGCCCCGACAGCGCCACATCAGACAGCGACACCGTGCACGTCACGGACACGGTGACCGCGCCACCCGCCGCGAAGGCGGATACCTGCGGATCAATCTGTGTGTCCTGGCACTGCCCGGCAAGAGCTGCCCCGGCGGCCGCCCGGGCGGCTGCGGCCGCCTCGGCTGGACTGGTCGCCAACGATGCGGCACGGGCCGCCGAGCGCGCCGCGGACACCACCTGATCGTGTGCTGCGACGGTACGGCCCAACCCCACCACCAGCAGGGCCAACGCCATCAGCACGGGCACCACGATCACCATGCCCACTGTGGATGTTCCCCGCTGCCCACGTTCGGCGGCGGCCAGGAGGTGACGGTACCCGCTCATCGGCCGCCCGCCGTTTCGATTGGCGCCGACCCGGACGCCGACACCGCAAGATGCATGAACGGCAAGATCGTGTACGCCTGACCGGTCACGGTGATCGTCACCGCCGCGACGCCGCTGGCCGCCTGCACATCCGCACCGGTGATCAGGCCGCCGGCCGTCTGCTGCAAGAACTCCCGGGCGGCGGCGACGCCCGCACCATCCGGGGCTGTGTATGCCGCGGCGGCGGCCGCACCATCCTGTGCCGCGGCGGCAGCCGCATTGTGCGCCATCCACAGCACCGCCAGCTGCACCACGATCAATGTCATGGTGACGATCACCGGCAGTGTGATCACCGCCTGCACCGTTACCGAGCCGCGGTCTGCGATCGGTCGGCGGCAAGGACACGACACAGCCTGGCGCGGCACCACGCCGCGCCAGCGCCTGGCTGTCACGGATTCGGCGTGTCCAGATCGATGCCGTTGACCTTGTTCATCACCAGCACCGTGATCACCCCTGCCGCGGCGATCGCCAACGCGGCGCCGACGGCGATCCAGATCACCTGCTGTGTGCTGATGTTCCCGCGCTCGGCATCCTCGCCGCGGATCCTGCCGACCCGGCGGGCCATCGCGTCCACCCCGCCGGCCACCTTGGCCACCATCCATGCCTGCCAGCACAGAACCTGCTGCACCATCATGGTTTTCCCCTTTCTACTGCATCCGGATCTGTTAGAAGGACAAAATGTTGACCAGCGCCGGGTACCCGATGAACACCAAAAGCCCCAGGCCCAAAACGATCTGCGCCAGCTGCATCGACTGGTCCTTTCGGCCGGCCTCACCGGTCGCCTCCGCCAACGCCGTGCGGCGCATCGCCGCTGCCCGGGCGGTCAGCGTGGAGCGGACCTGCGCGCCGTCCGCGGCCACCAGATGGATCAGCTGCCCCAGATCCCGCAATTCGGCCACGCCGAGCCGCGAGCCCAGCTCAGCCAGCGCCGTCCACTGATCGGCGCCGGCACGGGCCGCCCGAAACAGCGTGTCCCGAATCAGCGCGAACGGCCAGCCCGACCCCACCCTCGCCGCCGCGGGCAGCGCCTCGGCGGGCGCGGCCCGGCCGGCCATCTCCAGCTGCACCCAATCCAAATACGCCGACAGGGCCTGGCGGAACTCGCTGCGATGCGCCTTCGCCGCCGACCTGACCTGCGCGTCCGGCGCAAAGAACAGCCCCACGCCGGCCGCGGCGGCCACCACCACCACGACCGCCGGGGGAACCGGCACTCCTGCCCCCGCCATCACACCCAACAGCAGCAACCCGCCTACGAACCCGGCCGCGCCGGCCAGCACCTTCGCGCCGATCGTTTCGTCCAACCGCCGGCCCGACACCGCCAGATCTGCCCGCAGCGAGCCGTAACGGATACCGCGGCGCGCCGAGAAACGGTCCGCCCAGCCGCCCAGGCGCGACACCAGCCCCGGCCTGTCACCGGTGCGTTCTGCGGCCAGGGTCCGCTCCCCCACCGCCGCATACAGGGCATCCAGCTGCGCCAACTGCACCACCGGCGATGTCCGGAGCGGCAGCAGGGCGACGATCAAAAGCCACATCACCAGCCCCGCCGCAGCTCCGGCGGCCACCATGCCGATCACCGGGCCGCCCCCCGATCCGTTGCCGGGGCGGATAGCAGTGCCGTCAACATCCGCTGTTCCGCCGGGCTGATGCGCCGATCCGGGTAGGCCAGCACCGCCGGCCGGGGCGGCGGCGTGGACAGCCTGCGCATCCAGAAGAACCCGGCGGCGAAGATGCCCGCGACCACGGCCAGCACCACCTGGCCGCCCACACTGTTGTACGCGGCCACGTACCCGCGGCCGAAAATGGTCAGGAACACCGCCAGCGCCGCCGTGACGACCGCCACGATCTGCACCCCGCGGCGGGTCTCCTCCCGCCCCGCGGTCACCTGGCGGCGCATATCCAGTTCCTCCCGCGCCGACGTGGCCAGGCCGGTGAGCACATCGGTCAGGCGGTCACCGCGCCGCCGCACGTTGAGCACCAGGGCGCCGATCACCAGATCGGCGGACGCGTCGCGAAGTTCGGCGGCCAGCGATGTCAGCGCCTCATCCAGCGGCACCCGGGCCCGGATCTGGCCCACCAGCCGGGCAAGCGCCGGCCGCAGCAGCGCGGTGACGCCCTTCGCCGCCGCGGGCAGCGCCTGCTCCAGGGTGTCCCCCGCGGCCACCGTGTCCCGCAACGATTCGGTGAACGCCACCAAAGCCTCCAGCTGCGCGATGCGCCGCTGCTCGGCCCGTTTACCGCCGAACAGCTTGGGCCACAACGCGATCAACAGCGCCACACCGACAGCCGCCACCGGCCACCGGGTCGCCACCAGCACCGCCGCACCGGCCAGCACCGCCCCGGCGATCGGGACACTCACCGCCGGGGAGCGAACCGCCGAGGCCAGCCGGATCCGCGGCGGCCGCGTCGGATCCCCAGGCACACCGCGGATCTCCCGGACCAGCGCCGCCAGCGCCGCCACCCCGGCGCCGCACACCAGTGCGGCGGTCAAGAACCCGACGGTCGGCAACATCTCATCCCCCTACAGCGGCGGCTCGACGTATCCGGCATCCGCCAGGCGATCGCCGCGGATGATCGGCACGTCCAGCGCCCGGGCCGCGCGGCCATCCACCGGCGACGGCGTGAAAATCCGTGACGTTGTCACCCCGCCCGCCGCGTACTGGCCGATCTCCAGGATTTCGGTGATGTGCCGCTGACCGGCACTGCGAGGGTTCTTGCGGATGAAGACGATGAAATCGATCGCGCCGGAAATCAGCGCCGACGTCACCGGAAAATCCAGCCTGCTGTGCTGCATCGCATAGGTGCACAGCCGGTTGATCGCATCGGCCGCCGAACGGGCATGCACCGTCGATAGCGAGCCGTCGTTGCCCTGCGACATGGCCGAGAGCATGGCCACCACCTCGGGGCCCATCACCTCGCCGACGATCACCCGCGACGGGTTGTGCCGCCGCGACTGGTCCACCAGATCATCGATCGACAGTCCTCCCCTGCCGTCCGGGTCCGGCAGCACCTCCTCCAGCTCGACCGTGTTCGGGTGCGCCGCCGGGTCGTGCCCCACGCCCAGTTCGAGTGCCTTCTCCACGACCAAAAGCCGTTCCGAGGGCGGTATCTCGTTGACTAGGGCGCGCAGCAGTGAGGTCTTACCGGCGCCCGTTGCGCCGGCCACCATGATGTTCAGCCGGACCGTCACCGCCGCCCGCAAGAACGCGGCCAGCTGCTCGTCGATCGTTCCCAGGTCGATCTCCTGGGCCAGATTCATCTGCGGGTATCGGTTGAGTCGGATCGACACCGCCGGCCGCTCGCACGCCGACATTGTCGCCGCGAGCCGGCCGCCGCCTGGTAGCCGCAGATTCAGCGTCGGATGGCTGCGTGTCCACGGCCGGGCATTGACCCCTACGTACGAAGCCAAGTTCTGCACCATCTGGACCAGGTCGTCATCGGAGGCGGCGACCGGGGCGCCCGGCAGGGTTCCGCGTTCGTCGGCGTAGGTGAGCCACACCCGGTCGGAGCCGTTGATGTCGATGTCCTCGATATCCGGGTCATCCAGCAATTCGGAGAGCACGCCGGCGCCGTAGATCGCCGCATCCACCGCCATCACAAGCTGCAGGTCCACCGAGCCGTCCGGCAAATCCTTGCCGGCCGCCACCAGCGAGCGCATGTGCTCGGCCACCACCCGGCCGATCACCGACAGCGCCAGCTGCCGCTCGTCGGAATCCGACAGCGTCGGCTCCCCCGCCGCCTCCCGACGCTGCCGCAGCACCGTCAGCTCCTCGGCCACCCGGCCCTGCAGCCGCTTGACCACCGCGTAATCCACGATCGATGCCGTCACGCCGTCACACCCCGATCCGCCGTCGTGGCCGGCACCCCGCGGTCGGCAACACGACCTGGGGGTGGATCAGCAGGCGGCGGCACGGCCAGATCCGCCGCCACGTCCGGGCGCAGCCGCAGCACCTCGGTAGCCAACTCGCGGACGGCACGCAGCAGCGGTGAGCCCGCTAGCGCGCGGGTGAGCGGCCCCGACCACAGCCCGTCCGCGGCCGCCGGGTCGTGCGGCATCACCCCGACCACCGGGCACGGCAGGCCCGCCGCCGCCAACACCGCCGCCATGTCGCCCCGCCCGCGCCGCCCGGCCCGCACGCGCGGGCCGGCGGGGGCCGCGACGGCCATCACCGCCGGGGCGTGGTTCGGGCCCAACCCGACCACCGGCAACATCGCCGAGCACTGCTCCCGCAGATGAGCAAGCCCGGCCGTGTCCGGCCGGCCGACCACCAGCAGAACCTTCGCCGCGCGGGCCACCGGCAGCGCCGCATGCGCCGGGTGCATCCGGCCCAGGTCCACCACCACCACACCCGGAGCCTGCACCAGGGCGGCCGCGACCTGCGGCCACAGCGGCCGGATCGGGCCGAACCGGTCCGCCGTCAACCCGGCGGGCATCACCGGCACCCCCAGGATGGAATCCTGCGCGAACTCGTACGGGTCAGCACCGCCCAGCCGGGCCGTTGCGGCCAGCGACCCCAACCATCGATCGGGCGTCAGGAATCCACCGGTGAAGGACCGCAACCGGAACGGTGCATCCGCCCCGGACGGGTCGCACTCGGCCAGCATCCGACGCCCCGGCAGCACCAGCGTCAGCGCGGCCGCCAACGTGGACACGCCCGGCGCGCCCTTCCCGGAGCACACCCCGATGATCACGACGGGCCCACCAGCACCAGTGTGGCCAGGCCGGCGCCCCCGGCCGCCACCACCGCCGCCGCATCGCCGGCCGGCACCGTCACCGTGACCAGGAAGCCACCCGCGCGGGCCGGATCGGTGATGGCGGTGGCCACCGTCGCCTTCGCTACCAGCGTCGGTACCGCCGCCGGATCGGCGGCGTTCTTGGCAGGTAACCGCCACACCTGTACCGCATCCCCCGCGAGCAGCCCGCCTGCCGGCAGCGTCCCGGGCGGCAGCTCCAGCCCGACCTGCGCCGAGCCGGCCGGAATCTTCGGCCCCGAGCCGAGCATCGCCTGCTGCAGCACCGTGCCCGGCAACAGCTCCACCACCGCGCGTCGGCCGATCACCGCGCCGAGATTGCCCGCCGCGATGGCGTTCACATCGCCGGCCACCGACGCGGTCGTGACATCCTGTCGGATGATCACCTGACCCGCGGGCACATCCCGCGCCACGATCAGCACCGTCGCCTTGGATCCCGCCGACGTGTAGAGAAACCCGCCGGCCAGGCCTAGCCCGATCACCAACACCACCAGCAGCGCGATATAGCCCGGTCGGCGCTGCCTGGTCGGCAGCCCGCCCGCGCGAACCGACACCTGCGAGCCGTTGACCAGCGGCGTCGTGGCCGCCGCCGCTGCAGGTTTCGTCTTTGCTGCCACCGTGCTCACCTGCCGCCGTCTGTTGTCGGATTAGGCACCAATACCGCGTCGATCTGCTCCACCACGAACGGTGGCGTGGCAGACCAGGTCGTCAGCGTGCCCAGATCGCCGGAGCGGCCGATGTTGCTCGACCAGGTCACGTGCCACGGGATCGATAACCTGGCCGTCACCAGGTCATCGCTGTCGTGGGCCTTGGTGTACTGGTAGCCACAACCGCCGATGCGGGCCGTGTTCGGATCCGGATTCTGATCCGCCGCGCCCGGATCGGGTGCGGTGTAAGGAAGACCCGGCGCGTTCGCGCACTGCACCGGCGCACCGCCGTCACCCGGATCGAACACCAGGGAGGTCGGTTCGGCCGTCACCGTCACCGACACCCCCTGCGAGGTAAGGGTTTGCGTGATCGGCTGCCACACATCGGGGATCGCCCAAAACCACACCCACACATTCACATAGGTGCGGCCCAAACCCAGCCGGGGATCCAGCGCTGTTGCGAAATCCGGGGAGGTTTCCGCTCCCGGCGCCGGGATCGTCGTGCGCATATGCGCCCACACCCGCTGCGCAACCACCTTCGGATCAGGTGGCGGAGGCGGCGGCGCGGGCTCGCCCCTGGCGCCCACGATGTAGTCGGTCGACCACACCGGAGTATCGGTGGCGACACCATCGGTCAACTCGTAGCCCACGATGCATCGCCGCTGGTACAGCACGTTCTTGGCCGGATCCGCGCCACCCCACCGCGAATCCCCTCTCGGAGGCTGCGGGACCATCGGCGTCGCATCGGTACACGACGGCATGAGTTGATCGCTCGCATCCTCGCTTCCGGCGCCGCTCGACTGGCCGGCCGACCCGTCAGACGACGAGCCGCCGCTATCCCCCGACCCACCGCCAGAACTCGTATCCGTCTGAGAACCGATTCCGGTGCCGATCGTTCCGTCACCACCACCGGTGCCGCCCTGGCCTCCGACTGTGATGGTCGGACCGCCGTCCCCCATGCCATCGCCGGCGGCGGCCGGCGTTGCCGGCAGCACCAAAAGCGCTGCCGCTACGACGCATACCAAGGCTGTACCCCACCTACCGACCAGCCGCCCCATCATGACGTGGCTTCCGCCGTGCTGCGCGCAGCCGCTATCGACGACCCCTCCTCGTTGGCCGACAGCTTTTGTCCCGGGCACGGCACGTTCACCAGATAGGTAACGTTGGCAACCTTCCAGCCATCCTTCTCCCGCACCAAGGAGATCAGCGTATTGTCGTGCGGCACGCCGACGGTGAGCTTCTTGCCGGACTTGATATCCATCGATCCGGTGTGGCTATCGTCGATGCAATCACCCAGGTTCGCCGTGATCGCGCCGTTGATCGGCACCTGCCAGTACAGGTGATGCACCGGCTCGCCGTAGTTACCCTTCCCGTCCGCAACGAATTTCTTCAAGCCCTTGAGCACCGTGCTAAGGATCGGTTCGGCGGCGTACTTGCTCAGCGTGGGCTTCCAGGTCCTTGCTGGCTTTTTCCACAGGCTCAGCGCGACCGTGTCGTAGTCGAGCCAGGCCTGCTCGGCCGCCTTACGGTCCACCGCCTCCTTCGCGCGAATGCTCCCCGGAGCCGATGAAGACGGCGGCGAGGACTGCGATGCCCCCGTACTGGCCGTCGTCGAAGCCGGGGCTGACGTCGTCGGGGTCGTCCCCGGCGACGGCGTGGAGGCCGCCGTCGCTGACCCGTCGTCGACGGTCGATCGTGTGGAGATCGGTGAGGCTGCCGACGTAGCCGGGCTGCTCGGATCTTGCAGATTTGGCCCGCTAGTCGACGTGCACCCCGCCGCAGCCAGCGTCACCGCGACCGCGAGAGCGGCGATGACCACACGCCATCGACGGTACGGCGTCATCGATGACCGTCCCCCGGCCGTGCTGCGTCCGCTCATCGAGTGCCCCGTCCGGCAGATCGTGTCAGGCTCCTGCTGGTTACAGGCGATAGCGCCCGGCTGATTCGGTCACTCTTCGACCCGCATTGATGGCTTCATCACCACACCACCAACCCCCGCCGAAGTTCGTCCGATTGAATGCCAGCCTGCCCCTATGCACCGTGGGTGGTCAACTCGCTACGGACAGTTACCGGCGCGAGCGTCACCCGGGGACTAAACCGGTCGTCTCAACGTGTACAAGGAACCGGCATTCCGCACGAACCGCAAGCTATCGCCGTTTTCGACGCCAAGGACATGGCACACGAGCACCATTCACGTCCCCGTCCCAGGCTGCCAGGGCGGCCACCACGCTGCAGGGCCGGAGCCGCTGGCGCGCCCCCGATAGCAGTACGGCTCGCGATTTGCCTTCGGCACAAACCCTCTCTCGACACCCCGCTCAGCTGCTAGGCCCCTCAGACAGCTGAGGTCTTACGGCACGCTCCGGCACCTAGTCAGGCGGGAACTTCCCCCGACGGTTCAAGTCCACTTTGCGGGATCTGCATGCTTCTTACGTTTCTGATGTCCACGTTGGCCCCATAAGGGCGCCTGCGAAAGGAGGACGTGCTTTGCACGAAGGCCCGTTACGCTCTAAGGAGGCGGAAATGAGACAGGCTGCCGAGGACGCAAACCGCCCGGACGCCGACTGGCAGCGGGACCCGCGTCACGTGTTCCTGATCGCCCGCGAAGTGATCGCTCGATACGGGTGGGGCAAGACGAAGGGCTATCAGAACCTGAAGAATCGGGACCTTATCCCACCGCCCGTCATGACACACCCTGATCGCTGGCGCCTAGACCACCTCCTCATTTGGGAGGACCGCCACATCGCGCCCATGGTGGCCGCAGCGGTTGAAGCAGCCAATTCCACCGTGGCATCCTTAGCACTCGAAGCGCGGTTCCCCGCCCCCAAGCGGACACACCCGCGCTCCGCCTAGCCCGTCGGCTGAACACGTGTTCCTGTGTCACACCGAGATACCCTGTCAACCGTGTCGGTGTCGGGCATAACCGCCACGCATCAGATCTGCCCGCCACGAGGAGTCTGGCGGCGGTCCCGCGCGAGTCGGCGTGGTCGATGTACGGGAGCGTTGTCGAGGAGCCACCCGCGACGTTTCGCGGTGTTACTGGCCTGTGGCCAGTAACACCACGCCCCGCCCGATCCGAGAGGGCAACAAGACCGCCGAGTTCGACAGCGGCGAATCGAGTCTGGACGACCATCTGGGAACCCGAGCCCTGAGCAACCACGTAAAGAGGCCCGTCGCGGTGCTACGACACCTGCCGCGATACCCGGGTCGTCGGCTACTACGCCCTCGCTGCCGCCAGCGTGCAGCACGCCGAAGCGCCCGGCCGAGTCCGCCGCCAGCAAGGTGCGCCGCCACGTGCCACCCACCGACGACCATCCACAGGTTTCGATCATTGCTCGCCTCGCGGCCCGGGCGCCCAGAGCCGATGGACTATCGGGCCCGGCCTCGCAGCAGTCGCCCGTTGGCCTCCGCACATGACCTCGTTCGCTGGCACTCACGAGGCGGTCGTGGCTGACTATGAGCGTCCGCGCAATTCAAACGGCTATGGCTGCCAGGCCACCAAGAGAGCTGTTTGCCGTGTTCCACGTATGACAGGGCCCAAATTTTGGCCCGTGCCCACTACGATTCCTGACTATGGCCCACGAAATAAGCCCGCCTGCTGGCGTGAGGTTGTTCGGCACGCCAGAAGAAGCTGCCCTGGCACAATGGGACTCCACGCCAGGCGCTCATGCTCATGTCATTGCGATCGACGCTAGTCCCGACGCGAACTGCGTCTTTGTGACGATTGAGACGGATGCGACATCAACGTGCCTCAATAGAGACATCGCGACGTGTCGCCGAACGTCAGATGGCCGATGGTGGGAGTCAGCCAGCGCGGGCGCTTAAGGCAGTGGCTAGCGAACTTGCTACCCAAGTCAGTTGCGTTCTGCCATTACAATTTGCGGGCACTCAGATGACGGCTTACCTAAGCACGGATTGGTGCCGAATGAGAAATCTGCGATAACCGCAGAGAAGATCTCTCCGAATTCTAGATTTGTAAGCGTAACAGCGTCTCTCATTGATACTGTCGTGTTGTTGGGCATACCGAAGCTCCCGTGCGCCTGATCACCGCCACCCATGTTGTAGGGGTGCGTCCCTCCGTCAGGACCACTGGGCGAGAATGTCCACTTCATACCATCATCGTCAGCATCCACCTCGGTCCAGTCAGATTTTGCCTTCCACCCCCAGGCGAACCTGGTTTCGGTCGAGGTGCACGTCACCTGTATAGTGAATCGCGTCGCGTCGTCGGACTTCTCCCATGTGCCACTGCAGCCCAATGCGACTGTACCGTTCGTTTCAATGTGTGCACTGGCATTTAGTGCGGTGAATATGCTCCCAAAAAGCATGAGAACAACCGACATCGTCACGACAGAAATTCGTCGCCTCACCTGTGCCTCCCAGACCTTTCGGGACCAGCGATGTCGGTCGTGCCATCGCCTGACACTTGGACTACTCCCCAGCGGTCGCCTTGTCAATAGCCTGCGCCTCTGGTGTAACGGGGAAACTTGCCGGATCGGTTACGACACCATCCCAATCATTTCGAAGGGTTCGCGCGCACTGGGAAGACGGTTTCAGTGGAGCAAACGACGCTGGAGCACTATCGGAACGTCATTACCTTTCGTTGTGAAACCTCTGCGTAAGCAGCAGACTGCCGACGGGCAGTTGCTCGCGCAGCCGGCCCATTCAGATGTTGGCGACGATTCACCGGACGCCGGGGCACCCGCAGCGCCCCCACTGCCTTTGCCGGTTGCGGGATCGGCAGCCAGCGGATCGGGCGGCTTTCACTGGTCGGGCTCGCCGATCAAGGGTTGACCGGTCTGTCCATCGGCGGGCCGCCGCGGCTGCACCCACGAGGCGCCGGTTGCTGCGCGTTCGGGCCGCGGGGCGCACCTAGATGCACCGCCGGGGCGGGTGGCGGGCGCGGTGGGCTATTCGCGGTCGGGGCCGGTGTAGGCGATGCGGTTGATGGCGATCTGCACGTCTGCGATCGGCCGGTAGAGCGTGTGCGCGGCGACGCGGGCGCGGCCCAATGCCACCGAGCAGGTGTCGATGGCGGCGGTCGGGTCGGCGAATCCTGCCAAGTCCGCCAATGCGCGGTGGTGGACACCATGTTTCGGCACCCACCGGCCCAGCAACGTTGCACCTTACCGACCACCCCGAGAAACGACACTCCACGCGTCACAACAGCCGTACTGTGATGCGCCTCACAGTACGGTGGTCGGATCGGCGTGATTGCCTCAGAGTCAAATCGCCGTCCGTATCCCAGCGATGCCATCATTTCGCCAGACAATCAATCGAGTGTCGACGAGCTACTACACGCTCCCCGGTATCACGGACCGGCCGAACCTCGCCACCACCGTGCCGGCGTGCGCAATGGAGTCAGCAGCCGACAACACCGTCGCGTCGGCGTTCAGCAGCATGGGCACTCGGGTCAGGCTAACGCCCACCGGATGCGACAGCTCGACTACAGCACTGGCGCCTGGTGGGAACTCCAGGGAGACTGCCCCTGTGGCCATCAATCCAGGCGACACCGAACCCGTCGTCATCCTGATCAACGGAGTACCGAGCAGCGGCAAGACCTGCAATGCCCGCGCGATACAGCACCTCGCCGCGATCCCGCTACTCCGGGTCGGGATCGATGATTTGTTCCCTGCCTGCCCCAAACTCTCAACAGCAGCCTAGCCCGGCCTCCATTCATTCGAAGGCTTCGCAACGAAGAGAACGGCGAGGGTGCGACCCCGGCCGCGCTCGCACCGGTCGGACAGACGATGGCCCGCGCCCACCACCACGATGTCGCGGCCCAAGCGTTTGCTGGGTTCAGCGTCGTCGTGGACGACCTGCTGCTGTCCGCCGCGGACTACTGCGACTGGCTCTCCGCGCCCGCTCGGACACGGCCACTCTGGGTCGGCCTGGCCTTGCTCAGGGAGGCCCTCGAAGAGCACGAACAGAACCGCAGACAGCTCTGCGGCCCCGCCCAGGGACACCTCGAGACCGTTTACGCTGGTGTACGATACGCACCTCACGTTCGGCACCTCAGCACCCTCCGAACGACCGCGCACACGCCATCGTTCATGCCGCGAGCGTGCCATTGGACCTCCCGACGAGACAGGGCCGCATTGGCGTTATCAGGCCGACACCAGGTACTTGTGCGAGAGGTGGGTACCGCGCCGAGCGGGAGCAAACTGCGGCATGATGGGCGGGTGAGCCAACGACAGTGCGCCAGCCTAGTCAGCCTCGGCTATGAGGGTCGCACCGCAGACGAGCTGATCAACCAGATGGTCGACGCGGGCGTGTCTGTGCTGGTCGACGTCAGGCTCACCCCGCTGTCACGTAAGCCTGGGCTGTCCAAGAACCGGCTTAGGGATGCGCTCGCCGACCACGGCATCCAGTACGTACATCTTCCGCAGCTCGGTAACCCAAAGGACAACCGGGAGTCGTTCCGCGCCGGGCGGCAGTCCAGTCGCGACCGCTTCCGGCGCATTTTGCACACGAACGACGGCCGCGAGGCGTTGGCCCACGTCGTTGAACTGCTCGACGGCGAGGTCGTGGCGCTATTGTGCTTCGAGCGAGACCACACGATCTGCCATCGTGACATCGTGACGGAGGAGCTAGTCAAGGACCGTCCGGGGCTCTCGCTTGTCCATCTGTAATGCCGCTCACAACATTGGCGGCGTGGTGTCCAGTTCCCTGTTGGGGTAGTAGACGCCGAGCACGGTGAATGAGGCGCGTCGAACGATGTCCGCCTGGTTTCCCACGAAAATGATCGGGTCGGTGTCGCGGAGGAACATCCGCTGCATGAACATCTTGGTGATGCTGGCTTTTAGGTCGGCTTCGGAGAGTCGCGCGCAGTGGCCCTGCAGCGCTGTCAACTCCCAGTCGATGATCCGAAGGCTGTGTCCGGTGCATCCGGCCTCATGGCACCAGAAGTGCAACCGCACAGCCAGTCGGGGCGGTCGAAGGGTCAGTGGTGGTGCTGGCCCGAAGAGCGTCGCCTGGGAGGCCGCTTCGATCGCTTTGAGTTGCTTTTCCGACCACGGTTCGTGTCGGCTGAAGGTCAGATTGGGATCGATCGTCTTTGGCCGGATCGCGCCGAGCGAGGGTGCATCAACGTTGTCTCTCGCGGCACGTTGCATGGCGCACATGGTGGGCCCAACGAGCGGTTCGACCCAGCGCTTGCGTGCCCGCCAACCGGACAGCTTGCCGTCGACTTGGATCGACGTGGCGTCGATCTTGGCGCTCTCCGGTCGCTGGTCTCGTGTGGACTCATTCAGCTTGACGTTGATGATCTCGTACTTGGAAAACCGCTGTGTCCCTTCGAGATAGCGAAATGGCACAGGGTACAGCCGTATCCACTGCGGATCAGCGGCGTCCATCAATGTGCCCGCCACGCAGACAGTGTCGCCGTACTGACTTGACGGTTGAGGGCTGGCCTTAACGGTAACCAGCACGCGCACGGTCTGGTGCAAGCGCGACATCTGACGGATCGACATCCGAGGCGGAGGGCTGGAAACATCGAGCGAATCGGGCATACATCGCACGCTATCTTGTACCAACGTCAACGCAAAGGAGGCGCAACTTCCCTCACCCGATCGGCACGGGCCCGGATCCTCGCGATGACGTCGCGTGGTGTCGCCCCAATGAGGTGGTGATACAGACCGGTCCCGACCTCAACCAGCCCATACCTGGCGAAGAACCCGCTGCGCGCCGTCATGCCCTCGTCGAAATCCGCAGGGCTTGCGACGATGAACGAGACCCAGGCATCCACAGCCGCCTCGCAATATGCCCGGAGTAGGTCTGTCCCCACCCCCTTGCGACGGCTCGATTCCAGGACCCCGAGCTGACTGAGATATCCGTGC
This sequence comes from uncultured Actinomycetes bacterium, assembly GCA_937926105.1. The sequence goes on along the minus strand of CALANS010000163.1, from coordinate 12,274 downwards.
GGCCGAGTTACCTCGGGCGGGAATCGGCACCTGCCATTGAAGTCCGAATCAAAAGTCCCCTCAACTGCACCAACGACGTTCCCTCCGGAAACTGCGACCCAAATGTGATGCCGTTCGGATGGCTGTCGCGGAACGTGCAAGCCGGCAGCCCGGAACACCGCTGCTGTGCCAGCAGGATCGCCATCGTTCGCTTCACGCACGATCACCATGTGCCGATCCAACCAGAGCACGGGCACTTCAGCTGCGACCGTGGTTCGATCACACAGCGCCTGGACGGCGCCTGAGGATCCGTCGAAACCTGAGCCGGCCCGGGCGCGCCCCGCGAGGGTTTGGCGATGCGCATATCTTGTCGGGCCAGTCGCTCCTTCCGAACCCCCGCGCTGAGCGGCGAAGGTTGCATAGCCTGCTCGTAGGCATTTCCAATTACCGCCAGGCCCCCCAGCTCGGCCGTCCCCTCCCGCCGGATGCGCCCCACGGGCTCCCGGTTTTCGGTATTTGATGCGGCCATATATGCTCCGCATTAAAATTAACATTCAGACTACCCGCCAGCCCGAGGCCTCATCCAGCCACAGTAGACAGGCGCTCAAACACCAATGCGCCTCGCTTTCGCAATTCTCGTTCGTCAATGCCATTGACCTCGGCACGAAGCTTGCCATCAGGCGTAAAGTCGTCGACGTCCGAAAAGAGGGACTCAAGTATGTCAAAGATATCAGCGGGCCAATCGGTTGAGTCCTGCTTGTAAAGCGGAAGAAAGACGGACTCAAATTCCTCCCCACACATGCGTCCGTCGATCAGTAGCCGCAGCAAGATTGCGTACGGCACCACCGCGGGCACCCAAGATGACCACCAGCGCTCAGCCACCACCAAGACTTCCTCTCTCGATCACGTTTTGAAGTTGCGCCGGGCTCATGTGCCAACCACTAACGAATGCGCCGTCCGGCGACTGTACGATAACCAAGCTGGACGTCGGATTATAGTTCAAGATTGCAGGACTTTTGTGGTAGGTTCCTGCAACCCGGATAGTCGAAGGGTCGTGAACGAAGGCATCCACGGCTTTCCCGTATGCGTCAAATCCGACAGCACCTCGAGGGTCGACCACTCCAAAGTCTGCAGCATGCTTGTACTTCGCCTCCAACTGTGCCCGAGTCATTGTTAGCTCGGGCAATTGGCTACTTGCGCCCTCCGTTGTGACCTTTTTGCCCGTGTTGATGGCGACTTTCGCTGCGATGCTGGCGGCCTTGGTGACGCCGACGGCTGACACGGCTGCCAGGAGGCAGTCGAAGAGGTGCCCGTGGTAGCAGCTGATGGCGTCGGGGAATGGGGTGAGGTTCCAGATGAAGTTGGCGAGATCACCCACCCCGGTAAGGGCGTCGCCTTGGGGTGCGGGAGGAGCGGGCGCACCAGAAGCTCCAGTGGGAACGGCCTGGACCGGCGTGCCAGGGGGTGCAGATGGATTGTTCGCAGCGCCGGGTGCCTGGGCGACGGTCTGACCGGGCTGGGGCATGAGCAGCGCGCCGGTTGCTTGCGGGGCGGATGTGGCCGGCGCCGCCCAGGTGGCCTGTTGGAATCGCGTCTGGTTGAGGATGTCTTCGCGGCTGCCGCAGGAGTCTAGGCAGAGGCCGATGTGTTGGCCGGTGGGGTCGGTGTTGAATAGTGGGTTGTGGGCGCCGTAGCTGTATCCGTCGTTTTGCCCGGGGTCGTAGGGGGTAAGGATGGGGTCGACTTGCCGGAATCGGCCGAGGGCGGGGTCGTAGGTACGGGGTCCGAGGTCGGATAGGCCGGCGGCGGTTTCGGCTGGTTTGCCGAGGTAGGCGTTGTGGTCGTACCAGGTTCCGGTGGGGGTGCCGATGGGGTTGCCGTAGGCGTCTTGATGGCGGCGGATGGGAGTGCCGAAGCCGCCGGTGATGTTGGGGATGTTGACCAGGTTGGTGCCGTGGATGTCGGTGAATGAGTCGTACCAGAGTGCGCTGACGCGTTCGGCGACGGTGATGCCTGCGTGGGTGTACCAGCGGAACCCGAGCACGGTGCCGGTGTTGGTCTTGGTGACCTGTTCGTTGTCGGGCAGTACGAGCACGGTGACGGTTGGTTCGGTGCGGATCAGGAGGTTGCCGTCGGCGTCGTAGAGGTATTTGGTGGTGCCGGCTGGGGTGACCAGGGTGGCTGGGCGGCCTTCGGCGTCGTAGGTGAAGGTTTGGGTGCCGCCGCCGGCGCCGGTGGTGGTGCGTTTGAGGTTGGAGCCGGTTGTGCTGTAGGTGTAGGCGGCGGTCGCGGTGATCGAGCCGCTGGTGGCGGTGGAGGTCAGCGCGTGTGCGTGGCCGGTGGTGGTGTAGGTGTAGGTGGTGGTGGCGTCGGTGGATCCGATCGTGGTGCCGTGTTGGATTTGTTTGGTGCGATCGCCCGAGGAGTTGATGGACCAGCTGGTCCAGTAGGGCTGGGGTCCGGTGATGGATCCTTTCGCGGGCGAGGTGCACGATGACGCGGTCCAGGCCCGTGTCAGTTGCATGAGTTTGTTGTAGGTGTAGCAGGTGTGTTCGACGGGTGAGGTGTTGCCTTGGGTCTCTTTGGTTTGGGTGATTTCGCCGACCAGGTTGTAGGTGTAGGTGAGGTTCTCGACCTGTGGGCTGGCGGCTTGGACGGTGAGGTTTTGACCGGTGAGTAGGTGGGTGGACGGGTTGCGGGTGTAGGTGAGCCAGCCGGTGTCGTTGTTGGTGCCCAGTTGCATCTGGGTGGGTTCGCCGTAGGGGCTGTAGGTGGTGGTTGCGACGTAGGGGGCTGCGCCGGAGGTGCTGGCCGGGTTGCCGAGCCGGGTGTAGGTCTTGCTGAGGACTTCACCGGCGAGGCTTCCTGCGGCGCTTTGCGTTTCAGTGGATTGGAGGTGTGTTTTGGTCCAGGTGTAGTTGGTGGTGTAGGTGCCGGCGATGCCGGTGCCGGCGGCTGTCGGGATGGTGGTCTTGGTGCCGGTGGAGTTGCCGTAGGCGTCGTAGCCGACGGTGGCCACGACGTAGTTGCCGGCGGTGGTGTAGCGGGTGGAGGAGGTCAGCCGCCCGGCCTGCAGGGTGTCGTACACCCAGCCGGCGAGGTGGGTGGTGCCGTGGTATTCGCCGGTCTTTCGGCTCAGTTTGTCGTAGGTGTAGGTCAGGGTGGTGCCGCGCGCGTCGGTGGTGGAGGTGATGTCGCCGGCGTCGTTGTAGACGGTGGTGGTGGTGCCGGTGTCGGGGTCGAGCTGTTTGGTGATGCGGCCGGCCAGGTCGTAGGTGGTGGCCCAGTGGGCTCCGCCGGGGTCGGTCATGCCGCTTTGCCGGCCGAGGGCGTCGTAGGTGTAGGTGGTGTTGCGGTGGGTGCCGCCGGTGACGACGCTGCCGCTGATGGTGGGTGCGGCGCTGTATTGCCAGATGGCGGTGGTGTTACCGCGGACGTCGGTGAGGGTGGTTTGGGTGGTGCCGCCGGTGGGTGGCACCACGGTGGTGCGGTCACCGCCGTACGCGGTCGTGGTTGTGTCGCCGGACACGGCGGTGCCGTTGTGGACTTCGGCGGACAGGGTCTGGCGGCCGGCACCGTCGTAGGTGATGCGGAAGGACTGGGGGATCTGCGAGGCGGTGGTGGCAACGGCGGTGGTGGCCGGGGTGCCGGTGGTGTACCAGGGGCTGTTGGTGTCCACGACCCAGCCGTGTGAGTCGTAGGTGGTGTCGGTGACGAGCCGGTTCCCGGCGGCGCCTTCGGCGTCGGTCTGGGTTTGGATGACGTCGCCGAATTGGTTGTACAGGCTGATCGATTTAACGTAGGAGTGGCTGGGGCCGATGTCGACGTAGGTTTTGGTGGTGACGGCTGAGGGTCCGGTGCTGCGTAGCAGGTAGGAGTAGGTCTCGGTGGCGGAGTTGGTGCCTTTGACTTGGCCGGGTCGCCATACCGCGGTCAGGCGGCCGAGCGCGTCGTAGGTGGCGTCGGTGCGGTGTCCGGCGATGTCGATGTTGGAGGTGGTGACCCCGCGGCCGGGGTCGGTGTTCGTGGTGGTGTGCTGGCCGACGGGGTTTGTGGTGTAGATCTTGGTCAGGGGGCCGCCGTCGGTGGGGGTGTATGCGGTGGTGCTGGTCCGGCCGGTGGTGTCGGTGGTCGAGGTGAAGACCTTGGTGGTGGTGATCCGGCCGGCCGCGTCGTAGGCGACGGTGGTCTTTGCCCAGGCGCCGGTGGTTGTTTCCACCAGGGTTTGGGTCGCGTTGCCCGTTCCGGTGAGCTGGCCCAGGGTGGTCGAGCCGTCGTAGAACGTGCGGGTGTCGGACATCGGTGTGGTCAGCGCGGTCCCCACGGCGGGGCAGGTTTGGTTGCCGGTGATCGTCTCGGCGATGTGGTCGCGTATCCAGCTGGTGGTGTTGTCGGCGTAGCTGGTCACGGTGCACAGGGTGGCGATGCCGGTGCCGCTGTCGTTCTGTTGGATCAGCCGCCCGGTGTTGTCGTAGGTGTAGGCGCTGGTCTTGGTGGTGGTTCCGCCGGCGGCCAGGGTGGTGACCACGCGGCTGTCGGTGGTCACGGTCATCGTGGCCACCAGTGGCGACAGGGCGGGGGTGCCGCCGGGCCGGGCGCGGCTGGCCGTCGTGGCCAGGGTGTGGTAGCGGTTGATGGTGGTGGACAGTTGGGCGCCGCCGGAGCCGTTGAACGTTTGGACCTCGAAGGCCAGGCCGGCGTCTTCGTCCGGGTCGGCCAGGGTGTCGCCCAAGGTGTCGGTGACGTTTCCGCCTATGCCGCGCAGGTAGCCGGTGCGGACCAGTGTCTGCTTGTCGGCGACGCCGTTGGACGAGTTGCCGGTGTTGCCGGTGCGGACTTCGACCTGCGCGTATCCCCGGAACTGGCCGTAGGTGCGGTAGGCGGGTTTGACCAGCTCGTTGTCGTCCAGGTGCCAGGCGGGGTTGCCGAGGTAGGTGTAGTTGCTCTGCCGGCCGGGTGACAGGCCCAGGCCGTCGCTGGTGGCGACCCGGGTGACCAGGTATTTGTGGAAGAAGTCCAGGCTCGGGCTGGTCTGGCCCGGCTGGGTCCAATACACCGGGAAGCACCGCATGGTGTTCCCGGCGAGGTTGGCCGGGTCGGGCACGCTGGTTGCGGTGCATTGCTTGGCGCTGTAGGTGATCGCGGTGTGTTCGCCGGTTTCGGCGGTGATGCCGGTCAGCCGGAAGTGCGCCATCGACGGTAGCCCGCTGTAGTTCGCCACCCGGTTGTCCAGGGCGGTGTAGGTGAACGCAACGGCGGGCAGTTTGATCGAACTGCCGGTGGAGGTGTAGCCGGTGCGGGTGATCGAGTCCAGTTCCAGTTCCTGATCGCCGGCTGTGTCGCTGGTCGGGAATGACTGCCCCAGGGCGTAGGTGTCGACCTTGGTGTAGCCGGAGCCGTTGTAGTACTGCGTGGTGATGCTGGTGAGCCGTTTACGGGTGAAGAATGTGGGTGAATAGTTGGTGCACGGGGTGGCGGCGCAACTCTGGTCGACTGGGGTGTCGGGCCAGTGGCTGGCGTTGGCGGTGGTGTAGTTCGTGGCGAGGCCGCAGTCGAAACCGCCGGTGCCGGTGGTCGTGATGCACCGCTCGCTGACGGTGAACTTGACCTGTTGCGGGGCGGGCTGGGTGTAGATGGTGCCGTTCTCGTCGCGCAGGCCGTAGTCGATGCGGGACAGGTAGCCGCCGCGGATATACGGCACGGCCGTGGTCTGGCCGTCGGCGCCGTAGTTGTTCGTTTCCCGGGTGTAGTAGTAGGCGGTGGTGTTGCCGTGGGGGTCTTCGACGAAATCGAGGTTCCATCGCCAGGCCTGGGTGCACGACGACGCGGAGAAGGAGGTCGCGGTGTAGCAGGGGTCGCCGGCGTGGGCGCCGTAGACCGGTTCGGTGAACACCGAATTGGTGGTCGGGTTGCCGCTGGCCCAGCCGGGCCCCTGGTTCCGTCCGAAGAAGTACTGCACGCCGGCGGTGGTGGTGATCTTCCAGTACTCGCCCTGATAGCCGCCGCTGGTGGGGGCATTGACCAGCTCAACCCGCTGTCCGTTGTCGTTTTGCACGTGCCAGGTGTGCGTGGCATCGTCCAGGACGAGCGCGGTGGTCGCGCCGCCGAGGTTCATGGTGACCACCTGGCCGGCCCAGCACAAGTCGCCGGTCTTCGAGTCCGTTGTGGCGTTCGGGTCATCGGCGCAGGTTCGGTAGGTGCGCTCGATATAGCCTGGCTGGTAGTCCCAGCCTTCGCCTAGCCAGCTGGACTGATTGTTCGTCGTGGTGACCTGGCCGTCCACCGCGGCCGAGTTGTACGACAGCGACACCGTCGGCGCCACATCGCTTCCGGTGGCCGCTGGCGGAACGGTCAGCGGGTAGGACCAGCCCATGCCGCCGGATCCGCCCGAAACCGTCCAGGAGCCGGACGGCGCCAGCGAGGACACCCGGAAGTCGCCGTTGGAGCCGGATGCGCCGGCCACGACGCCTAGGACGCTGACGCCGCCGTCTCCGGCTAGCGTGGTGGGCAGGGCGGCGGTGAGGGTCTGCGCGGCGGTGTCGTTGGTCGACGTCAGCGGCGTCTGTTCCCGACACGGCGCCGCCTGCGGTGTGGTCAGGGCGCAGGCCGGCAGCGCAACCAGGTGTAGCCGGGAGGCGTAGTTCGAACCTGCGTGAGCGAATGCCGAGTAGTCGACCGACACCCTGCCGTCGGAAATACCGGCGACCGAGAAGACGACACCGTTGACGCCAGCGTTCGCGCTGGCGGTCCGGCTGGCAAGGCCCACGGTTGCTCTGGCGGGCCGTCCGCTGCTGTACAGGGTGATCGGCGTCCCCGCCGCGTAGGCCCCGCCGGCTGCGCTTCCCGCGGCCATGGTGCCTGCCACCCGGCCGGCCGCGGGCACCGTCACGGTGGTCGACACGGCCGGCGGCCACGAGACCCGCGCCGGAGCCGGGGACGGGCGCTGCGCTGGCGGCGTTTGCGGGGCGGGCAAGGCCACAGGATGGCTGGTCGCCAGCGTCGTTTTCTGATCGGGCGGCCGCTGGCTGGGCAGCGTCGCACCCGCCGCAGTCATCGGAGCTGCCCCTTTGGGGGAGGCGGCCAACGCTGGAGCGGCGACCGCGACCGAGGCAACCAGACACGCGGCCACCGATATCGTCACCATTCTGCGGCGCTGCGGATTCCGGGAAAATTGCTCACGTCCAACCCGCATAGGGCACCTCGCCGTCCCGAAGCCGATCCGCGTGTCGCGGTTCGGCGACAGTAACCCCGATCGATCCGTAAATGGAATAGCTAAGCAAGGGTAATTTCTTTCTCTAGCGCGGCGAGGGTCGGAGGACTACCGTCCAGAAGATCCCGCCTACCAGCCGCCGCCCAAAGGACGCCTCATGAGCCGCAACCGCCACATCGAAACCCAGACAGCACGTCCCGCCGTCGCCGCCGCGGTTGCTGCGACGCTCCTTGCGGCGCTGCTGATCTCGACCGGGCGATCTGCTCACGCAGCAACCGTCACCGCGGCAACCGACATCGCCTCGCCTGAGGATTCCGCGTCGACACTCGCTCAGGAGACCGGCACGCCGGTCGTGGTCGACGAGGACACGACCGAGACAACCGAAACGACCGCGCTGCCCGACGGGCTGTTTCAACTTGAGTCGACCGTCAGGCCGGTCCGGGTGCGCCGCGGCGACGGCTGGGTTCCCGTCGACACCACCTTGACCGTCGCCGAGGACGGGACCATCACCCCGGCCGCGTCAACGATGGACATGCATTTCTCACCCGGGGGAAGCGGGCCCCTGGTCACCGTTGCGACCGACACCGGGGCCAGTCTGTCCTACCAATGGCCGGGCGCCCTGCCCGCGCCGACCCTGTCGGGCAGCTCCGCGATCTACCCTGACGTCCTTCCCGGTGTCGACCTCGAAATCACCGCTGGCCCGGACAACTACTCCGAGGTCCTCATCGTTAAGAACGCGCAGGCGGCCGCTAACCCCGCCTTGACCGACATTGAATTCACCCTCACCGCGTCGGGCCTGACCGTCACGAGCGACGAAGACGGCATCAGCGCGCTGGGACCCGACGGTCAGGAACTGCTGCACGGGTCCATCCCGCAAATGTGGGACTCGAACGAGACTCCCGCGATGGGACCGTCCCCCACCGCGACCGACCCTGGAAGCGGGCAGCTCACCCCGCTGGCGGTGAGCGTGCAATCGGGCCCACAAACCTCCCTCAGCAGCAGCGACGGGACTGCGCCGGCACCCACCTCCACCCTGACCCTGGTCCTCGCTCCCCCGGACGACGCGCTCACCGGCCCGGACGTCATCTACCCCGTGTATATCGACCCGTCCATGAGCGTCGCCACGACCAACTGGGCCGACGTGCAAAGCAACGGGATCACCGGATACAACGACCCCACCGGATTCACCGACCTCAAGGTCGGACTGTGCGACTTCGCCGGCTGCAACGGCCCCTGGGTATCCCGGGCGTACTTCACGTTCAACACCACCCACATCACCAGGCAGACCTCCGCGCAAACCACTACTGCCAAGATTTACACCGCCGGCGTATACGCCACCGAGATCCACGAAGCCATCAGCTGTACCCTCTACCCCGTCAAGCTCTACAAGTCCGGCGCCATCTCCGCCTCCACCCAATGGCCCGGCCCGCTGACCACCAACCTCCAACAGGTCAACAGCAGCAGCGGCACCGGCTGCTCGACCACACCGAAAAGCAACGTCGTGTTCAACAACTCCAACGTGGTCAGCTACCTGCAAAGCATCGCCACCGCCAACACCAAATCAGCCGCGTTCGCGCTCGTGGCCGGAAGCGAAACCAACGACTACAACTGGAAACGATTCAGCCTCAATCCGAAACTGGTCGTGACATACAACTTCCCACCCTCGATACCCGTCAACAACTCATCCGACACCGGAGTCAACCCAACCGGCCGCGTCGCCTGCAACGGAACAACCTACGTCACCACCAGCCACCCAAGCCTGCGCGCCAAAGACCACGACAACAACAGCCCAGCGCTGCAGGTCAAAATCACCCTCAAGATCTACCACCACGGCAGCAGCACCGTGCTATGGACTTCGCCCGCCGGCACCGTCAACTCCGACGCCGTCTACACCAACGCCTCCAGCACACTCGGCGACGGCACCTACGACTACACCGCCACCGCACAAAACGTCACCACTGATGGGACCGCCGTCCAGAGCGCGGCGGCTCCCTCCGGTCGCGTCACCTTCACCGTCGACACCACCCCGCCCGCCAACAAACCAACCGTCAGCTCACTAGGATTCCCCAGCAACTACTGGGGCAAGCCGTCCGGAACCGGCGTGATCCGCGTCTACGACGGAGCGACCACCGACGCCGTCGGCTTCGCCTACGGCTGGGACACCGCCAGCAACATCCCCGCGCTGGCCAACACGCTATGCACCTACCACCAGTCCTCCAGCACCGGCGGTCTAGCACCCGACGCCAACGGCTACGCCGACATCACCCCACCGGCCCTGTCGACCGGCCCGCACACCCTGTACGTCCGAAGCTTCGACGCCGCCCACAACGTATCCGCGACCACATCGTTCAAGATCTACGTCTCACCGAACTTCGGAATCACCGACACCCGCCCCGAAGCAGAATCGCTGAGTACTTCCGCCCCATCGTTCAACCCACCCGCTCCCGCCGGAACCTCAGCAGACCACTGCGGCGGCACCGGAACCGTCGGCAGCGCAACCACCACCCAAACCAACACCGCCGCCAGCGGCAACCAAGTCCAATACCTGCACTCAACCTGCGCCGACCCCACCTACGGACCCACCTACTCCATCACCCTGCCCACCGTCACCCTCAACGCGGACTACGCCTTCGGCGTCGGCATCCTCAAACAAGCCGACTACGGCACCTACCAAATCGGGCTCAGCCACAACGGAACAGTGCAGTACTTCCAAACCAGCAGCGGCACGCGGAAAAAGATCGACGGCTACGACACCAGCACCACCGGCGTCCGAGAATTCATACCCCTCGGAGCCATGCACCTGCAGACCGGAACCACCTACAATCTCGTGCTCCAAGCAACCGGCAAGAACACCGCATCCACCGGCTACTCACTCGCCGTCGACTACCTGAACATCACACCAATCAACAACGTCACCACCGCAAGCTTCAAAGCCGCCATGAACAACAACGGCATCACCAGCGACGGAACAGCCGGCAACATCGAACCAGGACCAACGAAACGGGCCTACTCCGCCCAACAAATGGCAGACAAAGGACTCGCACCCGGCCAGACAAAGACAATCAACGGCGTGACGTTCACCATGCCGACAGCCAACTCAAACGGCTACGACAACGTCGTCGCCATGGGCCAAACCATCCCCGTCCCATGGACGCCCACCGCCGGGATTACCAACATCGACCTCCTCGTCGCCACCACCTGCTACTACAACAACGACACCAACTCCGGCACAATCCTCAGCGCCAGCAACACCAACACCTCCATCACCCTCAACTACCAAAACACGGTCCCCTCCACCGACCCCGGATACCTCTCCCCAACCTTCAACCAACTCCCAGCCGTACCCGACTGGATATCCGGAAACACCACCGGACTCACCCCAGTCCTCTCCGGCGGCATAGACCAGAACGGCGATCCAACGTACGACACCATCACCCGAGCCGTCACCATGACCTACACGGACAACGGAACCACCAAAAACACCACAGAACAACCCTCCCTCTACCACATCAAACTGCCCGTCTACTGGTCATCCGGAAAAGTACAAGGCATCACGCTCCCAATGCTCGGATCCGACCTCACAGTCAACTGCAAACCCTCACTACACATATTCGCCATCGCACACAGCTGACCCACGGGCGGGGACCGCGTTCGCATCCGATTCATCGTCTACCAAAACCGACTCCGCACTTCCAGCTCCTCGATCCGCCCGGAGGAACAGATAGATGCCTACAACAAGCGGACGGCGTGGTGCACCAGCCGCCCGGTCCGTCATGCCGGCAGCCGAATTCAGAGCCAAAGCCGGCCGCGGAGGGTGCGGAACGAAGTAAAGACAGCGAGGGGGGTTCTGGCTCCTCCGATTGGGACGCAGCGAATGAAATTTCCCGCCGGAGCGCAACGGACGAGAAGGTTCAGCCGATCAGACGGACAAGGTCATCGGCCCTCGGGTCACTGGAACGCGGGCGGCAACGGCGGCGTCGACGGGCAGGGTCCACGGCGGTGTGACCGCACGCAGCTGTGCGACCAGCCGGTGCAGCACGCCGGCGGGAACGTCGGGCACCGGCAGTCCACTCGCGGCCGCGAACAGGCCGCTGAACTCCTCGTCCGACGTGCCCGCGTCGCCGGAACGCGCGAACACCGGGGCCATGGCAGCCACGTGCGCATCGGTCGCGGGCATGCCACGTGACGATGCCAGCGCCGCAGGCTCGACCAGGACGAGCGAGCGCAACAGTTCTGGGTGCCGTTGCGCGAGCAGCAACGCGATGAGCCCGCCGTAGGAATGACCAACGACGTCGCATCTGGCCAATCCCAAGGAGGCAATGTGGTCGATCACCGAGTCCGGTGGATCGCCCGGCGCGACTCGCTCCAGGAAGCGACAGTCCCGGTGCGATCCGAGCGCGAGTTGGTTTGGCCACGCGTGGCGTCCAGAGGTTCCGGATCCGTGGATGAATACCGCGCTCACATCGGCCATGGACATCACGGTAGGCGAACCTGCGTGCCGTCGACGATGAACATCTTGGCCGCTGCGGTGTAGGTCCAGTCGCGGTCGACGATGAGTTGGGCCAGCCGCAAACGGGCGCGTGGGGTCAGGGCAGCGTTAGCGTGGGACACGAGGGCCTCCGGTCGGGTGAAGCGGTTCCTAGACAGCTCCACTTCACAACCGGAGGCCTTCGCCTGTCAGACAGGCTCACCGATGCCGGGCGGTACAACCTCCCTGGACATCACACCTAGGGACCTCGATCTCGACGGGGCCGATCTCGGTGAGCACGGTCTTCGTCCGGGTCCCGTTGCGCATGTTCTCACCCAGCGGAGTTCCGCCGTGGTCGTGACCGAGACGCTCAGTCAGCTCGGCGTTCAACGCGGTCTCCAGGACGTTCTTCGTGAGCTGGCTCAGCAGCCCTCCTGGCCCGGTCAGGCTCACGCCCTGCTCCCGCCTGCGCCAGCAGGCGCTCGGCGAGGTCCTTCTGATCGATGATCTCTCTCGTCACGGGATCGATCATCGCGTCGTCCAACAGTTCGGTCGTGTCAGACACGGCCATCTCCTTTCGGATCAGGCCGGACCCCACCCACCGTTATTCAGACAGT
>CALANS010000162.1 GCA_937926105.1 uncultured Actinomycetes bacterium | reverse complement strand
ACAGCTCAGTAATCAAAGCCATCCGAGGTGTCTCAAGCAAGGTTGACAGAGAGGGGTCAGCCTCGTCGGCCCATGCCCGCGCAAGCTCGGGCACATCGGCGACGAGCGTCACCTTCAGGCGTGCGTACTCCATATCCCACTCGGCACCCCGCCTCGCGGAGCAGTCCGGGCACCCCTGACCGTTGACCATGTCGAGGATCCGTGCGCTAAAGCTCAGATCGCATTCCGGGCAGCGCCAGAACGCCTCGCGGCGCGCCCTGACCGTCATCGTGTCCCACGCGGACGGCTCGTTTGCATCGCGATCCCACCAGCGCAAGATCGCAAGACCGGAGTCCCTGAGCAGTTCTCTGGCACGCTTCCCGCCACCCGACGACGTCGCTGTCTGAGCTGCCCGGCGGGGATTCGTCTGACATGAACAGCCCCAGCCGATGTCACCTAGACGCTGCGCAGCGATCCGACCGCAGTAAGCGCATCTCGTCCGATGCGGGTCGTCTCGTAGCGACGGGCTGATGAGCGGCCCGAGGTACTCGAACCCATGCTTTTCGGCGTACTCCCTCGCAGCTTCGATGGACTCCGGCTTCATGTCGACGTACCCGCCCGGCACGCTCCGCTGATGCGCGGCCCATGACCGCCAGAAGCATGCTCGGCACGTCGGAACTCCGATGCGGTTCTGCTCCAAGGTGTATTCGAGCCGGTAATGCGCCTCGCACGCGCACGTCAGACACCGCGTCAAACGCCACTTCTTCGGGCCCTCGAATCGTTCGAGCGGTTCCAGCCCTCCCTCCAGAAGGATCGCGGTGATGTGCTCATCGCACCATGCAGGGTTGGTGCGTGTTCTGAACGATGCCGGACGCGTACACCCGGCCTCCGAACACTCCTGCGCCTCGATCGCCACCCGAGCATTTTCCCACTGATCCGCCGTCGCGGCGGTGGACGCATCGCCCTCGGGCTGTTCGCAACCCTGCGAGCAAGGAGAGCATCGGGTTCTAACGACTCCCGGTAGGTGTCCATCTGGACACCTACCGGGAACTTACTAGAACAAGTGGAGGTGGCGGGAATCGAACCCGCGTCCAACGGTGTGTTGTGAGGCCTTCTCCGGGTGCAGTCCGCTACGTCTCTACTTGGCCCCACCGGTCCCACGGACTAGCCGGTGTGACGGGCCCAGCCACTGTGAGATGTCCCGTCGAGCCCCGTGGCCGGGTCCGGCGGTGATCCTCCTTGGCGACGCCAGGGTCCGGGGCGGAGGAACTCCCGGTCTGACGGAGTCGCTATCGCTTAGGCAGCGAGGGCGAACTCGCGCTGACTTGAGTCGGCGCTTGATTTTTTGCAACGGGTGGTTAACGAGCTCATCGTTGCCTTCCTCGACCCGCTTCTCCTCACTCGACAGCCGCTGTCGAGACCAATCACCCCCAGGTGTGTCGGTGACGTGCGTTCCAACGACACCAGCCTACCGGGTGTTCCCGACGCCGCCCAGCGGATTGAGGTCAGTGGCAGAGGTCGGCGCCGGGCAGTGCCACGAACGCCCGCAGGACGACCGAGCCGGTGCCGTCGCTCCACCGGGCCAGTGCCGGGCCGTCGCCAAGCGCCCGGCGCACCGCCACGGCGTCATCACCGCCGATGTTCACGCACTTAGGACCGTCTTCGGCACCCAACGATCCCAGGCTGCCCGGCCAGGTCAACGCGCGGATGGTGTCGCTGTCTGTGTCGACGACCCGCAGCATCAACCGGCTCGGCCGATACTCCTGCCGTGCCGCCTCGCCGGCCGCCCGCACGCCCGCCAGCCAGCGGTGCAACTCCTCCCGGGCACTGCGCTGGTCCTGCGTGACGTACTGGTCTCCGATGCCCAGCGCGTACACCGACAGGCTCGACTCGACCCCGTCGCGGGTGCGGTAGCTCACCAGGGTCATCCCCTGGTCGGTGATCGCCGGGGCGCCGAAGTCCAGGCCCATCAACTCGTCGGCCGCGGTGACCAGCGCGGCCAGCCGGCAGTCGTCGAACTCCCCGCGCAGCACCCGGGCCAGCGGCGAAGACGAGGTGCCGGAGCCGCTGAACGCCAGCACTCGACCGTCGGGGTAGATGGTGATCGTGGTGGGACCGCTGACCTGCTCGGCGCCCCAGCCGTTGGTCGTCCAGGAGACCGTCAGTATTGGTTCGTCCCAACTCTCCTCGTCATCTCCGACGGGACCGGCGGTGTGCATGGCGGGGGCCGGCGAGCAGGTGCTCGTCGTCGGCGAGGTCGTGGACGCGGTCGCGGTCGTCGATCCGCCGGTGTCCTGCGTGCTGAGGCCGGCGGAGGTGGTGGTCGGCACGGAGCTGCCGACGGCGCCCACTCCCGCCGTCGGTTGCGCGCAGCCGGCGAGCATGGCGCCGACGAGGAGCAGCGCGGCGGGCAACGCCAGGACGAGGCCGTGGCGCCGTGCGGAGCGCGGGCCTGCGATGGTGGGTCGACGCCTCATATCCCTGCGACGCACCGACCCGCCCGCCCGGTTCCCCGGACCGTCGCCCGCAGGTCAGTCCCGGTCCATCCCCTTGGCGCGCCGCCCCAGGTAGCGCTGCACCTCCCGGTCGGCATCCCGCTTGGCGATCGACTGGCGCTTGTCGTACTCCTTCTTGCCTCGGCCCAGGGCGAGCTCGACCTTCACCCGGCCCTCGAGGAAGTACAGCGACAGCGGCACCAGCGTGTAGCCACCCTCGCGGATCTTGGCGGCCAGTTTGTCGATCTGCGCCCGGTGCAGCAGCAGCTTGCGGGGTCGGCGCGGAGCGTGGTTGGTCCACGTGCCTTGCGTGTACTCGGAGATGTGTACGCCCCGCAGCCACACCTCGTCGTCGGAGATGGTGGCGAACCCGTCGACCAGGTTGGCGTGCCCGTCGCGCAGCGACTTGACCTCGGTGCCGGTCAGCGAGATGCCCGCCTCCACGGTGTCCACGATCGCGTAGTCGTGGCGTGCCTTGCGGTTGGAGGCGATCAGGGTGCGGCCCCGGTGCGCGGGTTTAGCTGATTTGGCTGTCATAGCTCAGACAGGGTATCCGTCACCGCCACTGCGTTTGCCGGTTGTGTGGCCCAGCGCGCGCCGGACCGCCCGCTGGGCCACACGACTGCCCGAAGACCCGGGGCTACAACCGGACGTACAGCCGCAGCGTGATGTACGAACTCAGTGCCGCCAGCGCGACGGCGATCCCGGCCAGCCACGGCGCCACCCACACCAGAGCGGACGCGTCGATCGGCGGCAGAATGCCCGCCCGCATGATCGACCCCAGTACCTTGTCCACGAACAGGAATTTCATCGCGACCAGCCCGCCGACGGCGACCGCGGCACCCAGGATCGCCGAGACCACCGCCTCGACGATGAACGGCATTTGGGTTCGCCATCGGGAGGCGCCGACCAGTCGCATGATCGAGGTCTCGGTTCTGCGGGTGAAGGCCGCGATCTGCACCATGTTGGAGATCAGCAACAGCGAGGCCAGCGCCTGCACCAGGGCGACGATGATGGTGGCGTTGCGGATGCCGTTGAGCACCTTGAACAGCCGGTCCAGGGTGGCGCTCTGGTCGGTCACCGAGTCCACGCCGGGCGCATGCGCGTACCGCGCCTGGATCACCTTGTACCGCTCGGGGTCCTTGAGCTTGACGTGGTAGGAAGCATTCAGGTCGGTGGGCCGGCCGATGGCGATCATCTCCGGCTGACCGGCGAACATCTCCTGGTATTGCTTCCAGGCGGAAGCCTGGCTCTGATACCGGACCGACTCAATCTCCTGCTTGTTCGCGCGCAGCGCATTGCCGAGGTCCTGGCAGACCTTGTCCTGGCAGTCCGGATCCTTCTTGGACTGGTCCACCGTCAGGTAGATCGTCACCTCTACCTTGTCGCCGTAGATCTGCCGCATCTGGTCGGTCATCCGAGCCACGATGAGCCCGGCTCCCAGCAAGCACAGCGAGATCGCGGTGGTCAGGATCATCGCGATCGTCATGGTGATGTTGCGGCGGAGTCCGCGCAGCGCTTCGGTGAACATCGGTCAGGCTCGCATCCTTCGTCGGGTCATCCCGGGTCGCACTGGGCTCTGCGGCACGTCAGCGGCCGACGCCGTACACGCCGCGCGCCTCGTCGCGCACCAGCTTGCCCAGGTGCAGCTCGATCACCCGGCGGCGCATCGAGTCGACGATCGTGTTGTCGTGGGTGGCCATCAGCACGGTGGTGCCGGTGCGGTTGATCCGCTCCAGCAGCAGCATGATCTCGGTGGAGGTATCCGGGTCCAGGTTGCCGGTCGGCTCGTCGGCCAGCAGCAGCAGCGGCCGGTTGGCGAATGCGCGCGCAATGGCGACCCGCTGTTGCTCGCCACCGGACAGCTCCCGGGGCATCCGGTGAGCCTTGCCCTCCAGCCCAACCAACTCCAGCACCTCGGGCACCACCCGCTTGATAACGGCCTTGGACCGACCCGTTACCTCCAGCGCGAACCCCACGTTCTGCGCGACGGTCTTGTTGGTCAGCAGCCGGAAGTCCTGGAACACGCAGCCCAGCCGGCGGCGGTGTCCGGCCACCCGCGAGCGGCGCAGCTTCACCAGGTCCTTGCCGGCAACCTCGATTGTTCCTCCGGTGGGCCGCTCCTCGCGCAGCAGCAACCGCAAGAAGGTGGTCTTGCCGGAACCGGAGGGCCCGATCAGGAACGCGAACTCCCCCTTGTCCACGTCGACACTGACATCTTCCAGGGCCGGCCTGGTCGACGTCTTGTAGCTCTTGGTGACGTGGGACAGGTGAATCACAAGGCGAAACTCTACCGGGCAGGAGCGTTATCCAGGCGTTACCTGAGCCGGTGACCAGGGTGGTTCGCCGCCCGGTGTCCGGTTTAGGCCGTCGTGAGTGCGGCCAACACCACGTCATGCAGGTGGCCGTTGGTGGCCAGCGCCGAGCGAGTCGCCGCGGTGACAGGGGCGCCGTCGGCGGCGGTGAAGGTGCCGCCGGCGCCGGTGACGATGGGGACCAGCGCGGCCAGATCCCACAGGGAAAGCTCCGGCTCGGCGGCGATGTCCACCGCCCCCTCGGCCACCAGCAGGTAGGAGTAGAAGTCGCCGTAGCCGCGGGTGCGCCAGCAGCGGCGGGTCAGTGCCCGCATCTGTGCGCCCTGTCCGGCGTCCTCCCACTCGGCGAGGTCGGACAGAGACAGCGAGGCGTCGGTCAGGTCGGTGACGGCGGAGACGTGGCAGGCCCGCTCGGGGTCGCCGGCGAACACCGTGTGTGCGCCGAGGCCGTCGGCCCCCCACCAGCGGCGGGCCAGCGCCGGCGCCGACACCACGCCGACCACCGGATGCCCGTCGACCAGCAGGGCGATCAGGGTGGCCCAGACCGGCACGCCACGAACGAAGTTCTTGGTGCCGTCGATCGGGTCGATCACCCAGCGGCGGCCGGTGGCGGGGCGCAGCGCTCCCGCACGATCGCCGCCGGCCTCCCCCGCCGCCCCGGCACCGTCGGCGAACTCCTCCCCCAACACGGCGTCGTTCGGCCGCTCGGCGGCCAGCGCGTCCCGCAGCGCGCGCTCCACCGCCAGGTCGGCGTCGGTGACGGGCGTCATGTCCGGTTTGGCGTCCACCCGCAGATCGCGCGCGCCGAACCGCGGCAGGCTGATCGCATCGGCAAGGTCGGCCAGTGATCGGGCCAGTGCCAGGTCGTCGGCGTGGTCGGGCTGGGGCACGGGCTCACGCTACCGGGCCACGATGGTCCCGAGCCGCCGAGTGTCTGTGTCGCCGCAGCGACGGGATCCCGGATCCTGCCCGGGCGTCGGTCGGTCCGCGCTCCGGGGGCGACGCGATGGCCTGCCGATCAACCGGTGGAGGTCGGTGCGGCCGGGTCCGCACGCCGGAAGCGAAGCCGGCGTGCCACGCGGATCAGCACCGCGCGTGCCAGGTCGCGAGTGCGGAACGATTCCGCTGCGGTGGCTGCGGCGGCGCCCGCGGGCAAGGCGTCCAGCAGGTCGCGTACCGTCCGGGCCCGAAGCGCTCGCTCCCGCTCCCGGGATCGCCGCAGCCGCGCCCTTGCCGTGCGCAGTTGTGTGTGCGCTCGGCGCAGTTGCGTGTGCACGCGCCGGGCGCTGGCCGCGGTGTCGTGTTCGCACCTGGTCGCGCCATCGAGTGCACCGAGCAGCGCCTGAACGGCGATTGCCATCGGGATGTCGGCGCCGACCGTTGGTGCGTCGTCCGCGGTCGCGGGCTGCGCATACAGCGCCGTCAGATCGCCCACCACGCGGGCACCCGAGCGTGCGATCCGGTCGGCATGCTCGCGACCGTCGCGGAGGGCCAGGTCCGCCGCCCAGCGGGGCATCAGGATCCGGGGTTCGTCGACGTCCGGGACCCGACCGTCCAGGATGGCGGCGATCGCGCCCGACTGCAGCACCTGGGCATGAACGGGCCAGGACATCTGGGCGGGATCCGGGATCGCCGCATTCACCTGTCGGAAGAGTTCGGCCTCGGTTCGCGTCAAGGATCTGTTGGTCCGGAAGCCACCGTGGTTCGCCCCGGACAACGTGCCCGCTGGCAGTGCGAGCATGCGCTCGAAGGCCTCCGGCAGCAGGCTCTTGTTCGACGGGTCCGCGATGATCACGGTCACGTGATCCGGTCCGGCCGCGCGGGCCCAGCGCTCCACCAGGCCGCCCTGGTCGAAGTACTGCCGCACCACCGGGCTGACCGGCGGCTCGGACCGGCCATAGAGCCGTTCCAGTACCCGCTCGAACGGTTCGATCGGTCCGCTCTTGACCAGCTCGTTCCACCAGGACGGGATGACCGATGCCAGCGACCGCAACGAGATGGCGACATGGATGCGGTCGCGACCCAGCTCCCGGACGAACCGCTCTGCCACCTCGTCCGAGGCGCCGGCCGCGGCCTCGTGGCTGATCAGGATCCGTCGAGTGTCCTCCGCCTGGATGTCCGCCATGAGAGCGCGCCACTCCGACGGCGGCGGCGTCCACATGGCCTGCTCGGGTGTCGCGCCCGGTGCGGCCCGTTCCCCGGCGGCGCGCTGTAGCACCTGGTAAGGCTGGCCCAGCAGCGCGTAGATCTCCCGCCGGTGGTTTCGACGGCGCCCCGGGTAGTACACGCCGTGCTGGTACAGCGTCGAGCGGGCCGCCCTCGCCGCCTCCTGGACGGCGGTCGTGCCGGTCTTCGGCGGGCCGATGTACAGCAGCCGGGCGCGGGGCGGGAGCAGCAGCGCGCCGCCGCCAACCGCCATGCCGGCCGGTCCAGCGGCGGGCAGACGATCGGACACGCTCGTTACCGTACCTACTCCGGACGGCCGGTCAGCGCGAGCCGACCGGCACGTCGAAGGGCAGGCCGTTCGCCGGATCTCCCGTCACCTCCGTGGCCGCCCGGTAGAGCCACGTCACCACATCCGGCCGGGCATCCCACAGGTTTGCCGTCTCGCCGCCGTCGGAGGACAGGTCGTAGAGCTGCCCGGCCGGGTGCGCGGCGTCCCAGGGCGGCGCCCGGTGCGGCTCGCCGGTGCCGGAGTCGAACAGCGATCCGATCGAGGGCTCCGAGAAGCCGCCGCCCGACCCCTCGGCGAACAGCGCGACCCACCGGCCGGCCCGGACGGCGAAGAACCCGGCCAGGCTGTGGTGCACGATCACCCGGTCCGGATCTCCCGGTTCCAGACCGCGCAGCACCGCCAGCATGTTCCGGCCGTCCTCGGCGGCGCCGGCGGGGACGGGCGCGCCGGCGGCTGCGGCGAGGGTCGGCAGCAGGTCCGTCAGGCACATCGACGCATCGACGCTCGACCCGGCCGGGAGCACGCCGGGCCAGCGGGCAACGAACGGCTCGCGGTGCCCGCCCTCCCACAGATCGCCCTTCTGGCCCCGCCACGGCCCGTTGGGCCGGTGCGCGGCCACGTCACCGTCGTCGGTGAAGATCATCGGAGCGCCGTTGTCGCTGGTGACGATGAACAGGGTGTTCTCCAGCACGCCCAGCGCCTCCAGCTCGGCCCGGATCCGGCCGACCGCCCAGTCCACCAGGCAGACACCGTCCGCCCTGTCCCCCAGCCCGGAGCGGCCCCGGATCTCGGCCGGTGGCACGTTCGGCCGGTGCGGCGCCGAGGTCGCCAGATACGCCAGGAACGGCCGGTCCGGTGACTGCCTGGCGATGAAGGCGCATGCCCGGTCGGTGAAGGCCGCATCCGCCTTCGACTCATCCCAGCCGTCGACCTGCAACCCCGGTCGCTGCTCGGTGAGGTACACCTGCTTCTCCCGGTCTGGGATCCCGACGGTGCGGTCGCCGTCGATCAACACGTACGGCGGCATGTCCAGGGAGCCGGCGATGCCGAAGAATTCGTCGAACCCCAGTGCGGTGGGCCCGCCGACCACCGGTGCGGCGTAATCGATGTCCCGGCCGAAGTCGGACTGCACGTCGTCGTGCAGCGACTCGCCGGGGCTGAAGGCGCTGCGCACCGTGCCGTCGGTGTGCCGCCAGCCCAGGCCGAGATGCCACTTGCCGAACGCCCCGGTCGCGTACCCAGCATCGTGCAACACCGATGCCAGCGTGGGCCGGCCCGGCTCGATGAGCGCCGGGCCGTGCCCCATCAGCACGAACGATTTCAGCGGGCCGCGCCAGCAGTACCGGCCGGTCAGCAGCGCGTACCGGCTGGGTGTGCAGACCGCCGACGCCGAGTGACAGTCGGTGGCCCGCACGCCCTGCGCGGCCAGTGCGTCGATCGCCGGCGTCGGGATCGCCGAGCCGTAGCAGCCCAGGTCGCCCCAGCCCATGTCGTCGGCCAGCACGATGACGATGTTGGGGGGCCTGCTCCCCGAGGGGCCTTCGGATCCGGCGGGGTTCATCGGCCGCATCCGCCGGTCCCGCTACTACCGTGCACCGAGTGGGTGATGCTGATGGCGTCGGTATCGGTGGGGTCGATGTCGATGTTGGCCTGCTGGGCGTCGGATAGGCAGGTCGCTCCGATCGAGACGTCCTGCAGGGCCACGTTGCTCACCAGGTGGTCGGCGCCGGCACCGTGGATCAGACCGGCGTTGTCGAACGGACCGTCGGCGTGGATGTTACGAAAGATCAGCGTATCCAACGACCCCCAGCCCAGCGCCGGGTCGTACCACTTGTTGTTGTCCAGCGTTAGGTCGAACAATCGGAAATGCGCGTCCTCCACCCGGATGTCCTCGAACAGATAGCGGCTCAAGTGCCCCTCGCTGGCGTGCAGCGCGCGGAAGATCGCAGACTTGGCGATCTTGTAGTGCTCGGCGTGGATGACGTCGTTGTCGTAAACGTGGAAGGTGTTGCTGTCCACATGGATGTTCCAGCTGATCATGAACGGCGCGCCGTTCTCCAACTGCCAGATGGTGTTGTGCCTGGCGATGGTGTCTCCCCAGAACAGCTTGATCGAGTCGTCGTTGACCTTGATGAAGTTGTTCTCCAGCAGGCTGGAGTTGCCACCCACCATGCCATCGGCCGAGTACCACCAGTCGATGATCTTGACGTTCTCGATGGTGGTGTACTGACCCAGGGCCCGCACGTTGAATCGGACCGCATTGGCCAGCGTGATGCCCTCGATGAGCAGGTTCGAGGACGTCTGGTCGGCGATGTTGATCATTCCGGGTTGCTTCTTGTTCTGGGTCTGGTCCCCGGTGTCCAGGAACGAGCCGTCCAGCACGCCGCGCCCGCGGATGGTCAGGTTGTGCACCGGTCCGTTGGCGATGAAGGTGCCGCGCACCCACGCGCCACCAGCCAGGTAGATGGTCTCGTTGTCGCGCAACGGAACCTCGGCGCCGATGTCGTGCACGCCGGGTCCGAAGTACAGCACGTTCGGGTCGCTGGCATCCGGTACGTCGGCCTCCAGGG
The DNA here is from genome assembly GCA_937926105.1 of uncultured Actinomycetes bacterium. Next base: position 91,910 of record CALANS010000162.1, on the reverse strand, counting down.
GGTTGGCGAACACCAGCATCGGATGCAGCACGGGATTGGTGACGTTCGGCTCGAACTCCACCGAGACATTGCGCGGGCCGTTCAGCGTGAAGGTGCAGGTGCCGTCGGTAAAGGTGGTGCTGATCTGCGCTGCCGTCGGACGTACCAGGCAGCCGGTCAGGCCGTCGGGGTGGGCGGCCTGCACGTGCACGGTGACGTGGCCCCGGAAGGAGAACGACGTCCAGGAGGTGTCGTCCTCGATGTTGGTGTCGGTCTTCTTCGCGGTGGTGTAGTAGACGAACGAGTCCTGGGTGCGATCATCCTGCTGGACGGTGACGTGGTATTCGGGTGATGCCTCAATTCCGGCGGGACCCGGGTAGGTGTCGAGTTCGGGGGCTCCGGGCGCCGGGGTGATAGTGCCGTAGGCCAGGGTGCTGCGGTGCGCGGCGATCTGCTGCAGCGTCGCGTCGGTGGCGGCGACGATCTCGTCGGCGGCCTGCGTGACGGCGGGCTGCGGGCCGTCCACGGTGGTGGCGGTGCCGCCCAGGTGGTACTCGGTGCCCACGTACCGGTGGGTGCCGTAGGCCCAGCCGAAGGCGGTCAGCGGAAGGCACAGGACGACGGCCAGCGCGGCCGCTGGAATTCGCGCCAGGGTGCGGTGTCGCATGGGGGATCTCCGTTCTGCGGTGGTCGTGTTCGGGGTGCTGGCAGGGTCCCGGTGGCCCGGCCGGTCAGCCGAACCGCTTCTGGTACTTCGCCTCCGGGTTCCACTCGTTCAATCCCGGGCTGCCCAGGGCCGGGGCCAGCACGTAGTGGTCGTAGGAATCGGCCAGCAGCTCTCGCAGCAGCCGGTGATGCTCGGCGACCAGCTGCGCGCTGCCCGGGTCATCGACCAGGTTGTGCTGCTCGTACGGGTCGGCCTGCAGGTCGAAGAACTGCCAGGGCTTGCCGCCGTGCGCGTCGCCGAGCACGGTGTACTTGTAGCGGCGGGTGCGCACGCCGCGCCAGGTCTCGTCGTGGAACACGATGTCCGGGCGGAGTTCGGCGACGAACTCCAGCAGCACGCCGTCCCGGCCCGGCCCCGGTGTCGTGCCGTGGATCAGCCCGGACAGGTCGGCGCCGGGCTTGGGGTCCCGAGGCACAATGCCGGCCAACCCCAGCAGCGTCGGGAACAGGTCTTCCGTGCAGGTCGGGTCGTCCACCACCTGCGCGGCGGCTCCCGCGCCGGAGACGATCAGCGGCACGCCGATGGACTCCTCCCAGGGCCGCTGCTTGGACAGCAGTCCGTGCGAGCCGAGTAGCTCGCCGTGGTCGGCGGTCAACGCGACGATGGTGTTGTCGGCGATGCCGGCCTCTCGCAGCGCGGCCAGCAGTCTGGCCATGTTGTCATCCAGATTCTCGATCATGGCGTAGTAGGTGCGCAGGTCGTCGATCAGATCGGTGCCGTGCGGCCCGCGCTTGCGATAGTCCTTGCCGAGCTCGACGTTCTCGCGCAAGACGATCTCTCGATCGCGCCATTTCTCGGCGTACTTCTCCGGCGCCGTGAAGATCGGGTGCGGCGGCTCGACGGACAGCACGGTCAAGGTTGGCTCGTTCGCGTGGGCGCTCAGGTGCTCGATGGCCAGGTCGAACAGGCCGTCGGTCTGGAAGCCGTCGATCTTGTGCAGCGTCGGGTCGGCCTCGTTGGTGTAATAGGTGTCGAACGGGTCGTTGCAGATGTCGAACCCGGCGAACCGCTGGAACCGGCCCTGGAACGGGCGCGGGACCGGGGTGCGGGACGCCTTGACCACCGTGTGGCCTGGGTAGTGCCCGAAGTTGCCGTACAGGTGCCACTTGCCGAACAGCGCGGTGGAGTACCCGGCCTCGTTGAACTCGTCGGCGAGCGTCCGCTCCGCCGGCGACATCCGCCACTCGATGGCCGGGATGAACCGGGTGTGGGCGTACTCGCCGGTCATCAACGAGAACCGGTAGGGCACGCACACGGGGTAGGTGGACGATGACTGGGTGAACCGGGTGCCGGCGGCGGCCAGCCCGTCGAGGGTGGGGGTGACGGCATTCGGATCGCCGTAGCACCCCAATGCCTGCCGGCGCAGCTGGTCGGAGATCACCAGGATGATGTTCGGACGGGACACGCACGTGCCTTTCGGGGTCGGATCTGCTGGAGACAATGAGCTACTTGACGCCACCGGTGGTCAGGCCGGCGACGAATCGGCGCTGCAGGAACAGGAACAGCAGCACTACCGGTCCGAGCATGAACAGTGCTGCGGCGCTGGTCAGCCCCCAGTTGGTCGAGTACTGGTCCTGGAAGGCCAGGAAGCTGGTGGCAATCGGTCGCAGGCTGGGATTGTGGATGAACGTGATCGCCCAGAAGAATTCGTTCCACGCCCACAGGGCCACGATCAACGCCACCGTCACCACGCCTGGCCGGGCCAGCGGCAGCACCACCTTGGTGGCGATCTGCAGTTCCGAGGCGCCATCCAGCCGTGCCGCCTCGATGTAGTCCTTGGGGATCTTCACCAGGAATGAGCGCAGCAGCAGCGTGGCGAACGGCGCATCGGTGGCCCAGTAGATGATGATCAGCCCGATCAGCGAATCTGTCAGGTGCAGCTTGATCCACAGGAAGAACAGCGGCACCACGAACATCTGCACCGGCAGCGCGCTGCCCAGGAACAGGTACATCAGCACCGCTCCCCCGCCGGGCACCTTCAGATGGCTCAGCGCGTAGGCGGCCAGGCTGGAGATGATGGTGGTGCCGAGCACCGAACCCAGGCAGATGATGGCGCTGTTGCGCATGGTGGTGGAGAACTCGCCCTGGGTCCAGGCCTGGCTGAAGTTGGACAGGCTGAAGGAGGTGGGCGGTGCCAGCGGGTTGGTGCCGATCTGCGCGTTGTTCTTGAACGCGTTGAACAGGATCACCACCACCGGACCGATGGCGAAGAGGGCCAGGATCACCAGCACCAGCACGGTGCCAAATCCGGCCCGTTCCCGGCGGGACCGCTGGGAACGGCGATGCGCTGCAACCGGCGGCGGAGCGGTGATGGTGGCCGTCATGTCTCCCACCCCCGGCGCCGCAGCACCTGATAGCCGACCAACACCAGGGCGGTGAGGATCGTCATGCTGATACCCAGAGACGCGGCATACCCGGCCTCATATTCGCTGAACGCCTTGCGGTACATCAGGGTTGCCATCACGTCGCTGGCGCCACCCGGACCACCGCCGGTGATGATGTAGATGTAGTCGAACGCCTTGAGCGTCCAGATGATGCTCATCAGCCACATGAAAACCAGGGTCGGCCGGATGCCGGGCAGCGTGACCGCGCGGAACTGCTGCCAGCTGCCGGCTCCGTCCACCTCGGCGGCGTCGTACAGGTCGTGGTCAACGCCCTGCATGGCGGCGAAGTAGATCACCGCGGTGAACCCCCAGAAATGCCAGTCGACCACGAAGTTCACCGAGTACAGCGCCAGGTTCGGATCACCGAGGAACGAGATGTCGCCGACGCCGGGCACGCCCAGCTGACCGAGTTGGTAGGCGACGCCGCTGGTGGGCGAGAGCAACATCTTCCATACGGCCGCGTTGACCACGCTGGCGGTGATGTACGGGATGAAGTAGATCGCCCGGAACACCATCTGCAGCTTGCGCACCCGGCCGAGCAGATATGCCCCGAGCAGGCCGAGCGCGGTCGGCACCAGCAGGAACAGCACCAGCCAGATGATGTTGTGCCACAGGGCCTCCCGGACATCCGGGTCGCCGAATGCCTTGCGGTAGTTGGCCAACCCGACGAACGTCGCCGGGCCCAGGCCCGACCAGTCGGTCAGCGAGTAGTACACCGTGGCCAGCGACGGGCCGAGCACCACCAGCAGGTTGACCGCCAGCAGCGGCGTCAGGAAGGCCCAGCCGACCAGACCGCGGCGCCACCGGGTGGCCCGCGCGCCGGGTGCCCGAGCCGGGCCGGGTGGGGCGTGGTCCCGGTCGGCGACGACGATCGAACCGCTCAACTGGAGGTCCGCTTGATGATCTGCGGGATGGTGCCGTCGGACTTCTCCGCATCGAAGGTGTCGGCCAGCTTCTGGCAGTACTCCTTCGGCGTGATCTTCTTGGTCAGCACCTGGTCGAATCCCTGGTAGACCCACACGTCCGACTTGGGTGGCCACCATGTCCAGGTGACGTAGCCGTAGTTGCCGGCATCGATGGCCTTGTTGGACTCGGTGATCAGCCGGCCGGCGCGCGGGTCGATCGAGGAGGGCAGGTCGCCGTCCTTGATGGGGATCGGAATGTTGTAGGTGGCGTCGACGTCGGCCATCCGCTGCAGCGCGGCCTTGCGGTCGGTGAAGTACCAGTTGAGGAATGCGGCTGCGGCGTCCTTGTTGGTGCTGGCCTGGTTGATCGCCAGGGACCCGCCGATCCCAATGGGATAGGTCGGGTACTGCGCCTTATCGCCCAGCGACCAGCACGGCATCCAGTCCCACTCGTTGTTGTTGTTCGCGGCGGACCCGAAGTAGGTGCCCATCTGGCTCATGAACCACTCGCCCTGCGGCAGCATGGCCGTCTTGCCCTGCCCGAGCCGGGCGGATACCTCGGCCGCCGGCACGGAGAAGTAGTCGTTGGCGCCGCCGGCAAACCAGCCCTTCTCGACGTAGCTCTGCAGCAGGGATGCCGAGTCCACGAAGGCCGCGTCGCTGAACTTGATCTCGCCGGTGAGCGCCTGATAGACGGCCTCCGGCCCGGCGACCTCGTTGAAGAAGATCGACATGTACCACTCCGACGCGGCCTTCCAGTCCACGTTGGACCCGCCCATCGGCAGGATTCCGGCGCCGGCAGCGTCGGCGCACAACGCCTCCAGTTCGCTCCTGGACGTGGGCGTCTTCCAGCCCTTGGAGTCGAACAGCGTCTTGTTGTAGTAGACCAGCATGGTGTCCAGGCGCAGCGGCAGCGCGAAGATCTTGCCGCTCTGGGTAAACGCCTGCACCGCCCACGGATCCAGCTTGTCCGCCCACCCATAGGTGGTGGCGTAACCACTCAGGTCGGCCAGCACGCCGGCGTTGCTCCAGGCGATGGTCTGGGTGGCGGCGGGGCCGCGCACGATGTCCGGCCCGGACTTGGCCTGCAGCGCGGTCTGGATCTGCTGGCGCAGATCCTGCCCCTTGTAGTAGGTGACCTTGACGGTCACGTCGGGCACCGCGGTGTGGAACGCGTTGATCACGTTGTCGTTGAAGTACTTCTGATTCGCGTCGCCCTGGATGTCCATCCACAGTGTGACGGTGCCGGACGGCGTGCCGGCCCCGCCGCCGGTGCCGCCCTCAGAGGTGCTCACGGGGGTGCTCACCGAGCCGCCGCCGGCGGATCCCCCACCGGTAGATCCGGCCCCGGTGGACGGCGATCCGCCGCCGGCGGATCCGCTGGGCGTGCCCGCGCCGCCGCTGCTGCCGCAGGCGGCCAGCGCGCCCGGCAGGGCAAGGCCGAGGGCCGCCAGACCGGTTCCGGTCAGGAATCCGCGACGGTTGATGCTGTGCTGCGCTGACAACTCTGACATCTCGGTTCTCCTTGCTCGGGCCGGGTCCGGCGACGCCGGGGACCCGTCATTCGGACACTGGACTTTCTTGTATCTGCACCTGTTGCGTGGCGCTGCGGCCCGCCGTCACCGTCAACGCGATCCCGCCGCAGTCCCACCCGTCGGCGTCGGCGACGTCGAATAGCTCGGCGCCGTCCACACCGGCGCGGATCCGGCTGCCGCGCAGCGACATCGACAGCACCGCGGTCTGGCCGAACTCCCAGGGCCACGCCGCCTGTGCGAGCACGGTGGTCTCCTCGTCGCGCACCCGCAGCAGCCGCGCGGTATCCCGGCCGGCCAGCTCCACCGCGTAGTAGCGGCGCAGCCCCTGCACCCGGGCAGCGAGCCCCACGGCGTCGGCCAGATGGGGAGTGACGTCGGCGGTGACGAGGTAGTCGTGCCAGTCCCGCGACCCGTGGATCAGCAGGCCGGTGCCACGGTTCTGCACGATGCGGAACGGCTCCGGCCAGCGCGCGTCGAAGCGGTCCACGGCCGGCACCCACCCGGTGCGCCAGACGCTGCCACCGGCGGCCGGCCGGGTGAACACCGCGTGCGGTTCTCCGTCCCAGGTCAGGCTTTCCAGCGCCATGGTCCCGGGGCCTTCGGCCAGCACCCCGACGGACACCACCGGCTGGCCGCCGGTGTCCGGGACGATCCAGTCCAGGTCGACGGTGGCGCCCGGAGCGATCGCCTGCACCGGCCCGGGCTGCAGTAGCGGATGGTCCTGCCCGTCCAGGGTCTGCAACGCCAGTCGGCAGCCGGCCGGCGATCCCGCTTCGGCCGGCACCGCAACACGGGCCCGCACCCGCTGCCCGGGATAGAGCGTGGGGCAGGCGACCAGCGAGTAGATGGTCATGTCGCGGGCCTCCTCCGGGGTGAAGGTCGGAGTCCCGACATAGACCGGATCGGCGCTGACACTGCGGATCTCCAGCGCCCGGTCTCCCGGCCCGCGCAGCACGTTGCGCGCCGACCCCGTTCCGTGCAGCACCGTGAAGCCCTGCACCGAACCAGGCAAGGTGAAGTGGAACCGGGCCCCGCCCCGGGGCGCCGTCACCGCTAATCCGGCGCGATCGTGCCCGAGCGCCGCCAGCGCCAGCGCCTCGGTGGCCGCATCGGTGATGGCGGCGCCGCCATCGGCGGTCGGCAGGTAGAGCCGGTCCGCGACCGGGCCTCGCCAGTCCGGGCCGGCATCCAGGCCGGCCAGTCCGCCGAATACCCCGCAGATCGAGCCGACGTCACCGGCATTGGAGTCCGTATCCCATCCGCAGGTGTTGACCACCGTCATGGCGGAGGCGAACTCACCCTTCGAATGCGCCAGCGCGGCAATGACAATCGCGTGGTTGGGCACCACATGGCAGTTGCCGCCGTAGGTGTCGTAGCCATAGCGCTCGGCGATGCGAGCCCGGGTGGCGTGGAAGTCGCCGTCTCGAGCCCAGGACCGCACGTCGGTGATCACCCGGTGGATCAGGCTGTCGGGTGATATCAGCCCCATGGCGATGTCCAACGCCACGTCCATGTCGGTCTCGATGAATGCCGCCGCCACCAGGGCTCCCACGACCCGGGCGGCGTTGATGGCCTCGCCGTCGTGGCTGACCCTGGCCGCCGTCTCGACCAGGTCGGCGGCCGCGACCGGGTCGCCGGGGCAGGTCATGGCGAAGCCCTCGCAGAAGATCTGCGCGCCCACCTGTTCGGCGACCACCGTACCGTTGTGGGCGATCGAGCCGCTGTCCGGAGGCTGCAACCCGGACCGCATCCGCAGGTAGGCGGTGTGCTCGGTGGAGTTGCCCAACCCACCCCACCACAGGACGGTGAGGTTCTCGATGATGTAGTTCAGCCACGCCCGGCCCACGTCGGACGAGGTGATCCCGGCCCAGCCGCCCGGGCCCAGGTCGCGCAGCGCGCGGGGGAACACCAGGGTGCCGCTGATGTCATCGTCGGTGACCACCAACAGATGATTCTTCAGTGCGACGTCGGTGCGATCGTTGACGTAGTAATGGATTTCGCCGAGTTCGGCCATGATCCGCTCGTAGGTCCAGCCCTCGAACGGGCGGCCGAGGTACACGGCGATGATCTTGCCGAGCACACCGGCATATACCCGCTCGGCGTAGTCCTCCCTCAGGGTGATGGGCACCGCTAGAACACCACCCCGGCGCGCAGGATCACGTTGGCATAGGGCGTGGTCTCCCCGGTGCGCACGACGGCGCGAACGGTGCCCACGGCACGCTTGAGCTCGTCGTGGTCGATCCGCTGGATCGGCAGGCCGCCCAGCAGGGCGGTGACGGCGTCCCACATCCGGCCCCGCAACTGATCGGCCACGGTGGCCGCCTCCACACCCAGGTCGGCGAGCACCGCCCGTAGCACCGGGATCAGCGCGGGTTCGCCACGCGTCCATACCAGGTCGATACATTCCACGCCGGCGGGCACCGGCAGGCCCGCGTCGGCCACGGCCAGCGTGTCGGTGTGGCCCATGGAGGCGATCACCTCGATCAGCCGGGGGTGCCAGATACCTCCGTTGCGCATGCCCTATACCGCCCCGCTCGGTTCCGGGCACCCGCACGACCCGCGCGCCACCAAGGTCACCGGAAGCACCACCGTCTCCGCGGGAATGCTCGGCTCGGCGATCCGCCCCACCAGCCCGGCGACCGCGGTGCTGCCGATCTCGGCGAACGGCTGCGTCATGGTGGTCAGCGCAGGCACCGAGTACGCGGTGGCGGCGATGCCGTCGAAGGAGGCGACGGCCATGTCCTCCGGGCAGCGCAGGCCCAATTCGTTGACGGCCCGCAATGCGCCGACGGCCTGCTCGTCGCTGGCCACAAACAGCGCGTCGTGGTCGCCGCCGGCGAGGATCTGCTTCGCCGCCAGGTACCCGGCATGGCGGCCGAATTCGCCGTGTACCACGCGCATCTCGCTGGGCCGCACGCCCGCCTCGGCCAACGCCTCGCGCCACCCGGCCACCCGGTCGGTGGCGGGCATCACGTCCTTTGGTCCGGCGATGCAGCCGATGCGGGTCCGGCCGTGACCAAGCAGGTGTTCGGTGGCGGTGCGCGCCCCGCCCCGGTTGTCCACCAGCACGGTGGCCGCCTCGATTCCGCCGAGCCGCCGGTCGATGGCCACCCAGGGGGTGCGGGTGCGCTGCAGGTGCGGCAGGCAGCCGGCCGCCCCGTGCGCCGGCACCAGGAACAGTCCGTCCACCTGGCGAGCCAGAAAGGTGCGCACGTAGGTGGTCTGGCGCTCGTCGATTTCCGCCGCATTGCCGACCAGCAGGGTGTAGCCGCGAGCGAAGGCGGCCTCCTCGATCGCTCTGCCCAATTCGGCGAAGAACGGGTTGGAGGTGTCCGGCACGACCAGCCCCAGCGTCATGGTGCGGTTCATCCGCAGCGACCGGGCGATGCCGTTGGGGTGGTAGCCCAGTTGTTCGATCGCGGCCAGCACCCGGGCCTTGGTCTCCGGCGACACCCCCCGAGGCCCACCGTTGAGCACATAGCTGACGACCGCCGGCGAGGTGCCGGCCAGTCTGGCCACATCCGCACGGCGCACCGTCACCGGGTCGTCCCCGGGCTGGCAGGTTGCGCGGGCATGTGCTCTCCTCGGCCGGTCGGCTGGCGAGACCGTGGCGGGCCGGCACACGCTCGGCTCCGCTTCGGCCTTCCCTGGCATCCCCCGATCAACGCGAGTTGATCGGTGGAAGTGGCCTAACCATCCGCTGCTCGAGCCGAAGAATCAACACGTGTTGCACACGTCGTTACCCGATTGTGATGCACGGTAGAGATCCGACGGAGTTGCCGCCGGGTTGCGGTCCGGCCACGACGGTGCCGCCGCTGCGGGTGTGGCTTACCTGGCGCGCGAGCCGTCGGCGAGGCCCGACCCCGGCCCGTCGGGGGTGGCGGGGCCGGGGTCGGACGACTGGGACTGCTCGGCGATCAGCCGGTCGATGAGACGGTGCGGTGCCGGCGACGCCGCCCGGCCAGGGCCAGGCCCAGGCCGAACAACAGCAGCAGCGCGGCGAATTGCAGCTGGCCCGCGGTGTCGTTGCCGGTGTTGGGCAAGGTGCCCCCGCCGGACCGGGTCACCGCGCTGACCGTGATGGCCTGCGGGGCGGGCGGGTCACAGGTGGCGGTCCCGTCCGGGCACTCCCCGTTCGGATACCTGGGCGTGATGCCACCCGGGATGGAGGCCACGTTGTTCAGCCGATCGTCACCGGTCTTCTGGGCGTTGATCGTCACCGTGTACGTCACCGTCACGGTGGCACCCATGGCCAGCGCACCCGACCAGGTCAACACCTGATCTGCGTAGCCCAGATCCCCCTCGGCATCGGCGGCCGCATCGCCCGAGTACGCGGCGTCGTCCAATACCCCGGACAGATCGTCGGTGAGCACCGCCGGATCGCTGGTGGTGAAGTCGACGTTGCCCGTATTGGTCATCGTCACCGTGAACGTCAGGGTGTCTGCGGCCTCGACGTTCGTCTTGTCCACCGCCTTGGTGACATACAGGCCCGGCAGGGGCATCTCGGTGACCGCGCAGGGCTGACCGGTTACCGAGTCCACGCCGCCGACGCAATCCTTCGGATCGGGTGTCGGGCAGGTGCCGGTGCTCGCGCAGTCGGCGTCCAGCGGCGGCGGCGTGAATGCCACATTCACCAGATCAAGATCGCCCTGTCCGGTTACCGTCACCGTGTAGCGGATGGTCACCGAGGTGCCGGTCGCCAACGCCCCCACCCAGGACAGCTGACCCTTGACGTACGCCAGCTGGCCGTCGACATCCGCTGTGGCGTCGTCGTTGTAGGTGGCGTCGTCCAGCGCGCCGGTCAGGTCGTCCACCACCGTCGCGGGTAGGTCAGCGGTGTAGTCGCCCGGCCCGACATTGGTGGCCGTCACGGTGTAGGTGACGGTGTCGCCGTTGTGCACGATCCCGGCCGCGTCCGAAGACTTCACGATCTGCAACTGGCGCAGGTCCTGCGTCACCGGCACACACGGCAGACCCGTGGCCGGATCCACGTTGTTGTTGGCCGCGCAGTCCGGAGCCTTCGGCGTCGGCGGCTGATACGGCGGACAGTCATCCCCACAATCGGTCGGCGGCAGTGGCGGCACGAAGGCCACGTTCGTCACCTGCAGGTCACCGGCTCCGGTCAGGTGCACCGTGTAGGTCAGCGTGATGGTGTCGCCCACGGCCAACGGGCCGGTCCAGGTGATCCGCGGCTCGTCGTAGTTGGCCTTGACCTTCGACCCACCCACGGTGACGGCGCCATCGAACGTCGCGTCGTCCAGCACCCCTGTCAGGTCGTCGATCACCAGCGCCGGGTCGTCGGCGGTGAAGTCCCGCGCACCCACGCTCGTCGCGGTGACCGTGTACGTCACCCGATCACCGATGTGCGCCTGCGCCAACTCCGGGGAGGTCTTGGTGATCTCCAGTTTGGGCAGTTCCTCGGTCACCGGCACACATGGCAGCCCGGTCGTGGTATCCACCCCACCGGTGCAGTCACCCGGATCCGGCGGTGTCGGCGTGGGCGGCGGCGGACAGTCTGCCCCGTCGCTCGCGTCACACAGCGGAGGCGGCGGCGGCACGTATGCCACGTTCGTCGCCTGCAGGTCCCCGGCTCCGGTGAAGGTGACCTGGTAGGTCAACGTCACCGTGTCACCCGCGGCCAACGGCCCGGTCCACACAATCTGCGAATCTGCGTAGACCGCGTCGTTGTCCGACCCCTCGGTGGTGACAGTGCCATCGAATGTCGCATCGTCCAGCACGCCCGACAGGTCGTCGGCCACCTGCGCCGGACGGCTCGCCGTGTAGTCGCCCGGGCCGGTGTTGGTGAACGTCACCGTGTACGTGACGGTGTCACCGACGTGCGGGTTCTCCGGAGTGGCGGTCTTGGTGACCTCCGGTCGCGGCAGCGGCTGGTTCACGTCGACGCACGGCAGACCCGTATCGGAGTTGACGCCGGTCTCGGTGCAGTCGGCCGGATCGGGCGGCGGGCAGCTGCCCAGATCGCATTCCGGTGTCGGGCCGGGCGGGACCTGCCAGGCGACGTTGTCCACCCGACCATCACCCGCACCGGTGAGCACGCCGCTGTAGGTGATCGTCACCGTCTCACCCTGGGCGAGCGGGCCCGCCCATCCGATCTGCGGCGCCGAATAGATGGCGTCGATGGTCGAACCCTTGGTGGTGACGGCGCCGTCGAAGGTGACGTCATCCAGCACGCCCGTCAGGTCGTCGACCACCACCGCCATGGCGTCGGAGGTGTAGTCCCGGGTCCCGATATTGGTCGCCGTCACCGTCCAGGTGACCGTGTCTCCGATCCGCGCGTCGACCAGGTCCGGTGCGGCCTTGGTGATGTCCAGCTTCGGCAGGCCGCCCGAGATGCCATCGCAGGACAGCCCGGTGGCCGGGTCGATGTTGTTGTTGGCCGCGCAGTCGCCCGGGTTCGGAGGCGGCGGTTGCGGGCAGTCGCCGGTCGCGCACGGCGGCGTCTCGAATACCACGTTGTCTACCTGGGTGTCGCCGTTCCCGGTCAGGGTCACCGAGTAGATCACCGTCACCGAATCGCCCACGGCCAGCGCCCCGGTCCAGGAGATTTGCGGCTCAAGATAGGACAGCGTGCCCGGGCCGGCGTCCGGCACATCGGTGACGGCGGCGTCGGAGTTGTAGCTGGCGTCGTCGAGCACACCACCCAGGTCGTCCACCATCTCGGCCGGGCCATCGGCCGTGTAGTCGGCCTTGCCGGTGTTGGTCGCGGTGATGGAGTACCGCACCGTGTCGCCGATCTCCGCGGTGGCCAGATCGTCGGAGGATTTCTCCACCGTCAGCTTGGGCAGCAGGAAGTTCGTGCCGTCGCACGGCAGGTCCGTCGCCGGGTCGTAGCCGTTATTGCTGGCGCAGTCCTCCCGGGTCGGCGGAGTCGGGGGCGGGCAGGTGCCCGAGTCGCACGGCGGCGGTTGGAACGCGACGTTCTCCACGTCCTGGTCGCCGGACTTGTTCAGCACGACGTCGTATTCCAGCGTCACGGAGTCACCCGACGCCAGTGGACCCGCCCACTTGATCTGCGGTTCGCTGTAGGTCGCCTCGACGTCGCTGCCGGTCACGGTGACGGTGCCGTCGAAGCTGGCATCGTCCAGTACACCGGTCAGATCGTCGATCACCTCTGCGGGGTGGTCAGCGGTGAAATCGGCGCCGCCGACATTCATCGCCCTCACGATGTAGTGCACCGTGTCACCCATTCGAGTGGCGTCCGTTGCGTTCGACGTCTTGGTGATCTGCAATGCAGGCTTCGCCGAGTTGGTGACGTCGCACGTGATCGCATCGGTGTCCGACGACGTGACGGTCCACGGTCCGCTCCCGGCAACATCGACCGGATCACCGCCGACGGTCCTGCACTCGACGGTCGCGTCGTAGGCCCCGATGGTGTTCGGCGATACGGCCGTCGTGGTGTCCGTGATCGTGTACTGCGCGTTCGGCGACACCGGCCAGTCGGTGGTGGAGGCCGCGGTATCAGTGCCCGAGGTCGTTGCCGAGGTCAGCACCTCTCCGGCGGCATTCTCCAGTCCGACCGTGAACTGGTCCTGCGGGCTGACCCGGCTCTCGACGGTCTTGGTGACGGTGATCGTCGGGATGGGCGCGCTCGCGCACCGCGCGCCGTCGTTGTTGAGCGAGGCCGGACCGGTCGCGACGTTGATTGTTTGCCTGGTGGTGGTGTTGATGCGGTAGATCTCGCCGCTCTCATTGTTCGACACATACAGATTGCCGGCAGGATCGGCGTACATCGCACCCAAGTTGGCGCCGTTCGACACGATGGGCCCATCCGGCCCGACCCACGTCCCCAGATTCTCGATGGACGAGTTGGCACCATTCAGGTGGTACTGGATCAGAACCCAGTTCCCGGCAGGGTTCTCACCGGTGCTGTACAGCGACCCATTGATCCACACCCAGTCCAGCGACAGCCTGCTGATGTTGGTTGGCAGATCGCCCATGTAGCCGGAATCGAGGAGCTGTCCGTAGGTCGGCGACGCCGGATCGGAGTAGTCGATCTCGTAGTAGATGCGGCCCTGACCCACCGTCCAGTAGTGCCCATCGCTGTCAAAGTCACCGATGACTGCGTTGGTCTGTGGCATCCCGGTCGGCACCGGCAATGCCATCAGCGAACCATCCGAGCCGATCTTGACCGGATGGAGCCCGGACCAGGCGTAGAAGTAGTTGTCCTTCGGGTTGTAGCCGACCGCATTGACACCGTCGGACGTCGTCTCGGTATCCGCTACCTCGCCGGTGGCCAGGTCGATGAACTGGATCAGATGCTGGCCCTCTTGAGGTTGGCCGGGGCCCGGTGTCTGGAACAGGTAGCCGTAGGCATTGCACGTCCAGGCAGGACCATCCTTGAACGTCACCGTCGCGTCACCTGGCGGGTCGATGCCCACCACCTCGTCGATGTTGTCCGGGCCGTTGGTGTAGGTGCCGGCGGTGTCCGAGGTGACGTCAACGGTAATGGTGCAGGACGCCTCCCCGGCGTCCAGGTTGCCGTCGGTCACCGCGATCGCCGATCCGCCCGCGGTGGCGTCGGTCGTCGCATCGCACGTCCCCCCCAGGTTCGGCGTGGGCGCGACCACCAGGTGGTCCGGCAGCGTATCGGTGAACCCCCACCCGTCCTTCGCCGCCAACTCGCTGGTGTTGGTCACCGTCAACGTCAACGTCGAGATGTCGCCCACTTCAACGGTCGTCGGGCTGAACGACTTGTCAAGCTGCGGTGTGACATCCAGGATCTTGATGTTGTCGAATGCGGCGTCGTTACCGACGCCGGAACCGTTCGCGTTGGTCATCCGAAGGCCGAGCGACGACCCGGTGATGAGCACCGAACCATTCGAGGTGTACGTGCCGACGTGGATATCGCCAGCCGGAGTCCCTCCGACGGCGGGGGCCTGGATGGTCTGACCACCGGCGCAGGCGTCGACAGTGCCGCCGACCGGCGTAGTGGTCGCACCGCTCACGATCGAGAAGTTGTACGCAGGTGCTGACACGAAGCAGTTCACCGCAGCGGTATCGACGCTGAACGTTACAAAACGTCCGGTTGCGCTGGGCAGCGAGATCGGGTTCTGGGTGGCGAACTCGACGTTGTCCGCGCCCGGGTCGTTCGCGGTATAGGCGGTGACGGCATGGTTCGTGGCCGGCTCCACCGCGGCGAAGGATCCGAGCACCCACGACAACTGCCGCAATCTGTCGAAGAAGTTCGCAGGATTCCCACCGTTCGGGTTGGGCTCGCAGTTGTTCAGGGCAGTCCCCGAAACCGCCGAGTCGGGAGCGTTGTACTCCACGACCGCGCCATTGCAGCTGACCAGCCACACCGGGTCGGCCGTGTAGGTCTCGTTGGCCGGCGGCGCACCCGTGTAATCGGTCAACGACACCGGATCTGTGCCGACCCCGTTCTCGAAGTCCTCGGAGTACAGCACCGCCGGATCACCGGGGTTCCCCGGATCACCGGGATCGGCCACCGCCGGGCTTGATGCCGCCACGGTCGCCACGGTCGTCGCCGTCACCAGACCGGCGACCAGAGCCACGACTGAACCCAGGCCGATGCCCCTGCGGTACCTGCCATGTCGGCCTCGGCGCCGAGAATCCGCCCGGAATATGGCACGCAGGATTGTTGCGGTTCGGTGCATCAGACTCCCCTGGCCTCGAAGTGCGGTACGCACACGCCAAGCTCGATTTCGAAACCCGGAACCCCCGGTCACGGCGAGCGCAGCCTGCGTGACAATCAGTGACGCTCTCAGACGATGATCGGGTCGGCCAAGAGGCGGGTGCGGATTTCACCCGGTGATTCACCCGTTGCGAATCGTTGGACGCGAACACGCATCACCCGGGCGTACAACCCACCGTTCGCGCACACAATGCACCCGATCGCCCGCCCCCGCACCGGTCGTGGCGGTCTCTCGAATACTTTCCGTTACCAATCTGGTCATCTGGAAGCGCCCAAATCGGTGATCCGTCGGCCCGCCGGGGCGTCTGCATTCGGACGCTCTGATCGTCCGATCATCGAATGTCTGCCTTGTGCTTGACTGCTCGTGATCGAATCGCCTTGTCGAGGTGCCCCGTGGATAGCTCGGGGCTACCGGGGGGAGCTTGGCGGTGAGCAGTCCGGGGGGACCGCGCGGCAGCATGCCCGTGCGGTCGGTGGCAACTACGGGTCCTGTCGTGCGCTGGCTGCGATCTCGAGTGGCTGTCCCCCTGATCCCGCCTGGGGCCATCGAACGCGATCGGCTGACCAAGCGGCTCTCCCGTCCGGCCCCACTGACCGTGCTGCGTGCACCATCGGGGTTTGGCAAGACGGTTGCCGTGGCTCAGTGGCTCGCCGCTCCCGCCGGCCCGGAGGGGCCTGCCGTCTGGCTCCGAGTCGACGCCGCCCTGGACGCGCGGTCCTTCTGGGCCGAATTGGCCGAGCTCCTGGTAGAGGCAGGGATTTTCGTGGCAACCGCGGGCGGTGTCACCCGGCGAGCCATCGAAACATCTCTCCGTCGATTTGCCGGGCCCGTCACCATCGTGGCAGATGGCATCGACGAATTGTGTGACGGTCAGGTCGAACGCCAGGTGATCGACCCCGCCCGATACTGCCGCAACGTGCACCTTGTCGTCTGCGTTCGATCGTCACGGCATTTTCCCAGTTCTCTCCAGGACGACATCGACACGACCTTGATCGAGTCTCCTGAATTGGCATTCACGATCGACGAGATCGCCTCGATTCCGCCGATCGCAGACACATTCCCCGCCCGATGGGCCGCCGACACTCATCGATGCATGGCCGGGTGGCCGGAGCCCACGCGGGCGATTCTGCGAGCCCTGCAGGAGGATCCCCGTCAGAGCGTCGACGGTGCCAGCCTGCTGGTAGCCCGCGACTACCTGGAGACTCACGTGCTGCCCGCATTCCACGATGAGGGCTGGATGGAGTTCTCGTTGGCCACCTCGCTGCCAGAAATTCTGGATCAGGAGGTTGCGCAGCACATCACCAACGATCAGTCCGCGGGCCGCCGACTGGAGCGACTGGAGTCTGCCGGAGTCGTCACGACAGACCGCCACAGGGGACGCAGGGTTTATCGATGGCCAGATGCCATCCAGAACGTGCTGCGAAAGGAGTACACGCAGCGTCATCCCGATAATGTGGCAGCCCTGCACCAACGATTGG
This sequence comes from uncultured Actinomycetes bacterium, assembly GCA_937926105.1. The sequence goes on along the minus strand of CALANS010000162.1, from coordinate 75,228 downwards.
CCCACTGGTACCTGCGCGAAGACGATGCCCGATCGGCGATGCGGCACGCACTGCACGCCGCCGATACTGCATTGCTGGTCCAGATAGTCGAAGACTCCTGGGGCACCCTGCTGCACGAGGACCCCGCGGCGCTCGACTCGGCGCTGGCCGCCATACCGGCCGAGGCGATCCTGGCCAGCCCGCGGGTAGCGGCGGCCAGAGACATCCGCATGCACCTGTTGGGGGACGTCCGAGACGCCACCGTCCTCACGCTGCCGGATCCGCTGCCCACGGACGAGCGGGCGCTCAAGTCTCTGGCCGGCTCCCGGGGAGCCCGGGCCGCACTGCACACCGCGTCATCGCTCATGGTCGCTTCACGGTTACGTGGAATCCCACATCAAGCCGTCGACTATGCCTGTCGCAGCGAAATTCTCGCACGGTACGCGCTGATGCGGCGGCCCGCCGAGGTCCGCTCGCTGGTTCCCAACGTTCTGCTACAAACCGGCATCACGAAATTGGTCTTCGGCGACCGGAATGCCGCGGAGTCGATACTCCGCCTGGCCTACCAGACGTCGAGCGATCAGGTCTCCGGGTTTGTCCAACGCGACGCTGCCGGCAAGCTGGCGCTGCTGAACGCGATCTGCGGCGACACCACCCGTGCGGAAACATGGCTCGATCGCCACCGCACCGCCGCAGCCTCCACGGGCGCACTCACGCCCGCCATCGAACGCACCGCGCTGCTGGCGCGCGCGTTCATCGCCATCGATCGGCTGCGATCGGACGAGCTGGCGCGACTGCTGCCGCTGATCGATCAGGAGTCGATCGAGGAGCGGGGGTGGCGACCCTTCGTTACCTACCTGCACGCGCGGCGCTCGCTGATCTGGGGCGACCGGCGGGGCGCGCTGAGCCTGCTGGAGTACGACATGGATCGGCTCGCACCGTGGCTGGGCCAGAACACGACCATGGGCCCCCTATTGACCGCCGCGCGGGTCGAGCTGCTGCTATCCCTCGGTCTCGGCGAGCGCGCGCGATCGGTGTTGGCCGGCACCGATCAGCATCCTGCCCTGCAGCCCACGGCGGCCCGACTTGCCCTGCTCACCGGTGACGAGTCCGCCGGCAGGTTGGCGACAGTCCACGATGCCTCCCACTCGCCGAATGCCCGTAGCGAACTGATGCTCATCGCCGCTCTGGCCCGCTATCAACAGGGAGATATGAACGGGGCTACCGACTCACTGCTCGAGGCCCTGCACACCGCCCGCGCGACGCGCTCCCTCTTCCCCTTCGCTATGGTGCCCCGCGCCCCGTTGCGGCGGGTGGCCGAGGCGATCCCGGAGGCAGCTGCGTTGCTGGAGGCCGAACCGCTGCGCTCCACGCCCAGCCCCTTCACCGGAACCGTCACGCTCATCGAATTGACGGCCCGGGAGCGCCGGGTGCTGGACCGCATCGCGACCGGTAGCACCCTGCAGGAGGCGGCCAAGGAGCTGTTCGTCTCCTACAACACGATCAAGACCCAGGTACGCAGTCTGTACGCCAAGCTCGGTGCCAACTCCCGGACAGAGGCGCTGGTCAGCGCTGCCCGGCACGGCCTACTACCCGGCCCGGCCAGCGATCGGACCTGATCGGCACCCTCTGGTTGTGCACAACCAGGACCGGGCGTGCACCCGATCGGCTACCGTCATCGGCGAGTAACCGTCACTGCTGGGGGTGCCGTGCCGACAGCCACTGAACACATCCACGACGAGGTCCGAGAGCTGGTCCGGCGTCGAGGCATCGACCCGCTGTCCGACCCTCGGAGCACCCGGCTACTGATCGAAGAGGTCATCTCCCACTATGAGGAGCGCGTACCCACCTCGACACTGCCGCCGTTGCTGGACCGCCCGGGCGCCGCCCGGTACGTATTCGATGCGCTGGCCGGATTCGGTCCGCTGCAACGCTTCCTGGACGACCCGGAGGTCGAAGAGGTCTGGGTCAACCAACCCGGCCGGGTGTTCGTCGCCCGGGCCGGCCGGTCCGAATTGACCACCGTCGTGCTCGCCGCAGGCGAGGTGCGGGACCTGGTGGAGCGAATGCTCAAGCCCTCGGGGCGCCGGCTGGATCTCTCGTCACCGTTCGTGGACGCCCTGCTGCCGGACGGGTCCCGGCTGCACGTGGTGATACCCGACATCACCCGGGAGCACCTGGCACTGAACATCCGCAAGTTCGTGGTCGCCGCGAACGGCCTGGAGGACCTGGTGGTGCGCGGGACCATCACCGCGCACGCCGCCCGGTTCCTCGAGGCGTCGGTGATTGCCGGGCTGAACGTCATCGTCTCGGGCGGCACCCAGGCCGGCAAGACAACGCTGCTGAACACCCTGGTGAACTCGATCCCGGCGCAGGAGCGGGTCATCACCTGTGAAGAGGTCTTCGAGCTGCGGCCGAATCTGCCCGACATCGTGGCCATGCAGACCCGGCAACCCAACCTGGAGGGGCACGGGGAAATCCGCCTGCGGCGGTTGGTCAAGGAGGCGCTACGGATGCGTCCCAGCCGGATCATCGTCGGGGAGGTGCGACAGGAGGAGTCCCTGGACCTGCTGATCGCGCTCAACTCCGGCCTGCCGGGAATGTGCAGCGTGCATGCCAACTCGGCCCGCGAGGCGGTGATCAAGCTGTGCACCCTGCCACTGCTGGCCGGCGACAACGTCACCGCCTCATTCGTGGTACCCACGGTCGCCGCATCGGTAGACCTGATCGTGCAGCTCGGCCTGGAACCCGGTGGCGCGCGCCGGGTCCGGGAAATCGTGGCGCTGCCGGGCCGGGTGGAGAACTCCGTGGTGGAGACCGCGGACATCTTCACCACCCGGGACGGCCAACTGGTTCGCGCCGCGGGATTCCCGCCGCACGAGGAACGCTTCGCCCGATTCGGCTACGATCTCCCCGCCCTGCTGGCCGGCCGGTCTGCCGGCCCCGGTCGGCATCACGGGTGATCGCCAGGAACGGCGCGGCCGCCCGGCGCCAACGCTGTGGTTGGATGCTTCGTGCACGCCGCGATGCCAACCGCAGGCCCTCGCCGCCTCCCGAAGCAGCCACGAACTACGAATCAGGGGGCGGCCGCCGTGCCCATGCGGCGCGGGTCGCCGCATGATCGCATCACCGCGCTGTCCGGGTCGATGGTGATTCCGTCGAAGTTTCCCGTCATCGAGTTCCACGGACCGATCTCACGTGTCCACAGGCGGTTCCGGTCGGCCCAGTGCCGGATGTCGGCGAGCACCGAGTCGGGAAAGCCGGATTCCAGAGTCGTACCCGGAACCCATCCCCGAGCGGGATCGTGGGGTCGCGCGCCAAACCGAGGTTGCGCCACGCTCTCCTCGATTGTCATCTCGAAGTCCATCAGGTTAACCAGGTTCTGCAGGACGCATGCGACATGGACCACTGGTGACGAGGTAGGAACGGCTCAAGTGGCTACGTCAGGTAGCAGGACACCAAGCCCGACGTCAAGGTCGACCAGAACGGCTTCGACCAGCAGAAGTTCGCCACCGCAATGGCCTCCGGCAGGGTTCCGGGCTTGATTCCGCATGGGCCGCCAACGGCTAGCCACTATGCGGCCAAGGGGTTCTTGCAAACACTCGACGATTGCGTCTCCCATGATGGCGTCAACCCCCGGGCGAGTACTGCAATCAGGCAGTCAAGGAGTCCAGCTGGAACGGCCGTCTCGACAGAATCCCGGGTTCTACACCACCCGAAGGGGGTATCTGAACCTTCCTGTCCTCCAACGGACCGGCCTGACGCTTCAGGACGTCGACACTTCGAACAGGTTTAGACATCGCGGCTGGCCCGCTCGATGTACGCGCAGTTCCGGGTGTAAGCCTTCGATCATCGGATTTGACCCGAAATCGCCAAGGCTGAGATCGAGGTCATGCCCGATGCACAGTGGTATGTGAAACGTGCTCGCCGAGTTCGGGAAGAAGGTCGACTTCACCGCTGTCCCTTCAAGGCTACGGACGGATCGTCATCGACCTTTGAATCTGGCTCGGCGTTTGCAATCCCGAAAGGCCCTCCCAATGCCTGCGGCATGTGTGAGTTCGCGAAACTGGTTACCTTGCAGGGTGCCTGGAGGGCGGCGGCGGCAGCACGCAAGCAGACGACCAACCGGGACCACAGTGCTCTCACCGGATTCTCCAGCCAATACGGACACCACCGGAGCGATGCGGGGCAAGTACGTCACTCCGACTGGAAATGCTAACCTCGACCGATCGATCAAGACCTTTACGACGCGCTCGACTCAGCGAAGATGACTCCACCTTCCCCGGCCGGGCAAGAGATCCAACAGGCCTACCGGCAGGTCGTCACCGATGCCCTGGGCGGCAAGAACCAAAGGGAGCGCTGCAGACTGCGCAGGCCCTCTTCGAGGACGCCGATGCACGTGCTGCAACCACCCGATGCGGCAAACGGGTGCTTCCGCGCGGCATCGGTGTACCCCACTTGACAACGCCGCGCCCGGGTGGTGCTGTTGTTGTGGGTTCAGCAGCGAGCCATGGCCACGGGAGGCCACAATGGCTGATTTGCACCGCACCAGGTCTCGAACTCGCCTTCAAGAAGAATCCGACAAGCTGTCGGAATTAGTGGCCGCCCGAGCGGCCGGTGACGAACGTCGCTGCAGCATCGTCGAGGAGTCCGTCACCGTCGCTTATCTGCCGATTGCCGGCATCATCGCTCGCCGCTATCGCCACCGCGGCGTGGACTTCGATGACCTGGAGCAGGTCGCCCGGCTAGGGCTGGTGAAGGCAGTCCGACGGTGGCGCCCCGAGCGTGGCGCATTCCTGGCCTACGCGATGCCCACCATCGAGGGTGAGCTCAAACGGCACTTCAGGGACAGCGGCTCCACCATCCGGATCCCCCGTCAGCTGTACGAGTCGCAGCCGCGCGTGACGGCGGCCCAACGCGCGCTACGCCAGGAGGCCTCCCGGGAGCCCACTCTCGCCGAGATCGCCGATCGGGCGGGAATACCCGAACAGCAGGTGCGGGACGTGCTGACTGCCTCCCATGCTTGCCAACCGCTGTCCACCGACGACGGGCTGGACGCCGCCGAGGGCTTGCGGAGCGCCGATGCGGAGCGCGACCTGTCGATGGTGGCACTGCGCGCCAGGCTGCGGCCCGCACTCCGTGCGCTCCCCGAGCAACAACGGCGCATCGTCGCGCTGCGGTTCATCTGGGGACAGAGCCAACTACAGATCGCCAACGCGCTGGGTGTCAGCCAAATGCAGATTTCTCGTCTGCTCCGTTCTGCGCTGGACAGACTCAGTGAATACATGGCCGCCACGGACTCCAGGCACACTCGGCCCGCCTGATGCTCGGGCGGCCCGCACGTCGGACGCCGCCCTGCCACAGCCTCCGCCCCCGGGGACCTGATCCCTGGGGGCGGAGGCTTGTTGTCACAGTCGGCTGGCCAGTAGTTGCTTGCCCTGTTCTGCCCCCCTTGCAGCTCTCGGTCTGGGCCCGGCGGAAGAACTCCGCCAGTTCAGCGTCCTGGTCCCGCTCCGCATCCTGGATGTAGCCCTCCAGCCGCAGGGCGTTGGACAGGCACGCCTCGGTGAACCAGATGATGTTGTAGTCCTTGCCGCGGGTCCCGGTCACCCCACCAGTTTCTCCGTTGCCCATCTGCGGCACCTCGAATGTTCGACGAGTACTGACCAGCCGGATGCGGGCAGCGAGCGGCAACGCCATCACCGCCCATCCGAGCGCCCATCGACGGCGCGGCTGTCCCGGCGCCCGCACCCCCCCTCACGGCTGGCTGCGGATCCCGTGAAAGGCCACCGAGCACACCTCGTTCGCCAGCGCGTCGACATCTGCGGCCGGCTGCGGCTTGACCCACTCGATCAACGAGTTCACCATGCCGAACAGCAGCCGCGCCGTCACCGCTGGGCGGATGTCCGGCCGAACTGCACCCTCGGCGATCGCCTGGTCCACCAGGGCGGCGACGTCGCGATCGAACCGCCGGCGGCGCTGCAGTGCCCGGCGCTCCACCTCGGAGTTGCCGCGCACCCGCAGCAGCAGCGTGACGAACGGCTGTTCGGCCACCAGCACCCGGACGCTGCCGCGGACCAGATGCTCCAACCTCTCGATCGCCGCGCCGTCCAGGGCGCGGGCCTGCTCGACCACCGCGGACAGCCCGTCCAAGGCTCGGCCCAGCGCCAGGTCGAGTAGGTGATTCTTGCCGTCGACGTGGTGGTAGATCGCGCTCTTGGTGATCCCGAGGCGCTGCGCCAGGTCCTCCATGCTGGTGCCGTCGAAGCCACGCTCGGTGAAGACCTCCACCGCGATCCGGAGCAGCGTGTCCTGGTCGTAGCCGGGTCGGCCGCGGCGCCGCAGTTCGGCACCGGAGATCGCTGTGGCCATGCCCGCCAGTATCCCCTGCCTGCGCCCGGCCCCAGACGGGCCCCAGGCCGGGCTGGAACGCCGCCCGGTCGATGGTCGAAGATGGGCCTTGCCACGCCCCGGGCACCGTCAATGGAGCGGGCCCGCAATAGGACGCCGGGAGGGCAGGACCATGCCGCCGATGTCACCAGCAGCCGCCGACGGCCCGGTGGGCCCGTATCGGGTTACCCAGCTGTCCATTGAGGATGGCATGGCCATAGCGATGTGGCCCGCCCCCGGGCCCTGGGCCGTGCAGGACGCCCTCCAGGCTCCGCGGCCCGACGAGGGCTACTGGGCGGTCCGCGACGCTGGCGATGCACTGGTCGGCTACTGCTGCCTGGGCCAGTCGGCCCGGCCGCCGGGGCTGGATGCGTCGCCGACGCTGCTCGACGTGGCACTCGGTCTGGCACCCCGGTGGACCGGGCGGCGGTTGAGCAGGGACTTCGCCGCAAGCGTGGTGCAGCACGCCCGGAGCGTCGCCGACGACCGGGGGCTGCGATGCAGTGTCGCGTCCTGGAATACGGTGGGCCGGCGAACCGCAGAGGCGGTGGGCTTCCGCGGCGTCGGGGTCCACCACGCGGCGGCAGATTCGACCACCGAGTTCTACTTCGTCTTTCAGATGGGAGCGACCCGATGACCCAGGGCACCGCGGACGGGGCGGCACGCGCCGACGACCCACCAGCCGGCAACACCGATCTCCCGCTGGCCGGCAGCGCCGCCGGCGTCGTCGGCGGCGGCACCATGGGGTCGGGGATCGTGCACGTGCTGCTCGCCGCCGGAGCGGAGGTCGTGCTGGTGGAGTCCGACGAGGCCGCGCTGGACCGGGCGACCGGGCTGGTTCGCGCCAGCCTGGACGGCGCCGAGCAGCGCGGCAAGCTCACCGAACCGATAGCGGATCTGCTGGCTCGTCTGACGGCCACCACGGATCGCGCGCGCCTCGCCACGGCCTCGCTGGTGGTGGAGGCCGTTCCCGAGCTGCTGGACCTCAAACGGCAGCTGCTGGCCGATCTGGAGCGGATCGCCGACCCGGCTGCGGTGCTGGCCAGCAACACCAGCTCGCTGTCGCTGGCGGCAATCGGATCCGGCCTGGAGCATCCGGAACGCCTGGTGGGCATGCACTTTTTCAATCCGGTGCCCGCGCAGAAGCTGGTGGAGGTGATCCGCGCGGAGCGGACATCCGACGAAACCCTGGCCGCTGCACGGCATGTCGCGGAGAGCCTGGGCAAGCAGGTGGTGGTGGTCCGGGACTCCCCCGGATTCGCCACCAGTCGGCTCGGGCTGGCGCTCGGGTTGGAGGCGATCCGAATGGTCGAGGACGGCGTGGCGTCGCCGGAGGACATCGACACCGCGATGGTGCTGGGCTATCGGCACCCGATGGGACCGCTGCGGCTGGGCGACCTGGTAGGGCTGGACGTGCGACTGGGTATCGCCGAATACCTGGCCACCCAGCTCGGACCGCGGTTCGAGCCGCCGGCCCTGCTACGCCGGATGGTCGACGAGGGCAAGCTGGGCCGCAAGTCCGGCCAGGGTTTCTACACCTGGGATTGACCCGGGCTCGGGCTCCGCGCCCGAGTCGAGTCAAGCGGCGCCAGTTCCGGTCGCGTTCAGGGTGAGAACGTCGTAGCCGGCGACGATCTCGCCGGCCCCGTTGGTGACGGCAACATCCCACCGCACCTGCCCGTACTCCTCGGTCTTGGGCGTCTTTTCCTTGCAGGTCAACCGGACGGTGATGGCATCGCCGGGGAACACGGGCTTGACGAACCGCAGTCGCTCCAGGCCGAAGTTGGCCAGCACCGGACCCGGTGCCGGATCCACGAACAGCCCGGCCGCCGCCGCGATGACCAGATACCCGTGCGCCACCAGTCCCCCGAAAATCGGATTGGCGGCCGCCGCCTGCGGGTCGGTGTGCGCGTAGAAGGTGTCCCCGGTGAGCTCGGCGAAGGCGTCGATATCCGCCTGCGTGATCGTGCGCGGCCCGGCGGTGCAGGTCTCGCCGATCCGCAGCTCGCCGAAGAACTTGCGGAACGGGTGTACCGAGTCGGAAAGCTGCGGCGCGTAGCTGTTCCATCGCCCGGTGACGGCGGCCAGCGCGGCGGGCGAGCCGGAGACGCTACTGGCCTGCATCATGCCGCGCACGCTGAGCATCCCGCCCAGCTCCTGACCACCCCCGGCGCGGCCTGGCCCGCCGTGGATCAGGGCGGGCAGCACGGCACCGTGCGGTGGCGCCTCGGCCGCGTCGTCACGGTCCAGAATGAGCAGCCGGCCGTGCAGCGGCGCGATGCCGCGCACCACCGCCCGCAGGAACTCCGGGTCCCGGCTGACCACCGAGGCGACCAGGCTGCCGGCGCCCAGCGCGGTGAGCTCGACGGCATCGGCAGCGTCGGCATATCCGATCACGGTGGTGACGGGGCCGAACGCCTCCACCTGGTGCAATTCGGCGGCGCGCGGATCGCGGGCACGCAGCACGGTGGGCGGGAAGAAGGCGCCCCGCTCGACGTCGCCGGAGGCCACCACGGGCACCTGGTCCGGGCCACCCAGCACCACATCAGCGGCCCGCATCAGGCGCCGGGTGGCCGCGGCGACCTCGTCCCGCTGCTTGCGGCTGACCACCGGGCCCATCCGGGTGCCCTCCACCCGTGGATCGCCCAGCACCACCGACGCCAGCCGACCCGCCAACGCCTCCGTCACCGCCGGCACCCGATCGGCCGGCACCATCGCCCGGCGGATGGCGGTGCACTTCTGCCCCGTCTTGCCGGTGACCTCCCGGGCCACCGTCTTGACGAACAGGTCGAACTCCTCGGTGCCCACAGCGGCGTCCGGACCCAGGATCGCCGCGTTGAGCGAATCGGCCTCGGCGTTGAGGGTGGCGCTGCGCTCGGTGACCGCCGGGTGGGCACGCAACAGGGCGGCGGTCGCCGCCGACCCGGTAAAGGCGATGAAGTCGCGCCCATCCAGATGGTCGAACAGGTCGCCGATGCTGCCGGCCAGAAACTGCGCCGTGCCCGGCGGCAGCACACCGGAGTCGATCATCTGCCGGAACACCATCTCGGCGATCGCAGCGGTGGCCGTTGCCGGCTTGACGATCACCGGCAGCCCCGCCAGCAACGCGGGGGCGAGCTTTTCCAACATGCCCCACACCGGGAAGTTGAAGGCGTTGATCAGTAGTGCCGCACCGCCGCGGGCGGTGTAGACCGTCTGACCCAGGAACGTGCCGTTCCGGCTCAGCCGCATCGGGTCGCCCTCGACGAGGATGGTGTCGTCAGGCAGCTCACGCAGCGCGCGGCGCGCGTAGTAGGCGAGCGCGCCGATGCCGCCCTCTACGTCGACCCGGGCGTCCATCAGCGTGCCCCCGGCGGCGCCATGCGCGGCCAGCGGCGCCTCGACGTGTTCGGTGAGGTACTCCGCCAGCGCCGACAGGATGCCGGCGCGCTGGTGGAACGTGAGGGCCCCCAGCGCCGGCCCGCCGACCGTGCGGGCGTGGGTGACGACCCGCCCGAAGTCGAGATCGGCGGCCCCGACGCGCGCCACCTCGTCTCCGGTGGCTGGGTCCAGTACCGGCGCGACCGGCCGGACCGACGAGGCGACCGGCTCATGCCAGGTGTCCAGCGCGTAGCTCTGCACGAGGTGCGACATGGTAGTGACCTTCCGCCGCGACCGGGCACGGTCGCACCCCAGATGGCGCCCTTGACGATGCCCGCTGTCACCGGGCAGCATATAGTAGAACGATCAGTCAGTAATTCGGTGACACATCGCCATGACACGTCGTCTCCAGCAGTCCCGCCGCGACCGTCAGGAGAGTCTCATGTACCCAGCCGCAGCCGATCTCGGTGACGAGGCAGCAGACAAGGCGGCAGACAAGGCGGCAGACAAGGCGGCAGATCAGGCAGGGCACGCGGCGCAGGACGCGGCCCGGCAGGCCCGCTTCGACGAGCTGATCGAGGCGGATGCCCGCATCGAACCGCGGGACTGGATGCCGGACGCCTACCGCAAGACGCTGATCCGGCAGATCGCCCAGCATGCGCACTCCGAGATCATCGGCATGCAACCGGAGGGCAACTGGCTCACCCGGGCCCCCAGCCTGCGGCGCAAGGCCATCGCGATGGCCAAGGTGCAGGACGAGGCCGGCCACGGCCTGTACCTGTATTCGGCCGCCGAGACCCTAGGCGCGTCCCGCGATGAGCTGCTGGATGCGCTGCACGCCGGGCGGCAGAAGTACTCCTCCATCTTCAACTACCCCACGCTGACGTGGGCCGACATGGGCGCCATCGGGTGGCTGGTGGACGGCGCCGCCATCATGAACCAGGTGCCGCTGTGCCGCTGCTCCTACGGGCCGTACGCGCGGGCGATGGTCCGGGTGTGCAAGGAGGAGTCGTTCCACCAGCGGCAGGGCTACGAGATCCTGTACGCCCTCTCGCACGGCACCCCCGCCCAGCACGACATGGCACAGGATGCCGTGAACCGGTGGTGGTTCCCGTCCCTGATGATGTTCGGCCCGCCGGACGCCGACTCCTCGCATACCGAGCAGTCCATGGCGTGGAAGATCAAGCGGCACACCAACGACGAGCTGCGGTGCAAGTTCGTGGACATGTGCGTGCCGCAGGCCGAGGTGCTGGGCCTGACGCTGCCCGACCCCGAGTTGAGGTGGAACGCCGAGGCCGGCCACTACGATTTCGCCGAGCTGGATTGGGACGAGTTCTGGGCAGTGGTGAAGGGCGACGGGCCGTGCAACCGGCAGCGCCTGTCCCACCGGGTGTCCGCGCACGAGCGGGGCGCCTGGGTTCGGGAGGCCGCCGCGGCCCATGCGGCCAAGAAGGCGGACCGCGACGCGAGGGCCGGGGCCGCGGCGTGAGCGCCAACACGGCCGAGAGCTGGCCCCTCTTCGAGGTTTTCGTGCGAGCCCGGAGGGGCCTGTCGCACAACCACGTGGGCAGCCTGCACGCCCCAGACGCCGAGATGGCGCTGCGCAACGCCCGCGACGTCTATACCCGCCGGCAGGAGGGGATATCGATTTGGGTGGTGCCGTCCGCGGCGATCACCGCCTCCTCCCCGGAGGAGAAGGACCCGTTCTTCGATCCGGCCGCCGACAAGATCTACCGTCACCCCACCTTCTACGACGTGCCGAGCGGGGTGCAGATGTGACAGACCCACAGGTGCTCGCCGCTACCCGCGCCGACCGGGCCGACTATGCGCTCCGGCTGGGTGACGACGCCCTGGTGCTGAGCCATCGGCTGGCCGAATGGTCCTCCCGTGCCCCACAGATCGAGGAGGACATCGCGCTGACCAACATCGGGCTGGACCTGCTGGGACAGGCCAGGGCGCTGTTGACGCACGCCGGCACGCTCGAGGGCGACGGCCGCGACGAGGACGATCTGGCCTACCTGCGGTCCGAGCACGAATTCCGGTGTTGCCTGCTGGTGGAGCAGCCCACCCGGGACGATTTCGGGCTGGCCATTGCGGTGCAACTATTCTTCTCCGCCCACCAACTGCCGCTGTACCAAGCATTGTCGCAGTCCACCGACACGGTCCTGGCCGGAGTAGCGAACAAGGGCGTCAAGGAGGCGCGGTATCACCTGGAGCACGCCGCCGAGTGGACGATCCGGCTGGGTGACGGCACCGAACTCTCGCACCGCCGAATGCAGGGGGCGCTGGAGGCGGTATGGCCGCTGACCGGTGAACTGTTCCAGGCAGACGAGATGACCGCCCGGCTGGTCGCGGCCGGGGTCGCTGCCGACCCGGCGGCGTTGCGCGCGCCGTGGGACACCACGATCGACGCCGTGCTCACCGAGGCCACTCTGACCAGGCCGTCCGGCTCCGTCCTCGCCGGCACCGGGCGCTCCGGCCGGCACAGCGAGCACCTGGGCTATCTGCTGGCCGAGATGCAGTATCTGCACCGGCTGCACCCCGGGGCACGGTGGTGAGTGCGGTGGTGGTCCCGGTGGCGGCGAATCAAGCGGTGACGAACCCAGCGGTGACGAACCCGGCGGGGACCGGGCCGCGGGCGTCACTGGAGCGAGTGTTCGATCCGGAGATCCCGGTGCTGACCATCGGCGACCTCGGCGTGCTGCGCACGGTCACCGTGGACCAGGCCGGGCACGTCGAGGTGGTCATCACCCCGACCTACTCGGGCTGCCCGGCGATGGACGCGATTCGCGACGACATCGTCACCGCCCTGGCGACGGACGGCTTCACCGACGTGACGGTCCGCACCGAACTGGCGCCCGCGTGGAGCACCGACGACATCACCGACCGCGGACGACAGCGACTGCGCGAGTTCGGCATCGCCCCGCCGCATGCCGTGCGGCACGAGGGGCCGGTGCCGCTGACGCTGGGATTTTCACGGCGCCGCACCCCGAGCGTCGTGTGTCCACGGTGCGCCTCGTCGCACACCCGTGAGATCAGCCGGTTTTCTTCAACCGCCTGCAAGGCCCACTACGTGTGCCAGGCCTGCCATGAGCCGTTCGACTACTTCAAGGAGCTGTAGTGGCGGCATACCGGTGACGACCAGCGAGGAGACCACTCCCGTACGCACCACGGACGGGGCGGCCGGTACCACGGCGCATCGCCGCCGGGGGGCGCTGCACCTGCTCAAGGTGGCCGCCGTGGACCGCGTCACCGACGACGCCGTGGCGATCACCTTTGCGGTGCCCGACGACCTACGTGAGGAGTTCGCCTACCTGCCCGGCCAGCACGTGGCGGTGCGGGCCACCGTCGCCGGCGACGACGTGCGCCGCAACTACTCCATCTGCGCCCCCGCCGGATCGGGAGTGCTGCGGATCGGCGTGAAGCGACTGCCGGACGGCGTGTTCTCCTCGTTCGCGCTGGACCGGCTGCGGGTGGGCGACGCCCTGGAGGTGCTGCCCCCATCGGGCACCTTCACGGTCCAACTCGATCCGGCGCACGCCCGGCACTACGGCGCGATCGCCGCCGGATCCGGCATCACCCCGGTGCTGTCGATCGTCGCCTCCGCGCTGGCCACCGAACCGGGCAGCCGGGCGACGGTGATCCTGGCCAACCGGACCACCTCCAGCATCATGCTGCTGGAGGACCTGGAGGACCTGAAGAACGAATTTCTGGACCGCCTGACGATCCTGCACGTGCTCTCGCGCGAACCGCAGCAGGTGGAGTTGCTCTCCGGGCGGCTGGACGGCGCCCGGCTGGCCGCGATCCTGGACGCATTGGTGGTGCCGGACGTCGCCGAATGGTTCGTCTGCGGCCCGCTGGAGATGACGGACATGGTCCGCGGCACCCTGCTGGACCGTGGTGTGCCGGACGCGCAGATCCGACGAGAGCTGTTCCACGCCACCGCCATCGCGCGGCGACCGCGAGGGTCGGCCCCTGGCGGCGCTGGCGGCACTGACGGCACTGCCGACCCCGGCGACGCAAGCACCGTCACGGTTCGACTGGATGGACGAGACACGACCTTCGCCCTGCCCCGCGGCACCGACAGCATCCTGGACGCGGCGCTGCGGGTGCGCAGCGAGCTGCCGTTCGCGTGCAAGAACGGGGTCTGCGGCACCTGCCGGTGCCGGCTGATGGAAGGCAGGGTCGAGATGGTGCAGAACTTCGCCCTGGAGCAGGATGAGGTGGATCGGGGCTTCCGGCTCGCCTGCCAGTCCTACCCGATCAGCGACACCGTCGTCGTCGACTATGACCAGTAGCGGACCAGTAGCGCTTCGCGCCGAGGCAAGGAGATGCAGTGACCGGAACGACCCAGCACACGGCCTATCTGGTGGCGGGGGTGCGCACGCCGTTCGGACGGTATGGCGGGGCGCTCGCCGCCGTCCGCCCGGACGACCTGGCGGCGCTGACGATCTCCACCACGCTGGCTTCGGTGCCATCGGTCGATCCATCCGCGATCGACGACGTCATCCTCGGCTGCGCGAATCAGGCCGGCGAGGACAATCGCAACGTGGCCCGCATGGCCACCCTGCTGGCCGGGCTGCCGGTCGAGGTTTCGGCCACCACTGTCAACCGGCTGTGCGGATCCGGCGCCGATGCGATCGCCATCGGCGCCCGCCAGATCCGCTGCGGCGAGGCGGATCTGATCGTCGCCGGCGGCGTCGAGTCGATGAGCCGTGCGCCGTTCGTGGTCGGCAAGTCCGCCACCGCCTTCGCCCGCGACACCCAGCTGTTCGACACCACCATCGGCTGGCGATTCGTCAACCGCACGCTCGCCGAGCAGTACGGCACCGACTCCATGCCGGAAACCGCGGAGAACGTCGCGGCGGAGTTTTCCGTCTCCCGCGAGGACCAGGACGCCTTTGCACTGCGCTCGCAGGAACGGGCGGCCAAGGCCATCGCAAACGGTCGGCTGGCCCGCGAGATCGTGCCGGTTCCAGTCCCCCGTCGCAGGGCAGAGCCGCTGCTGGTGGACACCGACGAGCACCCGCGGCAGACCTCGCTGGAGGCGCTGGCGAAGCTCCCCACTCCGTTCCGGGACGGTGGCACCGTCACCGCGGGCAACGCCTCCGGCGTTAACGACGGCGCGGTCGCGGTGCTGCTGGCCTCCGAGGCCGCCGTGGCGCGCTACCACCTGCAGCCGCTGGCCCGGATCACCGCGGCTGCCACCGCCGGCGTGCCGCCCCGGATCATGGGCATGGGTCCGGTGCCCGCGACCCGCAAGCTGCTGGAGCGCACCGGCCTGTCGATCGGCGAGTTGGACGTCATCGAACTCAACGAGGCATTCGCCGCGCAGTCGCTGGCGGTGCTGCGGCAGCTGGGCCTACCCGACGACGCCGAGCAGGTGAATCCGCATGGCGGCGCGATCGCGCTGGGCCACCCGCTGGGGGCCAGCGGCGCCCGGCTGGTGCTCACGGCAGCCCTGGAGCTGGGGCTGCGCGGCGCCCGGCGCGCGCTGGCCACCATGTGTATCGGTGTGGGCCAGGGAATCGCGGTGCTGGTCGAAAACCCTTAGTCCCGAGGCGATTCCACTGCGCGGAGGACGCCCATCGACGAAAGGACCGGCATGCAGGACCTGGCACCCCGACCCGAGGACCTGGAGCCCATCGAGACCGCCTCCCGCGACGAGATCGCCGCATTGCAGCTGCAGCGGATGCGCTGGTCGCTGGATCACGCATACCAGAACGTGCCGTTTTACCGGCGGGCGTTCGACGAGCGGGGGGTACATCCGAACGACCTCAAGGAGCTATCCGACCTGGCGCAGTTCCCCTTCACCGTGAAGAACGACCTGCGGGACAACTATCCGTTCGGCATGTTCGCGGTGCCGATGGATCAGGTGCTCCGCATCCACGGATCCTCCGGCACCACCGGCAAACCCATCGTCGTCGGATACACCCGCCACGACCTGGACATGTGGACCGACATGGTGGCCCGCTGCATTCGAGCGTCCGGCGGCCGGCCGGGCATGATGGTGCACAACGCCTATGGTTACGGCCTGTTCACCGGCGGGCTGGGCCTGCATCAGGGCGCGGAACGCCTGGGCTGCACCGTCATCCCGATGTCCGGCGGGCAGACGGAACGGCAGGTGCAGCTAATCCACGACTTCCGTCCGGACATCATCGTCGTCACCCCTTCCTACATGCTGGCCATCCTCGACGAGATGCAGCGGCAGGGTCACGATCCGCGGGAAAGCTCACTGAAGGTCGGCATCTTCGGCGCCGAGCCGTGGACCGAGGACATGCGCCGGGAGATCGAGGAGCGCGCCGACATGCATGCCGTGGACATCTACGGGCTGTCCGAGGTCATCGGACCCGGGGTGGCCAACGAGTGCGTCGAGACCAAGGACGGGCTGCACGTCTGGGAGGACCATTTCTACCCTGAGATCATCGACCCGGTGACCGGCGAGGTGCTGCCGGACGGTGAGCGGGGCGAGCTGGTATTCACCTCGCTGACCAAGCAGGCCTTCCCGATCGTGCGCTACCGTACGCGGGATCTGACCAGGCTGCTGCCCGGCACCGCCCGCTCGATGCGCCGGATCGAGAAGATCACCGGCCGCAGCGACGACATGATCATCCTGCGCGGGGTGAACCTGTTCCCCAGTCAGGTGGAGGAGATCCTGTTGACCATTCCGGGGCTGACGGCACATTTCCAGTTGGTGCTCAGCAAGAACGGTCGGATGGACGCGATGGACGTGCGGGTAGAGGCCCGGCCGGACGCCGGCTCGTTCCAGGCGCTGGCGGACCGGCTCAAGCGGCGGGTCAAGGATGTCATCGGGGTGTCCGTCGGCGTCCAGGTGGTGGAGCCATTCGGCATCGAACGCTCGCTGGGCAAGGCCAAGCACGTCATCGACAACCGCGGCGCATGACGGTGCGGTCGGATGGCCACCGGGCGGCGCTGGCGACCATGCCGTGGATGCCGTCGCGGATCGGTATGCCGCGGTGTGGCGCATGATGCGCGACGACGCGGCGTCGGCCGCGCTGGGAATGCAGGTGGTCGACGTCGGTGACGGCACCGCCACCGTCACGATGCCCGTCACCGCGGCGATGGTCAACGGGCACGGCATCGGGCACGGCGGGTACGTGTTCACCGTCGCGGACACCGCCTTCGCCTGTGCCTGCAACTCCTGGGGCCCGGTGACGGTGGCCGCGCACGCCGAGATCAGCTTCGTCCGGCCGGTGCGGCTGGGCGAGGTGCTGACGGCGCGCGCGGCGGCCCGCGAACGCTGGGGGCGCAACGGAATCTACGACGTGACCGTCACCGGTGCCGACGGCGTGGTCGCGGAGTTCCGCGGCATGTCCCGGACCATCGAGCGCCGCGCCGAGACGTGACCAGGGTCGAACCCGGGCCGGGTGCCCGCGAGCCGATACCGTTACCGCCGTGACGAACGCCGCGAAGGTCCGCCTGGCCGCCCTGGCCGACGCCGTGCTGCTGCCCTGCTTCGACGGGACCATCGCACCCGACTGGCTCCGCCGCCGGGTCGCCGGCTCACTGGGAGGCGTGTGCCTGTTCGGCCGCAACATCGTCGATCCCGAGCAGGTCGCCGCGATGACGGCATCGTTGGCCGCGGAGCGCGAATCGGTGGTGGTGGCCATCGACGAGGAGGCAGGCGACGTCACCCGGCTGGATGCGGCGACAGGGTCCCGATTCCCCGGCGCAGCGGCTCTCGGGCAGGTCGACGACGTGAGGGTCACCGGCGAGATCGCGGCGGAGGTCGGCCGGCTGCTCGCGGATGCGGGAGTATCGGTGAATTTCGCGCCCTGCGCGGACGTCGCCGTGGACCCGTCGAACCCGGTGATCGGCAGTCGTGCGTTCGGCGCCGACACGAATCTGGTCGCCCGGCACACCGCCGCCTGGGTCACCGGGCAGCAGGCCGCCGGGGTGGCCGCCTGCGCCAAGCACTTCCCGGGACACGGCGACACCGACGCGGACACGCACCGACAGCTGGCGGTGTTAAACGGGGACCTGCTCACGCTGCGAGCGCAGGCGATCCCGCCATTCGTTGCCGCGATCCACGCCGGGGTCGCCTCGATCATGGCCGGGCATCTGCTCGCCCCGGCCGTGGACGACGTCCCGGCCAGCGTATCGCACCGGTGGCTGACCGAGATCCTGCGCGGTGAAATGGGTTTCGACGGAGCAGTGGTGACGGACGCCCTGGAGATGGCAGCCGTTGCCGACAGCTACGGCATCCCCGGGGCGGCAGTAGCGGCGCTGGCGGCGGGGGCCGACCTGCTGTGCATCGGCGGCGACACCCGGCCCCCGCAGGAGTTGGACGGCATCCGCGATGCCATCGTCGACGCGGTGCTGACCGGCACACTCACCGAGCAGCGACTCGCCGACGCCGCCGCCCGCAGCGCCACGCTCGGGATCTCGGCCACCCGGCGGCTGGCCGGCCGGGCAGGCCCAGTCGGTGATATCCGCCCAGCGAGCGCGGACACCGTGCACGCCGCGGCCCGTCGGGCACTGGTGGTGGCCGGACCGCTGCCCGAACTGCGCGACCCGGTGTTGGTGCTGCGCTGCACCGACACGCCGAACATCGCCGTCGGTGCGGTGCCGTGGGGGCCGGCCACCGCGCTGGACGGCGCACACGAGGTCCTGCTGCGCGCTGGCGACGAGGCGCCGATCGACCGTGCTCGACAAGCCGGCAGCGTCCTGGTGGTGACGCGCGACCGGCATCGGCATCCCTGGATGGTGGCGGATCTGAACCGGATTCGCCAGGCCCGGCCGGACGCGGTGCTGGTCGAGATGGGCATCAGCGGTGTGGCGGACGGCGACGGCCCGGCAGTGGCCAGCTTCGGCGCCACCCTGGCGGCTTCCCGGGCCGTCGTCGAACAACTCGGCAGATGACCAGCCCCGTCGGCGGCAAGCGGGCCCGCCCGCGGGACGTCGCCGGCGCGCTGCCGCGCCCGCGAGCCGTCGCACTGCTGTCCGGCGCACTGGCGCTGGCGGCCGCCGATCAGACCGTCGCCGGCGCAGTGGCCCCGGACCTGAAGGCCGACCTGATGGTGGGCAACACGCGAATTGGCCTGCTGGTGACCGCGGCGAGCGTCGCCGCGGCGCTGACCACCCTCCCGTTCGGCATGCTGGCCGATCGCACCCGCCGGGTGCGGCTGCTGGCCGGGTGCGCGCTGATCTGGTCGGCGTCCATGGTGCTCGCCGGGTTCGCCCACTCCTACTCCACCCTGCTGGTGGCGCAGATCGCGCTGGGCGCCGGGGTTGGCGCGACCGGCCCGGTGGTGGCGTCGCTGTCCGGTGACCTGTTCGACACGGCGGTTCGCGGGCGGGCGCTCGGCCTGATCCTGGCCGGCGAGTTCGCGGGCGCCGCATCGGGTCTGCTGATCGCCGGCGAGGTGGCGGCCGTCTGGTCGTGGCGCGGATCGTTCTGGGTGCTGGCAGCGGTCGGACCGCTGCTGGCGGTGGCGCTGGTGCATGGCCTGGCGGAACCGGCGCGCGGACAGCAACAGCAGCACACCCCCCAGCGGGCACCGGAGGCGAAGGCGGCCGGATTGGCCGCCGCGGTCCGGCGCACCGGTGCCCAGCCCCGGGAGTCGCTGATCCTCACCGGGGATCCCGCCCGAAAGCCGCTCGGGTGGGCGGTGCGGTACGTGCTGTCGATCCCATCCAATGTGGTGATCATCGTCGCGTCGGCGCTGTGCTACTTCTACGTGGCTGGCATCCAGACCTTCGCGGTGGTGTTCCTGCGTGGCCGGTTCGACCTGAGCCAGCAACTGGCGACCGCGCTGCTGGTGCTGATCGGCGCGGGCGTGATCCTCGGAATCCTGATCAGCGGGCAGGTCTCCGACCGATTGATCGCCCGCGGGCGCGCGGCCGCTCGGCCGCTGGTGGGTGGGTTGTTCTTCCTGGCGGCGGTGCTGTTCTTCGTGCCGGGGTTCGTGCTGCCGGTGGCACTGGCCGCGATACCGCTGCTGTTCCTGGGCGCCGCGGGCCTGGGCGGCGTGAATCCGCCGCTGGACGCGGCTCGGCTGGACGTGATGCACTCCCGACTGTGGGGCAGGGCCGAGAGCGTCCGCACGTTCTGCCAGACGCTGTTCAAATCCGGTGCGCCGCTGCTGTTCGGGTACCTGTCCACGGTGCTGGCCGCACCCGGCGAGCGCGCGGACGCGGTGCAGGGCGGCGGCGCGACCGGCCTGACCCGGACCTTTCTGGTGCTGCAGGTGCTGCTGGCGGCCGCCGGGCTGGTGCTGCTGGTGGCGCGACGCGGCTACTTGCGGGACGTGGCCACAGCGGTCGCCTCCGAGCGCGCCACGTCGGTGACATGACTCCGCATGCCCGATGGGGCAACCCGGATCAACGGCGGTCCGGCGCGAGCGAAGCGGCTCGATACCGGCGGCTGCGGGCGGCCAGCACGATCCCGGCCAGCACCGACGCGAGCACCGATCCGGCCAGCACCGCTACCTGCACCTCGGCGGCCCGGTCGAGTTGACCGGAGAAGGCCAGATCGCCGATCAGCAGCGACACGGTGAAGCCCACGCCACCCAGCATCGCCAGCCCCACAAGATCGGCCGACGCCAGGTCCGAGAGCATGGGCGAGCGTGTCAGTCTCGTGGTGAGCAGGGTGGCCAGCAAGATGCCGACCGGTTTTCCGACCACCAGGCCGGCCGCCACGCCCAACGCCACCGGGCTGGATAGCGCCCGGGCCAGCCCCGTGATGCCGCCGACCGACACGCCGGCCGCGAAGAACGCGAACAGCGGCACCGCCACGCCCGCGGACAGCGGGCGCAGCAGGTGATCGAGCCGGTCCACCAGGCATGGCGCCGCAGCCCGCGCACTCGCAGCGGCACGAGCACGGCCCGAACTGCCGTCATCGGCGTCATCGGTGTCGCCAGGGTCGCCGAGGTCGCCCACGTCACTGGCGTCATCGGTGTCGTCGGTGTCGCCGTCGTCATCGGTGCTGCGCCGGCGGCCCAGCACCGGGACCGCGAAACCCATCAGCACACCCGCGACGGTGGCATGTACCCCGGAGGCGTGCATCAACGCCCACGCCGTCACCGCCACCGGCAACAGCAGCCAGGCGGAACCCCACCAGGCGCCGCGTCCCCGCTGCACCCCGGCCGTGAACACCGCGACCGCCACCAGCGCCAGCCCCAGGTATCCCCAGTCCAGTCTGCGTGTGTAAAACAGCGCGATCACCACGATGGCCAGCAGGTCGTCCACCACTGCCAGCGTGAGCAGGAAGGTCCGCAGCGTCGACGGCAGATGCCGACCCACCACGGCGAGAACCGCCAGCGCGAAGGCAATGTCGGTGGCGGTCGGGATTGCCCACCCGGTGGCCGCTCCGGGGGTGCCGGCAACCACCAGCAGGTAGATCACGGCGGGAACGACCATGCCGCCCACCGCCGCCGCGACCGGCACCACGGCCCGCCGCGGATCGCGCAACTCCCCCACCACGAACTCCCGCTTGAGCTCCAGCCCGGCGAGAAAGAAGAACAGTGTCAGGAGTCCGTCCGCAGTCCACTGCTGCACCGACAGCGAGAGTCCCAGCGCGGATGGCCCGATCCGATAGTCCCGCACCGCGAGGTAGGCCTCGTGCAGCGGGGAGTTCGCGGCGACCACCGCCAGCACGGCGGCGGCCACCAGCAGCATGCCGCCCACCGTCTCGGTGCGCAGCAGTGCGGAGATCCGGCGACGTTCCGCCCGGCGCCGGGCACGCCGGCGGATTCGACGGTGCGGGCGGTGCGAGCTGGTCGGCACGGAGGTCCGTTCGGGGTCGGCGGCAGGGCGCCGACCAGGCTTCCCGGCACACCGGTGACGATCCTACCGTGGCCGCAGCGCGCTCCTGACGGTCACCCGCCGACGTCCCGCGTCTGGCCGCGGCGGGGACCACCCATACCGCCGTCACCACCCCGTGGACCATGCCCGTCACCATCCGTGAACGACGCAGCCCGGTGTCACCTATTGGGGTGATCGCTGTGGACAACTGCTGCTCGCGGCCGTTCACCCACCAGGATGGGCTTAGGGTGCATTTGCGCAGGTCACCAGATTCGGGGCGAAGGAGGACGCGCGGTGGGGGCACTTGTCGGGCTGCTGGCCGGCACCGGCCTGCTGCTCATCTGGCAGGGATTTACCCTGCGCCCCAGCACATCTCATCGCCCCGTACGCGGCGACAAGATCCGCGAAATGCTGGCCCAGGCGGGGTTGGGCGGCGTTCGTCCGCTGCAGATCTTCGGCCTGCAGGCGCTGATCGGAGTGGTGGTCCTGCTCATCGTGTTCGTCACCACCCGCACGGTGTCAGTCTCACTGATCTTCGGCCTGTTCGCCTCGTACCTGCCCTGGATCATCGTGCAGCGGATGCGCCGCCGGCGCCGCGCCGATCTTCGTGAACTGTGGCCGGAGGTGGTGGACAACCTCACCTCCGGGGTGCGCGCCGGGCTGTCCCTGCCGGAAGCGCTGTCCGCGATCGGCGCCCGAGGCCCCGAGCAGCTGCGCGAGCCGTTCCATAGCTTCGGAACCGACTACCGCGCCACCGGCGCGTTCAACGAGTCCCTGGACCGGCTCAAGGCAGCACTGGCCGACCCCGTCGGCGATCGCGTCTGTGAATCACTGCGGGTGGCACGGGAAGTGGGCGGCACCGACCTCGGGCGGCTGCTGTCCACGCTGAGTGCATTCTTGCGTGAGGATGCCCGCGCCCGGTCCGAACTGCTGGCTCGGCAGTCCTGGTCGGTGACGGCCGCCCGCATGGCGGTGGCGGCGCCGTGGCTGGTGCTGTTGCTGCTGACCACCCAGCGCGAAACGCTGTCCGCCTACGACACGGCCGCCGGCACCCTCATCCTGGTCGCTGGTGCGGCGCTGTCCGTGGTGGCCTACCGGCTGATGGTCCGGATCGGCAGGCTGCCCGAGGATCGCCGGGTGCTGCGATGATGCCGGTGATCGGTGCCGCATTGGGACTGCTCGGCGGCGTGGGGCTGCTGGTCGCGGTCCTCTGCTCGCCGCCGCTGCGACGGCCATCGCTCTCCGACCGCATCGCGCCCTACCTGGTCGACACCACCGCGCCGTCCCGGCTGTTGACCACTGGGCGGTCCGGGACGGTCAGCACCCTCGGTCGGCTCGCCGCCCCGCTCATGCGAGATGCGGTCCGCTTCCTGGACAAGGTGATCGGTGGACAGGCGTCGGTGCGCGCCCGACTGGCGGTGCTCGGCTCACAGAAGACCACCGAGCAGTTCCGCACCGAGCAGGTCGTGTGGGGCACTCTGGGAGCCGGGGGCGGGTTGGCCGTCGCGCTGCTGGCGCTTCTCACGGGGCACGACAGCCCCCTGCTGCTGGTGCTAATCATCCTGGTCAGCGCCACGGCCGGGGTGTTAGCGCGCGACTGGTGGCTGACCCAGAGCGTGTCCCGTCGCAATGCCGAGATCCTCGCCGAATTCCCGGTCATCGCCGAGATGCTGGCCCTGGCGGTCACGGCCGGCGAGGGTCCACTCGGTGCGATCGGCAGGGTCACGACGCTGTCGCACGGTCACCTCGCCGAGCACCTGCGCGAGATTCTGGCCGACACCCGGTCCGGTACGCCCGTCCAGCAAGCTCTGCTGGCCGCGCGGGATCGAACTCGACTGGAGCCACTGGCCCGTTTCCTGGACGGGATGGCGGTGGCGATCGAGCGTGGCACGCCGCTGGCGGACGTGCTGCGAGCGCAGGCCGCCGACGTTCGGGCACTGGGCAAGCGGCAACTGCTGGAGGCGGGCGGCCGCAAGGAAATCCTGATGATGGTGCCGGTGGTGTTCCTCATCCTGCCCATCACGATCCTGTTCGCGTTCTTCCCGGGTCTGATCGCCATCACGACGGTGGCCCGCTGATCCGAGAATCCATGCCCCGAAACAACGATGGACGACCCGCCCCACCACCACAAGGAGATCGGCGTGAACATCAGCAATCCCGCGACCGCCCTGGAACGTGCCTGCACGATGCTGATCGTTCTGACACTCGTGCCGCCGAAGGTCCGCCGCACCCCCGGCCCGCGAGAAGGCGCCCGCAGCGACCGCGGAGACGTGCCTGGCTGGGTCATGATCACGATGATGACGGCCATCGTGGTGATCGCGTTGCTGGTCGTGTTCCGCAAGGCCGTGCTCGACGCGGTCGGCGACGCGTTCCGGTCCATCACGGACAGCGGTTGAGCGGCAGCGATAGTCGGCCGTCCCGGCCGTCGAATCCGCGTGGGGACAACGGCTCCGCCGTCGCGGAGTTCGTCATGGTGCTGGTGCTGCTGATGATGCTGTTCTTCGGGCTGGTGACCATCGGGTTGTGGGCCTACGGTCGCCTGCTGCTGACCAGCGCGGCCGCGCAGGCAGCCCGCTACGCGGCCAACGCCGATGTGCCCGACGCGGCCGCATCCCAGCGGGCGGCGGAGATCATCTCGCATACCCTGGCCGGGTCGGCGGCCGGCACCGTGACGTGCCGCAACGGTAGCGACACCGGCCGCATGCTCGCGGTGACCTGCACCATGCAGGCGCCGGGAATCATGCCCCTGTTGAACGGGATCATGCCGGACATCACCGTCACCGGCCACGCCCTGCGGGAGCCGCGGTGACGCCATCGCCGCGCGCACTCGTCGATGGACCAGCCGTCATGCTGATGGTCCGGCTGCGTGGGGCACGCCGCGCGGCGCGCGACGACGGCCGGGCCATCATCGAGGTGGTGTTCCTGGCCGTCCTGCTGCTGATTCCTACGATGTACATCCTGATCGCGCTGCTGCGACTGCAGGCTGCCACCCTCGCGGTCGCGCAAGCCGCCCGCGACGCCGGCCGTCTGATCGAGACATCCACCTCCGGGTCCGTGGGCGAGCCGTTGATCAGGGCCGTGGCCGGCCAGGATCTGCAGGATCAGGGCATCACCCCCGACACGATGACGGTGCGGGCCGTCGCTTCGGGTTCCGACTGCCGGCAGGCTCCTGCCGTCGCGCCCAGCTACCAGCCGGGGGCGACCTACGACCTGTGCGTCATCGCCCAGATCACCCTGCCCGGAGTGCCCACCGTGCTGTCCGGCTCGCACAACACCGTCACCGGCGTTTACACCGTGCACATCGGCCAGCTGCGCGAAGGCTCCTGACGCAGCCGCTGCCCAGCGGGTATTCCCGGTTCACTCTCCGGCCACGGCCCGCGCCCCGACGGGCTCGTCACCGGCAGTGCCACGACGCGCACCGCCCCGCAGGGTCTGCACCGGCCGCGCGAAGCACAGCGCCGCGATCAGCCCGATCACCAGCACGCCGGCGGGAAGCAGTAGCGAATGCCCCATGGCCGTGGCGAATCCGTCCCGCATCGCTTCCGGCAACGGCCCGGACTGGCTGTAGGACCCGGCGTCCGCCGCCGCCGCGCCGAATGCCCGGGTGAGCAGGTATTCCATGAACACCGCGATGCCGGCGCTGCCCAGCACGGCACCCACCTGCCGGGTGGTGTTGTACACCCCGGATCCGGCGCCCGCGGCATGCATCGGCAAGTTGCGGGTGGCGGTGGCCGACAGCGGCGACCACATGAACGCGTTGGCCAGTCCCATCAGCGCGATCGGCAGTTCCAGCTGCCAGATCGGCAACGTGGGCGAGACGATCAAGGCCAGCCACACCAACGCGGCGATCATGCATGCCAGGCCGAACCCCGCCAGGTACCGCGGATGCATGCGATCCACCAGCTTGCCCACCGGACGGGCCAGCCCGCCGGACAACACGGCCATCGGGATCATCAGCAGCGCGGACCGCGTCGGGCTCAGGCCCAGCACCGACTGCGCATACAGCATCATCGGGTAAGCCAGCGCGGTAATGGAGAACCCGACCGACGTGATACCGATGTTCGCCAGCGAAAAATTCCGGTCTCGGAACAGCCCCAGCGGCACCAGCGGCTCCGAGCGCCCGTACGCCTGCCACACCACGAATGCGGCCAGCAACACGATGCCGACGATGATCAGCAGCCATACCGAGATCGGCCCGGCGATGGTGCCCCAGTCGTAGTTCTGACCCTCCTGGATGCCGAACACCAGGCAGAACAGCCCCCCCGCCGACAGCACGACACCGACCCAGTCGAAGCGGTGCGCGTGGGTGGGCAGGTGCGGCACCAACCTCAGCGCCAGACCCAGTCCCACCACTCCGATCGGCACGTTGATGAAGAAGATCCACTCCCAGCCGAGCGAGTCGATCAGCACGCCGCCCAGAATCGGGCCGACCAGGGTGGCGACACCGGCCACCGCGCCCCACATACCCATCGCGGTGCCGCGCCGGTTCGCGGGGAAGGTGCGGGTAATCACCGTCATCGTCTGCGGGGTCATCATCGAGGCGCCCAGTCCCTGGAACACCCGCGCGACGATCAGCATGGTGATGTCGCCGGAGAACCCGCACCACAGGGACGAGAGCGTGAACAGCACCAGACCGGTCTGGTAAAGCGCCTTGGGCCCGAATCGGTCGCCGAGCCGGCCGGTGATCAGCAGCGGCACGGCGTAGGCCAGCAGGTAGGCGCTGGTCACCCAGAGCACCTCGTTAATGCCGGCACCCAGGCCCTTCATCATGGACGGGATAGCGACGGACACGATGGTCGAGTCGACCAGGATCATGAAAAAGCCCAGGCACAGCGCCCACAGGGCGGCCCACGGGTTGACGACCGCCTCCGGTTCGGACCGACGGGCATCACCGCGCGGCGGTTCGCTGCCCATGGAGGTATCGGTGCTGGTCACGCTGTTGGTTCCTTATCTTCATCGGTCTTGAGGTTCGCGATGTGGTGACGGTGGCATGCTGTTCGGTCGGCGTCGCCGGCGAGCGCCGGGGCGGTGACGGGGTACCGGCGACGACACCCGTTCATCGTCCTCCGCCGGTCCGACAGCGGCCCCCGGTTCCGCCTGGACCATCCGTGCTGCATGCGCCCTGACCTCCGCGGAGTCCCGCCAGGGCAACTCGCCGGTGTCGATCTCACCAACGATGCGCCGCAGCCAGGCGAGTTCGGCCTCCCGCATGGCCCGGTCGTAGTCCACGTTCAGCCAGTACAGCCGGGGCACGTCCGAGGCGCCATGCGCCCGCAGCCGCGCGGCGACATAGTCCTCCTCGTCGAGCAGCGCCTGCATCCTGGTGCGCAGGCACGAGATCACCTGGGTGGCGGACAGGTTGTGTGCCTCCGAGATCGCCAACGGGAACTCCGGGTATTCTCGGGACGGCGCGGCGAGCATTTCGAGGACTCGCCGGGACAGCTCACGGCGCCCCTGCTCGGTGATATCGAAGGTGGTGCGCTCGGGTCGGTTGCCCTCGCGCTCGGTGTGTAGCGGACGGACCAGGCCATCCCGCGCCAGCCGGTCCACCGTGTGGTAGAGCGTCCCGGGCCGGACCTTGAGCACCCTGTCTTCCTCGCGTGCCAGCAGCAGTTGGTACATCTCGTAGGGGTGCATGGGCCGCTCGGCGAGCAGGCCGAGTGCCGCGATGGCCATCGGACTCACCACGTCCACCCGTCCCCTCTCCACCGCTGGCTAATTACTCCTCGCGGAATATACCCGACGGAATGGGCCGCCGCACACCGGGACCTGCCCGGCCGGATCCACTCGCCGCCCCGCGTAGGCTGGACTGTTGTGAATCCCGACGACGCCGCCGCCCTCAAGGAACTCCAGACCACCATGGACTCGATCGAGGCCGTGGTCGATCTGGAGCGGTTGAAGGCCACCATCGCGGATCTGTCGGTCGCGGCGAGCGCGCCCGACCTGTGGAACGACCAGGAGAAGGCCCAAGCGGTGACGAGCCAGCTGTCGCATTCCCAGGGCGAGCTGGCGCGGGTGCAGGGCTTGCGGCAACGGCTGGACGACGTGGAGGTGCTGTTCGAGCTCGGTGAGGAGGATCCGGACACGCTCACCGAGGCCCGGTCCGAGATGGCCGCGCTGACCGCGGATATCGAAGCCATGGAGGTCCGCACCCTGCTGTCCGGCGAATACGACGAGCGGGAGGCGCTGGTCACAATCCGGTCCGAGGCCGGCGGTGTAGACGCGGCCGATTTTGCCGAGATGCTGCTGCGGATGTACCTGCGCTGGGCCGAGCGGCACAACTATCCCACCGAGGTGTTCGACACCTCCTACGCCGAGGAGGCCGGCCTCAAATCGGCGACGTTCCAGGTGAAATCGCCCTATGCCTACGGCACGTTGTCGGTGGAACAGGGCACTCACCGCCTGGTGCGGATCTCCCCCTTCGACAACCAGGGCCGCCGTCAGACCTCGTTCGCGGGGGTGGAGGTGGTGCCGGTGGTGGACTCCTCCGACCACGTGGACATCGACGAGAAGGACCTGCGGGTCGACGTGTACCGGTCCTCCGGCCCGGGTGGCCAGGGCGTGAATACCACCGACTCCGCGGTGCGCATCACCCACCTGCCGACCGGGATCGTGGTGTCCTGCCAGAACGAACGCTCGCAGATCCAGAACCGGGCGTCGGCGATGACGGTGTTGCAGGCCAAACTGCTAGAACGCAGACGGCAGGACGAGAAGGCGGCGATCGACGCGCTCAAGGGCGACGGCGGCAACTCGTGGGGCAACCAGATGCGCTCCTACGTGCTGCACCCGTACCAGATGGTCAAGGACCTGCGCACCAACCACGAGGTGGGCAACCCGACAGCAGTCTTCGACGGGGACATCGACGGCTTCCTGGAGGCGGGCATCCGCTGGCGGCGATCGACCGAGGCGGGCGCCGCGTAACCGACCTCCCTGGGCATCACACCTCACTGCCGAAGGCGGTGACGAGGTACCCGACCTCGGCAGACCTGTCGGATCCAGCCTTGAGGCTGTGCCGTGACGGCGGCCTCTCCAGTCGCCGGCAAGGTAACCGGAGGGTCGCCATGGAGCACGACGCGATCGGGATGCTGCGCGACGAGCATCCGGCGTGGCGCCTGCTCCGGGCCGGCAACTCCCCGCTGGTGCTGTCCTTCTTGGCCCGGCACTTTGTCGAGCACAACCGCGGTGCGACCGCATCCTCCTACGGAACCGGGCCTTCGTGGGCACCGTCCCGCTGCAGATCGTCATCGAGCTGCTCCGTCAGATCGTGCACGGCACCGAGCGTGACCCCAGAGCGCAAATGGCGGACCTGCAGCGGCGCCGGGACGAGATCCACCGAGAGATCGCGGCAGTGTCGCAGGGAGAGCTTGCGCTGTTGGATCCCACCGCCCTGCGCGAGCATTACCAGCGGGTGGCCAGCACGGCACGAGAGCTGCTGTCCGACTTTCGCGAGGTCGAGCAGAACTTCCGCTCGCTGGACCGCGCGGCCCGGGAACGCGCGGCGCTGCTGGGAGAACCGGCCGGTCCCGCCGGATTCCTGAGTGGACTCGGCCTGGCCGCGAAGCCGGAGATGATCCGGTTGCGCGCCGACCCGGCGCTGTCCGCATCGTTGTCGCTGTCCGACATCACCGCGCCGGTCGAAGACCTCCGCGCCCTGGAGATCAGACCGCGGACGGCGGTAATCGTGGAGAACGAGATCACCTTCCTGAGCGTTCCGGTACCGACGGGCGGAGTCGTGCTGTGGGACAAGGGGTTCGAGGTAGACCGGGCCGGTCCACTCCCGTGGCTGCGGGACGCCGAGGTGCACCATTGGGGGGACCTGGACACCGACGGCTTCGCCATCCTGAACAGGCTGCGGGCGTGGCTGCCGCGGGCTCGGTCATTCCTGATGGACCGCGAAACCCTAGTCGCCCACCGGGACCGCTGGGTCACCGAGGGCAGCCCCACCCGAGCACATTCGGACACGCTGACCCCTGCCGAGGCGGATCTCTACGAGGATCTCGTCACCGATCGACTCGGCCAGCGGGTGCGACTGGAGCAGGAACGCATCGACTGGACGTGGGCGGCCGCGCGGTTCCCGCCCAGACGACCGCACCGACCCTCTTGCACGTACTGTATTTAGTACGTACGCTCAGAGCATGACGGCAGCGGACGCGATCGAAGCTCTTGTGCAACGGTCAGGGCTGACCAAGTCCGAACTTGCGAGGCGTTCGGGCGTCAGTAGGGCGCTGCTGGATGACTACCTGAAAGGACGCCGGCAGCCCGCTGTCGCACAACTGGAACGTCTCGGGGCGGCGGCCGGACTTCGGATGGACATCTCCTGGAGCCCAAGGGCCGAGACCGACCTGGCCCCGGCGTGGACGCGGCCGAATCCGGCGATGGGTCCCTCGCCGCTGACCATCGAACAGCGAGCCAAGGTCATCGAAATGGTGTGCGGCATGGCCATGGAGTTGCCCGCGCGCGACCGCGGAGAACTTGAGTTCCCCCCGTTCCGGACCTTGACGCATCGATGATCGACAGCGGGCTGATTGTCACACGCACGCTGGCGGTGTATCGGGCGCTGAGCGATGCCGGCATCGAGTGTGCGATCGGGGGCGCTCTGGCGCTGAATTATCACATCGACGATCCCAGGGCAACGCGGGACATCGATGTGAATGTGGCGCTCCCCCGCCATGATGCGGTGCGGGCGCTCAGGGCGCTCCCGGCCGACGTCCCCTGGACCGGCGGGCATCGGGCCAGCATCGAACGCGACGGTCAGGTGCGCATCCCGTGGCCAGTGGACGGCGCCGTAGCCATGCCGTTGGACTTGTTCTTCGCGGAGAGCGCTTATCACGCCGTCGTCGCTCGACGCGCGATCGAAGTGCCGCTGCGAGATCGAACGATCAAGGTGCTCTCGGCAACCGATCTGACGATCTTCAAGGCGCTGTTCGACCGGTCGAAGGACTGGCCGGACATCGAGGCCATGCTTGGCGCGCACGACTCTTCCGTCGACGTAGATGAGGCGATCCGGTGGGTTGCGCGGATTGTGGGTGACCAAGATCCGCGAACGGCCAAACTGCGTGTGCTGCATCGACCCCGAAGCGAGAGCTAGTACCCCGGAGTCGCGGGTGACGATGTCGATCAGCCCCTCCGCCGGGCCGGTCAGTCCGGCAACAGTGGCGCGCAGAGGATCGACCGGATGGCGTTCGACACGCTGTGGGTGGCGAGTGCCTCGGCGGCTCGCGCACACGATCGTACGAACCCGGGCTCGTCCCCCAGCCCGCCGAAGATGGGGTGGGCAAGCATCTCGCGCACCGACGAGGAGGCGCCGACATCGAAGCCGGGGTCCGGCACCTCGACAGCGAACGTCCCCGCCGCCGTCATCCGGAGCCGATGGAGCCAGGCGGCGACGGTGGCCGCCGCGATGTCGACACTCCGGCCGGTCGCCAGGCGGTCCCGGATCAGCGGCAGCATGAAATTGGCGATGCGGTCGCTGGCCGAGGTGGCGATGCGCACCAGCGTGTCGTCCATCTGGGGGTTGGCGAAGCGCTCCCGCACCGTGGCCGCGTAGCCGGGCAGGTCGATACCCGGCACCGGCGGGATGGTCGGCATGGCCTCCTGATGCTGGAAGGTCGCCAGCAGCGACACCAGGTCGGCATCCCGCATGGCCTCCGCGGTGTGCGCGTAGCCGGCGAGCAGGCCGAAGTGCGCAAGGATCTGGTGCGGCGCGTTGAGCAGGCGCAGCTTCATCTGCTCGAAGGGCTCGACATCGGCCACCATCTGCACGCCGACGCGCTCCCACCCGGGGCGTCCCGCGGCGAAGTCGTCCTGCACCACGAACTGTCGAAACGGCTCGCACAGCACGGCGGCCCGGTCGAAGAGCCCCGTGCGGGAACGTAACTCGGCAATATCGTCGGCCAAGGTCGGTGGTGTGATGCGATCGACCATCGTATTGGGGAACCGCACGTGCTCGCTCATCCAGCCCGCGAGTCCCCGGTCCAGGCCGTTCGCGAACGTGGTGAATGCGCGGCGGGCCACCGCTCCATTGCCTTGGACGTTGTCGCACGACATCACCGTCACCGGGCCCAGGCCGCGATCCCGACGACGGCGCAGGCCCTCGCAGACAACCCCGAATACGGAGCGCGGACGTCCAGCGTCGGCGAGATCGGCTGCGACGCCGGGCTCGTCGAGGCGGAACTCGCCGGTGCGCCGGTCGATGTTGTAGCCGCCCTCGGTGATGGTCAGCGAGACGATCCGAGTCCGCGGGTCGGCGATCGCCTCGATGGCAGCATCGGGATCGGTATATCCGTCGATGTATTCGACGAGCGAACCGACAAGCCTCGTCACGCGCGTCCCGTCGGGATACTTCTCGGTGACCGAGTACTGACAGTCCTGGTCGATCAGGGCATCGCGCAGGGACGCATCCTCGGCGCGCAGTCCGATCCCGCGGACCGCCCACCCCAGATTCACGCCCCGTCGAAACAGGTCGTCCAGGTACACCGCCAGATGCGATCGGTGGAACTGCCCGACACCGATGTGGACCAGGCTGCCCGTTAGGGATTCCCGGCCATAGCCGGGGAGGTCGACGCCGTGCAGATGATCCGGCGCGTGGCCGCCCCACGGTCCCCAGGCTGGAGTCGTCATGATCGCTCCTCTGATACAGAGCGGAGCCTGGCCCTCGTGGGTATCGATGGGTTCGTCACGGCGTCCGAACCGCAGTGGAGTCTCGGACGATGAGCGTCGGTGCCGGATCGGTGACCACGAACTCGCCATCCGACCGTTCGCGGATCTGCTCGATCAGCATCGAGACGCCGAGCGTTCCCACCCGGTCCATGGGTAGGGAGACGGCGGTCAGTGCCGGATTGAGGTGGCGAGCGAACCAGGTGTCGTGCACGCTCACCAGCGAGACGTCATCCGGGATTCGCCGGCCGGCCGCCACGATTCCCGAATGCACTCCCAGCGCGGTAGTCGTCGTCACCACGACGATGCCGGTGACGGGCGTTCCAGACGCCAACAGTCGCAGCGTCGCGTCGTGTGCCTCGTCCGACGTCCACCCGCCATCGACCGATGGCAATGCCGGCAGCCCGGCAGCCGACAGCGCCCGGAAGTAGCCGTCGTAGCGTCGCGCCGAGGACGCACCGTCGGCCCCTACGAAGGCGATGGCCGTATGCCCGGACCGAACGAGATGGTCGGTGGCCATCCGCGCGGCCGCCCCGTCGTCCAGTCGAACCGTCCGAATGCCCTCGACCGCCCCCCCGAAGACGACGGACGGTATGGAACGCGCAATCTCGGCGAGCGCCTCCTCGCCCCGACCGAAGCCGCTCTGGATCAGCAGGCCGTCGACGCGGTGGCCCTGAACGATGGCGCGAAAATGGTCACCGCGCTCGGCCAGTTCGGCCGTGTTCATCAGGATGATCGAATAGCCGCGCTTGGTCGCCTCGGCCTGGGCGCAGTCGACCATCTCGGCATAGATGGGGTCGTTGACGTGGTGCAGCGCGAACCCCAACAGACCGGTCTGGGCGTTGCGCAGGGCCCGCGCGGCGACGTCCGGAACATAGTCGAGCATCCGGGCCGCGGAGATGACCTGTGCGCGAGTCTCGTCTCGGGTACGCAACGTCGGATCGCCATTCAGCACCCGCGAGACCAGGCTGGCCGAGACACCGGCCAACCTGGCCACGTCCACCAGACGTGGGGTCTTCCTGGCTTCCGAGCTCATCGTCTCCTCGATGCCGTAGTACCAAGCGCCGCGTCACGACGTGCTCCGGCGAGCGTGATTATCCCTTGAGCGTCAGGTGGACGAGCACTCGCGCCTCCCTGTCCTGGCTGGCGCCGCTGATCGCGATGCGCACCCAGTTGCCGAAGACCGTCAGCGAATTCGCCACCATCGACACACCCTCGTCGAGTATCTGCGCCTCGCCCCGGGGCAACCAGTTGATCCCGTCCGGTGAGATCTGGGCAGTCACGGTCAGGGCCGGGTGATCCCCTTCGGCCTGGGTGAAGAAGACCGCCTCGGTGGCCCAGCCCGCCTCGTGCGGCAGGGTGGCGAAGTCGGCGCTGATCCGCATGCGGCGGGCGATGACGGATGTGTGGGTGGTCTGCACGATGGAGCACCTTCGGTGGTGGACGGCGAGCCGTCACTCGGTCGAGTACACAACGGAGTCGAGGAACAGGTTCACCGAACGGTCGGTATCCGTCTCGACGTAGAAAATCGGGTTGATCAGGTTGTCGATCGCCCGGTACTTGGGCGCCAACGTCGGCGCTATGCCGCGCAGGTCGAAGACCTGGTCCATACTCTGCAGTTCGACGTACTGCCGTGACTGGACGTCGACCGTTAGGCGCAGGTAGAGCCAGTTGATCTTGTCCGGGCTCTCGTTGTACAGCAGGTCCTGGTCACCGCCGGGCACCCACTGGTATCCATCGGCCGAGCCGTCCTCGTATCGCCGGCCGTACCAGAGATTGTCGATCCCCGGCTGGCACCAGGCGTTCTCCACCCCGAAGCTCCACTGCTCCGGGGGGACCCCGTCGCCCAGCTTCCAGTACTGCCATCGCTTGACGAGCGTCCCATCCAGCGAGTTCACGTAGCGCACACCTGGCATGTAGCGGTACTCGGTGTCCTGGATGTCGAAGTAGAAGCCAAAGGCGCGGATGTCCTCCTCGCCGTGACCCTCGCGGTCCTGCGCGGGCGTGTAGGCATACCACGTCTCGATCTGGATCAGCCGCGGATCACCGAACCGGGATAGCCGCTTGAGGGCGACCCCCATGGAACCGGGCGCGGGGGGCTCGGTATGCGGAGCCGCGTTCGGCGCCGTGGTCAATTTGAGCGAGTAGGTGCCCTCCATGGACCCGTGCGAGGCCGCGAACCGCATCGACGCGGAACTGAGCATCGAGGGCGCCCAACTGGACAGGTCGACGACCGATGGGAACGACTCGTAGTCGTCATAGACGTAATTGGGCGTGAGGTCCATCCATCCGTTGAACCCCCTGTCGAAGTCGTCGAAGGTGATGACGTTGGCCAGCGGGTTGAACCGGCCCAACTGGCGCTCATAGCTGATGACCTTGTCCATGCTCCCGTCCCTGGTAAATCGATTGAACACATCCCTCGGCGCGGACGAGAGGGAGGCAGAGTGAACATCACCCAGACTCGGGATCGTTACCGCCGTCTCTCGCGTTGTCAAGGCGAAACGCTCGACAAAATTTGGTCTTGCTTTTCTTGGTATAACGTAACACTATATCCCCCGAGCGGCACAGTACGGTCGCTGTGCTCACGGTTAGCCAGGAGGACGATCTTGCGCAGAACCAGACCCCGCATGGTGGCGGGCGTCATAGCCGCCACCATGCTCACCACCATGGCGGCCTGTTCGTCGGGCGGCGGCTCCGGCACGCCGTCCGGCTCGGCCGACGCCGGTAACAGCACGAGCGCCGGTGGCGGCTCAGGCTCCGCCGGCTCGAAGGTCGAGCTCCACATGACGGTGTGGACGGCCGACCCGGGGGCCCTGGCCATGTTCGACGACATCGGGAAGGAGTTCACCAAGCAGCAGCCGGCGGTATCGGCGGTGAAGTTCGACAGCATCACCCTGGATCAGCTCGACACCGTGATCACCACCGGGATCCAGGCCGGGAATCCGCCCGACCTGTCCTGGCTGCCGGTCGAGAAGAGCCTCGAGTACATCCACAACGATGCCCTCGTCAACCTGGAACCGGCGCTCAAGGCGACCAAGGGCTACGACTTCGGTGACCTGATCCCCAGGCTCCAGCAGCACTGGACCGTGGGCGACGCCCTCTACGGCGTGCCGTTCTCCACCGGCGCGCTGGTCATGGCCTACAACAAGGATCTGTACCAGAAGGCCGGCGTCAAGAGCCCGGGCGACCTCATTGCCGAGGGCAACTGGACCTGGGACTCCTTCCGGCAGATCTCCAAAGAACTGCACGACAAGCTGAACGTCACCGGCTACGTGCTCAACGACTTCGAGTACCAGAACTGGACGCGCCTGCTCCCCATCCTGTTCGCCTATGGGGCGTCTCCGTGGAACGATGACGCGACGAAGTGCACGGCGGATAGTCCGGAGTTCGTCAAGGCCATTCAGCTCTACCACGACATGGTGTACACGGATGGATCGGCACCACTGCCTGGCCAGAAGATCGACTTCTGGGGCGGCCAGGCCGGCGCCACGACGGCGTTCCTGGGCAGCATGAGCCAGCTCGCCGATGCCACCTTCGGCTACGACATCGTCCCGACGCCCAGCGGCCCGGCCGGCGACGCGCAGGCACTCGGCCAGGCGTCCATCGTGGTGCTCGCGGCGGGCAAGCACCAGAAGCTGGCCACTGAGTTCGCCGCGTTCCTGACCAACAAGCAGAACGCCGAGACCATGGCAACCCGCTATCCGCCCACCCGGAAGAGCCTGCTCACGGCCAAGATTCTGGCCGGCAACTCGGAGGTGCTCACCGAAGATATGGTGCAGCCTATCGTGGATGCCACCACCAAGACGGGGCGGATCTCCCCGGTCGCGGTGGACGACGCCAAGGTGGCCGACGCGCTGAACCGGGCGCTGGACAAGTACGTGTGGCAGAAGGACGTCACCATGACCGAGGCCATGAAATCCGTTTGTGACGAGATCCAGCCACTACTGAAGTAAATGCACTCGATGAATACCACGACCGGCGAAGTGGCGACCGCATCCCAGGGGATGCGGTCGCCACGGCGCCGCGGCGGCCGTGGCCGATCACCGCGCGATGCGGGCCGCAATCTGTTCGGCTACACGCTGCTGGCGCCCGGAATCCTGGGTTTTGTGGCCGTCGGCGGCACGGCGCTCGTCTGGGTCTTCTGGCTGAGCCTGCATTCGATCAACGCGCTGTCGCAGAAACAGACGTTCGTCGGGCTGGACAACTATGCACGGATCCTGCACGACCCGGACATGCGGACGATCTTTCCCAATACGGCGCTGTTCGTGCTGGTCCTGAGCGTGCTGGGAACGGTCGTCGCCGTCGCTCTCGCCGTCATGTTGAACCAGAAGATCCCTGGGATCAACATCTTCCGCTCGGCCATCTTCATACCTGCGCTGGTGACGATGGTTGCATGGGCGCTGGTGTGGCACTTCATCGTCCAGCCGAAGGGAGCGCTCGACGCGGCGTTCGACATCTTCGGGCTCGGGCCCTACCCATGGCTGCGCGGCGGCCCCTTGACGCTGGTGATCTTCGCAGTGATCCAGATGACCAAGAACGTCGGTGTCAACGTCATCATCATCCTTGCCGCCCTGCAAGCCGTGCCGAACGAGCTGATCGAGGCCGCTCGCATCGACGGAGCGGGTGCCTGGTCCCGATTCCGACATGTCGTCGTTCCACAGATATCCCCGACGATCCTCATGGTGTTCATGCTGATGGTGACGGGCTCGTTCAAGGTGTTCGAGATCGTGCTACTGCTGACGGACGGAGGCCCAGGCATCGAGAGTTCGGTGCTGTCCTTTGCGATCTACCAACAAGCATTCGAGCTCAACGACATCGGCTACGCCAGCGCTCTCGCTGTCATCCTCTTCGTCGCCGTCCTGGCCCTGACCGGCATCATCTGGCAACTGCGAAAGCGATTTGTCTACCATGAGTCTGAGTAGCGGCGGCGCCTCGCGGACCGCGAAACGGAGCGCGAACTACCTTCTCCTGACCGTGGTGTCGCTGTTGTTCGTGGGCCCGATCCTGTGGATGGTCAGCGGATCGCTCAAGTCGATCAACGAGATTCTGCTATACCCACCCACCGTCATCCCCAGCGTGTTCCGATGGGACAATTACGCCAAGATATTCCAACTGCAGCCGTTCCTGCGACAGTTCGGCAACTCCATCGTCGTGATGGCCGCCGTCTGCGTCCTCACGGTGCTGCTCTCGGTTCCGGCCGGCTACGCTCTGGCCAAGGTGCGACCGATCGCGTCCTCACTGCTGTTCATCATCCTGCTGTCCGGCATCTTCCTGCCGCCCGAGGCGACGATCGTTCCGCTGTTCCTGTTCGCCTCCAAGCTGGGCTGGATGAACACGCTGTGGCCGCTGATCGTGTTCACGGCAGTGCTGACGACCACGCCGATAGCCACGTTCATCATGCGACAGGCCTTCCTCACGCTGCCCGCCGAGTTCGGCGAAGCTGCCACCATTGACGGCGCCACTCGGCTACGGACCATGCTGCAGATCTTCCTGCCGCTGGTACGCCCATCGCTGGCGTCGGTGGTGGTGATTTCGTGTTGGTATAGCTGGAACCAGTTCCTCGAGCCGCTGGTGTATATCCGGGACGTCAATCTGCTGACGGTGCCGGTGGCCCTGACACACTTCACCGATCCTTACGGCGGCCCGCTGTGGAACGTGCAGATGGCCGGCACGACCCTGTCGGTGCTGCCCGTGTTGATCGTGTTCCTGTTCGCTCAGAAGCACGTGATCGCCGGTCTGACCGCCGGTGGACTCAAGGCCTGATCCGCCACCGCGGCACCCCGTACGATTCGCCCGACCCAGCCACAGACACCGACAGGTGCGACGGAGATAGCCATGGATGTTGAACGCCTCGCCAAGGACACGCTGACGGCGCTGGAACTCGATGTCGGCGATCGGCTGCGCTTCACCCTGTCCGATGGGCAGGTGCGCACCATCGTGGTTGTGGACGCGAGCGCCGAGGTCGAGAGCCGAGGCCGGGTGTGGGACGGCGAAGACAACGGCATCCTGAAGTACCGGATTGCCTGCGTGCTGGAGATCGACGGGCACCGCGTCGAACTGGTGCGAACGATCCCGTCGCAGCAGAACTTCGCTGCGCCCTACTCGCTGTTCGGGATGCGGCTGTGGCTGGATACCGCAGGCGACCTGTCGCAGTTCCTCGGCGACACGCACGGCGGCACGGACGAGGTGGCCGCGTGCTTCCCGCGCCGAGCGTTGAGAATCGCGCTCTGGGATGCGCGGAACCGGATCTGCCCCGTGCTGCTTCACCCGTGGTGCCCGCTGCCAGCCGGCGGGCTCCGGCCGGAATACTGCTATCGCGGCGAAGACACCTGGATGGGGCCGTTCTGCGGCCGCGAAGCGCACAACGGCCTGGACATCAACCATCCCGCCGGGACGCGCCTCTGGGCGCCGATCTCGATTGACGAGCACGAGATGTTCAACAGCTTCGAACGTGGAGACAACAACAATCGGTGGCGGGGCGTGCACCACTGGGGCAACGGGGCAGACTGGGTGCTGCAGTCTCACCATCTGATCCGGCTGATCGTGCCGCAAGACCGGCCCATCGCCGCGGGCACCGCCTACGCCGAATCGGCCGGTGCGTACATCGACGCCGTCGAACACAGCCACTTTGTGTTTCGCGTGATCGACGAGGGCACCGAAGTGCTGCTGGACCCGTGGCTGCTGTTCTGGCAAATGTATGAGGATCGGAGACTGACTAGCGTCGATCGGCCGTCCACGACCTGAACGGCGGGTAGGTCGAGCGGGAGCACTCCCCCGGCCCACGCCGGCATGATGTCGTCTTGGACGGCGCCGGAGTCCAGGCTGGCCGATAGCGCGTGACGGGCCCCTCGCGGATCGCTACGCGCTCCTGTGGTGGCCGGGCCGATCAGCCGTCGGCCGCGGCGTCGATCCGGTCGTAGTCACTGCGCGATCCGCCGACCACCGGTACATCCATGTCGATCGTCGCCGCCATCCATCTGGCGAACACCAGGTCGCCGCGCTCGACCAACGCCGCGTAGAGCCGCCGACACATCTGTCGCCTGACACCGTCCATCAGCGGCACCTGATAGGTGTTGACCAACTCATCCGGATCGGCATCCAGGTCATACAGCTCGTTGATCGATTCGGGCGAGACCACCAACTTGTGTGTGCGGGTGCGCAGCATGCGTTGTTGGTAGTGGAAGTGATGCCCGTGGAACTCGGCCACCAGATCCGAGCGCCAGTCGGGCACTTCATCGCCACGGACCAATGGCAGCACGCTTCGGCCGTCCACGGCGATCATGGTGTCCACGCCCGCCCAGTCCAGGATCGCCGCGGTGAGGTCCGGCAGGGTGACGAACTCGTCGCGGACCCTCGGCCCCTCGTCGGGCAGCGCGACGATGCACGGGACGCGATAGATATCATCGTACATCGCAGGGCCCTTGTCGTTGAGCCGATGGGATCCGGTGAACTCTCCGTGGTCGGCGGTGAAGAACACCGCCGTCGACGTGGCCAGGCCGAGTTCCTCCAGCACCGCCAGAACCCGCCCGATCTCGTAGTCGATCAGGGCGACATATCCCCAGTACACCGCAATCAGCTTGCGCCACTGATCGCGCGTGAACGAGTCGGAGGCCCAGTAGGTGGAGTAGTTCTGCTGGATCCTCGGCTTTCCCTCGAAGGTCTCGTGGAAGCTGTTGGGGATGCACACATCCGCCGGATCGATGAGATCGAAGTACTCATCCGGAATCAGGTACGGCAGGTGCGGCCCGAAGAAGTGCAGATCGATGCTGAAC
Source organism: uncultured Actinomycetes bacterium (assembly GCA_937926105.1). Next base: position 35,305 of record CALANS010000162.1, on the reverse strand, counting down.
GGCCGATCCGACCCCGCGTACCGGCGCAGCATCCCGATCGCCTCGTCGGCGAGGAAATGCTCGAAGGTCGCCTCCACCGGCTGCTGCAAGCGGGCGGCGATCAGGTGGCCGCGCCGGCCACCGGGCAACGTGCCGTGCACCCGGTCGGTGATGCGCACCGGCGGCAGATCGTGCTTTTGCAGGTACTCCTGGTACGCCGGATGCAGTACCGGGTTGATGGCGCCCGGGATGTTCAGGCCGTCGAATCCGAAGCTGTCGGGCCCCTGCGCCTCCCCGACATGCCACTTGCCAACATGACCAACGTGGTAGCCGGCGCGCCGCAGTTCGGCGCCGTAGGTGGGCGTGTCCAGCGGCAGTTCGGTGCGATAGCCGATATTCCACTCGGAGTTGGCCAGCAGTCGATGCCGGAATGGCGCCTGGCCGGTCAGCAGGCTCGCCCGCGCGGGGGTGCAGATGGCGGTAGGCGTGAATCCATGGCTGAAGCGCGTGCCCCGCGCAGCCAATGCGTCGAGATTCGGGGTATGCGCGTGCGCGTTTCCGTACGAGCCCAACGTATCGAGACGATGTTGGTCTGTCATCAAGAACAGCACGTTGCGGTGTGCCACATCGACCTCTCTGCCGTGCCTGCTACTGAACCCACGTCGATCCTCAGATCAGATACTGCTGCTGTGCGATGGACGCGATCGCACCGAGCGCACCGCATTCTGGCCCCAACGCGGCGGCCTGCACCCGCGGCGCGGGGTCAGCCGCACGCACCGAGTACTCCCGCAATGTGCGGGCCGCGCTGCGAACCAGCGAGGTGTCCCCGCGGACGAACTGGCCGTCGATGACGAACAGCTCGGGGTCGATCACCGCGCTGATTCCGGCGAGCACGGCACCGATCTGTCGTCCTGCCACGGTCAACAGATCCCTGGCATCGGCGCTGCCGCCGGCGGCGGCCGCCACCAGAGCGGCGGCGTCCCGCACGGCGAGCCCGCGTGCGCCGGCCTGCCGCAGCACTGCCGGTTCGCTCGCGTAGGTTTCCAGGCACCCACGGCTGCCGCAGTAGCAGCGCGGGCCGTCGGCATCGACCGTCACATGCCCGATCTCGCCGGCCGCCCCCCGTCGGCCGGTAAGCAGCGTGCCACCGAGGATGACCCCACCACCGATACCTGCGCCGACGCGCAGGTACACGACGTCGGTGTATCCATTGGCGACCCCCCAGGTCAGCTCGCCGAGGGCCGCGAGTCGGCTGTTGTTGCCGACCGCGATCGGCGCATCGAGCGCCGCGACCAAGGCGGCGGCCTCGACCGGCGTGGCCTCGTCGCTGGGGGGCACTGGCGCCGCCCGGACCTGATCATCCCTGGTCGGTCCCGTCACACCGAGACCAATGCCACGGATGCCAGTCGCTGGTAGCCCTTGAGAGGCAAGGAATTCACTGGCCATGTCGGCAATTGCGGCGGCCCGCGCGGCACGATCACGGTGCTTCGGCAGCGGCACACATGTGGTGCCGACAATGGTGAAGGCACAGTTCGCCACCGCGAACCAGACGTCCCGGCGACCCATGTCGACACCGAGGTAATGCCCGCCGACGGGATTGATCAAAAGGTGCGAGGTAGGTCGCCCCATCGACGATTCGGGCTGGGCGGTCCGCTGTTCGATCACCGCTCCGGCGCCGATGAGCCGGGAGATGATGGCATGCAGGGTGGTGCGGGACAGACCCGTGTCGGCGCCGATCTGCGCGCGCGTCGAACCGCCTGGGGTCGCGATCGCCTTCAGAACCGCAGCTTCATGACGCCACCGCAACCGTGTCAGCGCGGTGCTTCCCTGGGTGGTTGCCCGCCCATTGCGCCCGGCCACCGACACGCGCCTTCCATCTCCCGGAACGAGGAGCTCGTGCCGCCCCGTCATTCGAGCGTAATGGTGGCGGCGGTCTGCGTCGACAGGTGGATCGCCTCGATCACCTCGGTGACGTGCAGACCGTCGGCCAGCGACGGCATCGGCTCGTCATACCCCTGCAGTCGCCGCGCGAACGACTGGACCATCCACGGGGCGGGGCCGTTGACCCGGCCGGCGGTCACCGAACCGAGGGTTCGAGGCATCTCGAAGCGGTCCGTGGCCACGTGCATCATCTGGTCCTGATGGTCGATGAACGCCGCGCCGTCACTGCCGATCACCTCGACCTTGAAGTCCACGATGCTGGGGTAGGAGCGGGGCAGCACCCACCCCGATTCCAGAGTGACGACGCTGCCGTCCGTCAGGGTGAGGATCGCGTGCACCGAGTCCAGGCAGTCGACACCGGCGGACATCAAGATCCCTCGAGTCGCGCGGGCCTGCACGGTGGCCACTCGTCCCCGGCTGAACCACAGCGCGAGGTCGAGTGTGTGCGGCATCAGGAACCAGGCCGGGCTGGATCGTGCCGCCCAGCCGATCATCTCGGTGGGAACCGTGATCACGTCCGAGAGCCGCAGATACTGGCTACTGATCTGGCCGAGTCGGCCGGCGCGAATGTCGGTGTGCAGCGTGCGAAAGGTGTTGGACCACCGGTTCTCGAACGCGACATAGGCCTGCACGCCCGACTCCGACGCCACCGCGACGATCTGCCGAGCATCCGCCGTCGAGGTAGCAAGGGGCTTCTCGATGAGCAGGTCGGCGCCAGCCGCTGCCACGGCCACAATCGGCTCCAGGTGAGCGAAGTCGGGTGTGGCGATCACCACGCCGTCATTGCCGGCGGCGAGGAGCTCCTCGAGCGTGCCGTGCACCGGGAAGCCTTCACCGGCAGCGGCGTCTAGGGCCCGGGCAGAGACGTCCGTCAGCCCCGTGACCTTGACTCCCGGCTGCCCGGCAAGCGCACGGGCGAAAAGCTGTCCGCGAATCCCTGCCCCGACGATACCGATCCGCACGTCACGCGGGCCCTCCGACGCCGTCATCTCGATTCTCCAATCTGCGCATGCAGCTCACGCTTGGTGTTGAGAAACTCTTCGGTCAGGCGCAGCTCGGGCGTACGCGGACGGGGCAGATCGACCCGGTGGATCTCCTTGATGCGGCCGGGCCGCGCGGACATCACCACGATAAAGTCGGAAACGTAGATGGCCTCGTCGAGGTCGTGCGTGACGAATACCACGGTGCGTGGGTTCTGCTCCCACAGGTCCAGCAGGTCGGACTGCATTCGCTCCTTGGTCTGGGCGTCCAGCGCGCCGAAGGGCTCGTCCATCAACAGGATCGCGGGCTCGTTGGCGTAGACCCGGGCGATGTCCACCCGCTTGCGCATGCCGCCGGACAGCTCCTTGGGCATCGCATCCTCGAAACCTCCGAGGCCCACCTGGCGTGCCCACTCGACGGCCTGAGCGCGCGCCGCGTCCTTAGCGACACCCCGGGCGCGCAGGCCGTACATGATGTTCTCCGCCACACTCAACCAGGGGAACACCGCATCCTGCTGAAACACCATGCCGCGGTTGGCGTCGGTGCTACGCACGGCGTTCCCGTCCACCAGCACGTCGCCGACCGTCGGCTCTACCAACCCGGCGAAAATTCGCAGCAGGGTGGACTTGCCGCATCCGGACGTGCCGATCAGGGATACGAAGCTGCCCGCTGGGATCTCCAGGTTGACCGTATCCAGGGCGAGCAGCGGCTCCTTGGCCTTCCCCCGTCGGAAGACCTGGGTGACGTCGCGCGCAACGATGCTGGACGTACTCATCGGTTCACCTCCGACCAGCCGGTGAGCCTGCGCTGAATCACCCGGAAGATGCGGTCCATGCAGAAGGCAAGGAAGCCGATGGTGACGATGACGTACATGACCTGGGTCGTCAGGAAGTACTGACGGCCGCTCTGCAGCAGGAAACCGAGGCCGTTTTGTGCGGCCAGCAGTTCCGCCGCGACCAGCGACGTCCACGCCGCTGCCAGGGCGATGCGCAGGCCGGTGAAGATGTATGGCACCGAGGCGGGCAGTGCCACCGTCCGGAATATGTACAGCCGCGACGCCCCCAACGTCGACGCGGCCTCGATGTACACCCGCGGCACCTCCTTAATACCCGCGATCACGTTGATGATGCAGGTCACGAAGCAGGCGATCACCAGCACCGAGATCCGGCTGAACTCACCAATGCCGAACCAGATCAGCAGCAGCGGGATATAGGCCAGCGGCGGGATCGGGCGCAGCGACTCGACGATCGGGTCGAAGATGGACTCTACGGTGCGGAACCAGCCCATCAGGCTGCCGATCAGGATCGCGGCGGTGGTGCCGATCACATACCCGATCACCACCCTCTGGAGGCTGACTCCGACCGCGCTGAGCAGGGTGCCGCTCGTCAGGCCGTCCCAAAACGAGGCGGCAATGTCCTGGATCGGCGGCAGTACCGCGGCGTTGGTTCCCGGACGGGTGCTGATGAACACATAGAGCCCGAACACCACCAGCATGCTGATGGTGCCCAGCGTTACTCGCCTGGCCCGCAGCCCGCGCTGGGGATCCTTCGGTATCGGAATCCCCGGCGCGGGCACCTGGCCTTCGGACTCCGTGGCGTGTGTCTGCGACATCGTGGTGGCATTCCCGGTCGGTTGGGGCCCACAGGCCGAGCTACTTGACGTTGGCGATCAGATCCGGAACCGCCAGAGATTTGACGTCCGGCATGCTCGGCATCGCGCCGTTGTCCACGAAGAACTGGGCCTGCTTGGCCAGTTGCTCCTCGAACTCGCCGGACGCGACCGTCTTTTGTGCCCGGGCGAGGTCGTACCATCCGTAGGCGTCGACCAGCTGCTTGACCGCGTCGGCGTCCGTTTTCGCCTTGGCGATGTTCGTCTGCCAGTCGACCAGGTCCGAGACCGCCTGTGCTGCCGTGTCTTTACCGGTGACATAGGGAACGATCTTGCCGTAGTAGACGCCCATCAGCGCCTCCAGCGCACTGGCGTTGGCGTCGGCAAACGGCTGCGTGGTGATCATCAGGTCGTAGATCGAAAACACCGTGGGGTTGGGGGCCTTCGCCCAGTCTGCCTGCGAGAACACGACCTTGGCGTCTGACCGCTGCTGCAGGATCGAATACCGGCTGGTCGCCAGCGGCACCACCGCGTTCACCTTCTTGGACAGGAACGCGCCCTGGCCGTCCAGCGGAGTCAGGTTCTGGATCTGCACATCGGACTCGCTCATGCCGTACTTGTTGAGCACGTTCTGTAGGTAGAAGTCGTAAGCCGAGGCGGTCTGTACCGCAACGGTTTTGCCCTTCAGGTCCGTCACGGAGGTGATGTCGGGATCCGTGACGATCGAGAACAGGCCGGCGGCGTCGGCAATCGGACCCATGAACCGGATCGGTGCAGCATTCTTCTGGGCGGCGATCAGCGCCGGCTGCGCCCCCTGCAGGGTGACGTCGATGCTTCCGCCGATCAGCGCGGCGATCTGGGTCGTGCCGTCGCTGAACATCGACAGCTCCACGTTGAGTCCGGCATCCTTGAACCAGCCCTTCTGCACGCCGACGTAGAACAACCCGTAGTCCGCGGCCGACTGGTAGCCGATGCGGACGGTGGTCGTCTTGGCGGGGCTGCTGGTTTCGGCGCCGCCGGTCTCGCCGTTGCCGGTCGAGGGCTGGGCATCCGACGAGGTGCCGCCCGGCGCGGACGAGCTGGACGGTTCGGATCCCGACGAGCAAGCCGCGAGGGAGCCGAGCAGCGCAATTGCCGCGACCGCGGCGAGGCGCTGCGGCCAGCGGCGGGCACGCAGGACGGGGTCATGCTGAGATCGCATCGGGTCTCCATGAGGGTCGTGGTAGCTGGGACAGGCGCCACACCTGCAGCCGGTCAGTCCGTGGTTCTGAGGCCAGAGTCTTCTGTGATGTCGGTACAGCATGGGCGTCTGGGAGACTAATGTCAACACTCGGGACTAACTTTCCCGACCATTCCGGTGCCGCTGTTCGAACTCGGTCGTGAAGCGACCCGCCCCGGGCAGCCATACCTGGCCTAGGCGCTGATGGGCGGCCAACGGTGGAAGCGGCACCTGGAGCGCTTCCGGGCTCAACAACCGTGCGCACAGGCCGATAACGCGGGCCAACTCCGCGTCGACGACGGTGGCCGGTGCGCATCACGAGCGGCGGGCGCGCAGCAAAGGAGCCGAAGGGCGGGTTTCGTCGTCGCTCGCTCGCCGCCCGCACGAGCCGGGGCGGTGGTGCCTGAGGCCGCTGACGTCGCTCGAAATCTGGACGGTTTCGGCGGGGTCTCCGTAGCGGGTCGACGCAGGCCCGGAGGGCTCGCCGCCGGCTGCGGTTACGCAGAGTGCAAGAGGCTACGGTCGTTCGACGCGGGCTTTTGCCGGACAACACGATGAACACCGCCACATAGACCGGCAACAGCGGCCGTCGCTGTACTTGACGGTTCCATCACCAAGTTCCTTGGACAATCCCTCGGCCGAGAACTCGGCGCCAGCGTGTACACAGAGTCGTCTCGAAGAGTGCGTCTTCGCTGCCAATAGGCCGGGTGTATATGGTCGGCGCCTCCGGTTGTGAGTCGGTTGCTACGGCTTCAGGTCCCACGGGTCGAGGCAGGCGACATCGAGCGGTTCGAAGCGGCGCGTGTTTCGCGTGACGACGGTCATCTGCGCGACTTGCGCGATGGCGGCGATGAGTGCGTCGTCGAGGGAAGCCCGTTCCGGGACTCGGTAGGTGGCCAAGATCCGCGCGGCGAGTAGGTCGAACGGCAGCACTCGTCCGGCGAACGCCGGCAGGACCCGGTCTTCGAACCACCGACGCAGAACCTCGCCTTGGCGCGAGTCGGATCGCTCCTTGGCGACGACACCGCGTTCGATCTCGGCGATCGTCGTTGCCGTCACGAACTGGTCGCCGACTGGCACCGACCCTGCCCAGGTCTCGACCTGCGGGTTACGTCCTCGAACTCGGAGAGCAGAGACCACATTGGTGTCCAGCACGTATTGCATCAGCCCGTCACAGATCAGGGGTACGAGCAATCAAGCCGAGCCGTTCAGGTTCGAACTCGATGTCCGCGCCCTCGTCGGTGCCGAGCAGGTCGACGAGGGTAACCGGTTCGCGTTCCAGAGCGTCGGCGAGGATCTCTCGCGCTTCAGCCTCGACGGACCGGCGGTGCTGTTCGGCACGCGCCTTGAGTGCGGCCTTGGTTCCCGCGGGAAGGTTGCGGACCAGGATCTGCTCCACGGCGATCACCTCCGATATCGCCTTCACGATATCATCTGAACTCGCGCGGGTAACAGGCCGAAGTCACGACCGGTGCTGGGGTCGCGAGTGCCTCGACGGGGCGGATGTAGTGGTTGAAAGAGGGTGCCGAGGTCGCAAGCATCGAGTGCCCGGATTGGATCAGTCAGCGGGTGGTCGCCTCGGGCCACTCCGACGAGTTGGCCGCGCGCGTCTTGGTCGGTCTTGGAGCGGCGGACCGTGGGACAACTCCGGTGGGCCTCGGGACATGTCACAGGCGTCGAGAGTGGAGATCTCGTCGGGCGGCAGCGCGGACACGTAACCGAGCAGGATGACGGCGCGATCGCGGACCCGATCGCGCTGGCGGAGTCGATGGCCGAGACGATCCGGGCGAGTGAGGCATCAAGATCGGGTGGAACTGAAAGGCGGGTTCGTCATCGCCACTCTCGCCGCCGCGCACGAGCCGGCGCGGACGGCGTCTGAGGCTGCTGAACCAACCCTCCGCTAAGGAGGGCTCCGTAGGAGTACTCAAATCCCCGAAACTTCTCAGGCCCGGGAAACCAAGGTTTCCCGGGCCTGATCAGTAGCGGGGGCAGGATTTGAACCTGCGACCTCTGGGTTAGTAGCGTACTGCTTCGTCAGCGCAGGTTGTGAGCATGGCCACATGTTGCCACAGTGACTCTCTCAATCCACTTGGTCACCACAGGTCCCGACGAGTCACACCGACACACTCTCAAAGTGTGCGCAAAGTGTTCACTTGTACTTCCCCCGGTTTACCTCCTTCGCCTTGAACGTCGGCTCGTCCCTGGCACGATCGACCGGTGCGATCAAGTCCGCACCGTTGTTGCCGACTGTGTTCACCGCTGTCGATACAGTGTCGTGTCCAGCTCGATACTCGTCGACGACAACAGGGTGTGAAGCTCGGCAGGACCATTGATCGTTGGGTCGAGCCAGGCGTCAATACGCTCTTTAGGTGTACTGACCACGGAGGTTGGGTACGGTAACGACATGTCGACGTGATATACGGAAGACCTCCGAGTGTGGTGTGGAACTGTCGAGGAACCACGCTCACACTCAGAGGCCTTCGTGTCCCACGCCAGTGCCATCCTGACGCCGGCCGGGCGTCTGCGTCTGGCCTGGGTGCGTCTGTCGGCGGCGCAATCGCCACCCGAGGGGGGCGAAGGAAACGTGTGGTGGTAGGCCGTGATCGGGGTCCTCGCCGGCGTGCTGCTCGTCTACGTCGTGCTGTTGGCGATGCTGTGGAGCTATGCTCGCCGGCACCCCGACACCATCACTGCTCGGGATGCGCTGCGGCTATTACCGGACCTGCTCGGGCTCCTGCGGCGCCTCGCTACCGACCCGCAGGTGCCTCGTAGCGTTCGGATCAGAGTGCTGCTGCTGCTGATCTACCTGGCGTCGCCGATCGACCTGATTCCCGACTTCATACCCGTCGTCGGGTTCGCCGACGACGCGGTGATCGTGGCTCTCGTACTGCGATCGGTCGTCCGCCACGCCGGCACCGAAGCACTCAACCGCCACTGGCACGGCACCCCAGCCGGTCTCGCGCTGATCCACCAACTTGCCGGCGTCTCGTGACGGGCAGTCCAATGCCGGCACGGATGACCCTGCTCTGCCCTGGCACCATCACCGCCGCCCCGCCATGCCGAACACGAAAAGGAATTGCACCAGACCCGCTGAACAGCCCACAGCGGACGGCGGCGGGCCTGCGACTTGACGTGACCGAAGCGTCTACGACTTCCGGGTCACCGGTCGTCTCTGGAGGCGCCTGTGGCGCCGTCACCGCCGGGGCGTGCACGGTACCTCAACGGCCCATCATCTGACCCATCGGGTTCAGCGCACCCGAATCGGACAGGACGAACAGCGTGACGGCCAGCACCACCAACACCACCGCGAGCACAGCGAACACCGGCAAGAGGTTGGGCCTGACGGCGGCCACCGCCGGCGCAGGTACGGGACGTGGAAGGTCCCGGACGAGGGTATCGAGTTCGCCGACCGTGCGGGAACCGTAAGTCGTGTCGCAGCGCTGCGAGAACTCGTCCAGCGTCAACCGGCCGGTGCCGACTCCCTCGCGTAGCACCGTCACGACCCGCTCCCGATCCGCGTCCGACGCGCGCATCTCAGGGTTCATGATCTCACCGCCTGGCCATCTGATCGTGCTGCTTCCCACGCTACCTGTGCGCGGTTCGCTGTCGCGGCTCGGAGGTCGGATCCGCCATGTCGTCGCTGCACACCAGCCGCCCGGCCAGCAGGAATGCACCACGTGGCGATGTGGCCCGTCCAGCACTCCATAGGTTGACGCCAGGAGAAGACCCGCGGGCCGCACCGGGCACCAACGGCCCAAAGTGCGACCCCCACCACTCCACCCCCCTAACGACTGGCTGCCGACTTGAGTTGGAACAACCCGGCGGGTGCGCACCAGTGGAGCCATATCTGCTGCCGGCGGCGACGTCGGCCAACCCGAGTGCGCAGGGCTGGGCTGCATCCCGGACGTAGAGTCGTCGACGTGGACAGGGCAGGGAGCACAAGGGCGGTCGACGATTACCTGAAGGTGATCTTCAACCTGGGCGAATGGGGCGTCGGGGACCGGTCGAACGCGGATCTTGCGGCGCGGCTGAGGGTGTCCACATCGTCGGCGTCGGAGATGGTTCGCAAGTTGACGGAGGCGGGACTGGTCGATCACGAGCCGTACGGCGACATCGAGTTGACCACCCAGGGTCGCGGCCGCGCGGTGGAAATGGTTCGCCGACATCGCTTGATCGAGACCTACCTGGTCAAGGCGCTGGGGTATTCGTGGGACGAGGTCCATTCCGAGGCCGAGGTTCTCGAGCATGCGGTCTCTCCGTTGATGGTTGACCGGATGGATGCCGTGTTGGGTCGGCCGTGGCGCGACCCGCACGGTGACCCGATCCCGTCCGCCGACGGTACGGTCCATCAACCCGTCGCGCGTCTGCTGTGTCATCTGCAGCCCGGCGAGCTTGGCTATGTTGCGCGGATCGGCGACGAAGATCCACCCTTGTTGCGCTGGTTTACCGACCGCGGAATCCGCCTGGATCAACGCATTGTCGTGAAGGAGCAGAAGCCCTTCGGTGGCCCGTTGGTCGCGGAATTCACGATTGAGGGGCAGTCAGTTGCGGTCGATCTGGGCCTCCAGGCCGCCGCTGCACTGTGGGTTGTCGAGGAGCGACCGTCGGCAGTCCGTGGCGATCCGCGGGGCTGCCCCTATCCGCGTTGTCGCCACCTGTCCTGAGCAACCAGGGGGCTGCGGCAGTGGCCGTCCCGCTATTCGGTGTACCGAACAGGGATGTTGGGACCGGCGCGTTTGATCCTGCTCCTGCCAGACCTAGCTTCGACCAGGTTCGATGGAATGCCGGATCGGCGCCGTCTCGGCCGTCGTCTGTCAGTGGCTCCATAGGCCACTGACAGCGCCGCCGGACCTGGCGGGCCACCACCGCCGCGCCTGTTGGCGACTTCCGTCGGTAGGAGCTGAGCAACTGGCGGGAGGGGCGCTCGATGCTGCACGTCGCACTGCTGCTCGGCTGCGCCGTCGCCATCTACTTCGCGTGCGAGTGGTTCGTCAACGCGGTCGAATGGCTTGGGGTCCGGCTCAAGATCGGCCACGTCGCGGTTGGGACGATCCTGGCCGCCGCCGGCACCGCGTTGCCGGAAAGCGTGGTCACCTTGGTGGCGGTGCTGTGGGGCGGGGAAAACGGCGATGACATCGGCGTCGGTGCGGCCCTGGGCGGGCCCCTGGTGGTCGGCACCATCGCCTACGCCGTCACGGGCGGCATGCTGCTGGTCTCCCGGCATCGCGCCCACGCTGCCGGTTCGGCAACGCCAGCCGAATCGGTCCGTCCGGGCGGGCCGATGGGAATCGACACTTCCCGCCTCGCCCGAGACCAGACCTGGTTCCTGGCCATCTTCGTGTTCAAGGTGGCGCTCGGGCTGGTGGCTTTCACATTCAAGCCGTGGCTGGGACTGGTGTTCTTCGCCGCCTACGGACTGTACTTCTACCGCGAGATGACCGCCACCGGCGAGCATGCCTCCGACGAGGGGCTGGCGCTGCTGAAATTCCAGCCCCGTCGAACAAGTCCGACGACTCCGGCGGTGGTCGCTCAGACCGTGGTGATGTTGGCGATCATCTTCGCCGCCTCCCAACTATTCGTGACGCAGCTCGAATGGGCCGGCCCGGCGCTCGGCCTATCGCCCATGGTGGTTGCCCTGCTGCTCTCGCCGATCGCGACCGAGTTGCCCGAGATCATGAACGCGATCATCTGGGTGCGCCAGGGCAAGACCCAACTGGCGCTGGCCAACATCTCCGGCGCGATGATGATCCAGGCCACCGTTCCGTCCGGCATCGGTGTGCTGTTCACGCCGTGGCTGTTCGATGCCACCCTGATCGTGGCAGGGATCGCAACCATGGCCTCGGTCGGCTACCTCCTGTGGCTGCTGCGCACCGGACGCCTTACCCCCGGCCGGCTCACGGCCGCCGCCGGGTTCTACGCCGCATTCGCCGCCGCACTGGCGGTCACGATCTAGCCACCCACGATGCCCGTGGCCGCATCAACGACGCCTCCGATCCATCCCCCCATCAGAGCCGCGGCGCCTCAGCTGCCCACTCGAGCGGCACAGCGGCTCGACCTTCCTCGTCGAAACCCGCGGCGGTCCCCGACCGCTGTTGCGCTGAGGTCAGACGCCCGCATCCCGCGCCGAAGCGGCGGCCATCAGCGCGTCACGTAGCTGCTCGACGGTCGGTGCGCCGGCCAGGCCGCCTGGCGTGGAGTAGACACGGCACATAAGCCCGGTCGGTGCACCGGGCACCGCGAATGGGTCGGTGCCGTCGAACAGGAACGTCGGTGAGCCGACGAACTTGCGGCGCTGCGCCTGCCCGTCCGAGTCGATCACCGTCACCGTCACCGGCACGGCCCCCAGGCCGGCCAGCGCTGCTGCCTTCTGCAATGCCTGCCGTGCCGGGTGTTCGTTCGGGCAGTCGGGCACCACGAGTAGCTCAATCACCATCACACGATTCTGCCGCAGGAATCGCGGTAGCGGCATGCGCCGGGCTGACAGGTGTGGCGGTGAAGTCGTCGAGGTTGCGCAGCTCACTCCGCGCGTACGCGGCGGCATGATCGGCAACGTGCCCGGCTCGAGGAAAATCGGAGGTGTCGACCTCGATGACGGCCGAGCCGTGTAGCCGGTGACCGACCCACCGCAGCCGCACGTCCCGGACGGCGGCCACGCCATCGGTGTCCTCAACAGCGCGGCGGACCCGTTCCACGAGGTCGGGATCGATGGCATCCATCAACCGGGCGCCGACCGATCGGACGGTGCCCCACAGCAGGAACAGGATCGAAATCGAAATCAACAGGCCGATGATCGGATCCGCCAGCGGCAGGCCAACCAGGACTCCGATCGCGCCGAGCACGACGGCCAGGGACGTGAACCCGTCGATGCGGGCGTGTATCCCGTCCGCGACCACTGCGGCCGAGCCGATCCTCTGCCCGACCCGGATGCGGTAGATCGCGACCGCCTCGTTACCGGCGAAGCCGATGAACCCGGCGGCCAGCAGCACCCACGGGACGTCGACGGTGCTGGGGTGGATGAATCGGTCGATGGCCTCCCACCCGGCGATGACGGCCGAGAGCGCGACGACGAAAACGATGAACAGGCCCGCCAGGTCCTCGGCCCGGCCGTAGCCGTAGGTGTAGCGGCGGGAGGCGACGCGCCGACCCAGCACGAAGGCGATCCACAACGGCACCGCGGCCAGCGCGTCGGCGAAATTGTGGATCGTGTCGGCCAGCAGCGCCACCGAGTCGGTGACTATCACCAGCACCACCTGGAACACCGTGGTGGCCAGCAGCACCAGCATGCTGATCTTCAGCGCGCGCACCCCGGCCGTGGACGCCTCCATCGCGTCGTCGATCGCATCCGCAGGATCGTGCGAGTGCGGCACGAACAGGCCATACAGGAAACCCTTGATCCCACCGTGCGGATGCGAATGCCCATGGTCATGGCCGTGGCCGTGGCCGTGACCGTGTTCGTGGCCGTCCGGATGCCCGAGCACGTGATCGTGCGCCTGCGCGTGTCCGGCGGCCTGGTGCGGGTGCGGCCCGCTCACCGCTGTTCCTCCGCGGGCGCATGGTGGTGCCGGGGCGGCGTGCCATTCGCTATCGCATGCTCGGCCTGCTTGATGGCGTCCGCGACCAGGTCGCAGGCGTGCTCGTCGACCAGCCGGTAGAACACCCTGGTCCCATCCTGCCGGGTGGTCACCATGCGGGCCAGGCGCAGCTTGGCCAGATGCTGCGACACCGCTGCCGGCGACTTGCAGACCACATCGGCCAGGTGATTCACCGACATCTCGCCCGCGTTGCGCATGGCCAGGATCAGCCGCACCCGGGTCGCGTCGGCCAGCATGGAGAACACCTCGACCGCCAGCTCTACGTACTCGGTGTCCGATCCCAAATCGAGAAGTTGCGTATCTGCGTCCATACGCAGATCATTGCATGCTGCGAACGCGGGCACGCCGATGACCGGGCGGCCCGAACTCACGTCTGCATGATCAGACAAGCGTCGACGGACGTAACCGTGATCGCCCGCTGGGTGCCGCAGGGCGGATGCGGGCGGGTCAGCCGCTGGTGGTGGTGAACTCGCCTGTGTCCGAGAGGGATGTCCAGACCGGCCAGCTGACTGCCCAGTCGAAGATGTCCCCGTCCTTGGGGGACAGTTGCACGCTGGTGCCGGACACCTCGACGGGGTCGCCGTAGATGGCCGAGTTGTAGTAGGCCTTCGCACTCGCCGGCGAGAGGTTGATGCAGCCGTGTGTTACGTTCAGGAACCCTTGATCGGCGACAGTTGTTGGGTTCTCGTGTATGAATTCGCCGTTGTCCGAGATCCGGACGTCCCAGTATTCGGGTATATCGGTGTATCCGTATTTGGGCAGGCTCATCAGGACTTTGGGTTTCTTGTCCATGACGATGTGGATGCCGGATCTGGTGACCAAGTCGGGATTGATGCCGAATCTGCTGTCGGGATCATCGCCCATGCCGTAGGACGCCGGGTAGGTCGCGGTGGTCTTTCCGTCGCGTTGGACGACGATCTTCTCGGATTTGGCATTGGCAATAACGACCTGGTTTCGGCCGATGGTGAAGTCGACGGTGACGTTGTCGCCGCCGTACATACCGTCGGCGAGGCGAAGACCGTACAGGTCGGTTTTGACATGCACCTTGGTGTGCTCGGGCCAGTAATGTTTGGGCCTGAAGTCCAGGGACGGGTACGTATCACCGTCGTGGGTGACCCACGCCCACGCGCCGGTCACGGGGGTCGAGGTGGTGATGGTGACGTGCTTTTCGATGAGCGCCCGGTTAGCGGGTGGCTCGTTGAATCTGATGATGACCGGGGCGGCGACGCCAACCACGGCGTCGTCACCGGGCGAAACTATTGTGGAAATCTCGCTCTTGGGCGCGACCGTGGAGTAGGTGCCGGCGATGCGGACCGACGTGCCGTCGGCCGCCACTGCCGTTCCACGCACCGTATAGGTCTTTCCGTAGCCGAGAGCTTCGGCCAGGCTCCACCTGGTTCGGTCCGAGGAGATGGCACCCTTCACTGTGACCCCCTCGGATGGGTTGGTGAAGGCCAGATTGCGGATCGTACCGCTGGTCACGCGAAAGGTGATCGGTTCGGCCGGCGAAACGCCAGTCGATCCCAGCGGCGGGGAAGCGATGACCTCCGTGTCCGGCGCACGAGTCGGTATAGGCGATGGGGTGGACCGCTCGCTGGACGTGGACAGGTGATTGCCGGCGCTTGCGGTGGGGGGCAGCGAGGCTGTTGCCTCCGCGCCGCCGGGCGAGTGAGCTGACGGGGCGTCGGGTGACACTCCAGAGCCCGACGCCACCGGGCCCGAAGTAATCGCGTGGGACGATGACGCCGCCACATGCGAGCCTGTGATCGGCTGCCGTGCGGTGGTGCTGGCTGGCCGGTCGGTGCCCTCGGTCACTCCACGCGAGGCGGCCGAGCATGCGCTGATCACCGCCAGTAGTGCAAGGAGCGCGGCGGCGGATCTCCCCCTGCGCACCTTCATGTCGCGCACGCACACCTCCCGCCATCTGCTCCGTCCTCGCGTTCAAGCGCACCGCACGGCGCCGCGCTTGCTACTACATCGTATAGTAGGAGTGATGGACGCGCCGCGCACGGAACAACGACCCTCGGTCGCCGAGGCGTTGATCGGACTTCGCCGGTGGCCGGCGCGGAGATGGCTCGCGGTCGCCGGTGCCGCCATCGGGGTGGCCTTGCTGGTCGGCATCCCGACCGGGGTGATTTCGACGCCGTGGTACACACGCATGACGCCGGTGCTGTGGTGGAACTACCCTATTTGGGCGGCAACCGCTGCACTGTCCGGCGTTGCGCTGGCCACCTACGTCCGGACCGGGAATCGCAGCGATTCGCCGCGTGTCGGGATACTCAGCGGGGGCATTTTGTCGACGTTCGCTGTGGGGTGCCCGATTTGCAATAAACTCGTCGTCCTTGCTATTGGGACGTCCGGGGCGTTGAACATCTGGGCCCCGGTCCAGCCGGTGCTCGGCGCCGGGGCGCTGGCCGTGCTGGCATATGCGGTGATTCGTCGGCTGCAGGCGGAGGTCAGTTGCCCCGCGACGCCACGGCAAGCCGCGTAACACGATCGACGTCCGGTGCACTCAAGGACTGCGCGACCGGCGAAGAGCGTGATCACACAGCTCGGCGACCGCCGGTCATCGCGGCGGGCGGTGATGGACGACACCTCATCTCGTCTGGTGAAGCGAGCATCTACCATGGGCAGTTCATTACCTATCGTGGGCGGTTCATTTGAGCGACCACCCGGCCGGCCGGTCGCGAACCAGTGAGGAGCACTGCGTCATGAGGGGGCTGGGTGAACTAGAAGCCGCAGTGATGGATGTTCTCTGGACCTCCGACCAGCCGCTGCTCGTCAGGGCCGTGCTGGAGAAACTCACCCGGCGTAAGCCGCTGGCCTACACCACCGTGATGACGGTGCTGGACAACCTGTATCGAAAAGGTTACGTGCAGCGCGCCAAGAGCGGCCGCGCGTTCCTGTATGAGCCAAGCGTGACCCGCGGCCAGGCCGCCGCGGATGCGATCCGGCAGATCCTGGACGAGACCGCCGACAAGGAAACCGCACTGCTCCTGTTGGCCCGGTCGGTCAGCGAGCCGGAGTCGCAAGCACTGCGTCACGGACTGGACCGCCGCCGGAGGCGACCGTGACACTGGCGCTGGTTTTGATCACGAGTGGGCTGACCCTCGTGGCGTTCGGACACCAGGCGATCCGCCGGGTGTCAGGTTCGGGCACCGATCCGCGTGTCATCATCGTCATGTGGCTGATCGCGCTGGCCGCCGGCCCGGGCATGTTGGCCGCGGGCGTGGCTGTGCTGTTGTTGCCGGATCATGCCGGGCTGGGCGGGCTACTCCGTTCCGCCGGTGGTTGCCTGGTGCACCTGGGTGGTGAGGTCATGCCCACCAGGGAAGAGGCGACCGGCCTGGCCGGTCTGACGGCAATCGTGCTACTGCTCGCGCGGACGGTCGTGGTGGCGGTTCGACTCACCCGCGTGCGGCGCCAACGTTTGGAGCACCACCGATTCCTGGTGGCTTTAGCGACCGCGCCTGATCACCCGCAGGGCGCCACAGTGCGCATGCTTCAGCACAGTCGACCGATCGCGTACAGCGTCGGCGGCGACGGCGGCATGGTGGTCGTCTCCCGTGGCTTGAAGGAAAGCCTCACGCCGGATGCGTTCGCGGCCGCCGTGGAGCATGAACGAGCGCACCTGAAGGGCAAACACCACTGGATGCTTGCATCCGTGGACATTCTCGCCGCGGCCCTCCCCATCGCTCCACTGCTGCGCGAGGCGCCGAAAGACCTGCGGGTCTTAGTGGAGTACGCCGCCGACACCTCGGCGGCCCTGCGCTGGGGCGGATCTGCCGTCAGAAGCGCGCTGTTGGCAGTCGCCGGTTCGAGCGTGCCCGATTGCGCGCTAGGCATGGCCGGCGGAGCGATCAACGACCGGCTGGCACGATTGCAAACCCCGCTTCGGCACCCCTCCCCAATTCGGCGGCACCTGCGCTGTAGCCTGGCCGGCGCCGCGACCGCCCTGGCACCGCTTTTGGCATCTGTCGCGGTCTTCCTCCTCGTGGCCTGCCCGACAGCGTGATACGAGGTATCCGGCGGCTAGGCCCGAGCAGTCGTCGCGTCGTGCATACCGTGACGAGGTGGCCGTGACTGTCGACGACCCGCCGGCGGCCGGTGCGCCTCCCGCGGAGCGTCGCCGGGGTCGTGGGCGACAGTCCGCCGCTCGCCTCGAGCGGTGGCGCCGTCGCCGGCGGGCGCTGCGCGGGTCGGGCGGCCTGCGCATCGTGGTGGTGGCAGCCGGCGGCTTGCTGCTCTACGCCGGATACGCACCATCCACCCGGTGGTGGGCGCCGATCCTGGGTTTCGCGCTGCTGGGCCTCGCGGTGCACGGGCGGGCCTGGAAGGCAGGCGCCGGGCTGGGCCTGGTCTTCGGGGCGCTGCTGTTCTTCCCGCTGTTGAGCTGGACCAATGTCTACGTCGGGAACGTCCCGTGGGTGGGCCTGGCCGGGGCGGAGGCGGTGCTGACGATGCCGGCGGTCGCCCTGATGGGACCGGCGTCCCGGCGGCTGCCGGCCTGGCCGGTGTGGGGAGCCGCTGCTTGGGTGGCGGGGGAGACGCTGCGAGCGGTGTTCCCGTTCGGCGGATTCCCGTGGGGCGGCGTCGCCTTCACCCAGCCCGACGGCCCGCTGTTGCCCCTCGCGGCCGTGCTGGGCGAGGCGGGGCTCGCCCTGGCGGTTCCACTCGCCGGGCTGTCACTGGGGGAGCTGCTGCGCCGCGGCTGGGCCCGCTGGCGGGCGTCGCTGCCGGCCAGGGCTGGAAGGCTCGGCCGACGGTGGGCGATGCGCCGGGCCGGCGGCCTGGTGGGTCGCTGGCTGGTGCTGCCCCGCTACCTGTTCTGGCCGGTGTCGGTGCTGCGACTGGCCTGGCGACACCGACCCGGAGCGGCGCCCCCGAAGGGTCCCGTCACCGCCCGTGGGTGGGTCCGCACGCTGGCCGCCGTCACCCTTCCTGCCCTGCTGCTCCTGCTGCCGTTCCTCGGAGCCCTTGCGTCGCGCCCCGCGGTGCAGACCGGCGCCGGCGCACCCACCAGCCCCATCGCGATCGTGCAGGGCAACGTGCCCGAGCCGGGGCTGGAGTTCAACGCCCGCCGCCGCGCCGTACTGGACATGCACGCCGCCGAGACCGCAACGCTCGCGGCCGCCGTCAAGGCCGGCACCGTCCCGCAGCCCCGGCTGGTGCTCTGGCCGGAGAACTCCTCCGACATCGACCCGTACCGCAACCCGGACGCCGCCGCCGTGATCGACCGGGCAGCCACACAGGTGGGGGTGCCGATCCTGGTCGGCGCCGTGGTGGGCGCGAACCAGCCCGACCGGGTCTACAACATGGGCATCGTGTGGGACCCCGTCACCGGCCCGGGTGCCACCTACACCAAGCGGCACCCCGTTCCATTCGCCGAATACATGCCGTGGCGCAGCTTCTTCCGGATCTTCTCCGACAAGGTCGACCTGATCCAGTCGGAGTTCCTGCCCGGTCACCGTCCCGGGAACCTGACCATCGCCGGGGTGCCGGTCGGCGACGTGATCTGCTTCGAGATCGTCGAGGACGACCTGGTGCGTGACGTCGTCACCGGAGGCGCGCAGGTGCTGGTAGTGCAGACCAACAACGCGACCTTCGGCTACACCGACGAGACCTTCCAGCAGCAGGCGATGAGCAGGGTGCGCGCGGTGGAGTACGGCCGGGAGGTGCTGATCGCGGCCACCAGCGGCGTGTCGGCAGTGATCCGGCCGGATGGGTCGGTGGCCTCGTCGGTGCCGCTGTTTCGCCCGGGCTTTCTGGTGCCACAGGTCCCGCTGATCACGGCGACCACTCCCGGTACCGTGCTGGGAGCGCCGCTGCTGTGGGTGCTGACGGCCGCGACACCGGTCGCGCTGGCCGGGGCGCTGCTGCTGGATCGGCGCCGGAGGAGGGCGGCATCGCAAGGGTTCCGCCGGTGAGTGACGGCGAGCACGACCATCCGCCGACGACCCGTATCCGCCCCATCACGGCGCTCCAGGCACCTTCAACGCACCAGTGGTCCGACCCACCCTCCAACCAACCCGCCGCCCGCCGCGTGAAGCCCTTTCATCCGCGTGATACCCGCTCCCGCACCGTAGACCGGCCGACGTGGGGACGGGAAGTGCACGCCGACCGATCTACGGCTGGCCGCCCAGATCACGCGATCGGCCGGCTCGAACGGGCCCGCACCCTCACTGTTGGACGGGGCGCTGCACAATCCGAGTTCTTGCCGCGCCGCGCACAGCTACTTGAGCCGCACAGGATCCCGAACCTGATTCTACTAGGTGTCATAGTTGACAAGAGCCCGTGTCTGTATCGTAACCTGTTCGAGACCTTCCACTCACGTCCCAAACAGGGCCGGGAAGGCAAGCGCCGAGTTGACTCCACCTGGAGTTGGACCGGGACCCGCGTGCCTGGGGGTGAATCCGCGAAGGATGCTGATGATGCACCCTGCGGTAGGGACTTCCTCCCGTCCCAAACCCGTCAGCTAACCCGGTAGGCGCACCACGGAAGAAGGGTTTACCTTTCGGTGCCGAGATCTGCGTACCGCCGCAGTTCCCATCCCCTACTGGTTGTCACGGTGCTCGTCGGGCTGCTATTCGGAATGCTCGCCCCCGGAGCCGCCCAGGCCGAGCCGTCATCACCCGGCCCCTCCGGTACCACCCGGCCGTTGACGGCGGACGACGCCAAACAGGCATGGCTGGACAGTTCGGAGCGAGCGGCTCTGATGAATGATCAGGTGCTCCAGGCGCAAGAACGCGAGCAGAAGGCCCGCGCGGACGCGGAGAGGGCAGCGCGAGAGGTCGGAAGGGCGGATTCAGCCGCGGTCACGACGGACCAAGCCGCCACGCGGGCAGCCCGCGCTGCCGTCGCCCTCCAAATGCAGGCGCAGGACTTCGTCGGCGCGACCTTCCGCGGCGCGCGGCTGAGCAAGATGGCGGCGCTGCTGACTTCCGCCTCGCCAGACGACTTCCTCGATCAGGCCATGATGCTCGACCAGGTCGCCGCCAACGTACGGTCGAAACTGGAGACCGCGGCAGCAGCCAGAAAGCATGCCCGCGACGCAGCGCAGCTCGCGTCGAACGCGGTCGCCGCCGCACGCGACGCCAAGACGACAGCCGATGCTGCGGTCGCAGACGCAGCGCGCGCGACCGCAGCGGTGAGCCAGCGGCAGGCCGCGCTGCGTGCCGAGGTCGCGAAGTATCGCGACCTGACCGAGCGGCTCACCGAGAAGGAGCGGCAGGAAGCAATGGCGGCCCAACAGCTTGCCTTTGAACGCCAAGCCCTACAGCGGGCCGCTGCAGCGACCACCGTCCGAGCTGAGCCGGGGCGCGCCAACAGCGCACCGTCCGAGCCTGCCGCCTCCCGCCCGACGCAGGACGTTCCAGCGGCTCCGGCCGCGAGCGCCGTTGCCCAGGCCGCCGTTGAGGCGGCCCTGTCGAAGCTCGGTTCGCGGTATGTGTGGGGAGCAGCCGGTCCCAACCAGTTCGACTGCTCCGGACTGACCTCGTGGGCCTGGGCGCAGGCCGGCGTGACGATCCCGCGCACCTCGCGGGCGCAGTCCGGGCTGACTCCGGTCCCGTTGGATCAACTCCGCCCAGGGGACCTGGTCACGTACTACTCGCCGGTCAGCCACGTCGCCATGTACATCGGCAACGGGAAGGTCGTGCAGGCATCCACCGAAACCAAACCCGTGTACGTGGGCAGCCTGTACGGCGCCGGCCCGAACCCGACCGGCCATCGCGTGGGAGCCTGACCACGCCGCCTTCTCCTCTCGCCCCTGGGTGTCACCTCACCAGGGGCCTTCACTCCATCGGCTACTATTCTCGATAGTTGCTCGAGGGAACACTTGGTGAGGAGGCGTATCTATGCCGCAGGCTTCGCATGGTGCGCGGTGGATCGCCTGGTGCAGTTTGCTGCTGGTGGCGCTCGTCTCATGTTCAGCAGGCCCCGCGGTATCCTCACCGGTGGTCACCGCGACCGTGACGACCGTGGTCCCACGGCCATCGAATCCTGCAGCGGGTTCGACCAGCTCGAAGCCTGCGGCCCCGGAAACGGCGAGCCCGGCACCGACGCCTACATCGACTACCGAAAGCTCGCTGACCGCGGTCCCCTCCCAGCCATCGACGGCCAGCAGCACAAGATCGCCCGAGCCGGTCATCACCATGAACCCGGCCGATGACTCGACCGGATTCTCACCGATCGAGCCGGTGGTGATCCGGGCGAAGACCGGGACGCTCGATTCGGTCGTGCTGCGCAACCCGGAGGGCGAGGCGGTGGACGGGAAGCTGTCCGCGGATGGGACCAAATGGGAGACCACCGAGCCGCTGGGCTACAACAGGCGATACACCGCCACCGCGACCGCCGTCTCGAAAACCGGGGAATTCACGCTGGCCTCCTCGTTCACGACGCTCAAGCCGGATGTGACCGTCTTTCCGTCGTTCTATCCCCCGCCATCGACGAAGGTCGTCGGCGTGGGCCAGCCCATGGTGGTGATTTTCGACAAGGCACCCAAGGACCGTGCCGCCGCCGAGAGGGCACTGTCGGTGACGGCCGAGCCGGCAACGGAGGGGGCCTGGTACTGGTGGGACGACCGAACGCTGCATTGGCGCCCCAAGGACTACTGGAAGCCCGGAACGAAGGTCACGGTGACGGCCAAGATCTACGGCGTGAAGCTCGGTTCCGGCATGTACGGCGAGACGGACCGCACCCTGCACGTCACGATCGGCTCATCCAAAATCGCGGTGATCGACAACAAGACCAAGCAGATGAACGTCTACATCAACGGCAAGAAGGTCCGGACGGTCCCGGTCAGCCTCGGGATGGACAAGACGGTCACCGTCAACGGCAAGGAAATCTCCTTCGTCACGCCCAGCGGAACCTACGTCGCCCAGGAAAAGTACAAGGTCAAGCAGATGAGTTCGGCCAGCTACGGCCTGCCGGTGGACTACGACCTGGGCTACGACTCCAAGATTCCGCTGGCCATCCGGCTGTCCTACAGCGGCATCTTCATCCACTCGGCGCCGTGGTCGGTCAAGGATCAGGGAGTTCGGAACGTCTCACACGGTTGCATCAACATCAACCCTACCGACGGCAAGTGGTTCTACAACACCTTCGGCTACGGTGACATCGTCACCGTCAAGGGCACCAGCACCAAACTCGGGTCCCACGACGGGTTCGGCGACTGGAACATCCCCTGGGAGCAATGGCTGCAGGGGAGCGCCCTGACGTGACCGACCGCCGGCAGCCCCGCCGGGATCTCCCCGCTCGCCGACGGCCACGCACCGCCGCAGCCCGCCCGATCCAACTCCTCGCACTGGCCGCGGCTCTCACGCTCGCCGTCGGCGCGTGTTCCTCCACCGGTGGCTCGGCGGGCTCGTTCCAGTTCTCCTCCCCGGGTAACAACGACGAGATCTCCTACCCGCCGGCCCAACGCGGCACCATCACCGACCTGTCGGGGCCGGACCTGACCGGCACCGGGACGATCCGGCTGTCCGATTACGCCGGCAAGGTGGTGGTGCTGAACTTCTGGGGCTCGTGGTGCCCGCCGTGCCGCGCCGAGGCACCCGAGTTGAACGCCGCAGCCAGAGCGCTCAAACCGTCGGGTGTGCAGTTCCTGGGCATTGACATCCGGGATTCCCAGCAGGCCGGCAGTGACTTTCACCGGTCGCTGGACACGCCGTACCCGTCGATCTTCGACCCGACCATGCGAACCCTACTGTCGCTGCGCGGATTTCCGACCGCATCCATCCCGTCAACGATCGTGCTAGACCGGCGCCACCGCGTGGCGCACATCTGGCTGCGGCCAGTGACCAAGACGCAGCTGCTGGCCGTCATCACCCCGATCGCAGCCGAAGGGAACGCCCAGTGACCTGGCCGGGAGCGGTTGCCGTGTCCGGCATTACCGACACGGTGTTGTCGGGCCCGTTCGTGCTGGCCGCCGGGCTGGCCGTCGCCGCGGGCGCGGTGTCGTTCGCCTCGCCCTGTGTGATTCCGCTGGTTCCGGGCTATCTCGCCTACATCACGGGGCTGGTCGGAGCCGACGGCACACCATCCGGACGGGTTGGCACGGCGATCCGCAGCCGGGCGGTGGTCGGCACCTTGCTGTTCGTGGTCGGCTTCACCGTGGTCTTCGTCGCCGAGACCGTGCTGGTACTCGGTTTGGCCCGCGGCCTGCTGGCAAACCAAGACCTGCTGACTCGGATCGGGGGCGGCATCACGATCCTGATGGGTCTGGTGATGGCCGGAGCCGTTCCATTCCTCCGTCGTGAATACCGACTTCACCTGCGGCCGCGGGGCCGGGTGCTGGGCGCACCCCTGCTGGGCGCGGCCTTCGGCACCGGGTGGGTGGTGTGCGTCGGCCCCACCCTGGCCGGGGTGATCTCGCTGTCTTACGCCACGGACTGGGGCGCGTCGGCTTGGCGCGGCCTGGCGCTGGTGCTGTTCTACTGCGCGGGCCTGGGGATCCCGTTCGTCCTCATCGCGGCCGGTTTCGGCTGGGCCACCTCGACGTTGGCGTTCCTGCGACGGCACACCAGGGGAATCCAGCTGGCCGGCGCGGCCGGCATGATCGTGGTCGGGCTGCTGATGGTGACCGGTATTTGGGGCCAGTTCATCGCGTACCTGCGGGTCACCGCGCCCACCTCCGGGACGGTGTTATAAATGCCGCCCCGCGATTCGATCGCCGCACGCAACGACGAGGATCTGCTCCAATCCCACCCTGCCCGCAACGGCCCGCGTGGCGCCCTCGCCAGAGGTCTGGCGGTGCTGCGGAACGTGTGGCGGCGCCTGACGAGCATGCGCACCGCACTGATACTGCTGTTCCTGCTGGCGCTGGCGTCACTACCCGGGGCGCTGCTGCCGCAATGGTCGACCAACAGGCCCAAGACCGCCCAGTACATCCTCGACCACCCCACGATCGGGCCCTGGCTGAACCGCCTGGGCTTTTTCAACGTGTTCTCAGCCCCCTGGTTCGCCGCCGTGTACTTGCTGCTGTTCATCTCGCTGGTCGGCTGCCTGACGCCGCGCAGCTGGGAGCTGCTGCGGCAGATCCGCACCGGCCCGCCCGCATCAGCCCCCCGCAACCTGTCCCGTCTGCCGCACCACGCCACCGTCACCATCACCGGCGACGCCACAGCGGCCGGGCGGCAGGTGGCGGATCGGCTGCGGCACGCCGGTGTCGGCGGGTGGCGCACCGCCACCCGCACGGAACCCGACGGGGCGGTCGTGGTGGCCGCCGAGAAGGGTTACCTGCGCGACGTCGGCAACCTGGTCTTTCATTTCTCGCTGGTGGGCCTGCTGCTGTCGGTGGCCGTGGGCGGAATGTTCGGCTACGAGGGCACCGTGCTGGTCACGGAAGGCGACGGGTTCTGCGCGTCCTCGCCGATCGCGTACGACGACTTCCGGCCCGGCCCACTGGTGAACCCCACCACCATGACACCGTTCTGCGTGGACGTGGACGCCTTCCACGCCGCCTACACCCCGCAGGGGCAGGCCACGACGTTCCGGGCCGACATCCGCTTCCAAACAGGCGGGGACCTGGGCACCGACACCTGGCGGCGCCGCGCTCTTGAGGTCAACGACCCGCTGCGGTTTTCCGGCGACCGGCTCTACCTGCTGGGGCACGGCTACACACCGACCTTCCGCATCACCTACCCCGACGGCCAAGTTCGCAGCTACCAGCAGCCATTCGCCCCCGAAGACTCGATGTTCACCTCCCAAGGCGCCATCAAGGTCACCGACCCACCCGGCTACTCGGCCGCCGATCTGCGGAAGAATCAGCTGGCCATCGTCGGGATCTTCGCACCGACCGCGGTCGTGCGCGGTGGCATCATGTCCTCCGGATTTCCCTCGCTGCTCAGTCCGGGGGTCGCGGTCGACGTATACCGAGGAGATCTAGGCATGGCAAGCGGGATACCGCAGTCGGTGTTCGCCATCGACACCGCGCAGGTGGCCAACGGCTTGCTGGTCAAGAAGGCCCACGCCAACCTGTCACCGGGCCAGTCCGTCACTCTCGACGACGGGACGAAAATTACCTTCACCGGCGCCAAACAATTCGTCTCGCTGCAGACCTCCTACGACCCCGCCCAGGACTGGGCATTGGTATCGGTGATCGCGCTGATCGCCGGGCTGATGGCGTCGCTGCTGATCAAGCGGCGGCGGGTCTGGTTCCGGATCCGGCCGGACGCTGCACCATTCGGAACGGCCGCACCCGCCCGCCACGGCCTGTGCATCGAAATCGGTGGGCTGGCGCGCACGGACCAAGCCGGGTATGGCCGGGAGTTCGCCTCGCTGGTCGCCCTGGCCCCGGGCACGGAATCAACTGCCGCCGGCACCGTGCCGGCAGAAACCGTTGAAAGGTAACAGAAGTGGCCGACGTCGAATCTGTCGCAGTGGTATGGCAATTGGCATCACGGATATCAGACCTGACCTTCGAAGGGGCCCTCGCCGGCTACGTGATGGCGCTGGCATGCCACGCCGTGGAGTTCGCGTCGCGCCGCGCCACCAGCACCGCCAGAGCGACCGCTGCTGTGCCCGCAGACGGCAGCGCTGTCGCGCTGCTCACCCGGGACGGCGACGATCCGGCCGAAACGGGGGGAAGCGGCGAGGGTTCTGCATCATTGACAGATCGCCCGGGTTGGGGTGAAAGGTTCGGCAGGGCAGCAGTTCTGGTCGCCGGGGTCGGGTTCACGATGAACGTGCTGTCGCTGATCACCCGGGGCATGGCCGCACATCGGGCGCCCTGGGGAAACATGTACGAGATCGTCTCGCTCATCTGCGCCGTCGCCGCCGGAGCGTGGCTCGTGGCGGTCAACCGGACGAAGGTTCGGCGCATCGGACTGTTCGTGATGTTCCCGATCGCCGTGTTGAGCTTCGTCGGCGGCACCGTCCTGTACACCCCGGCGGGAAGTCTGGTTCCCGCGCTGCAGTCCTACTGGCTGGTCATTCACGTGCTGGCGGTGGCGATCTCCTCGGGAATGCTGATGCTCTCCGGCGTGGCCTCGGCGATGTACATCGTCCGCACACGACGCGACCGACGCCGCGACGGTCACACAGACTCGCGGTCGGTGCTGGACCGGCTCCCATCGCCGGACATCCTGGATAAGGTTGCCTACCGCACGGCGATCATCGCGTTCCCGCTGTTCACATTCGCTGTGGTGGCCGGTGCACTGTGGGCAGAGGCCGCGTGGGGCCGTTACTGGGGCTGGGATCCCAAGGAGACGACCGCTCTGATCACCTGGATCCTCTACGCCGGCTATCTGCATGCCCGCGCGACCAGCGGCTGGCGCGGCAGCCGGGCGGCGTGGATCTCCATCCTCGGGTTCGCGTCGATCATGTTCAACCTGTTCGTCGTCAATATGGTCGTCTCCGGCCTGCACTCCTACGCGGGCCTGAACTGACCGTCATTGCCCTCGTCGGCACACTCTTGCAGCGAACATCCGGGCCGACGGTGCTATCCGCGAGGAGGTGGTACGCATGCGCTCGGGCCATACGATCGGCGAGGGACTGCGCGGACTGCGACGGAACGTCACCATGACCATCGCGATGGTGCTGACGACCGCTATCTCGCTGACCCTGCTGGGCGCGGGCCTGATCGTGGCCCGGATGACCGACCAGATGCGCCAGATCTACGGCGAGAAGGTCGAGGTGACCATCTATCTGACCGTGGACCAGTCCAAGCAGGACCCGAACTGCCACAACCAGATCTGCCAGAACCTCGCCGACGCACTGAGCAAGGACGACGATATCGCCAGCTACCGGTACGTCAGCCAGGCGGCCGCATGGCGCCAGTACCAGCAAATGTTCGCGAGCCAGCCGGAGATGCTAGCCATCGGATCGGAAAACGCGCTGAACGCCTCCTGGCAGGTCAAGCTGAAGGATCCCCAGCGGTACAAGGTGATTCAGGCCCGCTACGCCCACGCACCCGGCGTGGAGTCCGTCACCGACCAGAGCCAGGTACTGGACCGGCTGTTCACCGTGCTCAACGGCATCCGCAACGCCACCATCATCGTGGCCCTGATCCAGGCCCTGGCGTCGCTGCTGCTGATATCCAACATGGTGCAGATCGCCGCGTTCACCCGGCGCACCGAGACCTCCATCATGCGCCTGGTCGGGGCGTCCCGATGGCGAACACAGATGCCGTTCATCATCGAGGCGGTGGTCGCCGCGGCCATCGGGGCGGCCGTGGCCATCGGCGGCCTGATCGGTATGAAGTTCCTGTTCGTGGACAAGACACTCGGCTCGGTGATGCGCGCCGGTATCCTGCCACCGATCGACGTTCAGGCCCTGGTGTGGGTGGCGCCGTGGCTCGCCGGTGCCGCCGTCGGCCTGGCCGCGCTGAGCTCCTACATCACCCTGCGGCTGTACGTACGGCTCTAGCCGCATCCTCGCGGCTACTACTAACTCGCGTAGTATTCAGTTGTACTATGACGTTTAGTAGTAGCACCGACGGCTGGAAGCGGGGACTTCACCATGCCCAAGAGCCGAGGACGCGCGAACGCCAAGCGGCGCCCGAAGCCGTCATCGTCGCCGCGGCCAGCGCCCGTCGCCCGACCGGCCATGCAGGACTCGGCGACCCTGCTGCTCGCCGCGGTGAAAGCTCGTACCACCGCCGAGGTGAGTTCGCCAAGCCGGCGAGCCGCTCAGCAGGGCACCATCACTGCAGGCTCCGCCGCCGCGGTTGCGGGCAAAACCGCACCAGGTCCACCGCGGACAGATCAGCACTCCCTTCCCGCAGGCTCATCCCTCCAGATCGCGTCGTTTGCGTGCGAACCGCTCAAGGACGCGACGCCGCAGAGCCTGGGCGTGACGTACTGGTTCGACGCGGCGCCCAGCGGCAAGCCCTACCCAGTGAGCGTCCGCCTGGTAGGCAGGTGGCTCGGCCGCCCAGAACCCTCCGTCGACGCGTCCGCAGCGGACCCGGTCGGTAGCACCAGTTTCGATATCGTGCGGACGGTGGAAGGCATCGTGCCGGGATCGGGGCGCACCTGCATCACCGTCCGGATACCGGCGCTGGCACCGGGCGAGTGGGAGGTAAGCGCCTCCGCTCCCGACGGCCGCACACCAGAGGCCTCGACAACCTCCGAGCCAGTCGCGCCGTCCACGGCGGTAACGGCACGGGCGCCGAGCACCTACGGTCCCGTCGTCAACGTGCTCGCGCCCGGGGCCCGGTTGGGGGCGTGGCCCGCACTTGTCGCATCTGGCGCCATGGTCGCTCTGCTCACGCAATGGTTCCTGGCCGCCCGGTCCGGACTGTCGCCGCTGCCGGTCCTGGTCATCTCGCTCGTCGCGTGCCTGGTCGGATTGATCGGCGCCAAGGCGTACTACCTGATCACCCACCGGGCCGAGAAGCCTCCCCTGCTGACCGCCGGAATGTGCATCCAGGGCTTCGTGATCTCGGCGATCGTCATCATCGCCCTCGGAACTGTCATTGCCCACATACCGCTCGGTGCCGTGCTGGACGCGAGCGTCCCCGGCCTGCTGTTCGGGATGGCCATCGGCCGGCTGGGATGTTTTTTCGGCGGGTGCTGCGCCGGTCGACCGTCGGCTGCTCGCTGGGCGATGTGGTCATCGGACCGAACCATGGGAACCCGCCGGCTGCCGGTGCAGCTCGTCGAGTCCTCCATGTCCGCCCTCATCGGCATCGCCGCATTCGTTGCCCTCATCGGGCACCAGACCAACTGGGGCGGCGCAGTGTTCCTTGCCGCCATCGCGGCCAACACGCTGGGCAGGCAGATCCTGTTCCCGATGCGCTCCACCCCGCGTGCAACGGTGCACGGCAGGACGGCGACACTGGTTGGGTCCGTGGTGGCGCTCATAGCTGGTGTCACGCTGGCAATGGCGTGACTTGCCGGCGACCTTCTTGGGCCGCACCGGTGTCGCCGACGCAGTGAAACATTGGCGCCTGCTTCCGCCAGGTCGATGGCCTCTGGCCCGGCCAGCGCTTAGCTCTCGCCCAGGTTCGCTGGGCAGCGCAGCTTGCGCTGGAACTGCGATCGGGGCATCTGCGCCGCTGGCATTTCCCAATCGGCTCTTGCGAATCGGCCAATGCTGCAATCTGATATTCTGACCGCTACGGCGAAGCGCCTGGTAGTGCTTGATCCGCATCAACTTTCCTCGCACTGGCCGGCCGACTGACAGCCTCGCAGCAATGGGCCGCCGTGATGTCACGTTCCGACGTTCAAGGAGTTCACAGTGCGACGAGTCGCGGCATTGGTGGGCGTCGTTGCCACATTGGGTGCGTTGACGGCTTGCGGCGGCGCGCCGGGCGACGATAGCGCTAGCGGCACGAACCCCGGCTCGGTCCCTCCTGGAATGCACATCCACGCGATCGCCCGCGATCCGGCCAGCGGAGCACTCCTGCTGGCGACCCACGATGGGCTGTACGTTTCCAGCGACGGTCCGATCGCCAGGGTGGGGCCTGCGATCGACCTCATGGGATTCACAGTCGCCGGGCCTGGACACTTCTACGCATCGGGCCACCCGTCTTCCGGCACGAACCTACCCCAACCGGTTGGGTTGATCGAAAGTCGTGACGGCGGGCGAACCTGGAGTACCACTTCACGTGGCGGCAAGTCAGATTTCCATGCGCTGACCTACAGTGCCGGAGGAATCGTAGCATTCGACGGGCTACTGCGGACTTCGGAAGACGGGCGCCGATGGCGTATCGGAGAATTGCCATCGGCGCCCAGCTGGCTGGCCGGATCGCTCGACCACGTCATAGTGCTCGCCACAACCGCTCAGGGCCTATTGCGCTCGACGGACGCGGGCGCCACATGGCGGCCAGTGTCCGACCCCCCTTCGTTGGTACTGGTCGATTGGGCTGCTAGAGGCCAAGTGGTCGGGATCGATGCAGGCGGTGAGCTTCACGTCAGCGGCGACGCGGGAATGACCTGGCAGGCAACAGATTTGAGCACGGAAGGTGCCACCGCTTTGGCGTCGTCCGGATCACAGGATGATCTTGAGATCCTCGTTGCGACCGAGCGGGGCGTCCTCGTCTCCCGATCCCTCGCGCCGTTCGTCCCCGCAATACTAGCGACGGGCCGTTGACGGGAGGGTCGCCAGGTCGACGCCGTATGAGATGTATAGCCTGGCGCTGAATCCCGGTGCGATACCCGGCAAGGGGCCACCGGCGTAGCGCCAACTTCACCCAAAATCGCGGCTCGCCTCTCCGCGGAGCGCCCGCTCCCCATGGGCCGAGAACATTTTCGTATGAGGTGGTCATCGGGGAGTCGAGTCTGCAGACTGTCAGGCACTGGCCAGTGGCTGATCTTGTGGCCGTGGCCGTGGCCGTCGTCGGCGTTGCCGCCGGAGGCTGATGCCAGTGGTCGTCGAGACGCACTTCACCGGTTCGCAAGTCCAACCCACAATGTTGTGACGGGAATCGTCGCGTATCACGTACCAGGGCGGGTGGCGCCGATGTACCCGGACCAACGCATCGCAGAGATCTTCACGTACGTGCCCGACTGCTGTGCCTCCACTATCTGACCACCCCCCATGTAGATGGCGACGTGATGGATGGTGCTGGGGTCGGAGGTGTTGTTGGCGTAGAACACCAGGTCGCCGGGCTGCAGGTTGGACGCCGACACGTGTTGGCCGGAGAAGTACTGGTAGGCCGAGTAGTGCGGCAGGTACACCCCAACCTGTCCCCAGGCGTACAGCGTCAGGCCCGAACAGTCGAAACCAATCTTGTTGTAGTCACCATAGGAGTCGGCGACTCCATAGTCCCTGATGCCCCGCGATGGGCCGGACACGGTGCCCCCGCCCCACGCGTACGTGGTGCCCACCCACGCGAGAGCGGCCTGTACGACCCGCTGTCCCCGGCTGAGATTGGACGCCGGCACCGGCGAGACGGAATCCGAACCCGACGTTCCCGATGACGTTCCGGACGAGGAGCCGGAATCCGAACCCGACGATCCTGACGACGGCCCGGGCGAACTGTCGTTGTGTTGCTCTGCCCTCTCGGCCGCAGCCTTGCGGGCGGCGGCCTCGGCTGCAGCCTTGCGGGCGGCTGCCTCCTGGGCTCGCTTGATGGCAGCCTGACGCTCCCTCTCCTTGCGGATCTTCTCTTGAAGGATCTTGGCCTGCTTGGCCTTCTCCGCCCCGACCGCCTTGGCCTTGCGCGCTTGCGCGGCGGCAACCGCCTGCTCGGCCTGTTGCTGCTCCAGGCGTGCCTGCCGAGCCTGTTCGGCCTGCAGCGCGGCCTGCTGCGCCAGGCGCTCTTGCTCGGCCTGCTGAGCCTTGACCCACGCGTTGTACTGGGCGCGTTGCCCCTTCAGATCCGCGACCTTGTTTAACGCGAACTGGTACGCCGCCTGCTGCTCGTTGAGTTGCTTATCCAGGGCGGCCAACTGTTGTTGGCCCAGGGCGAATGACCGCTCAGCGTCCGCCTGGGCGGCGTCGGCGGCCTTCTTGGCCTGCACCGCCTTGACCTTGGCGGACTTCGCCGCGTCGAGCGCGGCCTTGGCCTTGGAGTCCAGGTTCGCCTTGGACGTCCGAGCGGATTCCAGGGTGACGATCACGCCGAGCTGACTGCCCGAAATCTGATCGATCATTTGCTGGCGGGCCAGCAACTGGCCCATCGACGACGAATCCAGCAGCGCTGTCATGGATCCGAGCACCGAACCCTGCCGATAGGAGGCTGCCGCGAACTCAGCGGCATCCTGCTTGGCGGTATCGATTGCGGTATCTGCCCGGCTGGCCTGCCGCTCGGCGTCCTTGGCGGCCCGTTCGGCGTCGACCGCGTCCGCCTGTGCGACGTCCAGGTCGACCCTGGCCTTCATCGCCAGTTCGGCCTTGAGTTCCATCGCATTCTGCATCTGCTGGATCTTGGCTTGCGTGTTGGCCACCACGCCGGATAGCCGGCCGACCTCGGCAGAAGTCTGCTTCGCCTGGTCCTGGCTGGCCTGGATCTGCCCATCCGACGGATTCGGTGGCGGCGGCGGAAGCGCTCCCGCTGGGAGCGCCGTGGAGATCCAAACCGCTCCGGCGAGCGTCATCGACATCGCTATGGTCAAAATCCGGCGCCCCTGCCGGGCGCGTCGACCTACCGTCACGAATTCCTCCCCAACACGGCCCTGGAGCCTCGACGCAGCCGATGTCAAGACGACACGCCAAAGAACACCCTGCCACTTTCTTACCGCCTGCGCCATAGGCAACAGCAACCACTTCCGTACCATACTGCGCATAACGGTCATGGTGGCCATTCTGCGATCATCGCCATCCGCGACATCCCCGGTCTACCGGCAGGGAATTCTTGAGCGACCAATCGATCGCGGTACGAGAACTCCGAGGAGCTGATGGCCCCCCACCAGACGAACAATGACTGCGCACAGCCGTTAGGAGTTCTCCCACCGTCGCCTTTCAGATTTGGTAGTCCAGGCGGGTCATCATGCCGGCGTCCATGTGATAGCCGTTGTGGCAGTGCAGCATCCAGTCGCCAGGATTATCGGCTTGCAGGTCGACTGCGACCGACTTCATCGGCAGGACGATGACCGTGTCCTTGCGAGGCCCGGGCTGCCCATCGCTGCCGACGATTTGGAAGGTGTGGCCGTGCAGGTGCATGGGGTGCCACATCATGGTGTTGTTGGTGAACGTCAGGCGGGCGCGTTGCCCCTGCGTGATGGATAGCGGTTCGAGCTGGTCGAAGGTGCGCCCATTGATGGTCCAACGGTAGGTTTTCATGTCCCCGCCGAGCTTCGCCGCGAGCTGCAGGTCCGGTCTGCGGGAGGACAGGGCCACCTGGTCGGTGGCGGTGAACGTAGCCACGGTGCCGACCTGGCCGTTGAGCTCGCCGGGGCGGGCCGACGGGTCGGGGGCGCCGCCGGGCGCGGTGCGCAGCAAAGCACGGGCGGCGCCGTTCTTGCCTTCGGCGAGCGCGACGAGCGGGAACACCCCGGACTCCGCGGTTACGATGACGTCGTAGCGCTCCCCCATGCCCAGCAGCAGTGCGTCTACTTGCCGTGGCTGCACCGGGTAGCCGTCGGTGTGGGTGACTGTCAACCGGTGACCGGCAAGGGCGACACGGAAGGCGGTGTCGGCGCCGGCGTTGATGATCCGGATACGGATCCGTTGACCGGGTTTGGCCGCGAACGTAGTGGGCGCGGCAGGGATTCGGCCATTGATCAAGTAGTAGGGGTAGCTCACGTCACCGGCGTCGCCGCCGAGCAGTTCGCTGCTACCCGCCCCGCCCATGCCTGACATACCGCCCATCCCGGTCGCGCCGGCCGTGCTGCTCATGCCGGCGGAGCTGGACGTCGGCACGCTCGATCCCATGGATTCCATGCCTGGCATGCCGCCGTGATCCATGCCGCCCATCCCCGACATGCCCGGCATGCTCAACATCCCTGACATGCTCGACATCCCTGACATGCCGCCGGCTTCGAGCTTGTCCAAGATCTGTTGCGGGGCTGGGCCGACGCCGTCGGTCCAGTCGTCGAGCACCACGATCCATTCGGTGTCGTAACCGGCGGGCTCCTTTGGGTCGTCGATGATGATCGGCAGGTACAGGCCGTAGTCGGTGATCGCGATGCCGGTGTGCGGGTGGGCCCAGTAGGTGCCCGGGTCGGGCACGGAGAACCGGTAGGTGAAGGCGTCGCCTGAGGCGATGTCAGGGGTGGCGGGTGCGGCGCCGTCCATGTCGTTGCGCAGGGCGATGCCGTGCCAGTGCACCGAGGTGGCCTGCTCGAGCGCGTTGTGCACTGTGACGGCCAGCTCGTCGCCGACATCGGCGCGGATGAGTTGCCCGGGGATGGTGTCGCCGTAGGCGAGGGTTCGGACTGTCGGACCGCCTAGGTCCACCTCGGTGGTTTGGGGTCGCAGAGTGTAGGAGCGGGTGCGTCCGGTGTGCGGCCGCTGCGCTTCGCGCTGGCGGATGGCCGCGGCCAGATCCTGTCCGGCGGGTGCGGTCCGGGCTGATCCGCTCGGGCTGGGGCCGTTCGGTGTGGGTCCGCTGGGTGTGGTGCGCGCGTTGGGGCCGCTGCAGGCGGCCAGGGCCAGGCCGGCCAGGCCGGCGCCGGCGCCCGTCAGGAGGGCGCGGCGGGTGAAGGTCCGGGGTGGCGCGGTGATGTTCGGCCCGGTCGATTCGGTTGTCGCGGTGGTGCGCGGGTTGGAATTGTGATCGGTCATGGCATGAGTCCTTCAAAGGGCGTAGGTGGCTGGCACGCGCACGTGGGCACGGTGCCGAGACGTGGGCGTGAAAGGGACGAGGGGTTCTGGAGGCGTGCGGCAGGTTTAGGTGCGCAGCACGCACAGGCGCAGCAGCAGCGGCGGAGCCGCCGCTGCAGGCCACGGCACATCCGGTGCTGGTGCACCGATGCGGCGTCGACGCAGCAGTAGCGCGGCCGCTTGTGGGCGGCGCAGCACGACGAAGGCGATCAGCGCGAGGCCGGGCAGCATGGCCAGGCACAGCAGGGACATGGTCCCGCCGAATCCTTCGGGGCAGTCGGCCATGCCGCACGACATACCGCCTGGTGGCGTGTTGGCGATGCCGGCGGCGGGCGACGCCGTGGCGACGACCATCGGCCCGTTGTCGACCGTCGTGTCAGTGACGGTGGGATGCATGGCCGTCACATGGCTGGGGGCTGCATGCCTGGTGCCGGATTCGGCGGTGTGTGCGGCGTGCATGGCCAGCATGATCAGGGCGAGGGTGATCAGCAGCAGCGGCGCGACGATGCGCCGCCACGGCCACGACGCGTGGG
This sequence comes from uncultured Actinomycetes bacterium, assembly GCA_937926105.1. The sequence goes on along the minus strand of CALANS010000162.1, from coordinate 299 downwards.
GCTTGCCGACGGGTGCATCAGCGGGTGTGTTCACGGCTGTGCCCCCAGTGCCACGGTCATCACGATATCTGCTGCCGGACCTAGCAGAAGCGCCACGAGCCCGGCGATCACGGCGCCCGCGGTCACCCAGCGGGCCGGGAGCGCCAAGGCGCCCAGGGAGGCCCTCCACGTGCTGCCCTCGCCAACGATCTGTCCAGCGGCGGGATCGACCGCACCCGCTCCGTCATCTTCGGTCGTCGGGGTCGGAGTGGCCGAGGTGAAGGCGGGGGCGATCCAGCGCAGGTAGTAGTACAGGCTGG
>CALANS010000161.1 GCA_937926105.1 uncultured Actinomycetes bacterium | reverse complement strand
CAGGTGAGAGATTCGAACTCCCGAAGCTTGCGCGGCTGATTTACAGTCAGGTTGCTTAGTGATTGTTTATGCTGGTCACCGAGTTGTTGATCTTGACTGAAGGTGTTTCGTGCCACCTACGTGCCATATCTATGCCGAGTCGCAGGTGAATTAGCGCAGGTCGGCGGTTGGATGCGTCGGGGGCTCCCGCCGCCATATTGCGCGCGAAAGTGGCGCCGGCCGAGCCCTGGCGGGGGCTGGGAAGGCGCAGTTCTGCGTGTTCTTGATGGTGGCGTTCTTCGGTCAGCCACGTCGGCGCGCGTGATATGGCGGCCTGCCGTCGTCGGCCCGCTGGCGGCGCTGGCGGCGCCCTGCGGTCAGTGGCCGCGGCGCACGTGACCGATGGCCGCCGTGGGGATGGGAGAGAGCGCGCCGTCGATGTCGGCGAGATCGACGCGCAGTGACCGCTTGCCGAACCGGTAGGCGGGGATCGTGCCGTCGGCGATGCGACGCCGGATCGTCTTGCCGGAACACGCGGCGTAGTCGGCCGCGTCCGCGATGCTGGCGAGTCGCCGAGTCGGTGTCTTCCTCGGTGCATTCGCTCTGGTGGTCATGGTGCGCCTCCTTCGGGGCAGCGTCGATGACGACGGTTCCTGCCCTAAGAAGGTGCGCACGGCGCGCGGTAGTGGCTCGCACGCACGTCACCAACGCCGCTCTGTAGGACCCAAGACCTGTACTGCCCGCTACAGGGCTCGCCCGAATCCAGAGCTCGCAACTCCCCACGGCTCCTTGAGCCAGATCAGTTGCCGTTCAGCGGCAGCACGGAGTGGAATTGAACCTCTGGGCTCTGGGAGAGCAGGTAGGTCCAATATCGCCGCAGGTCAGAGACCCGACTTTCGAGCCTCGTCGCGCTGAACTGCGCCGATGGTTCCCAGGACTTCCCGCCCACCCCCTGGCTACCAATTCAAAACGATCACAAAACGATCACTACTTTTCACTTCGCGCGCTTCGATCGATCGGCGGCGACACAGGTAGTCGATGTGCCATCGTGAACCTCTCCCCCCCAGCGACCGCGCCGCCGTCGCGGCGGCAAGGCCGCTCGGCACGTCAGCCCTGCGTCCGGCCCCGAACGCGGCCGCGAGCCTGTTCTCTCAGTCTCGCACGCACCTCGTCGTGGATAGTGGCGGAAGTCTGTTCAGCAGTCTCAATGGACACGGCGAGTGCATACCGGACGGTCTTTCCCGCTCGTAGGCGTTGGGCGTCGTCCATGCACTCGACATGGATAGGAAATGCGTCCGCGTCGCCGAACACCATTGCCCGCGTTCCTTGTACAACCTCGTGCTGGAGGCTGCCGCGCCTGACAGCGTTGTGTTCGGCATCCGTCCGGTCGGCGCCGGCAAGGCTCGTGTCGGGTGTGGCGAAGTACACCTTCGCACCGCGATAGCGGCCGAGTTGGCCCACCGTCGGGGCCGAATAAGCGAGGGTGATGGTGAACCGGTGCCATTCCGCTCGCGCCCGAAGCGACGGCGGCAACGGCAACTCGTAGGTGTGGCGCTCGTCTCGCGCGATGTGCCCTCCCGCGAGGACGACAGCACAGTTCGTCGCTGCTGTGCCGAGCCGATCCGTGTCGAGCCGGCCGTAGCCGAGCAGGGCCGTCAATCTACGTCGGGCGTCCTGACTGTTCAGTCCGAGTTCCCGACGGAGCATCGCGTCCCAATCGCCCCAGCTACTTGCGTGAGCGAGAAGAGCACGTACCAACAGCGGGTGGTACTGCCCGTCCGGCAGCGCCGCGTCTTCGGAGCCAAATGTCCCGGACTCGAGCAGGTCGAACAGCCGGCTGGCCTCCCGGCTTACCAGCGCAGTGGCGTTGCTGGTGCCGATTGTGAAGACGGTGTTGTCCGTTGCGCCCCCTCGGCCCGGCGCGGCGACCTGGAGGCCGGGGCCGTGAGCCGCCGTCGGCGCAAGTTTGATGCTGACGTCCCCCTGATCGGAACCGAGGACAGGGCGGGTGTAGAGCGCGCGACCTCCGGAGTGGTAAATATCTGGTTTAACGGAGCGGCCAACGCCAGGGCCCGTCGATCCGTAGTGGGCTGGAGCGCCGGGATCAGTGATATCCCAGACGGTGCTGGGCACGTCGATGTGACCGAGGCGGTCGTCATGCGTGGCGCCGACCGTCAGCGCGTTGAGCGCATCACCGGGAGGCAGAATCCCCCGCATGAGCGCGCCGTCAGCAACGGCGCGGACCACCGCGGATCGGGCGGCGTCAGAGTCGGTCGCGGAGCCAACGGGGATCGTGATCGAGTCACGGTGGTTGCCCGCGCTGACAATAAACAGCAGATTGTAGGAGTGAGCCAGCCAGTCCAATAGCCGGCCGACGGGACTCATTCTTCTTGCGAGCGCCCGTGCTTCCGCGCCGATGGACAGGTTGACGATACGCACGCTCGGTGCGGCTGCCCCGTGATCACCGTCGCCCTCGACGATGCGTTTGACAGCGCGGTGAAGCAGGTCGGTGAGCAGCTGGTTCGGAATGACGCGCTCGTGACCGACCATCACGTCGTGTGGGCGCATGATGGGCCGCACATAGAGTGGGCGATCCAGCGGTGCGCCGCGAGCAGAAAGGTCGCCGTGAATGATGAGCGAAGCCATGGCGGTGCCATGATTGCGGGAAGAGACCGCGTAGTTTTCGCCCAAACCATCGGGATCATCGATCAGGAGCCTGCCGGTGAGGGCGTCGTGGCTCTGGAATGGCAGGCCATCCAACAGTGCGATACGCGGCAGCCCTTCAATCCGATCGCCGGGAGGCAAACGGATCTTCGTCACGGGGTCGAGGGTTAGTGGCGCAACGCTCATCGCGGTGAAAGGGCTGACGAACATGACCTCGTCGGTCGTCAGGAGTCGGATGGTGTCGGCACCATCGCTGAGCACGGATTCGATCTGCTGGATCGGAAGCTCGGCCAGCAGCGCGTGATAGGCAATGTCGCCAATTACCGAACGATCGATAACTATCCCGCCGCTGCTGGTGACGACCTGTTCGACGTGCCGCTCGGCGGCGGCGCGCTGTGTCGCGTCTCGCCGGTACCATAGTTCGACTTCGACAAAGACAGTGCTGACCGACTGTCCGATCATCTCTACGGTTTCCTGCCACCGCTCGTGAAGTCCAGTCTCCCGGATGCGGTCTTCGGGACCCCAGCGGCGAATCGCGGTCAGCTGCTCGAAGGCAGTTACGAACTTGCCCAGGCCGCGCTCAAGGGTGATCGAAGGGTCCTGTTGCCACAGAGCGAAGAGTCGGATCAGCTCATCGATCGCTTTGGCGTTCGACATGACGAGGTACAGCATGTGCGAGACGCGCTTGTCCGTGCGGCCCTTACCGCGCTCAACCATGTAGAAGTCGTCATCGCCATCGAACTGGTCACCCAGCATTTCGGAGAGGAACTCGAACCCTTCAATCCGGTCGATAGCCCTGTGGAAGTCCTTGACGCTACCGGCGAGATCAAACACCACCACCAACGCCGGATCAACCTCGTCGGGAGTACCTTCACCTAGATGTGCCCGTCCGGCAGCGAACGCGGAGGTCAGTTCCCGGAACTGAGGTGTCAGCCGCTCGCCTTGTCGACGAGCACCGGGGCCGGACACCTTCGGCACAGGTCGAGAGGGCTGCCGTGGCCGCCCCACGACCTGTGGCGGCCCGAATGCAAGGAGCGGCCTGCGCTCGGCAGTCACCCGGTTGCCTGCCCACGTCGGTGTTCAAGACGTTCATGGACAATGCCGCGTAGGTCGCTGTCGGGGAGCTGCAGCACTGCCCTGCGTCGCACATCGAGCGCGAACTCCTCCAATTCCGCGAAGCTCGCACCGGCGAGCTTGTCCGCCAACGTCCGCGGAGTAAATCCGAGATCGCCGCCCAGCCGCGCGGCGAGACGTTCCAGGAACCGGGTTGCCTGCGCACGGCTCGGCGGTTCAAGTTCGGCGCGAATCTGGAAGCGTCGCCACGCGGCGCGGTCGAGTAGCTCGCTGTGATTGGTGGCGCCTACGAAGATCACATGCGCTGGAAGCCGATCGATCTGAAGCAGAAGCGTGGACACGACGCGCTTAATTTCGCCGGTCTCGTGCTCATCTGACCGTTCCTTAGCGATGGTGTCCAGCTCATCGAAGAACAGCACACACCGGCGAGTG
>CALANS010000160.1 GCA_937926105.1 uncultured Actinomycetes bacterium | reverse complement strand
CACCACCGGTCAGGTCTGCTGGCCGCCAGTGGTCAAGAATTCGTGGCCCTTGACAGCCCTCCTTGTGAAATGCCTGGTTCGACCAAGAAGCCAAGCACCACAAGAAGGGCTGGTTGTGCAGTGTACCGGTGGTTGACTGTTCTGCTACCGCAACTCGCCCTGCTCGTCATCGATGATGTCGCCGCGGACGCGAACATGGTGCGGATTCGCGGGCATGCTCGTTCGCCGGGTTCGCGGTGCGGACAGTGTGGCCGCGAGTCCTCACGGGTGCACAGCCGATATCAGCGCGCCCTGGCGGACGCGGTGACCGGCGGCCGGCCGGTGACAATTCGCCTTGATGTACGCCGTTTCTTCTGCGACAACCCGGCGTGCCAGGCGCGAACCTTCGCCGAGCAGATCCCCGATTTGACCGTCCGCTACGCCCGGCGGACCATGCTGCTGACCGGTGTGCTGACTGCGATTGCGCTCGCCCTGGCTGGCCGTGCCGGGGCGCGGTTGGCGGCCCGGATGGGCATGGCCGTGTCGCGTAGCAGCCTGTTGCGCCTGGTCCGCCGCACGCCTGATCCGCCGGTCGGTGCGGTGGCGGTGCTCGGCGTGGACGATTTCGCGTTCCGGCGGCGCTACCGCTACGGCACGATCCTGGTGGACATGGCCCAGGGCCACCCGGTCGACCTGCTATCCGACCGGGAGGCCGACAGCCTGGCCGGATGGCCGCGGCCACCCGGGCATCGAGGTGATCTGCCGGGACCGCGCCGGGGCCTACGCCCAGGGCGCCCGCGACGGCGCGCCAGATGCGATCCAGGTCGCCGATCGGTGGCACCTGTGGCACAACCTCGGCGATGCGGTGGACAAGACCGTCGCCGCGCACCGGGCCTGCCTACGCGAGGAGCCCGTCGCCGACCCTGCGGGTGATCCGGCCTGGCGGATGCCTGCAACGCCAACGCCGCCCGAGCCGGCCGAGACACGTCTGGCCGCGCGCACCAAGCAGCGGCACGCCGACGTGCAATCCCTGGTGCGCAAGGGGTATCCGATCAGCCGCATCGCCCGTGAGCTGCGGCTGGACCCGCACACCGTGCGGCGTTTCGCCACCGCCACCGGCCTGGATGAACTGCTGGCCAAGACCACCTCGCGCGGCACCCTGCTCGACGAGTTCACCGCGCACCTGCACCGCCGGTGGAACCAGGGCGTCACCGACGCCGCAGTCCTTTACCGGGAGATCGCCGCCGAGGGCTACCGCGGCAGCGAGCAGACCGTGCGCCGCTACCTGCGCCCGTTCCGGGCCGGTGCCGCCGCACCGCCGCCGGTGCACCAACCGCCCAAGGTCCGCCACCTGGCCGGCTGGATCATGACCGACCCGGACCACCTCGACGAGCAGGACCAGGCCCAACTCGAGGATGCCCGGGCCCGCTGCCCACACCTGGATGCCCTGGCCGGTCACGTCACCGAGTTCGCCAAGATCCTCACCGGCCTGCACGGCGAACGGCTGGACGACTGGATCCAGGCCATCGACGCCGACGACCTGCCCGCCATGCACTCCTTCACTGCCGGGCTGAAACACGATCACACCGCCGTCGTCAACGGCCTGACCATGACCCACAACTCCGGGGCAGTCGAAGGAAACGTCAACAGAGTCAAAATGATCAAACGACAAATGTACGGCCGCGCAAAATTCGACCTACTCCGAAAACGCGTCCTGATAAGGACACAACAAACCTTCACCGAATTTGTGCCAGAACCGATTCAGATGAGCGTCATCACCCGCGGGCGGCGGCCACGTGCGCGGCCGCGTTCATCGACCTGACCGGCAGCCTCCTGCTGCACCAACTCCCCGAGCGGATCGATGAGGTGACCGTCCCCGAGCGGTTCTGCGCCGACGCGAGCCCCGCAATCGTCATCCGCGCCCACGGCCACGACCAAGCCCGACACTTCGCCGTTCCGGGCCGCGACACCGCCCGGGGCGCCGTCGGTATCAGCATCGGCCGTCGTCGCTGGTTAGGAGTGTTGGCAGTGCCGGAGCGACTGCGCAACGCGACGAACCCTTGAGCGCTAACAGTGCTAGGCCTTCAATGTCGGCGGTGCCACACACCGGTCGCGTGCCGCGTGAATTGCTTAGAAAAACTCCGGTGGTCGGGCCGATCGGTACGACCGCGCCATTGTCGACGCTTCGGGTGGCGGACCTTGCATTGCAGGGCGTCGGGATCGCGTTGCCGCACGCTACTGATCGCGGCGTCGCATCTATCGCTCAGAATGAACCTGAGGTGTTTCCGCCGGCGCCGGTGGCTGCACTGGTGAAAGTGCTGTTGGAGCCGGGTTGCCATGCGTCGACGGTGGACGGGTAGTTCGCTTCTTGTCGTTTGATGCATTTCCATTCAATGGGGGTGTTTGGGGGCAGGTTGGTGATGGTGCCGGTCCAGGTGGGGTACGCGGTGGGGTCGAGTTTCACGGCGCCGGTGGCGGACCAGTCGCCGAGTTCGGGGACGTTGCCGACGACGTAGACGGATTGACCGGTGGTGGTGGTTCCGTTGTTGCAGGTGAAGTTCTCCGATGTGGCTGCTTGGCCTGTGGTGAAGGCGAATGTCTTGGTGGTGCTGACGGAGAGTGAATCGGATTTGGCGACGACGAGATCGCCGCCGGCGTTGTACCAGCCGCTGGTGGCGGCGTCGAAAGCCGCCTTGTTGGGGTATTGGGTGAGGGGGGAGCCGTTGAGGGTTACGGCGGACACCTGTGATGCGCTTCCGTGGGTGACGAGGTCGATTTGGTTGGCGCGGCTGGATGGCGCACCGCTGTAGGTTCCTGACGATGGGTCGATGGTGACTGTTTCGGTGCTGCCTGACAGTTGCTGTGAGATGGTGGTGGTGCGTTCAGCTCCGCTTTGGTAGGCGGTGGAAGTGCCGTCGTCTTCGGTCATGGTGAAGTTCGAGGGGCTGCTGTCGCCGTATACCTTGACGATGAGTTGGTCGGCGGTGGAGCCGTCGGTTCGTTGGCCGAGTGCGTTCATCGTCTTGTCGTCTACGTACATTTGCGGGATGATTGCGCCGGCCTTGGCGAATGCGGGGAGTTGGAAGTTGCCGTTTTGGTATTCGGGTAGGTTGTCGAACCATTGACCGGTTGAGACGTATTGCTGGTTGGTGTGGTAGTCGTACCAGGTTCCGGCTGGAAGGTAGATGTTGCGTTCGCGTTCGCCGGAGGCTGCGACGACACCGATCAGGAGGTCGGGGCCGATCATCTTTTCGTTGCCCATGCTGCGGACGTTGGGGTCGTTTTGGTAGTAGTAGACCAGTGGCGGCTCGATGGGGTCGCCGGTGGAGTAGGCATCGTGGGCGAGAGAGTAGTAGTAGGGAATTAGTTGGTAGCGCTGCCGAAGGTTGGCGAGGTTGCTGGCTACGTCGCCGATTTCGTCTGGTGCGGTTTGTTGGCAGCCGCATGTGTCGTCGGTGTGGGGCCGGACGGGGGTGTCGAACCAGGCGGAGTTCGCGAGCCATTGGGTGTAGACCTCGTTGATGTCGGTTCCCGGGGCGGCTTCGTCGCGGTGGAAGCCGCCGACGTCTGAACCGAAGTAGTCGATCCCGGACATGGACATCATCATTTGAACGTTGGCTTGGTCGGCGAGTGCGGTGAAGCGGGATGCGATGTCTCCGGACCACATGGCGGTGCCGAACCGTTGGATGCCGGCCGCGCCGGATCGGCTGAGCATGAACGGTCGTTGGGTGTCGTCGTTGGTGGTGTAGCCGTTGGCGATGCTTTGCGCCCATTCGAGCGCGTACATGTTGTGGTAGTCCTGGTGGGCGTGCTTGCCGGCCAGGATGCCGTCGACCCAGTCGTTGGAGTCGTACATTTCTGGTTCGCCGAGGTCGAGCCAGTGGCCGGTGATGCCGTCGTCGAGGAGGGGTTGGAGCTTGGTGGAGAACCAGTAGGCGCCGGCGGCGGGTTGCGTCCAGTCGATCATGCTGCCCTTGCCCCACCACGGGTTGCTGGTGAGGTAGACGGGGTCGCAGGTAGAGCAGCCGGCTCGGACGAGGTAGCCGTTGCCGGCAAGGTTGGTGTACTCGGTGAGTGCCTTGCCGATGTAGGACTCTTCGATGGTCATCAGGCCGATGCCATCGGTGGAATAGCCGGAGATCTTGGTGGCGGGCGATGGGAAATTGGTGGGGTCGAATTCGAGTTTGCCCATGTTGGTGTTGTCCGAGTTGGCGGTGACGCCGCCGAACCAGCCGATATCGAGCATGAAGCCATCGACGGGGAAGTGGTCGGCGCGCAGGTTCGCAAGGACGTTGTCAATGTCGGTCCAGCTGTTGTAGGTGTACTGCGAGACCCACAGGCCGAAGGCCTTCTCCGGTGGTACGGGTGGCCGGCCGGTGAGGTTCATGTAGGTGTGGCGGAGGCTGGGCAGGTCGGGGCCGGTCATCAGGTACCAGCGCAGTTGGTCTCCGTAGGTGTCCATGGTCCAGGGGTCACCTGCGAGGTTCCATTGCTGCTTGTAGATCTGATCGACGAGTAGGCCGTAGTTGCCGTTGTTGGGTCCGACCCCGAACAGGACGGGTATCTGGGCGTCTCCGACGGGTCCGTTGTCGGTGTCGTAGACCATGGCGTTGCCGTAGGGGCCGGCGGAGTCGCGGGTGCGGCCGACCCAGTCGCCGTCGGCTGATCCGCCGGTGGGGAATTCTTCGCCGAGCCCGTACGCGTTTTGCATGGATGCCTTGCTGAATGACAGGCCTTTGAGGTCGGAGGTCAGGTTGCGTGGGCAGATGGTGGTCAGGAGCAGAGTAGGGGATTTGGTGAGGTCGTAGACGGAGGCGCACATCGTGGTGGTGTCGACGCTCACCTCGGTGTCCGGCGTGTTGACGGTGGTTCCGGTCTGGGTGAATGCGGTAGGCCCGTCGTAGGTCTTGGTGGCGACTTGGTCGGTGCTGGGGATGGCCACGGTCGCACCCGGCCCGGAGCCGACGCCCATTTCGAAGTGCACGAGGTCGTCGGTGAGAAACTCGACGACGAGGTAATCGCCCGCGCCGGTGAATTGGACGCGTTGCACGCCGATGCCGGCAGCATTGGCGGTGCCGGCGAGGGCGAACTGGCCTACGACGGTTCCGCTGGCGACCAGGATGACGGCGGTGCCGCGTGCGATGGTGCGGCGTGCGCGACCGCGGGTGCGGGTGTTCATGGCCGGACCAGTGTGAGATTGTCGAGGTTGATGGCTGTGGTGTCGCTGGATTCGAAGGAAATTTTCACGCTGTGCTTCCCGGCGGCGAGGGTGGTGGTGACGGCCGCGGTGGACCAGGTGTCCCAGTTGGCCAGGCTGGGCATCGAGATGGTGCCGATGTTGCTTCCGTCGACCCATACGGTGCGGGTGGCCGCGCTGCCGGTGGCGTTGGCGTAGCGGGCTATCAGCTGATAGCTCGCGGCTTCGCTGGCGTAGATGTCGAAGGTAACGTTGTCACTGATGGTTTCGAACCCGTCGACGAACCCTGTGCCGGTGTAGCCGGCGTGGTTGGTGTTAGTGGTTGTTCCAGAGCCGGTGGCGAATTCGGCTTCGTAGGCTGCCTTGTCAACTCCGGAGAGCGTGACGGTCCGCGCACCGGTTGCGGCGGAGATCTTGACGTGGGTGAGCTGACCGGTGGGATCCCAGTACCACCCCTGACCGGCCGCGGCCAAGGCAATGATGCTGCTGTAGCCGGTCAGTGTCGTGCCGTCGGCGGTGACGGTTGCGGGCTCCGTGCTGTTGACCTGCAGCGTGAAAGTGGTGCTGAGCGCGGGGACGTTGATCGCGACTTGATGGGAGCCCCATGTTTCGGCGCAGGTGACCGTGAGGACGCTGCTGGTGGCGTCGTTGAAGTATGGGTGGCTGCTGGTGCCCGCGGGGTAGATGCGAAAGACGAGGTTCGTGTAAGTCTCGACGTCGTTGGTCATGGTGCCGCCGAATTCATAGCCGGCATTGAGGTTCAGCGGCAAGATGCCGCCGTCTCGGACGTAGACGGGGATGCGGCTGGTGTCCGCGTAGTAGGTCTTGGTGGCGGGCCCGCTGGCGTAGCCGCCGTTGGTGATGTCGTGCCACTCACCCGCGGGCAGATAGACGCCAACGGAGGTGGCACCCTGGGTGGTGATCGGCGCGACGAGGAGTTGCCGACCGAACATGTACTGCTGGTCGAGTGCGGCCGCGCTGGAGTCGTTGGGGAAGGCCATCCGCATGGTTTGCAGCAGCGGCAGACCGGTGCTTGAGGCGTTGTTCGCCTCGGTCCAGATGTAGGGGATCAGGTTCATCCGGGTGTTCGCGAAGGTTCGGAACGTGGGTACGACGGTGGTGTCTCCGGTCCTGGCCTGCACGTTCCACGGCGTGCGGCACTCGGACGGGCTGGGGTCGGACTTTTCCGAGTGATACTGCATCATGGGGGAGTAGACCTGCTGGGCGGCGGCCCGCAGGTACAGCTCGCTGGTGGGGAAGTCGCCGGTGAAGCCGGCCATGTCCCACGCCCAGAAGGCCACGCCGGATTCGCCCGCCGACAGACCTGCGCGAAGCGCCTGCTGGAACGACGAGAACGTGGATGATTGGTCGCCGGCCCAGAAGATCGAGTTGGCTTGACAGCCCGCGGTTCCGCCGCGGCTGAACAGGACCCCGTCACCCGCGGTCTTGCTTTGCACGAAATCGGAGTACCCGCCGGTGTAGGCGTTGGTGTAGCCGTTGTGCATTTCGTCGCCCTTGCGGCCGTCGTGGAAAGACGCGTTGCGTCCGAAAATCATTTCGCCGCCGTCGGTTTTCATGCCGTCGACGCCGACGTCGTCGAAGAGGTAGGCGCGTTTCGCCATCCACCACGAGGTCGCGGAGGGGTTCGTGAAGTCCGGCATCATGCTGTCGCCGAACCATTGCCCGGTGGGAATTCGGTACACGCCGCCGGCGCCGTCTCCCACGACGAGTCCCGCGGATGCTGCGTAGCTTTGGTCGTTGAGTTGCTGCTGTGGAGCGGTCGGCGGGTTGGTGTCAAAGTCCTGCTTGAGGACCGGCACCTGCCACAGCACCATTTTGATGTTCTGATCGTGCGCGGCTGCGACCATCGCTTGCGGGTCGTCCCATTGCTGACCGGAGGGGAAGGTGAAGTCGCTGTAGCTGAAGGAGTCGGCGCCAGGCTTCGCCGTGTACGTGGAGCCGTGCCAAATGTAGAACGTGGCTTCGTCGCTCCACTGCTCCAGGACCATCACGCTATGTGGGATCTGGTAGCTGATGACGTTGGCTAGTTCGGCGTCCACTTCGGCCTGGGTGTTCCATTCGTTGGCGGACATCCACAGCCCGAATGCCCATTTGGGCGGCAGTTTGGGCCGGCCGGTGATGCTGGTGTAGGCATCGAGAATGTTGGCCTGGCTGCCCGTGAGGAAGTAATAGTCCATGCACGCGTTCAGGTCGCCGCCTGCATCGACGGTGAAGCCGACCATATCGGAAAGGTAGGTGCAGATGTTGAAGATGGAATAGCGGGTGCTGGGAATATAGATCGCGTAACCGGCTGAATTCGTGAAAAACGGCACTGATACGTACGTGCGATGTGTCGGACCCTGGTCTTGATATTGGTTGTACACGTAGTTGTTGACGTCCTGGCCACGTTGATTGAGGTAGTCGTATCGCTCACCGAAACCCTCGAACCGCTCCCCGGACGGGGTCTGCCAGTGGTCTTCGATTTTGGTGACGGTCGTCGCCCCGTCCGTTGCCCAGCCGATGTTCCGGAACGTTGCGGGGTCATATTGCTGCGCGATCAGGGTGGTGCCGTCGGCCGCATACACCGAGACCCGGTAGGGGCTCTTGTTGATCTTCACTTGCAGACCGGACGTCGCCAAGGTTAGCGTGCTGGAGGTGTTGGTGACGGTGTAGCTGCCGCCGGAGATGGTCAGGCCCGAGCCGTGCGGAGCGATCTGGACGTGGAACCGGTCGGCGGCGGGGAACGCGAAGCGAATCTTCGGCGAGAAGAAGCCGCTGGCGTCGGTCACTGCGATGTCGACGGATGTGCCGTTGTCTGTGTAGGCGCTGACCGTCCCGGTGGCCGACCAGTCGGTGACAGTGAAGCTAAACGGGCCGCTGGTGATGGCCGATCCGCCATCGACGTTGGCGTTGAGCGTGTAGGTCACCTGATCGCCGCGAGTGAAGGCCCCCAGATCGACGGTCCAGTAGCTGTTGTTGCCGCTGTTGTAGTCGAAGCTGCACCCAATCGGGGTTTGGGCTACGCCGTTTTTCGTCCAGGTGACCCACACCGACTGCCCCGGAGAGATCGGCCACGTGGTGGAGTGCAGCTGCACCGCCTGAGTGGCCATCGGATCCCGGGGGGCACGTTCGGTCGGTTCCGTGCTGTACAGGTCGTCGTCCCCGTACGGGCTGTGATAGACGCCGTCGATGGTATCTGCGGCGGCCGGCAGCGCGGGAAGCAGCGACAGCGGCACTGTGCCGAGTACTCCAAGGATGAACGTCCGGCGGTTGACGGCCGGCAGTTTGGTCGACGTCATGCTGTGCCTCCCGATTTGAGGTGTGAAGGACGCTTCTATCCAGCCGATAGGCCTGTCAGGCTGGGCCTGCTTGTTTCGGCGGAGGTGAGGTTTGGTTCGAACAGTCCACTCAAGACCAGGCTGGCGGCTCCGCGTGCCCAAGACTCGTCGTCCCATGGGTCGGCGTGCACTGTGATGCGCTCATGCACCGATGCGACGACACCTTCCCGGAACACGCTCTCAAAGCCGGGCAGAATCAAGTCGATATTGTGGGTGCCCTCTCCGGCAAGCACGATCCGGGTCGGATTCACGATCACCGTGGCCGCGGCCACCGCGGCGCCGAGGCGCCGTCCGATGTCGTCGAAGACAGCGCGGTATCTTTCTTCACCGGCCCGCGCCAGGTGGCCCGCCTCGTCAACGGTCAAGTCTCGCCCAGCAATGGCGGCAAGGAGCGAGCGAACTGCGGGCTCACCGATGACTGTTTCCAGGCAGCCGCGTCCCCCACATGCGCATAGATTCCCGCCTGGGTGAACCTTGATATGTCCGATCTCGCCGGCGCCGCCCTGCGCGCCTCGGTAGATCCGGCCGTCGAGAACCATGGCCATGCCAATGCCGCGGCCGATGCTGATGACGACGAAGTTGTCGACTCCCCGGCCGGCACCCCATAGTTGCTCGGAAAGCGCGAGGGTGTTGACGTCGTTGTCGATCACCGCGGGCAGACCCGTGGCGTCGTGGATCATCGCAGCGAACGGCACATCCGTCCAACCGAAGTAGGTTCCTCGGGTGACCGAGCCAGTATCGCGGTCGATCATTCCGGCCAGACCGACTCCAATCCCGAGAAGAGCTCGGTCGGCCACGTGGCGTCGAAGATTCTCGACGGCTCTGTAGGTCGCTGACGTGACCAACTCTGGCATCTGGCCGTCCAGAGGGATCCTGCTTCGGGCGACCACGGATGCCCCTAGATCGGTGAGCACGGCGATGACCTGCGACTCGGTGATCTTGACACCGGCGACGTAGGCCCAGTCCTGCTTAACCGCGAGCAGCACAGGTGGACGTCCCCCCGCCGATGGTGCTGTCGAGTGTTCTTCGAGCAACCCGAGGTCGATCAACCGGCCCGTGATGGCCGTAACTGTCGGCGAACTGAGCTGCGTCGCTCGGACGATGTCTGCGCGTGAACAGGGGCCCGATCGACGGAGCTCGCTGAGCACCAGGGCCTCGTTGATCTCCCGAATCAACCGTTTGCTGCCCGCACGATCGATCGGCAAGCGCCGCGCCTTTCCTCGGCAACTAACTTAAGTCACCGACGTTAGTCTCCAATGCGTAGTTGGCAATCCCCCAATCGGATGAGTTAGACAGGCCCAAGGCCGACGGCGGATTCGGTGCCGTTCTCGGACCGCGTAGCGCCCGAGGCTTGCCTGGCCGTTCATTAGGTGATTTAGTAAGTCGCTAAGCTCGAACCCTGCGGGAGGTGACATGGCCCACGGCTCTTCGATCGATCGCGGCGGGTTGCTGCCATCCTCGTTGCTGGCGATGCTGGCATCTCGTGGTCCGACCTCCCGCGCGGATCTTGCCCGGGCGTTGGATGTGAGTGCGCCGACGGTGACGCAGATCGTCCGGGACTTGTTGGCTCGTGCCCTGGTCGTGGAACAGGCCACCGCAACCTCCCACGGCGGCCGGCCCGCCCGCCCGATCGGGCTGGCGGTGTCGGCGGGCGGCGCGCTGGGCGTGAAGATCACTCATGACCACGTCGGGGTGGTGGAGGTCGCGCTGGACGGGACCACCGGAGCGGCGTCCACGATTCCGTTCGATCCGACCCGCCCCGATGCGTTGGACCGTTTAGCGCAGCTCCTCGACGACGTCGCGGCTTCCAGCGACCAGCGCCTGCTGGGCGTGGGCGTTGGAGTGCCGGGCGCGGTCGATGCTCAGGACTCGGGCGTCGTCACGGCCCCGACGCTTGGCTGGGATGCCGCGCCGGTGGGGCAGTTGCTTCGCCGCCATCTTGGTATCCCGGTTCTGGTCGAAAACGATGTCAACACCCTGGCGGTAGCGGACCGGCTCTATGGGGCGGGGCGTGAGCACAACACCTATCTGGTCGTGACGATCGGGCGCGGCATCGGGTGCGGGATGGTGATCGACGGCTCGATCTATCGTGGCGCGTTCGGCGGCGCGGGGGAGATCGGCCACATCCCCGTCGAATACCCGGGCGGCCGGGGCTGCTCGTGCGGATCGGTGGGCTGCCTGGAGGCCTGGGTCGGCGACGCCGGCCTACTCCGCACGGCCAGAGACGCTCACGTGGTCGGTCGCCGTACGGGCCTGAACCGCGTGATCGAGCTTGCACGCGGCGGCGACCCCGGCGCCTGCACGATCTTCGCCGACGCCGGCGCGATGCTGGGGGCGGCGCTGGCCGGAGTGGTGCACACGGTCGACCCAGAAGTAATCATCTTGTCCGGTGAGGGCATTGAGGCGTGGCCGCTGTGGGAGCCGGGATTCGTGCAGGAATTCCGCCGCCACCTGCTGCCCCGCTGGCGGTCCATCCCGCTGATCGTCGAGGCATGGGATGAGACCAAGTGGATGATCGGTGCGGCCAGCCTAGTGCTGGCCGCACCGTTCGACGCGGTGGGCGTCGCCGGTATTCAAGGCCGCCTGGTCAGGGACCGCCTGCAGGACTCGGACGGGCGCTCGGCATGACGACGCTCTCCGCGCTCACCGACGCGCCGCCACACAACCCTGCCCAGAGCCGCATCCAGCGGCGGGCATCGCGGCACGGGTCGGGGTGGAAGAACCTGGGCTGGGTGCTGTTCTTCCTGTTGCCGTCGGCCGTGCCGCTGATCGTGTTCACGGTGGTGCCGATGGTGGGCTCGCTGTGGGTGAGCCTGCAGAAGTGGAACCTGATCTCCAGCCCCACCTACGTGGGGTTCAAGAACTACGCGACACTGCTTACCGACCCGTTGACCTTGACGATCTTCGAGCACACCCTGTTCTACATTGTCGGCTACCTACCGTTGGTGTACTGCGGCGGCCTCGCGCTGGCGATCGCCATGAACAACCGGCTGGCCGGACGCAGCTTCTTCCGGGCCGCGATCTTCCTGCCCGTGGTGACCAGCTGGGTGGTGGTCGCGTTGGTGTGGCAGTGGCTGCTCAACCCGGCCAACGGCCTGGTCAACCAGATCCTCGGATTCTTGCACCTGGGCCAGCCGGGGTGGTGGACAGACCCGAACTGGGCCATCCCATCGGTTATCCTCGCCTCTGCGTGGAAGGACCTGGGCTTCGTGATGGTCATTCTGCTGGCCGGCCTGCAGTCGATCCCCACCGACCTGTACGAGGCAGCAACGGTGGACGGCGCATCGGGATGGAAACGGTTTCGCCACATCACCTTCCCGCTGCTGACCCCATCGACGTTCTTCGTGGTGGTGATCAGCCTGATCAACGGATTCCAAGTGTTCGACCAGGTCTTCGTGATGACCGGCGGCGGCCCGGACAACGCCAGCCAGGTCATCGTCGGGCAGGTGTTCAACCTGACGTTCCGGTACGGAAAGGCCGGGCAGGGCGCGGCGTTGTCGTGGCTGCTGTTCGTGCTGATCCTGATCATCACCGCGATCCAACTGCGCGGCCAACGCCGGTGGGTGGTCCATGCCTGACACCACCGTCGCCGCCGCCACACTCACGCCGGTGCCGGCCGCGCCGTCCCGGCCGGGTCGGGTGGCCCGCCGGGCTGGGCTGTACGTGCTGGTGATCGCGTGCGCGGTCGTGATGCTGTTCCCGTTCCTGTGGACCGTGGTGACCTCGCTGACTCCGGGCGGTGACTTGGCGGGCGGGCCGAGCCTGTTCGTGCGCAACCCGACCCTGGATGCCTACCGCACCCTGATCGCAGCGATCCCGATCTGGCGGATCGTCATCAACTCGCTTGCCATCGCGATCGCCGCCACGTTGTGTCAACTGCTGACCGGCTCGATGGCCGCATATGCGTTCTCCCGGTTGCAATTCCGCGGCAAATCGGTGATCTTCGCCCTGTATCTGGCGACGCTGATGGTGCCGTTGGAAGTGCTGGTCGTCCCACTGTTCATCGAAATGAAAAAACTCGGCCTGCAGGACTCCTACTTCGCGCTGCTGGCCCCGTCGATCGCCTCCGCGTTCGGGATCTTCCTGGTCAAGCAGGCCATGGACGCGGTGCCCCGCGAACTCGACGAGGCCGCGACCATCGACGGCGGCAGCCATTTGCGGATTTACGCCACCATCATGATTCCGTTGGTACGGCCGGCGTTGGCCACGTTGGCGGTGTTCGCGTTCATGGGCAGTTGGAACTCGTTCCTGTGGCCGCTGGTAGTAATCCACTCTCCGGACCGGATGACGCTGCCGCTGGGCCTGTCGACATTGCAGGGCCAATACACCACTCAATGGAATGTCGTCATGGCCGGCAGTGTCGTCTCGATTATTCCGATCGCGGTCATTTATCTCCTGGCCCAGCGTCACATCATCGCCGGTATCGCACACACCGGCATCAAATAGCCCGCGCTGTCCACCATTGAAGAAGGGAACTACCGTCATGCACCGTCGTACTCGCGCGCTGGCCATCACCGCGGCGCTCACCCTGGCCGCAACCGTGGCCGCCTGCTCATCTAGTGGTTCGGCCGCGTCGAGCCCCGGATCCTCCGCGTCGGGGGGTTCTCGGGGTTCGTCGTCGGCGAACTCCGGTAGCTCGACATCGGACAGCTCCAGCGATTCTGGCTCCGCGGGCACTTCATCGTCGTCGGGATCCTCGTCAGGAGCGTCGAATTCGTCGGCGGACTCGGCGCCGTCGGCGTCCTCGGGGTCGTCGTCTGCGCCGGCAGGGCCGGCGACCACGATCACCTACATGGACTACACGGCCAGCGGCGGCCATGAGAAGGACCTGGACGCGATCGTGAAGGCCTTCGAGAAGGCCAACCCGAACATCACGGTGCAGGTGCAAAACGTCGCCTACGCCGACTATTTCACCAAGCTGCAGACCGCGGTCGCGGCGGGCTCGGCCGCCGATGCCTTCGAGCTGGACTACCAGGACTTCGTGTCCTACCAGAACAGCGGCGCCCTGGCCCCGATCACCGGAGTGGACTCCAGCCTGTACCGCAAGTCGTTGTGGGACGCGTTCACCGTCGGCGGCAAGCAATACGGGCTGCCCGAGGACTTTTCTGACGTCGTCTTGTTCTACAACAAGACCCTGTTCCAGAAGGCGGGTGTGGATCTTCCGACGGCGGACTGGACGTGGAAGGACGAGACGGCCGCGGCCAAGAAGCTGACCGACAAGGCCAAGGGTATCTGGGGTGATTTTCAGCCGATCACCTACAACGAGTTCTACAAGGCACTGGCCCAAGCGGGCGGTCAATTCCTGAACGCCGACAAGACCAAGGCGACGTTCAACACCGAGCAGGGTATCGCCGCCGCGAACTGGCTGATCGACAAGGCCGGCACCACGATGCCGACCATCGCCGACGGCTCGAACACTCCGAACTTCGATGTGGACCTGTTCAAGGCGGGGAAGCTGGCGATGTGGCACACCGGTATCTGGGAGTTCAGCGCCATGGACAAGGTGCCATTCGACTGGGACATCGTGGTCGAGCCCGGCGACACGCAAAAGGCCTCAGCGATGTTCGCCGACACGGTGGCCGTCAACGCCGCGAGCAAGAACCAGGCCGCAGCGCAGAAGTGGATCCAGTTCCTGACCTCTTCGGACGCCTCGATCCAGACCCGGCTGTCCTCCTCGTGGCAGCTGCCCACTACCAGTGACAACTCGAAACTGTCCGCGTATCTCACGGCAGGTAAGCCAACCAATCGGCAGGCCGTGTTCGACGCGTTGGACAACACGATCCTGCCGCCGGTGGTCGTCAGCCAGCAGGAGCTGCAGGACGATGTGAACAACGCTCTGACGTCCGCGTCGGGCGGGCACAGCACCGTCAGCGCCGCCCTGGCGGACGCCCAGAACGAGGTCAACCAGCTGCTCCAGCAGTAGCGCCCTGACCTGCCTCTTCAATTTGCGCCACGACCTGTTTGGAGCCCTACCGGTGACCGGTTCCCGCCACCCAGCCAATGCCTCCGCGACGGCGGCGGGACCGGACCATCCGGCGCTGCTTGCCAGAAGCCGGCAGCTGATCACCGACCTGCAAAGTGAAACCGGTGCGTACCCGGCGTCGCCGACGTTCTCGGCGTACGCCGGGTATGCCTGGCTCCGCGACGGTTCGTTCACCGCCGAGGCCGCGTCCCGCTGGAACGTGACCGCGTCAGCGGACCGGTTCCACGACTGGGTCGCTCGCGTGCTCACCGAACGACGCGAACAGGTCACGTCCCTGGTCACCGCTCGGCGGGGTGGCGACCATCCCGACCGGCAGCAGATGCTGCCCACCCGGTTCACCCTGGACGGCCGGGACGGCTCCGATGACTGGTGGGACTACCAAACCGACGGATACGGCATGTGGCTGTGGGCCGTACACGCCCACGCCCGCCGCCACACGCTGACCCTCGACCGCTGGCGCGCCGGCATCGACATCGCCGTGGACTACCTGACCGCGTTCGGCACCGACCCGTGCTACGACTGGTGGGAAGAACACCCCGACCACGTCCACGTGTCCACCCTCGCCGCGAACCACGCCGGCCTGATGGCCGCGGCCACCGATCCCGACCTGACCACGCAGCGACGCACCGCCGCTGCCGCAACTGCTCAGCGGATCCGCTCCCTGATCGCCGCCCACGGCACCACGCCCGTTTCGCGGACAACCGACCGGGGTCCACGCCGGCTGGTCAAGTGGCTAGACGGCACCGACATCGACGCGTCCCTCGCCGCGTGCATCGTGCCGTTCGGCGTGTACAGCGTCGACGACCCCATCGCAGCCGCCACCATCGATGCCATCACCGCCCGCCTCGACAACGACGGCGGCGTTCACCGATACCCCAGCGACGAGTTTTTCGGCGGCGGCCGATGGCCCCTGCTGTCCTGCCTGCTCGGCTGGAACCACGCCGCCGCAGGTCACCAAGAAGCCGCGTGGCGCTACCTGAACTGGGCTGCCGCGCAAGCCACCACCGACGGCGATCTCCCCGAACAAAGCGACGGACATCTCCTCAATCCCGACCGGCGGCAGGCCTGGATCGACCGGTGGGGGCCCGTCGCCACACCCCTGGTCTGGTCCCACGCCATGTACCTGATCCTCGCCCACGAACTCGGACTCGGCGGCGGGAGCCAAAAGTGATCCGTCACCGACCACACGGCACCGGCCACCCTTACCAGCCCAGCCCCGACCAACGCCTGCCCGTCCAACCCGAGGCAGGGCAACCAGTCACCCTCGGTGTCACCACCTCGCCCGACGTCACCGAGGTGACCTGCCACTGGCAGACCAACCGCGCCGGACAACCCAGCATCGACAGCACCATCACGATGCGGCAAGGCACCCCCGGCGCGGCGAACGACACACCAGGATCGGGCCACCTGGCCGCCGCACAGGCAGGCCCACACACCCAGCGCATCACCTGGACCGCCTCGACACCGCCGCTGGACGCCGACACCGCCTACCGGTACTGGTTCACCGGCACCACCGACAATGGAGCCTCGCACCGTACCGCCACCTTCGACCTGACCGCCGCGACCTGGACCGACAAACCAGCCGGGGCAACACTGCGCATCGACACCGACCGGCTGATCCCCGGCAGCGTTCACTGGCGCCAAACGAGCAGCGGCCTCGACCGGCTTAGCTTCGCGCTCCGCTTGAACCCCGACGAACACGTGGTCGGCTTCGGCGAACGATTCGACCGCCTCGACCAGCGCGGCCACCGCCTGGACGCCACCGTCTTCGAGCAGTACAAGGACCAGGCCGCGCACGGCCGCACCTACCTTCCCATGCCGTTCGCCCACGTCGTCTCCGCCAGCGGTTCGTGGGGCTTTCACATCCGCACCGCCAACCGCACCCACTACGACGTCGCCGCCACCCATCCCGACGAGCTACGCATCCAGGTCGACCTCGACGGCCGACCCACACAGGACATCGACGTGGGGATCTACCACGGAACACCCACCGACGTTCTCGACCAGTTCCTCGCCGAGGTCGGCAGACCCGAAGAACTACCCGACTGGATCTTCCGGCTGTGGGCTTCCGGCAACGAATGGAACACCCAACGCCTCGTCCTGGACCGCATGAACACCCACCGAGACCTCGACATCCCCGTCGGCGTGGTCGTCATCGAGGCGTGGAGCGACGAATCCACCTTCACCGCCTTCCGAGACGCCCACTACCACGTCACACCTGATGGGGCGCCGCACGACGGGGACGATTTCACCTACCCGCCCGGCGGGGCCTGGCCCGACCCGAAAGGACTCGTCGACGAACTGCACCGCCGCGGCATCAAAGTCGTCCTCTGGCAGATACCGCTGCTAAAGATGCGGCCCCCACCACAAGGGCAGGCCCGCGCGGACGCCGACGCCCTCCTGGCCGGTGGCCACGCCGTGCAACACGCCGACGGCCGGCCATACCGCAACCACGGCTGGTGGTTCCCCGGCGCACTCATGCCCGACCTATCCACCCAATGCACCCGACAATGGTGGACCGACAAGCGCCGCTACCTCGTCCGCCACCTCGGCGTCGACGGATTCAAAACCGACGGCGGCGAACACGCCTGGGGCGACGACCTCACCTACCGCGATGGCACACTCGGCGTCGCTGGGAACAACCGGTTCCCCGTCCACTATGCCCGCGCCTACGGCGACCTGCTCCGCAGCGAAGCCAAAGCCCCCGTCACATTCTCCCGAGCCGGATTCACCGGAAGCCAAGCCCACGGCATCTACTGGGCCGGCGACGAAAACTCCACCTGGGAAGCCTTCCGCGCCTCCATCACCGCCGGGCTCACCGCCGCAGCCTGCGGCATCCTCTACTGGGGATGGGACATCGCCGGCTTCTCCGGACCCATCCCGGACGCCGAACTGTACCTACGCGCGACCGCGGCAGCCACGTTCATGCCCATCATGCAATACCACTCCGAATACCACCACCACCGCAAACCACTCCGCGACCGCACTCCCTGGAACATCCAACAACAAACCGGCAACGAAAACGTCGTCTCAACCTTCCGGCGTTTCACCCAGATCCGGGAAGCCCTCATCCCGTACCTTGCCCAGCAGACCAAAGCCAGCACCGCCACCGGGAAACCACTGATGCGGCCCCTATACTTCGACCACAGCGACGACCCCACCGTCTGGAACCACCCCCTGCAATACAAACTCGGTGACCACCTGCTCATCAACCCAGTCACCGAACCGGGCGCCACGAAATGGACCACCTACCTACCCGCAGGAGACTGGATCGACACCACCACCGGCGAACACCTACCAGGCGCACGTGCTCATACCCGCCCCGCGCCACTCAACCAAATACCCACCTATGCAAGCACCACCGCATGGCCACAGCTATCCGCAACGTTTCCACAGCAGGCGATGAGACGATTCCGTGGAGCTGAACGGGACTGTCTGAATAACGGTGGGTGGGGTCCGGCCTGATCCGAAAGGAGATGGCCGTG
>CALANS010000159.1 GCA_937926105.1 uncultured Actinomycetes bacterium | reverse complement strand
CGGGGAGCGGAGATTGCGTTCGACGTCCACGGCCAGGGCTTTGAGCGGGGACACGTAGAGGACTCGGCAGCGGGCCGGGGCGGTAGCGACGGACCGGCTGCCGGTTCGCGACGCAGTGAGGGCGGCGTCATGCGCGTGTGGGGAGCCGGTGACGAGGGTGTCGATGGCCGACAGGAACGCAGCCAATGTCTTGCCGGAGCCGGTGGGCGCGACGACGAGCGTGTGGTTTCCAGCGGCAATGGAGGCCCAGGCGCCGACCTGCGCGTCCGTGGGCGCGGCGAACGACGCGGCGAACCACCCCCGTACCAGCGGCGAGAACGGCGCCAGCGGGTCTTCCGCCGGCTTCGTGCTGCCCCGCTTCGCGCTCACCCCGCCATTCTTCCTGCCCGCCCCGACAGGGGGCGGCCATGTGCATCCTGTTGACCAATTCCTGTGTATTCTGTTGGCTGAAGGACGTGATTTTTGATGGTTCTGAATCGCACCGGAAGGTCACAGTATCTACCGCGCATCGCCGATGCCGCACTCCAGGCCGAGTTGTCCGCCATGGGAGCGGTGCTCATCGAGGGCGTCAAGGGATGCGGTAAGACTCAGACCGCGCGCCAACGCGCGGCCAGCGAAGTACTGCTCGATTCCGACCCGGCTGCGATCGCCTTGGCTGGACTCGACCCACGGCTCCTGCTCGACGGGGCCACTCCACGGCTCCTTGACGAATGGCAGCGCGTCCCTCGGCTCTGGGACATCGTGCGGCGTGCCGTGGACGACCGAAGGCAGCGCGGCCAGTTCATCCTCACCGGCTCGGCCACACCTGATGACACCGTCCCGCGCCACTCCGGTGCCGGGCGCTTCGGCATCCTGCGCATGCGCACCATGACCCTGGTCGAACAGCAGGCGACCACACCGACCGTCTCGCTATCCGAACTGATGAACGGCGGAGTCGTCGAACCGACGAGGTCGCCAGTTGAGGTCCGCGACTACCTCCACCACATCGCAGTCGGCGGCTGGCCCGCCCTCGTAGGCGGCACCGAGCACGATGCCGACCGATTCCTGGAGGGCTACCTCGACGTCATCATCGACCACGACATCGACGAAGTATCCGGCGCCGAGCGCAACCCCCGCATGGTGCGCAGATTCCTGCAGGCATACGCCCAAATGGTCTCCCAACCCGCGACGTTAGCCGCGATCATTCGTCGCGCCCGTGACGATCAGGACACCGAAGGCCCCAGCCGTTACGCGGCTGAGCCCTACCTCGAAGCATTGCGACGGATGATGGTCGTGGACGAGCTACCAGCCTGGGACCCCTCGGTCCGATCATCGAAACGGTTGACCACCACGCCCAAAAGGCACCTCGGCGATCCGTCCCTGGCCGCCGCGTTGCTGGGTATGTCCCCGACCCGCATGCTCAGCGACCTCGAGACCACCGGCATCCTGTTCGAAAGCCTCGTCGCACACGACCTACGCATCTACGCCGGCGTCGCCCGAGCATTCATCTACCACTACCGCGAGGCCGAGGGGCGACTCGAAGTCGATTACGTCCTTGAGACTCGAGACGGCGACTGGATGGGAATCGAGGTCAAGCTCGGACAAGCGGAGATCGACAAAGCAGCAGACTCTCTGCATCGGCTGGCCGACCGGGTCAACCGCAAGCCCCGAGCCCTCGTCGTCGTCACCGGCACACCCCTGGCCTATACCCGCGAGGACGGCGTCCACGTTGTCCCACTCGGCGTCATAGGCCCCTGACCCTGCACGAGGCTCAACGTGATTCCCCACAGGACCTCACGCGCCATGACGCAGCAGTGGCTAGCACGGCACACGATTCAGTACGGCGTCGCACAGACAACGACAACGTCATCAGGCGCCCAGCGCCTCCACCACCAGCTCCGCCGTCCGGATGCGCCCCGGCGAGGCATCGAGCGGCTCGGTGTCATAGGCGGCCGCGACCGGAGAGATCATCACCTCGTCCACGCCCCACCGGGCGGCGAAATCCCTCAGCCCAGCAGCGACATCGGAACCGGTGCCGACGAACCACGATCGGCGCGTGGACCGCATCACCTCCCGCGCGGCGGCGTCGAAATCACCCTCCCCCGCCAGCGCCTGCTCCACGCTCTCCAAGGGCACCAACGGTCGGCCGGTGCGCAGCCGCGCCATCATGCGGAGCTGTGGCAGCGAGCGCTCCTCGGCCTCCTCGACCGAAGCAGCGGCGACCGCGTTGGCGGTGAGGAACGTGCGCGGCTCGGAGCACGCCTCGCTCGGCTGGAACCCGCCGCGATACAGATCGAGCGCCACCTCGAGTCCGCTGACCCCGAAGTGGCTGGCGAAGACGTACGGCAACCCGAGCCGGGCGGCGAGCCGCGCCGAATAGTCACTCGACCCGAGCAGCCACATCTCCGGCTCACCGGTGGCCGCCGGCGTGGCGCGCACGCCGTACATGCCGCCGCTGGAGAACTGCAGGGCCGCACCCGAGGCGCCGACCAGCCGCTGG
>CALANS010000158.1 GCA_937926105.1 uncultured Actinomycetes bacterium | reverse complement strand
CACCACCGGTCAGGTCTGCTGGCCGCCAGTGGTCAAGAATTCGTGGCCCTTGACACTTGAGCATCACGTATTCGCTTTCAGCTCTCGGGTGATGTGTCCCGCCGAGGCGTCGGGCATAACGCCTCGGCGGGATCGGCTCACCGCTTGTGCTTGGTCACATCGGGCTTGCCGTAGGTTTCACCCGGTCGCGACGTGGGCGGCAGCGGCCGCCCTTCGACCGAAGTGACTTCCCGTCCGGTGTCGCCGCCACGCGGCCCGATCACCGGGTACTGACCAGAGACCGGTGTTCGGTCCCCGGGTCGTAGGTTGCCCTTGGCGGACATGGCCTGCTCCTCTCTCCTCGCTTTAAGCGAGGCGTGCGGTCACGGCGCGTAATCGGAGCGTCACCAGCCAGCTACACCGAGGGGCTGGTACGGTCGGAGTCTGCCCCTAGCAGATCGCCGACAGAACCAGGCCGGACGCCCGAACCAGGCATCTGGCCTGGGTCCGTCGTGCCGTGCTTATCTTACCTGTGAGGAACGACACGCTTGTAGTTCTCGGGGTAGAGCCTCTGACCTGCTAATTGTGGACAACCCCACACTCTGTGGACTGGTGCAGCGATCAGCTCGGCCCTCCCGTCAGGCGTCCTGAGCCCGGCTCAGGGTGTTCTGCACAGTCGTCCGACAGCAGAGCCATAGTGATCGCCAATCCGCTGGTAGCTCCAGCCCAGGGCCCGTAGCTCCCGGAGATGCGGCAACTCGGTGTCCGGGATCGCGCGGTGCGGAGACCGCGTCCGTACGCCAGCGAGCTTGAGCCGCCGTAGGGCGGTGGCATGGTCGACGTCGTATTTGCCGGCCACGCCGGCGATGGACGTTCCCGCCAGGTAATCCGCGACCAGGGCCTTGGTCTGGTTCTCGCTCAGTCTTGCCTGCCGTTGCTTGGGAGCCCGGGCCGTCGTGGGCGCGGTAGGCCTGCTGACCGGCGGGTTCGCCAGCAACCGCTCCACCCGACCCCAGACGATATTAGGCGAGACCCAGCGCTAGCAGTCTTACAGCGCAAGTGCTAATGGGCCGTTGCAATACGCCGGACTTCCGGGTTGCCGGATCCGTTTCGGTTCGTGGCCGTGGGGCGCGCAGTCCGGTCGCTGTTGCCACATAGAGTGCTACGTCATACACTGTCATACGTGTCGGAGCGGATCGAGTGGAGTGAGGAAGCGGCGCGGCACATCGGCAGCCGATCCGCGCGCTACCCGAACGCGGCCGACGTCGTGCCGGCGTGGACGGCGGAGGTGGTCAACGACCCTGACCGGCTCGTCGACGAGCCGGATCCGAAGTCGGCGCACGCCAACAGCGTCCGGATCGTCGGATACTCGCCGACGGCTCGGATGGTGATCACCGTTGTCGCGCTTCGGGACGCTCACGGTGTCCTGCGCGGGGCAACCGCATGGAAGACAAGAGGCGCGGCGCTGCGCCAGTATTTGGAGGATGGATCCGATGGCTGACAGTCCAACTAGCGCGGTGGCCGCGCCCACGGACGAAGATCTTCAAAGGGAACGCGAACGTGCAGAAGCGACCCGGGATGAGCCGCTGTCGAGCGCGGCAACTCGGCCAGGAGCGCAGCGCGGCAAGGTGCTGTCCGTGCGGCTCAACCCTGACGAGTTCGAGGAGTTGAGCCGCTATGCGGCGGCGCTCGAGGTGACAGTCTCGTCGTTGGTGCGGGGCTGGGTACTCGATCAGCTGCGGACGGCCGCGGAGTCGCCCGCCAGCACCGTCGAACGGATCGCCCGGGAACTTGACCAACTGCGCCGCCAGCTCGTGGCATAGCGCCCGTGCCGCTGGGTGGCGATGGTCGGAACGCGCTGCTGGCCGGACGGTGACCGGCCGGCCGCACGAGAAGCGGTAGCGGAACGTGACGAACCCGTCCCGCCCTGGGGCGGGCTCGTCGGGCATCCGATTCGCCGGCTGGAAGACGGAAATTCAACGGCTGCGTCGGTCCTCGTCTGGCACCACTTCAAGATCCATCGCGTGCCCACATCCTGCCCACAATTCCCAGCGAAACATCGGGCAATGCGTGATCACCGCTCATGCATATGTAAAGGTCACAGGGCATGCGACAGCCTGACCAGTGGCGCCAAGGGGGTTCAAATCCCACCGCTACCGCCACCAGTTTTTGTTGCCTCGATCAGCGTTTGCCCAGGTCAGCGACCATCCTCTCGATCAAGTATCAAGATCGGTTTCTCCGTCTGCCCTTAATTTGCCCACATCTGCTGCCGCGACTGCGTGATCCAGGGCGATCGCAATGGCCTCCAAGTCCTCATCGGCTCCCCGCAAGCGGGAGGTGCCCCCAGGTCCGCGTAGACATCCAGCGTCATGGCCGCGCGGATCTGTGCCCGAGCATCCGCTGGACGGCCTTGACGTTGGCGCCGGCGGACACGGACAGTGATGCCGCGGTGTGCCGGAGTCGTGCGGGGTCAGCCTCGGCAGTCCGGCGCGCTTGCGGGCGTTCTCGAACCAGCCACCCGAGCCGCGCGGCGGGCGCATGTGCTCCCCTACCGGGCCGGGGAAGCGCAAAGAGCAAGTCGTCGGGTTCCTTGCCGCGGCACCTCCGTACGCCCACGGCCCTCACGGAGGCGCACTTCCAGGCCAGTCGTCGACATGACGGCAGACTATCCGGACAGTATGGCATGCGCCCGTCGTGGATGACGAACGCGAACAAGCGTGCCGCTGTGGGTCCGCGGTGGCGTCATGAAAGCAGGGCGTTCACCTCGCGCAGCCCGTTGGTGGTCGGGGCGTGGCGGTGTCCGGTCGCGGGATTCGATCCCACCGCCTCTTCGTCCCGAACGATAATGGAGCGGTTTTGCGATCTGCCGCGATGGTCCCGAACCGGCTGTGACCTGGTCTTATGCGTCATCCCGCAGCACATGGGTGGCGCCGTTCTGGAGAGATTGTGGGCACGTTGTGGTCGCGGCCGACGCCCACGGCCGGTCCAGACCGGAGTCGCCGTGCGCCGACCCATGGCTGGCGGGCCTGCTGGACGAGGCGGGTTGGCCATGGCCGGTGCCTGCGACGGACCCGGTGCGTTGCGCGGTCGACGCGGAGATCTCACGGCCGCGAACGCGGCGCCGCTCGACTGCTGAAGATCGGCCCTGACCTGGCCGCAGCGGAGCAGTCGGGCTCGTGCTACTGGTGGCCGGACCCGCCGGTGGCCCAGATCAGAATGCGGCGGGCACCCGATGCGAGCACTTTCCGTGAGTCTTGCCGAGGTCTTGCGAACGGCAGCAGGGCATGGCAAACTTCGCTCGAACCTCAGGCTGTCTGTCAGCTGCCTGTCTGGCAGCCTGATGGATTGCTGTTGATAGTTCTGCTCATACACCGCCGGGGCACCGGCTCCGCAGCTTTTGTCATTAGCGAGCGGATGTCGCCGGCGCAGTGCACAAGAGTGAAGGGATCTCCGGCTTGCATTCCGATCCTGGACTAGGCCAAAGCAGCCGTTCGCGGCTGCTGGAAGTCGAGAACGTGAGCGCTGGATACGGTCCAGTCAATGCGTTGCACCAACTGTCGTTGCATGCGAGCTCCGGCGAAGTCGTCTCAGTGCTGGGTGCCAACGGCGCCGGGAAGACGACGTTGCTTCGCGCGATCTCGGGCTTCCTCCCGCTGTCCGCTGGGGAGATCCGGCTGAACGGCACGTCACTCAACGGCCTGTCAGCCTCCGACATCTCGCGGCTCGGCGTCATACAGGTCGTCGAGACGCGCGGGGTGCTTCCGAGCCTCACGGTGGAGGAGAACCTGCTGCTGGCTGCGCTCGGGCGGCAGCGCGTCCCGCGTCACACCCGTCGCCGGAAACTCGACGAGGTGTGCGAACTGTTCCCCTGGCTCGGCGCCCGCCTCCAGAGTTACGGCGGCGAGCTGTCCGGCGGCCAGCAGCAGATGGTCGCGCTTGGCCGGGCCGTCGTCGCCGATCCGATCCTCCTCCTGCTGGACGAGCCGTCGCTCGGTGTAGCGCCGACGCTCGTCGACGAGATCTACGAGCAGCTTGAGCGGATCGTCCAGGACGGTTCGCGCACCATCATCCTGGTCGAGCAAGAAGTCGACCGTGCGCTGCGCCTGTCCACACGGGGCTACGTGCTGCAGCGAGGTGCCGTCGCGCTGACCGACACCGCAGAGGCGCTTGCCAGTGGATCCCAGATTGCAGAGGTGTACTTCTCGTGAGCGCCACCGACCCAGTGACGGCCGCGAATGCCGCCGTCGAAGAGACCCGGCGATCCACTGCCCGTTCGGTCCTGGAAGTGGACAACGCGAGCGTGGCCTACCGCGGAGTGAAAGCCGTGTCGAACGTGACGCTCACGGCGCGGCAGGGTGAAGTACTAGGCGTCATCGGACCCAACGGCGCCGGGAAGACCACGCTCATCAACTTCGTCGCCGGCATGGTGCGCGGCACGGGCCACGTGCGTCTCGATGCCTCGTCGTTGATCTCGCGGCCCCACGAACGGGCACGGGCGGGCCTCGGCCGCACCTTCCAGACCCCGCAGCTGTTCCGCAGCCTCACTGTCGCCGAGAGCCTCCGCCTGGCTGCCAGGCGCGGTGCCATCGGCAACGGATCCGCGCGCGGCCGACGCGCAGCCGGCGCGGAAACGGCCGACATCGGTGACGCATTGGAGGCGGTGGACCTGACCCATCGTCGGAACTCCTATATCGGATCGCTGCCGGCCGGAGAGCAGAAGCTGCTCGAACTCGCGCAGGCCTTCGCGATGCGGCCCCGGGCGCTCATCGTCGACGAGCCCGCGGCCGGCGTGCGCCGGCAGGACAGGGACCGCATCGTCGAGGCGCTCCGCACATACGTCGTGGATCACGACGCGACCTGCCTGCTCGTGGAACACGACATGGATCTGATCCGGCGTGCCACGGACTGGCTGTACGTCATGGTCGACGGCCGGATCCTCCTCGAAGGCACCTGGAACAAAATCCGGGAGCACCCCGAGGTTCGCAAGGCCTATCTCGGCGTGCAGTCCCACGAGCCACAGGACACCGAATAGAAGTCGTCGGCCGCCGATCGAACGCGTTTCCCACTGTTCGCACCATTTATCAGATGAAAGGCACGACACATGCTCAGCAAGTTCAAGCGTCATCTCATGGTGGCGACATCCACCGTCGCCCTGGCCGGACTGGTCGCAGCCTGCTCCTCCACGGCGGGCAGCCAGTCGAGTGATTCGTCAAGCTCTTCTCCCCAGGCCGCCACCAGTGACACCGTGGGAGGCGGGGGCGGCGGCAGCGGCGACGCAGGCAAGACCTTGCTGATCGGGGTGTCGAGCCCGCGCACCGGCCCGGCAGCCTCCTACGGGATCAGCGGCGACTCGATGGTCGCCTACCTCAAGGCGAAGAATGACGAAGGCGGCGTTGCCGGCTACACCTTCGACTTTAAATACCTCGACAACAACGGCACTGTTTCCGGTGGCGCGCTGGCCGCGCAGACCCTGCTGGCAGACGATCCGTTCGCTCTGGCCCTGGTGACCACGCCTCCGTTCAACGGTTCCGTCGAGATCATCAAGTCCCAGACCAATCCGCCGCCGATCTTCGCCACCGTGAGTGGTGCGGCTATCGACGCCTCCGGTCTGGAGAACGTGTTCGGTGTACTGACCAACTACGTCACCGAGGCGCAGTACGTGCTTCGCCACATGGTCAACGAGGACAAGCACCAGAAGGTCGCTCTCTTCTACGATCCGAGCTTCGCCGACGAGACCGTGGCGCCGCTGGAGGAGGCCGCGAAGAGTCTGGGCGCCGACCTGGTGTCGTCCATCGCCGTCGCCGCCGAAGACACCAACATGACGCCGTACATCCAGCAGGCGCTGTCGGCGGGCGCGGACAGCGCCTTAATCATGGCCCACGCCCAGAGCGCGGGGTACATGCTCAAGGCCGCCCGCGGCCAAGGCGTCGATATCCCGTTCTACGGCTTCTCCGGCACCCTCGACCCCGTTCTCATCCAGACGGCGGGTGCGGACGCGGCAGAGGGATTCAAGCTCGACGGTGCGTACCCGCCGGTCGACTCCGGCGCGGACTCGGCTGAGGTGCAGCGCTTCCGCGAGGTCACGGCCAAGTACGCCCCGGACGCCGGGACCTACTTCGGGACGATGGGCTGGCAGATGGGCGCCGTGCTGGCGGCCGGAGTCCAGAGTGTCGCGGACAGCGGCAAGGAAATGAACCGGGAGAACTTCATCGGTGCTCTCTACGCGCTGAGTGGCCAAGAGGTCGGATTCACCACCATCACGCTCACCCCGGACGACCACAACACCCTCATTAAGGACGATGGCCTCTCCATGTACCAGGTGTCCGGCGGCACGTTTGTTCCGCTGGGTGGCTGATCTCTAATCCCTCGGAGGAACGAATCCCGATGTTGAACGTCATCGTCAGCGGGCTTGCCACGGGAGCCTTCTACGTCGCCATCGTGTGGGGCGTCGCTGTTGCCCTTCGGTTCACCCACCTGCTGAGCTTCGCCATCGGGGCGATCGCGACGCTGGCCGCTTACATCGTGTACTGGCTCCTGGACGAAGGCGTCGGGTACCTGCCTGCGGTGCTCATCGCCGTCGTGCTGGCGGTCCTCGTGAACGTCGGTCTCAACGCGATGCTGGTCCGGGTCACACCGGGTGGCGACTTCGTCATCACGTCGATCGCCACCCTGGGGCCTGGACTGGCGCTGATGGGACTGATCAGCATCATCTGGGGCGAGCAGATCAAGGTCCTGCCCGCTCCGTCGTGGCTGGAAGGATCCCTTCGACTCGGTTCGTCGGTGACCGTCCCGCGTGCGGGGCTCGTCACCATCGGCATCGTCGGCCTGGCCACCATCGCGCTGGTGATCGTCCTGACGCGCTCGCGCACAGGAGTACTGCTCCGCGCGATGGCTGACAGCCGGGCCGTGTCGGCGGGCAACGCATTGCAGATCCGCAAACTGGACCTGATCGTCTGGTCCGGCTCCGGTGCGCTCGCGGCCGTTGCAGGCATCATCATCACGCCACAGCTGTCGCTCTCACCCACCGCGCTGACGAACTTGTTGATCATCGCGCTGGCTGCCGGCGTCATGGGCGGGCTCGACAACCTGAGCGGCGTGCTGATCGGCGGTCTGGTCTTCGGCGCGGTCGTGGGTGTAGCCAACTTCTACTTCCAGGCCCAGGTGACGGCAACCGCGGCGCTGATCGTGCTGATCGTCGTCCTCGCCTTCAAGCCGACCGGCATCGTGGGACAACGGGCGGCCGACGGAATCCGGTTCTTCCCGGACTTCATCGAATACAGCGCGGGTAAGGCACGGCGTCGACCCCGTCGTCGGCCTGCGCGGCATGTCCCGCTGATCCGGATCTCAGGCCCGACGTTGCCGCCCGCGGTGCGCCGCTCGTGGCGACTGCTCTCGTCGCTGCCCGGGGCGGCAGTCCTGGTGGTCGTTGTGCTGGCGCTCGCGCCCCTGGTCATCTCCGACTCGGGCCTGCTGATGATCACCCTCGCGGTGCTCATGTCGGTCAGCATCGCCGGTCAGAGCGTGCTGTCCGAGCAGACCGGGCTGTTCTCCCTCGCGCAGGGCGGGTTCATGCTGCTCGGGTCCTACGCCGCCGGCCTCTTTGCGGTGCACACCGGCATCAGCGGAGTGCCCGCGATCCTGGTCGCGGGGTTGGCTGGCGCACTGCTGTCTACTCTCATCGGGTTCTGCGTCGGCAAGCTGTCGGGGCTGTATCTGGCCATCCTCACCTCGCTGGTGTCGCTGTCCATCCCAGAGCTCGCCAGCAACCTGCGGTCGCTGACCCACGGTTCCAACGGGCTGTACCTGCCGAGCTTGAGCCTGTTCGGGGTGGACGTGTCCAGCGGGACCGGGCGGTTCCACCTCGCGCTGGGAACGACGATCGTGGCACTGGTCGCGGTCGCCCTGTTCAAACGGAGCACGGTGGGACTGATGTGCCAGGCGCTGCGCGATACGCCGACGGCTGCGTTGTCGATCGGCATCAGCGTGCCCACGGTGCGGCTGGTCGCCTTCGCCGTTGCGGGGGCCTGCGCGGGCGTCTCCGGCGGGGCCACCGCGCTCATCGTCGCCGTCGTGGCGCCGACCTCCTTCACGATCTGGACCACCATCTACGTCGTGCTGGGGGCCACCATCGCGGGCGCGACCTCGCGATTCGTCGGGCCGCTGATCGGCGGATTGATCGTGGTCGGGATTCCCTACGTGCTTAGCGAGTTCAACGCGGTCAGCCAGATCGCCTTCGGTCTCGCGCTCACGGTGGCCATCAGCGTGCGGGCGCACGCCCGGGCACGCAGCCAGTTCCTCATGGCGAAAGGCGACGGTGATGCAGGGGATGACGAACAGCTGCCGCGACCGGTGGTCGCCGCACCGGCATGAGACAGCGCTGCGTCGGCGATCGCTCGTCCCCACGCGGGACAAGCGGTCGGCGATCCGCGCCGGTGACGGTCGCCGCGGCCCCCGTCACGGCATGCAAACACGAAGAAAGACAGGGACAAGATGGACGAGCAGTGGACACGAAGTGTCGTGGAACAAGCCCCGGGCCTGCACAACAGCATTCCCCGGACCTATTCGTCGGTGGTGCGGGTCGGGCCGCTGGTCTTTGTGGCCGGCCAGTGCGGCATCGACGAGAACGCCCGCGTGGTCGACGATGAATTCGCACCCCAGGCACGTCAGGCGTTGTGGCGAGTCGAGTCTGCGCTCACCTCGATCGGCGCAGAGATCCGCCATATCACCAATATGACGACCTACCTCACCGACCCGGATCTCGCCGACGAGTTCCTCAGCATCCGCCGGACCTGGTACGAGCCCGCGTTCGGCGGCCGCGAGTACCCGCCGAGCACCACCCTGGCGGTGAAGGCGCTGCTGGTTCCGCATGCGCTGATCGAAGTCCAGGTGCAGGCAGTCGTCCACTGAGCCCACTGCCGAGTCCGTCTGCGGCGGCGGCGGCGCGGGCCGACTCGGCGACTTGCTCGGCGTCCCCGCTGTGACCCATCGCGTTTCCCTGCTCGTGCACTGAGCAGACGGCTGACGAACCAGCCGAACCGACCGAAGGAGTACCGTGCTTCCTCTCCCTGATCTCGAGCCGTCGACGACGGCAGTCCTGGCCATCGACATGCATCGCGGCCATCTCGACCCGGATGTCGCGACGATGCCGGTGACGCCCGAACTCGCGAGCCGGGTGATCTCGGCAACCGAACAGCTCTTCGACTTCGCACGTTCGCGCTCGATCCCAATCGTTCACACGATCCTCGAGAGCCGGCTCATTCCCGGCATCGGCCGGGAGTCGCTGATCAACCCCTTCCGTCAGGCGATGATCGCCTCGTCCGAGGCGCAGCCCGCGCACTTCAAGGGCGTCAAGGACCACAACGTCACCGGCTCGGTGACCACCGAATCGATGCCGACGCTGCGCGCGGACTACGAGGTCCGTTCCAAGCGGCGGCTGGGCTCGTTCTATGGCACGGATCTCGAGCCGCTGCTGCGGGCACTGCGAACCGAGACCCTGATCCTCGCCGGAATCAACACGAATACCTGTGTGCAGAATGCCGCATTCGAGGCCTTCAACCGCGATTTCCGGGTGATCATGGTCGAGGACTGCGTCGGCAGCATGTACGGGGAAGACCTTCACCAGTTCGCTCTGGAGAACGTGCGCCGCTGCCTGGGTTGGGTTGTCTCTTTGAGTGACCTGCCGGCGATGCTCCGGGATCAGTCGGGGGACGAAACACGATGCCCGTGAACAACAACGGGCCCGGTATCGTTCCCGATATCCGGTGGATCGTGGCGGACGGCACGCCGCGGCAGCGAGGTCTGATCCATGGAGAATCGGCGCGCCACCAGATCGCGTCCAATCTGGAAATATACAAGGACTGGTTCGCCAGCTTTGCCAAGATGGCGTGGCAGGAGGCTCTTGACGCTGCCGACGAATACAACCATGCCCTGTCCAAGGCATTCCCTTCGCTATATGAGGAGATGGCGGGCATCGCAGAAGGCAGCAATCACAGCCTTCAAGAAATCGGCGCCCTGAACGCGCGAACCGAGATCGCCTATTCCCGCGTTATCGCCTCGCCCGGCATGCTGTTGCCATATGCCGCCAGCGAATGCACGTCATTCGCGATTGGGGGCGACCGCACCGCGGACGGCGGCGTGCTGGTCGGGGAGAACTGGGACTGGCTGGGATCGGTGCTGGAGAATTCGATCTTCCTGCACGTGAAGATCGGCGACGGCACCGAGTTGGTGACGTTGACCGAGGCCGGCATGCTCGCGAAGTTCGGCGTTAACTCACACGGCATTGTGCTGTGCAACAACCTTCTCGTTTCGAACAGGTTCCAGCGTGGGCTCACCTTCCATGCGCTGTCGCGCGCCGTGCTGGAAACGCGGTCCTTGACAGCGGCGATGAACGTGGTAGCAAACAGTGAACGGGCTGGATCTGGGAACTTCCTGCTCGCGTCGGGATCTACGGGCGAGATTGTCGACATGGAATGGAGCCCGACGCATTTCTCGGTGCTTCCGGCGGTCGACAGCATTCTCACGCACGCCAACAATTTCCTCGTCTCCCCGCCCGGCCTCGTGGATCGAGGCCAGTTCGTGCGGAACGCCTCGGTCGGTACCTACATCCGGGCGGCACGAGCCGCACGGCGCCTGCAATCGGCCGACGGGCGGGTCGATATGGGCCGCGTGCAGGCGATGCTCAGGGATCACGCGGAGTACCCGGAGGCGATCTGCAGGCACGCTGCTGACGAGAGCGATGCCACCAGCTTCGGGCAGACGAACGCCTCGGTGATCTACGACCTCGCCCGTCAGGACATGCATTGGACGGTTGGCCCGCCCTGCCTCGGCCCGTACCGAGGGGGCAGATTGCCCTGGGCGGAGTAGGGCGCATCCGAAAGACATGAGTCGAGGAAGGATAGGAATGCGACGTCAAACAGCCCGGCGCAACTGGCACGCTGGCCGGGAACGGCGGGCCGCCGCCCGGAATATCTGTGCCGCCGAGCGGCCCACTGTCTCGATTGCGTCCCAAGGAGGAGTATGAGAGTCTTGGACTATGGAGAACCTGTCAGCCAGTCAGACTGCATCAGCCGTTATTCCTCCACTTCCATCGATGCATCGGCAGAGCACCGTCGACCGGCTGACCGAACACCTGGCCGAGCTGATCCGGAGCAAAGAACTGCCGGTCAACTCCCGGCTTCCTTCGGAGCTCGACCTCGCCAACAGGTTCGGCGTGGCCAGGACGGTGGTACGAGAAGCGCTCGGGCACCTGAAAGCCCTCGGACTGGTCGAATCCCACTCCGGTCGGGGCAATTTCGTCAAGGCGTCGTTCGCCGACGCGCCGCTGCTTGTCGCCGGATTCAACCTGCGGGAACTGCACGAAGTTCGGAACCTCCTTGAGGTGCACACCGCGGGAGCCGCCGCAGGCTCACGCACCGCCCGCGACCTCGAGCATATGGCGGAGTTGCTGAAGAAGATGGAGAGCACCCGTTCGGATGGTGAACGGGCCAAGCTGAACTATCAATATCACGTCATCATTGCTGAAGCGGCCGGCAATACTTTGCTGACGCAGATGATAGTCCAGCTGAGCAATCAGATCGAGATCCAGTCCGCATATGTAGCCAGTGCGGAACGAGCAGCTCACGCGGACGCCGAGCATTCCGAGATCTTCGACGCGATCAGCCGTGGAGACAGTGATGCCGCTCGAGTCGCGATGGCTGATCATTTGCGGGCCGTATATCTGGAGACCGAGTCCAGGCTGAAACCGGGTGTTCCCACCTCGTCTTGATGTGAATTCACCGGTGAGGACTTTTCTCACCGTGGTGAATGCGGTGTAGCGACATCCATTTGTCGTATGCCGCGCTCAGAATGAGCGCGCATCTTCCATTCGGGAAGCTCGTACAAGATTCTACGAGGGATAGTTGATGACTGCCGAAAATCCGAATTCAGGAGACGTTCACAAGGGTCAGTTCACTCGCAGCGCGAACGGCATGACGATTGATTTCGATGTCCCGATTGTGATGGACGACGGTGTGACGGTGCGGGCTGATGTGTACCGTCCGCAAGGCGGTGGTCGGCATCCTGTCATCATGACCATGGGGCCGTACGGCAAGGGCCTGGCCGTGCAGGACGGATGGACCTTCAATTGGACCAAGGCCGTCACGGAGTGGCCCGAGATCGAGCGTGGTTCTACCAACGTCTACCAGACGTGGGAGACGGTCGATCCGGAGCGGTGGGTGCCGGACGGATATGTCTGTATTCGAATCGACTCCCGGGGCGCAGGTAGGTCCCCGGGCTACCTCGATCCGTGGTCACCGCGGGAGACCCGCGACTACTACACCTGCATCGAGTGGGCGGCGGTCCAGCCGTGGAGCACGGGCAAGGTGGGTCTGGCCGGCATCTCGTACTACGCGATGAACCAATGGCATGTCGCCGCGCTCCGGCCGCCGCACCTGTCGGCGATGATCGTGCAAGAGGGGGCCGCGGACTTCTATCGGGACTTCGCCCGCCACGGTGGGATCAGGAGCCAGTTTGTCGACGTCTGGTACCGCAACCTCTACGAGACAGTGCAGCACGGCGCCACCGCCGCGGGCTACCGGAGCCGTGTCACCGGCCAGTCCGTGACGGGGCCCGAGGAGTTCGACGCCGACGAACTGGCACGTCACCGCCGCGATCTGGTCGACGAGATCCGGCGGCGGGAGTTCGTCGACGAGTTCTATCGCGACCGGACCGCCGACTTGGAGCGCATCGTCACACCCCTGCTGTCCTGTGGCAACTGGGGCGGCCAGGGGCTGCATCCGCGTGGCAACACCGAGGGATTCCTGCGGGCCGGATCGACGCACAAATGGCTCGAGATGCACGGCGACACCCACACGTCGCCCTTCTACACCGATTATGGCGTGCGCATGCAGAAGGAGTTCTTCTCCTGCTTCCTCAAGGGAGACTCGGACGCCTGGATGTCGCGCCCACCGGTCTCGCTCCGCGTGCGGCAGGTCGACGGGTCGTTCGTCGACAGGGCCGAATATGAGTGGCCGCTCGAGCGAACCGTGTGGACCAAGCTCTATCTGGACCTCGGCTCGCGGACACTCGGCCGGGAGGGCGGATCCACCGCCGACGCCTCGTTCGACGCCACGGGCGACGGCATCCGGTTCGTCTCAGCGCCGATGGACGAGGACACAGAGCTCACCGGACCGCTGGCTGCGCACTTGAACATCTCGTCCAGCACTGAAGATGCGGACATCTTTCTCTGCGTGGCCGCCATCGACCCGGACGGCCGTGAAGTCACTTTCCAGGGATCCAACGATCCCCGCACCCCGCTCGCTCTCGGCTGGCTCCGGGCCTCGCACCGGAAGCTGGACGAGTCGGCCACCGAGACGTACCGGCCGCTTCACAGCCACGATGGGCGCCTGCCGCTCCGGCCCGGGGTGCCGGTCGGGCTCGATATCGAGATCTGGCCCACCTGCATCGCGCTGCCGAAGGGCTACCGGCTCGCCGTCACCGTTCGGGGCCGGGACTACGACAACGGCTCCGAGACCGACCCGGCTTCGCGGTATCCGCTCCGTGGCGTCGGACCGTTCACTCACGAGGACCCGGTCGACCGTCCGATGAACGTGTTCGGCGGTGTCACCACCATCCACAGCACCGAGGCGGACCCGCCCTACCTGCTTATCCCGATCATCCCGGCGGCCGGTGGCAACACATGATCATCGACATCCACAGCCACTATCTGCCGCGCGATGTGGTATCGGCAGACGGGCCGGTACAGCTGACGGAATCGTCTGACCACGTGCTGATCACGGCGAATGAGCACCGCTACCGCGCTCCCGTGGAGTTGCTGGACCCCGAATCCCAGTTCCGCACCGACTACGGCGATTCGCTCCGAGGCCGGACGTTGCTGTTGCCGCCTTTCGCCCTGCTGTACGAGCTGGACATCGATGCAGGCACGGCGTGGTCGCGGCGGCTGAACAAGTCGGTCGCCGCGGCGGCGGCACGAGATCCGCGGCGCCTCTTCGGATTCGGCACGGTCCCGTTGCAAGCCGGCGGTGACGCGGCTGCCGCGGAGCTCGACCACGCCGTGAACACGCTGGGGTTGCGCGGGGTTGAGATACTCACCACCGTCGCCGGCCGGTCGCTGGTCGACTCCGATATCGACGCCTTCTGGGCCGCGGCGGAGCGATTGCGCGTTCCCGTGTTCATCCATCCCCACTATGTCGCCGCGGCGGAACAGCTGTCCGCGTTCCACCTGCGCAACGTGATCGGCAACCCGGTCGAAACAGGGACCGCTGCCGTCCAGCTGATGCTCAGCCCCGTGCTGACCCGCTACCCGAGCCTCACGATCATCCTGGCGCACGGCGGCGGAATCCTGCCGGGAATATTCGGCCGGCTCGTCCACGCCGCATCCGTTCGGCCCGAATACGCCGGCCACGATCCGGCCGCCATCAAATCGCTGCTCCGGCGCTTCTGGTACGACACAGTGGTATTCGATCCGCGCACGCTGTCACACCTCTCGTCCCTCGTCGGTCCGGACCGTGTCCTCGCAGGAACGGACTTCCCGTTCGATATGGCGGAACGTCAGCCACTGCTTCTCGTCGATGACGCGGACGTGAGCGCGTCCGAGCGGCAATCGATTCTCCAGGGGGCGCAGCGCCTCCTACCCGAAAGTTAGAGAAAGGAACTGTCATGTCACTTCCGGTGGAAATCGCCGAGTCGACAGATGTGAAGCGGTCGGCCCTGCTGTTCATCGACCTGCAACGACGGCACATGGATGTCGACGGCGTGGGATACCACACTCTGCCGAAGGACCGCGCGGAACTCGTCAATCGGCGCGCGGCCGCGGCCCTCGCGGTGGCCCGCGAAATCGATATGCCGATCATTCATGTCGGCACCTGGAAGAAGCCTGACGCCCCGTGGGGTGAGCGGAGCGGAAGCAATCCGTTCTTCCGGTGGCAGAACGGCAAACCCATCGTCGGCGCGTCGTTCGTCAGGCAGGCGAACATCTGCACTGAGGGCAGCCCCTACGCCGAGTTCATGCCGGACACGGCACCACTGGCGCATGAACCCGTAGTGGTGAAGTTCCGCTACACCAGCTTCTATATGACGGATCTCGAACTGACGTTGCGGGGCCTCGGCATTGAGCGCCTCTTCATCGGCGGAGTGAACACGAACAACTGCGTCCTGCACACCTCCTTTGATGCCAACTCCAGGGACTTCTCGGTCGTGGTGCTGGAAGACGCCACCGGCAGCATGAACGGGCAGGAATACCACGAGGCGGCGATCCGCCAGATCGCGGCCTCGATCGGCTGGGTGTGCACGGTGGACGAGTTCTCCGATCTGGCCCGTGCCAAGGCGAAGGACGGACGCTGACCATGGGTGTTCTGGACAACTGCGTCGCGCTGATCACCGGTGCCAGCCGAGGGTTCGGCCGGGCGACCGCGAAGGCCTTCATCGACGAGGGCGCCGAGGTCGTGCTCCACTATCGCGAGTCGCGCGCCGAATGCGAGGAGCTCAGCGCCTACGCGCAGCGGCGGGGGCAGTCCGCCCGGCTGGTTCAGGCGGACTTCGGGAACCCGAACTCTATCCGTCGGTTCGAGAGTTGGCTCGGTGACGAGTGCGACACGATCGATGTGCTGGTCAACAACGCCGGCGTCATGCAGACCGGCCCCTTTCTCGACGACGATGAGGCGTCGTGGCAGCGGCAGATCGATGTCAACATCCTCGGACCGCTTCGGATCACGCGCGCCGTGGCGCCGATCATCGCACGCAAGCAGCACGGAAAGATCATCAACATCGCGTCACAACTCGCCTTGCGGGCGTGGGACAGCGGTGCGGTCTATGCCGGCACCAAGGGATTCATCCTGTCCTGGACCAAATCGCTGGCGATGGAACTCGGGCCCCTGGGGATCCGGGTCAACGCCATCGGTCCCGGCTCGATCGTCACCGATATGAACCGATCCGTGTACCCGGACGCCCAGTCCCTCGAGGCGAAAGCCGCGGAGTTGCCGCTGCGGCACATGGGTGCGCCGGAGGATGTCGCGGCGTGCGCGGTCTTCCTGGCGTCGGACGCGAGCGATTTCGTGACGGGGCAGATGCTCGGCGTCAACGGCGGAAGTCAGATGTGATGACGCTCGTCACGGTGCCCCTCCGGCATTCCACGGAGGATTGACATGGTCGAACAGACAGGGCCGGACCGGCCCGAGGACGCCGAGCCTTGGCGGTGGCCGGAGTCGGTATGGCGCGGATACGCCGAGCACGTGGTCCCCGGCCGCCGTCTGCTCCCTAACGAGTGGCCGGGCGGCGCACGCGCCGCGGTGGCCATCTCGTTCGATTCGGATCACGAGTCGACCTTCCTGCGGGACGGCAAGACCAGTCCGGGCGCGATGGCGCAGGGTCACTACGGCTCCCGGGCCGGCGTGCCGAGAATCCTCCGGGAGTTCGCGGCGCGCGACATCCCGCTGACCTTCTTCATACCGGCCGTATCAGCGCTGCTCCATCCTGTGGATGTCGCGGCATGTGTCGACCACGGCCACGAGATCGCACTGCACGGGTGGATCCACGAGCGCAACATGCTCCTCGCGCCGGAGGTGGAGCGGGACTTGGCGTTCCGTGCGGCGGACACCCTCGAAGAGCTGTCCGGCACCAGGCCAGTCGGCATCAGGACTCCTTCATGGGATTTCAGCGAGTCGACGCTCCGGGTGGCCCGGGACCTCGGTATTCTCTACGATTCGTCCCTAATGTCCGACGACGAGCCGTTCGAGATCGTCGAGTATCACGAGGCGACGGGGATCGTCGAGATTCCCGTCAGCTGGATCCGCGACGACGCGCCCTACTTCATGATGGATCGGTATTCGGCGCTGCGTCCGTACGCCATGCCGCGCGGTGTGACGCAGATATGGCGGGACGAGTTCGTCGGCGCCTACGAGGCGGGATCGATTTTCCAGTTGACGCTGCACCCGCATATCTCCGGCCACCGCAGCCGGCTGATACCGCTCCTGGAGCTGATCGACGAGATCGCGGACAAGGACGTGTGGTTCGCGACCCACCAGGAAGTGGCCGAGTACGTCTCCGCGCGTGACCGGTGCTGATGGCGGGCGCGTCGTCGGCGCGACCGCTGCTGAAAGTGAGGATGAAATAGCGTGACGCCACAGGGTGTCGAAGCAGAGCCAATGCATTTGATGGATGAGGTATCGGATTGGCTGTCGGGTCATCTAGATCACATGGTGGCGGATCTTGGAACATTCGTCTCCTTGGAGACCCCCAGTCAGGAAGTGCCGCTACTCGACGTGGGCTTCGACTGGCTGAACGATTGGCTGGTCGGGTCGTTGGGGAAGCCCGCGGAATTCCGACGTCACTCGGATCCGGAGTACGGCAGCACCCTGGTGTCGCGCTACGCGGGTGAAGGCCCAGGGAAAGTCGCGCTGCTAAGTCATTACGACACGGTGTGGAGATCCGGAACGCTCGCCGAACGGCCCTTCAG
Source organism: uncultured Actinomycetes bacterium (assembly GCA_937926105.1). The sequence continues at coordinate 109,304 of CALANS010000158.1, read as the reverse complement.
CGTTCAGGACGGGATCGCCACGGGACCGGGAATATTCGACATGAAAGCCGGAGTGGTTCAGGGGTTGTGGGCCGTGAGGGCGCTGGACCGTCTCGGCATCCGGCGCCCCGATCTCGTGCTGGTCTTCAACCCCGACGAGGAGGTCGGGAGTGTGTCCTCACGGGCGCTGATCGAAGATGCGTGCCGAGATTGCGATGCAGTGCTCGTCCTTGAGCCCAGCTTCGGCGGAGCGCTCAAGACCGCCCGGAAGGGGGTGGGCATCTACGAGATCTCGGCGAAGGGAGTCGCGGCGCATGCTGGGCTGGATCCTGAGCGCGGAGCCTCCGCGATCACCGCGCTTATGCAGCGATGCCTGTCGGCACTCGACCTCGCAGACCCGGCCGCTGGCTCGACGGTGAGTATCGGCACATTCCACGGGGGAAGCCGCACGAATGTCGTGGCGGAAAGCGCTACGGCCATGGTGGACACCCGGGCCGCCACGGTCGCCGAGGCCGAAAGGCTCGATACCGGCCTTCGAGCTCTCGCCGGCGCCGTCGGCGGGGCCACCGTCAGTGTGACCGGCGGGCTGAACCGTCCGGTAATGGAGCGCGGTCCTGGAACGGCCCGCCTCTACGGGCTGGCGACGACCGCTGCCGCCGCGCTCGACATCGCCCTCACCGAAGTGTCCGCAGGCGGCGGGAGCGATGGTAATTTCGCCGCCTCGATGGGATTGCCCGTGCTCGACGGACTGGGTCCGGTCGGCGACGGAGCTCACGCTGAGGGCGAGTACATCGTGATCGACAAGATGGTTGAACGCGCCCGTCTCCTTTCCGGAATTCTGCATGCAATCCCACCTTCGATCACCGTGGCTGCCTAGTCAAACACGATTGAACCGGTCATACCGCCGATCAACACCATCATTCCGCGGGCTCACCGACGAAACGGTCGCACCGGCCAGAACGGCACCGGCGCCACAGCTCATCCCACAGCGGACCGGTGGCTCAGGGCCGCCACCCGCAGACCGGGTCACTCACAGCGGAACGGTGGCTCTCACCGGGGCCCGCGCCCGCGCTAATGTTCGGCGGACCCGGGTGCGGCCCGCATGTGCCGGCGCGCCGACGGCGAGCGCACCGGCCATCGACGCCGGCGCAGCGAAAGCGCAGCCAAAGCGCAGCCAAACCGCACCGTCGCAGGTGGGAAGGGGCGCACCGCGATCAAGGCAGTGCCGCAGCCGGGTAGTCGCTGCGCGTCGGTGGCGGTCAACCATGCTGCTGGGCTGGCGCCGGTCGTGGGGCGGTGGGTCTCATGTCCACCGTCGCGTGCGGGGGTCCCATCGGCGTTCGGCACCGTCATCGATGGTGGTGGCTGGGTCGGCGAAGCGGGTCACATCGTCGACAACGTCGGCGAAGGAGGAGGGCAATCGGTCTTCGAGGTGCTGCTTTCGTCGCCACGCGAACCAGCGCGGCTGCGCAATCTCGGCGTAGCGAACCAGCGCGACTCTTAGCGGGGACAGCTCGACCTGTCGGTAGCCCGCAACCGTGGTCAGCGCGCGACGCAACTCGGCGTGGCCGACGGGGTGCCGTCCGGCCAGGAGATAGATGTCGGCGAAGTCTCGCCAGCGAGTGTTGACAGTGCCGCGCTGGAGCGCCGTGACGATCTTCTCCGCGAACACCATCGGTAGGGGATAGCCGGGCAGGCTGATGGTGCCGCCCAGGATCCGGGGCACCTCGAGGATCTGCGGGGCGGGCACGATCGGGTCGCCGACGTTGACATCGATGTGCAGACTCAGCCTGGCCGGCGGCAGGGCCGCGGCCATGGCTACGCGCACGCCGCTGTAGGCATCCTCGTCGCGGATGATCTCTGCGGTTGCGGTGTCGGGGTGGAACACCAGCCCGTCATCCGCACCGATCGCGGCGATCTCCCGCACGATGCCCAGGATCTCGGTCGGCTCTCCGGCCATTCCGGGTGCTTGAACATCGATATCGCGGGTCGGGCGGCGCGCGTCGTAAGCGGCCAGCAGGACTCCACCCTTGAGCACCAGAGCACCGGCGTACGCGGATGAGGTGAGGCGGGCCAGGAATCCTTCCAGCGCGTACAACTGCTGCAACTCGTCGGTGGGGCGGCGCTGACGGCGGGCGAGGTTTTGCAGGTCGAGGTAGGCCCGGCCGGCGGTGGTGGCCCGGGTGGGGCGCTCGCGTGTCACAGCAGGATCTCCAATGCGGCGCGTAGCGCGGGTTCGGCCTTGGGGAAATCGCCAGCCATGGCCAGCAGCGTCGCCGGGCTCGAGCCGCGGCGGCGCAGCCATCGGCGCAGCGACTCGACCGCCACCTCGGGTCCTTCCAGGTGGCGTAGCCGAAATGCGTCGATGATGCACCGCTCGGGGCTGTACAGACCAATGGCGACCTCCGCGGTGACGGGCAGGATGTCGCGGCCGGTGTCGAACGTGTCGGCGGCGAAGGCATGCCAGGTCACCGGGGCCTGGGTTCGTGGACGCCGCTGGCCGCGGGGCAAGGCGACGTCGATCCGGTGCGGGATCGCGTCGGACAGGTCGTGCCGGGCCAAGGCCGTGGTCAGGCACAAAGTCGCGCGCGGTGCCCGGTAGGCGATTTCGAGCAGATCCGGATCGGCGTCGCTTGCTTGGTCGGCGCGGCGGAACAAGCCTCGGCCGATCTGCTCGATCGTGCCCGCGTCCCGCAGCGCATACAGCCGCCGGTCTGACAGACCGCGAGCGCGTGCCTGGCTGTAGGAGAACGTCGCGGGCAATCGGTCCACTCCGCCGGTCGACGTCGATACGAGGAAGCCAGCCATGGATGAAAGTGTACACACATAGGTGCTACGTGGTGACACTATCCTGCAGGGGGCGCGTCGCGGCGGAACGTGGCCGCGTCAGCGCGGTTCTCCGAGCCGTGCCATCAGCCTCCGCGGCAACCGATGGGTCGTACCGTGGTACCGGTGGTGTCGGGAGCTTCGACCACGTTCAAGATCACCAGCGTGCCCACATCCTGCCCACAATTGACGACGAACCACCTGCTCGTCCGTGACTCCCGCTGATGCACATGTGTAGGTCACGAGGCATGCAACAGCCTGACCAGTGGCGCCAAGGGGGTTCAAATTCCACCGCTACCGCCATCAGTTTCCCGACTGATCTCCCGCGTCAGCGCAGGTCAGCGATCATCCTCCCGATCAAGCGTCAAGATCGTTTTCTCCGCCTGCTCTTAACGTGCCCACAACTGCTGACGCGACTGCGTGACCCAGGGCGATCGCAACGGCCTCCAAGTCCTCATCGGCTCCCCGCAAGCGGGAGGTGCCCCCAGATCCGCGTAGACATCCAGCGTCATGGCCGCGCGGAGCTGTGAGCATCCGTCGTACACGTTGGTCGGCCGCCTCGCCCCAGAGCAGACCGCAGTAGGCCAGCAGGCACCATCAGCCCGCTGCCGCCGGCGGCAGCGGGGAGGGCGTGGACCTGCCGGTGCGTGTGTGGATTCGCGGTGCCGAGCTTTGACGGTGGGTCGGTCACTGATGGGAGCGCCGGTTGTCTGGTTGTATGATCTTAGTCCGTGCAGCCTGAGCGCGTGCCGGGCCGGGCCGAGAGGAAGACGCCGATGGGGGAGGGTTCGCGGAAGTTTCGGTCGATGCAAGCCGAGACTCTCGCCGGACGGGTGAGTCGAGAGATCATCCGCAGCATCCTGTCCGGGGAGTTCGTGCCAGGAGACCTTCTGCCGACGGAAGAGAAGCTCTGCGAGCAGTTCGGCGTCAGTCGCTCGGTAGTGCGCGAGGCGATGCGTGCGGTGATGTCTGTCGGTATGACCCGCAGTCGCCAAGGACGTGGCACCGAGGTGTTGGACCGGCGGTCGTGGAACGATTTCGCGCCGGAGTTGTTGGCTGTACGGCTGGAACGAGGAAACGCGGATCGCATCCTGCTGGAACTGCTGGAATTGCGGGTCGCGGTGGAGGCTCAAGCCGCCGAGCTAGCGGCCGTTCGGGCGGGCGCCGCCGATGTCGACACCATGCGGCGACACCATGCGGCGATGACGGCGGCTCCTGGGGACTCGGACGTCTTCATCGAGCACGACATCGCTTTCCACGCGGCCATCCTCACGGCAACGCGCAATGAGTTGGTCGTTCGCCTATTCGATCTGCTTGAGCCCATGCTGGGCATGGCGCGCCGTTTCGGGGTGGAGGCGCAAGACCAGCCAGCGGGGATCGCCAAGGCCGTCGCCGAGCACGCGCGAATCCTGGATGCCATCCAGGTGGGAGCCCCGCGCGAGGCGCGTGCCGCGATGGCGGAGCACCTGAAGTCGTCGGCCTCGCGCGATGTCCATCACGAATTGGATATCCCGTCGCTCTGATCGGCGTGGCCCATCAAGGTCTGCGCGAGAGGCGGCCAGATCTGCGTGGCCGGGCTTGCAGGTGACGCCAGTGTCGGCGCTTCACTCGACCAATCGATCGGTTTTTGATGATGGGCGAGTCCGGTGATCGCCCATCTAGACGGTTATCTGGTTGTCTGCTAACCTGCTGAACCACGGATTTCTCCACGGTTGGCGAGGTCGAACCGGAGCTCCCGGCTAGTCATGGCGGGAGCACGCCGAGCAGGTCTCGCGCCGCAACAGGCGTCGATCAGGAGGTAGGCATGCTCCATCTCGTCGGAAGGCCACGGAAGGCCGACGTCGGGGGAGGTGGGCGGCGTCGAGTGATGCTCGCCGCCGCCCTGGCGGCCGCCGCTGTCGTCGTGGCCGCGTGTTCCAGCTCGGGGTCCGGTGATGGGTCCGGCACGTCGACGTCGGCCGGGCCGAACACCTCGGCCGGTTCCAACCCGTCGACCGGCTCGGCCGGATCCGCCTCGGCGCCGGCTCCGACCCGGGAACTCACCTGGGCGCTGGCCGGGAGCCCACGCACGTTGTTCGCGCCCACCAATTACTCGAGCGATGGCGCGATGCTGATGACGCTGACGCAGGACCAGCTCCTGACCTACGACCCGGCCGGCAAGCTGCGGCCCGCGATCGCGACCGACTGGAAGGCCGTTAGCCCGACCGAGTACACATACACCATCCGGAAGGGCGTCAAGTTCTCCGACGGCAATCCGCTCACGGTGGACGATGTCGTCTATTCGCTGAACCTTCAGCTCGACAAGGCGGTGGCGTCCCAGGAGGCCGGGTTGTTCGGGGCCGTCAAGTCGATCACCGGCAGTGGCGACACGGTCACCGTCACGCTATCGAAACCGCAAACCATCTGGCAGTACCTGCCCGCCAGCATCGGTGGGTTCATCTGGGAGAAGGCGTCGGTCGAGAAATCGCTGTCTACCTATGGCACCCCACAGACGCTGCCGATCGGCAGCGGCCCGTACAAGGTCGCCGAGTTCGTCCCGGACTCGCACGTCACCTACGTGCCCAATCCGTACTACTGGGGCCCGACACCGAAGTTCGCGAAGCTGACCTTCCAGATCATCCCCGACGCGCAGACACGGCTGCTCGCGATGCAAAGCGGTCAGATCGACGGGACCTTCTCGGTTGACTCGAAGTCACTGGCGCAGTGGAAGTCTTCCGCCACCGTGACAACTTTCCCGTCCTACGTGTGGCAGGGCCTGACGATGGACATGACGCAGGCGCCCTTCAGCGACATCCACGTGCGGCGCGCGTTGTACTACGCCACCGACCGGGCGTCCATTGTTTCCGGGCTGATGAACGGGCTTGGTCAGGTGTCCACCACGGTGAACGATCCGCAGATCTTCTACCCGGTGCTCGGCAAGGACGCCACCACGCAGGCCTACGACAAGCTGGACCACTTCGACTACGACATCGCCAAGGCCAAGTCGGAACTGGCGCAGTCCTCCGTACCGTCCGGCTTCAAGACGACCCTGAACGTGCCGTCCGACTCGGCAGGGCTCATCGCCATCGCGCAGGCTCTGAAGGCGTCCTGGGCCCAGATCGGGGTCACGTTGAACCTCAACCTGATGCCCGGCGGACCCCGGTTCCAGGTGATCCTGGATCACAAGCCAAACCTTGGCATCCAGATCATCGGGAATGTGCCCGACGTGCCCGACCCCGTGCAGATGCCCTACCAGTACTTCTCCAGCGCGCAGGCGGTTCAGAACGGCAATAACTCCTCGAACCTGAAAGACCCTGCGATCGACGCCCTGCTGGATCAGGCACAGTCGTCCACGGATCCGAAGAAGGCAGCCACGCTCATCATGCAGGCCCAGCAGGCGGCCTCCGAGCAGGTGCCTGTCATTCCGATCGCCTGGGGCCAGCAGATGGTCGCGCTGAAGAAGGGCTGGACGGAGAGCGGGCTCGGCGCCTTCTACTCAACCTCCGCCTGGATCGATCAGATAATCCCTGGCTGATCCAGGAACGGCCAGGCGACCGATCGGAGTCGCCGAGATCACCTCAGCTCGAAGGGATGACGCCTCTTCCTGCCGGACTCCGGCAGGAAGAGGCCGGGGAGGATAGGCAGTGCACGGACGCGGCTTGGGTGGGTATGTGGCGCGGCGGTTGCTCTTGCTGATTCCTTTGCTGGTGTTGGTGACGGTCGCGGTATTCCTGCTCACGTCGTTGGTTCCCGGCGGGCCGGTGGCCGCGCTGATCGGTGGGCACGCGACCGACACCGCGACGGTCGAGGCGATCCGAGCGAAGTATCACCTGAACGACCCGCTCTACGTGCAGTACTGGTACTGGCTGCGCAACGCGGTCCGTGGTGACCTCGGGGTGTCGATCTACTCCAGCCAGCCGGTGGTCTCGGCGATTGCCAGCCGGTTGTTGACGACTCTGGTGCTCAATGTTTTTGGCATCGTGGTGGCCCTGGTGCTGGGCGTTGGCGCCGGGGTGCTGGCGGCGAAGCGTCGGGGCGGGCCGATCGATCGCACGGTGGTCGCGGTCAACGTGTTCTGGAGCAGCGCGCCACACTTCGTGCTGGCCATCGCCGCCTTGTACGTGTTCGGCATGAAGCTGCACTGGTTCCCGCTTTTCGGGGTCGGCTCTGGCGGGATGTGGGATCGGGCGTGGCACTTGGTGCTGCCCGGACTGGTGATGGCGCTCGGCCCGCTGGCCTTCATCACCAAGATTACTCGGGCGGCCGTGCTCGACCAGCTCGGTCTCGACCACGTTGCCTTCGCCCGATCGCGCGGCATCAGCCCCATCCGGGTGTTGCGAGTGCACGTGCTGCGCAACGCCATGATCCCGATCCTGACCGCAGCTGGGCTGCTGCTGGTCGGACTGCTTACCGGGACGGTGTTCGTCGAGACGGTGTTCGGTATCCCCGGTCTCGGCGGCTTGCTGGTCACGTCCATCCAGAATTCCGACCTCCCGGTGATTCAGGGACTGGTGCTGCTGGTCGCCGCCTGGATCATCGTCGCGAACCTGATGGTCGACTTGCTCTACGCGGTGGTCGATCCGAAGGTCCGATTCACGAAGGCGGTGAGTTGAGATGACCACGGCGACCGCTGCCGTCGGCGGTCTGGAGGCCGGCGGGGTCGGCTATCGGCGTCGCCTGCCGGTGACGATCGTGCTGTGTGGCCTGTTCGTGCTGGCGATCGTGGTGTTGGCCATTATCGGGGACCTCATCGTTGGGACCGGGGCGAGCGCCACGAACTTGAACGCTGTCGGCCGCCCGCCGTCGGCCGAGCACTGGTTCGGCACCGACGACCTGGGCCGTGACGTCTTCGATCGGATCATTGCGGGATCGCGGGCCGCTCTCATCGGGCCGTTGGTCGTTGCTTTCAGCGGTCTGGTGTTCTCTAGCCTGCTGGGCATCCTGGCCGGCTACCGCGGTGGCCTGATCGACACGGTGATCATGCGCGTGGTCGACTTCATGTTCGCGCTGCCTGGCCTGTTGATCGTGATCGTGGTCGTCGCCGTGACCAGCGGCGGCTACTGGACCGCCATCGTGGTGCTGAGCATCTTCAACGTGCAGGGCGATATCCGCATCGTTCGGGGAATGGCGCTGGAGCAGCGCAACCTGCCCTACATCGAGGCGGCCCGCACCGTCGGGGTTCCACCGCGCCGGCTCATGTTCAACCACGTGCTGCCGAATATCGCGCCGATCCTGGTCGCCGACTTCGCGATCGACTTCGCCGGCGCGCTGGTGGCGCTATCCGGCCTGGCGTACCTGGGGCTCGGCTCGCAGCTTGGCACCGCCGAGTGGGGGCGGATGCTCACCGACGCGCAGTCGCTGCTGTTCACGAACGCGATGGCGGCACTCGCACCGGCCGGCGCGATCGTGCTGCTGGCGGTGTCGGTGAACCTGATCGGGGACTGGCTGTTCGATCGCTATCGTGCCAGGTCCGGGCGCGACGGCTGATCCCCGCCGGGCTGACAGGCGCGGCTCGACCGGCGTCAAGCTTGTCGCCAGCGACGCGCACGCGAGGCTCGTCGAGGCGATCCAGGGACCTGGCCGGCGGTCCAGACATCGGCAGTTTTCTCGGGGTCAGTGATCGGTAGCTTCGCTCCGTCGCAATAGCACGGCGACCGCATCCTCAGAGAGGCAACCGTTGTCCCGTGCTGGGCTTCGATGATGGCTGTTGGACGGGTGCGGTTCGCCGCAGGCCTTGAGGCCGAGGTTGGTGGTTGGCCTGGGGCACGGAATGTCGTCAAACTTTGGGCATGATCGGCGTCTGGTATCGGGCCGGTGTCCGTGGTCCGCGGCGGCCGCCTCCGTCACCTGGTGTGCGGCGCCTGGGCAGGCGCCGGGCGAGCTTACTAGCGTCAGGCAACGGGCATGCGTTGGCCGGGGTGTGCGCGGAACCAGTCGAGCGTCTCGGCGCGCATCTCGATGCTGTAGCCGGGATCGTGCGGGAGCTGGTAGCGGCCGGATCGGACCACGGCCGGGTGCACGAAGTGCTCGTCCAGGTGGCCCGAGTACTCCAGCATTCGGCGGGTACGTTCGCCCGAGACGCAGACGTAGTCGATGGCCGCGAGATGCTGGGTGTACTCGGACAGGCCCACCCCCCCGGAGTGCGGGCAGACAGGTACCCCGAACTTGGCGGCTAACAGCAGCACCGCGAGCACCTCGTTGACCCCGCCGAGCCGGCACGCGTCGATCTGGCAGTAGCCGATGGCCTCCGCCTGGAGGAACTGCTTGAACATCACCCTGTTCTGGCAGTGTTCCCCGGTGGCGACCGCGACGCCGGTGGGGGCCAACGCCCGCGCGATGCGCTGGTGGCCGAGCACGTCGTCGGGGCTGGTCGGCTCCTCGATCCACAGGGGGCGGAACGCGGTCAGATGCCGCATCCATCCGATAGCCTCGTCGACGCCCCACACCTGGTTGGCGTCCATCATCAGTGTGTTGGCCTCGCCGATCTCCGCGCGCACCAGGGCCGCTCGGCGAATGTCGTCGGCCAGATCACCGCCTACCTTCATCTTGAAGTTGGTCCACCCTTCGGCGACCCGCGCCCGGCACAGCTCTCGCACCTTGTCGTCGCTGTAGCCGAGCCATCCGACGGAGGTGACGTAGGCGTCGATACCGCCGGCCGCCAGTTCCGCGATCCGGTCAGGTTTGGATCCCGCCAACCGGTGCAGGATCGCGGTCGCCTCGTCCGGCGTGATCGCATCGGTGATGTACCGGAAGTCGATGCACCGGACAAACTCCTCCGGCGTCATGTCCGCGACGAGCTGCCACAGCGGCTTGCCCGCCACCTTGGCCCACAGATCCCACACCGCGTTGACGACCGCTGCCGTCGCCATGTGGATGATGCCCTTCTCCGGCCCGAGCCAACGCAGCTGACTGTCCCCGGTCATGTGCCGCCAGAATCGGCCCATGTCCGCCGTCATGTCGTCCAGGCGTTGGCCGACGATCAGGTGCGAGAGGGTCTGGATCGCTGCCACCGCGACCTCGTTCCCGCGACCGTTGGTGAAGGTGAGCCCGTGGCCCGACAGTGCGGGGCCCACGTTGGTGGTCAGCACCACGTAGGCCGCCGAGTAGTCCGGCGCCGGATTCATCGCGTCCGACCCGTCCAGGGTGGCCGATGTCTCGAATCGGACGTCCACCGTGTGCAGCCCGGTGATGACGACGGGCTGGTCGGCTGCGGTGGCGCCGGGCGGGGTGAAGGTCATCGCGGTGCGGATTCCTTGCGTTCGCGGTGGGTGAGGTTTGGGTGCTGGGTGGCTTAGCCGGCCGGCGCGATCCGGTAGGCCGCGCCCGCCCGGGCGGCGAAGGTCGCCACGCCTCCGGAGCGGGTACTGGTGACATCGGCGCCCGCCTCGGTGATCTGCCACTCGGGCGGTACCGCGATGCGGCAGACGGCGTCCTGCCGCGCTGTAATCACGGCCCCGGCGGGTGCACCGGCCGCCCAGTCCAGGTCGACCGAGAACCCCCCGCGGGCCCGCAACCCGCGGACCGAGCCGTCGGGCCAGTCGGGCGGAACGGCGGGCAGTAACCGGATGACGCCGCCGTGGGACTGCAGCAGCATCTCGCCAAGGCCGGCCAGTGCCCCGAGGTTGCCGTCGATCTGGAAGACGTTCATGGTGTTGGTGCCCTGCGGCGGATGCATGTCGAACAGGTTCGTCTCGGTGCTGGCGCGCAGCATGTGCTGCAGGTGCTCGTGCGCGGCCGGCCCGTCTCCCAACCGAGCCCACAGGCCCACCAGCCAGGCTCGGCTCCAACCGGTTCCGCCCCCTCCGTTGGCCGCTCTGCGGTGCAACGAGGCCCGGGCGGCCGCAGCGAGTTCCGGGGTGGACTCGGGAGTGATATCGCTCAGCGGATACAGGGCGATCAGATGCGATACGTGCCGGTGGCCGGGTTCGAACTCCTGGTAGTCGTCCAACCACTCCATGATCTGACCGTGCTGACCGATCGCGGTGGCCGGCAGTCGGTGCCGGGCGGCGGCCAGCCGTGCCGCGAAGTCGGCATCCAGATCGAGGATCTCGCACGCCTGCAAGCATCGGTCGAACAGGGCGCGGGCGATCTGGGTGTCCCCGGTCGCCCCGAGGCAGAGCGCGACCCGATTGCCGTTGCGGTCCAAATAGGCGTTCTCGGGCGAGATGCTCGGCCCAATCAGTAGCCGGCCCTGGTCGTCGGGCACCAAGAAGTCGAGCACGAAGGTGGCGGCGTCCTTCATGATTGGATAGGCCCGGTCCCGCAAAAACGCTTCGTCCGGTTCGAACTCGTAGTGCTCCCAGAGGTGCAGGGCCAGCCACGCGGCACCCATCGGCCATAGCCCGCAGTAGGTGTTGTCCAGAGGCGCGGTGTCGGCCCACAGGTCCGTGTTGTGATGCGCGACGAAACCACCGCAGCCGTAGTGCACCCGGGCGGTCTCCCGGCCCGTCACGCGCATTCGGTCGAGCAGGTCGAACAGCGGCTCGTGGGTCTCGGCGAGGTTCATCACCTCGCTGGGCCAGTAGTTCATCTCCAGGTTGATGTTGATGGTGAACTTGCTGTCCCACGCGGGCATGATGCTGTCGTTCCAGATGCCCTGCAAGTTCGCCGGCAGCCCACCGGGGCGGCTGCTGCCCATCAGCAGGTAGCGACCGTACTGCGCGTACAGCACGAGGAGTCCGACGTCGTCGGCGCCCTGCCGGACCCGGCGCAAGCGCTCGTCGGTGGGCAGTGCGGCCAGTTCACGTTGGTCGGCGGGAACATCCAGGGCCAGCTCCACGCGTCCGAAAATCGTGTCGTGCGCCGCGATGTGCCGCTTGCGCAGGTCGGTGTAGGACCGCCCGGCGGCGACCGCCGCGGTCTGGGCGGCGGCATGTGCATAGTCCGGCGTCCGAAAGTCGGTGGCGGTACTCACGATCAGGGTGACCGCGCTGGTGTGCGTCACGGACATCCGGTCGCCGACCGCCCGCACCTGACCGGACTCCGGCAGCACCGCGACCACGGTGTGGTACTTGGTACCGTGCCGGCCGCATTGTCCCGCCAACTCCAGTGTGTCATCGGACGATGGGGCGCTGCGCTGGTCGTCGTCGAACTTGCGCCACCAGCCGATCCCGACGTCGAACAGATCGTCGGCCCAGAGCCGCACGACGACAACGTCGTCGGCGGCGCTGGCGAAGATCTCGCGGTGGTAGGCAGCGCCCTCGAAGGCGTAATCGACCGACGCGATGCCGGTGCGCAGATCGAGCCGGCGCTGGTAGTTTTCGACCCGATGCCGCTGCTGGCCGGCGAAGAACAGAACCAGATTGCTCAGGGTCTGGTAGGCGGACTGGTTGGCCGGGGTGCCCAGCATGCCGAGTTCGGCCACGTGATGCGCCGCGAGCGGATCACCGTCGGCCAGCAGTTGGCGCACCCGGTCGAGGTTCTCTCGAGCGGCGGGGTTGTTGCGGTCCGGCCGCTCTCCCCGGGTCCAGAGTGTCTCCTCGTTGAGCTGGATCATCTCTTTGTCGATCCGTCCGTGCACCATGGCCCCCAGCCGGCCGTTGCCCACCGGGAGGGCGGCGAGCCAGTGAGGGGCTGGGTCGGTGTACCACAGGCTCAGGTCGCCGGATGGTCGCATGGCATGGTTCCTCACCGCTAAGGGGCTATCAGTGGGTCGCTGGAAGGTCGGTGTCGAGATCGGTTGCTGCGCAACTAGATTCGACGGATTCGGATCTACCGGGGATGGAGGCGACTAGCCGCCGCGTATAGGGATGTTGTGGGTGGTCAAGCACATCGTCCACCCGGCCCTGCTCGACGAGTTCACCGCGGTAGAGCACGTACACGCGCTCGACGACCTGCCGTACTACCGCCAGATCATGCGTGATGAACAGATAGCTCAACCTCTTTCGCTCCCGCAGTTCGCGGAAGAGCTTCAGGATCTGCGCCTGTACGGAGACGTCCAGGGCGGATACTGGCTCGTCGCAGACGATCAACCGCGGGTCCACGGCGAGGGCTCGTGCGATCGCCACCCGCTGCCGCTCCCCGCCGGAGAGCGCCGCCGGAAGGCGAGAAGCGTAGCCCGGCGGGAGCCCGACCGTCTCCAGCAACTCATCCACTCGCCAGCGCAGTCGATCGGTGATGTCGTTGACCCGCAAGGTCTCCGTCAGCGCGGCACCGACCGTCTGACGAGGATCGAGTGAGGAATACGGATCCTGGAAGACGATCTGCACCGATCGGCGCAGCGCGGCGCGGTCCCGGTTGCTCAGGGAACTGGGCCGAGCGGCCGCGACGCCGTCGATGGTGATCGACCCGGAGCTGGGCGTCTCCAGGCCGACCAGGCAGCGGCCCAGCGTCGTCTTGCCGGAGCCCGATTCGCCAACAAGGCCGACGCTCTCGTCGCGACCGACGTCGATACTGACGCCGCCCAGCGCCCGCACTTCGCCACCCCGGGCGCCACCGAAGATCTTGACCAGCTCGCGCACCTGCACCAGTGCACCGCCGGACGGCTGGTGCGCCTCATCGTCGGCCGCCGATGCCTCGCTCTTGTCGGTCGCGGCCTCAAGGCGACTGGACCGCAGCTCGCTGGCGATGTCGTCGAGGCGGATGCAGGCGGACCGCCGTCCCGGTCCCACCGGCACCAACGGCGGGCGCTCCGCGACGCAGGCGGGGGCAGACCACTGGCATCGCGAGGCGAACGCGCACTGCGTCGCGACGTCCTGCGGGCGAGGAACGCTGCCCTCAATGGTGATCAGCTCGCCGAGCCTGCGGTCCACGGGCGGCTCCGACCGGATCAGCCCGAGGGTGTACGGGTGCAGCGGCAGCTGTTCGATCTGTTTGGCGGGGCCGGTCTCCAGGACGGACCCGGCGTAGAGCACGTAGATCCGATCCGAGACACTAAAGGCCACCCGGAGGTCGTGGGTGATCAGGATCAAACCCATGTCGCGCTGCCGCTGCACCCGATGCAGCAGATCCAGGATCTCAGCCTGAGTGGTGACATCCAGCGCCGTGGAGGGCTCGTCGGCGATCAGCAGCTGCGGGTCGCGTGCCAGCGCGGCGGCCAGGGCCACCCGTTGGCGCATGCCGCCGGAAAGCTGGAACGGGTACCGGTCGGCGATGCTCGGATCGGTAATGCCGACCTCGGAGAGCCTTTGCAGCGCTTGGTGTCTCGCATCCGACTTGGTCGGCCGGGTGGCGCGCGGACGTGCCCGGAGCCCTTCGGCGATGTGGTCCCCACATCGCAGCAGCGGATTGAGCATGGTGAAGGGGTCCTGGTACATGAGCGCGACGCGCCCACCCCGGATCGCGGTCATCTGCCGCTCCGACCGGGTGAGCAAGTCACCACAGTGCTCGAAGTGCACCGCGCCGCTGGCGTGCACCCCCGGCGGTAGCAGGCGCATGATCGCCTTGGCCATCATGGACTTGCCACTGCCGGATTCCCCGACCACACCGATCGTTTCGCCGGCCGCCACCGTCAGGTCGACTCCGGTCAGCAGCGTGCGATGCTGGCCCGAGCTGTTGGTGAAGCGGATGGTCAGGTCCGCGGCGGATAGCAAGGGCTCGCTCATGACATCTGCTCCCCAGGCGTTCCGGGCCCATGCGCCGGACCGAGATGGCGGTCGAACCACGCAATCGTGCGTTCCCATGAGTCGATCAGGTGCGCCGGCTCGCGCAACGAGTGCCCCTCGCGGGGGTAAACGACCAGTTCGGTCGGCACCCCGACATCCAGCAGCGCGCGGTGGAAGGCTTCGCCCTGGCCGATCGGGGTGCAGCGATCCTCCCGGCCGTGCAGCACCAGCGTCGGTGATGTCGCCGGGGACACCCGGGCGATCGGAGACCGCCGCAGGTAGGCCATCGCACCGTCACCATACGGGGAAGTGGCTAGCAACCGGTCATAGAAGCCTGGGTTGTTCGATCCGTGGCGGGCGGAGAGAAGATCGGGGTGGCCGCTGACGACCACCCCGGCGGCGAACACTGCCGTCGTCGCCACGGCGCACGCGGTGAGGTAGCCGCCGTAGCTGCCGCCCGTCACGCCGACCCGCGCCGGGTCGACCGAACCGTCGGCGGTCAGGGCCGCCACGCCCGCGACGATGTCATCCAGTTCCGCGCCGCCGGGGTCCGCCAGGTTCGCGCGGCTGAAGGTCTGCCCACGGCCGACGCTGCCGCGAGGATTGGGCATTAACACCGTGTAACCGCAGGCGGCCAGCAGTAGATCGAGCGTTGTCGCGGCGGACCACAGGTTCGCCGGCCCGCCGTGCAGATGCACGATCAGCGGTCGCCGCGCGCCCGGCTCTCGCGCCACGGTGAGGCCCTGGATCAGCGTGTCGTCCGCTGCAGACCAGTCGATTCGGTCGACTCGCGGTGCCACACCCAGGTGTGGCGTCACGGCCGAAGGTGGCGACCGATCGGGATCCGGTGCGGCGTGCGCGACTCCCTCCGCGGCGGGGCCAGGTTTCCCGGCGGCGACGAGGGTCTTCCATCGTCGGTCACCGTCCGCCGCGGCGACTAGCGCGGCCGTGCCGTCGCGGTGCTGCCGCGTGGCGACGACGTGCCATCCGGGGTCGGTCCCCGGTCGCAGGTCCACCGAGTGCAGGCCGCCGTCGGTGTCGAGCAGCCAGCCGAGCTCGCCGTCGGTGCTGAACCAACCGGCCACCCCGGAGCTGCCCCGCCAGCCGGAGAACCACAGGGTGTGCTCGTCGCGCCAGGCCACCGTGGCGACGTCGACCCCCGGCGGCTCGATCGTCAGCACCGTGCCGCTTCGCCGGTCGATGACGCGCACCGCGCCCGCGACGAAGCCCCGGTCGCTTGCCCAGCCCTCCACGACGGCGATGCGTCGGCCCGCGGCATCCGGCACGGGGTCGCCGAGCTGCCAGTCCGTTCGATACAGCAGCCGGCGGCCGGCGGCGTCGGCTTGGTACAGATCCGCGCCGTACCAGCCGGATTCGCTGAAGTCGGTGGAGCAGACCGCGATCACCGCGTCCACCCCGACCGCGGCGAAGCTCCACGTGGTCAGGCCGTCGAGCGATCTGTCTGCCGGGTGCCAGATCCCGGTCCCGACGGCGAACAGCCGGCGTCGGCCGCGGTCCGGTCGGCGCACGTCGGGGTCGCCGTCATCACCCAGGGCCCGCGCACCGGCCAGCACCGACAGGTCGGCTCCGGGCTCGGCTATCAGGGCGATCGGCCCATCTGGGGCGGGACGTAGATCCTCGACGAATCCCGGCGCGGTCACCGCCGCTGGCGCACCCGCCGTGTCGATCACGATCTCGTCACCCATCACCGAGTGCAGCCGACCGGTTGCGTGTTCGACACGGAGCAGCCGCACATCCTGGGCGAGACCACCGGTCGGCGACAGTGGCTCGACCCGGTCGTCGCGCCATATCCGGGTGGCGCGCGCCGTGGTGGTGCGCTTGGACACCGCCGTGCCGGCCGGCGCCGCGCGCACGGTGTCGTCGATGAAGGCGACCGCGCGCCCGCTCAGCAGGGTGGGCGCGGCCCAGGAGGGCCGCATGCTCCGGAGCCGACGCGCGGTCACCGCCACGGCTTGGCTCCGTTGCATCGATCTCTCCTCGGCTACTAAGCTCTTCCAAGGTTGTCAGGTAAGTAGAGTTATCAGATAACCTGATGAAAGGCAATCGGCCGACCGTTACGATCTGCTAGTCCGAGGGAGACAACATCGCCGTGAACGTCGGTGACACAGGCGCGTTAGCGCCGACGACTATCGTTCGGATCGACGTCTATGAGTACCCGCTGAGCTATCGCCACGGTCGGTACACGATGTCCGGGGATCGCGTCATCACCACCGTGCCGGCGACCGTGATCAAGGTGACAACCGCGGACGGCGTCACCGGGTACGGGGAGTCATGCCCGCTCGGCCCCGCTTACCTGCCGGGCTTCGGTGCCGGCGTGCAGGCCGTGCTCGGTGAACTGGGCCCACGGCTGATCGGCACCGACGCCGCCAACCTCGGCGAGCTCAACGCCGTGATGGACCGCAACCTGGCCGGCCACGGCTACGCCAAGTCCGCCGTCGACATCGCCTGTTGGGACGTGCTTGGCAAGGTCGCCGAGCTGCCAGTTGGTGCACTGCTCGGCGGCATCCGTCAGCGGCGGTTCCCGCTGTACGTCGCGGTACCACTGGAGTCCCACGAGCAGATGGCCTCCTACGTCACCGCCCGCCGCGCCGAAGGGATCCACTACTTCCAGCTCAAGCTGGGCGGCCGTCCGGCCGATGATGCGGAGCGGGTCGCCGCGGTGGTGGACGCCACCGAGGACGGTGACGTGATCGTCGCCGACGCCAACTGCGGGTGGCGCCTGCCGGACGCGGTGATGGCCGCCCGACTGCTCGAGCCGATGCCGCGGGTCTATCTGGAGCAGCCGTGCGCCACGTTGGAGGAGTGTCTGGCGGTGCGCCGGCTCACGACGTTGCCCTATGTGCTCGATGAGGTGATCACCGACGTGCAATCGCTGATCCGCGCATACCAGGCGAACGGGCTGGACGCGGTGAACTGCAAGATCAGCCGCATCGGCGGGTTGACGAAGGCCAAGCAGCTGCGCGACCTGGCAGTCTCGCTTGGGCTGCGGCTGACCATCGAGGACACGTGGGGTGGCGACCTGACCACAGCGGCGGTCAGTCAGCTGGCCGCCAGCACCGACCCCGCCGCGTTGTTCATGGTGTCGTACATGAACGACTGGACCGATGGGCACCTCGGTGGCTACCAGCCGCGCTCGGTGGATGGAGTGGGATATGTGTCAGACGCGCCCGGCCTCGGGCTGGAGATCGACGAGTCGCTGCTGGGGCACCCGACCATGAGCTTCGCGGCATGAGCGCCCCGACTCAGACTGCGGGCCGCGGGCCGGCGTCCCGGCCGTTGCACCCGCTGCCGGCCCTGTACCAGGCCAACTTCACCGCCGAGGAACTCACCGAGCGGCGTCGGCGACTGGCGCGCGAGATCGGCTCGACGGGTGTGGCGCTGGTGCAGGGCGCGGCACAGCGTGCCGGCACCGAACTCTTCCGGCAGTCGAATGAGATGTACTACCTGACCGGGCTGGAGACACCCGACGCGTACCTGCTCATCGACGCGGCTGCCCCGGATCCGGGGGCCGGAACGCTGTACCTGCCGCACCGCGACGTTGACGCGCAGCGCAGCGGTGGTCCGGTGCTGTCCGCGGAGGACGCCGACGGCGTGCGCCGCACCACCGGTGTCGCCCGGGTGCTCGGCGTCGAGAGGCTGGCCGGCGACCTGATGCGCCTCGCGCTGCGGCGACACACGATCACCCTGCACACCCCGCTGCAGCCCGCCGAGGCCTACAACGCCAGCCGCGACGAGCTGCTCGCCGAGCAGGCCCGCGCGGGAGCCGACCCCTGGGACGGCCGGCCGAGCCGCGAAGGTCACTTCGTCGCCCTGCTCCGCCAGCGCTTCCCGCAGCTGGGCATCTCGGATCTCTCTCCGGTCCTAGACCGGCACCGCATCGTCAAGAGCCCGCGGGAGATCGAGCTGATGCGATACGCCGGCTGGCTCACAGCGCGCGGCATCACCCAGGCGATGCGGGCGACCCGGCCCGGAATGCCGGAATATCAGCTGGCGGCGGTGGCCCGCTTCGAGTTTCAGGCGCACGGCGCGCGCGGTGACGGCTACCGGGCGATCGCTGGCGGCGGGCACAACGCTTGGTACGGCCACTACACCCGGCAGGCCAGCCTGCTGGCCGACGGCGATCTGGTGCTGATGGACTACGCGCCCGATTTCGCCTACTACACCAGCGATATCGGGCGGATGTGGCCGGTGAACGGCACCTTCGACCCGGTACTGCGGACCCTCTACGAATTCATTCTGCGCTACCACCGAACGCTGTTGGAGATGATCAAGCCGGGGGCGGACCCGGACGACATCATGGACCGGGCGGCCGCGCGTATGCGGGAGGTCATCGACGAGACCGCGTTCGCCACCCCGGGACAGCGGCAGGCGGCGATGGGCGGGCTCGAGTTCCGCGGACACCTGTCCCACCCGGTTGGCATGGCGGTGCACGATGTCGGCGACTACCGCGGCCGCCCGTTGGAGCCGGGGACGGTGTTCTGCGTCGACCCGATGATCTGGATCGAAGATGACGAGCAGTACGTGCGGGTGGAGGACACCTTGGTGGTGACCGAGGAGGGCATCGAGGTCTTTACCGCGGATGCCCCGCTGGACGTGGCGGACATCGAGGCGACGATGACGCAGGATGGCCTTCCCGTGCCTGCGGTCGACCACCTCGCCGACGAACGGCTCGCCGACGAACGGCTCGCCGACGAGCGGCTCGCCCGATGAGCGGCGAGCTCGCGGGCCGGCGGGCGCTGGTCACCGGCGGGGCGTCCGGCATTGGACTGGCCACCGCACGTCTGTTGACCGAGCAGGGCTCGCGGGTGGCGGTGCTGGACCGCGGCGAGTTCGCCGAGGACGGCCTGCTCGCCGTGGTCGCCGATCTGACCGACGCGGCTGCGGTCAGGGTGGCGGTCGAGTCGGTCATCGAGGGCCTCGGTGGGCTCGACATTCTGGTGAACAACGCCGGGATCGGCGCCCAGGGCGGCGTCGAGGACAACGACGACGCCGAATGGGCACGAGTGCTGGACGTGAACGTCGTCGGCATGGTCAGGGTGACCCGCACCGCACTGCCAGCGCTGCGCCGCTCGCCGGCCGCGGCGATCGTCAACACCTCGTCGATCGCGGCCACCGCCGGCCTGCCTCAGCGGGCGCTGTACTCAGCCAGCAAGGGCGCCGTGCTCTCGCTGACCCGGGCCATGGCGGCGGACCTCATCCGGGACGGCATCCGAGTGAACGCGGTGAATCCCGGCACCGTCGATACCCCATGGATCGGCCGGCTGCTGGCCGTGGCGGACGATCCCGCTGCCGAGCGCGCCGCCCTCGAGGCGCGCCAACCCCACGGACGGCTGGTGTGGGCTCGGGAAGTGGCGGCGGCCATCGCGTTCCTCGCCTCGCCGCTGTCCGGCTCGACCACCGGCACGGCGTTGGAGGTGGACGGGGGCATGTCCGGGCTCCGGCTGCGGCCGCGCGGGTGACGGTCGAGCCGGTGGCAAACGTGTCGCGGGCCGCGACCGAGCCCACGGCTGACGCTCAGACCGTGGCGGCGGCTGCCGGGTTCCGCGTCGAATCGCCGCGGATCGACGCGCACCACCACGTCTGGGATCTCCGGGTTCGCGACCAACCTTGGACGCGCGGGCTAGCGCCGCTGCGCCGCTCATTCGCCATGGCCGATCTACGGCCCGCGCTGCGCGCACATCGGATCGCCGGGACGGTCGTTGTCCAGACCGTCGACCTGCCGGAGGAGACGCCGGAGCTGCTCACGCTCGCCGCACACGACCCGGATGTCGCCGGCGTGGTCGGCTGGGTGGACCTGCGGGCGCCCGACGTCGCCGACCGGTTGGCCGCGCTGCGGTCGTTGGACGGTGGCGACCGGTTGGTCGGGATTCGGCACCAAGTGCAAAGCGAGCCGGACCCTGGGTTTCTGGACCGCGCGGCGGTCCGGCGCGGGCTGGCGGCGGTCGCCGCGGCCGGGCTCTGCTACGACATGGTGGTAACGCCGTCGCAGCTGCCGGCGGTGGCCCGCGCAGTCGGTGAGCTGCCGCAGCTTCGCTTCGTGCTCGACCACGGCGGCAAGCCGGCCATCCGCGCCGGAGAGATCGAGCCCTGGCGACGCGACATCAGCCGGATCGCCGCGGCGCCGAATGTGGCCGCCAAGCTGTCTGGGCTCATCACCGAGGCGGACCCGCTGGCGTGGACGATCCCGGACGTGGCGCGTTACGGCCGGGTGCTGGTGGACGAGTTCGGGCCCGGCCGGCTGATGTTCGGCTCGGACTGGCCAGTGTGCCTGCTGCGGGCCGGATACCGGGATGTGCTCGTGAGCGCCGAAGCGGCGCTGCAGGACTGCTCGGACGCCGAACGCGACCAGGTCTTCGGCGGCACGGCGGCGGCCTGGTACCGGCTGGCTCCCAGATGACGGGCGCGCGACTCGGCCGCACCGGCATTCGGGTCAGCCGGCTGGGCCTGGGCGGGTCCGGTCTGGGCAACCTCTACACCGCGGTGGATGACCGCACAGCGACCGAGACCGTCGACGCCGCGTGGACGGC
This sequence comes from uncultured Actinomycetes bacterium, assembly GCA_937926105.1. The sequence goes on along the minus strand of CALANS010000158.1, from coordinate 88,429 downwards.
CGGGGTGCGATATTTCGACACTGCGCCGCATTACGGGCTCGGACTGTCCGAGGCCCGGCTGGGCGCCGCCCTCGCGGGTAGGCCGCGGGCCGAGTTCGTGCTCTCCACCAAGGTGGGGCGGCTGCTGGAGCCGAACCCGAACCCCCGCGGCAGCGATCTGGACGATGGAGGGTTCGCGGTCCCGGACACCCTGCGCCGGCGGTACGACTACAGCAGCGACGGGGTGCGCCGCAGCCTGGACGCCTCGCTACGCCGGCTCGGGCTGGACCGCATCGACATCGCATACGTGCACGACCCCGAAGGGCACCTCGACCAGACCATCGCCGAGGCACTTCCGGCCCTGGTCGAGCTGCGCGACCAGGGCGTACTCGGCGCGGTGGGCGCGGGCATGAACCTGGTCGAGCCGCTGCGCCGGATCGTGCGAGCCTGCGACGTCGACGTCGTGATGATCGCGAACCGGTGGACCCTGCTGGATCGCAGCGCGGCGCCGTTGCTCGACGACTGTGCCGAACGGGGAATCGGCGTTGCCATCGCGGCCCCTTTCAACGGGGGGCTGCTCGCCCAGCCGTGGCCGAAACCTGACAGCCCGTTCGAGTACGCCCCAGCCGCTCCCTGCCTGGTCGAGCGCGCGCGTCGACTGGCGACCGCGGGCCGCCGGGTCGGAGTCACGCTGCCGCGGGCGGCGATCCAATTTCCGCTGTTGCACCCTGCGGTCGCCACCGTGGTGGTTGGCGCGCAGGGTCCGGAGCAAATGGCCCAGAGTGCGCGGTGGCTGCGCGATCGCGTGCCCACGCGGGCCTGGACGCCGCTGCTGGCGCAGGGCGACGATACTACCGGGACCGCCGCGATGTCATGAGAACGCCGCTCGACACGTTTAAAGGGCGATCGCGGGATGCGACACGCTACCGGCGATCCGCCGCTGAATCGACGCGATGGACCACCGGTGGAACATCGAATGGAGGAACATGCGCACCGTCCCGTTAGGGCCGACCGACATTCATGTGCCCAACATCATCGCGGGCATGATGCGGATAGCCGACAGCACCGACCAGGAGATCCGGAATCTGTACGCAGCGGCCAGAGACGCGGGGATCACCTTCTTCGACCACGCCGACCTGTACGGTGTGCGCCGCGGGGGTACCCACTGGTGCGAACACCGATTCGCCGCGGCCCTGGGCCTCACGTCGTCGGAGCGCGCCCAGATCAGTCTGCAGAGCAAGACCGGCATCGTTGTCGATCCGCTGCACTACGACGCCTCGTACGAGCACATCGTGGCCTCGACCGAGGGGTCGTTGAAGGCTCTGGGCACCGATTACCTCGATGTGCTGCTGCTGCACAGGCCCGACGCGCTCGTGGAGCCGGAGGAGGTCGCCCGTGCATTCGACCACCTAGAGTCCTCCGGGAAGGTCCGGACCTTCGGCGTATCTAACCACACGCCACGGCAAATCGATCTGCTCAAAACCGCTGTGACGCAACCGATCGTCGCCAACCAAGTACAGCTGTCTATCACTCACTCCACGATCATCGCCCAAGGCTTGTCGTCCAACATGGCCGCCGAGGAGGACTCGATCACCCGGGACGGCGGCGGAGTCGTCGATTACGCCCGGGTCAACAAAATCACCCTGCAGGCCTGGTCGCCGTTCCAGAGGGGCTTCGTCGGCGGGGTCTTCTTCAGCGAACACGACTACCCGGAGCTGAACGCCGAACTCGGCCGGCTCGCCGACAGGTACGGTGTGACGCCGACCGCGATCGCCACCGCGTGGATCACGCGGCACCCCGGGGGTATGCAGGTTGTGCTCGGGACGACTACGCCTCAGCGTGTGACGGACGCGGCCCCGGGTTCGGACCTTCCTCTCACTCGCGGTGAGTGGTACCAGCTGATCCGCGCCGCCGGCCACAACATCCCGTGACCCGCGCACGTTCATCCGATCCGCCTGCGCGAGGTCGTGGTCTTCGTCGGACGAGTCCTGCTCTCGGGCCGGCAAGCTCATGAACGACCCTTGACGTACATGGACGACCATGTACCATTACGCCCATGGCATCGCCCGAGGCTGGTACGCATCCAACACCGCCCGTGCTGGAGCGGTCGGGGCCGACGCCGCTGCATGTTCAGATCGCCGACCACTTCCGGCGACAGATCTACGGAATGTTCTGGCCGCCCAACTTCCAGCTCGCGTCCGAGGCGCATCTCGCCGAGCAGCTCGGGGTGGCTCGCGGCACGATTCGCCGTGCCCTGCAGGTGCTCATCGCCGAGGGCATCTTGACCCAGGCACACGGCCGCGGCACCTTCGTCGCCGACGTCGGTGGGATGCACGACTCGCAGCGATCACCGGTGTTCAGCGGCACCATCATCTCCAACGGTGAGCAGCTGGAGCGAGCTGGAATCGAATACCACGACTCACTTCTCGAATACACCATCAATCACACGAACGCATCGGACCACGGCAACGCAACGGCGTTCGACGCATCGGACCTGTTGCACTTCGAACGCCTTCGATCTCTGCGAGAGGGGCCAAATTCGATCATCTCGACTGACGTGATGCTGTCGCTGATCCCCGGCATCGCGTCGGTCGAGCCGGCCGAGCTGGTGCAGGGCTCGTTCCATACGTTGCTGCGTAAGAGGTTCTCGATCAGCTTCTCGTATGCCGAACGCGTTTACTCGGCACAGGCGGCAGACGAGAAGATGGCCGAGCTGCTGAACGTTCCACAGGGCACGCCGCTGCTGGTGCACGACCAGTACAGTTACGACTCTTTGTCCCGGTGCGTGGAGCGCTCCCGAGCCTGGACCCGCACGGATCGACATCTGCAAACCATTATTCTCAAAGGCTTTTCATGAAAGGCACGCTAGACGGGATGCCGGCAGTCGCGCGTGTGCGACTGACTCGCCCGATTCCGGGGCACCGTGCTATCCCGACGGATATCTGAACGACCACAGGAGGGTCCCTCATGTCACCAGCCCGGACGCACTAGCGCTACGACACGACGGCTGACGACCGAGTGCGCGTGCGCGCCCGGTCGACCGCTGCGCACCATCACCACCATCTGATCCAGCGGGCGCCCGTGTGGTGTTCGCGCACCCTCGCACGGACCTGTCGTGCTCGACACCCGTGTGGCTGACACGCACCCGTGGGCCCGTCTACCGACGGACCCGGCCCGAACCCCGAAAGGAACAACTGTGACTGGTACCGAGGAACGCGCGGTATGGGTGGAGCAGATTCAGGACAAGCAACTCGCCGGTCAGCTGACCAAGTCGGACGTCGAGCGCATCGTTGACGAGTGCGCGCAGCTCGGGGCGACCAAGATCCTGTGGCTGCTCAAGGCCCGGGTGGCCGACACTGCATCGGTGCTGTGGTACGACAGCGGGGTCGGGCCGGCGCATCCGAAGGCCAGGGTGTACGACGGCCTGGACGATGCGGTGGAACTCGCCCACCAGCGCGGCATCCAGGTGCACGCCTACTTCTCGGTGTTTCCGGAGGGGGATCCGGCAGCCGGAGATCTCGATGCGGGGCAGTCTCTGCTGGCGCAACACCCCGAGTGGGCGGTCGTCGACATGAACGGCAAACCGACCACGTTCGTCTGCGCCGGCCAGCCGGGATATCGGGAGTACCTGCAGCGCCTGATCGACGAGGTGCTCGACGACCACTCGCTCGACGGCATCCATCTGGACTTCATCAGGTACCCGCGCGCCGCGTGCTTCTGCGCCAGGTGCCTGTCGCAGATCGCCGAGCGGTTTGGACACACCAGGGATGATGTCGTCGAGCTGATCGAGACGCGTGGATTCACCTCCCGCTCCTACGACGACCGGGCCATTGCCTTGCATCAGGCCGACAGCCTGATCGACTATTACTGCCAGAACGTCCACGACACGGTGCGGTCGATCTCGGCGCAGCTCACCTCACAGCACGGCGGCAAGCAGCTGTCTGCCGCGGTCTTCCCCAACATCCGATCTGCAACCAGCCAGGTCTACTGCGACTGGGTCGGATTCGCGTCGTACCTTGACTTCGTCTGCCCGATGGTTTACTGGTACAGCGAAAGCTACTTCCGGCGCACCGTCGAGCGACTGACCACCATCGTCCGCAGCCAGACGACGCTGCTGCCCGGGATCAGCGCGCTGGGGCACCCGCACACCCTGGCTGGCACGAACGACAACTTCCACGACCGGGCGCCCGATCACGAGTACGTCAGGCGCCTGATCGAGCAGACGCGCGAGATCGAGACCGGTGGCTTCGCGCTCTTCCATCACGCCCCGATCTTCGGCTACCAGGCAGGCCCCTACACGACCGACACCTGGGGCGCGCCGATGGACCGGGACGGTCTTAAGGACTTCCTGTCGTTCCTCGAGCGGTGAGCGTGTCAACCCCGTTGGTCCTCGGTATCGACATCGGCACATCCGGTGTCAAGGGCGCCATCTGGCGTGCCGACGGCCGCCTGCTCGCCAGCCGCCGAGCGTCGGTGACGGTGTCGCGTCCTCGGCCGGGATGGGCCGAGCACGACGCCGAACGCGACTGGTGGGGCCCTCTGCGGCGGATCACCACGGACCTGCTCGGGCGCGACGATACTTGGCGTGGGCAGATCGCCTGCGTGGGCATCAGCGGGCTGTGTCCCGTGGTGGTACCGATGGACAACGCCGGACAGCCGCTTCGACGCGCGATCCTCTACAGCATCGACAGCCGGGCGGGTGCACAGCTGGCCACGCTGCGCGATGCGGTCGGCGCCGACGGTGCAGTCCGACGGTCCGGCCAGCCGCTCGGACCGCACAACATCGTCGCGAAGCTGATGTGGTTGCGTGCCAATGAGCCCGACCTATGGGCGCGCACCAGCACCGTGCTGGGTAGCACCGGCTATGCGGTGCACCGACTGACCGGGGCCCGCACCATCGACCACTTCTCAGCCGCCGACGGCGGTCTGGGATATCGACTGGACGAGCGCGAATGGGACCGCGACCTCCTTGCGTCGCAGGGTATCGACGCATCGCTGCTGCCGGATCCGCAGTGGCCCGCCGAGATCGCTGGGACCGTCTCGCGGTCCGCGGCCGCGGCGACCGGGCTGTTGTCTGGCACGCCGGTGGCCGTCGGAACCGGGGATGCGTTGGCGGACCTGATGGGACTGCGCGCGGATCCGGCTCCGGGCAGCGGCGCCATCCTGTACGGCACCAGCATCTCGACGATGGTGTTCGCCGGGTCGCGGAGCACCGCGCCGGGTGTCGTCACCGTCCCCGGCTGGCGGCCCGACCAGCTTGTACACAGCGCGATCCTGTCGATCGGCGTCGGGGTTCTGGAATGGTGGGGACGTGCCGTCGGGATCCCCTGGGACTCCGGCTGGGCTGATCGCGTCGATCGGATACTGGCTGCTGTGCCACCGGTTCCGGACGGGCCGCTGCACCTGCCCTACCTGGCTGGCCGGCGGCACGCGGCCACCGAGCCGGGGGGCCGACGGGGCCAGGGCGCGCTGATCGGTCTGGGCGTCCAGCACGACGGCCCGGTGATGATGCGCGCGATCGTCGAGGGGCTCGCGCACGCCCTGCGCTTCGAGCTGGACGGTACCGAGCCGATCCGCGAACTGCACGCGGTCGGCGGCGGAGCCCGGTGCCGGTCGCTGCTGCAGGCGGTCAGCGACATCTGCGGATTCGACCAGGTACTGGACCACGCCCGGGACGATGCCGCGCGCGGCGCCGCCTGGCTGGCCGCGCTGGCCGCGGGTCTGGTCGAACGGGGATCGGCCGGTTGGGCACGGCCGGCCGACCTCGTCACTCCGGATCCGGACGCCAGCGCCCGGCACACCGAGAACCATGCGCGATTCCGATCCGCCATAGCACTTCTCGATGCGTTGGAGTGAGGGGTCGCGTCACCGACCTTTGTCGATCCGGGCCACCGGCGCCGTGCCCGACCACCCTGGTCGGGCGGGTACGGGCGTTCATTTCATAGAGGGGAATAGGGTGAATTTCAACGAGGGTCGTTCCGTAGTCGTCGCATTCGACCACGGGACGCAGGGCGCGATCCAGGGTGGCGAGCATCTCCCGCAGATGTTGGAGACCATCGGGACATCCAGCGCCGACGGAGTGCTGCTGACGGTGGGCGCGACAGTGCACTACGCCGCGTGGGCCGCGGGACACCAGGGCGCCGCGCAACCGATCGCCGGGCTGGACATCCCGATCTTCGGCACCCACGTGTCCGACAGCGAGTACCTGCTGACCACGCGGCAGCCGTGGACCGCGGAAGATGCCGTCCGGGCCGGCGCCGCCATGTGCAAGATGTTGCTGCCGCTGGGTCTGCGGGATCTCGGCGAGTGGGCGGACGCCCTCGAACGCATCGCGCGAGCCGGCGCGGACGCCCGTCGCATCGGGTGCCCCGTCATGCTGGAGCCGGCATTCTGGGGCGCGGAGGAGGGCGAGAGCGACGGTGCCATCCTGGATGCCGCGCGGCTGTGCGTCGAACTCGGTGCGGACGTCCTGAAGGTTCCGAGCCCGCGCAACGTCGACACGCTGGAGCGGCTGATCGCGTGGTCCCCGGTTCCGGTGGTGATCCTCGGCGGCAAACCGCGTGACGGTGACCAGCTGATCCGGGAGATCCACTCCTGGGTGAATGCCGGCGCGGCCGGCGTGGTGGTCGGCCGAAACGTGTGGAACCGACCCAATCCGCCGGCGGCGATCGAGGCGATCGCCACGGTCTTGCGGGACATGCGGCTCGACGACGCGCTGCGCCTGATGGACCAGGCGGGCACCCCACTGTCCTTGGCCGGGGCCGCGACTCACGGGAGCGCCGGCTGATGCTCGAATACCTGCTGGAACGACCGGGAGTCCTCACCGCTCGTGATGTGCCCTGCCCCGCGTTACAGCCCGGCGACGTGCTGTTGAAGGTGCAGGCCCTCACCCTGTGCGGATCCGATGTGCGGGTCTTCACCGGGGAGAAGACCGGCGGCGTCCGCTGGCCGGCCGTGCTCGGGCACGAATTCAGCGGCGAGGTGGTCGACGCGGCCGGCGGCGCCGGCAGCGCGCTGCTGGGTACCCGGTGCGCGGTGATGCCTTGGATATCGTGCGGAGGATGTCCCGCCTGCCTGCGGGGGGACACCAACCTATGCGCCGACATGGAAATCTTCGGCTACCAGATCCCCGGCGCCATGGCGGAGTACGTGCGGATTCCGGAAGCGGCAGTTGCCGGCGGCAATCTGGTGCCGCTGCCGGCGGACGTGCCGCCGGAGCGCGGCGCGCTCGCCGAACCGCTGGCGTGCGTCTATCACGGTCATCGGCGCAGTCGGGTGGCCATCGACAGCACGGTGCTGATCCTGGGCGCCGGGCCGATCGGCCTGTTCCACACCAAGTTGGCGCTGGCGGCGGGCGCTCGGGTGGTCGTGGTGAGCGAGCCGGACGCCGCCCGTCGGGCTTACGCCGCCGGCCTGCCGCGCACCCTGACCGTGGATCCGGGCTCGCAGGACCTGCGCGAGGTGGTGCGCGGGGTGACCGCCGGTCAGGGAGTGGACTCGGCGATCGTGTGCGTGGGCGTGCCCGACCTGGTGGCCAGCGCGATCGACTGCACCCGCGGCGGCGGGCTGATCAACCTGTTCGCCGGATTCGGCAAGTACGGGATGGCGGAGGTCGATCTGAACGCCGTGCACTATCACCAACTCGACGTGGTGGGCAACGCCGACGCCACGGTATCCGAGTACCGGACCGCGGTCTCGCTGCTGGCCACCGGCGCGGTGGAGGTGGAGTCGATGGTCACGCACCGCTTTCCGCTCGACCGGGCCGGGGAGGCGTTGGAGGCGGCGCGGTCCGGATCCGGCATCAAGGTCGCGATCGTGGGGTAGCACGTCGCGTGGCTCGAGACCTGCGGCGCCGCAGGGTATGCGAGCGATCGGAACCGATGAATGGTGGCCGCGCGGGGGTATGGAGGAGGGTACGGTGACTGGACGGGTGGCACTGGGGATCGAGCGGCTGGCCGCCGATCCCGATGCGGTTGCGGGTCTGCGCGGCCGGCGGGTGGGCCTGATCACCAATGCGTCCGCCATCGATCGTCGCTGCCGGAGTTCGGTGGACGTGTTGCTGTCGATCCAGCGGCAGGCCTCGTTCCAGCTGCGAGCGCTGTACGCGCCGGAACACGGGTTGCTCGGCGTGGCCGGCGCGACCGAACCGGTGGCCGACGGCGTCGATCCGATCAGCGGCCTGCCGGTGTTCTCGCTCTACCAGGACTCGGTGCTGCCGACGGTCGAGATGGTCGACCAAATCGACACCTTCCTCTTCGACGTGCAGGACGTCGGCGTCCGGTTCTACACCTTCATCTGGACGATGTACTACGCGATGCGCACGGCCGCCCTGCACGGAAAGGGATTCGTCGTGCTGGACCGGCCGAATCCGTTGGGCGATCGGCTGGATGGGCCGGTGCTGGATCCCGCGGTTGCATCCTTCGTGGGCGTCCGCGAGCTCCCCCTCCAGCACGGCATGACGATCGGCGAGCTCGCGATGCTGTTCAACGCCGAGTTCCTGGATGCTCCGGTGGCAGGCCTCGCGGTGGTGGCGATGACCGGGTATCGCGCCGCCGAGTTCGCCGCCGGTTTCGGCCTGCCGTGGGCGCCGCCGTCCCCCAACCTCCCGCATCGGATCAACGCTTGGGGGCACGCCGCCACCGGGCTGCTGGACGGCCTGGACGTCTCGGTGGGGTGCGGGACCCCGATGCCGTTCCTGTGGGCCGGCAGCGCGGCGATCGACGTGCGCTTGGCGCACCAGATGGCGGGCGCGCTCAACCGTCGCGAGCTCCCCGGCGTGATCTTCCGACCGGCCTTCGCGCGGCCGTGCAGCGGCCCGGCGGCCGGTCGGATCTGCGGCGGCGTGCAAGTGCACATCGTGGATGCACGGCGATTCGAGCCGCTCCGTACGGGCCTGCACCTGCTGTGCCTACTGGTGCGCGACGGCGGTGCCGGATGGCGGCCGGAGCACGACCTGCACGCACCCGACCGGTTCGCAGGCGGCAACGGGGTCGTGTGGTTCGACCGCCTGATCGGCGACCGGACCACGCGGGCCGCCATCGCGTCGGGTGCCGATCCCGACGAGCTGGTGCAGGCGTACCGGGCCGGCCACGGTGCGTTTCGCGAGCTTCGGGAGCGACATCGTCGCTATCCCACAGCGGATGCCTAGCGGGTCGACGCGGGTCGACGCGCGGTGATCGGTGAGAAGGGAGGACACACAGGACGGGTGCACAGCAGGCGCATCGCGGCGCGGGGTTTGAGATGCAGGCGTGGGAACAGGTACCACTCTGCGGGCCGGTGAGACCGCCCGCAGACGTGATGGAACAGCAGCTCCAGCAGAGGAGGAAGTGGTGTTATCTCGATCGACCAAGGCCCTAGCGATGTTCGCGGTGGCCGGACTGGCAGTGACATCCGCGTGTTCGTCGTCGTCCGGCAGTGACTCTCCGGGTTCGTCCGCGGGCGCCAAGCCGTACACCTTCCACTATCCGTCCTGGATGTGGGAGGAGGGCGACGTCGGCAAGTGGCTGAAAGACCGGGTGGCCGCGTTCGAATCCGACCACTCCACGGTGACCGTACAGACCACCCAGATCGGTGTGGCGGACTACGAGAACCAGGTCAGCACACAGCTTTCGGCCGGGCAGGCACCGGATCTGATGACGGCGTTCACCAACCAGATGCCGAACCTGATCGAGAACGATCTGTTGGCTCCCCTCGACTCGTGCTTCGAGGGAACCGACGTCATGAAGCGAGTGCTTCCGACCGTCTCGGCGGTGCAGCGCGACGGCAAGACCTACGGCGTTCCACTGACCATGTCGCCGCAGGCGCTGGTGTACAACAAGGAGTTGATGGACGCGGCGGGCGTGACCTCGATCCCGAGCACTCCGGACGAGCTGCTGGACGCGTCACGCAAGATCAAGCAGGCCACCGGCAAGTTCGGATATGCGGTCCCGACCGACACCTCCGACGCGCTGCAGACCTACATCGAGTCCATGAAGTGGATCCTGGGTTACGGCAGCGACTGGTCGAGCAGCGACGGCACGATCACCGCGAACGCGGACAAGAACGTCGAGGCCATCCAGACCCTGAAGAAGTTCTACGACGAGGATCTCACCCCGAAGGGGATGAACGAGAGCGACGTGCTGACCCTGTTCGCGCAGGGCGGCGCGGCGTTCATGATCGAGGGCCCGTGGGCGATGACCCAGGTACAGTCGGACAACCCCGAGCTGTTCCCGAAAATCGGCTTCGCACCGTCGCCGACGCCCACTCACGTCGCCATCACCGGTGGCGCGTTCTGGGCCATCCCGAAGGATTCTGCGCACTTCCAGGACGCCTGCGATCTGCTGAAGATTAATCTCGAGCCGGACGCGCAGCGCTCCTGGCTGGAGAACCTGCTGCAGATTCCGGGCACCACGGTGCAGCCCAGCAAGGAGTTCCTGGAGAAGAACCCGTGGGTCGGTGAGATGGCCGACATCGCGGCGAAGTACCCGGGTGGCCTCGGGTACGCACCGCCGGGATATGCCGTTCGAGCCGCGGAATTCCAACAGATCGCGGTCGACTCGCTGGCGAAGGTGTTCGCCGGCAGCGCGTCGGTGCGGGATGCGCTCGACGAGGCGCAGGCCAACCTGACGGCCAAGTTCGGGTCGTAACACCGATGGACCGAATGGTGGGGGTGGCACGGGGCGTGCGCCCGACCCGCCGCCCCCACCGCTCGGTCGGCCGGCACTCGTGGCGCGCGGCCATGGACGGCACGGCTGGCGACGCCGCGCGAGAACGAAAGGGATGACACCGTGGGCATAGCACCTCCGATGGAACGATCACGTCGCCCGTCCGGAACCGGGCGATCCCGGAGCGTGACGCGGCAGGGGATCGGCACCATCCAGGCGCTGTTCCTGATCCCGGCCGCCGTCATACTTCTCACGTTCATCGCGCTGCCCCTGGGACGCAGCGTGCAGCTGAGCCTGTTCGACGTGAACCTGCTGCGGCCCTCGGGCGGAACGTTCGTCGGGCTGGGCAACTACGGGGAATTGCTCGGCGACAAGGACTTCTGGCGCTCCTTCCGGATCACCGTGATCTACACGGTGGCCACCGTGGCATGCGCCTACGTCTTCGGCATGGTCACCGCGTTGCTGCTCAATCGGAAGTTCCGGTTCCGCTGGCTCGCGCGCATCTTGATCATCATCCCGTGGGCGATCCCCGAAGTCGTCGCCGTGATGATCTTCAAGTGGATCTTCGATGCCCAGTTCGGCATCGTGAACCACCTGTTGATGCAGTTGCACATCATCGCCAAGCCCATCGCGTTCCTGAGCGACCCGGACTACGCCTTCCTGATTGTCATCGGTGTGACGACCTGGCTGGAATACCCGCTGGCGACCTTGATCCTGCTCGCTGGGCTGCAGACCATACCCACCGAGGTGGTGGAATCGGCGTCGATCGACGGCGCCGGCAGTATCCGGCGGTTCATGCACATCACGTTCCCGATGCTGCGCTTCGTGAACGTGGTGGTGTTCGTGCTGCTGACCCTGGACACGTTCCGCCGCACGACGCTGATCTACACGATGACGGGCGGCGGCCCGGCCGGCGCCACCATGACCCTGCCGGTGTGGACCTATGTCGAGGCGTTCGGGAACTATTCGCTCGGCTATGCCTCCACTATCGGGATCGCGATCATGGCGATTCTGGGCGTGGGAACGGTGTTCTACCTGGTGCGGGTCAATCGCGGAGGTGACGCGTGACGGGCGGGCAGGAGGTGGCGCGGATGACTGGGCGGCCGAAGAGGCGAAGCGTTGTGGGTCGCGCCGCGCTCACGGTGATCACCTTCGGCATCATCGCCGTGGTCATCTTCCCGGTGTACTGGATGGTGATCTCCAGCCTGCAGTCCGGCGGCCGGTTCAGCGCTCCGTCGCTGATACCCAGGAGCCTGACCGTCGATCCCATCGTCACGGTGATGCGGACCAAACCGGTGTTGCAGTGGTTCGGCAACAGCAGCATCGTCGCCGTGTCCACCGCGGTGATCTGCTCCGTCATCTCGCTGAACGCGGGCTACGCGCTGGCCCGGTTCCGGTCGCGGGTATCGACGCTGTACGGGATCGCCATCCTGTTCACCCAGATGCTGCCCGCGACGCTGCTGGTGGTGCCGCTGTTCATCGTGATGAAGAACCTCGCGATGCTCAACAGCCTGACCAGCCTGGTGGTGGCGAACACCGCCTTCGCCCTGCCGCTGTCGATCTGGCTGATGAAGGGGTTCGTCGAGTCCCTGCCCCCCGACCTGGAGCAGCAGGCCATGGTCGACGGCTGCTCCCGGTTGGGAGCGTACGTGCGCATCGCGCTGCCGCTGCTGCGGCCCGGCGTCATGGTCGTGGTGGTGTTCTCGTTCCTGCTGGCCTGGAACGACTTCTTCTTCGCGAGGTCACTGATCGTGAGTCAGGATCGATGGGTACTCTCGGTCGGTCTGACCAGTTTTACCACGGAGTACACCGTGAAGTGGCCCGAACTCATGTCGGCAGCCACGCTGTTCGCGGTACCCGCCGTGCTGTTCTTCGCCTTGATGCAACGCAACTTGGTCGGCGGGCTGACTGCAGGCTCGGTCAAGGGCTGACTGGGCCCAGTCTGCCGATGAAGCCGCGTCCATCTGTCTGGGTCCACGTGTGGTGTGCCGCGCGACAGTCGGATTCCGAAGGAGTAGCTGCTGCGTGTCCGGCGCGTGGTTCGGTGCTGGTGAGGTCGTCCCGCAATATCCAGGGCGGAGTTCATTCGGCGTCGGTGGGCTGATGGCTGGGTCAGTGCCCCTGCGAGAATGAGTCATGGTGCCAACATCGGGTGCGGGCGGCGCGGACGGCGCGCGGGCGTCGGTCGCGGGGCAGTTGGCGGGGTGCTGCCAGGATTTGCATGCGTTGCTGGCTGGGGCAAGCACGGACGGGCTGCGCGCGTCCAGCAGCGGGACTCGATGGACCAACGAGCAGCTGCTATTCCATATGGTCTTCGGATTCCTGGTGGTGCGGCGGTTGTTGCCGCTGGTGCGGCTGGTGGGCCGGCTGCCGGCTCCCGTCGGCCGGAGCTTCGCGCGGCTGCTGGATGCCTGCGCGGGGCCGTTTCATGTGGTGAATTTCCTGGGTTCGTGCGGTGGGGCGATGGTGTTCAACGCCGCCCGGATGGGCCGGCTGTGCGACCGCACCGTTGCTGCCCTGATCGCCTCACTTGGGCGTGAGCCGGAGCAGGCATGGGTGCGCGGGATGCCCTTCCCGGGCCGCTGGGATCCGTACTTCACCTCGTTCATGACGTTGCGGGACGTGTATGGCTATCCGGTTATGCACTACCGTCACCACCGGGCGCAGCTCACGTTGGGGCAGCCCGACGTGCGATGACGCTGTCACCCCACTGGTCCGGGTGACGTGGCGCCATGGCTTTCCTGGGGCGTGGCCGGTTTCGAATGGGACCGTATTGGACCGGTTCGGACGGTGCGCTTTTGCGGTCATGCCGGTTCGGGCAGCATGTGGGCGATCAGTGTCTGGACGCGGGCGCGGATCTGGTCGCGGATGGCCCGGACGGCGGGCAGGCCGAGGCCGGCGGGGTCGGGCAGATCCCAGTCCTCGTAGCGCGTGCCGGGGAAGACCGGACAGGTATCACCGCAGCCCATGGTGATCACGACGTCGGAGTGTTGGACCTGGTCCGGTGTGAGCGCCTTCGGCGTTTGGGCGGCGATGTCGATGCCGATCTCGGCCATGGCGGCGACGGCGACCGGGTTGAGCTGCTCGGCGGGCAGGGATCCCGCCGAGCGTGCCTGGATGGATCCGTGGGACAGGGTGGTGAGGAACCCCGCCGCCATCTGGGATCGGCCGGCGTTGTGTACGCACACGAACAGCACGGTGGGGGCACTCGTTATGAGCGGCCGGTGCGGTCGGTTGATCGGGTTCACCGCGGTGTTCCTTCCGGATGTCTGGTGGTGGTTTCGGGCGGGAAGAACCGGCGGGCCCACAGCGCCAAGTAGACCAGGGCCACCAGCGCCGGCACCTCGATGAGCGGGCCGACGACGCCGGCCAGGGCCTGGCCCGAGGTGACGCCGAAGGTGCCGATGGTCACGGCGATAGCCAGTTCGAAGTTGTTGCCGGCGGCGGTGAACGCCAGCGTGGTGGACTTGCGGTAGCCGAGCCGCAGTCGGTGGCCCAGCGCCAGGGAGGCGCCGAAGGTGAGGGCGAAGTAGCCGAGCAGGGGCAGGGCGATGCGGGCGACGTCCCACGGCCGGGTGGTGATCTGCTCGCCCTGCAGGGCGAACAGGACGATCACGGTGAACAGCAGGCCCCACAGGGCCAGCGGCCCGATCCTGGGCAGGAACGCCGTCTCGTACCAGGCGCGGCCGCGGGTCCGTTCCGCGGCGGCGCGGGTGAGCGCCCCGGCGAGCAGCGGGATGCCGAGGAACACCAGCACGCTCACCGTGATCGCGCCGAGGGAGAACGCGGCGCTGGTGGTGGAAAGGCCCAACCAGCCGGGCAGCACCTGCAGGTAGAACCAGCCCAGCGCCCCGAACGCGATCACCTGGAAGACCGCGTTGAGCGCGACCAGGACCGCGGCAGCTTCCCGGTCGCCGCCTGCCAGGTCGTTCCAGATCAGCACCATCGCGATGCATCGGGCCAGCCCGACGATGATCAGACCGGTGCGGTATTCCGGCAGGTCGGGCAGCATCAACCAGGCCAGGGCGAACATCAAAGCTGGGCCGAGCAGCCAATTGAGCAGCAGGGACGAGACCATCAGCCGGTGGTCGGCGGTGACCCGTCGGGTCTGGGTGTAGCGGACCTTGGCCAGCACCGGATACATCATCACCAGCAGCCCGAGCGCGATCGGGATGGACACCGACCCGGCCCGCACCGCGTCCAGCGCCGTCGGCAGGGCGGGCACCAGCCGGCCGAGCAGCAGCCCCGCGGCCATCGCGGCGATGATCCACACCGGCAGCAACCGGTCCAGGCCGGACAGCCTGCCCCGCACCCGATCCGGCCCGGCGGTGGTCGTCATGACCCTCGTACTCCCGATGCTGCCAGTGCTGTGTGTGCCGGGGTCAGCGGTGGTCGCCGACGGGCTTGACGGCTTGCACGATCGCGGCATGCATGCCGGGCGCCGTCTCGTGGGTGAAGATCACCTGCGGGTCGGTGAACCCGGCGGCGGACAGCCCATCGAGGTACTCGGTGCGAGACAGTGCCCCGGCGATGCAGCCGACGTAGGAGCCGCGCTCGGCCCGGTCGGCCGGGGTCAGGTCGTCCTCGGCGACCACATCGGAGATGCCGATCCGCCCGCCCGGGACCAGCACCCGGAACATCTCGGCCAGCACGGCCGGCTTGTCGGTGGACAGGTTGATCACGCAGTTGGAGATCACCACGTCCACCACTGCGTCGGGCAGCGGGATCTGCTCGATGTGCCCCTTGAGGAACTCCACGTTGGTCGCGCCGGCCGTGGCGGCGTTGGCCCGGGCCAACTCCAGCATCTCGTCGGTCATGTCCAGCCCGTAGGCGCGGCCAGTCGGGCCGACCCGGCGGGCCGAGAGCAACACGTCGATGCCGCCGCCGGACCCCAGGTCCAGCACGCGCTCGCCCTCGGACAGGTCGGCGACCGCGAGCGGGTTGCCGCAGCCCAGGCTGGCCAGCACCGCCTCCTCCGGCAGTCCGTCGGTGTCGCCGGGCGTGTAGAGGCTGGCGCCGAAGATGTCCTGTTCGGGGACCGCCGGGCCACAACAACTGTTCTGTGCCGTGTCTGCCGGTGCGCAGCAGCCGGACGCGTCGCGGTCGCGGACCGCGCGTGCCGCGGCGGCGTAGCGGTCCCGGACCGTGTCCCGAAGCTCGCCGCTGCCGGATGTGGTCGTCATGACTGGCACTCCCGAGGGATCGATGGTTGTCGATGTATTGGCACGACTATGGACCGAGACATCGACACTTGTCAATATCCCGTGCCATACTCGTGTCATGAAGCCCGCCACCCTTGCTGCCGTGCCATCGGTGGCGTGCTGCTCCCCGCTGGTGCGCGAGCCGCTCGACCCGGCGACCGCGGTCTCGCTGGCGCGGGTGTTCAAGGCGATCGGCGACCCGGCACGGCTGCGGCTGGTGAGCATCGTGGCCGCCCACGACGGCGGCGAGGCATGCGTGTGCGAACTCATCGAGCCGTTGGGACTGAGCCAGCCGACCGTGTCCCACCACCTGCGGGTGTTGGTCGACGCAGGTCTGCTGCACCGCGAGCAACGAGGCGTCTGGGCCTACTACTCGATCGTCCCGGCCGCTCTGGACGCGCTCGCCACCGTGCTGGACACCCGACAGCACGCCGTGGTGTAGCGCCTTTGTTGGGTTAGCCGGCGGCAGCCGGGCTGGGTGGGCCATCCTTGTCCGCCGAGTCTTGATGACGGCAGAAGGTGAGCCGTGATGACCCTTTGGCGGAACGATGTTGGACAATGATGGCGAGGGAGGAGACCGCCGACCATGACGAGCTCCAAGACGTCATCGGTGCGAAGCCGCTCGCTATCAGCCAAGACGGGTCGCTATGTGCAGAAGGTCACGCCTTCGATGGTTGCCTCTGCTCGTGCGCAGATCACGATAGCCAAGAAGCTGGGGAAAACCGTGCCGCCCGCCATTAGCAAGATTGCCGAGGTCGGCGCCGAGTAACCCGTTACCGGTTTTGCCAGAGCGCTCATAGCTGCGACGAGGCGCTTGTCGGCCGGCTCTTGGGGCGGCAACCAAGCGCGGCCCGAATTAGCCCCTCGGCCCGGATCGGCCGACAACCGTCCAGGGGTCTAGATGATCTTGGCTCACTGTGGGCACGCCTTTCGTGGGTCCACGCGAACATGCGGGGCGATTGCACCGTGAAAGCCCAGCTCGGGACCGTGTGGATCCCCTGGAACGGTGTCCACGTCGAAGACGTCGGCGACGAGCGCCTCCTTCAACACCGGCAGGACGCTCACCCGACGGATATGGTGTTGCAACCATGCCGATTTGTTAACTTTATCTAGCCCTGCGCGCTGTGGCGCCGGCCGACCCGGTCTCCGAATCTTGCCACATGCCGTTGACAGAGCATGACCGGTCGGGCCGACATAGGCTGTGGCCGTGGCTGAAGCTGACAGCATCGCGCAGCGGATAACATCGTGCCCGCCGAATGTGAAGCGGGGCTCTCTCGTCGTGTACGGCGATATCTTCGGTGGGCGAATCGACAACATCCACGTCGTCCGTTCCGCGCATACGGCGGGGACGCCGCCACACCTGGTCATCGAGTTCGACGATGACGAGTGTCTCGAAGTGTGGGAGCCGCGCGACTGCAGCGTCAGCGAGACCGAGTTACGCATCGACCACGCCGCGAAGGTGCGTTGGGAGTGGTTCTATTACGGCCGGCCCAAGTCGCGGGCGAATCGTTACTTCATCGAACACAGCTGCCGGGGGGAAACCGTTACTGCCACGTCGAACGTGGACTGGTATTCGCCCGCCTTCAACCCCACATCGCGACGACCAGCGGTTGAGATCGTGGGCTTTTGAACCGCGCTCCTGCCGCCTTCCGAGCGTGCCACCAGACGTGCGGCTATTGCTACGCGACTCGACGCATGCTGACTGGCCGTGGCGGTGGCCGTGGGCGGCTCGGGTGGCAGTCGCCGCGCACGCGCCCGCCTGGGCGGGGTCAGCGCGGTGCCAGTAGCTGCGTGGCTGGCAGGATGAGGGCGTGCTTCGATTCCCCGCGCCGCTGCGACGTGGGGATCGCATCGGCGTCACCTCCCCGTCGTCCGGGGTGACGGGACCGAGCTCAGACCGCATCCGCTTTTGCGTGACCTGGCTGCGCCGGGCGGGATATGACGTCGTTGTCGGGGACATGATGGACGGGAACGGAGTCACGTCCGGGCCCGCGGCGAAGCGCGCAGCGGAGCTCACCAGCATGCTGTGCGACCCGGCCATCCGATGTGTGATCCCGCCTTGGGGCGGCGAAACAGCGATCGACGTCGTGGATCTGCTCGACTGGGACGCCCTCGCGGCGGCCGAGCCGACCTGGTTGGTGGGATTCTCCGATATCTCAACGATCCTGCTGCCGGTGACGACTCGACTTGGCTGGGCGACGATCCACGGTGACAATCTCGCCGACACTCCCTACGACGTGCCCGATGGGCTCATGGGTTGGCGTGACCTCGCCTCGGGTCCGGGACCTCATCGCCAGGAGGACTCCGCCCTGGTGGCGGACTGGTGGCGGTTCGAGGAAGACCCGACGGCGACTCGGTGGAAGCGGCTCGGCTCGGGTCAGTGGACGGTCAACGGCGACAACCCGGTGTGTGTCACTGGCCGGCTCATCGGTGGGTGCGTCGAAACACTGGCCAACCTGGCCGGCACCCCGTACGGCGACGTCGCGCGGTTCGGTCGCGAGCATGCCGCCGACGGGCTGATCGTCTACCTGGAGGCAGACGGCGACAATGCAGCGGCCATCTGCCGGAACCTGCACGGACTGCGCCTGGCCGGATGGTTCGAGCACGCGAAGGCCATCCTCATCGGACGCACAAACGCGCCCGACTTCGAAGGGCTCAGTCAACGCGAGGCGGTCCTGGACGCGCTCGGGCGCCTGAACCTACCGATCGTCTTCGACCTCGAAATTGGGCACGTTCCGCCACACCTACCTTTGGTCAACGGAGCGCTGGCGACACTGACCGTCGACGAGGACACTCACGAGATCGTGCAGCGGTTCTGCTGACGCGCAGCATCTGCGCCGCCTTCAAGCACTCTGGCAACGCGGAGCCCTGCCCGGGGCCGTAGGCAGGTTCAGCGGACGCGGGTCGGCTGGTGACGCCGACGTGGAGGTCCGCGTGGCAAGGTGAACAGTCGACCCGTGAGCGGATCCGCCAAACGGTGACGAATCTGTTCCATTCACGGCCGGTGCCGAGCACATCGGAGGCCGCCAGCAGGCTGGCCTGCTGCTGGTCGGTCGGTTCGCCGGGGACGGTGACGAGAGCGCTGTCGGCCAGCAGGATGCCGCCTCGGACTGAGTCCCGATCGAGCCCAACATCATCTGGTGAACGCAACGCGACTGGTGTCCGGCCCAGCAGATCTCGCAGGTGTTGTCGGAGGCGACACACGAGCCGACGACGAACCCGGTCATCGTGGCTGCGTCCTTGATCGAGTAGGTGCGCTGGGTCGTTGCTGTGCTCCCCCATCCACCATGGGAACTTCGAGTACCTGAGGTCAAATACTTCCGGCGTGGGGCTGCCGTGCCCCCGATCTTGGGGCCGAGCGTTGACGTTCACGTGCCTGGGTGCCCCACCGGCGACGATCCGTGAATTGTCCCTGCGGAACCGACCCGATCACGCGCGGCGAGTATCGCCGGCCGCTTTCGCTCTCGCCCGATGCGCTTGCACTCGAAGCCGATTGCCGCACCGTTCGTCCGTGCACCAACGGCGACGCCCGGTGGCATCAAGGAAGATTCCCGAGCAGCTGTCGTCACCGCAGGTGTGCAACCGATCGCGGTCGGGGCCGGTCAACGTGACCAGCGCGTCCCTGGCCAGGCCGGCCAACACCGCGGCGGTATCGGCGGGCGGCTCGAGGGCTATTCCCGTCGGACGCCGGGAAATTTCGGGAGGATGGTCGAAGGCCAGGGCTGCGTTCAGCACCGCGAGGTCGCCGCGGCTGGGGGCTCGCCGATGCATCACGGCGAGGGCGGCGCTGTGCAGTGCCTCACGCAGCCGCCGAGCGTCCGTGACGTCCGTGTCCGTGATCGCGCCCGCTGGCCGGCGATCGACACTGGTGAACCACGCTGCCAGTGCCTGCGGTGAGGCGATCGAGTCCTGCTGCTGTGGGCGATATCGGCCGGCCAGGGTGGACAGGAAGTCCAGCCAGGTCGCGCCATTGCCACTGCGGAACGACGGTGTGGGCACGCAGACAGTGTAACGCCTTGACTCATTACGGTCGAGCGGTGACGATGTAATGTGTGAAGCCATTACGTATCGATCTCCTGGGCGGGCTG
Source organism: uncultured Actinomycetes bacterium (assembly GCA_937926105.1). The sequence continues at coordinate 68,518 of CALANS010000158.1, read as the reverse complement.
TTCATCGTCGTGTGGAGCAGTGGTTATGTGGTGGGCGCGCTGGTCACCCGCGAGGTCGCCCCACTGGCCATCGTCCTCTGGCGTTTCGTCGTCGGTGCCGTGGTGCTGGCCGCATTGGCCTGGTGGCGACGGGAATCCTGGCCCCGCGGCCGTGAGCTGTTGCGTACCGCGGCCATCGGGATCCCACTGTTCTCGGTCCAGTTCGGCGCGCTGTACACGGCGCTGGCCGACGGCATGCCGGCCGCGACGACGGCGCTGATCGCATGCTCGTCACCGCTATGGGTGGCCGCCGTTGCCGCCGTGGTTCGTTGGGAGCGACTGTCCGCTCTGAACTGGCTCGGAATCGGTCTCGGAGCGACCGGGGTGGCGGTGACCCTCGCCGATCGGCTCGGTCGCCCGCCGTCGCTCGCCGCGTTGGTGTGGGCCCTGCTCGGGCTGACGGGGCTGGTTGCCGGGACCGTCATGCAGTCGCGCTTGCGGTCGACGGCCGGGCCGACCAGCACCGCAACGGTCGAGGTGGCCGTCGGAACGCTGGTGCTGGCCTGCTGGGCGCCACTGGCCGGCACCGTCGGAATGTCCCTGCAGCCGGGCACGGTCGGGGAGTTTGTATGGCTGGCACTGGTCACCGGGGTGGGCGGGCCGCTGATCCTGTTCGCGCTGATCCGGCGGCGCGGCGCCACCGGCGCAAGCAGCCTGCTGTTCGTGGTGCCCGCGGTCACCGCCCTGGCGTCCTGGCCGATCCTGCACAGTCCGATCGGCCCTCTGGCGGTGGTCGGACTGCTCATCGCGGGAACCGGTCTGGCGCTGGTCCGTCATCGGGGCCCGGGTGCGGTCCACCCGATCGAGCGTGCCTGTGCGTGTCCGGGTGGGCTGGTGGCATCGAGCGAGTGAGGGCACCATGTCAGTCGTTGTGCCGGCGGGCGGTCGGATTATCACTGCACGTGGGCGGTCGGACACGCGGGCCTCATCCTGACTTCGGCTCGTCAGGTCGTTCCACCCACCCGACCAGGACGGAGCTACCTGATGCGGCGCCATCGAGGCCGCGCCGGCCAGCGCCCGGCGTATACCGGTACAGGGCAGCACCGCCACATCGCGACGGTACTGGCCGAACTCGAAGCCTCCGCGCCAGCACCGAGGGCCAGCGCCGAGGGCCAACACCGAGGGAGAGATCATCGTGAGCGTCCTGACGACCGATCGCCTGGCACTGCGCGAGATGGTGGACGGCGATCTGGACTCCATCGCGACGCTGCTGGGCGACGAAGACGTGATGCGCTACTACCCCAGGCCCAAAACCAGGGGCGAGGCTCGGGGATGGATAGCCTGGAATCGAAGTCTGTACCGTCAGCACGGATTTGGCCTGTGGATCATGACACTGATCGCTGGCGGCGGTTTTGTCGGCGAATGTGGGTTGACGATTCAGCGCGTCGACAACGTCAACGAGGTCGAGGTGGGTTATCACGTGATGCCGGAGTACCAGCATCGCGGGTACGCGGTTGAGGCCGCTGCCGCCTGCCTGCGCGTCGCGGGCGAACGATTCGGGATCGACCGGGTGATCGCTGTGATCAACCCGGACAACCTGCCGTCGCGTCGTGTCGCGGAACGGATCGGGCTGCGGCCCGAGAAACACTCCACGATGTACGGACACGATCGCCTGATCTACACCTGACTCCTTCGCATCGAACGGCGCCCATCGGCACCGTGGTGCCTCAGGGATTCGAACCGGCCGGCGCCACCGCGACACTCGGGCCTCGGTCATGACGCGAGTTAGCCTGCGCCGCTGATCATTCGACCGATGAGCGGGCCGGATGATCAGCCGCGCAGCCCGACTTGAGCCGGGTCGCAGTGCGGACGGTGCGACATGCCCGATGACAAGTTGCCGCCAATGCCGCCTCGTCGGGTGGGCCGCCGCTGGCCGTATGCGGGGCGCCGTAGGGATTGGCCGATACCGCCCAAGCTGACACGACGCGATGACGACGCGCGGGATCGCGATTCGCGACGGTCAGTCCGCGGCGTGACCATCGTGTGGATCGCGCTCCCACGGCCCGTCTAGGCGACCGCCCGATGGTTGCTGCGCCCGTGCCCATCTGTGGTGGCCGCTGGGTGGCGGGGCTGCCAGGATGGATCCGTGGAGTTGCGACAGCTCGAGTACTTCGTCGCGGTGGCGGAGCAGATGCACTTCGGCCGAGCGGCCACGGCATTGTCGATCGGACAGCCGGCCGTGAGCCAGCAGGTGGCCCGGCTGGAACGGGAATTGGATGCGCGCCTTTTCGACCGCTCGGGGCGGACCCTGCGGCTGACGGCGGTCGGCAGCCGATTCTTGCCGGCGGCCAGGGTGGTGCTGGCGGCCGTCGAGCACGCGCGTACCGTGGCGGCGGCTCCGGCGGCCGGCGTGGCCTCGCGCACCCTGCGACTGGGCACCAGCGATGGTCTCGGCGACCGGTTGGGGCAGGTGCTGCTAGTTCTGGCGGAATTGCTGCCCGACACGGTGACGGAGCTGGTGAGCGCCCCCACGCGGGCGCGCTTGGAGCGGGTCGCCAGCGGTCAACTGGACGCGGCATTCGTGCGAGGTGTGAGATCCGCGCCCGGCGTCGAGCTGATCGAGGTCTGGTCCGACCGGTTGCTGGCGGTGCTGCCCGCGTCGGGAGACTGGGCCGCCCGCCGGTCCGTCCGGATCGCGGAACTGGCGGGACTGCCACTGCGAATCGTGCAGCGGCGGTCGAATCCGCCGTTGGTGGACCTGGTGCTGGATGCGTGCGCCGCGGCCGGGTTCACGCCCACGCTGGACGGGCATCCGGACAGGCTGGAGGACCTGATCGCCGCGGTTGCCTCCGGGCCGGCGAGCTGGACGGTGATCTACGAGTCGCAGGCGCGGACGCTGCGCCAGCCTCTGGTGAGGTTTCTCCCCACCGAGCCTGAGCTGATCATGCCGACCGCGCTGGCTGTCCGGGCAGATGCGACATCTCGTCAGGTCGCGCCGCTGCTGCGCGCGTGCGCGGCAGCGGCGGCGGTCGATCAGGATTCGTGATCGCTGCGAGTTGCGATTGCATCTGGATGGCCCGCGTGGCTCCGGGTCGAATGGGTGTGACGGCAGATCGCCGTCCATGCTCACGACATTCGGAGGATGCCATGCCTACCGTCACCGTTCTGCAAGGCCCGCGCACCGTTGAGCTCAAGCGTGCGCTGATCACCCGCATCACCGACGCGTTCGTCGACGCCCTCGGCGTTCCCGCGGACAGCGTGCAGGTGTGGATCCAGGAGACACCGCCCGACAGTTGGGGTCAGGGCGGCGTCCTGACCGCCGACAAGTAGCCGCCTGCCCGGCACTGCTCGGCGGGCCGATGTCTCCGCGAGAACGCACCCATGGGATCACCGATGCCGCAACGCCCAAAACCGACGTGGGCGGCGCTCGCCGAGACAGGCTGCGCCCGGCCTCGAGTCGCGCCGTCGCCATCCCCATCGTCGGCGATCCGGGCGACCCGATGAACGCCTCAACCGGGCAGCCCGATCCGCGCCGGCTGGTCCCCTCACTGGTATTCATCGCTCTGGTCGTCGCCGCGGTGGGCAGCCTCGGCGCGCCGCTGATCACCAGTGTCGCCGTCACGTTCCACGTCACACTCGCCAGCGCTCAGTGGACGCTGACCATCACCCTGTTCAGCGGCGCCATCGCGACACCGGTCCTCGGCCGCCTGGGGTCCGGACCGCATCGACGGGGCACCATCCTCGCCTCGTTGGCGGTCGTGACGGTGGGTAGCGCGCTGACCGTCCTTCCGCTGCCCTTCGCGTGGCTTCTCGCGGGACGGGCCGCGCAGGGCGCCGGCCTGGGCCTGACCGCGTTGATGATGGGTGTGGCCCGCGACCACCTCCCGAAGACGCGCGGGGCGGCGACCATCGCGGTGGTTTCGGTGGCCTCGACGATCGGCATCGGCATCGGTTACCCGCTCGCGGGCCTGCTCGCCGACGTGGGCGGCGTGCGTGCCGCCTACGGTCTTGGCCTGGTGGTCAGCTCGATCGCCGTCCTCGTCGCGTGGCGCAGGATGCCCCCGGCTCCGGGTGGGCGGTCGGCCTCGGTGGACGTGCCCGGTGCGCTGCTGCTCGCCGGCGGGCTGGCCCCGGTGCTGCTTCTCGCGAGTGAGACGGGCTGGTGGACGAGCGATTGCTGAGGCACCGGTCGGTCGCCGGAGCGAACGTCGCCATGCTGGTCGCGGGCGCGGGAATGTATCTGCTGCTGACCCTGATCACCCGCTACGCGCAGACACCCGAGGTCGCCGGTTATGGCTTCGGCCTCACGACGTTCGTCGCCGGCCTGGTGCTGGTGCCGTTTTCGGCTGCGGGTTTCCTTGGCGGCAAGCTCATTTCGCGACTGCGCCACCGGATCGGTGCACCGCTGCTGCTGGCCGGCGGCGCGGTCGTAGTGCTTGCCGCGGTAACACTGTTCGCCGCCGCGCGCTCGAACCTGGCCGACGTGCTGGTGTCGATGGCGATTCTCGGCTTCGGTGTCGGGAGCTTCTCCGCCGCGATGCCCGCGGTCATCCTGGCGGTCACTCCGAACAGCGAAACATCCAGCGCCATGAGCATCAACCAGGTCGTGCGGAGCGTCGGATTCTCCCTCGGCAGCGCCATCGGTGGTCTCGTGCTGGCCAGCGGCACCGGTGCCGGGCGGCTGTTTCCCACCGACGGTGCCTATACGACGGCCGCACTGGTCGGCATCGCGGTGATGGTGGTTGCCGCGGCGGTGAGCCTCAGCCTCGACCGCCGGCGCCCGGCGGCCGGCGTGGCGGAGACGTGACACCGGCACGGTGGCGAGCGTTCGGCACGAATCGGGCCGGCGGCTCGACGGTTCCGCGATTTAGTTCGGACCGGGATGGCCTCGCCGGCGAGGCATGACCGGCGAGGTAGCCATGATGAAGACCACCACGATGAGGGCCGGCATGATGCAAGGAGGACCGACAACATGGACTCATTCGACAACCTGATCGCGCAGGCCGATGCGGCCGACGTCTCCGGATGGGGGTTCGGCTGGCTGGACGGCCGAGCGACCGAACAGCGCCCGTCGTGGGGATATCACCGGCTGATGAGCGCTCGGCTCGCGACGGTGCGCAGCGCGCTGGACATCCAGACCGGCGGCGGTGAGGTGCTCGATGGGGCCGCGCAATTCCCGCCCACCATGGCGGCCACCGAATCCTGGGCGCCGAACCTCGCTCTCGCGACCCGTCGCCTGCATCCGCGCGGCGTGGTGGTTGTCGCCGATCCCGACGAGCCGCCGCTGCCGTTCGGCGACGATGCCTTCGAGCTGGTGATCAGCCGGCACCCGGCCAGCATCTGGTGGGGCGAGATCGCCCGCGTGCTGTGCCCCGGCGGAACCTACCTGGCGCAGCACGTCGGGCCGGAATCGCTCAAGGAACTCTACGAATGGTTCCTGGGGCCACAACGCCTGGCCGGATTGCATGCACGGCATCCGGAGCGGGAATCAGCGATGGCGCGGGAGGCAGGGCTCCGGGTGCTATCGGCGCGCATGGAGCGGCTTCGGGTGGAATTCTTCGACATCGGCGCCGTCGTCTACTTCCTGCGCAAGGTGATCTGGACGGTTCCTGGCTTTACCACCGATAGGTACCGCGATCGGCTTCGCGCCCTGCACGAGCAGATTCGCGGCGACGGCAGCTTCGTCACCCATTCGACCCGCGTCCTGTTCGAAGCCACGTTGCCGACTGCGGTCGATCGACGCTAACCCGCCACGGTGCTGGTGTTGGCGCCGGAGATCACGACACCGACCCGCTCGCCGGTCGCGGGGCGATACGCGCCGCTCACCAGCGCCGCATATGCGGTGGCACCGGCCGGTTCTGCTACCAGCCGTGCCCGCTCCCACAGCGCTCGCTGAGCATCGCGGATCGCATCGTCACCGACCAGCACGGTGCGGATCAATCGGCGGGCGATCGGGAACATCAGCTCGCCGACCCGGCGGGGAGCGAGCGCATCGGCGGCGATGCTGCCGGTCTCGGCGTCCACCGGTTTTCCGGCGGCCAGCGCGGCGGTCAGGGTCGGCGCGCCGTCCGGTTCGACGCCGATCACCTGGACATCGCCCTGGTAATAGGCCGCAATCCCGCCGACCAGCCCGCCGCCACCGACGGGTACCAGCACGGTATCCAGACCCGGCGCCTGCTCGGCCAGCTCCAGCGCGACAGAGCCCTGGCCGAGAAGTGTCAATGGCTGGTCGTAGGCGTGAACGACCAGCGCGTCGTGCTCCGTCGACCACGCCTGACTGGCGGCCAGCGCGTCGGCGTACCGGTCACCGGTGACAACCAGGGTGGCGCCGTAGCCGCGGATGCGGTCCAGCTTCGCCGGTGCCGAGATGGTCGGTACGAAGATCGTCGCCGCAACGCCTTGCCGCCCCGCCGCCCACGCCACGGCCGCCCCGTGGTTTCCGCCGGATGCGGCCACCACCCCGGCGCCGGGTACCTCGCGCCATAGCAGGTGGGCGATGGCCCCACGTGCCTTGAACGAGCCGCTGTGCTGGAGGTGTTCGAGCTTGAGTGTCACTCCGTCGACATCCAGTACTGGCGTGCGCCGGACCCGTTGCCGGATCGTCCGATAGACCTGTTCGATTGCGGCGCGGTCGATCTGGTCGGGCACCGGATCAGTATGGCAGGACGCCCAGTTGGGCCGGCGTGAGGTGAGAGTGGTGGGCGATCCGCTCGTCACCAGCGATCGCGTCGGCGCCTGGCACTCGAGCCGGCCGACGGGCGGTGCGGCCAGGCCGGTATGCCCGGAACCACGATCTGGTCAGTTGACGCACCTCACGCCGCGTCGCGCACCGCCGGGATGACCTGCTCGGCAAATCGGTGATTGGCCGAGCTTGCGTCGCAGATCACCGCCACGCAGCACTAACCGGCGAACTCCTATGCCCCGAGGCCGACAGCCCGGGGGTCCTGCTATCAGGACTTGATCAGATCCTTGTAGCGCTGCCTTGCCGCCTCGCCGCTGGTGCCAAGCTCTTCGCCGATCTGCTTCCAGGGCACCCGCTCACTGCGCATCCGCTGGACGCTGTCAGCGATGATCCGCTCCAGCTGTGCGCGCAGCTGCACCAGGTCGGGCAGCGGAACGGCCAAGTCGCGAGCGGACGCGGCCACTGCCCGCATGTGCTCGGCAAGGCCGGCCGCCATATTATCGGCGGCCGGCACGCGCAGGTCGCCAGGTTTCGGCTCGTATGTCTCGAAGCGATCGGCGTATTCGTCGGCATGGGCAAGGATCTGTTCCAGGGAACGCGGCATCGTCATCACCTCAGGAACTTCGCTCGGGCACTCATCGCGTGCACGATCACGTCGCGGTCCGCGCCTTGCACCGACCCGACCTCAAGCAGGTTCCCTGCCCGGTCGGCGCCGATACGCATAGCGAAGCCGTCGCCCGTGTCGTACACACGCAGTGCGTGGTGGTAGGCGTGCAGCATGTCCTCGCCCGTGACGCGTGTCGGTGGGCGCTAGGAGCAATGACCGGCTGCATGAATGCAAGCCACCTTGTGGCAAGGTAACTTGTCAAGCGAGGTAGAACCCGTGGCGGGCGAGCGGTCCGATCAGCTCGCGTTCCTCGTACGCCAGATGCGAGAGCAGTGTGTCGGTGAGGGTGTCCACTCGCTGCTGCAGTTCGTCGAGTGCCAGCCGGCCCTGTTCTGCGGCGTCGCCTGCGCCGACCAGACCGACCAGCGCCCGGTCGAGTTCGTCGAGTACCCCGGCGATCACCTCGTGCTCGTCGTGCAGCCTGTCCAGCACGGCACCGAGGGCGGGTTCGGAGCGGCGCAGGTGTGGAAAGATCGCCCGATCCTCCAGGCCGTGGTGGCCGGTGACGATGCGGCAGTAGGACTCGCAGTAGGCGCCGAGCGTCCAGTTGTTCTGCCGGATGGTCATGGTGTTGATCGCCGATCGCGCAGAGCCGACAGGCAACTGCCCGGAACGGACCTGGTCGATGATGTCGCGGACCTGATTCAGCTCGGCGCGCAGGCTGTCGTGCACATCGATCAGGTGCTTTGGCGCAGCCAGTTGCATTGCTGTGTAGGAGGTGTCGGGTGATTCGCCGGCGGTGGGCCGGTCTGTCTCGTCCCAGGGCATCGGCCGCAGGCGGGTGCCATCGTCTTCGGTGGCGTGCAGCACGATCCTGTCGGGGGCGGGAGGCGCTGTCGCCACCGCCGGGGCGGCAGGCGTGAGCGGGGGATGGGCGCGGCCATCCTCGATCCGTTCGCGCACGGCGGGGACGACCTCCGCGGCGAAGCGGCGCAGCATCTCGGTGTCATCGGTACCCAGGATGTAGGTGCTCATGCCCTGCTCCAGGGTGAGCGTGGCGAGCTGGTCGGCCCAGTTCGCCGGGGTGCCTTGCAGGAACCCGGCGCCGGTGCCGAACTGGCCGAAGATGTTGTAGACGCGCCGGATCTGCTCTGGGCCACGGCCCGCCGCCACGGCTGCCTCGTCCAGGCGTGCGTTCAGGTCGGGTAGCGCCGGAGGATCGGCGTACCCCATGGAGGGCACCCAGCCGTCGGCGAGGCGGCCGGTGATCGTGATCATCCGCGGCTTGTAGGCGCCGAGCCAGATCGGAATGTCGTGGGCGGGCGTGGGGCCGGCGTGCAGCCCGTGTGCCCGGTAGTGCTGACCGTCGAATCGCAGCGTGCCGCCGGCCCAGAACGCCCGGATCAGCGAGATGGCCTCCACCAGAGCGTCGACGGCTTGGCCCGGCGTGCGACGTGCCCCGCCGGCTGCCTCGATCGCGTCCCAGAAGGCGCCCGCCCCGAGGCCGAGTTCCACCCGACCGCCGGTGAGCACATCCAGCGTGGCGGTGGACTTGGCCAGCACGACCGGAGGGCGAAGCGGCAGGCTGGCCACGTTCGGCGCGAGCTTGATGGTGCTGGTGCGGGCACCGAGGACGGACAGCAGCGTCCACGTGTCGAGGAACTTCGCCTGGTAGGGGTGGTCCTGCACCGAGACGAGGTCCAGGCCGAGCACCTCTGCCAGCTCGGTGATCTCCAGCAGGTGCTCGGCCCGGTCGGCCTGCGGGGTCGGGAAGAGCCCGAACTCCAGTGGATGCCGGTAGTCGGTCATTGCGCCGCTCCCCTCGGGTCGCCAGCCACGGTCGTGCTGCGGGCCGGCCGGCTCTGCGGGGGCCGGAACGTGAAACTCCGGCCAGCCGCAGCCACCTCTAGTATGCTCATAGTCACTATGAACAACATAGTGCAGGATCCATTCCCGGACCCGACCCAGGCCTGCCAGCCGTTCGAGGCGGCGATGCGGCTGCTCGGTCGACGGTGGGCGGGGGCGGTAGTGCGCGCCATGCTGGCCGGCGCACAGCGATTCGGCGAGATTCGCGAGGCAGCACCGGGAATCACCGACGCCGTGCTGTCGGCCCGGCTGCGTGAGCTGTGCGAGATGGGCCTGGCCCGGCGCGACGTCACCCCGACGACTCCCGTCACCGTTCGCTATCGGCTCACCCGGGCCGGGCGCGACCTGGAACCCGTGCTCGCAGCCGTCCAAGCCTACGGCGAGAGGCACCGCCGGTTGCTCGACGGAAGGTAGCCGAGATCCCTATCCGTGCTCGGCTCGGTGGACCCCGGCACGCGACGAGGCGCGATCACGCCGGACCACGACGTGTCGTGTGCCGCTCTTCCCGGCGATGATCGTCATCGCTAGACCCGCCGGTGCACCGGAGGATGGTGGCTGTAATAGTAATTGGCGCACTGGAGGTCCTGCCGGCTGTGCACGATCGCGATGATCGCGATGACGGTACCGGTGATGGCCCAGGCCACGACGGCTAGTGCGCTGAGCGCCTGGATCTCCAGCGTCGGCGTCAGTGCGGTTTGCAACGTCAGGGTGTCCCACACGGTGTGCGCGAGAATGAGCGGCCAGATTCGGCGGGTTCGCCAGAATAGCCAGGCCAACGCCAGCGACATCCCGAGTCGGCCGAGAGCACCAGAGCCCCACAGCGGGACATGCAGGCTGGTGCGCACCGCGGCTGCCACCAGGATGGCGTAGACGGCGGGGGTCCGGTCGTCGTGGCGGGCCGGTAGATAGCGTTGCGCCAGCCCGGCAACGGCCAGGATGAGCAGCGCGTTGGCACATTCCTCGAGCACCGAAGTGGTGATGGCGTTGATGGCGGCGAGGTAGAGGCCCCCGGCGGCGGACGCGGCCTGCTCGATGTGCGGCACCTCGGGGTGCAGCACCAGCTCGATGGGGATCGACCAGGCGATGCCGAATCCGAGTGCGACGGCGGCGGAGTTGATGAGCAGCCCCGCGGTGCGGCCCGGCCGGGGAACGCGGCGTGCGATCCTGGCGGGGATGACGACGGTGGGTGGGTCGCTGCGGTCGCGGGCCAGCCCTGCCGTGGTCAACCAGGTGTACGGCCCGGTTCGCGGCGCAGCGGGCCGGACCCGCCACCACACCAGCAGGTACCCGATGATGCTGACGGCCAAGGCGATCCACGCGACGAAATTCTCGACATCGGCCACCACGGTGATCGTGGTGGTGGCCAGCACCACCACCGTCACCGCCGGCACCCACCACAGCAGCGGAACGGGCGTGCGGGCGTCGGGGACGCTCCGCAGGCTCATCCGCCAGGGTGGCACCCATTTCCACTGGCCACGAGGCACCCTGACCGGTCGTGCTGGCTGATCGAGATTCGGTGCGGCGCGGGGCGGCCCCCAAGGATTAGACACCGGACGCGGACCCCGTCACCCGGGTCGTTGCGCCCGGTGGTGGGTCAGGGATCGGCGTGCCCTGGTGGTAGACCGCGGCGTAGTGCTCCTTGCTGTGTGCCCAAATCGTCGAGCGGCGGGTCGACCGGCCGCGGTGCCGTAGCAAGTAGGTCGCCAGGTACAGGCCGTGATCGAGTTCGTGAACGGCGAAATTCCGAACGTCCCAGGCGGTGTCGTCCGGTTCCTCGGCGCTGGCGTAGCGCCGGGTGACGACATCCAGCACGAAGGCGGAGTCGTATCGCCGCCCGGAGGCGCCGACCTCGAAGAATCCGGGGGCCATCAAAGCCGACACCATCTCCGGCGTTGCACCGGGCGGGAGTCGATGAAACAGCGGTTCCCGGCCGCGCAGGGCCTGAGCGGCGGGATCGGTGATCGAGAGCACCCTCATGGCTCACCCTGTCACGAATCAGCGGGCCGCCGGCACGGCCCCGGACCTGTGCCCTGCACGGTAGTCGGTCGGGGCGAGCGCTCCGGGATGTGGGATCGCCGTCGTGCTCGTCACCCCTGGCCGACGGTCGTACCCATTCGTGCGGCTCGCGAGAGGAGGACACTGGGGCGGTGACGGGGATGCCGGGCGCGCCGAGTCGGGAATGGATCCGCCGTCAGCAGCGTTACCGCCGATAGTTGACGTGACAACAACCTGGAGGTCGCTATGCCTGCCGTCACCGCTGACACCCTGACCCTGCCCCGCGTCACCGCCGCCCCGACCGGCATCGAGCGGCCGATCAAGCAGGTCGCCACCGGTCCGCACGGATTTGAGGGGGAGGGATTCCCCGTCGTTCGGGCGTTCGCCGGCGTGCCGGTGGCCGACCTGGACCCGTTCGTGCACATGGACCAGATGGGCGAGGTCGACTACGCCCCGATGGAGCCCAAGGGCACCCCGTGGCATCCGCACCGCGGCTTCGAGACCGTCACCTACATGATCGACGGCACCTTCCAGCACCAAGACAGCCACGGTGGTGGCGGCGTGATCAACAACGGGGCGACCCAGTGGATGACGGCCGGCTCGGGGCTGCTGCACATCGAGACGCCACCGGAGGAATTGGTGGTCTCCGGGGGTGTATTCCACGGCGTGCAGCTGTGGGTCAACCTGCCGGCCGCCGACAAGTTCACCCCGCCCCGGTACCAGGCCATCGAGGGCGGCGACGCCGCGCTGGTGGCCTCGGCCGACGGCGGCGCGCTGATCCGGATCATCGCCGGTGACATCGACGGGTACGACGGTCCCGGCTCGACCCACACCCCGATCACCGTCGCGCATGCCACCGTCCAGCCCGGGGCGCAGCTGTCGCTGCCGTGGAATCCCGGCTACAACTCATTGGCGTACGTGCTGTCCGGCAACGGCTTCGCCGGCAGCGAGGGGCGACCGGTCACCGGCGGGCAGCTGGTGGTATTCGGCGCCGGCGACTGGATCACGGTGCGGGCGGCCGACTCCCAGGATTCGAACAAGCCCGCGCTGGAGCTGTACCTGCTGGGTGGGCGGCCGATCCGGGAGCCCGTGGCCATGTATGGCCCGTTCGTGATGAACACCCGGGAGCAGTTGCAGCAGGCGATGGAGGACTACCAGGCCGGCAGGCTGGGCGTGATCCCCGAGGGCGCGCTGATGCCGCACACCGGCTGACCGGCGCGCTTCCACGTTCGGTACCGATCGGTGCAGCAGACTGCACAGGGGCGATAACCGGCTGCGATCGCTGTGGCTTCGTCCGCGAAGAAGACCCGGCTCGTCACGTACTCGCCGCGAGCGATCGCCCGCAACGCGGACGGGCAGTCGAGGCGACCGTAGATCTTCCCGCCGCGGTGGCCGCCCCACGCGCCCCTGCTGGATGACTGGTAGGGACGGCCATCGGCCCCGATCAGCGTGTAGCTCACGCCGCGTCGTGGAAAACCAGGGCCAGTGTGTGCCGCTCGCCGGAGCGGATCACCGAGACGCCGTGCCGCACGGGAGCTGCGGACCATCCGCGCGCCGACCTCACCGGGCGGTCGCGTGTGGTGAAGACATAGCCGTGCCCGTGCGGTAGCAGGGTGGCCGTGCCACGAGACTGTGCGCGGGGGCGCTGTTCGAGCAGGAGGAACTCGCCGCCGGTGTGGTCCACGCCCGGCTCGTTGAGGTTGACGACCACCTGGAGCGGGAACACCAGTTCGCCGTAGAGATCGCGATGCAGCGCGTTCCAGTCGCCTGTGCCGTAGCGCAGCAGGATCGCCGTCGACTTGGTCTGCCCGGCCTCGTGACACATCTGCAACCACTCGTCGAGGGCGTCCGGCCACGGGGCGGCTCGACCGAGCCTCGACCACCAGTCGCGGGCGATCGGCAGCAGCCGGGGATACAGCGCCTGCTTGAGTCGTTCGATCGGCTGCGGGTATGGAGTCTGCAGATACCGATACTGGCCCTCGCCGAAACGGTGCCGGCCCATATCGATGGTGCTGCGAAACAACGCGCCGTTCTCGTAGAGCGCGCGGATCTTCTCGGCCTCCGCGCGGGTGAGAAGTCGCGGCAGCAGGGCTCCGCCGTACTCATTGATCTCCTCGGCCACGGCCGCCCAGTCTGCAGACTCGACGCGGGCGCGCCAGGGGTCGGCCGACCGTGCCTCGGTGATACTCGCTGCTCTCATGCCCGGATCCTTTCCTCTGCCCTGAAGACGCAGGCCATGTCGAAACGTGAGGTCGGACCCGCCCGTGCCGATTCCCCCGATGGCTGTCGCACTCCGGGGGTGCACGCCGACACCGAGCTCAGGGTGACTGTCAGTCATCGGCCGGCGGGGCGCGGCGCGGCGACACCTTGACAAATCGTCACCCAGTGCAACTAATGGATGACGGAGACCGGTCGGGGCCAGGCCACCAGCACAATGCCGCTGCGCAGCGTCGAGGTGAGATAACGGTGGAACCCAGGGCCGAGACCGTGGCGTCGACTCCCGGCACGCCCGCGGCCGTCGCGCGCCGAGGGCCCGACGCCCTGCCCGACTCGATCGGGTTCGTCGTGGCGCCGGCGATCGCCGCAGACCATGGCGCTTGGCGATCGGGTGCCGCCGACCCCGCGCCGGTCGCACCCTTGTCGCGCCAGGCTCACCGCGGGGCCCCGGTGGGCGTCGCTGGGGACCGGCCGGAGGGAGCGTTCGAGCCCCGGGCGGTACCCGCGGTGTTACGCCGCCGCGAGGGCGGACAGGCTTCGGTGATGGCCGACACCATGCCCACCGCGGCATCCGGTCGGATCGCCGACCGCGCCATGCGGCATCTTCGCGCCGCTGCCGTTCCCGCCGCGCAGCGATTCCCCGACGGTCGGCGGGAACCCGGCCCGCCTGCGGAGATTCGCAGGTACCTCACGAAGGAGGGCGCCGACACCCGATCGCCGGTGCCGCCGACAGCCGCCGAACGCAGGAAGGCCGGATGGCAGCAAAACCGCCTGGCGCCGCTGGAGGCCTACCTGGTCTTCGACGCCAGCAGTGGTGGGTGGTTCCGATGGAATTTCCACACCAGCGTCTGGGAGGCGACGGCGGCTCCGCCGGGCACGGTGCTTCCGACGACCGATACGGCGGAAGATCGGCCCGGAGAGGACCCGCGTGCCGAGGACGAAGCGATCGAGGAGACGGAAGCACCGGTCGAATCCACGCAGCTGGCCGAGGTGGCGCCGGCGCCTGAACCGTTTGACTGGACGAAGCTGCTTGCCGAATTCAAAACCTCTGACCTCAGCGTGGCGTTCGGGCGCGTGTTTGACTTCTTGAGCCCCGAAGACCGGGCCAACATCCGGCTGTTGTCGCAGCAATTCCTCACCGTCGGATCGGGAGCGATGCGGAACTACTTCCAGCGGCGCTTCCGTGCCCAGACCGAGCCGGGCGGGCGCACCTACTTCAGCGCCGTGAGCTCACTCGGGCCTCATTTCGAGCAATCGTTGGCGGACGCGATCAAGACTCGTGCCCCCGACAAGCTGCTGATGATCGCCGATCAGGTCAATCTGGCAACGGTGGAAAGGCTGACCGACGGCGTGGCGGCCAACGCGGTGACGGTGTATTCGGGGATCCCCCGCGGCGGGAAGACCCCGAGCGAGGTGGGCCCCGGCGGGCTGAAGCTGACCGGCAAACTCGGCGGTCCCAGCGCCGACAAATCGTCCAAGCTGCATCTGAAGTCCGCCATCGGATCGCAAGAGACCGCGGCCGGCCCGGAGCCGCGATTTCTGGTGTCCGGGTCGCCGAACTTCACCGAGAGCGCGATGACGACCAACGTCGAGACCGAGGCGATTATCGACTTCCCGGGCATTGCCAAGCTCTACCAGGAATACCTCGATCTGGTGAAGGGCGGCCACAACCTGTCGACGGATGAGGGGAAGGACTTCGCTTCCCGGCTGGGCTCCTACAACACCCGGAACCCCACCGGGGTGCGGGCGGCTCTGGCGCCGTTCGTCAACATCGGTGATCAGTTGGTCACGGAGCTGCGGGGGGCGGACCGGATCGTCATGCGCATGTTTCTGATCTCCGAGGCGACGACCGCTGCGCGCAGCGACCCGATCCAGCAACTGACGGCGCTGAAAGGCGCCGGGGCAGACGTCTCGGTCGTCGTCGACAAGGGCCAGGCCGAGGGCGAGAAGTACGTTCGCGATGCCGTGCAGACACTGCTGGACGCGCACATATCCGTTGCCTACCAGAGCGGACGGGGGACGGCGCCCGGTCGTGAGGGCATCATGCACGACAAGGTGATCACCGCGCACTTCCCTGAGTCCGACGGCGGGCCGGAACGCTGGACCGTGATGGTCGGCAGTTCCGGGTTGAGCAAGAACGTCATGGAGAATCTCAACTACGAGAACCTGCTCATCATCGACGACAAGAAGCTCTTCGACGAGATCGAGAAGCACCATGCCGACGCGCAGGGTCTGGCCGGATACACCCACCTCACCGCCGCGACAGCCCCGCCGCTGGTGCCGAAGCCGAAGAGAGACAAGAAGAACAAGAAGAAGGTATCGTCACCACCCTCGGCGACCAATCCCGCGAGCGTCGCAACGGTCTCGGGCGGATCTGGGAGGCCGCCCGCACCCGGGCGCACCGGTGGATCCGGTGGGCCGTCGGCGCCCGGGCGCACCGGTGGATCCGGGAGCGGTCGCCGCGGTGCCTGGAAACCCCGCACCTGACCGAACCCGACCCGCCGGGTCCGTCGCGTGTGCGGTCGCCGGCCCGAGCCCGCGAGGCTTGACCGGCAACGCTCGGAGCGTGTCGGCGCTCACGTCCGAATCGGGACAGAAGTCCCTGGTCGGCCCGCCGTCGGGAGGCGACCATGACGCCATGGCCACCCTCACCTTCCACAGCGCGACGCAGCGGTGCGCGGCGATCCGTCGGGTGTTGGACGCGGGTAGCACCGGCCGGGTCCGGATCACCGTGCAAGGCGGGCAGGTCACCCTGGATGGGGTGGTCGACAGTCACGCCGACAAGGAACATGCGCTGGATGCGGCGCTGCTTGCCGGGGAGGCGGAAGTCGTCGTCGACCGGATCGTGGTCTGCCGACCGGCATCGGGCTAGGAATAGGGTGCGCGGCCGGCCCCCGAATGGCTTTAGGCTAGGTGGCGCCGGGCGTCGAAGGCGCCATCGCGCCGGCCAGCCGGCGCGACCGACCGGAGGGATGGTGAGGTATCGGTGACGGGCAGCGACGGCACCGCCTCCTCTGCGACCGACGGTCTTCCCGCCATTCTGGATGCCTTTCTGGCCGTGTCCGAGGGCCTGGATCTGCCGGCCACGCTGCGCCGGATCGTCCGAGCCGCAGCTGATGTCGTGGACGCCGAGTACGGGGCTCTGGGCGTCTTGGACGGTCGCGGCGGGCTGGCCGAGTTCGTCTACGTGGGCATCGACGAGGCCACCCGCCGCGCACTCGGGCCGTTGCCGAGCGGGCACGGCCTGGTCGGACTGCTCATCGAACACCCGCAGATGATGCGCCTCGACGACCTGACCGCCCATCCGGCATCGGTGGGCTTTCCGCCCGGGCATCCGGTGATGCACACCTTCATCGGCGCACCGATCATGGTGCAGGACAAGGTATTCGGCAATCTGTACCTGACCGAGAAGCGTGGCGGCGGAGAGTTCACCGATCGGGACGAGACCATGCTGCGGGCGTTGGCTGCCGCGGCCGGATCGGCCGTGCAGAACGCCCGGCTGTTCGCCGAGGTCCGACAACGCGAGCGATGGCTGCTGGCCACCGCCGAGGTTCGGACCGCCCTGCTGTCCGGTGGCACCGTCACCGACGCGCTGGCGCTGATTGCCCGGCGCGCCCTCGATTTGGTCGCCGCCGACCGCGCACTGGTGTTGATCGCGGACGGCGCCGGCGGGTTGCGCGTGCTGGGCGCCGCCGGGCCGGAATCGGGCCGAATGCAGGGCCGGTCGGTTGGCAGGGACGACCCGTGGGCCAGGGCCGTGTTGTCCACCGGCGGACCCTGCGACCCGGCGGTTCTGCCCGTCCCGCGGGACGAGATCCTGGCTGGTGCCTGGCAGGCTGCCGGCGCGGCTTCGATCGCTACCATACCAGCCGGGGCCGCCGACGGCGGTGCGCTGGTGTGCTTGCGCGTCAACGGATCTGATGGCTTCACCGGCGAGCAGATGCCGCAGCTGGCGGGCCTGGCCGAGCAGGCAACGCTGGCGCTGGAGATCTCGGACCGGCAGGAGCAGCGGCGTCGCTACGAGCTGGTGGCCGAGCGCGAGCGCATTGCCCGCGACCTGCATGACCACGTGATCCAACGGCTGTTTGCAGTGGGGCTGAGCCTGCAGGGACAGGAGTCGCGCACCCCGGACCCCGTCCTGCGGGACCGACTGGAACGGGCGGTCCAACAGGTCGACGAGGCGATTCGCGACCTGCGCTCGTCGATCTTCGACCTGCGATCCGTGACAGCTGCCGGTCCGAAGAACCTGCGGCGCAGGCTATTGGACATCGCAGCCGAGGTGGGGGACGCCGGGCCCACGGTGGCCGTGCGCGTCGACGGTCCCATCGACACGCTGGTTCCGCCGGCGCTCGCCGAGCACGTCGAGGCGGTCGTGAGGGAAGCCGTCAGCAACGCCGTCCGGCACTCGGGCGGGCGCACCGTCACCGTTACCGTCACCGCCCGGGACGAACTCGACGTTCGCGTCACCGACGACGGCCGGGGAATCCCGCCAGACGTCACTCGTCGCGGATTGGCCAACCTGGCCGACCGGGCCACCGCCTGCGACGGTCTGCTCACCCTCGACACGGGACCGTCCGGCGGCACGGTGCTGCGCTGGCGCGCGCCGATCCCGGCGGAGTGAGCCCGCTTACCCCAGCTGGCACAAGCGCCGGGGGACCAGCGGTTTCACGCGTTGCCCGTCATCGCTGGGGACGCCCGGTCTGCAATTTGGTCGCGAGGATCGCCGCCTGCGTACGATGCTCCAGCCCGAGCTTCGCCAGCAGATGCGACACGTAGTTCTTGACTGTCTTTTCGGCCAGGAACAGCCGTTCGCCGATCTGCCGGTTGGTCAACCCCTCGGCGATCAACTCCAGCACCGCCCGCTCCTGGTCGGACAGCGCTCGCAGCGGCTCGGCCCGTTCCTGCTCGGTCTGGATGCGCCGCATCACCGCGGCGGTGGACCGGGCATCCAGCAGGCTGCCGCCGGCCGCCACCGTGCGGACCGCCGACACCAGGTCGGTGCCCCGGACCTGTTTGAGCACGAAACCCGCTGCGCCGGCCATGATGGCGCCGAACAGAGCCTCGTCGTCGTCGAACGATGTCAGCATCAGGCAGCGCAGTTCTGGGAACTGCGATCGCAATTCGCGGCACAGTTCGACCCCGTTGCCGTCCGGCAGCCGCACGTCCAGTACCGCCACGTCGGGCCTGGTCGCCGGCACCCGGACCAACGCCTCGGCAACCGACCCGGCCTCGCCGACGATCTGTAGGTCGTCGGACTCCAGCAGATCGGCGATACCGCGCCGCACCACCTCGTGGTCGTCGACCAGAAATACCCGCACCATGGCCTCGCCCTTTCCACTGGGGTAACCCATCATCGGCCTGCTCACACCGGCCATCCTGCCAGCCGGCTCGCCACGATCGATCCGGTTGGCGCCGATCAACTCGACCGATGGGTCACGGGTGTGACGGAAGGCCCAGAATTCACCCGTGGCAGCGACGCTGATAAGGGCAGGTGATGATCTCCCGGGTCGTCGCTGGGGCGCAGCCGTCGACCGGTGACCCGGTCAATGCCGATCGCCACGTAGTACACGGTCCCGGAGCTCACCCAACTGCGGATCCCCGCTGCGTCCAGCAGCCTTCGTTCCGCCGGATCGCTCACCATCCGAGCGCGGCCGACCACCAGCACGCTCCACCCCGACTCGCCGGCGGAGTCGAAGGAGTCCACTTGGAAGGCCACCACGGTGCCCTGGACGGCGGCCGCCAGCTTGGTGCCGGGGGCGGTTCGGAAATAGATCTCCCGCCCCACCCGCACGTAGTTCACCGGGAACGCGGCCGGCATGGCCTGGATGGACACCACCACGCGGCCCACCGGAGACGTGTCCAGGAGATCGAGGCAGACGGCATCATCGAGGACCTGCAGTCCAGAGGAGTCGGTTCGCATATCACCATGGCACGCGCATCGACCCCGGTGCGGCAAGGGACTTTCGTCACCAGGCGGAGGAGCAGGATCCGTCAGGTGCCACACGGGAAGTTGAGGACCATGGTCCCGGCGGGACGGTGCTTTCGACTCCTATCCCGGCCCCGGGGTGCGCGCGACCATGATGGTGCCGGCTCGAACCGACCGGCACGGAACGGTCGCCCGATCGCGGCCGAAACCTCGAGGGGTGCATGATCATGCGTGCGGCAATGGACAGACTGGTCAGTTGGATCGGCATCGCGGTGGCCGCCGTGCTGATCGTCGCGGGAGCACTGCTCACCTGGGGACACTACTTCATCACCGCCGAGGTTCATGATCAGTTGGCGGCGCAGAAGATCTACTTCCCGCCGGCGGACAGCCCTGCGGTGGCGGGTGGTGAATTCGCCGCTATGCGGGCATTCGGCGGACAGCTGATGACTACCGGCGAGCAGGCGGAGGTCTACGCCAACGACTTCATCGCCGTGCATCTGAACGAGATCGCCGGTGGCAAGACCTACGCCGAGCTGAGCTCCGAATCCCAGGCCCACCCGGATGACGCGAAGCTGGCCGGCCAGGTGCAGACCATGTTCCGCGGCGAGACGCTGCGCGGTCTGCTGCTGAATGCCTACGCCTTCGGCACGGTGGGCTCGATCGCCGGGATCGCCGCCATCGGTGCGTTCACCGGCGGTGGCGTCATGCTGCTCCTGGCGGGCCTGGGATTCTGGCATGCACGGCGCCGTGCCGATATCGCCGCGCCGGCAACGGCTCGCCTGCCTCAGCCGGAACCGGTCCGTTGACCCGACTGCTCAGGCTGGCCTGATCGTTCGGTTCCGGTCTGGCATCCGAATCCTCGCAACGCGCATTGACCCGGGCCTCTCACCCGGGTCAATGCGCGTGAGGGCGCTCCCGTTATCCTTGCGCAACCAATGATCCGGCGAAATGCGGAGGGTGACGTGGACCTGGGATTGCGGGGACGGACGGCGCTGGTGTGCGCCTCGACGGCGGGGCTTGGTCGAGCGACGGCGGAGGCGCTGGCCGCGGAGGGGGCGCGAGTCGTCATCAGTGGGCGCCGCGCCGACAAGGCCAGGGAAATCGCGTCGGCGCTGCCCGGCGCCGAGGCCGTGGAGTGCGATGTCACGGGCGACGGCGCCGCCGCGAGGTTGGTGGCCGAGTCTCAGGAGGCGCTTGGTGCCGAGCTGGACATCGTGGTACTCAACGGTCCGGGGCCGAAACCGGGCGGCGCCACCGCGGTAGGCACGGGTGACCTGCGCGCGGCCGTGGAGTCGCTGGTGCTGTTTCAGCAGGAGCTCACCGCCGCGGTGCTGCCGGGCATGCGGGAACGCGGGTGGGGCCGCATCCTGTCCATCGGATCCAGCGGGGTCGTCGAGCCGATCAGCGGGCTCGTGCTGTCCAACGTCGGCCGCTCGGCGCTGGCCGCGTATCTCAAGACGCTCGCCACCGAGGTCGCCGGTGACGGGGTCACCGTCAACATGCTGCTGCCCGGGCGGATCGAGACCGACCGAGTACGCAGCTTGGACGCCGGTCGAGCCGAGCGGGAAGGCCGGGCGGTGGCGGAGATCGCCGCCGAGGCTGCCGCGTCCATCCCGGCACGCCGCTACGGCACGCCGGAAGAGTTCGGTGCGGTGGGGGCGTTCCTGTGCTCCGAGCAGGCGGGCTATGTCACCGGAACTGCAGTCCGTTGCGACGGCGGCATGGTGCACCGGCTGTAGCCGGTGTGGGCCGGCCCGGCGGCTGCCACACCGAGGCCAGTGGCGCGGCCCCGACGTGACCGGTTCTCAGCTCGCGGTCCGCTCGGCCGGGAACAGGTGCGCGAAATCCTCCCGCACCAGCCCGAACACGTCGAGGTTGAAGCACGGCTCATCGCCGATCACGTCGGCGGAGTGCGGCAACCCGGCCGGAATCCATACCACCGCCGGGGCATCCACGTCCCGGGTCTCGTCGCCGAGGGTGAACCGCATGGAACCCTGCAGGACGAAGGCGAGCTGATCGTAGGGATGGCTGTGAGGTGCCGGCCACGCGGGGTGACCCGGCTGGAACCAGTGCATTCCGACGGTGACGTTATCGCCGGGAATCGCCGCCATGCGGTAGGTGTCGCCGATGGTGGAGTTGGGAAGGTCGGCCAATGGGAAGACCTGTGGCTTGCGGGCGGCCGGTGCGCTGCTCATCACAGCTCCTGAACGCGTGCTACGAAGTTGCGCACCACATCCTGGTCGATCGGGCCGCCCAGGTTCCAGTTCCGCGCGAAAGTGCCGATGGTGGTGCCGTCGCAGGCCTTCACCAGATCAACCGAGCTGTCGCTCATACCGCTGGCGATCACTACCGGCACATCGGGCACTGCCGCCTTGACGGTCTCAATGTCGGTCAGCACTGGTGGCGTGTCGGAGTCGGTTCCGGTGACCAGCAGAACGTCGGCCATCTGCCGGTAGGCGGTGTCCTTCGCGATCACGTCCAGTGGGCGTGTGGTCAGTGGGCCACCGTGCTTACAGTCGACATCCGCGAAGATCCGAATGTTCTCCGCGCCGAGATTTCTGCGGAAGCGGAGTAACTCGCTCGCACACCCCTGGATGATGCCCTGGTCGCTGGCCAGGGCATCCCCGAGCACATTGATGCGGATGTATTGGGCGTCCACGGCTGCGGCGATGGCCATGGCCGCGCTCCAGGAGTTGCGCATCACATTGATGCCGATCGGAATGGACACCGCGCGCCGGACGGCCGCAGCGATGACGGCGAAGGCAGCGACCGTCTCGTCTGCCGCTCGATCGCGCGGGAAGGGGTTGTCTCCCACATTTTCCAGCGTGACGCCTCGAACGCCAGCGGCTTCGAAGTCGCGGGCCTCCTGGACGGCGCGGTCTGCGATATCGAACACCGACATGGCCGAACGAGGTGCACCGGGCAGCGGCGGCAGCAGCATTCCGCCGAGAACGGGGCGATCGACGCCGAATAGCTCGGACAGGGTAAACGTGCGGGACACGGAAGACTCCAATCGACGTGGTGAGCTGCGGTGCCGACAGCGCGCAGCTCGATGGTTGCGGCCAGGATGCGGTCTGCTTAGTGCTGAGTAGTCGGCGACTGGCCATTTGTGGGAATCGACCGGATCTGGTCGATGCTTCCCGCGACGTGGCGTTCCGCCGCGGTGCGTGCTCTGGCGGGTTTATGGGCGCTCAGAGCGGACAGAATGGCGCGATGATCACGGAGCGAGGCTTGCGGGCGGCCACCCATGGCCATGCTGGTGCGGTGAATGTTGGCCGAGTGGTGATCCAACTCGCCCAGCAACTGAGTCACGATGGTAAGTCCACTGGCCTCCGCGATAGCGACGTGGAATACCTTGTCCAGGCTGGCCAACCGGGCCGGGTCGTCGTCACGTTCCACAGCATCTGCAAATGCCCGTTCGGCTGCGGTGATGGCGCGAATCTGACCGTCGTCCGCCGAGGTCGCCGCTTCCTCGGCCGCCAGTCCATCGAGAGCCCTGCGCAACTTGAGCAGGTTCACCACTTCGTTGCGGTTGAGTTCCAGCCAGGTGCGGAACGGACCGTGCATCAGGTCGGGCAGCGTCGCACTCACGCGGCACCCTCGGCCGTGTTCGACAGTGACCAGGCCGACGGCCTGCAGTCGCACGATGGCCTCACGGACCACCACGCGGCTGACGCCGAACATCACCTGCAGCTCGCGTTCGGACGGTAGCGGGTCGGAGGGCTCGTAGTCACCGCGCTCGATCCAGGCGAGGATTTCGTTCCGCACCCACTCCGGGGCGCTGGTGCGCGGCCGCTGCGCGACTGAGACCGATGTCGCCAACTTCGTCACCGCTCCTCCAACTGGTAGGACGTGTTACGAGCACTATAACCACGAGGCGGATCCGGGGCAAAGCGCACAGCCTTGGCAGGATCGCTATCAAGCCTTCACTCCATCGGGCGCCCGGACACTTGACAAGATGAAGAATCCCTCATGTAATGAGGGAGTCGCCGGACGCGAAGTCGACAACGAGGGTGGCTGATGGAGCTGAAAACTGACCGGGCAATTCCGGTGTCGACCGAGGTGGCGCACGTGGGTCAACGTGTGCGCGTGTTGCGGCAGCAGCAGGGACTCACGCTGGACGCGTTGGCAGCCAAGGCTCGAGTCAGTGTCGGGCTGATCAGCCAACTCGAGCGTGGCCATGGGAATCCGTCCTTCAGTAGCTTGAGCCAGTTGGCGCATGCGTTGGGTGTACACATTGGTCGGCTCTTTCACTCGATTGATCACAGCTCGCCACTGGTCCGAGTGGACAACCGTCGGGCGCTTCAGGTCCATGGCTTCTCGCAGTTGGAGGCCGTACACGAATTGCTGACACCAACACTCAATGGATCGCTTGAGGCAATGTGGATCGATGCACCGGTGGGGTACGACTCATCGCAAAGCCCGCTCACGCATCCGGGCGAGGAGTTCGGCATTGTGTTGAGTGGGCATCATCAGGTTTTCCTGGACGGCAAGTGCTTCGATATGTTTCCAGGCGATTCGATCACATTCGATAGCTCGGTTCCGCACTGGTACCGCAATCCTGGTACGGAGCGGGTGACTGCCGTGTGGATCGTAACCCCACCGGCTACCTGACCAAGAACTCACTGGACAACTAAACGGCTGACGAGAGCGAACGATAACGGCGTCTCTCGCCCATGACTACTTCGAGGCGGTGGCTCCCGCATACCCCGACGGACCAGCAAAATTGACCTGATGTGGACGAGGCATTCGCTTCCCGCTCGATCGAGAATATGACGGTGCAATGATGCTCAAATTGGACTCATCGGTCCGGGGGTTGCCCGAGCGCTCGATCAACTCTTTAATGCAACCGCAGTCGGTTGCCGTGGTCGGAGCTTCTCCTCGTGGCAACCGAGGCAGCAGGATCCTTGCCAATCTCCGACGATTTGGCTTTGCGGGACCGGCCTATGCCGTACATCCGACCGCCGATGCCGTCGAAGGCTACCCGGCGTACCCGTCTCTGGCACAGTTGCCAGAGACACCGGAATGCATCGCGGTCGCCCTCGGCGCTGATGGATCCCTGCAGGCCCTGCGAGAGGCAGCTGTCCTCGGCATCAACGCAGCAGTGCTCTTGGCTGGTGGAGTACCACCGGGCTCGCCAGTCGCGGCCGAGATGCGAGCCGTGGCCGAGAAATCCGGAATTCGGCTGTGTGGCCCGAACTGCTATGGCATCTACAACGCAGCGAACGGCGCCGCTGTCTACTCGGGAATCCTGTCGGAGGATCTCACCAGGGGTCCGGTCGGGCTGATCTTGCAATCCGGCGCGATCAGCCACAGCATCCTGGAGACGAGCCAGGGCCGCGGACCGTTCGTCCAGTGCGTGGTCACATCCGGCAATGAACTCATGACCGGTGCTAGAGACTACCTGGAGTGGATGGTCGACAATCCGGATATATCCACGATTGGGCTCTACCTGGAAAGGCTGGGAGATCCGCAAGGGTTTGGAATTGCAGCAGCGCGAGCGGCGAGAGCTGGCAAGTCCATCGTTGCGCTGATGGTTGGGAGCAGTGAGCGGGGCAAGGCAGCGGCGCTTGCACATACTGGCGCCGTGATCGGTGGCCGGGGCGCCATGGCCGGATACATGTCCGCGCTGGGAATCCATCTCGTCGAGGAGGTCGACGAATTTCGGGAGACACTCATTCTCCTCAGCGGGACATCTCGCCCGCGGCACCGTGAACTGCTCGCGGTCAGCATTTCTGGTGCCGCGGCCGCGACCTTCGCGGACACTGCCGCGAGATCCGGCCTTGATCTTCCTGATCTGCGACCTACCAGCATCGAAGCCATCGGCCGGCGTTTGCCGCTGAATGTTAATCCGACGAATCCCTTGGACATGACGGGTGCCGCGGCTGATGACATGGATCTGTACCGCGATGTGATCGACATCATCGCGGCCGAGACTGGCGGCGCAGTCATCGTTCTGCTGAACCACGCCGGGCCCCGAGGGGGATGGATATATCGGCGGCAAGCTGAAGAACTGAGCCGACTTGCCCAAGAGGGAGTATCCCTGATCACCGTGGCGGTGCCCGGTGGTGATATCGATCCCGGAGTCCTTCGGCTTCTCGCGGAGCGTTCGATCCCGCTGCTCATGGGAGCCCGGCCGGCAGCGACCGCGCTACGGGTGTGGGCGACGGCACCGGGGCGTGTCGGGTGGATGCCGTTGCCTCGATCAGCATCTGCAGACCTGGAGGTCGACGACGTGGTGGCCGGGGTAGCGGCGCTGCAATTGTTGTCGTCGGCCGGTATCACGTGTCCATCGGGTGGTGTCGCCTCGGATCCGTGGGATGCGGCCACTCTTGCTGCTGAATATCCCGAATCGGTCCTGAAGCTTGATCATCCGACAATCCTGCACAAGT
Source organism: uncultured Actinomycetes bacterium (assembly GCA_937926105.1). The sequence goes on along the minus strand of CALANS010000158.1, from coordinate 42,854 downwards.
CTGAAATGGGCGCGGTGGCGGTAGGAGTGACACCCGATCAGGCCGCCGCCGTCGCCCAGCGACTGCTCGATGCGGCGCCACAGGGGCAACCACCGGGGCGAGTGCTGGTTCAGCGACAAGTGTGCGGCGCAGTCGCGGAATTACTCGTGGGTGTGGCCCTGGACGAGCAGGTCGGGCTGTGCCTGACCATTGCACCCGGCGGCACCGATGCCGAACTATTCGGGCATGCTGCATCGCGGCCGCTGCCGGTCGACCGGCAGACCATCTCCACGATGCTGGAAGCGGAGCCGCTGCGATCACTTCTGCGTGGGTACCGCGGCAAGCCGGCGGGCGACATCGCTGCGACAGTCGAGACCATCGCGGCGTTCGGGGATCTGATCGTACGCTCGGCCGCCGCAATCGGCGCAGCGGAGATCAATCCTCTGATGGTGATGCCCGAGGGGCAAGGCACCTACGCCGTCGACGCCAGATTCATCGGGCGTGACTCTCCGGCCGGCTAACCGTGACGCCTGCGGCGATCCTCCGGCCACAGCAATGCACACCCAGAGACAGGAGCGTAAGTGTACGAGAACCTGCTGTACGAAGTCGACGAGTCGGTTGCCTTGATCACCCTGAATCGACCGGACGCCATGAATGCGCTGACACCGGAGATGGAGTCCGAGATGCATGCCGCGTTCGATGCCGCTGACGCGGATCCCGAGGCCCGCTGCGTTGTGCTGACGGGTTCGGGTACGGCCTTCTGTGCCGGTTACGACATGGGGCCGGAGGGGCCGGATGGCCGGCCGATGGATCCAACCGGCAAGTGGCCGGGCGAGTACATCGAGTTCTGGCATCGGGGCGATTATCGGGCCATGAGCATGCTGGAACACCTATGGAGCCTGCATATTCCCGTCATCGCCGCCGTCAATGGCTGGGCGCTGGGCGGAGGGTTCTGGTATCAACTGGCGGCTGACATCACCATCGCCGGCGAGTCCGCAGTGTTCGGTCAGCCCGAAGTTCGGCATATCTCGAACTCCACCTTCCTGATGGCGGCACTGGTTGGCTGGAAGGCAGCCAATCGGTATGCGCTGACTGGTGATCACTTCGACGCTCACGAGGCCCTGCGGGTCGGCCTCATCAATGAGGTCGTGCCGGACGGTGAGGTAGTGCCCGCAGCTCTCGCCCTCGGCCGGCGAATCTCGCTGGTGCCGGAAGCGGCGGTCAGGGTCAACAAGGCGATCACCATGCAGGGGCTGCAGGCCGCCGGGGTGCACTCTGGCATGCTGCTGAACGCCGCACTATCCTCCATCGTGCACTCCTCACATGGAGCCGAGCGCGAGGCACTGTTCGACGCGCAGCGGCGAGATGGGCTGCGAGGCTACCTGAAGGCACGGGATGACAGATTCCGTCCAGAGCCGTTTGGGCCGCGTTCGTCTCGGCGTCACGAATCGCCGGGTAGTGATGCCTGACCTGCGGGCATCCCGCCCGATTCCGCGGACCAGTGCTGGTAATGCGGGCCAATCTGCGGTACCGCTGAACCAGGCGTTGGCTCAGTATCTCACCGACCGGGGAGTCGGTCGGCTATTTGGGCTGATAGGCGACGGCAACCTATTCATGGTGGACGCCTATGTCCGCAGCGGCCTGGGCGGCTACGTGGGTGCCGCCACGGAGGCTGGCGCGGTGGCGATGGCCAGTGGCTTCGCGAGTGTCACCGGCCGGATTGGCGTCGCAACCGTCACCCACGGACCCGGGTTGACCAACACGGTGACGCCGCTCGTGGAAGCTCAGCGAGGGCGATCGCCCATCGTCCTGATAGCCGGGGATACGCCGCGCGGGGCGACCCATCACTTGCAGGATATCGACCAGCGCGCGGTGGTTGCGTCGACCGGAGCCGGATTCGAGGAGGTCGCGGAGGCGGCCGATGCTCTCGGTGCACTCCAGCGAGCGTTCGATCGCACGGTCACTGAGCGGCGTCCGATCGTGGTGAGCATTCCGGTCGACCTGCAGTGGGATGAGGTCAGCCCGATGGTGCCGACGCCGAACGTTGGATACCGCAGAAACGTGATCGATCAGACGGACTTGGAGCGTGCCTGTGAAGTGATCGCAAGTGCCCGTCGACCCGTGGTGCTGGCGGGGCGCGGCGCGATCAGTGCGCGCTCCCGGAGTTCGGTCCTGAAGTTTGCCCGCCGGATTGGCGCGCCCGTAGCGACCACGCTCAAGGCCAAGGATCTATTCCGAGGCGAGCCGGAGAATCTGGGAATCTGTGGCACGCTATCTGCTCCGGCAACTCTGGCGGCGCTGAGCAGGGCAGACTGCGTGGTCTCTTTCGGCGCTGCACTTACTGCCCTGACGACCGACCACGGTCGGCTGCTGTCCGGTGCATCTGTGGTGTGGTGCGACATCGATGAAGCACGAAGATCGGAACTGCAAGGGCTCGCTTGTTCATTGATCGGTGACTCCGCAGAGGTCTCAGATGCCCTGGGAGAATTGTTCCTGCGGCTGGAGTTGGCTCCACGTCGATTCGCCGCGGGCGCAGCCGAATCTGTTGCCGCCGATTCGGCGCCGGATTCTTCGCCAGAACGGGACATCGATATTCGGACGATGCTAGACGCGGTCGATGATGCGGTAGATCCTGATCGAACCTTGGTGGTCGATGTGGGTCGGTTCATGCGGCATGCGTTGCGAAGGCTTCGTGTGGCGCATCCGATGAATTACGTCCACGCCGCCAATTTCGCCTGTCTCGGACTGGGAATGTCGACGGCCATCGGAGCCGCAGCGGCCCGGCCCGATCATCCCTGCCTGTTGGTGTGCGGCGACGGTGGTTTCATGATGGGGGGACTCGCCGAACTGCACACGGCTGTTCGGGAGCGGCTGGACCTCATCGTCGTGGTGATGAATGACGGTACCTATGGCGCCGAACTCGTACAGTTCGCCGCCCGCGGTATGGACCCGTCCTTGTCGTTCATGCGGTGGCCCGATCTGGCTGGTACAGCACGTGCCATGGGCTGTGAGGCGGTAACCGTCACCGGTCCGGGCGATGTCGACTCCTTCCGCCACGCGGTCGAATCGGGTCGTCGCCCCCTGCTGGTCGACGTTCGACTGGATCCGGACGGGATACCGCCCCTGGATGGATGAACGAGCTGTTCGACGGAATGATCGCTTTGGCCGATGCCCTTGGCAAGCTGGATGTGCTTGCCGCCTCCCGGGTCCGCGCCCTCGGCGCCGGATCCGCGCTGGACATAACGACGACCCGAAAGGACGTGAGCCATGAAGCCGACTATGCGCGCCGTGTATGCCACCCACCCTAGTCCGGATAGTCCGCTGGACGCGATTGAGGTAGGTGAGCGTCCCGGTCCAGATGTTCCGGATGGATGGGTGCGTGTGGCGGTGCGGGCGGCGTCGCTGAACCGGCACGATCTGTGGACGTTGCGGGGGGTCGGGATCCGGCCGGAAGAGTTCCCGATGATCCTGGGGTGCGACGGGGCGGGCGTCACCGATGATGGCACGGAGGTGGTGGTCTATCCGGTCATCAGTGATCCCGGCTTCTCCGGTGACGAGACCTTGGATCCGGGACGGCGCCTGCTGACCGAGGGTGGCCATCAGGGCACGCTGGCGGAGTATGTGGTGATACCGGCGCGCAATCTGCTGGCAAAGCCGGCGAGTTTGTCGTTCGAGCAGGCGGCGACGCTGGGTACCAGCTATCTGACCGCGTATCGGATGCTGTTCACCCGATCGGACTTGACGCCGGGTTGCACGATGCTGGTGCAGGGCGCGACGGGTGGGGTTGCGACGGCGCTGATCCAGTTGGGTGTGGCAGCCGGGATGCGGGTGTGGGCGACGGCCCGTACCGAGGCCGGCCGGGAGCGGGCGGTGCGGTTGGGCGCCGCGGCGTTCGAGTCGGGGGCGCGGCTACCGGCGCGAGTGGATGCGGTGTTCGAGTCGGTGGGCAAGGCGACGTGGGCGCATTCGATGCGCGCAGTTCGGCCGGGCGGCAGGGTGGTGTGTTGTGGGGCGACTACAGGTCCGGATCCGTCCGCGGATTTGCAGCGATTGTTCTTTCTGCAGGTATCGGTGGTTGGTTCCACGATGGGGACCCTGGACGAGCTGCGCCGACTGATCGCGTTCTGCCAGGCCGCCAAGGTTGAGCCGGTGGTGGACGCGACCTACCCGCTGGCGCGCACGGCGGATGCACTCGCCGCGCTGGAGAAAGGCGCTCCCGGCAAGATCGTCATCACCATCTAACGGTGCCCGTTTCGTCGCGGCGGTCGCCCGCTGCACCGCTGGCTCCGGCTCAATCGATTCACCGCGTTCTCTCCGCGTGCATCGAAAGCCGTTCTGACCAGGCGCATATCGGTCATCACCGCACCTTCTGCGCTGTATCGCCACGCTCAATGCCGCATGACCGATTGGTTGCGCTACCACGGTCAAAGATTCCCTCTCCGACCCTTGACACGATGAAGATTTGATGTTGTGCTGAAGCCAGCTTGTGAAGTGGAACACGACCCAGCGCGACGGGAATCAGAGCACTCCGACAAGCGACAGCGCGTCACCTGATGTCCGCGGTCGCTAGTCGGCGTGGCGGTGCTGATCGCTCGTCGGCTGCTGGCCGCATCGCTTGGCGTCCCATCACAAGTGGGGAGCCGAAACCACCGAGGCCACGAAGGCCTCGCCATCATGGCCTAAACCGTGACCGCGTTTGTGCACTTCGCCCACTCCGCCAACCAGCAGTCGAATCCACTCCCACATCACCCATGGAGGACGTACGATGGACAGATCCCCGCAGGTATCGTCCCGGCGGCACTTCTTGAAGGCCTCTGGCCTCATGACCGCTACGCTATTTGGCGGCACCGCGCTCATCTCGGCATGCGGCAGCAACGGCCAAAACCCTGGCAGTTCATCAAGCGGCCACACTTCCGGACCCGCGACGTCCTCGCCTGTAACGCAGCCCAGCACCGCCAGTGGTGACTCCAAGAAGGCCCGCTTGACGCTCGCCTTGAACTGGCTGGTCGACTATGGCTTTCTCGGAGAAGTGGTGGCGCTGGAGAAGGGCTACTATGACGAAGCCGGCGTCAACCTGACGATTCTGCCAGGCGGACCCAGTATCGATCCCAATCAGCTGCTGGGCGCCGGAACGGCGAATCTGTCGGAAGGGTCGAGTTCCGCCGCCATGATGGCGCGATCGGCCGGAGTCCCGCTGAAGGCGATTGCCGCAGTCTCGCAGGGCCACCCGTACGCGTACTTCTCGCTGCCGAAGGATCCAGTGCACGCGCCGAAGGATCTGGTCGGCAAGACGATTGGGCTGCCGAACACGGGCCTACCTATTCTAGAGGCCGTGCTGGCCGCTAACGGCATCGCCAGGTCTGACGTTAAGACGGTGACGGTTGGCAACGACTTCAGCGCTCTTGCGTCCGGGCGGGTTCAGGTCATGACGGGCTACTACACCTCGCTCCAGGCGCAACGTGCTGCGCTGGGCGACGACTACGTGGTGATGAAGCTCGATGATGCTGGCGTACATCTCTATGCGTACATGTACTCAGCACGAGAGGACATCCTCGAGTCCCAGTCCGATGCGCTGCAGGACCTGCTGGTAGCAAGTTCGCGTGGGTGGCAGTTCGCGCGAGAGAACCCGGACGAAGCCGTCGATATTCTCGTGAAGTACAACCCTGCCAACAAAAAGGAACCACAACTCGACAGCACCAAACTGTTGGAACCGTTGGTTTGGGGGCCCGACACCAAGACGAACGGGTGGGGCTGGATGTCGGACGAGAAGTGGAAACAGCAACTTGACCTGTACAAGAAGATCGGTCAGTTTAAGAGCGGCGCGGTCCCTACGGTCGATGAGATCATGAGCCTCGAGATCCTCAAGGCGACCGCCGATCAACGAGTGAAGGGTTGATCCGGCGGTGACTATCGAAACGTCGACCAACACAACTTGAGTGCTCGCGAGTAACAGGACGATTTTGAACGAAAGGGTAGGACGGAATGACCACAGCTGTACCCGTCATCGACATCTCACCATACCTGTCGAACGACGACGCTCAGGCCGACGGAGTAGTATCGGACGTCAGGAGGGCCTGCGAGGAAATAGGATTTCTAGTGGTATCAGGGCATGGGGTGTCAGGCCAGCTAATCGACAGCATGCGCGATGTTTCCCGTTCCTTCTTCGACCTCCCGGTGGCCGAAAAGCTAAGATACCGCGCCGAGCCGGGGCAGACGCTCGGGTACGTTCCGGCCAACACCGAGTACTTGGCGGCGACTCAAGGCGAGCAGACCCCGCCCGATCTGAAGGAGAGCTTCGATATTAGACGCCCGGACACTCCGGCTGACGAGTATTACACCAACGAGCATGGTCAGTATTTCTTCCGACCGTATGTCTGGCCGGGAGATCCTGCAGGGTTCGAGCAGACGTGGCGGATGTACTACGACGCCATGCACAATCTCAGTCAGACCATGATGCGGATATTCGCCGAAGCTCTAAACCTTCCACGGATCTATTTCGATTCGAAGATCGATCGGAGTGTGGATTTCCTGCGGGTCATCAACTACCCGGCGCAGGTGCTTCCCCCGGCACCGGGACAGTTGCGAGCGGGGGCGCACACGGACTATGGAACATTGACCTTTGTCGCCGTCGATGACGCGGAGGGCGGGCTCCAGGTTCACACTAAGTCGGGCGAGTGGCATGATGTGCCGGCCATTCCGGGAACCTTCGTGGTAAACATCGGGGACATGATGGCGCAGTGGACATCTGGCCGGTGGGTATCGACGCTGCACCGCGTTGTAAATCCCTCCAAGAATCCGTCGAGGGCACGCCGAATCTCCGTGGTCTTCTTCCAGAACCCAAATTACGATACTGTGATTCAGCCACTACCCGGTTGCGAGACAGCTGAAACATTCCCGGCCGTGACGGCCGGCGAGTGGTTGCGGAACAAATCACTGATCGCCAAGAAGATGGCTTGACGTGACCGGGTCCGAACCCACGCTCGGTGTCGGTGACCTCGACGCAGTCCTGAGAGCGAGCGCTAGCTTCAGTAAGACCATCTCGGAATCCGACGTCTACCTGTTCGCGGGAATCACGGGTGACTTCGCTCCATACCACGTGAATGAGCAGTTCATGAAGGAACGATCCTATGGCAGTCGGGTCGTGCATGGAGTCCTGACGCTCGGTTTCGTATCGACGGTCTCGACGAAGTTCTGGGAGTCGGTGGGGCACTGCGCCAAGGGAATTTCGGCGGGGTACGACAAGGTTCGCTTCACACACCCCGTTCACATCGGAGATACCTTGACCGCTAGCTACCGCGTCGAACGCTTCGAAGATACGACGGGTCGATTTATCGCCATAGCAGAAGTACGAAACCAAAGGGAGCGAGTGTGCCTTACCGCCATACACTTGGTCAAGAAGGTTGATATGGAGCAGGAACGTGAGCGATCGTCCGGATCCTAGTAGTCGGTCAATTGGTTGATCGCGGGCGCCGCGTGCACCCCCGCCGATAGGCTCGGGTCGGTGCTGGAGTGCATGCGGTGGTTGCGCCATCGGAGCGAACCCTGATCATTCACCCACGAAGCGAGGTTGAGAGATCTCATGGAACCCGCATCCTCGGATGTTGTGCAAGAGACAACGGTCGCAGCGTCCCTGCGAATGCAAGATGTGTCGATCGAGTTCCCAACTCCGAATGGCCCGTTCTTGGCGGTTGATACCGCTAGCCTGGAGGTGCCCGCCAACGGATTCACCACGATCATCGGGCCATCTGGATGTGGGAAGTCAACGCTACTACGCGCCATAGCCGATATCATCCCAATCTCGAACGGTAGCATCACCGTGCTCGGGCAGTCGCCATCGGCTGCTCGACAAGCCCGCAAGATCGGCTTCGTATTCCAGGATGCCGCCCTGCTCCCGTGGCGCACTGCTCTCCAGAACGTCGAGCTGCCCTCCGAAGTCGGCCCGGGAGCCCGTAAGCGCGCGGTCCAGAATGGCGCCGGCGCGGACCCGCGATCCCTGCTCGAGCTGGTCGGGCTGGCGGGACGCGAGGATGCGTACCCCCGCCAGCTGTCAGGTGGCATGCGTCAACGTGTCTCGATTGCCCGCGCACTCGCTAGTGCGCCTGAGCTGTTGCTGATGGACGAACCCTTCGGTGCCCTGGACGAGATCACTCGAGATCGTCTGAACGGAGAACTGCTCAAGGTCTGGAAGGAAACGAATGTCGCCGTTGTCTTCGTCACGCACAGCATTCCGGAGGCCGTATTTCTGTCGCAACAAGTTGTTGTCATGGATGCCAATCCTGGGCGAGTTCGCGCAGTAGTTCCGATCGAGTTGGATCAACCACGAGACGGCGGCCTGCGTGAGAGCGCTGAATTCTCGAGGCTCGCCGCTCAGCTACGCAGCATGCTTGAGGGATGAGGAGGGATACCCGTCCAATGGTTGCCACTCAGCTGACCAGGACCCGGCGTCGCCGGCCGAATCGGCGATCGAGAGAATCTCGCTGGTCAATTGCACTGCCTCCCGTTCTGACGATCCTGGGGTTCATCGGGCTGTGGTGGGCGGTAGTTGAGGTATTCAATATCGCGACGTACGTTATCGCGTCCCCGCCACAGGTGGTACGGGAGCTGGGGTCGAGTTCTGGACTGCTGATGCAGAACCTATGGCCGACGGTCTTCGAGACGGTTCTGGGATTCATCCTAGGCAATCTAGTCGCGATCGTGCTGGCCGTGGTTTTCGTGTACTCGAAGTCGATCGAGCGCAGCATATTTCCAGTGGTGGTATTCGTCCGGATGATCCCAATCGTTGCGGTCGCTCCGGTGCTGGTGGTGATCTTCGGGACCGGCTACACGCCCAAGGTTGTCATCGCAGCGCTCATCTCCTTCTTCCCGACGCTGGTCAATATGGTGAAGGGCCTGAAGGCAGCAGATCCGCAGGCCCTGGAACTGTTTCACGTTTTATCTGCAAGCAAGCAGCAAGTATTCTTCAAGCTGCGGTGGTTCTCCGCTTTGCCTTACCTGTTCGCATCTCTCCGAATCGCGTCGACAACATCGGTAATCGGAGCGGTGGTCGCGGAATGGATCGGATCCCAAACGGGGCTGGGATTCCTCATCGTACAGTCGACCTATAATTTCAATATTCCGCTACTTTACGCAACTATGGTAGTAACCGCCGTGTTTGCGAGCATCTTCTACCTACTGGTTGGGATTGTGGAGCGAGTGACCGTGCGGTGGGATGCGTCCGATGCGTTGCCGTAGAGATCGTATTGCGGAGCACTTGCCGGTTAATCAGGCAGTGGGGGTGGGTTCGCGGGCGGGCCTTCGAAAAGCAGGCTTGCGCGCCGTCATTGGGCAGGCTGGAAGGGCCCGGTGGTTGCCGTGACGAAGGTGATGCCGCTCGAGGGCATCGTTGTGCTTGACTTCACTCAGGTGACGATGGGCCCGTGCGCAACCCAAACTCTGGGAGACTTTGGCGCCGACGTCATCAAGGTCGAGCGCCCTGGGGTAGGGGACCTGTCGCGCACGGCCGTTCAGGATCCGGGTGGCCTGGATAATCCGAGCTTTTGGGCGTTCAACAGGAACAAGCGTAGCGTGGCGTTCGACATGCGGTCCGAGGATGGGCAAGCTACCGTCAAGGCGCTCGCGCTATGCGCAGATGTCGTAGTGTCGAACTTTCGACCCGGAGTCATGGCGCGGATGGGCTTAGGCTACGAGGCCCTGGCGTGCGAAAACCCGAGATTGATATGGGCCGAGGGAACGGGGTTCGGCGAGGAGGGCCCTTATCGACACAAGGGCGGGCAGGATGTCTTGGCGCAGGCCTACTCTGGCGTCATGGATCGGCGATGTGATCCGGCGGACGAAGTACGGGTTTATCCCACCGCTCTGTGTGACTACACCACCGGGATGCACCTGGTGCAGGGAATTCTGCTCGCGCTGTTGGCGCGGGACCGGAGTGGAATCGGGCAGAAGGTCAGCGTTTCGCTGTACGATTCGATGCTCGCCATGCAGATGCAAGAAGGGTCCATGCGTATGAACCGCGGCGTCGATCTGAACTGGGGCGCGATGCCACTGAGCGGTGCGTTTGCAACTAGTGATGGCGCGATTTGCGTAGTCGGCGCGTTCAAGCAAAACCCTCTGTCGGATATATGTGCCGCGTTGGAGCTGGATGAAGACTTGTCGCAGCGCCCGGAATTTGCGACCGCAGAGGCTCAAATGCGGTCACGTGGTGAGCTACAGGAGATCTTTCGACGGCAGTTTGCCACCGATACGACGGCGCATTGGATGAGGCGGTTCGAGTCCCAGGACCTGTTATGTGCGCCCGTTCGTTCGCTTGAACAGGCACTTGCTGACGAACAGACTGCCATCAACGGAATGATCCTGACCGTCGGAACGGATAGTCGGGGGGCCGATATGCGCGCGATCGGTTCGCCCGTGCACCTGTCGGCTACGCCTGCGACGGTTCGATACCGCCCCCCACTGCTAGGGGAGCACACGGATGAGGTTGTGGCGGAGTTTGGACTGAAGCAGTAGGTATCCGTCGAGGGCAGTAGTACCCGACACGGACGGCTTCGGTCACGTACCGGGGCTGCGATCAAACGGAGTGACCAGACTCTAGCGCGGGCATTGACGGCTGAGGAGGAACGGTGACGGACACCGCGGGAACGGGCGACGCCATTTCGGCGCGAGCGACAGTGCCGCTGCCGGCGAGGGATGTGCCGGTAGTGGCGGAGTCGGAGGTCATTGTGGTGGGTGGCGGTCCCGCCGGGGTCAGCGCAGCGGTGGCGGCCGCCCGCACCGGCGCGTCGGTCACCCTGTTGGAGCGTTACGCCGCCCTGGGCGGCCTGGCCTCCGGCGGCATGGTCCTGGTGCTCGACGACATGTGCAACGGCAAGGAAATCACCGTCACCGGTATTGTGGCCGAGTATGTCGAGCGGTTGGAAAAGCTCGGACTGGCGGTCAGCCCCCCCGAGGCGGACCGCTACTCTTCACCGGAGATGTGGGCGCGGTGGGGGCGCTGGGGCACCTTCGACTTCCAGTCGCATGCAACCCCCAAGCCGATCTGCTACGCCGTGTCGTTCGACCCGGACGGATGGAAGCGAGTCTCCAACGACCTCGTCCAGGACAGCGGCGTCGACCTGCGCCTGCACAGCTGGTTCTCCCAACCGATCGTCACTGACGGCCGGATGTCCGGTGTCGTGGTGGAGACCAAGTCCGGCCCGCAGGCGATCCGTGGCAGCGTCGTCATCGACACGACCGGCGACATCGACGTGGCCTCCCGGGCCGGGGCGGAGTTCGTACACGACAAATATCTGGTCACCCTGGTGTTCCGACTGGCGGGGGTCGATACCGACACAGCGGAGGCATACGAGCAGGCCAACCCGCGCGAGACGCGCGCCATCAACAGGAAGATCAAGCGGCTGTTGGGCGGCGCCTGGGAGCTGTGGTGGTTGAAGACACCCTCACCGGGGGTGGTGTGGTGCAACTGCCCGCACCTGACCGGTTTCGATGGCGCCGACCCGGTGTCGTTGACCATGGCCGAGTTCGAGGCCAGGGGGCGCATTGCCGCGGCGCTGGACGTCATCCGTCAGGAACTGCCCGGGTTCGAGAAGTGCTACCTGCTGGACGTCGCCCAGCAGATTGGCGTACGGCAGACTCGGTTGCTGCGCGGCGAATATGTTGTCACCAAGGACGACGTCACCACGCGACGGCACTTCGCGGACTCGGTGGCGCGCGGCCGGGACTATTACACGCCCTACCGGGCCCTGTTGCCACGGGGGATTGATCAACTACTGGTCGCGGGCCGGCACTATTCGGCCACTCCGCAGGCGCAGCGCATGTCCCGGGAGATCCCGCCATGCATGGCGATGGGACAGGCGGCCGGTATCGCCGGAGCCCTGGCGGTCCAGCACGGTGACCTGGTGCGGGACGTATCACCGTCGAAGATCCAGTCGGTGATGCGGGACCAGGGGGCCGATCCGGGTGACGTGCCCTCGCCCAACGCGACGATCGACGATGAGGAAGTGGAGCCGGACCAATGACGGGGGAGCCACTGCCGCTGGACGGCATCGTGGTATTGGACTTTACCCAGGTCATGCTCGGCCCGTGCGCGACCCAGGTGTTGGGGGACTTCGGCGCGGATGTGATCAAGGTGGAACGGCCAGGGAGCGGAGACCTGTCCCGCAGCTCGTTCCGCGCGACCGCGGGGGACGACGACCCCATCTTCTGGTCGTTGAACCGCAACAAGCGCAGCATGGTGCTGGATACCCGATCGGAGGAGGGTAAGCAGGTGGTGCTGGCGCTGGTCCGGCGAGTCGACGTGGTGATCTCGAACTTTCGGCCCGGCGTGATGGAGCGGATGGGTTTTGGATATCAGACGCTCTCGGAGATCAACCCGCGGCTGATCTGGGCGCAGGGCACCGGGTTCGGTGAGAGCGGGCCGTATCAACACAAGGGTGGACAGGACATCCTTGCCCAGGCCTACACCGGGGTGATGTACCGACGCCCGGATCCGACCGAGGACTTCCGGGTCTACGCCACGACGATGGGCGACTTCTCCGCCGGAATGCACCTGGTGCAGGGAGTCCTGCTGGCTCTGCTCGCTCGGGAGCGCACCGGCCGCGGGCAGCGGGTGGAGGTCTCGCTCTACGACTCGATGCTGTCGGCGCAGATGCAGGAGGCCTGCATGCAGCTCAACCGTGGATTCGAGGTGAACTGGGGGGCGATGCCGTTGTCCGGTGTGTTCCCCACCACCGACGGGGCGGTCTGCATGGTGGGTGCGTTCAAGGACAATCCGCTGCAGGACATCAGTCTCGCCCTTGACCTCGACGAGGACCTGTCCGAGCGCCCCGAGTTCGCGACACCGGAGTTGCAGATGAAGGCTCGTTCCACGCTGCAGGGCATCTTCCGTGAACGGTTCGCCACCAACAGCACCGACTACTGGATGGCCCGGCTGGAATCTCAGGATTTGCTGTGCGCGCCGGTGAGGTCGCTGGCCGAGGCGCTGGTGGACGACCAGACCGCCGCGAACGGCATGGTGATCGACATCGGGACGAACGCGCAGGGCAGCGCGATGCGAGCGGTGGCCTCACCGGTGCACCTATCTGACACGCCCGCCCGCGTTCGGCGCCCCCCGCCCCGGCTGGGAGAGCACACCGACCAGATCCTGGCCGAGTTCCTCGGCGATTCTGGCCGCCACCACGGCGCCGATGCCACCGGTCGGGCGCTTGGGGCAGTGCCGCGATGACCTCGACATCCCCGGCCGATCACGCGGACGGATCCCCGGCGGACACCGGAGTTCGCTACCTGTTGGACGGGCACGTCGCCAGGGTCACGCTGGACCGACCCGCCGTCCTGAACGCGCTGGATGCGCGCGCCGAAGCCGAGTTGACACAGATCTGGCAACGGATCGAGTCCGAGCCGGACGTTCACGTTGTCGTGCTGACCGGCGCCGGTGGACGGTCGTTCTGTACCGGCGCGGACATGTCGGCGGCTGCGGTGGGCAGGACCGGCTTGGAATATTGGGCGGCCCGCAACCCCGACGGCTTCGGTGGGCTCAGTATGCGGGAATCGTTGCAGGTTCCGGTGATCGCCCGGGTCAACGGGTATGCCCTCGGCGGCGGCATGGAGATGGTGCTCGGCGCCGACATCGTGATCGCCGCGGACCACGCGGTGTTCGGGCTGACCGAGCCGCGGGTGGGCCGGATGCCACTGGATGGTGGCATCGCCCAGCTGGTTCGTCGGATCCCGCACAACCAGGCAATGGGAATGTTGTTGACCGGGCGCAAGGTGTCGGCGACGGAAATGTGTCGGATGGGGCTGGTCAACGAGGTCGTCCCGGCCGAGGAATTGGACGCGGCAGTGCACAGGTGGGTCAGCGACGTGCTGGCCTGCGCCCCGACGTCGCTGCGGGCCATCAAGCACTTGGTCGCCGCCACCGGCCAGCTGTCCGCCCGGCAGGCTCAAGCGCTGCGGTCCGGGCCATTGATGGCGGCCCTGGAAAGTGAGGATTCGCGGGAAGGGCTGCTGGCCTTCCAGCAGAAGCGGGCGCCGCGATGGACCGGACGGTGACGATTCGTCCCGGCGGCACATCGATCTCTAAGTGGCCCACCGCGCGCCCGTGATACGACGACTGATACCACAACCACGAACGAAGGAGATCCGATGGTGACGCCGTTGCAACCCGGGGTCTGGGGGGTGTTGGCCACGCCGTTCACCGGCTCGGTGCTGGATCTGGACGAGGCGGGCCTTGGTCGGCTGTGCGAGTACTACCAGTCCGTCGGCGTGACCGGCCTGACCGCGCTCGGCGTGTTCGGCGAGGCCGCCCAATTGACGGCTCGGGAACGGGCCACCGTCCTGGAGATCGTGGCGGACACCTGCGATCTGCCGATCGTGGTGGGTGCGACAAGCCTGAGCACCCGGGTCGTGATCGAAGAGGCCAGCCGTGCCGCCGAGGTAGTGGGCGATCGTATCGCGGCGGTGATGGTCCAGGTGAACACCGCGGCGCCGGCCGTGTTGGGCGATCACCTGCTGGGGGTGCATGAGGCGACAGGTCTAGGGATCGTGGTGCAGGACTACCCGGCCGTCAGCGGCATCACCATCCGACCCGAGGCGCTGGTGACGGCATTGCGCGGCAAGGCCTTCTGCGCGGCCGTGAAGGCGGAATCGCCGCCCACATCGGTGGCCGTGCACACGTTGGCTGCCGGCCTGGACGTGCCGGTGTTCGGCGGCTTGGGTGGCATCGGGCTGCTGGACGAGCTGGCTGCCGGATCGGCCGGCGCGATGACGGGATTCTCCGCGCCGGAGGGGCTGCTGGCGTGTGTGCAGGCCTGGCGGGAGGGTGGTTATGCCGCCGCCCGGCAGGCCTGGCTGCCGTACCTGCCACTGGCGACCTTCGAGCAACAGGCCGGTATCGCGCTGGGCATCCGCAAGGAGGCGCTGCGCAGCCGCGGCCTGATCGCCGAGGCGGGCGTGCGGCTGCCCGGCCGGGGCATGCCCGACGAGTTGGGCGAGCAGTTGGCTCGGCACCTGGAGGCCGCCGGACTGCTGGGAACGCCCGTCCGGTGAGGGCGGCGTGGCGCACCGGTGACGGGCGTGCCCGGCTCCTGGCGACAGACACCACCATCGACAACGGGAAGGACCTTCCAGCATGACTGCAGCGGTGCAGCTACGCCACCTCATCGGAGGCCAATGGGTCGGTGATCCGTCCACCGAGCGACGCAACCCGTTCGATGACTCGCCGGTGGCCGTAGTCGCCAGCGGTGACGCCCAGACTGTCGCAGACGCGGTGGGGGCCGCGACGGCGGCACAGCCGGCATGGGCTGCGCGCCCGTGGCCGGCTCGGGGGGCGATCTTGATGGACGCTGCCGAGTTGCTGCGCACCCGGCAGGGCCCGGTCGCACAGGATCTGGTGCGCGAGGAGGGCAAGACACTGCCCGAGGCGATGGGCGAGGTGCGGCGTGCCATCGACGTGCTGCGCTTTTTCGGGTCGATGGGCTGGCAGGCCACCGGGGCCGTATTGCCCAGTGGTACCGCCGACACCATGGTCTACACCCGGCGCGAACCGCTTGGTGTGGTGGGCCTGGTCACCCCATGGAACTTCCCGATCGCGATTCCGGCGTGGAAAATGGCCCCCGCCTTGGTGTCCGGGAACACCGTGGTGATTAAGCCGGCGGAGCTGACTCCCCTGTCGGTGCACCACCTGGTATCGGTGTTGACCGAGGCGGGGCTGCCCGATGGTGTCGTCAACATCGTCAACGGCAGGGGGCCGGTAGTGGGTGAAGCGTTGTGCGCGCACCCTGGGGTGGCTGCGGTGTCGTTCACCGGATCGACCGCCGTCGGCGAGCGCATCCGTGATGTGGTGCAGAACCGCCGCGGTCGGGTACAGCTCGAGATGGGCGGGAAGAACGCGCTGGTGGTGCTGGACGACGCCGACCCGGCCGTGGCCGCGAGGGTCGCGGCTGCCGGTGGGTTCGGGCTGACCGGGCAGGCCTGCACTGCCACCTCCCGGGCCATCGTCACCGCCGGTGTGCACGACGACTTCGTGGCCGCGCTCGCCCGGGCCGCCGCCGAAATCGCGCCGGGGAACGGCCTTGTCGAGGGCACTGCGATGGGACCGGTGGTCTCGAACGCGCAGCTGGCCACCGACCTGAAGGCCCTGGACCGGGCGCGCACCGACGGCATCCTGTCCGGTGGCGACGCCGATGGGCGGTTGCTGCGCCCCGCGGTCGTGACGGGGCTGGCGGCGGATCACCCCCTCGTCACCGACGAGGTGTTCGGCCCGTTGATCGCGGTGCTGCCCACCGACGGGCTGGACGCCGCGATCGATGCGGTGAACGCCTCGGTGTACGGATTGGCGGCCGGGATCTGCACCACGTCGCTGGCATCCGCGCAGCACTTCGCCGATCGGGTGCAGGCGGGCGTGGTCAAGGTGAACCGGGCGACCACCGGGTTGGATCTGAATGTGCCATTCGGCGGGGTGAAGGCCTCTTCCACCAACACCTTCCGGGAGCAGGGCGCCACCGCGCTGGAGTTCTACACCTGGTCCAAATCGGTCTACCTCGGCCATGACTTGTAAGTGCGGGCAGAGCGTGTCTGAGTGCTGATCGCGAACTCGGGGTCGTGACGGGACGATCGTCACCCGGCCGACCTCCCGTCGGCTAGGCGCGCCCCCGGGGTCCCCGCTGGCACGGTGCTGAAGGTGCACGGCCCCGGCCACCCGTAACAGGGCCGAGGTAGGGTGCCCGGCCGATCTGGGTACCCGTGCCGTGTGGGCAGACCTGCTGCCCCGGACTGACGCCGAGGGGGGCGTCGCCATGACCATGCTGCCGCGCGCCGATCAGACTCCTGCCGTACCACCAGCCAACGATGTCGGCGCGGCAGGGTGGTGGCAGATCCTCAAACGCGCGTTCAAACAAATCAAACGGGACAGCGTCACCGACCGGGCCGCGACGCTGACCTACTTCGGAGTGCTGGCCATCTTCCCGGCCGCGCTGGTGTTGGTCTCGCTGCTCGGCCTGATCGGCCGGGACAGCGCACGGCGCTTCCTGGACAATGTCCGATCTGTCGCGCCCGGTGGTGTCACCGACTTCCTGTCCTCGATCATCGACCAGGTGCAGGGCAAGGCCGGCGCCGCGGGGGTCGCGGCGGTCGCTGGCGTCGTCATCGCGCTGTGGTCGGCGTCCGGTTACATCGCGGCCTTCATGCGCGCTGCGAATGCGATTTACGGCGTGCCGGAGGGACGCCCGTTCTGGAAGACGATTCCCGCCCGGGTGCTGACCACTCTGCTGGTGATGGTGCTGCTGATCGCCAGCGTGGTGATCGTGGTCGTCACCGGGCCGATCGCCGACAAGATCGGCACGCTCATCGGCGTGGGCGACAGCTTGCAGTGGCTGTGGGCCATTGCCAAGTGGCCGGTCCTGGTCATCATCGTGGCGTTGCTGTTCTCGCTGCTGTACGGGGCGACGCCGAACGTGAAATACGGGCGGTTCCGGCTGCTGACGGCCGGCGGGGTGATCGCGGTGCTGGTCTGGCTGGTCGCATCCGCCCTGTTCGGGGTATACGTGTCGTTTTCCGGCTCCTACAACAAGACCTACGGCCCGCTGGCCACCGTGATCGTGTTCCTGGTCTGGTTGTGGATCTCCAACATCGCCGTCCTGCTGGGGCTGGAATTCGACTCGGAGACCCACCGGGAGCGGGCGATTCGGGCTGGTGCGCCGGAGGACTTGGAGCCCTACGTGCGGGTGCGCGACACGCGCACCATGGACGAACGCGACCGCGAGCACGTCGACTGGGCAGCGGCCGTGGTGGCGGCCGGGTCGACGGTGTCCCCGCCCGATGCGGCACCGGACGCGGACGCGGGCGACGTCGGTGATGGGTCCGACGACGGCCCCGATCGCGCCGTGTGAGCCCCACGTGGGGGCATAGCGCCAGCTTGGACTCACCAGCGGGCATTGGACCGGCAGCGTTCACCTCTCGTTCACCTTCGGGCGGCCATCCGGCCACCTGCCCTGCCTAGCGTCGGCACCGTGCCGCGCCAGTGCGGCACCGGCCCCACCAGGGCCGCACGAGGCAGTGAGAGGACGACGGTGAGGGGAATCTTCACAGCGCTGACGACGAGGGCCACCCTGCGGGTCACGGCGATCGCGGCAGCCCTGGTCGTGACGGTGGCGGCATGCGGCACCGACGACAACAGTGGGGGTGCGGGCGCCACCACTGGGACGGTGTCCCAGGCGGGAGAAGCGGGAACCGGTGGCTCCAGCGCGGACGTGGCCGCAGGGTCGACCGCCGGCAGTGCCGGTGGCACCGGGAACTCCTCGGCCGGCGGTGAGGACCCGTCGGTCTCGGGTACCGACGGTGCGGGCAGCAGCTCGCCATCGGGCGACGCGCAGGGCCTGACCTTCGACTCGGCGGGCTTTACCTGCGCGACCGGCACGCTGCGGTCCAGCGGATCCACGGCGCAGGGCAAGGTGATGGCCGAGCTGATCACCTCCTACAACGCCAAGTGCGGCGCCACCATCAACGATTACGGCGGCGGCGGCTCCGGCCAGGGCGTCACCGACTTTGTGGCTCACCAGACCGACTTCGGTGGATCGGACTCGGCGATGGATGCCGACCAACTGGCCCAGGCCAAGACCAAGCGCTGCGCCGGGAGCGACGCGATCAACGTGCCGATGGTCACCGGCCCGATCGCGGTGGCCTACCACCTGTCCGGCGTCGACACGCTGGTGCTCACCCCGGAGGTGCTCTCGGGCATCTTCGGCGGCACCATCACGAAGTGGAACGACGAGAAGATCGCCGCGCTGAACAGCGGTGTGACGCTTCCCGACCTGGCCATCACCACGGTGCACCGTTCCGAGGACTCCGGGACGACCGACAATTTCACCAAGTACCTGGCTGCCGCCGGCGGTTGGACCTTCGAGGGTGGCAAGGCCTGGACGGCTCCGGGCGGCACCGGGGCGCAGGGCAGTGACGGCGTATCGAAGGCGGTGGCCAGCACCGAGGGTGCCATCGGTTATGTCGAGTGGGGCTACGCCCAACAGGACAAGCTGTCGATGGCCGAGATCGACAACGGCGCCGGGCCCGTTGCGCTGACCGCCGAGTCCGCCGGAGCGGCCGTGCAGGCGGCGACGGTCAGTGGCACGGGCAAGGACCTCGCCCTGACCCTGGACTATGCGACGAAGGCGGCCGGTGCCTACCCGGTCATCCTGGTCACCTACGAGCTGGTATGCACCGGCGGTAACGGTGACGAGGCCGACTTGCTGCGCTCCTTCCTCGGATATGCGGCCACCGACGGGCAGTCGCAGTTCGTCGACCTGGGTGCCGCGCCGCTGCCGGCCGACATCCAGTCCAAGGTGATCGACGCGGTCAAGGCGCTCGGGTGACCCTGCCGCGGATTCGGGTGACGATCCCGCCCGACCACGCCACCGGGCACGGTCGGGCGGGGGCTCCGGCCGTGCCGGACGACCTGAGCGGGCTGCTGTCCCCGAATGGCTCGCCGGAGCAGCCGCAGTCACCGCGGCCGCAGCGCGCGTCGGAACCGGTGCGTCGGCGCGGGCCATCCGAACCCCCCGTGATCGCCGGC
This sequence comes from uncultured Actinomycetes bacterium, assembly GCA_937926105.1. Next base: position 23,323 of record CALANS010000158.1, on the reverse strand, counting down.
ACTCGGGGCGCGATCGGCGACCGGGTGTTCCGAATCCTGACGGCCGGTTCCGGTGCGCTGGTGCTCGTCGTCATGGTGGCGATCGGCGCGTTTCTGGTGGTCCGGGCGTGGCCGGCGATCGGTGCGAACTCCGGGAACCTGTTCACCACGCAGATCTGGCGGCCGCAGGCCGATCCACCGATCTTCGGCATGGCGGCCATCCTGTTCGGCACCGTCGTCTCCTCCGCGATCGCGGTGCTGATCGGGGTGCCGATCGCGGTGGGTGTCGCGCTGGCACTGGCGCACTACCTGCGGCGGCGGTGGGCCGCGGTGCTCGGTGGACTGGTCGATCTGCTGGCGGCGGTGCCGTCGCTGGTATTCGGCATGTGGGGGTTGTATTTCCTGATCCCGAACACCAAGGGTTTCCAGCAGTGGCTTTCGGAGTACTTCAGCTGGATTCCGCTGCTGCACAACCGGACCGCGACCGTCGCCGGGCAGTACGGGCAGGGTCTGTTGATGGCCGGCCTGGTGCTGGCCATCATGATCATCCCGATCGTGTCCTCGGTGTGCCGTGAGGTCTTCCTGCGCACCCCGTCCGCGACGATCGACGCCGCCCTCGCCCTGGGTGCCACCCGCTGGGAGGTCATCCGCACCGCGGTGCTGCCCTTCGGTCGCTCCGGCATGGTTTCCGCCGCAATGCTCGGCCTGGGTCGCGCGCTGGGTGAGACCATCGCGGTAGCACTGGTTCTCAACTCTGGATTCGCGATCAACTGGCATCTGACGGAGCCGGGAGGGGACACCGTGGCGTCCACCATCGTGCTCAAGTTCGGCGAGGCGGGCAGCAGTTCCATCGGCATTCCGGCGCTCATCCTCGCGGGCCTGTTCCTGTTCGTGATCACCCTGGTGGTCAATGCCGCCGCCCGAATGGTCGTCAGCCGATCGGCGGTGCGATCATGACGACACTGGCTCCGCGGGCCGGGACCGGACGCGGCGACCTGTCGATCCAGCTATCCGCCGCACGGTTGCCCCGCTGGGCGCCGGTGGCCGTGGCCGCCGTGGCGATCGGTGTCGCGCTCGGGTTGCGTGCGGTGCTGAACTGGACCGGCTGGTCCACCACCGCGGTCGCAGCGGCAGTGATCTACGTGCTGGCTCTGACCATTTCGTCGCTGACCATCGAGGGTCGCCGCCGTGCCGTCGACCGGCTGGCCGGAACCTTCGTCACCGGTGCTCTGGTGGCCGCACTGGTGCCGCTGGTGCTGATCCTGGTGTTTATTGCGGTGCGGGGCGCGCCCGCGCTGTCGCCGAATTTCCTGACCCACTCCATGAATGGCGTCACCGGCAACCAGGCCGGCGGAGGCGTGTACCACGCGCTGATCGGCACCTTGCAGCAGGTCGGCCTGGCCACGGTGGTGGCGCTGCCGATCGGGGTGCTCACCGCCATCTACCTGGTGGAATTTGGCCGCGGGCGGTTCGCCCGGACGGTGACGTTCTTCGTCGACGTGATGAACGGTGTGCCCTCCATCGTGGCGGGCCTTTTTGTGTTCACCTTCCTGCTGCTCGGGTTCGGGATGCGCCCCTTCGGGGCGGCCGGCTCCATCGCCCTGGTGATCCTGATGCTCCCTATCGTGGTGCGCTCGGCGGAGGAGATGATCCGCCTGGTCCCGGACGAGCTGCGGGAGGCCAGCTACGCGCTGGGTATTCCGCGTTGGCGCACCGTGCTCAAGGTGGTGCTGCCCACCGCGCTGTCTGGGCTGGTCACCGGCGCGCTGCTGGCGATCGCTCGGGTGGCAGGCGAGACGGCTCCGCTGATCCTGCTGGTCGGGTACAGCTCGGCCATCAACACCGACCCGCTATCCGGCGACCAGGCCTCGCTGCCGGTGATGATCTGGGACCAGCTAGGCAAGCGTTCCGGCAACGCCGGTGAATTTGCCGAACCTCGAGCCTGGGGCGCCGCATTGGTGTTGGTACTGCTGGTCCTGGTGCTCAACGTCGCCGCGCGACTTTTGGCCCGGCTCGCGCAGCGTCGGACCCGTTGAAACCCCGACTCCTTCGTCACCACTGGAAAGGAAGACGATGCCCACCCGCATCGACGTACACAATCTGGATGCCTACTACGGCGACTTCCGGGCCGTGGAGGGCGTTTCCATGGCCATCGAACCCGGGGACGTCACCGCGCTGATCGGTCCGTCCGGCTGTGGCAAGTCGACGTTCCTGCGCACGCTGAACCGGATGCACGAGGTGCTGCCCGGCGGCAGGGTGCAGGGGTCGGTTCGGCTGGACGGGCAGGACCTGTACGGCGCGGACGTCGACCCCACCGCCGTGCGCCGCGCCGTCGGCATGGTGTTCCAGCGGCCGAACCCGTTCCCCACCATGTCGGTGTACGACAACGTCATCGCCGGCTACAAGGTGGCCGGAATCCGCAAGCGCAAGGCCGAGCTCGACGAGATCGTAGAATCCTCGCTGCGTTCGGCGAACCTGTGGCAGGAGGTGGCGCATCGGCTGGACCGGTCGGGGGCCTCGCTGTCCGGCGGTCAGCAGCAGCGACTGTGCATCGCGCGGGCCATCGCGGTGCGCCCCGCGGTGCTGCTGATGGACGAGCCGTGCTCGGCGCTCGACCCGATCTCCACGCTGGCCATCGAGGATTTGATCGGCGAGCTGAAGAGCGACTACACGATCGTGATCGTCACGCACAACATGCAGCAGGCGGCGCGAGTGTCGGACCGGACCGCCTTTTTCAACCTCGCCGATCAGGGCATGCCAGGTCGGTTGGTGGAGTACGGCGACACCGCCACCCTGTTCGCCGCACCCGCCCAGCAGGCCACCCAGGACTACATCTGGGGCAGGTTTGGGTGAGTCGCCCGTCGACGCCCAGGGATGCTTCGTGCCGCCATCGGCTGGGCGGGCATCGGTGCCGGTGACGCGTCGCCCTCGGCGCTCTGGAGGTGCCCGATCGTCACCTACCATGGGTCCGTGACGCGGGTCTGGTTCCGGGGCGGCCATCGGCGCGTCGCACCCGACCCTGCCGATGCCATCGCACGGCGAGCGATCGCCGCCGCACCGGCCGGTCATCTGGTGCTGGATGGATCCGGCAGGTTGCTGCTGGCCAATCGCGGCGCCCACGACCTGGGCATCGTCGCCGGGGACATCGTGGACCCGCGGATCGTGCAGCGGGCGGCGGCACTGGTCGCCGGTACCCCGTCGACGGATCCCGACGATGCCGACGTCTGGGAGATCTCCGGCGAACCGGGGCGCCCCGAGGTGCTCCGGCTGTCCGCGCGGCCGCTCGGCGATGGCCTGGTTCTGATCACCGCCACCGACGAGACGGCCGCCCGGCAGGCGGAGATGGTGCGGCGCGACTTTGTGGCCAACGTCTCGCACGAGCTCAAGTCGCCGGTGACGGCGATCGGGCTGCTCGCCGAGGCGATGACGGAGGCGGCCGACTCCCCGGACACGGTACGGAACTTCGCGGAGCGGATGAGCCGCGAGTCGGCCCGGCTGGGCACCCTGATCACCGAACTGATTGCGCTCTCGGCGATCCAGGACGGCGACCTGGGCGAGGCGGACCTGGTCGCGGTGGACGAAGTGGTCGCCGACGCGCTGGACAGGGCCGCCGTCAGCGCGTCGGCCCGGGGCATCGAGATCCGCACCGACGACCCGATTGGCGTCCAGGTGCTGGGGGATCGCAGCCTGCTGACTACCGCGATCGGCAACCTAGTAGAAAACGCGGTGCACTACTCAGGGGTGGGAGCGACGGTGACGGTGACGCGGGTGCTGCGACGCGGGCAGGTGGAGATCGCGGTGGCCGACACCGGCATCGGCATCGCCCCGAAGGACCAGCAGCGGGTCTTTGAGCGGTTCTTTCGAGCGGACCCCGCGCGATCCCGAGCCACCGGTGGGACGGGGCTGGGGCTGGCCATTGTGAAGCACGTGGCGGCCAACCACGGCGGCTCGATTCGGCTGTCCAGCAGGGTGGGGGTCGGGTCCACCTTCACGTTGCGGCTGCCGCTGGCCCACGCCGAGGAGCGCGAGGACGACGGCTCCGGCGAGCCGCGCGGCGAGGGCGCGAACGCAGTGCCGGGTGAGGGCTTGAGTGCGTCGCCCGCGCAGACCGGTGGCGTCGTCCACGAGGCGGGGGAGGGCCTGTGACAAGCGTGCTGATCGTCGAGGACGAGGACGCGATGGCCGAGCCGCTGGCATTCCTGTTGCGCCGCGAGGGGTTCCAGGTTTCTATCGCCCCAACCGGGCCGGACGGCCTGGCCGAGTTCGACCGTGCCGGCGCGGATATCGTGCTGCTGGACCTGATGCTGCCCGGCATGAGCGGCACCGAGGTGTTCCGCGAGTTGCGGGCGCGCGGACCGGTGCCGGTGATCATGGTGACCGCGCGGGACGCCGAGATCGACCGGGTCGTCGGCCTGGAGCTCGGCGCCGATGACTACGTCACCAAACCGTATTCGGCCCGGGAGCTGATCGCCCGGATCCGTGCGGTGCTGCGCCGGGGTGAGCTGCCCGCCGACTCCGACGAGGTGCTGGAGTGCGGTCCGGTCCGGATGGACGTTGCCCGGCACCGGGTGAGCGTGGGTGGCAATGAGATTGCCTTGCCGCTCAAGGAGTTCGACCTGCTGGAGTACCTGTTGCGCAACTCCGGTCGGGTGTTGACCCGTGTGCAACTAATCGATCGGGTCTGGGGATCGGACTACGTCGGGGACACCAAGACGCTGGATGTGCACGTCAAGCGGTTGCGGGCCAAGATCGAGCCGGACCCGGCCGCGCCCCGGTACCTGCAGACGGTCCGCGGGTTGGGCTACAAGATCGAGGCATAACCCAGCGAGTCGAATGCCTCAGGACGCGGGCGGGTCCTGAGGCATTCGACTCGGGGGCGGGTACCGCGCCGGGCGCTCAGGCAGCCGGCCCGGTCCCCAGGGTGATGGTCGAGGTGTGAGTCTGGCCGTCCGCGTCGGTCCAGCCGATCTTCACGGACTGGCCGGGGCGGTATCCGCTCATCAGCGCGCTGAGCCGATCCGAAGAGGCGACCTTGTGCCCGCCCAGCGAGGTGATGATGTCCCCCTCAGCCAGACCGGCATTCGCGGCCGGCCCGCCTGCGACTACTCCGGCGACCAGAGCGCCTTCGGTACCGCTGCCTCCGAGCTCCGGCTGCCCGTTGTTCGACTGGTTGGCGGTGGAGATCAGCACGCCGAGCGCCGCGGTCGGGCCGACATGGATGGTGGAGTTGCCGGTGCCGGATTCGATGACCTTCACGATGGACAGCGCGTCGTCGATCGGGATGGCGTAGCCATCGCTGCTGCCATCTCGGCTCGGGCGGGTGGATGCGGCGGTGTTCATTCCGATCACTGCGCCGTCGGCGTTCACCAGCGGGCCGCCGGAGTCGCCGGACTGGATGGCGGCGTTGACCTCGATGAGCCCGCCCAACCTGGCCGTGGTGCCGTACATCTCGTCGCTGACGCTGATGGTTCGGTTCAAGGCGGTGACGGAACCGCCGGCGGCGGACGGTGTTCCGCCCACCCCACCGGCGTTACCGATCCCCACGATGGCGTCGCCGACCTTGAGCGAGTCCGCATCGCCGAGGGTGGCCGTGGCCAGGCCGGAGGCGTCCTTGAGCTGCAGCACCGCGACATCGCCGGTCTTGTCGTAGCCGACCACGCTGGCCTGGTAGGTCTTTCCGTTGCCGATATCGGTGACGGAGATGCTGGTCGCGCCGTCGATGACGTGGTTGTTGGTCAGCACCTCACCGGTGGAGGTGAGCACGATCCCGGTGCCGGCACCCTCGGCCTGTTGATAGGAGAAGGTGACATTGATGTCGACCACCGCGTCGTCGACCTTGTTCAGGATGCCGCTGATGTCGCTGGGTGCGCCCGGCGCGGAGGTGATGGTGCCGGGCTGCTGGGTGTCCGAGTTGCCTGAGCCGTTCGGCCCGGGCCAGCTGCCGTTGCCGCCGGGGAGTTGGCCGCCCATCCCACCCGGCAGCAATTCGGGCGGCCAGGTGCCGTTGTCGGAGCCACCGTTGTCGGATCTTCCGTCACCGCCCGATCTGTTGCCGGATCCGTTGCCGGTGTTGCCGCCGGAGCCGCCGGATGTTCCGTTCCCGGAGCCGTTGTTGTCGGTTCCCGAACCGCCGACGCCATTCTGGGACTGCCCGCCTCCGGACCCGCCGGTGCCGGAACTGCCCGCCGACCCGCCGGCCGATCCGGTACTCAATTCGATCGGATTGCCGGCGGCCGTGTCGGTTCCGGGCCACACCAGGTGGCCGAAGCCGACCCCGCCCGCCGCGGCCGCGACGACCAGGGCAGCCGCCACGAGCGCCGGAACGGCGCGGCGCTTGCGGGGACGCCCCGAGGACGGCTCATCCGGCGCTGCCGGCATCCCGGCCGGCATCGGCGGAGCCCCGGACGGCATCGGGTATCCCTGCCACGGTCCGGTGTGCGCGGCGTGCCCCTGCGGAGCCCACCAGCCCGCCGCAGGTACGCCCACCGGAGGCCCGCTCGGCGCTGCCCCGGGTGCTCCCGTCGACGGTACGGCCCAGGGGTGGGCCGGCCACGAAGACCCTTTCCACGAGCCCGCGCCGGGCGGCTGAGCGCCGGCCGGTGGCAGCCAGGTCCCGGCGGCGTGCTGTGGGTCACCCGCCTGCGGTCCGACCTGCTGCGTGTCGATTTGCTCGCTCGGACCTGGGGTGGCCGGATGCTGCGAGTCCGTCGGCTGCCGAGGGTCTTGTCCGGCCGGGTTGGTGCCTTGCTGCTCCGGCTGTTGGGGGATGTCCATGGCGTCTCACCATCGCGATCTGGGGGTTGAGCTGTCACCCACCAGACAAGGCTCGCGCGGTGAGGATTTCATGAGACTGCGCTGGGAGGGTGCAACGACTTTCGAGTTCCTCGTCGGGTCGCTACTGATGGATCAACGAGTCCCAGATCTTGTCGACCTCGGCGGCCATCGCCCTGGCCCGGTCCGAGGCCGACGGTCCGCCGTCGGAGTCGGTGACCCAGTTTCGCACCTGGACGCTGAAGTTCCGCACTCGATCCGAACGGACGCATATCACGATGGACTCCGGATCGTTCAGCACCGCGCGTCGGGCCCGATCGATACCGGTCTGATCGTCGATCGGCACCCCCTGTGGTCCGGGCGACGCCGTGCACTGGGTCGTGCTCGTTCCCGGTGCCGCGACAGCGTCGGCGCTACCGAGGTAACCCAGACTGGCCAGGACGGCGTCGGGGGTCACCGGCTGTGCAGGCTGTATGCCGTTGACCGCCAGCAGCTGATATTGCTGGCGGTTGTTCGCGACCCCGTAGTTGGCCATGATCCCCGGGCCGCCGTAGGCCTTCCGGTAGGCAGCACTCTGCTCGGTGAACAGTGCAGCCTGCTCGGCAGCATGACGTTCGGCCGTGGCCTTGTCGTCGCCGAGATCCTTCAGCGCAAGATCATTGCGCTGTTGGCCCAGCACCTCATCGGGCAACGCGCTCAGGCTGAGGGGGACCGGAGTTGGTAGCGCGTCCGGCTGGCCCGCGTTGGCCCACCACACTCCGCCGACCACGCCGGCACCTACCACCAGACCGGCTGCTAGCGCCAGCATCGGCAGGCGCCACCGGCGGCCCGGAAGCGGGGGCCGGGCATCCGACGGGGGCCCTCCAGGCGGAGTGGCAGGCGGCGGCGGTTGCTGTGCCCACGCCGGAACAGATGGATATTCTGGCCCCCGACTGGTCATGCCGGTCATTATGCCCACCGGCATCGGTGCGACAGGGCCGTTCCGCTGAACTCCTCGGGCACATAGAGTCCCGCGTCGGTGGCTCAGCCCGCTACGCCGGTCGCGTCGGCGAGCCTGGGTCGTCGCCGATCCAGGCCCCGGCGATGACGAGCGCGGGAAGGCAGTGCAGCGCGGCGTCGACGACGTCGGACCAGATGGCGGTGTGGGGCCTGGTCGAACCCGGCGCAGGTGCGGCGCGCAGTTTCGCGCCCAGCACGGTCAGCCGGTCGATCTCGTCCCCCGGCAGTAGGACCCGACCGACGGCCCCGGCCGGATCCGGTAGCACTCCCGCATCGTGGGTCAGGGTGTGCAGGCAGGCGCTGAGGCTACCGGTGACGGGATCCTCCGACGCGCCGGTCCAGGCGCGCCGTTGGTAATCCGCGTCGGCCAGGGCGGCGACCGCCCTGATGACGTTCCGGCGAGTCGCAGGTCGATCGACGGTCGGGATACGGCCTTCGGCCCGTTCCTCGGTGTAGAGCCTCGCGTCGGTATCGGAGTGCTCCCATCCACCGGCCAGAATCAGCGCCGGCAAGCAGTGCTGAGCAGCCCTGACTACGTCCGGCCACTGCGAATCGGTGACGTAGTCGGCGTCGGTTTCTGCGATCTCGCCCAGGCGGTCGAGCATGGCGCCGAATATGGCGCCCAGGTCTCGCAGCCGGGTGATCTCGTCGCCGGGAAGAAGTACTCCGTCGCCCAAGACACGCGGTTCCGGAAGGACGACGTAGTCGTCGAACAGGACGTGGATCGCAAGAGTGAGTTCGTCGTAGTAGTCGGGATACGGTAGCTCACGCCGGATCCAAGTCCTCTGCTGATACACATCGTCTGCCAGAGATGCAATAGAGTCGATCACTGATCGTCGCGCTCGTACGGGTCCTGCTGTTGTCACGGCCTGTTCCACTCCCTCCACTGCAGCCAGTCGTCCAAAGGTATATGGCATTGCCAGTTCTCCTTGATACCGCCGATGGCGGGCGAGCCGTCCGGTAACAACGCGTCATGATTGGAGCGAACGATGACGTGATCAACATGTTGGGTTGGGTAAGGCGAATTCGGGTCGCCCACGTCGACCCGAATTCCCTCCGCGTTGGGGTTTGGACCGAACCATCGCAGGCCGGGTTTCCCTCTGGGCGTCTTACTATTCGGAATTGGGGGCCCCCAGTCGGGCGGCACTTTCGGAGTGACAACCTGGTAGATATACTCGGTCTCCGGCGGTAGGTTGAGAGGTTGAGCCGGCGTCGATGCAGTATCGGCACCGGGTCTTGGATTACTCTTGCCCCCCTCGCTAGCAGATGCCGGATCGTCCGAGCCTCCTGCTGCCTCGGCGGATGTCACCGGCTCCGTGGCTGCTTGGTCGCCGTGGTGTATCTGCGCAGTCGGCGCCGGCTCAGGCCATGGCGCACCGCCTCCCAGCCCGGGCTCCGTGCCGGTGGCGCCCGCCGCGTTTGATGCAGCCGCATCTGGCGTGGCGCTGGTCTGACTTGCCGGCGGTGCGGCGGTCTCCCGCACTGCCTGTGGACGCGGACCCTCCGGCGTCCGGTGCGCGCCGCCCCTTGCCCCGACGACCACGGATGCCGCCGACACCAGTACATCGGTCCACGATTCGTCGCCTTGAGTCGCCCGGTACGCCTCCTGCGCCGTCTGTGCGGCGCCCACCGCGGTGGCAGCACGAGCGCCCGGGATCATCGATGCCGTGTCGAGGACCAGATCACCGACCGATCCCTGGCCCGTCGCCACCATCACTGCGCCCTCGATGGTGACGGCCGCTGCTCCGGTCGCCACTGCGATCGGAGCCATGATCGGTGCCAGGACTGGGATCATCGCTAACATGCCGGCAATTGACGATATCTGCTTGAGCGCAGCGGATATCGTCTTCAGCATCGGCGCGTGGTCGGCGATCCAGCCGGTGATGCCGTCGACCAGGCCGCCGAACCAGCCGGGCGGCTCGACGAATCGCATCCCGGTGGCGCGCCGAATATCCGCGGTGCACGCCGTCGCCGCGCACTCGTGGTCCGCGCGTACCGCGAGTGCGGTCGACCGGAGAGACTCGAGTTCCTCGGTGTCGCCGCCCGTGGAGGCATCTTGCGCACGAATCTGCAACGGCCGCAACCGGTCCTGGCAGTCAGCGAGTGCGGCCCCGAACCGCTGCAGTGAGGATCCGACCATGCCCCACGCTTCGGCAGAGGTGCGGAGGTGGCCTGCGAGACGGCCGTTCAGGGACTCGCGGAAGCGGTCGGCCTCGTCACCGCTGAACTCGTCGGTGTCCAACCCGCCCAGGTTGTCCGCCGCGCCGCCCGCGGCGACGGAGAACGCCGACCATCGCGCAGCTGACGCTGCGATCGCACCGGGGTCGCCACCCAGCTGGAAGACCGCGGCGTCGTAGCTGACGCTCACCGCCTCGTTACCCCCGTGACAACCACGCAGTGGACCGTAGACGAATTCCCGGTGGCCCCGATGGAGTTATCCACACGGTGCAGGTCCCCACCACGGGGGCGGGACTCGGTCTACCCTGGCACGGTGAGCCAGCCAGCACCCGACTACTCGGGCATGTCGATCGGCCAGGACGCTCGTAAGCTCACCATCTACTTCGGCGAGCGTGCCCGAGGAGCATCCGGTGGCTACGTCGCCGACCAGTTGCTCGAACTGTTCGGCGGACAACGGCTAGCCACCAGCATCCTGCTGCGCGGCATCGAAGGATTCGGGATCCGTCATCAGGTGCGCACCGACCAATTTCTGTCGCTGTCCGAGGATCCCCCACTCGTCGCGGTCGCAGTGGACACCACCCCCCGTATCGACGCGCTGATGGGCGAGGTTGACGCCCTGCAGCTACGGGGGTTGATCACCCTGGAACGGGCCCAGCTCGTGCAGGGCGACGCGGCGTCGCTGGCGCGGCCGCCGGATCCGGGGGAAGCCGTGAAACTGACCGTGTACGTCGGCCGGCAGGAGCGAGCGCACCGGCTGCCCGCGTATCTGGCGGCCTGCGATCTCATGCACCGACGAGGCCTGTCCGGTGCTTCGGTCTTCCTGGGCGTGGACGGCACGGCGCGCGGTGCCCGGCGACGCGCCGGATTCTTCGACCGGAACGTCGACGTTCCTGTCATGATCATCGCCGTCGGCGACGGCGCGGCAGTGAGCCAGATCATCCCCGAACTCGGCGCCCTGCTGCGGCGCCCGCTGTTCACCCTGGAACGGATCAGGATCTGCAAGCGGGACGGCATCCTGCTGGAACGACCGCATGAATTGCCGCGCACCGATTCCGGCGGATTGGCGATGTGGCAGAAAATCATGGTGTACACCTCGGAGTCGACGCTGCACGGTGGCGCGCCGATACACCGCGCGCTGGTGAGGGGGCTCCGCTCGGCGAGGACGGTCCGGGGCGTGACCGCGATCCGGGGCATCTGGGGGTTCCACGGCGATCATCGACCGCACGGGGACAGGCTGTTGCAGGTTCGGCGCAGGGTTCCGGTATGCACGATCGTCGTAGATGAGCCCGCCCGGATCGCGGAGAGCTTCGCGATGATCGACGAGATCACCGCGGAGCGCGGCCTGGTGACCAGCGAGATGGTCCCCGCGCTGGTGTCTGCCCAGCCGGATCGCCGGCGGGGCGGATTCCGGCTGGCCGACCGCGCGAACTGAATCACCGTCTGGACGGTGTTGCCGTCGTGGCGCTGGCGCTGCCGGATCCGTCGCGGCCGGCCGACCCTTCGCCGGTCACCACCCAGCGATGCTGGCCGCGCACCGGCTCCGAGCGGCCTGACCCGGTCGGCTACAGCATCGTTGCCAGCCAGCGGCCCAGCGCCGCCGCGGCCAGCCCGAGGAGCACCGACGCGATGATATTTACGGCGGCGTAGCGGTTCTGCCGCTCTTCCGCCAGCCGCTGGGTCTCCAGCATCCAGGTGGAGAACGTGGTGTACGAGCCGACCACGCCGGTCCCGACGATCAACGAGATGTCGTGCGGCAGCGCCAGTCCGGACAGCAGCCCGAGCACGATCGCGCCGGACAGGTTAACCACCAGGGTGCCGAACGGGAACGCCCTGCCGGCATGCCGTCCCACCGCGCCGTCCACCAGGAAGCGAAGCGTGGCCCCCACGCCACCGCCGACCAGCGCCCCCAGCCACACCAGCGCGGTCATCGGTGCCTTCTGCTCTTCGCGCAAGCGCTCATCGGCGCCGCACCCGAACCCGGCGGGTCAGTTGCGTGGTCACCTGCACCACAACCAGCCCCGCGACGATGCTGGCCGCGAGATACCCGGCTGCCATGGCGTAGTCGTGCGCATCGATCATTTGCAGCGCCTCTACCTGCATGGTGGAGAAGGTGGTCAGCCCGCCGCACACCCCGGTGCCCAGCAGCGGCCGCCGGTACGGGGTGAACGGCAGCCGTTCGGACAGCCGGGTGGTGAAGTAGCCGAGCAGGGCCGCACCCGCGATGTTGACGCCGAAGGTGACCCACGGCCAATGCCCCGGCGCGGCGGGAAACAGGGTGCCGAACAGCGCGCGAAGTCCGCCGCCGATGGCGCCGCCGAGGAAGATCGCGGCCAGCTCACGGGGGTCCCGGCCGAGCAGCCGTCGTCGCGCGGTCGTGGCAATGGGCGCAACGGCAGCCGGTTCGGTCGTCACTGGCACCTCCCGGCATACTGCTGCGCCAGGTCAGGGTACAAGCCGGTCGGCGCGCGGCGTGGCCGGAGGTGTCAGGAGGCGCCGCGCCGGGTCAGCACGATCAGTGCGGCGAGACCGGCGAAAACCCGAGCGCCGCTGAGCATGCTGCGCGGCGCGGCGCCGACGCGGGTGGCCGGCGCCCAGGGTGCCATGGTGCCGCTGGTGGTGGGGGTCGGTCGAGGCATGGCGGCGTCCTTTCCGTGCGGTGTGATCACAGGAGCGGTGACGGGTCGCCGTGATACGGCCGGCAGGGCGTCACCCCTCCGACGAGGCTCGCCCGCCGACGGTTCCCGTCACCGCTCGATGCGCTCGCCATATCACCGCCGGAGTGGCCCGGGGTCAGCCGGCACCAGGGGCCCGGGGTCAGCCGCCGGAGTGGCCCGGGGGTCAGCTGGCGGCGCCCGCCACCAGCGTGTCCACCGGTTTGCGCACCGGCAGCAGGGCCAGCAGCCCGACCAGCAGAATCAGCAGGATGCCGACGATCCCGGCCCGGTCGGCGTGGAACAGGAACGTGAACAGCCCGAACAGCGCCGGCGCCAGGAACGAGACCGCCCGCCCGGTGGTGGCGTACAGCCCGAACAGCTGCCCCTCCCGGCCCGGGGGAGCCAGCCGAGCCAGGAATGTCCGGGACGAGGACTGCGCCGGGCCCACGAACAGGCACAGCAGCAGCCCGAAGATCCAGAACATCATCGACCCGGACACGAACAGCAGCACGATCCCCGCGACGAGCATGCCGATCAGCGAGAAGGTGATCACGGTCTTGGGACCGATGCGGTCATCGAACCTGCCCGCCGTCACTGCCCCGAGCGCCGAGACCACGTTGGCGGCCACCCCGAAGATCAGCACCGTGGAGTCACTGAATCCGTACACGCTCACGGCGAGCACCGCGCCGAAGGTGAACACCCCGGCGAGCCCGTCCCGGAACAGCGCGCTGGCGATCAGGAAGAACACGGTGTGCCGATCGCGCCGGTACAGCTCGGCGATGTCGTGGAACAGCTTGCGGTAGGCCTGGAAGAAGTTCGGTCGCCGCTCGGCCGGCACTCCGGGCACCTCGGGCACCTTGAACAGCACCGGAAGGGCAAAGATCAGCAGCCACGCGGCGGCGAACAGTGCCACGATCCGAATGTCCAGCCGGTCGGTGGTGGAGATCGCAAACAGCCCATGCGTGGCCGCGCCGTCGTCGCCCGAGATGAACCCGACGTAGCACACCAGCAGCAGGATGATGCCGCCGAAATAGCCCATGGACCAGCCGAATCCAGAGACCCTGCCGATGTTGTCCGGGGTGGAGATCTGCCGCAGCATCGCGTTGTAGGAGACTCCGGCGAACTCCATCACAATCGAGCCGATGCCCATCAGGACCAGGCCCAGCCAGAGGTAGTGGTAGTCGGGCTTGACCCAGAACAGGCCCAGGGTTGCCAGCACGGCGACGAACGTGAACGCTCCGAGGGAAAGCTTGCGTCGCCCGCCGGCGTCGGCTCGCTGGCCCGTCACCGGCGCTAGCACTGCGATGAAGAATCCGGCGATACCCAGCGCCCATCCCAGCCAGGTGCTGGCGCTGATACCGCCCGGTAGGTCCGCGCCGACCGCCTTGGTCAGGTAGGGGGAGAACACGAAGGTGACGATGACGGCGTTGAAGGCCGCCGACCCCCAGTCCCAGAAGCCCCACGCGACGATCTGACCCCGGGTGGCCGGCGTGCGCAGTTGGCCGGGTTCCCCGGGCTGCACGGCGGCGCTGCTCATGGTCAGGCAGCCTACGGGCAATCCGGGCGCATCACCCGGCGGCACCCCGCGGTGCACCCGGGATGGGTGCCGGGACCAGTGCTGCGACCGGCGCCGGGAGCGCCGATGCCGGCGGCGGCAGCGGGCCGGTCAGGTAACGCTGCAGGGTGGCCGCGACGTTCGGCACCAATGCCTCCAGCGGCGCCGACGCCAGCGGCTCCAGCGCCAGGATGTGCCGGCCCACCAGCACCCCGGCCAGCTGAGACACCAGCAACGCGCCCCGGATCGATACCTGCTCCGGCGGGCAGTCGACCTGTCGGAGCACCCGCCCGATCACCTGGCTGAACAGGAACTCCCGGACCATGCGCGCCACTGCCGGGTCCACCAGCGCGGAACGCAGCGCCGCGATCAGCGCGGGGCCGGCCGGTGACTCCCACACGCCCAGCACGGTCGAGGCGAGCCGAAGTCCCAGCCCCTCGCGGGGTCCGTCGGCGACGGCGTCCACCACCATGCTCGGATCCACCGGGATCTCGATGGTCGCCAGGAACAGTTGCTGTTTGGTGCCGAAGTAGTGGTGCAGCAGGGCGGGGTCCACCCCGGCCGTCGCCGCGATGGCCCGCACCGTGGTGCCGGCGAATCCGCGGGCGGCGAACTCGCTGCGGGCCGCGTCCAGGATGGCCTGCCGGGTGTCGGGATTGCCCGGGCGGCGTCCGGTGCGTCCGGTGCGCCCGGGGCTCGCCGCCGATCCGGTCCGCCGCGGAGATCCCGTCACCGCCAGGCCCTCCCGTCTACTCCGTCCGCCGGGGCAGCGTCGCCGCGGCCAGGCCCAGCGCCAGCACCACGCAGCCTGCCACGATGCCCACATCCCGCCACAGCAGGCCCGTCGGGTCGGCGTGCGCCCCGACCTCCTGCAGCGCCTGCACCGCATAGGACAGCGGCATGATGTCCGAGATCACCCGCAGCCAGGTCGCCATGTCGGACCGGGCGACGAACAGCCCGCACAACAGGATCTGCGGGATCACCACGATCGGCAGCATTTGCACGGCCTGGAACTCGGTGCGGGCGAACGCCGAGCAGAACAGGCCCATCCCGACCCCGAGCACGGCGTTGACGATGGCGATCAGCACCACCATCCCGGCGTTGCCCGCGGTGGACAACCCGAACAGCCAATAGGCGCAGGCGGCCGCGATGGCACCCTGTACCGCGGCGGCCACGCCGAACGAGATGCCGTAGCCGAACAGCAGATCCAGCTTGCCGGAAGGGGTGGTCATCAGCCGTTCCAGGGTGCCCGAGGTGCGCTCGCGCAGCATGGCCACGCTGGTGATCAGGAACATGATGGTGAACGGGAAGATCCCCAGCATCAGCAGCAGGATGTTGGACACGATCGGCTGGCGTTGGTCGAACATGAAGTACAGCAACGCCATCAGCACGATGGGCACCGCGATCATCATGCCGATGGTGCGCGGATCGTTGCGGAGCTGGCCGAGGATGCGGCGAATCGTCGCGCCGAGGACGCGGATCGTCATGGCCGCGCTCCCGCCCTGCTCGTCGCGGGCGTCGGCGCCGGGTTCGGTTCGTGGGTCGCCGCGGATGTGTCGCCCGCCCGGCGAATGAGCTGCAGGAAGGCGGCGTCCATGTCGTCGGTGCCGGCGGATTTCCTGATGCCGTCGGGGGTGTCGTCGGCCAGCAGGGCACCGTCGCGGAGCAGCAGCAGCCGGTCGCACCGTCCGGCTTCGTCCATCACGTGGCTCGAGACCAGTACGGTGGCGCCCGCCGCGGCGCGCCGCCGGAACGCTCCCCAGAGTTCCTCGCGCAGCACCGGATCCTGCCCAACGGTCGGTTCGTCCAGCACCAGCAGTTCCGGATCGCCCACCAATGCACAGGCCAGCGACGCGCGGGAGTGCTGCCCGCCGGACAGCGTGCGCACCAGCTGATGGGCGGCGTCGGTCAGCCCAACCTCGTCGATGGCCCGATCGGCGGCCGCCCGGTCGGCGCCCATCACCGTGGCGAAGTAGCGCACGTTCTGGGTGACGGTGAGGTCGGCGTAGATGCTGGGGGACTGGGTGACGTAGCCCGTCCGGGCACGCAGCGCCGGCGCGCCGGCGGGGGTACCGAAGACGGTGACGTCGCCTGCGTGGATCCGCTGCACGCCGACGATGGCGCGGATCAGCGTGGTCTTGCCGGCACCGGACGGACCGAGCAGGCCGGTGACGACGCCTCGGGTGATGCGGCACGAGAATCCGTCCAGCACCCGGCGTTTGCCGCGGACGACGGTCAGTCTGTCGACCCGGATCGCGGTGTCCATGGGCTCCTCCCGAGGAATTCAACGGTTGTTGAGATTGTCAGAGTAGGGCGTTGACGGGGACAAGTCAACAGGCGATGAATTAGCGTCGGTTGCTCGTGACGAGTACCGACTGGCCGGGCGCGGCCGACGTGCCGGGTGCTGGCGGGTAGATAGCTGAGTCGATGGCGGTGACGATGGTGGTGACGATGTTCCTGCACAGGCGATATCGACGCATCGCCATCGGAAAGTGTTGCTTGCGAGCGCCTGGCGGATCGTTTTCGACCTGTGATCCCTACCGGGTCCGAAAGAGTGCATTTTGAAGGCTCGGTGTCGTACTCCTGTCGTAACGTCAAGGGCATGGCAGGGCAGACAGCGCTTCTGGCGGACCGGCGGGACGCTGTGTCCAGTTGCGCCGACGCGCTGCGTGATCTGCACACGGTGCTGTTCCAGTGCGGCAGCAGCGAGTTGGGAAACCTGGCCGGTGAACTGGCCGAGCTGCGTGCTCTGTGCGGTGCAGGCCTGGCCGACGTGATCGCCGAAGCCCGCACTCGCGGCGTCATCGAGAACTCCCACCATGCCTCCACCGCGGCGTGGATTGCGGACGTGGCCTGGCATTCCCGTCGAGAAGCGACCACGCTGGCCAAAACATCCGCGCTCCTTCGCAGTCCTGACCTGGATGCGGTGGTCGACTCGGTCCGGCAGGTCGACGTAGACCCCGGCACCGCGGTGGTGGTGGCCACAGAGTTCGACAAGCTCGCCCCGGATCTGCGCGAGGAAGCGAAGCCAATAGTCCTGGACCAATTCCTCGCGGTCGGTGCGGAGCACGGCCCGGCCGGTGTCCGCCGCCTGCGGCAGGAATCCTGGCCCGGTACGGCGAGCAGGGCGAGTTCGAGGAACACCAGGAACGCTGCCGCCGCCAGATCGACCTGTCTCCCGGGCGGGAAGCCTCCGCCGGGGTGTGGGACTACCGGCTCACCCTGGACAATGAGGGCCGCGCGGTGCTGGAAGCCGCGATCGGTCCGCTGTCCGCCCCGAAACCCGACCCCGAGACGGGGGAACGTGACCTGCGGGCGGTGGGTCGGCGGCGCGGCGCAGCGTTGATCACCGCGCTCCAACGCGCCAATGCCGGGGCGGGGCGCGTGCCGACCTCGGCCAAGGCCACGTTGATGCTCACCATGGGTTTCGATGATCTGGCTGCCGGCGTCGGCGCCGCGACTGCGACCGGTTCCCGCGCGTCGGGCACCCTGATCGGGCCCGACACCATCCGCAAACTCGCCTGCGACGCGGGGATCATCCCGATGGTGCTCGGCTCGGACGGCGAGATCCTTGACCAGGGTCGGGAGCAGCGGCTGTTCACTCCCGCCCAGGTCCGAGCCCTGTGGCTACGAGACGGGCACTGCACCTTCGATGGGTGCGCAGCCCCGGCCGCGTGGTGTGACGCGCATCACTTGGTGCATTGGGTCGACGGAGGCAACACCGACCTGGCAAACGGGGCCTTGCTGTGTCCGCGGCACCACACCATCGTGCACCGGGACCGCCTCGCCGGTACTCTTACCCCCGATGGTGTGGTCTGGGACCTGCGTCCCGGCTCCTACCGGCTACCCCCACGGGCGAAACCCCCAGTGCCGCACCCAACGCCACCAGACGGGCAGCAACCCGCGGTGGCATCCACGGTGCTCTCCTGCGAACCGCACCTCCAGGTCACCGCCGGATCAGCCCGCGCTCGACGGCGACCGCAACCGCCGCGGTGCGCGAATCGACGCCCAGCTTGGAATAGATGTGCACCAGGTGCGACTTAACGGTGGCCCGGGATAGGAACAGCGTCCCGGCGATCTGCTGGTTGGACAGCCCGTCCGCGACCAGGGTCAGCACCTGGATCTCCCGGGAGCTGAGCGTCGTTCCCGGGCTGCGCATCCGGTCCATCAGCCGGGACGCGACCGACGGCGCCAGCGCGGACTGCCCGGCGGCCGCCCGTCGAACGGCGGTGGCCAGATCCTCCGGTGGGGCATCCTTGAGCAGGTACCCGGAGGCGCCGGCCTCGATGGCGGCCAGGATGTCGGTGTCGGAGTCGTAGGTGGTCAGCACCAGCACCTTCGGCGCGCCGGTTCGCTCGGCGATAGCCCGGGTGGCCTCGGAACCGGCCATCCGCTGGTCGAACTGCAGGTCCATCAGCACCACGTCCACACCGCCGGCTCCGGCCAGCCGGATGCCCTCGGCGGGGTCGCCGGTGTCGGCGACCACCAGCAGGTCCGGCTCGGCGTCCAGCACGGCCCGCAGCCCGGCGCGCACCACGGGGTGGTCGTCGACCAGCAGCACGCGCACCGGGTTCGGCGCCCCGGGGCCGGTCACGGGTCCGCCCGGGGCAGCGGGATGGTGACGGCGATGGCGGTGCCCTTGCCCGGGGCGGACTCGACGGCCAGCGTGCCGCCGAGCTCGGTCACCCGGGAGCGCATGGCGGCCAACCCGAATCCGCCCGATTCCGGCGACCGGTCGGGCAGTGCGGACGGATCGAAGCCGCGGCCGTCGTCGACCACGTCCAGCGTCACCGCGGCGTCCATCAACGTGAGGGTGACTGCGGCACGATGGGCATCGGCGTGTGCGGTGACGTTCGCGACCGCCGACTGGGCCACCCGCAGCAGCGCCACCTCCACGGGGGTGGGCAGCACGGCGCGACCGTCAGCCGGATCACCGTCACCATCGGATCCGCCGGTTGCCGCCTGTACTTCAAACCGGACCGGCACGCCGCTGCGCTCGGACGTGGTGCAGCACAGGCGGTCCAATGCCGCCGGCAGCGAGCGCCCCTGCAGTCCGGGCGGTGCCAGCTCCGCCACGAATCGGCGCGCCTCGGCCAGATTGTCCTGGGCCGCCTCACGGGCCTGCTCCACGTGCCGTCGGGCGATCCGCACCACGTCGGCATCCGCGGGTCCGTCCGCCGGCAGGGTCCTGCCGGCGGCGCGCAGCAGTAACTGAATGCTCGACAAACCCTGCGCCAGCGTGTCGTGGATCTCGCGGGCCAGGCGTTCCCGCTCCGCCATCGCGCCGGCGGAGCGTTCGGCCACGGCGAGCTCGGCCCGGGTGCGGTGCAATTCCCCGATCAGGGTGCGCCGGCGGTCGTTCTCGGTGGCGATCGATGTGTAGCTCCACACGGTGACCACCGCGACCAGCGCTCCCAGCACCGGTCCGAGGGCGGTGCCCACCGTCAGAGTGCCCTGGTGCCAGGCGAAACCGCCGATCGCGGCGGCCGTGACCAGCGCGACCGCGATCAGCCCGGCCCGCCAGGGCAGCAGGTGCAGCAGCAGAAAGAACCAGCAGAACGCCAACCAGATCGCGTCCGGCGTCAGGGCCAGCAGCACCAGCCACATCGCCAGCACTGCGCCGAGCCAGAGGGCGGCGGCCGCCACGGTGGCGCGCACTCGCCGGGTCGCGGGCCCGATCCCGTAGCCGACTCCTACGGCCACGGCGGTGACGGTGATGGCGACGGTGCGGCCATCTCCAGCGAGGGCGGCGCGGAGTACCGCCAACACCAGCAGGCCGGCCACCAGCAGGTGCACGGCGACCTGCAGCGGCACCGGCACCTCGATGGCGTCGAGCCGACCTCTCGGGGACGCGCCATCACGCGTCGTGCGGTGGTCGGCTCGGGGCGGGTGCGATGACGGGCTCACGGTGCCGACCAGCGTACGGCCGGGCGGCGGGCCCCGCATCGATCGAAGGGTTGATCGGACGGTGCATCCCATGGTCGTGGCCGAACCATCCGCGGTGCCGATGTCCCGCCCGGCTCGCGGCGGCAGGCTGGCAACGAGGCGAAACCGCCGGCGACCTGCATGAGTCACCGGCTCGCCATCACCGCTGCGTTCCACCCTCCTGTTCTGCCCTGAAGGGATCTGCCATGTTCGTCGCCCTCCGCGACCTGCGGTTCGCCCGCGGGCGGTTCGCGCTGATGGGATCGGTGATCACCCTGCTCACCCTGATGGTGGTGCTGCTGTCCGGGTTGACCGCCGGGCTGGGCCGCGCCAGCACCTCCGCGATCACCGGCCTGTCGGCCGACCACCTGGTCTTCTCGCTGCCGGCGGGCGGATCCGCGCTGTCCTTCGCCGACTCGCGCCTGGACGCGGCCACCGTCACCGCCTGGTCGGCGGTGCCCAACGTGACGTCCGCCGAGCCGCTGACCATCACCATGGGTCGGGCGGAGGCCGGCGCCAACAGTGTCGGAAGCGCGGTGGCAGTGTTTGCGGTCCGGCCGGAGTCGGCGCTGGCGCCCACTCGCATCGAGCCAGGCGACGTGGTGCTGTCTACCGGCGCCGCAGACGCCCTGCGCGCGGCGGTCGGGGATCGGATCTCCGTCGGCGGCCGGCCCCTCGCGGTGACGGCCATCGCCGGCGCCGACTCCTACAGCCACGCCAACGTGGTGTGGGTCGCCGCGGAGGGCCGGGCCGCCACCGTGATCGCGCTGACCACCTCCCCCGGCGTCGACCTGGCGGCCGCCGACGCGCGGCTGCGCACCACGACCGTCGCGACTGCGGACGCGGTCTCCGCGATCGGCTCCTATCCGGCCGAGAACGGTTCGCTGCAACTGATGCGCGCCCTGCTGCTGGTGATCTCCGCGCTGGTCGTCGGCGCCTTCTTCACCGTGTGGACGGTGCAACGCGGCACCGACATCGCCGTGCTGAAGGCACTCGGCTCGTCCACCGGCTACCTGCTGCGGGACGCGCTCGGCCAGGCGCTGGTGCTGCTGCTGGCCGGGACGGCGATCGGCACCGTGGTGGCCGCCGGGCTCGGCGCGTTCGCGGCGTCGGCGGTGCCGTTCGTGTTGAGTCCCTCGACCGTGCTGCCGCCGGCCGTCGCGATGGTGCTGCTCGGCCTGGCGGGAGCGGCGGTGTCGTTGCGTCGCGTCACCGCCGTGGATCCGCTCACCGCGCTGGGCAGCGCACGCTGACGACCCCGGCCACCCACACCGACGACGCGAGATCGATTCCAGGAGAGCCCCACCGTGAACCTACAACTGACCGATATCGTGCTGACCTATCCGGACGGCGATCACCCGCTGCTGGCACTGGACCGGGTGAGCCTCACGGCGCGGGCCGGTGAGCTGACCGCGATCCTCGGGCCGAGCGGCTCGGGCAAATCCAGCCTGCTGGCCGTCGCAGCCACCCTCATCGCCCCGGACTCCGGGTCCGTGGTGTTGGGCGATCGCGAGCTGACCGGCCTGAGCCGCCCACAGGCCGCGCGAGTTCGCCTGCGGCACATCGGCATCGTTTTCCAGCAGGCCAACTTGCTGGGATCGCTGACCGCCCTGGAGCAGCTTCAGGCGCTGGCTCACCTGGCGGGCAGATCACCGGCGCGGTCCCGGGACGCCGCGGTAGACCTGCTGGAATCGGTGGGCCTGGCCGGTGCGGTGCAGCATCGCCGGCCACACCAACTATCCGGCGGCGAGCGGCAACGAGTGAACATCGCGCGCGCCCTGATCAATGCTCCCGACGTGCTGCTGGTGGACGAGCCCACCAGCGCGCTGGACAGCGAACGCGGGCGGGCCGTGTTGGACCTGCTGGCGCGCGTCACCCGGCAGCGGTCGGTGGCCACGATGATGGTCACCCACAACCCGGATCATCTCGGCGTTGCGGATCAGGTCGTCCGGATGGCTGACGGCACGGTGGTGACGGGCACGGTGGTGACAGGCACCGCCGCGGATGCGAACAGCCGCCGCTAGTACCCGGCGCCCGAGCCGGACCGGGCGGTGTCGTCCCCGTCGTGGCTGTCGCCTGGCAGGTCGAGTTCCGAGTCGGGATGACGAGCGCGGAAGAAGCTGGGAACGGCGATCCAGAATGTCGCGACGAGCGCGGCGGTGACGGCGGTGATGATGGTGGCCGGCGTGTGCCCGGCCACCACATCCACGACCAGTAGCACCGCGCCCAGAATGGCCAGCGACAGGAACGTCAGACCCCCCACCGCCAGCCTGTTGGTCAGAGCGACCAGGTTGTCCTTCATCCCGCGGCGGAACATCATTCGGTGCGTGGCCACCGGTGCGATGAACATGATCACCGCAGCGGCGGCGCTGAGCAGGGTGCCCAGGTAGACGCCATGCTGGAAGTCGGAGAGCCCGCGAAACGTGGTCTGGAAGGCGATCGTCAGCAGAAACGCGAACAGGATCTGCACGCCGGTCTGCGCCACGCGCAATTCCTGGAGCAACTCGCTGTAGTTGCGATCCAAACGTTGCGCCTCGGACTCGTGCCGGGTAGACCCCGCGCCGGCGGGGCCGGCCGTGGTACCGGAGTGGCGGCCCCCAGGTGCGCCCGGACCCGGTGGGCGTATCGGGCTGCTGCTGGCCGAGCGTGCCGGCGCCATCGCTCTGTCGGCGTCGTTCGGTGAATTAGAGCGCCGGCCCGGCGTCATCCCCGGAGTCGAGGCCGAGCCCATCCAATTCGGACAGGTCGTCGGGGATCTCGACCGGCTCGTGCGCCGCCCAGCGCAACTCATGGATCGCCCGGCGGTAGCCCTCCGCCCAGCTTGCGGTGGCGATCTGGGCCAACTCGGGGTCGGCATCCGGAGCGCACGTCACCCCGAACCTGCGGCCCTCCAGCCAGTTGGCCATCTCCAACACGATCGCCCGCTTCGTCTGCACCGTCACGTGGTCGTTCATGGCGTTCATCTCCTACCCGGGGCCCCAGCCGCCGCTCGGCCGGCGGGACTCGCTCCTATTCCTCTGGAATACCCCGTACCGGCGCGCGCCATGCCAGATCGTCGCCGCCGCGGCCGCCGGGTCCCCGGCGGGCGCCGGTGGCGAGCGTGCCGTCCCGTTCGCTGGGTGTGCCCGATCGGGGCGGTCAGCGCCAGTAGCGGTGCAGGGTGGTGTCGGCGTTCGCGGTGTTGACGGTGCGGATGTGGATGTTGGTGCCGGGGTAGGGGGCTTCGAGGAGGTATTGCTTGCCGTTGATGGTGCCGAGGTAG
>CALANS010000157.1 GCA_937926105.1 uncultured Actinomycetes bacterium | reverse complement strand
TGTCAATAACCACGCCGGTGAACCGACAGGCGGCGAGCGCCCGCTCGCCGCCTGGCTTCTGAGGATTTCCCGGGCGCGGCGGCGGTGAAACATCGCGGCGGCGCTCCACGCGGCGGGTCTCCGGTGCCGGTACCCGGGCGGGGTACGATCCGTTCAGTCGCGAAAGCTCGTCGCGCGACTATTTTTGGTTGCGTATTCGCTACCGAGGAAGAGTCGCTCGCGGAGTGCCGCGCGAAGAGATACGAGATCGTGCTCGATGAACGACGATGGAAGCCTGCCGGACGGGTCCGAGACCGGCCTCGCCGGCGTCTTTGCCGACCTGGCTCGCGCATTGCATGCCGAGCCGGACATGGACGGCGTGCTGCAGCGCACGGTCCTCGCGGCGGTGCGTAACGTTCCCGGCACCGAGTTGGCGGGTATCGCCGTGCTGGGCAAGCGTTCCATCCGGTCGGTCGCCGCCAGTGACCCGCTTGTCGGTCTGCTCGATCAGGCGCAGTACGACGCCGCCGAGGGGCCCTGCCTCGCAGTCGTGGCCGATGAGCGGAACATCGTGCTGGTGGACGACCTCGCGACCGATCCGCGTTGGCCACGCTTCGCGGCCCGTGCGGCGGAGCTGGGTGTGGCATCGGTGCTGTCGTTCCAACTCTCGGCGACGGGCGACACCATCGGCACGCTGAACCTCTACGCCCATGCCGCGCACGCGTTCACCGAGGAATCCGTATTGGTGGGCACCATGCTCTCGGCGCACGCAGCCATCGCCATGGATGCCACGGTGGCGATCGATCGCCTGCACCAGGCTTTGATCGGCCGCGACGTGATCGGTCAGGCCAAGGGCATCCTGATGGAGCGTTACCAGCTGACCGACGACCAGGCGTTCGACCTGCTCATCGCGGCATCACAGCACACCAACCGGAAACTGCACGACATCGCTGCGGACCTGGTAGCCACCGGGACACTCCCCGACCCCCACGGCATCCAGCCGGACACGGCGCCGCTCGGCGGCATCCCTCAGGACGCCATCGACTGAACCCGCCGGCTCGTCCGGTCATGGATCGGTCCGGCCCGCCGGCCGCTGCTAGGCACGGGCAGTCGTCATCGCTTCGCGGCGCCTCCACGCAGCCGCCCCGCTGTACTGTAGAGGTCCGCGATTCCACACATCCGGAAAAGCCTGTGTACCTGGGCCGGCACACGCGCCAACGCGAAAGGGATGCCCCGCCGTTCGGCGAGACGCTTGATGCCGAGCAGCGCACTGATCCCGCTGGCGGCCAGGAATTCGAGTCCGCCGAGATCGATGGTGATCGCCGAGGGCCGGTGAACGATCAGCTGGGCGCGGGCAGCGGACACCAGCCGCTCCCGCCCGGCGAGGTCGAGGTCTCCGCGCAGCCACATCGTCACGTGCGTGGAGTCCCTCGTGATGGTGACTCCGAACCGTTGCTGGTTCGGGCTTTGCACAAGGATCACAGCAGATGTCAGCGCGGGCCCGCCGGCGGAAACATCGGTGTCTCCGGCGGTCACGCCGCCGGACGGCAGCGGGATGTCGGGCGGCGGTCGGAGTTGTTGCCGGCG
>CALANS010000156.1 GCA_937926105.1 uncultured Actinomycetes bacterium | reverse complement strand
CGACCAAGGCACGGACGCGTTCGTCACCATCGGCGACGAAATCGCCTACGAAGCGATGCGCCTGCTCGCCGAGAGCGGCGTCACTGCCGGTGAATCCGGCGCCGCGGGGCTCGGTGGCCTCCTGGCCCTCGCCGACATGCCGGAGCGCGATCGATCAAGGATCGGATTCGGTCCGAACACGGTCGCCCTGGTGGTCAACACCGAAGGGGCCACCGACCCCGCCAACTACGAGCGTCACACCGGGGTCAACGTAGCGGCCCTGCCGCAGGTGGCGGCCCGTCGCCAGGCAGCGGGTGTGCAGGAACTATGACGAGACCGCGGGACGGCGATACGGGGCGCGCAGCGAGCCTGTCAGCGCTGATCTTCCTCGGCGCCGTGGCGGGGCTGCTTTCCGGATTGTTCGGTGTCGGCGGCGGGATCCTGATCGTTCCCGCCCTGGTGCTCCTTCTCGGATTTTCGCAGCGGATAGCGCACGCCACCTCGCTCGCGGCCGTCGTACCGATCAGCACTGTCGGGGCATTGACCTATGCCGTCAAAGGGGATGTCGACATCAGGATCGCCCTAGTGCTCACGGCGGGTACGGTGCTCGGCACCACCGTCGGTGTGCACCTCTTGAGCTGGCTTTCCGAACGCCTGCTGAAATGGGCGTTCATTGCCTTCATGATCTTCGTCGCCGCTCGGATGTTCTTCGACGTCACGTCGCGATCCGGCAGCTATTCGCTCGATGTCGCGGCCGTCGCCGTACTCGTCGCCCTCGGGCTGATCACCGGGGTGCTCTCAGGTCTGCTCGGTGTCGGTGGCGGCGTCTTCCTCGTTCCCGTGATGGTTGTCTTCCTCGGGATCAGCGACCTGACAGCGAAGGGCGTCTCCCTGCTCGTCATCATCCCCACCGGAATTGTCGCTACGGTCCTCAATGTTCGGCGCGGTAACGTCAACCTCCGCGCGGCCGGCGCGATCGGCGTCGTCGGCGCGCTCACCTCTATAGGCGGCGCATCCCTTTCGTTCCTCCTCGCGCCGCGGGCGGCCTCGATCCTGTTCGCCGCGTTCCTGCTTCTCGTCTCCATCCGCATGTCGATCCAGACCGTCAAAATGGGCAAGAAGCCCGCCCCGGACGCTGCTGCCCGGGTCCAGGATTCGGCGGATCCGTCGCCGGAGGAAGGCCGGGAGGAAAGCGCTGCCGGCGCGGTGTCGGGGAGCGATCACGACGATGGCCCACGCGAAGGGCGGTCGCCGTCACCATGAAAGCGCAGCGACTATTCTTTCTGCAGTACGGCGCCGAACGGGTGTCTAAAGCACTGTCGATCGACGGCGGCGACCACCATCTCTATTGGGAGCCGCTGTTCGGGGCGCTCGTCGAGACCGCCGACGGCTGGATTCTGCTCGACACCGGCATGTCGGCGGCCGCGCTTGCCGATGACGGCGTTCAGCACGCTTACGAACTCGGAGCGGTCGGAGCGTCCAACTACGACTCATCGTGGCACCTCGACCCCCAGCCGAGCCGGGAGGGATTCACGTGGGGCCTACCCGGTGATCCGCTCACCGAGGCACTCCGCGTGCACGGGTTGACCCCGGCGGACATCGCGCTGGCGGCCGTCTCCCACCTGCACGTGGATCATTCAGGTGGTATCGCGACGCTGAGCCAGTCGGGAGTTCCAGTCGTCCTTCAGCGGCACGAGCTTGAATTCGCACGTAGCGGCGCGGTGGACGAGAGCGATGGGTTCTACTCGCCGGATTGGACGGATCCGACCACTCAGTGGCGCCTCGTCGAGGGAAGCTGCGAGATCGCACCTGGGGTAGCCGTCATATCGACCCCGGGACACACGCCGGGCCATCAGTCATTTCGCGTCGAGCTACCCGAGACCGGCGTCTGGCTGCTCGCGGGTGACGCGGCAGATCTGGCGCAAAACTTTCTCGACCGGAAGGCATGTGGCTCATACGCGGGGGGCGCGGGTGATCGCCGGCTTGCCTACCGGTCGTTGGAGGCGCTTCTCGCCGAGGCGCGTCACAGCCATGCCCGACTGATCCCGGGCCATGACCAACTCATGCTGAACGCTATTGGGCATCCACGTGGAGGACACCGATGACGGAACACGACTCGACCCGCGCTGCCACACTGCTCGGCGGGAGAACAGCGCTGGTCACCGGCGCGGCCGGAGCTATCGGTTGCGCGATTGCCGAATCGTTGGCGAAATACGGTGCCGACGTCGTCTTGGCAGATATCGACTGCGGTCTCGCGACAAAGGCGTCCGAAGCGATCGCAGGCCGATTCGGAGTGCGATCGCTCGCCCTCCCGATGGACGTGACCGACACGAACAGTGTCACCGCGTGCCGGGATCGACTTCGGGACGCCCAGCTACTGCCGGACGTCATCATTCCCAACGCGGGAATACTGCTCATCGAGAAATACGAGAATATTACGGAAGAACGCTGGGACCGGCTGATGGCAGTGAACCTCAGAGGCAGCTTCTATACCGCCAGCATTTTTTCCCAAGCGTTGAGAGAAGAGCGCCGACCGGGAAGTGTCATTTTCACATCGTCCCTATTCGGACTACGCGGCGCTCGAGGGAACAGCGCCTACTCGGCATCGAAGTTCGGAATTATTGGCGTGATGCAATCGATGGCCCTGGAATTGGCAACGGACGGCATTCGAGTCAATGCTGTATGTCCGGGCCAAATTGAAACCCCGATGCTGGACAAGCTTTTCGACACATCGGGCCAAGATGAAGCGAGGAAGGGCGTCATCACCAAGACCGGTTTCGAATCTCGTATTCCGCTCGGTCGACTTGGCTCTGTGAACGAAGTGGCGGATGCGTTCGTCTTCCTTGCCAGTGACCTCAGCAGTTATGTGACCGGGCAAGCCATCATCGTCGATGGCGGCTGGGCCATTTCCTAACAGATTGCTTCAACGCCGGATTGCATCGTCTACGCACCGCACAACGAGCGCAGGAGGATATCTCGGCATTTCAGTTTCGTCAGGAATGTTACTCATCAAAGGAGGCGAAGGACTATGGGAAAGAATTACGCTAAGTCATTGACGATGACGGTTGGCGTGCTGGCCATCATGGGCATGGCAGCATGCTCATCGGCAGGGACGCCGAGCGATGCCACCACCAGCGGTGACGCTGGGCAACCAAGCAAGAGCAGCGCCACGGACAGCGGCACCGGTGACAGCGGTGCCACAGACGCGATCGAGGACTGGGCTCTGACGACGCCTGGTGCGTCGGGCAGCGTCGACAGTGTGCGTTGGGGCCTCGTCTACGAGCCGACCTCGCTGGAGCCTGCGAAGGCGGCCGGTTACAGCGAGAACGAAGTCCTGTCGAATATGTGCGATACGTTGCGTCAAGAGCAACCGGACTTCTCGTTCGAGGATCTCCTCGCGACGACGAGCAGCCCCAACGACAAGACGTGGGTCTACGACATCGATCCGGCGGCAACGTTCTGGGACGGAACACCAGTCACGGCCGAGGACGTCGCGTGGAGCCTGAACCGTCACCTCGACCCGGAGGTCGGGTCGTATTGGGGGTTCTACTTCCGCAGTGTCGACAGCATCGAGGTCACCGGTGATCGGCAGGTGACCGTCCACCTGGTCGAGCCGGACTGGCTCTTCAACGTAGGGATGGCCACCCCGGCGGGTATGGTCCTCAAGAAGAGCGCCCTGGAGGGGGCCGAAGGCGCCCTTGGCACCTCGACCAGCCCTTACATGTGCTCCGGGCCGTACGAGCTGGACACGTGGACGGCTGGTCAGTCGATCGTTCTGAAGGCGAATCCGAACTACTGGAAGCAGGACCG
>CALANS010000155.1 GCA_937926105.1 uncultured Actinomycetes bacterium | reverse complement strand
CAGCAAGGACCGAATCCTCACAGGCAAGGAGTCAACCGAACCGGGGGCAGTCCCATCCCTTACCGGACGCGGTCACCCTGGCCAGCAACGGTTCGATCCACGTGAGTTTCAAGATCGACAGTCACGTGATGGTGACCCGTCGTAGCCACCCGCGGCCCGTACAGCGCGCCCATCGTGCCTACCCCGTCACGGTGATTGTCACCCTGGCTTGAGGCTCGAGATCAGGACAGGGTGGCAGGACCGCGGTCGGCCACGTGCCGATGTTTGCCAGGCGTGCGGCGTAGGCGAACATTTTCGGCACGTGGCTCATGTATGCGCTCAGTTGCTCGGCGTGAATTTCGCCGGATGCGCGACGTCGAAACCGAGACCGCTGGACGCTGCCTACGTCATAAAGGCACCACGCTGAGTGCACAGCGTCGTCGCGTACATCTTTGATGCGTCGCCTTTTTGCCCACGCCAGCGCAGTGCCGATCTCGTCAGCCAGTGGTCCGCCGCTGGCCGAAATTGCCTCAAGTCGTCGCTCGAGCCCTGTCCACGTCTCATCGACGTCCACGAAGGCCGCTCCACGGTTTTCCTCGGCCTGAATGATGATCCGCTTCATCTCCGCCTCGATGTGGCCGCCCGCTACCGTGATTGCTCCGACTAGCGTGAACAGGTTGCTGCGTAGTGCAGCATCCGCGTCGGTCGAACCGCCTGCTCGGATCATCCGAAAGGTGGCCATGTCGTACTGCTCCTGCGCGCGGCCCAGGCCAACGAGGAGGTAGTCGAATGGAGGAATCTGATCGGCCGGTTCAAGCACCGTGCTCACCACGTAGCCGACGGGCCAGTCCTCCATCCATGCGGTGTCGTTGATGCGATAGCGGCTGTCTTTGCTGTCACCCATAGTGCTCAGTGTCTCGCCGTCCGGCCGATGCTGCACGGGAGCACTGTGCGTGCCGCATGCAGATCGGCTACGGGACGCCGTGGTGTCGGCCATCCGGTCCGCGCCGCAGGGTGAGTTCGTACCTACCCCGCTGCCGCTCAGCCCGGGTGGGCGGATGAGGTCCGACGCATCGACGTCAGGCGGAGCCGGGAGATCGTCCCGATCGCGTCGCGATCCCGTCGACGAGCAGGCCGACTAGCCGATGAGTCTGCTCGAGCACCGAAACCGCCATGCCAGGCGTGAATGCGCCCTGTGTGGCAGGGTGCGAGTGCAAGTTACGCAGTTCGACGCCCGTCCGAGCGAGGTCGGCGAATCCCGGGGCCAGCACGCCTTCGCGCTCTGCCTGGTTGACCAACTTCATCAGCGGCCTGTTCTCCGGGGGCGGGATACAGGATGCGGAACATCGCCTCCAAAGCCTGAAACGCGACCAGGCAGGCAACCACCATGAATTCGTAATCGAACCACGAATGCCTGAACAGGCTGCGGGCGGTCTTCAGCAATCGGCCCGGCCCGTCGAGGTCTTCCGAATCTCCGATTCCGGCCAGCGGTTCCCAACTGGACGCGAGTCGATGGAGTCTGCCAAATGACATCGGCACAGGGCGTCCATCCTGCACGCCGCCGATGAAGTGTGCCCAACGAGGATCCGGTACAGGTTCCATGGAGAGCATCATCCCAAAGCTCGCCCAGCCGGTATTCCGTCTTCCCGGCACGCCGGGCGTCGGTGTCGACGCCGGACCCGGACTGTGGCGGTCTCCACCGGTGTGCTGCACCACCTCGCAGCCGGCAACTCGCCTCGTTCTTCCAGGGCCCAGGCCGACCTTGGCAACGGCGCGTTTGCCCACCGGGGAAATCGCGCGTCCCGATTCTCGACTTTCGGGGCGTGGGTCTTCCACCGTCCGCGGATGCGCGAGGTGGAGTTCCGGCACCACGGTGTGCTCTCCGCCCGCCGTGCTCATCCCGAGGCTGTGCTGCTGCACGCGGCCCTGGGCGGCTCACCGGCCTACGACATCCGAATCCATGCTGGCACCGGTGGAACGCGCCCGGACGGCCTGCGGCCGCTCGTGGGTCCCGGCGTGACCGCCGTCGTGCTCATCGCGCTGGCATGCCTAGCTCTACTCGATGGGGCGTTCAGCGGCTTCCGGGCTCCGCGGGGCGGACCGGACAGCTCGGGCACGCCGCCGAGGATCGACGAGGCATCCGCCGCGGTGCTTCGAGGCGCGCTACCGTCCTTCTGTGACCATCGAACCAGTGGGCCTCGGACGGGAGCGCACGGGAGCAGACGGCTGTCGGCGCTACCGCCCAATAGCCATTCAGTTCGACACACGTAACGCCATGTTGGACCAAGAGATCAGTGAGGACTGGGAGCCGGAGGTACAGGCTCAATGGCGATCCAATCAGTCCAACGTGCGGATGGAGATTCTTGCCGAACACGGAATGATCGGCGGCGAAGACAAAATTGCCAACTATCGCGCCCTCGGAGTCGCGCCCTGGTCGATCGTCTACGAGCACAACGAAGCGCTATCGCAGGTTAGATCCGCATTCGCGCACGGCGACTTCTATCCCGCTCTCGTGGGAGCTTGTGCACTAGGGGAGCGCATTTTCAACCACTTGATCCTTGACTTGCGATGCGACTATGCAGACCACCCCAAAACAACCAAGCGAGCGCGGTCCAAGAACACATTCACCGATTGGGGCGCAGCCATCGACGTCTTACATGGCTGGGGCGTGCTCAATGATGAAGTACGCGAGGGGTACCTAGCCCTTGAGGTTTTCCGCCACGATTCTGTTCATTACAGTTCTGTCACCGACGTGGTCAATCGGGAACGTGCGCTCGATGCTATCCGAATGATCCAACAGATCGTGCAATCGATCTTCGCGCCTATGGGGGGACCACCGACCTTCATCCCCGGCACATCCGGCGCTTCGTTCATCTCGCTTGCCGCCGAAGCTACGCCGTTGATTAGGCGTGTGTTCCTCCCTCGTTCGGCTCTCGTAAGTCCAAATCACGGCATGAGGCCCGTGCGGGCGCCCAGAGGCGAACTTCGGTGGCAGGTAGTCGATGAGACGGACTATGACGACAACGTGTTAACGGACGCGGAGTTTGCCGCTGCGCTCGCGTACGTCTAGCGACCCGGCGACACGCCGCGCAGCCCCGACCGAGCGTGTGACAGGTCTATGGCGGGCGATACAAGAACGAGTCAAGAAGAATGACCCGGGAGCAGGCCGCGGCGAGGCGCCTCGGTGTGTCGATGGCGATTGCGCTCAGCCGCAGTTCAATCCTGGATCGGTCAATCGATGCTCTGCGACGTCGAAAAAGACTACATCTCTGCATTCGGGGAGTCGGCCTCGCAGTTCGGTCGCCCTGGTCTCAAGCGCTTCAGATTTGTTATCCGGACCTGAGACGTCACCGACCCAGATGCCAACGGCAACAGGTCGAGCAGGGTGCCGCTGAATTCCTAGCCGGATGTGGTGATCGACGTCGTCCAGGGATTGCCCGAGCACCGTTAGGGGTGCATCTGTTGATGCCAGGGTGCGGGCGCAGAAGGACAGGTAGGGTGAAGCGCTGATGCGGGCAACCTTGTCTAGCGACGACCCTTCGCTAATGAACAGCGGAACGTGGTCGGGGCTCGCCATTCCTGAACGGACTATTTCCAACAAGGATGCCCCCTGACCAGTCGTATGCTTGCCTTCAGCATTTGACCGCATCGAGCTCCATAGATGCAATGCTCCATGGAGATAAAAGATCTTCGGCATTGGAGAATTGCTCAACCAGTCCTCGGCCTTGTCGACATCGAACGGGCCTGCTCCAGGGAAGAGGTCTGCCATGACACCCGGCACGCTAGCCCAGTACGAGATCAGGTCGTAATTCGTGGTGAATACTCTGGCGTACTTTGGAAGGTACGTCTTGATTGTTTCCATGACGAAGCGGGGAAATCCAGCCTCGTAACTCGTCCCAGGCACTGGATGCTGTCCGGCAATTAGGTTCCACGACTCCGGGTGCACGTTTTGAACGGCCCCTAGAAGTCCGTCTCGGACCTCTTTGACCAACCGGTTAAGCTGGTCGAGTAGTCCTCGATTGCGCGGCTCAACGACGGCCACGATCTCTTGAGCAACTGCAAGCCGGGCTAGGACCGTCTCGAAGTTGGATCCGCTGCCGAAGAGTTCCTTCGCCTGGCCGTCCAGCGCTGATTCGCCAAGAAGCGTATGGTAGCGAAACATCGACCAGATGTTTGAGGAAAAGCCGTTGCCGAGGAGCAAGGCAGAGCGGTTATCGAGGAACTGTCCTTCGATAGAGCGCCAGCGGACGATCTTGACGTCCCTGGCTGAGCTGGTTCGCACCAGTCGAGCGTGACCGGTCAATCCTTCCATCGGAAGACGACACGCCGAACTCCCGCAGGGCGAGCCCGAGTCAGCGATGGACAGCCGGCGAGGTGTGCAGCCAGGACAGGTAGGTCGACACCGAGGACTTGTGCTCACCTGATCCGGAACCTTCGACGGGACGTGGCGCGTAGATTGCGTCCACCGGAGCGTCATCGCGATCACCGCAAGCGGAACCACCAGTGGACATCCCCTGATCGGACTGGGGCTCCTGCGCACGGAGCGGCGGTCCCGTCCCGTATGACTCGCCCGGACATCGTCACCGGGATACGGGCGCTCTACGGTGCGACGGCATTCAATGAGACCGCGCCGCCGAGACGTCGCGTGGCCCATCTCACCGACGCTACCGAGTACACCAGCGCGCAGTAGCAGGCATGCCCGGGTAACCCGGCGCCGGGCGCGGCAGTCTGGTTGCTCGGAGTCGCAATCAGACGGCGAACAGCGACCCCGATCACGCATGATCGGCGGCCACCTGCATTCCTGTCGAGCACCAGTCCCGTGCAGCACCCCGTGCTGCACGGGACTGCCGTCACCGCCAACCGGCACAATGATCGGATGGCCGCTGACCTGGACGAGCTGCGCCGGCTGCGCCGGGCACGGGATCGGATGGACCGGGAGTACGCCGAGCCGCTGGACGTGCCCGCACTGGCCCGCACCGCCCTGATGTCGGCCGCGCACTTTTCCCGTCGGTTCCGCGAGGTCTACTCCGAGACGCCCTACTCGTACCTGATGACCAGGCGGATCGAGCGGGCGCAGGCGTTGCTGCGACGCGGCGACCTGTCGGTGACCGACGTGTGCTTCGCTGTGGGCTGCACCAGCCTGGGGTCGTTCTCCTCCCGGTTCACCGAGCTGGTGGGCGAATCGCCGTCCGCGTATCGGGCTCGCGACCACAGCGACCTGCGCGAGACGGCCCCCTGCTACGCCATGCTGGTGACCAGGCCACCGCGCCGACGCGAGTAGCCGTGCGCGACCGTGTCATTGAGCAGGAATCGAGAAGCGCCGGCCATGGCAGCGCCGCTACCGTCGACGCCATGACCGTTTCGATCAGCGGGGTGCACGTCCTGGTGGACGATGTCGACGCCGCCATCAGCTTCTATCGCGACTACCTCGGACTGGCAGTGGTCGACGAGGTGACCCAGGGCGAGTTCCGGTGGGTCACCCTGACCACCGCGAGCCAGCCGGAGATCCAGATCGTCCTGTCCCAGCCGCACGCCGGCCGATCGGCAGAGGACGGCGACACCTTGGCCGCACTGCTGGCCAAGGGAACGCTGCAGATGATCCAGTTCCGCACCGACGACCTGGCCGGCAGCTTCGACAAGCTGGCGTCCGCTCCGGGGGTCGAGGTGCTGCAGGAACCCATGGACCAGTTCTGGGGCGTGCGGGACGCCGCGGTGCGCGACCCCGCCGGGAACATGATCCGGATCGCGCAGGCGTAGCCGTTCGACCAAGGCATGCCGTCGGTGACGGTGGCTACGGTGGCCGCGTGAGTTTTCCGGTGATGCTCTGGCACATCTCGGGCGACTGCCTGTCGAGCCGGCACCGACCGCGTCCCACGCCGCCGTGCCGATGCGGGATCATGGTCCGGTGAGCGCCACCTCCGACAGCGCCGGTCCGACGCGGCCGGACCCCGCCGCCCCCGTCGGCGACTCCCCCGCGCCCTGGACCGCCCCCACCGCATCGGGGCCGGTCCGGGCCACCGTCACCGTCCCCGGGTCCAAATCGCTCACCAACCGCGCGCTGATCCTGGCCGCCCAGGCCACCGGCAGCTCCCGGATCGCCCGCCCGCTGCACAGCCGGGACACCGAACTGATGGCCAGCGCACTCCGGACCCTCGGCGTCACCGTCGACGCCCTGCCCGACGGCGACTGGTCGATCACCCCCGCACCGATGCGGGGACCCGCCCGGATCGACTGCGGCCTGGCCGGCACCGTCATGCGCTTCCTGCCGCCGCTGGCCACCACCGCCACCGGAACGATCACCCTGGACGGTGACGAGGCCGCCCGGCGGCGCCCCATGCACACCGTGCTGGGCGCCCTGCGTGCGCTCGGCGCGGACATCTCGGGGGACGCGTTGCCGCTGACCATCCACGCCACGGGGTCGCTCGCGGGCGGCCCCGTCACCATCGACGCCTCCGCGTCATCCCAGTTCGTCTCCGGCCTGCTGCTCGCCGCGCCCTCGTTCGACCGCGGGATCAGCGTGCACCACGACGGCAAGCCCGTCCCCTCGCTGCCGCACATCGACATGACGGTGGCGTGCCTACGATCCGTGGGCGCCGATGTCGACGACTCGCGGCCGAACATCTGGCACGTGGCCCCGGGACCGGTGAATCCCTGGGACCGCCCCATCGAGCCCGACCTGTCGAACGCGACGGTGTTCCTGGCGGCCGCCGCCGTCACCGCCGGACGAGTGACGATCCCGGGCTGGCCCGCGGACACCACGCAGGCCGGCGACGCGTTTCGGGAGATCGCCGAGCGGTTCGGCTGCTCCGTCGAACTCGGCGCCGCCGGGCTGACCGTTACCGGCCCGGACCGCCTGCCGGGCATCGACATCGACCTGCACGACGTCGGCGAGCTGACTCCCACGGTGGCCGCCATCGCCGTGCTCGCCGACGGGCCCAGCCACCTGCGCGGCATCGGGCACCTGCGCGGCCACGAGACCGACCGGCTGGCCGCCCTGCAGCAGGATATCGCCGCCCTCGGTGGCGCCGTCACCGCCGATGCGGATGCCCTGCACATCACCCCAGCAGCCCTGCACGGCGGGCCGTGGCGGGCGTTCGCCGATCACCGGATGGCTACCGCCGGCGCGATCATCGGGCTGCGCGTATCCGGCGTGCAGGTCGACGACATTGCCTGCACCGCAAAGACTCTGCCGGACTTCCCGGGTGACTGGGCACAGATGCTCCGCGGTGAGGAGGGACCCTGAGCCGGCTTGGCGAGCACTGGGACAACGACGACGTCCGGGTCCGGCCCGGCCGCCGGTCCCGGCCGCGCACCAAGACCCGGCCGGCCCACGCGGACGCCGTCACGGCGTTCGTCACCACGGTCGATCGAGGCCGCTACACCTGCCTGGTCGACGAGGACGGCCCGGCCGAGCGCCCGGTGACTGCCATGCGCGCCCGGGAGCTCGGCCGGCGAGCCATCGCCGTCGGCGACCGGGTCGACCTGGTGGGTGACACCACCGGGCAGGTCGACACCCTGGCCCGTATCGTGCGGATCGCACCGCGGACCAGCGTGCTGCGCCGCTCCGCCGACGACTCCGATCCCACGGAACGGGTCGTGGTGGCCAATGCTGACGCCCTGCTGATCGTGGTCGCCGTCAGCAATCCCGAACCCCGCACCGGATTCATCGACCGTTGCCTGGTGGCGGCCTACACCGGGCATCTACGACCGATGCTGCTGGTGACCAAGGCGGACCTGGCCGACCCTGCTCCGCTGCTGGCGGCCTACACCGACCTGGACCTACCGGTGCTGGTCACCGGTCGGGCGGCGGGCACCCGGGCCATCGACGCACCCGGGCTGGCGCGGGTGCGCGCAGCGCTGGCGGGCCGGATCACCGCACTGATCGGGCATTCCGGCGTCGGCAAGTCCACCCTGGTCAACGCGCTGGTGCCGGACGCGGAGCGGGCGACAGGGGCGGTGACGGGCGTCGGCAAGGGCCGGCACACCTCGACCTCGGTGGTGGCCCT
Source organism: uncultured Actinomycetes bacterium (assembly GCA_937926105.1). The sequence goes on along the minus strand of CALANS010000155.1, from coordinate 18,688 downwards.
GCGAGTTCCATACGGCGGCTGGATCGTCGACACCCCGGGGGTCCGCTCGTTCGGGCTGGCGCATGTGACCGCCGACGACCTGCTGGAATCGTTCGACGACCTGCTGCCGGCCACCGCCGACTGCCCGCCGGGCTGCAACCATCATGCGGCCGGGATCGGGTGTGCGCTGGATGATCTGGCGGCACGTGGCGGCGCGTCGGCGGGTCGGCTGGAATCGTTCCGGCGACTGCTGGCGTCCCGGGCGGACACCGTCGGCCCGATCGACTGACCGCACGGCCGGCCAGGCAGACCACCCCACCTGCGGGGCCGGCCGGCGAGCACCCCGACCTCGAGCGTGCCCACCGAGCGCACCGGGCCGCCGACGCGCATCCCCCTGTCCGATTCATCGGTCTCTGCCGGTGGATGCCGCCGCCCCGGATCCGGCGCACTCCGCACACTCGGCGCATGACCCGCCTGCGGCTGCCGCTCACGGTGCGCCACGGCGCCCGTTCGATCGACCTCATGCTGGAGGCCGCGGGGCCGGTGCCGTGGTCGCGCGCGCATCCGTGGGTGTTACGCGCCGCGGGCCTTCCCGCCCAGACGCCGCTCTACCTGGGTATCGGTCCGGTGCAACCGGACTGGCCGACCGGGTCGCCACCGCTGCTGTCCGGCTGCCTGCTGGACACCACGCCCGCCGCGAGCCTGCCGGACGATCCGGCGGTGGTGCTCGCGGTGATCGCCGGGCCGGACGCCGGGCGCTGCGTGCCGATCGGTCGCCGGCCGATCTGCGTGGGTCGCGATCCGCGTGCCGACCTGCCGCTGACCGACCCCCAGGCCTCGTTCAGGCACGCCCTGCTGCGGCCGACCGTCACCGGCCTGGCCGTCACGGACCTGGGCTCCACCAACGGCGTGCTGGTGGACGGCACGACGGCGGCCGAGACGAGCCCCGCCGGCACCGGGTCGCTGATCCGGATCGGGGGCAGCCTGCTGCAGGTTCAGCTCGCCGCCACGCCCCCGGGCCAGCTGATTCCCGACCATGCCGGGCACCTGCTGCGCCCGGCGGCGCCGCCCTCGCCGATCGTCCCGTTGCCCCCCGTCCCCGACCCGCCCGGGCCACCTCCGCAACGTCAGCGACGGCCGATACCGCTGCTCTCGGCGCTGGTGGGCGCGGCGGTGGGCGCCACCCTGGCCCTCGTGCTGGGCAGCGCGATCTACCTGGCATTCGCCGCCCTAGGCCCGCTGACAATACTGGGGTCGGCGCTCTCGGACCGGATCGCGGGCCGCCGGTCGTTTCGTACCCTGCTCGCCGAGCATCGCCAGGCTCTGGCGGCCTGGGAGGCCGCCGCGGCCGACCGTGCGCGGGCCGATCGTCGGCAGGCGTGGGACCTGTGGCCGGACCCGGCAACCGTGCTGCGACGCGTCGCGGCGGGGAGCCCCCGGCTGTGGGAACGGCATCCCGACGACGAGGCGTACTGGCGGCTGGCGGTCGGATCGGGAACCCGGCTGACCCGGCCGTCGGGCGGACCGGGTCCGCATCGCGCCGACGAGGCCCGCCCGGCCGTGCGGGTCACGGACGTACCGGTGACGGTGGATCTGGCCGTCACCCCGGTACTGGGCATCGCGGGCGCGGGGTCCCGGGCGGTACTGCGATGGCTGATCCTGCAGCTGGCCAGCCAGCACAGCCCGGCCGACGTCGCGCTGCTGCTGATGGGCCCCCGCCGGGACCTGCGCCCGGCTCGCGACCTGCCACACGTGATCGACGGCCCGGAGGATGCCGGGAATCGTGACCTGGTGGTCGTCCTGGACGGGCCGGCCGCTGGCACCCCGCTGGCCGATGCCCTGCTGGCCGGGGCCCGGCGTGGCATCGACGCCCACCCGAGCGAGTCATCGCCTCGGCCGGCCTCCGAGCACCCGGGTGCTAGCCCGCCGATCGGGCCCCCGGTCGATCCGACGGCGCCCAACAGGCGGCTGTCGGTGCTGTGTGTGGCCGGCCGGGCGGAGGATCTGCCGGACGGCTGCACGATGCTGGTCACGCCGCGAGCGACGGGCGTGCCGGGGGCCGTGGGGCCGGTCGACCTGACCGGGATCGGCGCCGACCGGTTCGAGCTCGCCTGCCGGGAGTTGGCGCCACTGCGCGAGAGCGCCGGCCGGTCCCGACCGCTTGCCCGCCGGCTGCCGCTCACCGACCTGATCGGCGCGGTCGACCCGGCGGCGGTTGGCGGGGGTTGGCGGCAACCCACGCCGCGTGCCGTCCTCGGTGCAGGGACCGACGGACCGACCACCCTCGACCTGGACGCAGATGGCCCGCACCTGCTGATTGCCGGAACCACCGGCTCGGGCAAGTCGGAGCTGCTGCTGACCCTGATCGCGGCGCTGGCGGTCGCCTGCCCGCCGCGGGCGCTGACCTTCCTGCTGGTCGACTACAAGGGCGGCTCGGCCTTCCGGTCGGTGTCCGAGCTGCCGCACGTGGTGGGGGTGGTCACCGACCTGGATCCGGCACTGTCCGGCCGGGCGCTGGCCAGCCTGCGGGCGGAGTTGCGCCGCCGGGAACGGATTTCCGCGACCGGCGGACCGGCGCCGCCTCGGCTGGTGCTGGTGATCGACGAGTTTGCCACCCTGGCCGCCGAGCTTCCGGAATTCCTGGCCGGAGTACTGGACATTGCGCAGCGCGGCCGGTCCCTCGGGCTGCACCTGGTCCTGGCCACCCAACGGCCGGCGGGGGTGGTGTCGCCGGCGGTGCGGGCCAACATTTCTGCCCGGATCTGCCTGCGAGTCACCGATCCGGCGGACTCCGTCGACGTGATTGCCGGTCCGGACGCGGCACGAATCCCGGCGCACCTGCCGGGCCGCGGGTTGCTGCGCACCGGAGCCGGCCTGCGGGAGTTCCAGTCCGCGCTGGTGAGCATCCCGGTGCCGGCGCTGCTGCGGGTGTGGCGCCGCGACGCTTTGTCGGGCCCGCAGCGCCCGCGTGGCCCGAGCGGTGACGGGGCCGGACCCACCGCCACCGCGCACAGCACCCCACCGACCGTGCTGGCGGCGGTGGTGGCCGCGGCCCGGCAGGCCGCCGCGGGACAGCGGCCACCGGACCGGCCCTGGTTGCCGCCGCTGCCGGACCGCTTCGTCCTCGGGCCCGGCCAGCGGGGCTGCCTGGCGCTGGCCGACCTGCCCGACGAGCAGTCCCAGCGCGAGCTGGCGCTGCCCGACACCTCGGTGCTGGTGGTCGGCCCGCCGGGTTCGGGGCGCAGCACCACGCTGCGCCGGATCGCGACGATCGTCGCCGGCCGCGGGTGCGAGCTGCTGGTCGTCGACTCCGCCGGCTCGCTGTCGGACCTGCGCGGCTGGCCGGCGGTCAGCACGCTTCTGGGGCTGGACGAGCCGCGGCTGGTGCTGCGGCTGCTGACCCTGCTGTCGGACGCCGCGCGGCGCCCCGCCGACGGCCGGCAGCGCTACCTGCTGCTGGACGGGTACGACGTGATCGCGGCCGCGCTGGACCGAGCCGACTACACCCTCGGATCGACGATGCTGACGGAGCTTCCTGCCCGGTCCGCCGGCTCGGTTCGGCTGATCGTCACCGGGCCGCCGACCCTGCTGCACCAACGCATCGCGGGCGCCACCCGCAGCGTCATCGAACTCGGCGCACCGGGCTCGACCGTCCCGGGCCGCGGATCGTGGTCGGGCTCGGTGATCCAGATCGCCGATGCGCCACCGGGTTCCGGGCCGGAGCCGGCACCGCCCGGTGTCGCCGCGCCCTGGCCGGACCCGCTGGTGGTGCGCCCGCTCCCCCGGCGCGTTCACCTCGGCGCCCTCCCAGCGCCCCGGCCGGATGCGGTCCCGCTCGGCCTGGGCGGGGACGCGGCCGGGCCGATCACCGTCGACTTGGCCGGGCCGGGCGGGGCGCTGGTGGTCACCGGTCCGCGCGGCTCCGGGGTGCGCACCGCGCTGCGGGTGCTGGCCCGCGGCGCGCAGCTATCCGGCATTCCGGTACTGCGCGTCGAGACCGGCGGTCCCGCTACTGCGATCGGCCCCGGCGGCTCCACCGGTGCGCTCGACGCGTCCGGCGTCCCGGGCCCGACCGTCATCGACCTGGCCGGTGGCACCGAGCCGCTGCGCGCCGCGCTGGCCGCCCACAGCGGTCCGCTGCTGCTGGTCGTCGACCAAACCGGCCTGGGCGACGAGCATCCCGCCGCCGACCTGCTGCAACAGTTCTGCCGCGGGTGCGGCCCCGGCCAGCATCTGCTACTCGGGGCACGTCCGCAGACGGTGGCCAGGGCCCGGTACGGACACCCGCGCGCCGCACTGGCCTTTCGTCGTGGCCTGCTGCTGGCGCCGGATCCGTCCACCGCGCCGCCGTGGGACGTCGCCATACCCCGTCGGGCCGGGCCGGTGCCGCCCGGCCGGGGGCTGTGGGTGCAGCAGGGCCGCGGTACGCCGGTGCAGGTCGCCGATCCCGGCCCGCTGGACGAGCGAGCGTCGCCGCGTCGATGTGAACCGCCTCACTGAAAGGGTGACATGTCATCGATCGCGGAATAGACTCGCCACCAAGTAGTTGAACATTCATGTAACTACCCGCGCTCCCTAGGAGGACCTCGTCATGACCACCACCGAGACCGTCACCACCCCGGCACTGACCGGCAACTGGTCGGCCGACACCGTGCACTCCGAGCTGGCCTTCAAGGTCCGTCACATGGGTGTCGGCAAGGCCGGCGGCACCTTCGCACTGACCTCCGCAGCGCTGGCCCTGGGAGAGGCGGGCATCGCCGGTGGCTCCGTCACCGCCACCGCCGACGCCGCCAGCGTGGAGACCAAAAACGACGCCCGCAACAACCACGTCCGGTCCGCCGACTTCCTGGACGCCGAGAACCACCCGAGCATCGAGTTCCGCTCCACCGGGGTTCGCGAGTTCGACGGCGAGGAGTTCCTGCTGGACGGCGAGCTGACCATCCGCGGCGTCACCAAGCCGGTCACCTTCAACGCCGAGTTCCTGGGCGCGGCCGTGGACGCGTACGGCAACGACCGGGTGGGCTTCGCCGCCACCGGAACGATCAACCGCAAGGACTTCGGTGTCAACTTCTCCGCGGTGTTCGGCGTCAGCAACTCGGTGGTCTCCGACAAGGTCGAGCTGACCATCGAGGCCGAGTTCACCCGCGACGCCGCCTGATCGGCTTGATCAACCGCCAGTCAACCGCCGTCCGGGCCGTCCTCGCGGCCGAGTTCGGACAGCAGATAGCTGATCTCGCTCGGCGCGTACCACGCCAGCTCGATGTCCTCGGCGTTGCCCACCGTGACGGCGGCGTCGGGGTCATCGAGGTCTGCCGCGTCGATGACCGCCGCGGCGGCGGTGACGGCATCCGCCGCGTCACCGCCGTCCAGGTGCACCGCCGCCACCGCGGACCAGGGCACCGCGCCGGTCAGCCGCACGGCCGCCCGGTCCAGATCGGCGAGTTCGGCGACGGCGAGATCGACGGCCTCGCCGGAGGTATCCGCCGCCAGCACCACTCGCACCGGGTCGGCGCCCGAGGTGGCGATCAGCCGTAGCGACGCCAGCGCGGCGTCGTGCAGGGCCAGATACTCCAGATCCTCGTCGTCGGCACCGTCGTATTCCACCCGTAGGCCGGGGGTGACGGCGAATCCGATACCGCCGACCGGCCGACAGTGGCCGTCCGCCAACGCATGTCGGAGCAACGGCAGCGTGGCCGGCAGGTAGACCCTCACCGCGAACCCCGAGCGGGGGCCCGCCGGGGCGCCGGCACGGTGCCGGCCAACTCCTGCACCGCCTCGGCCAACAGCGCGGAGAACTCGCCCGCGTCGGGCATCGCATCACGATCCGCGGTCAGCCCGAAGTACACCCGCCCCCGATATGAGGTACATCCGACCGCCAGCGCGTGCCCATGCACCAGCGGCACCACCGGATACATGGCGGCCACCGGATCACCCGCGGCAAACAGCCGGGTCTGCGGTCCCGGCACATTCGTCACCAGCAAGTCGTAGCTGCGCCGGGACAGTTGGCCCGCCACCCGGGCACCCATCGCATGCAACGCCGGCGGCGCGAACCGACCCAGTGACAACAACGCCTGCGCACCCACTCCACGCCCCGACTCGGTGTGCGACTGCATCGCGAACGACACCTGATGCAAGCGCATCACCGGGCTGGGCTCCGCCACCGGCAGGTCGATCAGGTAGGACGTCACCCCGGACGGCGCGTCCGGCGTATCCGGACGCACCGACAATGGCACCAGCGCCCGCAGCGGGCTGGCGCCCGACACCGGATCGCCTCGGGAGAGCAACCAGGACCGGGCGGCTCCGGCGATCACCGCCAGGATCACGTCGTTGACCGTCCCGCCATGCGCCCGCCGGATTCGCTTCACCGTGGCCAAATCCGCCTGCGCGGCCGCGAACAACCGCGGCCCGGCTACCGGCACGCTCATCGCCGACCGCGCCGCCGGCCGCAGTGATCGGCGCGCTACGTCGGCCACCGCCGCCCCGGCCTCCACCAGCCCCGCCAGGGTGGAACGCAGGTCCACCGCGACCAGTCGCGCCGCATCAATCGCCTCGGCCGGGCGAGCAATCAGGTCGGCAACGGCATCGACCACCAGGTCCGTCGCGCTCGGGGCCGGCGTCGGGATCCACGGCGTCTCGGGCAACTCCCGAGGACGGGCGGTGACGTCCAGGATCGCCGCAGCCACGTCCACCGCGCCCACCCGATCCACCAGCGCCTCGTGGGTCTTGTTGATCAGCGCCACGCGGCCGCCGGCCAGGCCCTCCACGATGTACAACTCCCACAGCGGCCGGCTGCGATCCAGCGGCCGGGAGATCAACCGGCCCACCAACTCGTCCAGCTGCGCTGCCGATCCGGGGTGTGGCAACGACGAGCGGCGGACGTGAAAGCTCAGGTCGAAGTCCTCGTCGTCCACCCACACCGGCCGCGCCAGCCGGCCGGGTACGTACCGAACCACCTGCCGATACCGGGGCAGCTGGCCCAACCGCTGCCAGACCAGGTCCACCACCCGTTGGTAGTCGAATTCCCCGCGGGGTTCGAGCAGCACCACACCCCCGACATGCAGTGGTGCCGTCGCGTCCTCGGAGTACAGGAACGCCGCATCGGTAGCCGAGAGCCGATCCGTCACCGATTCATCGTGGCACAGCAGCCGACGCCCGGACACCGGTCGACGCCGCTGCCCTGGACGGCGCCAGCGCCGCCGCAAGCTCGTCGAACCCAGCGACCAGCGCAGACTTGGGCGCGGCCGCGGACAGCGTCACGCCGCGCTGCCAGGCTCGGTCGCAGGCTGCCCGGTCCTCCGGCAACAGCGCCACAGGATCGTGCCCGCTGAAGCGGCGCACCGCTGTCACCAATTCACCCGCCGACGCGGCGGTCCGGCGCACCCGGTTGAGCACCACCCGCGGCGATCGCCCGTCCACCACCACGGCCAGCTCGGTCAGGCCGCGCACCAGCCGCTCCATGCCCGGCGGATCGGCCGATCCCACCGCCAGCAGCGCGTCGGCCTCGTCCAGCACCGCCAGGGTGGCACCGTTGCGCCGCGGCGCCATCGTGTCGAAGCTGATCTCCTCGTCGGCTTCCAGGACCGCGGCGCAGTCCACCACCACCAGATCGGCGAGCAGGCGGGCGATCCGCAGCACCGCGGGCAGCGCCGACGGGCGCACCTCCGGCCAGCGGTCGGCCCGCGCGATACCGGTCAGCAGCGCCAACCGCTCCCCCACGCTCCAACACAGCCGGGTCAGCTCCGCCACGTCAAGCCGGCCGTTGGCCGCCAGCCGGCAGGCCCCGGCCAGCCCGGGCGACTCGTCCAGCAGGCCGAAGGCGCTGGCCAGGATTCCGCCGTAGACGTCGGCGTCGATCAGCAGCACCGACCGCCCGGCGGCCGCCGCCCGGTCCGCGATGCCCATCGCGACGGTGCTGCGGCCGGGGGCACCGCCGGGTCCCCAGACGGCGATCACCACCCCGGGCGTCGGCTCCGGCTCTCCCGGAACACCGGACCCACCACCGGCGCCCGGGCCGTCCGGCCCACCGCGCGGCACTGCCGGGATCGGCCCGGTCACCGGCCGGGCAGCATCCGGGCGGAGGTCGACGGGCCGCCCCGGCGTGCCAGGCGCCGAGCCGCCCAGCGGCCCTGCCAGACCGGCCGGCGCCACCCGATCCGCCGCCGCACCGGCGCCGGGCGCGCCGCCGGACGCGGGGTCGCGGTGAGATGGCTGCCCGTCGGCGGCATCCGGAGACCGCAACGCCCACAACGGGTCGGCCGCGCTCCGCGGCGGCCGCCCGGGTGCGGATCCCGCCGCGAGGGCATCTCGCACCGCGGTGATCATCTCGTCCGCGCCGGCGTCGTCGGCCACCATGGCCGTGACGCCGATCCGGTCCAGTCGCACCGATGCCCACTGATCGGCCGCCGCGTACACCACCACGACCGAGACGCCGAACGCCGTCAGCTGCTGCACCGATTCGCTGTCCAGGCGGCGCAGGTCGGCTGCCAGCAGGCAGGCGACCGCCTGACCGGTAGACGCCGTGGCGAGCACATCGGCCATGTCCGCACAGCGGCGCACCACCGTCAGCGATGCACCGGGGTGATCCAGCGCGGCGACCACCTCGGTTTCCCACGCGTGACCGCCGCCCGCGGTCAGCAGCCCGGACGCCATCGGTTTACCCGCCCGACCCGCTGGCGGCGACCGAGGGACTGGTCGGCGAGGTGGCGGTCTGCGCGGTTTGCGTCACCGCCTTCCCACCGGGCGACCCCGCATCGGCCAGCACCGCTGTGCCGTCCGTGGTGCGCAGCACCACCAGCGGGTCCCCGGTGGGTAACGCCCGCACCAGCGCGTCGGCCTGGGACGGCCGCAGCAACAGCGCCACCAGGTAGCGGTTGGACGTCGCTCCGGACAACCCGCCGGACGCCGGCTCGGTGACCGCCTGCACGGTGATCCCGGCCTGCAGCAGCCGAGTGGTCGCGGCGCTGCCGCCCGCGGCGCTGCCGCCGCTGGTCAGGTACAGATCGATCACCGAGCCGTGCTGCACGCCGGGCGCCATGCGCTCGGGGGATACCGCGATCGACACGATGCGGCCATCGCCGACGGCACCCACGGCGGCGGCCGGCAACAACTCGCCGGCGTGCACCGGGCGGTTCAGCACCCGCCCGGCGGGTGAGGCCGCGGCATCCAGATAGGCCGATCCACGGTCTCCGAGGTTGACCTGCGCCCGCAGCAGGTCGCCGTCGCGCAGCACCGTGCCGGCGGCGAGGTCGTGCGCCGCCACCCACACCGGGCTGGTCCGCGAGGATGCGCCGATCACCTTGGCACCGATCACCACCGCGGCGACCAGCAGCAGCACGCCGCCGATCACCCGAATGTCCAGCCAACGGGGCCGCCCGATCCGGCGGGGAACCGGGGGCTGCGTCACTGACGCACCGTCCGACCGTGCGCTCCCGCTCCGTCCACCGTCCTCGCGCACCCCGACATCAAGCCCCCTTCGTCGTCGCATCGACAACCTACGCCGCCTGGTGCCGCGCCCCCGAGTGACGACGTGGCAGTTGTGGACAACCGGGGGGATCCCCGGCCAAGCTGTGGAAAACTGGCCGGGTGAGATGCAACCGCACGCCAGTGGCCTCAAACACCGACGAGGAGGGCTTCCGATGGCTTCCGAGCGCTTCCTGACCCTGCCCGATGTGGCGGACATCCTGAACATCTCGCTGAGCCAGACCTATGCGCTGGTGCGCAACGGCGAGCTCAAGGGGATCCAGATCGGCGGTCGCAAGCAGTGGCGGGTCGAGCGCACCAAGCTGGAGGAGTACATCGCCGATGCGTACTCCAGCACCGCCGCCAGCCTGGCGGACCTCCCCGACTCGGTGCCGGTGGACGCCGAGAGCTGATCCGGCTCGACGTGCCGGCCCGGGAGCGCTTCCCGAGCGCCGGACGTGGGGGCCGGCTCAGCCGGCGGGCATCGACCGGACGGTGATCACCGCGTGCAGCGGGATCAGTGCGACCGAACGCACGCCGGAGGCGCGCCGCGGTTCCCAGGCCGCATGCTGAGCAAGCTCGAGGAAATCGCCGCCGATCCGGTCGATGGTGCCGCTCAATTCGGTGCTTCGAGTGCCGGGCGAGCCGGACGGCCCAGCCACCGTGATCAGCACCGGTGACCGGTCTCGCGCGATCCCGCGCAGCGCCAGCCGCAGATCCATCCGGCGCGCCACCACCGTGAGCGGCGCACCGGTGGCGACCGTCAGCCCCTCGACCGCCGTCACCGACCGCAGCGCCACCAGCAGGTCACCCGGCCCCTGCTGACCGAGCAGCACCCAGTCCGGTCCGACCTCCCGGAGCACTCCCGACACCACCGGCCCGTCCTGGGTCCGCACCCGCAGCACTGCTCCCAGCGCCCCCGCGAATCGCTGAACCATGCCGACCGAGCCGGCCGCCGCCCGTTGCCGATCGGCGAGCTCGGCCATCATCTGCTCGTCCGCCAGCTCCTCGAACCGGGCGTCGAGATCGGCGAACAGCTGCTCCCATCGCACCCGGCCACGGTGACAAGTTCGGGCCCATTCGTCAAGACGGCAGCCGCTGGGCTTGACATCCCCCGTCCTTATGCGTTTGACTCCATCTCATGTCATTTGATGATGTTCGATCGTTATCAAGCCTATTTAATAAATCTCAAGGCAGTTCAATGACTCTTGATAGCGATAGTCGTGGAGTTCGCGGGTGGCGCGGCGAGCGTGCGACGGCACGGGTCCAGCTCGCCCTCGGGGTGGCCGGGCCCGCCGCTCTTGTCGCGCTGCTGCCCAGCCCGGCCGGCCTGCTGCGTCAGGTGAGCGACGGTTCCGATGCGGTGACCGTGCTCGGCGCTGCCATGATGCTGGCCGTCACGGTGGTGGTGTGGGGGCTGCTGGCCTGGGCCCTGCTGGTGGCGACGGCGACCCTGCTCGCTCGAATGCCCGGCTCGGCGGGCCGGCTGGGTCGCTTCGTGGCCCGGTCCCTGACCCCGCGGGCGGCGCGGCGGGTAGTGATCCTGGCGACAGGGGTGTCACTGGTGACGGGGGTATCGGCGTGCGCCACGCCCTCCGACGGGCCAGGGCAGGTCGGCGGGGCGGCCGTAGCCGTCGCGCCGGCCGCTGCACCCTTCGCTGCGGGCTCCGGGTCGGCATCCCATGTCGGGGGGTATGCGGGCTCGGGATCTGCTCCGGGGACAACACGCGTCGCGGTCGGGCCCGGCCTGCGGATCGACCTGGACTGGCCCGCGGAAGCGTCGGCCGGCGGTGCCGCGGTGGGCACCCCGGCAACGGGTGGTGACGGCGTCGCCGACGATCGTGACGCGACCAACGGGACCGCCCCGACCACTTCGGCGCCAACCCGCACGGCGTCACCCGCCGTCGCGCCTCCCGCACCGGTCTCGTCCGCTCCCTCCGGATCGCAGGCCACCGTCGACGATGCCTCGCCCGGGAGTGGCGCCGCGCCGACCGGCCCGTCAGCCGCGGCACCACCGGTCGCATCATCCACGCCCACACCCTCAGCCGCTCCGGGCACGCCGTCCGCCACGAGCCGACCCGCAGCCACCGATGACGACCCGGCAGCCTCGCCAAGCCACCGGCCGCCCAGTCCGCCGGTCCCCCCGGCGCCGGCCCCCAGCGGCTCGATCTCGCCGGCTACGACGACTGGCCACGCCCCCGGGGCACCGCGCCACGCACCGACCACCGTCACCGTCCGCTCCGGGGACACCCTGTGGACGATCGCCGCCCACCAGCTGCCGGCCGGCGCATCCGCCGCGCAGATCGACGCCGCCTGGCGCGCCTGGTACGCGACGAACCGCGACGTCATCGGCGCGGATCCGGACCTGATCCTGCCTGGCCAGCAGCTGACGTCACCCGACCTGGAAGGAAGCCCGTCATGACCGTCGCCATCGTCGCCGATCACAGCGTCCGACCCGCGGCCCGCGGCGCGGCAGACCCGGACGCCGCACGGCGACCCCGACTGGTCCCGGTGCCCGACGACGAGCCGCCACTGGATGAGCAGTTCGCGGCCGCATGGTCGAGCCGGCGGGTCGAGGACCCGACGCGGGCGACCGCTGCCTCCGAGCTGCCTCCGCGGCGACCCGGCGAGACTCCCGGCGGCAAGCCGGCGCCGACCCGGCGACCCGGTGTCGACCACCCCCGCCGACGGACCCGGGTTCCAGGGCGGCCCGGCCCACGCCGGCCGACCCGGCCGCTGCCGGCCGGTCCGACCGGTCTCGGCGTGGGCGCGGCCCCCGCAATGCCCCGGCGCCCGCCGCGTCAGGGCGCACTCCGCCCAAGCCTCATCTCCAACACCGCCGTTCCGGGATGGTCGAAGGACAGTGACGTGGGAATTCGGATGACAACCTCGGCCGCGCTTCCGCCCGCACCGGCCACCGCCACTGCGCTGGTCCGTGCGCTGTTGGAGGTGCTCACCGGCCGGCGCCCGATCGAGCAGCTACGCGTGCACCTCGCCCCGGACATCTTCGCCGGGCTCCAGAACACCCCGATGCTGGCCGGGCGGGGCGTCGCACACCTGTTGACCACCAGGGTGTGTGAACCCGCGGACGGGGTCGCGGAGCTATCCGCGGTGTTCCGGTGCGCCGCGCAGGTCCGGGCGATCGCCATGCGACTGCAGGGCATCGACGGGCGGTGGCGGGTGACCGTACTGCAGATCGGCTGATCCGCTGCGTGCGGTGTCAGCCTCGATCCATCGGAGCAGTCGCCGGATCGCCGGCAAGAAGGCCGAGTCGGTCCAAAAGTCCGAGTGCCGACGCGGCGCGGGCCACACCGTGTCGCCCGGCTCCGGGTCGAAGGCCGGATCGACGCTCCGCAGGTTCTCCGGCCCGGATGCGGCCGGCGGGCGATCCGGGCCGGTTGCGGCCTCATCCGAGGGAGGGTGCGGCACCGCCCCGCCCAGGTAGTCGGAGTGGCGCCAGATATTCACCCACCGGGTACCCAGACCGCCCGGATCGATGTTGCCCGAGTCGACCCTGCCCGGGTCGGCTGAGACGGATCGGCCCTGCACGGTCTCGGCAGGTCCGAGCATCTGGGCGGCCAGCCGGTAGAGCTCCGGGCCGAAGTACCGGGGGAAGAACCGCGAGTAGAGCCGGTCCAGCACACACCCCACGGTGACCAGTGCCAACCGCCGCCGCGCCGCAGCCGGCTGGATCAGCGCCGCCGCCAGCGCGATGACGCTGCCCTGGCTGTGGCCGGCCAGCACCACTCGGCCGCGGTCATCGGGCACCGCAGCAGGGTCTGCGGCGCCCGGCTGCCGGTCGGTGCCCAGGTACCACGCCACCCGGACCGACACCTGCGGCATGATCCGCTCGTTGTAGCAGGGCGGGGCGAGCGGGTGAGTGTCCCGCGGCCAGAAACAGGCCAGATCCCAGAACACCCCCACCCCGCGCCGGGCCGCCGGCGTCCGATAGGCCAGCACTCCCGCGATCAGCACCAGCACGCCCAAGCCGGCCGTGCAGAACACACCCCACGCCACCACCCCGACGTGCGAGCACAACCCGGTGCCCACCGCCGCGCGGCATTGCGGAGGCACTCGGCCCAACACGGTCGCCTGCCAGCCGGACGGCGCCGGGGCGGTTAGCAGCGCTAGGCCCTGCGCGGCCAGCAGCACGGCAATCGCAAGGCACAGCGTGGCCATCGCCCGTGGCAGGCCATCCACCCGGCGCGCCGACCAGAACATCGTCGCGATCGATCGGGCGCGGGAGCGACTCTCCGGGTCCGTGCCGGCCGCCCGATCCGGGTAGTCCGTCCGGACCGCCGCCCGGTCCTGTCCCGCGCCCCCGATGCGCGCCGCCCACGCCGCGCGCACCGCCAGCTGCAGCACCAGCACGAGCAACACGCCGACACCGACAGCGGTGCCCACCCCGGAGCTGCGGGTGGTGTCGCCGAACCAGCCGGCGGTGGCCGGGTCGGCGAGGGCCGTGGCCAGTTGCCGCGGCGTGACGGCAAAGCCCGGCCGAGCCAGCCACGCCGGTGCCAGCACCAGCACCGACGCCGTGAGCATCGCCCCGGTCAGCCAGGCCAGCATCGCCACCACGAAGCCGGCGAACCCGGAGACGAACATCGCTCGTCCCCGCCCGGCGCCGGCGATCCGGGCGGCGCCCACCAGCAGCGCGATCGCCGCCAGCAGCACCGCTTGACCGACGAACAGGTCCTGGACCAGCACGTCGGCACGGCGCACCGCGGCGTCGGCCAGCACGGTGCCAGCCACGCTCCCGCCACGCCCGGCCAGGCCGGGAGCCACCTGCCAGCCCAGCGCCACCACCGACGCCCCAAGCGGGATCCAGGTCAATCGGGCCGGCAGCATGATCCGCCCCCGACGCCCGGCGGTGTACGGGGGTGCGGGACGGCGGGCCACCAGCACCACGGTGATCACCACGGTGGCCAGGCTCAACCATCCCGTCACCGTCCTGACGACGCCCCCCGACAGCACCCAGGACGCCGACGCGACCACCGACACGATCCCGGCCTGCACGTGCAGCAGCCGGAGCCGCGAGATCGCCGGCCCGGACTGCCACAGGTCCGGCCGCAGCAGCGGCTGCGGCGCATCGTCCGGTCGGCCCGGGGGCGGCCGGTCCGGCGCATTCTCGTAACGGGCGGACGCGCGGTGGCTGACCAGCCACAACAATCCCGTCACCGCCAAGGGCACCGCCGCGCACAGCAGCACGCTGCCCTCGGCTGGCAGCCGACCCAGCAGATCGGTGACAAAGGACGGCAACCCGTGGCACGCGCCCACCGCGCCCGGCTCGGTGCCGCAGCGCAACGCGACCGTCACCACCGCCACGCCGACCGCACCCTGCACCATCGTCACCGTCAGCGACAGCGCCAGCACTCGAAGCAGCGCTGCGGCGGCGAGCCGCAACCGCCGGGCGACTCCGTCTCCGCCGGGTTCCGGCGGCAGCATCCTGCTGGACACGTTGACCAACGCGAACGGCAGCAACACCAGCCAGAGCACCCGGGAGCGTGCGCCGGAGGTCCAGCCGCCCCAGGAATAGCCCTCCAGCCAGGGACCGCGGACGGCGGCGGCTCCGAGCCCGCCATGGGTCCCCGCGCGCCAGCCCCGCCGGTCGGGCAACGCACGGTCGAGCGGTGCCTCGTCGTCCGGCGGCCGGTCGGGCGGCTGGTCGGGCGGCGGCTCGTCGCGCATCTGCCCGAGCAGGCTCGGCCGGTAGAACCCGGACAACCGATCGCCGGCAACCTGCCGGACGTCGCGCCGACCCAGCAATTCCTCCGGCGGCGTGCCCGACACGCCATGCACCCGAATCTCAACGCTGCCGGTATACGGCGCGACCCGGTCCTGCGGCCGGGACACAGACGGTGGGGCCACGGCACACCTCCGACGTCGCCCGCCCGGGGCCCAACCCGACGGTGCGGGGCATCGACAGGAGCCCGATGCATCCCCTGGCGATACATCCCCGGCAACCCGGTCGATGCCCGGGCGCACCGGACCAGAGTCGCCACCGTGACCCGTCCCGGCGGTTTCCCTCAAACGGGCACATTCCGCTCGGAGGGCCTCTATAGTCGACGGTCTTGCGCCGGCACTCAGGAGGACGACGATGCTTGCGGCAACCCGATTGCAAGTAGTGGTGGCCCACCCCGACGACGAGACATTCGGCTGCGGGTCGCTGCTGCTGCACGCGGCGGGCGCCGGGGCAGTGACGGGCGTTTGCTGCGCCACCCGCGGCGAACTGGGCGGCGACGGTGCCGATCTGGGGGCGGTTCGCGAGGCCGAACTACGCCACGCGGCGGACCTGCTCGGGGTGTCGCGGGTCGACCTGTTGGGGTTCGGCGACTCCGGGATGAGCGGCGCGCCACCAGACGGCTCGCTGCTGGCGGCGCCCTTCGCCGAGGTGGTCACCGCGGTGCGCGGCGTGCTGACCGCGTTCGCGCCCGACGTGGTGGTGACGCTGGACGCCAGTGACGGGCACCGGGATCACGCCCGGATCCGGGACGCCACGGTCAGCGCCGCCGGGAGCGCGGGGGTACAGCGGGTCTACTACAGCTGCCTGCCCCGCTCGCTGATGCGCCGCTGGGTCGAGGCGATGCGCGCCCAGCGTCCGGACATGGAGCACCTGGACGCCGACACCGCGGCGATGGGCACGCCCGACGAGGAGATCACCACCGTGATCGACGCTGCCGAGCACCTGCCCGCGCGGGAACGGGCCATGGCCGTGCACGCCTCGCAGACCTCACCGTATGACGGGCTGCCCGAGGATCTGCGTCGCGCGTTCCTGAGCGATGTGCATCTGCGCCAGGTGCGGCCGGAGCAGAGCGACGGACCGACCGAGGCGGCCCGCGCCGGCCCAGGTCAGAGGTCGGCGCTACCCGGCCGCCCGTGGCACATCTTGTACTTCTTGCCGGACCCACACGGGCACGGCTCGTTCCGACCCGGGGACTTGCTCGAGGCTGCAGCACCGGACGCCTTGCCGGACCCGGACGCCTTGCCATTGCGACCGGCACCGCCGCTCGTCCCGGACTCGCCGGGCCCGGAGTACGTCAGGCCCGATGCCGGGGCGGTCGGGGCGGACAGTCCCTTGGCGCGCAGCGCCGCCGGCGCCGCCGCAGTCGCGGTGGCGGTCGCCGCCTTGGCGGCCTCGGCCTCCTGGGTCGGCAGCGCCGCCACCGGCCGCATCCGGGCCCGCACCTGCTTGCGCGCCGCCTGCCCGTTCCCGGTGGCGTCGGCCGCCCCGTCACCGCTCCCGGCGGCCCCGTTCGCGTCCGCCGGCGCGCCCTGCTGCCCGGCCGGGACCACCTGCACCTGCAGGTTGAACAGATACCCGACCGACTCCTCCTTCAGCGACTCCAGCATCGCCGAGAACATGTCGAAGCCCTCGCGCTGGTACTCCACCAGCGGGTCGCGCTGCGCCATCGCGCGTAGCCCGATGCCCTCCTTGAGGTAGTCCATCTCGTACAGGTGCTCGCGCCACTTCCGGTCCAGCACCGAAAGCACCACGCGACGCTCCAGTTCGCGCAGGATCTCCGGTCCCAGGTCCTCCTCGCGGCGCTGCCACGCGGCGTGCACGTCGGCCAGCGCCGCTGTCAGCAACGTCTCCCGGGTCAGGGCGCCGTGCTCGGCGGCGATGGACTCCGGGGTCACCGACACCGGGTACAGCGTCTTGAGCGCGGTCCACAGCGTGTCGGTGTCCCAGTCCTCGGCGAAGCCGGTCGCCGTGGCGCCGTTGATGTAGGCGGTAACGACGTCGTCGATCATGTTGCCGGTCTGCTCGTGCAGGTCCTCGCCGTCCAGCACCCGACGGCGCTCGTCGTAGATGACGGTGCGCTGCTTGTTCATCACTTCGTCGTACTTGAGGACGTTCTTGCGGATCTCGAAGTTCTGCTGCTCGACCTGGGTCTGGGCACTCTTGATCGCCTTGGAAACGAACTTGTGCCCGATGGGCATGTCGTCGGGCATCCGCAGCCGGGTCATCATCGCCTCGACCGTGGTACCGCCCACCCGGCGCATCAGGTCGTCGCCGAGCGAGAGGTAGAACCGCGACTCGCCGGGGTCACCCTGCCGGCCGGACCGACCGCGCAGCTGGTTGTCGATGCGCCGCGACTCGTGCCGCTCGGTCCCCAGCACGTACAGCCCGCCGGCCTCGCGCACCTTGTCGGCCTCGGCCGCCGAGCGCTTCTTGGCGGCCTCCAGCGCCTCCGGCCAGGCCTCCTCGTATTCCTCCGGGGTATCCACCGGGTTCAGGTCCCGCTCGCGCAGGTCGGAATCCGCGGTGAAGTCGGGGTTGCCGCCGAGCACGATGTCGGTGCCACGGCCGGCCATGTTGGTGGCCACCGTGACGGCGCCCACCCGGCCGGCCTGCGCGATGATCGCCGCCTCCCGGGCATGGTTCTTGGCGTTGAGCACCTCGTGCGGCACGCCGGCCCGCAGCAGCAGTTTGGCCAGCCGCTCTGAGTGCTCGACGCTGGCGGTGCCCACCAGGATCGGCTGGCCCTTCTCGTGCCGCTCCACGATGTCGGAGACCACCGCGTCGAACTTGGCCTCTTCGGTCTTGTAGATGATGTCGTCGGCGTCGACCCGGATGACCGGCTTGTTGGGCGGTACCGGCACCACGCCCAGCTTGTAGGTCTCGTGCAGCTCGGCGGCCTCGGTCTGGGCGGTGCCGGTCATGCCGGCCAGCTTGTCGTAGAGCCGGAAGTAGTTCTGCAGCGTAATGGTGGCCAGGGTCTGGTTCTCGGCCTTGATCTCGACGCCTTCCTTGGCCTCGATCGCCTGATGCATGCCCTCGTTGTAGCGCCGGCCGTGCAGCACCCGGCCGGTGAACTCGTCGACGATCAGCACCTCGCCGCCGACCACGATGTAGTCCTTGTCCTTCTTGTACAGCTCCTTGGCCTTCAGCGCGTTGTTGAGGAAGCCCACCAGCGGGGTGTTGACCTCCTCGTACAGGTTGTCCAGGCCAAAGGCCTTCTCGACCTTGGCCACGCCCTCCTCGGTGACGCCGACGGTCCGCTTGGACAGGTCCACCTCGTAGTCGACATCGGCGCGCAGCCGGGGCACCAGCCGGGCGAACTCGGTGTACCACTTGCTGGACTGATCGGCCGGGCCGGAGATGATCAGCGGGGTGCGGGCCTCGTCGATCAGGATGGAGTCGACCTCGTCGACGATGGCGTAGGTGTGCCCACGCTGCACCAGGTCGGCGGCGGACCAGGCCATGTTGTCGCGCAGGTAGTCGAAGCCGAACTCGTTGTTGGTGCCG
>CALANS010000154.1 GCA_937926105.1 uncultured Actinomycetes bacterium | reverse complement strand
ACGCGATCGCGATCCTCGACACCCACCCGCGCGCGCCCACGGGCTGGGCCACCGCCCTGAACGCGGTCGCGGACTCCGACCCGCGGCAGCGCGACTCCGTATGGCTCGGCGTCCGGCAATCACTCGCGGCGCTCGGCGACCCGGATGTTCTTGCTGCTGTCTCGCCGGGGCCGGGGGAGCAGTTCGACCCCGCCGCGTTCATCCAAGATTGCGGAACGCTGTATTTGGTCGGCACCGCGACCGGGGCGGGGGCGGCGGCGAACCTGGTCGCGGCGTTCATTGAGGACATCGTCGAAACCGCACGGCATCTCGCCGCCGCCTCCCCCGGGGCCAGGCTGGATCCGCCGATCACGATGATGCTCAACGAGATCGGCAACCTCTCACCGCTACCGTCCCTGCCCACGTTGATGTCGGAAGGCGGCGGCACCGGCATCTGCACCTGGGCGATCCTGCAATCCCTGGCACAGGCCCGCCACAAATGGGGAGAGCAGGCCGCCGCAACCCTATGGGACGCCTCGACCACCAAGATCATTTTGGGTGGTGGCAGTGACGCCGGCGACCTGCGCGATCTCGTCTTCGTTGTCGGCGACCGCGACGAAATCACCTGGGCGGAAAGCCGCGGGTATGACGGGCAACGCAGCCGCTCCTCATCGCTGCGCCGCATCCCCATTCTTGATTCCGGACGGCTCCGCACCCTACCGGACGGCGCGGCGATGCTGCTCCTGCGATCCGTGCCGCCCGCGGTCATCCGAATGCGCCGCTGGACCGACCGCACCGGTGCCAGACACCGTTCTCAACGTCGGTCAGCAAGGTGCAATTCCGACGAGATTCACGCTGCATTCACTCGAAATGTTGATAATTCCGTGATGCGAGCGCACGATGGGCAAACCTCCATCGTCAGCGGGGAGGTGACGAAGCGATGAAGCGATTGATCGCAGCCGTACTGACCGCGACCACGATGACGCTTGCCTCCTGCACCGCCATCACGGCCACCGAACCCAGCACAACCTCAGACCCTGCCACCAACACGGCGGGCACGACCGCGCCGACGACCGCCGGATCGACGACCCCGGACCCCATCGAATCGTGGCTGAACGGCACGACGACCACGAGCAGCTCACCCACCAGCACGTCGACGACAGGTACCACGGTCTCGTCGACCGCGCCGTCGACCACCGTCACCGGCGACGTATACGACGCCATCCCGGTCACGATCCCCGCCACGATCACCGGGGCGGATTTGAAGATCGCGAATCAGGCTGTCTCGGTGTGGCGAAACGCGATGCGCGTGTTCGATCAGTCCCTGCAAGATCCCGGCGGCAAGGACTGGAAGACGACGATTTACCAGTACGCCAATGACCCTGCGGCGCTGAAGCAGATGTCGTTGATCAACACGTTCATCAAACAAGGCATTCATCAGGTCGGCGAAGCTGGCTACACCGCCGAGGTTCTCAGCGCGGTCAAACATAATGTGCAGATCAAGACGTGTGTGGATCTCAGTAAGTACAACGTGATTGACGGCCAAGGCGAATCGGTTCTGAAACCTGACGTCGTGTCCCGATTTTCGAGAACGTTCAGTATCAGCTTCTACTATGGCGAAAAACCTGAGCTCTGGTTCCTGAATGACATCACGACACCGAATCCGCCCGAGTCATGCTGATCGCAGTTCGTTCACTCCTGTGCGTGGTCGCGAGCGCTGGCCTCGCGGCCATATTCAGTGTCGCGACGACACCAATCGCATCTGCTGAGACCTGTGGATATTTGGACCCAATTTCGTTCGAGTACGTTGTCTGCGCAGGCATAAACGGAGATGGAGAGGGCCAGGGACCGACAAATTCCAGCGACCAACCCTGCTTTGCAGTTGCTATTGGGCAACCCAAACCTGATGACCCGGTCTGGATGCAGTACATCCCCGCAGGTGCGGACCCGGCCGACTATGTGCTGATGCAGACGGGCTGCGGCGCAACTGATTGGCAAGCCCCGGACATATTCGCAGTACTGAAGAACACCGATCCGCCGCCGGACCCGTACTCCCTGGCGCAGGAGGCGATTGCGAAGCTGCCGATTCCGTTGCCGCGTATCGCCTTTGGGCCGAATGCGGAGCAGGTGGCAGTGAATGTTCCGGTGTGGCTGTGGGTTTCGAATCCGGATCCGGTGTCGGCTTCGGCCACGGATCGGACGGTGACGGTCACGGCGACCGCGACACTGGCCTCGGTGACGTGGTCGATGGGTGAACCCGATGCGGTTGATGTCTCGTGCACGGGCGGCGGCAAGGCGCCGTGGTCGGGTGCGGATCTGTGGGCTCCGCCGTGCGGCTACACATACCGACTGCGCTCCCTCGATGAGCGCACGAACGGAACGGGAGCGTGGCCGGTCACCGCGTCGGCAACCTGGGCGATCACCTGGTCGGCGAACACCGGCGAAGCCGGAACCGACAGCGTCACGACCCGCTCGATGGCACCGGTCCGGGTCGGCGAGTGGCGCACCGTCATCGTCGCCGGCAACTAACGACACGCAAAGAGACCTGGTGGAATGCGATGAGCCTTCGAACCGAAACTCGAACCACAGAGAACGGCGCCCCAACACGTCGTGACACAGCCCCGGCCTCGCGTCTCGACGGGGAGCCGGGCCGAGTTTTGCCAGCGCCCGCGTTGCCGCAGCCGAAACGGCGACGCCGGCCGCTGCTACTCGCCGCGGGCGCGGTGCTCGTCGTGCTCGGCGCCGTCGGCGCCTACGGGCTGGCCTCGTCGGCGTCGCACCGCGTGGCGGTAGTGGCAGTTGCCGCGGATGTGCCGTGGGGGCAGCCGATCGCGGCCGCCGATCTCGTCGAGGCCCAGATTGCCACCGACCCAGCTTTGCATCCGATGCCCTGGGCCGACCGAAGTGCGGCGGTCGGCAAGCTCGCTGCGACCGACCTACACGCCGGCTCCCTCCTCACAATTGACGACGTGATGGCCGGGCAGATCCCCGCCGACGGCCAGGCGCTGGTCGGCGTCGCCGTCAAACCCGGCATGCTGCCCACTACGGAACTAGCTGCCCGACAACAGGTCTGGATCACCCGCGCAGACCGCGACGGTCAATCCGCCGCACAAGCCGCGGTGCGGTCGACCGGTCCGATTCGGGCCGTCGTTTACACGGTCGGCGCCACCGATGCTTCGGGCGGCCGCACCGTCGACGTGCTGGTCGGCAGCGCCGATGCGGCCACGGTAGCCGCTTGGTCGGCAGCCGGTGTCGCCGTGATCATCGTGATCGCCGGGCGATGACAGCCATGATCATCTCCGTCATCGCAGGAAAGGGATCGCCCGGCGCATCAGCGTCCGCGTTGAGCTTGACGCTCACCTGGCCCCGCCCGGTACTGCTGATCGAGGCCGACCCGGCAGGCGGCTCGCTGGTGCTCGGCTACGCCGCCGGGGCGGATGTCGGAGACCGGAACCTCACCGGGGCTCGCGTCGCCGCGAGACGCTCCGGCATGGTCGAGGCGATCTGGGCGAACGTCGTCACCCTCGACGAGAACCGGTGGCTACTACCCGGTGCCGATACGACCCGGCAGACAGAAGCGATCGACTACCCCGCCATCGCCGTAGCGCTCGCGGATCTTGGCATGGACGTGATCGTCGACGCCGGCCGCATCCCCGCACCGGTGCGCCACGACGCGCTGTGGGTTGCTGCCGACCTGGTCCTCGTCGCGATGCGCTCCACGCTCCCGCCGTCCACGCTGCGCAGACCGTCGCGGCGGTGGCGGGGGAGATATTAGGCACGTCCACGCAGCGTGCCTCCAGCGCAGAGGACTGGGTCCTGCGTTCGGTGATCGTTGGTGCGGGCCGGCCGTATTCGGAGCGCGACATCCGCGCCGCGATGGCAGATATCGCGCCGGTCGCCGGCATGCTGGCCTGGGATGCGGCTTCAGCGGGCGCGCTCGTCGACGCACTGCCCGCGCCCCGCCAGATCGCGTCGACGCCGCTGATGCGATCCGCGGCCAAACTCGCGACATCCCTTGCGCGGCAAGGCGAGCCAGACACGATCGCAACCGGGCCCGCCACGGCGCAGGCCGTGCATCGTGCCGGCCGGACCAGCGAGGCGAGCGCCGCGCGACATCCCTCTCGCACCCCGGAACCGGCCGCAGTCCGGGTGGGCGGCGCGTCATGACGTCGATCCTGAACGGCCGCATCAACGGCACTAATCCCCACCCCAGTGATGATTGGGGCGACGATCGCAACGGCGGCCCGCGTGCCGCATGGCTCCGTGATGAAACCCAGCCTGCGGCAGTTGATTTCGCGATTGTTCGCCGCATCCAAACCGAGGTGAACGCGGACCTGGACCGTTACAGCCAGGACGGCGGGCCGGGTTTGGATCGGGCCGAGCAGCGGCAGCTGGCCATCGGGTTGATCGGCGAGCGCACGGCAGCGTGGGCCGACGCCGAGACCGCCGCCGGGAATCCGCCGACCGCGAGGCAGGAGGCGGCGCTGGGCGAGGCGGTGTTGGCGGCGATGTTCGGCCTGGGCCGCATCGAACAGCTCCTGCAAGACGACGAGGTGGAGGAGATATTCATCAACGGCGCCGCCCCGGCGATCAAGCGCTTCGCCGACGGACACAGCGAAACAGTCGCCCCGGTCGCGGAATCCGACGCGGATCTGCTGGAGCAGCTGCGGTCGATCGCCACGTATCACGGCCAGAACGAGCGGGCCGTCACCACGGCCTGGCCGTTTCTCAACATCCGCCTGCCGGACGGCTCCCGCCTGGCGGCGCAGTGGTCGATCACCCCGCATCCGCAGGTCACGATCCGCCGGCACCGCTTCGTCGACGTCACCTTGGACCAGCTCACGGGCATGGGCACCATCTCGAGGTCGATGGCCGCGTTCCTGGCCGCCGCCGTCACCGCGCATCGCTCGATGCTGATCGTGGGATCGCCGGGCGCGGGCAAGACCACGCTGCTGCGAGCTTTGGCGCGGTGTCTGCCGGACATGGAACGCTTCGCGACATTGGAGACGGAGTATGAGCTGCTGCTGCACGAGTTGCCCGGCCGGTTCCCGCTGATCCTGCCGGCCGAGGCACGGCCGGCGACGGGGGAGCGCGGTCCGGACGGCAAGGCCGCCGGCGAGGTCACCCTGGCCGACATTTTCCCGGAGCTGCTGCGCCACGGGCTGGAGCGGATCCTGGTCGGCGAGGTCCGCGGCGCCGAGGTCATCCCCATGCTCGCGGCCATGTCGCGCGGCATGAAGGGGTCGATGGCCACGTTCCACGCCGACTCCGCCACCGGCACCTTCGAAGCCCTGGCATCGCTATTGGGGGAGCACAAGCCGAACTGGAATCACGCGGCGGCGATGGCACAGATCGCCACCGCCGTCGACCTCATCATCTACATCGACACCATCCCGACCGTGGCGGGACGCAAGCGCAGGTTCGTGTCCGACATTGTGGAGGTCGGCCCGGTCGGGGAGAACGGCCAGCCTGCCACCACCGGCATTTTCGCCCCGGACTCGGGCCGGCCGGATGACCCGCGCGGCTACCCGCAGCACCTTCCCGAGAACCAAACCTGGTGCCGCCGTACCGGTTTCGACCTCACCTGGCTGAGTGCAGCCAACGGAACCTGGCCGCAGCCATGGGACACGGGTGAGCGGGCATGACGATGATCCCGCTGCTGGCCGCGATCTGCGGCGCCACCCTCATCGCCGGCATGCTCCTGGTGGCCGTCGGCATCTACGGCCGTGCCCCCGGCACACAGCCCGCAACACCGGGTTCGGCGGCCCGGTCGGCGTCGCTGCTGCGCCTGCGCCAGGCCGTCACCGGTAAACAGGGCCGCACGATCGCGATTGCGATACTGGCCGGTGTCGCTGTGTGGGCGGTGTCGGGCTGGCCCGTCGCCGGAATCGTCACGGCACTGGCGGTGCCGGGGTTGCCGTACTTCTTCGGCGCCGCCGCAATCGCCAAACGCCGCATTGACGTGCTGCAAGGGTTGGAGGAGTGGGTGCGGCGCCTGGCCGATTCCATGGCCGCCGGCGCCATGCCGATCCAAACCGTCGTCAGCGCCGCCGCCCACGCCCCGGCTGCCATCAATGACCCAGCCCTACGGCTCGCTGTGGGCCTATCCTCCCCGCGCGGCGACCAACAACAAGCCCTGCGCCGCTTCGCCGACGACATCGACGACCCGCTCGGCGACATGGTCGTCATCGCCCTGGGTATCGCAGCAACCGCACCGTCGGCGCGCACCCCGGACATGCTGCGCGTGCTCGCCCGGCAGCTCGCCGACGATGTCGCCGCGCGGCGTCGGATCGAAACCGACCGGGCGGAGCCTAGATCGGAGGCGCGCACCATCGTCATCGTCCAAATCCTGTTCGTCGTCGCCGTGGCGGTGTTCACCTCCTACGCCAAGGTCTACGGCACCATCACCGGGCAGCTCGTCCTCGCTCTGCTGGCCGCGATTGTTATCGGCGCCCTGATCATGCTGCGCAGGCTGTCGATCACCCCCAGCCCAGCCCGGCTCCTGACAGGCGACGATGGGAAGGCAGCGAAGGCCACGGCCCGAAACACCGGCACGAACGCTGCCTGGAACACCATGGCCGCGTCGGGAGCCGCAGCGACATCGCCCGCGACGGGTATGAATGGGGCGTCGTCATGAGCCCGTCCACGCTCGGTCTGCTCGCGGTGGGTGGCGCGGCCGGCCTCGGCATCGCCATGATCATCACCGCGCTGGTGCCCGGCCGGCCGGATCTGCTCGCTGCACTGCGCATGCCCGGCCACACCGGACATGCCACCGCAACGAGGCAAGCAGGGCAGCCGAATGAACCGGCCGTGGGGATCGCCGGGTTGCAAGCCAGGTTCGAGACCTGGCTGGCCGCAACCCACCTCACCACCCCAGACGGAGATCTGGCGGTGATCGGGATGCGCCGCGGCGAGTTCCTGCTCACCCGCGTCGCGCTGACGGCCGCAACATTGTTGGTCGGCCCGATCTACCTGCTGATCTTCACCGCGTTCGGCCTGCACATCCCGGCCGTCATCCCCGCCGGCATTGCCGCACTCTGTGCTGCGTTGGCATGGGTTGCGGTCGGCAGCCACACCGCCGGCAAAGCCGACCAGGCACGGCTGGAAATGCGCCACAGCCTCGTCGCGTTCCTGCAACTGGTCGCACTGCACCGCGCCGCAGGAGCCGGCCCCGGCGCCGCCCTCGACGACGCAGCCGCCGCATCGCCCCTGTGGACGTTCCGACGGATCAAGGGCGCGATCGACTCGGCCACCCGGGCCGGACACTCACATTGGCAAGGCATCGCCGACCTCGCCGAGGAAATGGGCGTCGACGAACTCGCCGACCTCTCGGCGATCACCGCCGGCGCCGGCACCCAGGGCGCCGCCATCTACGACACGCTGCTCGCCCGCGCCACCTCGCTGCGCGCGCAGTTGCAGACCGACGAGATCGCCGCGGCCCAGGTCGCCTCCGGCCGCATGGCCATCCCCAAGGCTGTGTTGGCGATGGCCACCATGGCATTCCCGCTCTACCCGGCGATCACCCAGCTGACCGCAACCTGAAAGGCACCACATGCCCTGTGCCGCAACCCGTCCCGCACCCACCTGAAGGAGCCGAAATGACTATCTCATCGTTCGCTACCATGCTGTACTCCACGATCATGCTCACCCTGCGACGCAGAGTGGAAGCGCTACGCGTCGAACCCGAACGCGGCTCCGGCGGCGTCTCACTGGAACACGTCCTGATCGCCATCGGCGGCGTGATTGCGGCTGGCATCGTGGTCGCCGCCATCGTCGCTGTCATCAACTCCAAAACCGCCGACCTCAACCCCTAGCCAGTCGGCGGCTCCAGACGTGACGAAGATCCGGCCCCAACCCCCACCGCGCCGCGAAACCCGCAGCGGACGGCGCGGCAGCGTGCCGCAGTGCCGGGGCCGCTGGGCTGGAGAGCGTGGCTCGGGCAGCGCGTCGCTCGGGTTCATCCTGCTCATGCCCGCGGTGCTGCTGTTGATCTTCGGCGGCGTCCAGTTCGGCCTGCACTCCTACGCCCGGTCCCTCGCGGTCGCCGCTGCGCAGGTCGGGGTACGCGCCGCAACACAGGCGCCCGCGTCGGTGCAGCGCGGCCAGCAGGCGGCCGAGGACTTCGTCACCGACGAGGCCGCCGGTTCGCTCACCGATGCGGTCATCACCGTCACCCAAGCTGGCCAGCAGATCACCGTGACCGTCACTGCCTCCGCCCCGAACCTGGTCCCGCTCGCGCACCCGCATGTCGCTGGGCAGGCATCGGCGATCATCGAGACCCTGCCATGAACCGGATCAAACACGTGCTGAGGCAGGCGATGTCGGATCGGGGTTCGGCCGCGCCCGCGCTCGAACTCGTGATCATCACCCCCGCCATCGTCCTGATCATCCTGGTCGGAGTCGCCGCCGGGCGCACCGCGACAGGTCAGTCCCGCGTCGAGCAAGCCGCCGCAGCCGGGGCGCGCGCCGCCAGCAGCCAACACACGCCGACAGAGGCCGAAGCCGAGGCGCGGTCGGTCGTCACCACAAGCCTCCGCAACCAGGGCATCGACTGTGAAACCGACACGATCACCGTCGACACGACCGGATTGACGGCCCCACTCGGCACGCCAGCGCACGTCACCGTCACGGTCGACTGCACCGTCGCCTGGTCTGATCTCGCGATCCCCGGCTGGCCCGGCAGCCACACCGTCACCGCGACCGCGGCAAGCCCGCTCGACCCGGATCGGGAGGGACTGTGAAGCTCAAACCAGCACGACCAGTCTCGCGCCATACCGTGCGGCAGCGGGGCCGTCATTCGCCTGCGACAGTGGCGGAACGTGACCAGCCCGCGGTGCGGGCGGCGCAGCCGAAATCGCCGCGACCGGGCAGACCATCGGATCACGACCGGCTGGCGACGAGCAAGCGCATCGATTGGCGCTCCGACGCCGGTTCCGGCGGAATGTCCCTGATGATGCTCATCGCCGCGGTCGCGTTGATAATGATCCTCGGGCTGGTCGTCGACGGCGGAGCCAAGGCCCGGGCGCTGGACCACGCCGGGGCGATCGCTTCCGAGGCGGCCCGCGCGGCGGCCGCGACCTACCGGCCCGGTGATGTCGCGATCGACCCGGAAGCCGCCAACTTTGCGGCGCAGGACTACCTGACGGCGGCGGGTGCCACCGGAACGGTCACCGTCACAGGTTTGGACGTCG
Organism: uncultured Actinomycetes bacterium; assembly: GCA_937926105.1. The sequence goes on along the minus strand of CALANS010000154.1, from coordinate 13,912 downwards.
CCGCGACCGTCACCCTGCACCAGGACACGGTGTTCCTGCCGCTGGTCGGTATCGACGCGTTCACCGTCACCGGAGCGGGCCAGGCCCAGGTCGTCTACCAGCAAGGAGGCACCCCATGATCGCCTTCGTCGCCCGCCAAGTCCGCCGCCTGATCGCCCTGATAGCCCTGGCCGCAATGCTGATCGGCGCCCCGTACGCCCTGTACAAGCTTGGCGGACCGCTGCTACCCGACCACGTGCCCGGACTGGCCGAGATCTGGCAGCGCCTGACCGAACGAGACACCGGCCAAGTGTTCCTCGGCTTCCTCGTCATCGTCGGCTTCGTCGCCTGGGCCATCTTCACTATCACCGTGCTGATGGAGATCGTCTCCCGCATCGCCCGCCGACCCGACTGGCACTTACCCGGCCTGCACCTGCCGCAATCCGCCGCCGGCCTACTCGTCGGCATGCTCATCGCCGGCACCATCGCCACCTCCGCCACCCCCGCGATCGCCGCCAGCATGCCGCTGCTCCCGCACCCCGCACCCCTTGCCGTCGCGGCATCCCCGTTCCAATCGGCGTCACCCGCCGCACATCGCAGCCAAGCAAGTATGATGGGCCGCCCGACCACGCCCATCCGGACCGCGCGGGCCGCGGCGGCCGGGCCGACGTGGACCGTGACGAAGGGCGACAGCCTCTGGTCCATCGCGGAGAAGACCCTGGGCAGCGGCCGCCGCTACCACGAGATCGCAGCCCTCAACGAAGGGCGCGTCCAGCCCGACGGACGCACCCTCGAGTCCGCGAACTTCCTGCTCCCCGGCTGGATACTGCAGCTCCCCGCCGGCGCACACATTCCGGAGGGACAGGGCGGCAGCCCGGCAACCGGTCCCACTACCGCTGGCCGCCGCACCGCCGAGACCGTGATCGTCGAACCCGGCGACACGCTGTCCCAGATCGCCCTCGACGAACTCGGCAACGCCAACCTCTATCCGGAACTCGCCGCCGTAAACCACATCGCCAACGCCGACCTCATCCACCCCGGCCAAACCATCCACATCCCCGCACCCGAGGCGCCGGCCCGCAGCGGGACGGATGGTCCGCAACGGTCTGCGGGCACTACCTCGGACGGCAGTGAAGCCGGGCCATCTGCTGCTGCACACCAGGCCGACGATGCGACGGCGCCAGCACACGAACAGGCCGGCGCGAGTAATCCAGGCGAAGCCACGGCCAGCGGCGTGAGCGGCCCGGACGCCCAATCAGATGGGGCAGGCAGCTCGGAAGTCGACCCCGCTGAAGGGGCCGCCGCACCAGATCCCGCTGCAGCCAGCGGTGACGGCAGCTCGCGAAGCGCGACTGCACCGTCGTCCGGCGCCACCGCTCCAAGCGATAGAGCCTCGTCAGTCGCCCCGAATTCGAGTGCTCCGGCAGCCACCGAGGCCGGACCGTCAGCCAGCTCTAGCCAGGAAACGCGGACACCAGTCGCTGGCGCAAGCGAAACCGGCGAGCTGTTGTCGCAACGCAACATGCTCCTCGCCGGCGTCACCACGCTGACCGCCGCGATCGCCTGGGCGGGGCTGCTACTCACGCGCCGAAGACTGGAGCAATCGCGTCGCCCGGGCCAGCGCACACCGCAACCGCCCACGGAGCTGGAAGCCCGGGCCGAAGGAGCCCTGCGCCGCCGCGCCAGCCGGAGCACGCCGGAGCGGATCAACCGAGCACTGCGCACGATCACGCCGATCCTCGCGAAGCACGGCGACGTCGGCATCGTCGGCGTGCTGATCGACACCGACTCGATAGAACTGCTTCCAGCCAAGCCGACCCCGCCGCCTGAGCCGTTTACCGGCAGCAACACCGCCTGGACCATGCAACTGCCGGAAGCGACGCCGGACGTTGCTATCGACTACGAAAAGCTCGCCGCACTCCCGGCCATAGCCACTGTTGGCACCACCTCCGACGGGCGCATCGCCATGATCAACCTCGAACAGATCGGCGCACTGCATATCGGCGGCGACCAGCAGCGCGCCGGCCAGCTGATCAACCACCTCATTCTCGAGCTGTCCCAATCGCCGTGGACCGACGGTATCCACCTCAACGTTGCTGACAGGGCCGATGGGATGCGTGCGCTCGATACGGATCGAATCCAGACCGTCAAAGACTTGGCATTCGAGGTGAAAGCCCTTGCCGTGCACACGAAATCGATCCGCGAACTGCTCCGCGACGAACGAATCTCCAAGACTCGAACGGAAACTGCATACGCCGACGCGTGGGAACCACACGTGTTGATCGCCGACGAGCGCGATATCGCCGCCGTCGAAGCGTCCGCCGACCTCATCAAATCACTTCAAGCCGGGCCGCCGGCCGCCGCCGCACTGATCACCAGCGGCCCCAACCCCGGCATCGCCACCAGCGTCGAGATCACCGCCGACGGCACCGCGATGATCCCAACGATCTTCGGCCGCGAGCCGATCACGATCGCCGGAACCACCGATGACGAATTCGCCGCGCTGATCGGCCTCTTCGCAGCCGAGCTCGACACCGACGAAACCGCTACCGACGAGGATGCGACGCACGAGGATGCCATCGACTTCCAGCGGCTCGGCATCCTCACGACCGATGTGACCGTGGATTTCGCCGACGGGAGTGCGGAGGTGAATGACGTCACACCTGATGTTGAGATAGACGGCGCCGCAGCTGTTCTCGCCGACGGCATGCCGTACGCAACCAACGGCACAGTCACGATCGAGGCGCGGGATCGGCCGAAGCAACCGGGCGGCCTGGCAGATGGCGACGTGTCTCGTGACCCCGACAGGCGGCTTGACGATGATCTTGCCGAGTGGCAGGCGGACACTATGCGGCGGCCGAAGATCGCGATCCTCGGGCCGGCGCGGGTGACCGGGCGCGGGCCTGCGCCGAGTAAGCCGCAGCCGCGGCAGGTCGAGATTGCGGTGTATCTGGCGCTGTACGCGCAGGGTGTCACCGCCGACAAGTTCATCACCGACCTGTGGCCCGATGGCGCGCAGCCGTCCGCCGGTGGCCGGCGGGTCGTGGTCTCCCGGCTGCGCGCCTGGCTGGGCCAGGACCCGGAGAGCGCCGAGCCGTTCATCCCGCACGGCGACAGCGGCTACTACCTCACCGACCGGCTGCTCGACAGTGAGCTTTTCGCTCGCCTGGTGCGCCGCAGCGAGCGCCGCTCGAAGGTCGGCGACGCCCGCGATGCGCTTGAGGATCTGCAGCGCGCGCTCGAGTTGGTGCGCGGCCCCGTCCTGCCGGAGGCCGGCGGTCAGGCTTACTCCTGGATGGCTGCCGCCGGGCGCTTGGAGGATAGGACACTTCCCATGGCGGTGATCGACGCCGCCCATGCCGCAACGGATCTCGCGCTCGCAATCGGTGACGTCGCCATCGCGGAATCGGCTGCGATGACGGGCCGCCGGATCGAGCCCTACAGCGTGATCCCGCTGTGCGACCTGATCCACATCGCGCAATACGGCGGGGACAGCGCCAGCGCCGCCAGCTGGGCGAAAGCAGTGCTCGCCGTCAGCGACGTCGATCTGCCCGAGGATCTACCTAAACACATGCAGAAACTTGTGGGCGATGCGCTGCCCAAGCCTCGCCGACGGCCTTTCCCCGATAGCGACCGGCGATGAAAGTTGAAGCCCGGATCAGGTCCGATCTGAAGCCGGCTCGCCCCACGCTTGCAGACTCCGCCATACGCGCGTGGCGGGAGGCGAATCCAGCTGGCTGGTGCGCCGTGGCTGCGGCCGTCGGGGTTGGGGCGTGGGCCGTCTCGACGGTGCGCCCCGCCGCGGCGATCGTCGTCTACGGAATCGGCCTCGTGGCCCTCATCACGGCGGCCATGATTGACGTGATCGAACAGCGGCTGCCGAATATCCTCTCGATTGGAACAGGAGCACTGGGACTCGTTGCCCTGACCGGGATCTCGCTCGCAACTGGTGAAGGAGGCCCGCTGCGTGCGCTTGCCGGCGGCGCTATCTTCGGTGGCTGGATCCTGCTCGGCGCGCTCATCGCCCGCGATGGCTACGGCCTCGGTGACGTCAAGATCGCAGCCGCCTGCGGCATCCTCGCCGGGTGGCTCTCCTGGACCGCGATCGCCGTCGCCATCCTCGCAACCCAGGTCGCCATCACATTCGTGCTCCTCCACGCAAAATCACGAGGCCGCCAGCAAGCCGCTCTCGGCCCCGCATTCGTCGCCGGCCTGCTGGTGGCTATCGTCGCAAACGGCCTTTGACGGTTCCTGCGGCTTTAGGCGGTTGTATCGCAGGGCTGACCGTCAGTCTGGGCTGCTGGGCACTTTCCCAAGCTGTCGCGTTACCGCCCGCGTGCCCGTTGCTGCATAGCGTTATCCCGGAACGCCCCGCCGCGTTCGGGCATGCGGGCTTCGGGCGCGAGCGTGACGTGGGCGCCTTGCCTGCGGTCGACGGCGGCGCCGGGGTAGATCCGCACGTCGGAGTCGGATAGTGCGGTGATGTGGGAGCGGCGGTGGGCTTCGACGTGTGCCCCGGCGTGCGCGGTCGCCGAGGCGCCGATGATGGCGACGGTGGCGGTGCCGGTGGCCGGGATGTTCAACGTGACGCGGCTGGGGATCAGGTCGGTGACGATCACTGCCTCGGTTCCCCAGTGGTTGACGTGCTCGACGGCCCAGTCCAGGGTCTGCTGCCCGCGTACCCCGGGGATGACGGGCTGCCCGTGGTGCAGTGGCGTGCCGCTCGGCTCGACCCCCAGCGCCGGGAACAGGTCGCTGTCCAGGTCGAGGTCGCGGCCGGTGTCGATCATCCACGCCGCGACGTAGCCGGGGTATTGGGCGCGGGCGCCCGAGGGGCTGTCGGCTAGTAGATCCGTGGGCGGCAGGTCGGTGCGCTCCAGCGGCCGCACCCGCCAGGCGCGGATCTCGCCGGAATGCTCCGCGGCCAACTCCGCGTCGGCGGCGATCTGCGCGTTGTACTCGGTGTCCCCGGCAAGTTCCGTGATCAGCCCGTACAGCTTGCTCGGCCCGTCGCCGGCAGCCCAGAACTGTTGCCGCTGCGTGTAGTTCGCAAAATATTCGTCGTCTGTGTCGCCGGGTTTCAGCGCGAGGAACTCCGCGAGGGCTTCGATCGTGCGATCCGAGTCGACCGCGTGCAGCGGTGACGGACGAAAATCTGCGGCGGCGAATATGGCGGTCCCGCGGTCGGTCAGCACATAGCCCAATGCGCCGGAAACGTGGCGGATCTCGCCGTCCGGCTCGATGAGCTCCAGTCGTAGATCGCCGGAATCCACGGTGCGCAGCACGTCCCCGCCATCGCGCAGCAGCGTGGCGGTTTCGCGAGTGTGTTGGTCTTGGACGGACATGACGGTGTGCTCCACAGTTGCGGAGCCGACCATGCGGCCGCCGTCGATCACGGCCCAGCGGGTCGCACCGATGCTCAGCGTCTCCGCCTCGACGGTGATGGCGGCGCTGATCTGATTGATCAGTTCGGCCCGGTCGCGATCTTCCCGGCCGGTCTTGGCGACCGCGTCGAGGAGCGGGAAATCGTCCGGCGCCTGGTGGTACGGCGCCGAGACGTACCAGTCGACGTCCGGGGCGATGCGGCGGGCGGCGTTCTCCCAGGCGTTCTTGAACGCGAAGTCCAACTTTTCCGCGGCGTCGGCGAGATCCTCGATCACCTCCTCGGCGCCATATTTGCCGGCCAACTGTGCGAGGGGCCCGTCGTCGGGGCCGAAACCCAGGTAGGCGACGCGCGGATCCAACACGACGGTGACGACGTCCCGAGTGTCAGTCTCGGCCGGCGGTTCAATGCTTGTGCTCATGATGGGCCTCCAAAATCGGTGGCGTGCAACGGAAATCGAATGACGACGCGTGACCAAGTCGCGGCGCGACTACCTGCCGGAAGACAAGCCCACGCGGGAGCGGGCGCGAGAAGCGTCATAAGTGGTGCGGGATAAACCGCGCTGCAAAACAGGGGATAGGCGCGATGACGGCGGGGCGGTGATGCGGGCGCCGATCTGCTCGGCCTCGGCGAGGGTGAACCCCGACAGGTGCGCTGTGGTGTCGACGGAGGCGCCGCTGCGCGCGAAGTCGACGCCGCTGCCCGAATACCAGGTGCGCTCGGTGAACGGCGGCGAGGAGGACGGCTCCAGCGTGCCGTGCCGGTGCAGGATGTCCGCCGCCCAGCTGATGGGGTTGCCGTCATCCGGCTCCCACCGGTGCGTGTCGGTCTCGGAGTCCATGACGCGAGGGTTGCCGTGCGCCCAGCCGGCTTCGTCCTCCGGGTCGAACACCCGCTCGTCGACGGTGAGCGTCGGCGTCTCGGTGCGCGGCAGTATGGCGATGATCGGCTTGTCGTTCCCAAACCACACGCGGTGCTCGTTGGCGAGCAGTGCGGAGACGATCTTCCCGTCGTGAAACGACGACGTCTCCTCGATCGCCTGCAAGACGCCGGTGGTGTCGAACAGCAGATCACCCGACGAAAGCTCAACCCGATGCACATGGCGGGCCCGCGGCACTACCTCGGTGATGCCGACGAGCGGGGGAGTGGCGGCGCGCGCAGCGGCCCGGGCGGTGTCTTCGGTGATGGTGTTCATAGCGGCACCGGCCGTTCCACCGCCGACGGCCACGCCGGCTGGCGGCGCGCGGTGCAGTCCGCGCCGACGAATCGGCCGAATGCCGGGTCGTTGTCGATCCAGTTGACTTCCGGGTCATCCCGATGCTCGGTGGCAGTACAGCCGCAGCGTGACATCCACTCCGTCAGGTGCGCGCGGGTGTCCGCCAGGATGCGCAGCCACTCCGCCGCAGAAGACGCTGCCTGATCCGAGCCGTAGGCGACCTGGTACGCGCCCCACAGGGCCGTCAGCTCCTCGACTGCGGCGCCGTGTCGATACCAGCACGGCGGGATCTCCCGCGGCCGGATCCGAAACCGCCGCACCAACCGGGTGACAAAGTGCCCCAAGTCCGTCCAGGCATCGAACGCCTCACCGGTCGACAGATCGTGCCAGACGATCGGCACCGGAACCGGCTCCCCAAAAGCTCCAGACATTTGCGCCACCTAAATCGAGGTCAGAGCGCGACCCGCCGCCGCGCTGATGCCTGAATAGGGCGCCCAGGGCGCGCGCTAGTCGGATTTTCGTAGGTCAGTGAGTCAATCTGTGACTCGTTGGGTTGGAAGTGAGCCGGACATCTGTGAAATATGGCATGCGAACGGCCGGGCCAGACACCGCTGTTTCTGCCGTTTCTTGCTACAGATGGATCTGCCGCGGGCCGTCGTCGAATAACCGCATCCGGTGCCGCATTACGATTGGCGCGGGCGTCGATAGCGGGAGTGTCCTCGGTATCTACGTACTGGCCGAGCATGCCGACAACGGGGTACTCGGAGCCACCTACGCGTTCATGGCCGGACTCACCGCCATCTAACTTTCCGACGACCAGGCCCGCTTCTCACCACTGCGGACGGAATCCAACGTGCAGCGAACCTCGTTCCCGATGGACTCTCAACGTCCCGCTGGCCGGGACTTAAACGGTGCCGGAGCCCCACGCTTCAGCGGTAAGCGATCGTTATGCCGTTTCTGGGTCGCGGGCCGTGGAGAGGAGATTGCGGGGCATTCACGAGAACATTGGCAGGGACACTCACCGTTCAGCATGCGAATTCGGGTGCCTTGATTCCGCCCTGGCTGGACTTCCAGGATCGTGCGCTCCATCGCCCGCTCTCCCGTGCGCGCGGAATCAGCGCCGAGCGCCGCCCGGATGGCGACTCCTGCGTCGCCGATGCGGGGATGAGCATGGGCACCATGGTTGGATCGACGGTACAAGCGCCGCCGCCCGGCCTGTGTGAATTCACGATGATCAACGCAGTGCACTTGAACGGTAGTGCGGCCGGGTGAAGTTGGCCGTGGATGGTTGGCTTGTGGCAGTTGGTTCGCGTCACTAGTCGAGAGGGGCCAACATGAATTTGACCGAAGTCGACCGGGATCACGCAGCTGACCGGACCCGGATTCCGGCCTGGTCCTCTTTTGTGCTGGCGCTCGTCGGCCTGGGGATCTCGGGCTACCTGGCCTACGAGTACCTGACTGGCTCGGAGACGTTGGCCTGCTCGGATAGCGGTGTCGTCAACTGCCTCAAGGTGACGACCAGCGAGTGGTCGGTGATCGCCGGTGTGCCGGTCTCTGTCGCTGGTTTCGGCTTCTTCGCCGCCATGACGTTGCTCTGCTTTCCTGTCGCGGTGATCGGGTCGATGCATCTGATGCGGGTGTCGCTCAGCGTCGTCGGCGTCCTGATGGTCGCGTGGCTCATTTTTGTGGAGGTCGCCAAGGTGCACGCGATCTGCCTCTGGTGCACCGGCGTGCACGCTGTCACCCTGCTGCTTCTCGTCACCGTCATCTGGTGGTCGAGGGCCGGCAGGCGAATGTAATGGGCAGGATTTCGGCCGCAAGCTCGCTTAGAATTCCCCAACGACTGCCTATCGATGGCTGTCTGGTTCGTGGCGCCAGACGCACCGAAATGGGCTTTCTGACTTGCTGCAAGGGCGCCGCGGCTCTCGGAAGCGCACGAGTCGGCGGCCGCGGTTCGTCCAGGACGCGGCGCCGGCTTGGATCGGCGTCGGAGAGACAGGGTATTCGGTAGCGCTCCGGTCGAGGGATTCCCAGTCCCGCGGAATCCCGCTCCCGCGGAAACGTTGCAACCTGCGCCAGTGGAGTGCCGGCGGGTCCAGCGAGTCCGCCAGACTTTAATAGGTCATTGTCTGATGTATAGTCATCGAATGCTGACTCTTGCGCCTCGGGTGGATGTGATGAACCGGCTGGGCCGGGCGATGGCCGATCCGACCCGGTCGCGAATCCTGCTGTCGTTGCTGGCCGAACCCGGGTATCCCGCCCAGCTGGCCCGGGACTTGGGGCTGTCACGGACGAACGTGTCGAATCATTTGGCCTGTCTGCGGGGTTGCGGCATCGTGGTCGCTGCTCCAGAGGGCCGTAAGACTCGGTACGAGATCGCGGACCCGCACCTAACGAAGGCACTGCAAGCCCTGGTGGACGTCGTGTTGGCGGTCGACGATGGGATTCCGTGCATTGACGCGGACTGTGATGTGCCGATGTGCTGCGGACCTGGAGCGCCCTTGGACGGGGACGTCGATGCGGACGGTGTGCGGTGAGCCGGGAGTGCTGCGGCCCCATTGACGGCCACATTGAGCAGGTGCCCGAACCGGTCGCATCCGAGCGGGTAGTGCTCAAGCCGGTTGTATCCATGCAGATAGGCGTCGGTTCGGAGAATGCCTGCTGCGGCCCCGATTCGAAACCGGGCACATCGGCGGGCGAGCCCGACAGACCCGACGAACTGGCGCCGTGGTGGCGTGACCGTGCACTCGCGCTCCCAGCAGCCTCGGGCATGTTGTGGGTCGCCGGCTCGATCCTGGGCTGGGCGGGGCTGGGAACGGCCGCAGTGATTTCATATGCCGCGGGACTTGCGGCAGGGGCGTGGACGTTCGTGCCGAGCACCGTTCGACGGCTCATCCGGGGCGCCGGCCGCGCCAAGCTCGGCGTGGGGTTGTTGATGACGATCGCAGCTTCCGGCGCCGTGCTCCTGGGTCACGTGGGCGAGGCTGCGGCGTTGGCGTTCCTGTTCTCGATCGCCGAGACGTTGGAAGACCGGGCCATGGACCGCGCCAAGCAGGGCCTGCGGGCATTGCTCTCGGTGATCCCGGAGACAGCGCGGGTGTCCAGGCTGAATGATGAGCGGGTGATCCCGGTCGCGGAGGTCCGTGAGCTGGATTCCCTCGTGGTCGGTGCCGGCGAGCGGGTCGCTACCGACGGGGTGGTCGTGACTGGTCGGTCGTGGCTGGACACGTCGGCAATCACCGGCGAGTCGATCCCGCTGGAGGTCGGTCCGGGGGATCGGGTGCTCGCCGGGTCGGTGAACGGCACCGGCACGTTCACCTTCGAGGCCACCGCGGACGGACGCGACAACTCGATCACGCAGATCGTTCGTCTCGTCGAGCAGGCCCACGCGGCCAAGGGCGAGCGAGCCCGCTTGGCCGACCGGATCGCCCGGCCCCTGGTGCCGCTCGTTCTCATCGCCGCGGCGGCGATAGCGGCACTGGGGTCCGTTCTTGGCGATCCTGGCGTCTGGATAGAGCGGGCGCTGGTGGTACTGGTCGCTGCGTCTCCCTGCGCGCTAGCGATCGCGGTGCCCGTCACGGTGATATCGGCGATCGGGTCCGCCAGCAAACTCGGTGTCGTCATCAAGTCCGGTGTCGCGTTCGAACAGCTAGGCACGATCCGCACCGTCGCGTTCGACAAGACCGGAACGTTGACCAGCAACCAGCCCGAGGTTGCCGCAGTCCACACGGCGGCCGGCCACGCGCGCAGTGACTTGCTCGACGCTGCGGCGGCAGTGGAGGGCGCGAGCAGCCACCCACTGGCGAATGCCGTCATCGCCGCCGCAACAACCCGGCTCAAGGCTCACGGAGTGAAAGAGCAGCCCGGCCTGGGCATCACCGGCACCGTCGCCCGGCAGGCTGTACGGGTCGGCAGCGCCCGCTGGATCAACCCAGGTTCCCTGGACGAATCCGCGCAGGCGATGGCGGCAGAGGGAATGAGCGTGATCGTCGTCGAGATCGATGGACAGCCGGCAGGTGTGATCGGCGTGCGCGACGAGTTGCGCCCCGAAGCGGCCGAAACCATCGCCGCTCTACACCGGCAGGGCGTGGCGACGGTGATGCTCACCGGCGACAACGCGCTCACCGCTGCAGTCATCGCTACGCAGGCCGGCATCGACCAGGTCCATGCAGGGCAGCTTCCCGCCGACAAGGCCGCGCGCATCCATCAACTCGCGGCCCGAACGCCGACGGCGATGATCGGTGACGGCATCAACGATGCCCCGGCCCTGGCCTCGGCCACCGTCGGGATCGCGATGGGCGTCACCGGCAGCGCGGCAGCCGTCGAATCCGCGGATGTCGCCTTCACCGGCACTGATCTGCGCCTCATCCCGGAGGCATTGGCGCACGCCCGCCGGGGCGGTCGGATCATGGCCGGCAATATCGCGCTCGCCTTGGCGATCATCGTCACGCTTTTCCCGCTCGCACTGCTCGGTGTATTGGGACTCGCCACCGTGGTGCTGGTCCACGAAATCGCCGAAATCGTCGTCATCGGCAACGGACTGCGCGCCGCGCGAATCCGCCTCGCGAGCCGTGCCACTGCGGTCGAAAGTCCACCGGAAAGCAGCGAACTGGCGGTGTGAGGCGGCGGGCCGGCTCGGCGGGTGTCAGCTGCCGGGCTACAACATGTTGCAGATTGACTCGGCGGTGCAGGCTTGGGCCGCGCTTTCGGTGGCGTTCGCTCGGAGTGTGCGGATGCCTGCTTGCAGCGTCTGCAGCTCGTCAATGTGCTGTTCGAGGTCGGCGAGTTTCCGGTCGAGGAGGTCGCGGACGTGGACGCAGGGTGCGGTGCCCGAGTCTCGGATCGCCAACACCGCCGCTATTTCTGACAGGGACAGGCCAGCGGTGCGGGCTCTCGCGATGAATTCAAGTCTGGGCACCGCTGTCGGCGGGTAATTCCGGTAGCCGGCGGGCGTTCGTGCGGGCGGCTGGATCAGGCCGCGCTGCTCGTAGTAGCGCAGTGTTGATGGGCGGATCCGCGCCGTGTCGGCGAGTACGCCTATCCGCATGCGTCGACGCCCCCTTATTCGTCCTTGACCTTCAAGCGTAGTTGAAGGTTAACGATGGGTGTGTGGCGACCGGAGCGGGCCGCGCGGAAGGGCAGGCATGACGAAAAACACCGAGCTCGGCCTGGCTGTGATCGGAACGGGTGGGGCAGCGATGTCCGCCGCGATCCATGCCCGATTGGACGGGGCTACCGTGGCGGTCATCGAGCGCGCCGAGATAGGCGGCACCTGCGTGAATGTCGGCTGTGTGCCGTCGAAGATGCTGCTGGCCGCTGCCCACGGCCGTCATTCCTCGGAAAACCAGACATTCGACGGAGTGCCGACCAGCGCAGGCGAGGTCGACCTGGCGGCACTGATCGCGCAGAAAGACGTCCTGGTGGGGCACTTGCGGCGGTCCAAATACGTGGACATCGCCGCCGCCTACGGGTTCGACATCATTCGCGGCGAGGCTCGGTTCACCGGCCCCGACACTCTCCTCGCCGCAGGCCGCGTGCTCCAGGCTCGCGCCTATTTGGTGGCCACCGGTGTGGAGCCTAAAGTCCCCGACATTCCCGGGCTGGAGCACGTCGACTACCTCACCTCGACGACCGCGATGGAACTCGATGTACTTCCGAAGTCGCTGGTGGTCGTAGGCGGCGGCTTTGTCGGACTGGAACAGGCACAGCTTTTCGCCCGGCTGGGTTCCGAAGTCACCGTGGTGGGCCGCATCGCCCCGCACACCGAACCAGAACTCGCCGCCGAACTCGAAAAGGCGCTCGCCGATGACGGCATCCGCATCATCGCCGACCGCGCTGTCCGAACCAGCGGCGACGGCGGGCTGGTGCGCGTCAAGACCAACTCGGGTACTCAGGTTGTCGGCGAGTGCCTTCTCGTTGCCGTCGGGCGCGTACCCCGAACCGACGGGCTCGGCCTGGCTGCGGCAGGCGTGGCAACCGATGCGCGGGGATTCGTCACTGTGGACGACGAGCAGCGCACCAGCAACCCGGTAGTGTTCGCCGCCGGCGACGTCACCGGCGCGCCCCAATACGTGTACGTGGCCGCAGCGACAGGCAAAATTGCTGCACGCAATGCCTTGGGGACCCATGAGCGTGTCGACTACGCCGGCCTGCCGTCGGTGCTGTTCACGTCACCGCAACTCGCGTCGGCCGGCATGACCGAGGCAGACGTGATCGCCGCCGGATACCGCTGCTCCTGCCGCTACCTGCCAATAACCGACTTGCCACGCGCCATGGTCGACCACCGCAGCCGTGGCGGCATCAAGATCGTCGCGGACGCCGACAGCGGGAAAGTCCTCGGCATCCACGCCCTGACCGACAATGCCGGTGAGATGATGCTCGCCGCCACCTACGCAATCACCGCCGGATTCACCGTCACCCAACTCGCCGACACCTGGGCCCCCTACCTCACCACCGCCGAAGGAATCCGACTCGCCGCCAACCTGTTTCGCAACGAACTCCCCACCTCCTGCTGCGCCTAAAAGTCCAAACGCCGCATTCATTCCAGGTTGAATCCTCGACGCAGCGGCAAGCTTCGCGCACATGCTGACGGCCGGAGCTGCGGTCGCTCTTGCCGCCGGGGAGCCTCGAGGCTCCCTGCTGCCGTGCGTGGCGCCGACTCACATCGCGGGCCGGGGGTCACAGTCGAGTCCGAGAGCACGGTGCGGTATCGCGAAACTAGTGACTCCGCTTCACCAATCGTCCGCCCACGCTTGTCCCATTCACCCACGGTGAATCCTCAACAAGGACGGTGTATCGCCGATTCGCCACGCGCCAAGGCTATGGCAGCCTCCACGGGCGACCGATCACGACCGCCTGCAACGGTGCGGCCGAGTCGGTGTGCCACCCACGGCTCTCGCTTGGCACCAAATCTGTCGTAGCTGGCCCGTGTAGGCCGATGTGCGCGATTTGGATCGTGGTCCAGGCCGCAGTGACCGCCTCGCGCCTGGGCGGAACGAGAGACCTGACCGTCGCGATGAGACGAGGCACTGGCCGACCGGAGGGACGTCGTACGCGCTACCGTTTGTGTTCATGAGGTCGGCGGCATTGCGGAATCCGGGGGTTCAGGCCACGTTGGCCTCGGCGCTGCTGTTCGGTGCGGGCACGCCGCTGGCCAAGCTGCTGCTGGCCGACAATGTCAGCCCCGTGCTGCTGGCAGGCTTGCTGTATGCGGGCTCGGGCGCCGGGCTGGGCCTGTACCGGTTGATCCGTCGCCCGGGCCGCGTCCGGATAGCCCGCGACGAGATCCCCGCACTGGCCGGGGCGATCTTCTTCGGCGGGCTCGCCGGGCCGGT
>CALANS010000153.1 GCA_937926105.1 uncultured Actinomycetes bacterium | reverse complement strand
CAGTGAGCAGTTTCGGCTGCTCGCCGGTGATGTCGATGCCGACCTCGGCCATCGCCGCCACCGCGACCGGGTTGATGCTCTCGGTGGGCTGCGAGCCCGCGGAGCGGATGTCGATGCGGTCGCCGGCGAGGTGGTTCAGCCAGCCGGCGGCCATCTGGGAGCGGCCGGCGTTGTGCACGCAGACGAAAAGTACGGTCGGTTTGCGGGTCACGGGATGTCCTCGGGGTAGTAGCGGCGCCGGGCCCACAGCGCGACGTAGACGAGCGCCACGAGGACGGGCACTTCGATGAGAGGGCCGACGACCCCGGCCAGCGCTTGGCCGGAGGTTGCTCCGAAGACGCCGATGGCGACGGCGATGGCCAGCTCGAAGTTATTGCCGGCGGCGGTGAAGGCGACGGTGGTGGTTTTGGCGTAGCCGAGGCGCAGGTGGTGCCCGAGGGCGAAGCTGCCGCCGAACATGAGCGCGAAATATGCCAACAGCGGTAACGCGATCCGCGCGACGTCCCAGGGCCGTGAGGTGATGGTGTGGCCCTGCAGGGCGAACAGAAGCACGATGGTGAACAGCAGTCCATAGAGGGCGACCGGGCCGATCTTCGGCAGGAACCGCTGCTCGTACCAGTCGGTGCCTTTGGTGCGTTCGCCGATGGTGCGGGTCAGATACCCGGCGATCAGCGGGATCCCCAAAAACACCAGCACGGACACGACGATCGTGCCGACCGAGAATCCAGCGGTCACTTGCTCAAGGCCGAGCCAGCCGGGCAGTACTTGCAGGTAGAACCAGCCGAGCAGGCCGAACGCGAGGATCTGGAACACCGAGTTGATGGCAACCAGGACGGCGCCGGCCTCTCGATCCCCGCACGACAGGTCGTTCCAGATCAACACCATGGCGATACAGCGCGCCAAGCCGACAATGATCAGTCCGGTGCGATAGTCCGGCAGGTCGGGAAGGAAGATCCAAGCCAATGCGAACATCAGCGCCGGGCCGATGAGCCAGTTAAGTACCAGCGACGTGGCAAGCATGCGGCGGTCGCCGGTCACACGATTGAGAGCCCGGTAGCGGACCTTTGCCAGCACCGGATACATCATCAGTAGCAGACCGATCGCAATGGGCAGACTGACCGAGCCGACCTTCACCGCATCCAGGCCCTCGGCCAGCGAGGGAATCATTCGGCCCAGTGCCAGCCCGAGGGCCATCGCAGCGATGATCCACACGGGCAGGAAGCGGTCCAGCCGCGACATGCGCGCCAAAACCGGCCCATCCAAGTCGGACGTACGTTGCAGCTTCACCTCACTCATGCGGATGTCGTCTCCGGCTTGATCGCCCGGATGATCGCGCCGTGCATACCCTCGGCAACCTCATGAGTGAACTCGACCGTGGCGTCGTCGAATCCGGCGGCGGCCAGACCCGCCAGGTACTCGGCCTTCGACAGGGCGCCGGCGATGCAGCCAACAAAGGACCCGCGTTCGGCCCTGTCAGCCGTGCCGAGGTGGTCTTCGGCGACGACGTCGGAGATGCCGATCCGCCCGCCCGGAGCCAGCACGCGGAACATTTCGGCCAGCACCGCGGGCTTGTCCACCGACAGGTTGATGACGCAATTCGAGATCACCACATCGATCGACCGATCCGGAAGCGGAATTGCCTCGATGGTGCCCTTGACGAATTCGACATTGGTCGCGCCGGCCTTGGCAGCGTTCTCGTGCGCCAGAGCGAGCATCTCGTCGGTCATGTCCACGCCGAAGGCGCGCCCTGCCGGACCAACTCGCTTGGCAGAGAGCAGCACGTCGATGCCGCCGCCGGAGCCCAGATCGAGCACCCGTTCACCCTCATGAAGCTCTGCCACCGCGACTGGATTCCCACAGCCAAGGCTGGCTAGCACGGCCTCGGCCGGCAACTCGCCCTGCTCACCGGCACTGTAGAGCCCGGAGCCGAACGCGGAATCGACTTCGGCGGCGCCACCGCAACACGAGGAGTTCTCAGCCAATGGCGTGAGCGTCCCCGTCGTAGGAGCGCAGCAGGAATCTGTTGCGTCCAGCACGGCCAACGCAAGGCCACCGGTACCGGTGACAGCCGTCGCGGCGGCTGCATACCTGGCACGCACCTCATCGCGCAATTCGTTGTCGCCCACGGCTTTTCGCTCCGTCCCGCGTCGGGTGAGTTGCCGGCTTGCCCCGGCGGTCATCACCATTCGCCTATCGACACTCGTCAATATGAATAGGATGACAGGATTAATCGACGATTGTCAATGCGTATGGCAGAATGGCTTCATGTCTCCCGCAGAACCCCAGGCAACAGTGTCATCTGAGGCGGACTGCTGCGCCCCGAGTGCCGCCGGCGGCATGGGCCAAGAGGCGGCCGAAGAACTCGCCGCCGTGCTCAAAGCGCTCGCGGAACCGACCCGGCTGCGGCTAGTTTCGATCATTGCTTCCCATTCGGACGGCGAAGCGTGCATCTGCGACCTCACCGATCCCGTCGGGCTCTCGCAGCCCACCGTCTCGCACCACATGAAGGTGCTAGTCGACGCCGGACTGCTCACCCGCGATCAGCGCGGCAAGTGGGCCTACTATCGGCTCACCCCCGGGGCGATTGAATCGCTCGTCCGGGCGCTGTCCCTCGCCGTACCGGTCCGCGTCTGACTGTCGCGACGTTGCCAACCGGCCCAATTTGACCGATCGCGAAACTGTTCCCCGAACCAGGTAGTCCGGCACATCCAAGTGGCGACGCGGCCGCCCGGTTCCGTCCGTTCCGCGCATATGCTAGCCGCGTGGCGGCATCCCCGCTCGAAATCGCATGACGCGGGCCAGATTCGCGGCATTCAAAGCCTTTCAACCGAAATGGTGCGGTAACGTCGCCGACCGCGAACGGAACCGGCTCAGGGCAGACCGCGAACCAGGACGGGCCAACAGCACCGCCGAGAGACGGCGTAACCACGGCCGCATAAAGTCGCCGCGATGGTCGTGGCCGCCGTCTACGGCCCGATCCTCGCGAGCCGCTTCGCCCGCCGCGCCAGCCAGCCGCTCCTGGCAACCGACCCGTTCATCGGGGTGCGGCTCCACGCCCTAATCCCAGGCAAGGAGCATGCCGCACTCCTGCGCACGGTGCCGGCGGTCGTCGGCGTGCTCGCCGGGCCAATCGCCGTGTCGGCGACCGGCACTATCGCGCCTAGGCTCCTCGAAATTCCCCGGCGGCCGCAGCACGCCACTTTCATCTGCGCCATCGCGATCGCCGTCGACCTCACTGTGCTCGAGCTCGCCGCGACCCAGCTGGTGACCCCATCCGGCGCGTACCACTGGCCGCCCACCATGGTGGCCGCCGCCGCCAGCCTCGGACGACCCGGCTACATGAAACGGGCCACCCGATACCGCCTCTGTGCGAGATTAATGTGGCCGATCCACCGCATTCCGGCGACTATTTGCTCATCATCTGAGTCATCACGTGGTCCATCGTTTGGCCATCCATGGGGCCGATTCCGATCCGGGCGGACATGACGATGAACGTGATGGCCAGCGCGAGGGCGACGGCGGCGAGTATGACCGCCATCGGAAGGCGTCGAGTCCTTGGTGGCGTCGGCGTCGATGTCGGTATCGGGAGGTCACGTGTGAGCATGTCGAGTTCACCGACCGTGCGGGAGCGATACGCCGCGTCCGCGCGTTGCGTGAATTCGTCGAGGGTGAGTCGGCCGGTCCCGACCTCCTCGCGGAGCACGGTCACGGTGTGATTCCGATCGGTGTCAGATGCCCGCATCCGAGAGTCCATAGTGCACCTCCGACTGGCCGATCACTGTGTCTTCCACGTTACCCACCGGCCGGTCAGTGCCAGGCTCGGAAACGAACCCGTGTCCGGCCGCGCCGCTCGCGCCTTGTACGCGGTGGCGGTTGAGGCGCGGCTCATAGCGCGGAGAAGGTTTTCCATTGGGTGTAGGGAACGGACCAGTCCCAGATGTAGTCGGCTTGGGTCATGGGGACGCCGGTGTCTTCGACGTC
>CALANS010000152.1 GCA_937926105.1 uncultured Actinomycetes bacterium | reverse complement strand
TCGAACACATCATGGGCGCTGTAATCGAGTGGGCCCCCGCTGCGTAGCAGTAGGGGATCCCGCCACCTCCACAATGTGTTTGAGGGCCCTGCCTGAGCGCCAGCGAAGGTGGGGCCCTCGAACACATCATGGGCGCTGTAATCGAGTGGGCCCCCGCTGCGTAGCAGTAGGGATCCCGCCACCTCCACAAAGTCCCTAGTAAGTTCCCGGTAGGTGTCCAGGTAGACACCTACCGGGCGTTATTAGAACCCGGATCGCCTCACTCCGTCTCAGTCGTCAACTCGGGTATGGCGTCGGGGGCGAACGTCCTGAACCCGTCTGGCGGTACGGCATCGCCCATCAGGGCCATGTTCCCCGGCCACGACCCCGGCAAGGTGCCCGGCGACTACCGGGTGCGGGCCCGCACCGCCCAAAAAAGCACTTGCCCGTCCTGGGTTAACTAATCTAGATTAATCATATGACGACCTTCGGCGCTACCGACCTGGCTTCCGACCTCCGCCTTGCCCTCGGCCGCGTCGCGCGCGGAATCCGCCGCATCTACGTAGACGCTGCGGAAGGCGTGAGCTTCCTGGAACTGGCCGTACTCCAGCGACTCGAACGCACCGGGCCTTCCGCGCCGGGGACGATCGCGGGTGACGAGGGCGTCAGCTCGGCTGCCGTCGCAGCAACGCTGACGAGCCTCGAAACCTCCGGCCTCGTGCATCGCACCCGGGACCCGGACGATCGTAGGCGCGTGATCGTCACGATCACCCCAGCCGGTCGACAGGCGCTCGAGACGCGCGAGTCGGCAAGCATCGACCGGATCGAGGCCGTTCTGTCCGGATTGACCATAGGCGAGCGCGAGCGACTCGCGGCCGCCGTACCGCTGCTGGAAAGGATCGCGACCGAGCTGTGAATACCACCTGGTCCAACCCCGACCCCGACATTCGCGCCTTCCTGGATGACTTCGACGAACGGGGAGCCGATCCTGACGGAAGCTCCGAACAGCTATTCGCCGCCGCCTTCCTGGCTGCGGACCCGAGCTTCGCCGTCGCTCTCACACCGGAGCAGCTTGCCGGCACGCTGCCCGCTCGCCGGGCGATGTTCGAGGCCGCGGGTGTCGGCGCCGTACGCCGGCGGCGCGCACAGCAGCTGCGCCTCGACGATCGACACGTCCTCGTCTCGGGCACCTGGAGCGCGGACCGCGCCGGAGGTGCGCTCGAGCTGTCCTCGACACTGCTCCTTCGGTCCGAGCAGGACGGATATCGGGTGCTGGTGTACCTGAACCACCACGACATCTCCGCGCTGCTCGCGTCTCCTCTTCCCGGATCGGGCCCCACGCCATGACCGACACACCCCAGACCACAGTGCACCGCAGCATCACCGTCCCTCTCGCTCAGGCCGAGGCGTTCGCGCTGTTCACCGACGGCATCGATTCGTGGTGGCCACGCGACGGGCACTCGATCGGGCAGGCCCCATTACAGCAGGTGAGTCTGGAGGCTCACACGGACGGTCGATGGTTCGAGCGCAGCACCGATGGCGAACACGTCTGGGGTCGAGTCCTGCAGTGGCAACCACCGCATCGCGTCGTGATGAGCTGGCAGATCAGTGCTGAATGGACCTCTGACCCGACGGTGGCTACTGAGATCGACGTCCGTTTCACCGACATCGGCGCCGGCCGGACGCGCATCGACCTCAAACACCATTACCTCGATCGCTACGGCGACCGACACGGCGACATGCTGGTTGCCCTCGACTCTCCTGACGGTTGGCAGGCCGTCCTCGCCGCGTACGCCGCGAACGTCGCGCCGATCGGCTTCGATCGCCACACCCTGGTGACCCTGGTCTTGCGGCCCGACGCACCCCTGCTTTCGCCGGCAGGGGCAGAGGCCCTCCAGGACGCCCACTTGGCGCACACGGCGGATCTCGTCGCAGCCGGCGTCATCCTTGCAGCAGGCCCACCCGTCGATCCTGACGACGAGCGCCTCAGGGGTGTCTCGATCTGGTCGGTCGCTCCGGACATTGCGCGCCGGATGTGCGATGAGGACCCTGCAGTAAGAGCTGGACGGCTCGCCGCTCAGGTCGCGACCTGGGTGACCCCGGCGGGGCAACTCAGATTCGAGCGCGTTCGCGTCCCCCGGTCCATGGCCGAAGTCGAGGGCTGACCCCGATCTCTAGCCATCTGGGGCTAGCGTGACCCGCCCGCACTAACGAAAGGATCGAGTCATGTTCTGCGCATCGATCGTGTATCCCACCGGGCTGGACCGCTTCGACGCGGACTACTTCGGCGCCCGGCACATCCCCAGGTTCGTCTCTTTCCTCGGTGAGAACTGCGCGCGCTACGAGGTGCACCGGCCCTTGAAGCAGCCCGGCGCACCGGACCCACCGTTCGCTGCCGCGGCGTACGTGTGGGTGCATTCGGCCGAGGAATTCGGAGCGGTGATAGCGAAGCACGGCGAGGAGATCTATGCCGACATCGAGCGGTTCAGCAGCGGGCAGCCGATCCGTGCCTGGTCGCTGGTTCTTGACCCCGTGTCTGAAGACCCGGCCACCCGATGAAAGATCCGCGAACCGGCCGTCTCGAGCACCGACTCCTCCCGATCGGATCCCGGACGCCGGGTCCGTGGCCAGGCCGTCGGCGCTGTCGGTGCGTGACCTGACCAAGGTCTACGGGCGCGGGCCGGCTCCAGTCAGAGCCCTAGACGGTGTCAGTCTCGACCTCGATGCCGGACGTTCACCGCCGTGATGGGACAGTCGGGGTCGGAGAAGAGCACGCTGGATCCGCGGCCGGGACGAGTAGCAGCCCTGTGCGCCAGGCAGCAGCCACGGCATGGCTCGCCGGCCCGCGCCTGCTCACGAGTGAGGTGCACTCCTTCTCGTGCCGCTCGTGGCGCCGTATCTCTTGCCGGTGCGCTCGCTCCTCTTCCTTCAGCGCCGACGTCATCGGACGCCTTACCGCGCGAGTCCCTCCCGATTCCTCGGTGAGCGTCATGCGATGTCCCTACATGGCGCAAGCAGCTTCGAGGTCAGCATGACCGGGCGCAGCGCGATCGACTTCGACCGTTGAGCGTCACCAGGTGTCCGTGTGGCCTGCTCCTGGGTCATCGTCGACACTTCCAAGCGGCACACTCAGATCGGGGATCGCCTCGGGTCGATCGGACTGCCACGCAATCTGGCGCACGTAAAACGACCACATCTGTTCGGTGAAGGCCGCGTCTTCGCCGTCGAACTCTTCGG
The DNA here is from genome assembly GCA_937926105.1 of uncultured Actinomycetes bacterium. Next base: position 893 of record CALANS010000152.1, on the reverse strand, counting down.
TCGTGGGGACGAGATTCCAGAGGTGCCACAGGCCCAGCGCGTAGCCGGGCTGATCGTCGTGGCGGTTCAGTCGCTTCTTGCCGCTCATCGTGTACCGCCCGTCGTGGTACGCATTGCCACGCCTTGCTCACGCAACCTCCGGTGAATTGTGGTGGCGGTGACGCCGAGACGCTGACCAATCCGCGCCGGCGACCATCCGTCCGCATAGAGGTGGGCGGTCTGGTCGACATCTGCGGGGCCTAGACCTGGGTGCTTGGTCTGGACCCCGTTGCGGGTGAGGATCTTGCCGGCCGTCCGGCGGTCGAGGCCGAACTGGTCGCCCAGCTGGTAGACGGTGCTCCTTGCCCGGTAGGCGGCGATGAGTTCCTGGGTCTGCTCGGTGTCGAGCTGACGGGCGGTGCGCGGTGGGCGTCGCCTGGGTCGTTTGGGTTCAGGAGAGCTGGGCTTCGGGAGCCTCTTGAGCAGCCCCCCAGCATCCTGACCTGGGCGTTCGTGTTGTAGTAAGGTCCCCGCTGCGGAGCAGTAGGGGATCCCACCACCCCTCTGTCTGCGGTCATCGACCGAGCACCCCGCTGCGGAGCAGTAGGGGATCCCAGCACTTCCAGCGCCTCAGGCGATGCACGTGCAGCGGCATATCGGACATATCCCCGCTTTGCCTGGGGTCACACCATGGACGGCGCCGCATCCAGCGCGGGGGCTGCCGTGCGCCGCACGGCGATGACGGCCCCCGCGACAAGCGCCCACAGGAAGAAGACGAAGTACGTGACGAACAGCGGCGCCAGAATGCCGCAAATACCCGCCGGCACCGAGATCACCCGCAGCCAGCTCGGCAGTGCCGGCCTGACGGCCATGACGATCGCCGCCACGCCCACGCACAGTGCCGGGGCACACAC
>CALANS010000151.1 GCA_937926105.1 uncultured Actinomycetes bacterium | reverse complement strand
CGATGTGTACGAACGCCTGCGGGTGCGCGGCGACGGCCTTGGTCAGTAACGGTCGGTAGTCGTCGCTGGTGGGATCGACGGCCTCGGCGGCCGTGATCTTCAACCCGACCTTCTCAGCCTCGGCCGTGAATGCCTGGTAGGCGGGGATGCCCCAGTCCGAGGTGTTCAGGTAGGTCACACCGACCGAGTCGATGCCCTGCTTCTTGATGTAATCGGCGGTCCACTCGTAGCTGTCGCTGGTGGTGGTGGAGCTGGACCACTGGTATTGGCTGCCCTTGTCGGTGAAGTCGGGGTTCGAGTTGTTGAACCCGTACTGCAGCAGCTTGCCGGAGGTGTAGATGGGCGAGGCGGGGATGGATGCAGCCGACGAGTAGTCGCCGAACACCAGGATCACATCGGAGTCCCCCACGAACTTCTGCGCGACGGTCACGGACTGCTTCGGGTCGGACTGCGAGTCTTCATACTTCAGCGCCACCGGGTGGCCGTTGATGCCGCCGTTCGCATTCACCTGTTCGACGGCGAGGTCGAACGCCTGCTTGAACTGTTCGCCGTACTGGGCGTACTGGCCGGTCTGGGCGGCCGACACGCCGAAGTAGACGGTGCTGGTCGCGGAACCCGAGCCGCCCGTGGATGCCGTGGCGCCGGCGAGGCTGCAGCCGGCCAGTGCCAGGGCGGCTGCGGTTGCGACCGTGCTGGCGAACAATGCGCGTCGAATGATGCGGGACATGATGAGGCTCCTTCTGGGGGCGAGGAAGGCAGAGGGGATCGCAGGGCCGATCCGGCCTGCAGCCCGGGGCTCCACCACAGTGGCACCGCTGTCAGCGCCGTGCGCGCCGTGTGACCGAAAACGACGTCATATGACCGAAAACGACGTCATATGACACGCCGCTCGAAGAAGTGCGATGATCGTTGCCGAGCCCAGGGGAGGAGCTCGACATGTGTCCTGGTCCGCGCCTTATGCCTGCGCGACGGGCAGCCCCAGCGCCGACCCGACGGCTCGGTTGACGACCCGCCCGCCGGCGGTGTTCAGCCCGCCGCCGAGGGCGGCATCGCCCTGGGCGGCCTGCTCCCACCCGTTGTCCGCCAGCGTCAGCAGGTACGGGAGGGTCGCGTTCGTCAGCGCTTGTGTGGAGACGACTGGTACAGCTCCCGGCATGTTCGCCACGCAGTAGTAGACCGCATCGTGCACGACATAGGTCGGGTTGTCGTGCGTGGTGGGGCGCGAGCCCTCGAAGCAGCCTCCCTGGTCGATCGCGATGTCCACCAGCACGGAGCCTGGCTTCATGCTCGCCACCATCTCGTCGGTGACGAGTTTCGGTGCCGACGCACCGGGTATGAGCACGGAGCCGATCACGAGGTCTGCCGTGGCCACCTGCGTGGCGATCTCCCATCGGCTCGACATCCGAGTGTGCAGACGCCCGTGATAGCGGTTCTCCAGCTCGCGCAGTCTGTGCAGGTCCAGATCGATCACGGTGACATCGCCGCCGAGCCCGAGCGCGTTCACCGCAGCCTGCTCTCCCGCCGTTCCCCCGCCGATCACGACGACCTTGGCCTTCGGCGTTCCTGCGACACCGCCGATGAGCGTGCCACAGCCTCCCTGCGTGCTCATCAGGAAGTATGAGCCGACGACCACCGAGAGCCGGCCGGCCACCTCGCTCATCGGAGACAGCAGTGGCAGCGATCGATCCGGCAGCTGAACCGTCTCGTATGCGAACGCGGGGGTTCGTGCGGTCAAGAGCGCGTCGGCGAGCGGTCGGTTCGCCGCGAGATGCAGGTAGGTGAACAGGATCTGGTCTTCACGCAGGTAGCCGTACTCGCTCGGAAGCGGCTCCTTGACCTTCGTGATGATGTCTGCGCGAGCCCACACCTCGTCCGACGATCCGGCGACCACGGCTCCGGCCGCGCGGTAGACGGAGTCGGGGATGTGCGCACCGAGACCAGCACCGCTCTGGACGATGACCTGGTGGCCGTGGGAGATGAGCGCGTCGACTCCCGCCGGCGTCATCGCCACCCGATTCTCGCTGTTCTTGATCTCTGTGGGCACGCCGATGTGCATGTGTTCCTCCTCGATGACTGCGCAGGAAAGGATTGCACAGATTCGATATGCGTGATCAAGTACTGAAGGTTCATTCCGATAATCACTCAATGATGAAGATCCTTCATTCTTCGGCCCGCGTAGAGTGTCATTCCGTGAACGATCTTCGGAATTCAATGGCGCTGGATGCGGTGGATCTCCGACTCGTGCAACTGTTGTCCGCGGATGCTCGGGCCACGAATGCGAGCCTGGCGACGTCGGTTTCCGTCGCGCCGTCGACCGCCCATACGCGATTGCATTCCTTGCTGCGACGGGGCGTGATCACCGGCTTTCATGCGGCGACCAATCAGAGCTCGATCGGTAACGGGCTCCAGGCCATGATCGGGGTCTCGCTTCAGGCCGGTGCTCGTCAGGAGAACATCCACGACTTCGTGGATGCGGTCTGTCTGTTGCCGCAGGTCGTTCAGATGTTCTTCGTGAGCGGTTCGGAGGACTTCTTGATCCATGTCGCCGTCCCGGGCGTGGCAGAACTGCGCCAGTTCGTGCTCGACAATCTCTCCGGGCAGCGCCGGGTTGCGTCCACCAAGACCAGCGTGATCTTCGAGTACCGGCGAAATCAGGTCGTCTCACCCTTCAGCTGAGCACCGGAGGCGGGTGCTGCGCGGCTGCGACGTACGTGTCATCAGGGGTTGTGGTCGCGGGCCGGCTGCGATACTCTTCCCTCGCGTTCATAACCATGATGCTATGAACCTGATCGATCAGCGAGGATCACGTGCCTGGAATCTACGGAGAACTGGTCCAGCGCAAGAATGGCCGCATCGGCGGCCATCGCTCGGTGCGCTGACCTCCTTCCCTGCTCTTCGTGTCTCGATAGCGCAGCGGCGGTCTGATTCTTCGCGTTCTCGAAGAGACGTCCTTGGTCGAGGTCGGTTCGAACGCATTTCGCTGTGCCGCGGCTTCTCCTCGGTATTCACGCCGAATGAACCCATTTTCTTGCGCCTATTCGTGTGGCGCGCACATCACTTCCGTGAGGTTCTGTCTTTCATGCATATCGATGAATCCCTGTATTCTGTTTCTGCAATCCGCTCTCAGTTCCCCGCTTTGCGATCCGCCGGTGCGCTTTTCGACGCTCCCGGGGGTACACAGACACCCGTTCGTGTCGCGAACGCGATCCGAGACGCGATGGTCACTTCGGTGTCGCAGCGCGGTCGCAACAATTACAGTGAGCAGGCCGCCGATCGCATCGTCATGGCGGCCAGGCGGGCGATGGCCGATTTTCTCAACGTCGAGGCCGACGCCGTGGTGTTCGGTCGCAGCGCCACGCAGATCAACTTCGATATGGCGCGGGCCATCGGCCGCGCGCTCGTCCCCGGCGATGAGATCGTGGTGAGCAGGTTGGACCACGATGCCAACATCCGGCCCTGGGTGATCGCTGCGGAGGCGAACGATCTGACCGTCCGCTGGATCGACTTCGACAAGCGATCCGGTGAGCTCCGGCTGGAGCACGTTCGCGAGGCTCTCTCGGAGCGGTCTCGCCTCGTCGCCGTCACTGGCGCCTCCAACTTCTTAGGGACCAAGCCCGACATCCCGGCGATCGCGGCGGAGGCGCATCGGGTCGGTGCAGAGCTGTACCTGGACGCGGTGGCGTATGCAGCGCATGAGCTGGTCGACTTCGCTCAGTTGGGTGTCGACTACGTCGTCTGTTCTCCCTACAAGTTCTGCGGTCCTCATCTCGGGGTGCTGGGATCGACGGTCGAGAGGCTGAGCGGGCTCGTCCCCGACAAACTTCGCCCGTCGACGATGCGGGTGCCGAACCGATTCGAGTTGGGCACTCTGCCGTATGAGGCGCTGGCCGGGGTCGCGGAGACCGTCGAGTTCCTCGCTGACCTCACGGTCGGCCCCGGGAGCCGGCGAGAGCGGCTGGAGCGCTCATATCGAGCATTGGCGGCCCACGAGTCGGCGCTTTTCGACGAGCTCGTGAAGGGGATCGAGCAGACGGCGGGAGTGCGGCGGATCGGGAGCCCGGGCAGCTGTGTTCCGACGGTGCTGTTCGCCGTGGACGGCAGGACCCCGGAACAGACGTGCCGTGAGCTGGGCGCGCGCGACGTGATGTTGATCGCCCCCGCTGTCGTGTTCTTGCCAT
>CALANS010000150.1 GCA_937926105.1 uncultured Actinomycetes bacterium | reverse complement strand
GATGGACGAGCACCTCGGCTACGAGAAGCACGACGTCGCCGGGCGCGGCACCGGTAACTCGCGCAACGGCACCCGCAGCAAGACGGTGCTGACCGACAACGCCGGACCGGTGCAGATCGCGGTGCCCCGGGACCGGAACGGCAGCTTCGAGCCGGTGATCGTCGCCAAGCATCAGCGCCGGCTCGGTGATGTGGACACGATCGCCCTGTCCCTTTATGCGAAAGGCCTTACCACCGGCGAGATCTCGGCTCATTTCGCGGAGATCTACGGCGCATCGATTTCGAAGGACCGCATCAGCCAGATCACTGACCGGGTGGTCGAGGAGATGAACGAGTGGTGCGCCCGCCCGCTGTTGCCGGTCTACGCGGCGGTGTTCATCGACGCCATTCACGTCAAGGTGCGCGATGGCCAGATCGCCAACCGCGCCTTCTACGCGGCGATCGGCGTCGATCTGGAGGGCCACCGGGACGTGCTCGGCATCTGGGCCGGCACGGACGGACGGGGCGAGTCCGCGAAGTATTGGATGAGCGTGCTGGCCGAGATCAAAAACCGCGGTGTTGCCGACGTGTTCTTCATCGTCTGCGACGGGCTGAAAGGCCTGCCCGACTCGGCGAATGCGGTGTTCCCGCTGGCCACGATCCAAACGTGCATCATCCATTTGATCCGGGGCACGTTCCGCTACGCGTCGAAGAAGTACTGGGACCAAATCGCCCGGGAACTCAAGCCGATCTATACAGCGCCTTCGGCCACGGCTGCGTGGGCGGCATTCGAGGACTTCGAGGCCACCTGGGCGCCGAAATATCCCGCCATATCAGGGCTTTGGCGATCGGCATGGGAACAGTTCACCCCGTTCCTGGACTACGGAGCCTGTCGCAGAATCGAGCCAGGGCTGATGTCGACAGACGCGTAGTCGTGCCGGGCTGGTTGGTGCCGGTGAACCTCTTGGCGAATCGGGGTCGTCGCGCGAGTCAGGTGGTTGCTGTGGCCCGGTGGATTTTCATGATGTTGAACGCTGTGGCGGCGAGATGTACTTCCTGGTGGGCGCTTTAAAGCCCGCGGCGAGAGAAACGTCCGAGAATCTTCTTCAGGTTCCCGATACCGGGTTCCACTGTCGCACCGCGCCGTTTATAGAGTGCCCGGCCCTCGGGAGTGCGGAGCCGATGAGCGTTAGCCTCGCGCGGTGTGGCGCCCGGTGGCGGCGGGCCGGAAGCAGGGTCGTCGACGGCGGTGCGGGCTTGGTCCCGGCCTTTGCCCAAAGCGATGAGCCGATCCGGGCCTTCGGCGGTCAGGTTGTCGTTGCTGTTGTAGCCAGCATCTGCGAGAACGGTTCCGATAATGTGCCGATCCTCGCCGGTGGCAGCGTGCAGCCGCGACGCCACCTTTTCGGTGGCGTGCATCATCGGGATGAAGGTGCGCTGATCGTTGCTCGATTGGCCCACATCACAGACTGCGATCAACTGATCTGCGGTGACCGCGACCTGCACGTTGTAGCCCTGGACGAAGCCGCGACGCGTCGGCATGATCCGGGAGTCCGGATCGGTGGTGTTCGCCACGATCTTCGGCAACTTTGCATTCTGTGCCGGTGTTGTTGTGGTGTGTGCGGCGACGGTTCTCTCGGCGGTGGAAACCACTCGGCGGGCCCGGGCAACGCGGGCCGCCTCGTCCATAGGAACCGGCGGGCGACCCATCGGTTTCCTTCCGGCCGCGGTCAGATTGGCGTAACGATCAAGTTTGGCCTGATGAATGACTATCTCCCGGGCCAGGTGCGCCCGCGCCTCGGAAAGGTGATGCGGCGAGGGTGTCAGATGGTTTGTGTGAGGGGTTGGTCTCCTTACTGAATCGGAGACACTGATGACTGTGATGGATCGACGGGAGCGTGCCGAGCGTCGGCAGGCTCAGAAGGATGGCGTGGCCGCGTTGGAAGCGGCCGGCGTGCTCGATGGTATGTATGCGGCGATCGACGCCGGCGAGCTGCAGATGGACGGCCCGGATGGGTTCATTCAGCGGCTGGTCAAGGCCGGTCTGGAGCGCGGGTTGCAGGCCGAGTTGTCGGATCATCTCGGCTATGACAAGGGCGACCCGACGGCCGCCGAGTTCCCGAACTCACGCAACGGCTCCTACCCGAAAACCGTATCCACGCAGGTCGGGGAGGTAGAGCTGGCGGTCCCGCGGGACCGGGACGGCTCGTTCACTCCGATGCTCGTGCCGAAGGGCTCGCGCCGGCTCTCCCAGCTCGACGAGATGATCATCTCCCTGTATGCGGGCGGCATGACGGTGCGCGATATCGAGTATCACCTGGTCTCGACGATCGGGGTCGAGATCAGCCGGGAGACCATCAGCAAGATCACCGACGAGATCGCCGACGAGGTCCTGGCCTGGCAGTCGCGCCCGTTGGAGGCGTTCTACCCGGTGATCTACCTCGATGCGATCGTGGTGAAGATCCGCGACGGGGCACACGTGCGTAACAAGGCCGCTCATATCGCCGTCGGCGTCGACATGGACGGCATCAAGCACGTTTTGGGCATCTGGGTGCAGGCTGTCGAAGGGGCGAAGTTCTGGGCCGGCGTGTGCGCCGAGATCGCCAATCGCGGTGTGAAGGACGTGCTGATCGTGTGCTGCGACGGGCTGACCGGCTTCCCCGAGGCAGTCGAGACCACCTGGCCCTCTTCGACTGTTCAGACGGCCCGGCCGGGATCCGGCCAGAAACCTGCTCACCGTTCGTGGAGCGTCGCAGCCGGTCAAGCGCACCAGCTTCACGCTCCGTATCGGCGCGCGTGGCACGCGCCTCGGCTTCCCGCAGTTCCCGCGCTGCGCGGGCAATACGTGCCCGCCGGCTGGCCCCATCCGCTAAACCTGCGGGAACCCGATCCCGTGCCTGTTCGCCATCTTCGGCGGCGGCCCGATCTTCGACCTGGTCGATTCGCTCCGCGTCGGCGACCGCTTCGGCGGCATACCGGTCGAACCAGTCGCGGCCGCGGTTCGCATTGATCGACGCGTTTGCCTCGATCTTGGTTCCGTCGATAGCAACCGTGCCAAATGTCGCCAAACCCGCTTTCGCCGCGATCATCAACACCTGCGCGAACAGGTCCGTGAACACCCCGCCAGCGCGGGCTCTAAACCGGGCGATCGTGGCATGGTCCGGCCGGTCCTGCGCGCACAACACCCGGAAAGCAACATCGGTGATGCATAGTCGCTCGACCTGCCGCGACGAGCGCACACCCTGACAGTAGGCATAGATGAGAAGTGCCAGCAGCATTCGCGGGTCAAAGCCTGCCGCGCCAGCCCCGCCGCGCCGCGATGTCGCTCGCTCCAGTGCCGCAGTGTCCAAAAAGTCGACGGTGTCCAACACGAACCACACCAAATGATCCTTCGGAAGCCACTGGTGCATATCTTCCGGCAACAGCATCGGCCGATCCCGGAGCACCGGGCGAAACCCTTAAGCCATAAACCATTCTCGCAGAAACGCCCACATCAATCCGTCACCAACACGCTCGATTCTGCGACAGGCTCTACGACGTGGAGATCCGCAAGGTGCTGTGCTCGACCAACGCGATCGAGTCGCTCAACGCCCGGTTCCGGCGTGCGGTGCGGGCACGGGGCCACTTCCCGTCCGAGCAGGCCGCGCTCAAGACGCTCTACCTGGTGACCCGATCGCTGGACCCGAAGGGCACCGGACAGGCACGATGGACCATGCGG
>CALANS010000149.1 GCA_937926105.1 uncultured Actinomycetes bacterium | reverse complement strand
CCATCACCGGTCAGTTTCGTGGCCGCCAGTGGTCAGTTTTCCATGGCCGCCAACACTCAAGTCGGCCACGCGCCCGAGCAGCCCCGGCCGGAATTGCTACTTGGGTATTCTCTGGTCACGCCGCACGGCTGGGCTAGGCAACGTGGTCTCGGAGGATCGAGCCACAACAACGTCGGAGGGTCAACTGTCCTCCGACACATCTCCGGCAGCCCAGACATACCCCGAAGTCGATACGCTTATTGAGCAAGCCAGATGGCTTGTTGAATCGCACTCCGCACGAAGCGACAGCTTTCAACAGCGCGGACTTGCGCTCTTGGGGCTGATCGGCGTGATGCTCACGTTGATCCCGGCGGGCCTAACGGTCGATGATGTTCGAACCACCACGTGGGTGAAGGCGATTGCCTGCGTCAGCGTCCTGCTGCTCCTGGCATCGAGTGCATGCCTGCTGCGTCTTCTATGGCTCAATCGGGTTTCGCTGGAGGCTCCGGAAGAACTCCGTCAAGCGTGGTCCGACTATCGTGCAAACAAGATCACCGGCGAGAAGGTCCGTGGAATCGTAGCGAACTCGTTCTTGGGCGGGCCGCAGAAGGAGGACCCGATCAGCACGTCAAAGGCCGACGCCGACAACCGCGCGAAATGGCTTAAGCGCAGCCTTATAACTCTGCTGAGCGCTTTCGTAGCGCTCGGGTCACTGGTTGTACAGATTGTCCTTCTTTCATGAATAGAATGGAGTAGTAACAATGACAGATGATCAATGGCCATCGGCGTCGGCATCGGCATCTGAACCTACGCCGATCGCTACACCCCAGAATCCGTTCGCAGACCTGCCGCAACCAGTCTGGGACATCCTGGAGAAGAGCGGCGACATGAATGGTATTGAGAACCGCGACCTACCCAACCCCTGATCTACGGTATCGGTCCACAGAAGGCATGAATCCGGTCGGCGGGCTGCTCCGGCACCCGGGCCATTCCCCAGGGCACCCCTAACGACGACAGCCCCCGCTGTCCGCCCCGATGCAGGCTCCAACGGCATCCAGCATGTCGGCCCGAACCGCACGCACACCAGTGCCGTTCGGGCCGATTGGCCTCCGGCAGGCATTTCCATGATGGACAGGCGACGAAGTACCTCCTGCCCAAGGAGCAATCCCCGGGGGGGTCCGGTGCATAGTGGCTAATGTGCGGGGAGCTGCGCGACGGTTGCCCACGCCAGGCGGCGAGTCGATCCCGCCGTCAGCAAGCCGTGCTGGAGACGCAGTAAACACTTGGTGTCGCCCGTGACTGTCCCGGGCCCGGTGGGCCCGCTCCGCAGCGATGATCGTGGCCACCCTTGCGGAGCGATCAGCCGGGCGCAGATGCCGAAAGGCCGCCACCCCCCGGGTTGTCCGGGCCGCAGGTACTGACCCGCTTCGCGACGACGGCGTAAGCGAACGGACGTGCGCTGACACCCGGGCTAAGACGTCGCCGGTGTGTCACCACTGGATGCAGGCATTAGCCTCGCCGCCCTTGGCCGGCATCGCTGCGTCACCGTGGGTGTCGGGCAGACTACGGAATTGACGAGACCGCTCCGCCACCCATCATCGCGCCGGTGCCGTCAAACTGGCTAGGGTTGCTGTGCGGTTGGTCCGAATTGAGAAGGCGGTAGTCGGAGCGACCCCTCAGGAGCAGGACAGTGGGAGGTGACGATATGTCAGACGCCCCCGGTGGGTCGGCGAGATCTGCGTTGGACGATCCGGTGCTCAACGGTCCGTACGACCTACCTGCCCGCCACTTCGAGATCGGTGACCGCGGTCCCACTGGAGTCATCCTCGACGGGCGGCGGCCCAGCGAGTCGTTCATCCCGGTCGCGACCCCGAAGAAGAAGCACTCCAAGAGTCCGGCGCAGGCGGCCCAGCTCGAGCTGACCCTGCACACGCACGAGACTGTCGAGCACAACCTGCTGATCAACGATCTGCGGCTTGAAGTCTCACGGTGGCGGACGGCGGACTACGAGGGCACGACCGCGATCAGCCACAAACTGCTCACGCATTGGGCCGACCCGGACCGCGACAACCGCATCCTGTTCGCGCAGCGCGAGGCGGCCGAGACTGCGATATTCCTTGCCGAGGTCGCCGGCCGCCACGCGGGCTACAAGCAATGGCGGGGACGGATCGCCGCGCAGAACGAGATCCACAACGACGGACTGCCCCGCATCGCGCTGAAGATGGCCACCGGAACCGGCAAGACGGTCGTGATGGCGATGCTGATCGCGTGGCAGACGCTGAACAAGGTCGCCAATCCCACCGACCGCCGGTTCGTCAAACGCTTCCTGGTGGTCACGCCTGGCATAACCATCCGAGACCGGCTGCGGGTGTTGCAGCCCGGCGACGAGCACAACTACTACCGTGAGCGTGGTCTGGTCCCCGCCGACCTGGCCGGGCTGCTGGGCAAGGCGCAGATCATCATCACCAACTGGCACGCCTTCCAGCTCCGGGACGCCAAGGAGATCAAAGGCATCGCCAGCACTACCCGCAAGATCCTGCTGGCCGAACGCAGCGACGATCCGTTCCGGGAGACCGAGGATGCGATGGTCGCCCGGGTGCTGCGCGGCTGGGGCGTCGGCACCGCTGCCCGCACCGGCGAGATCATGGTGTTCAACGACGAAGCCCACCACTGCTACCAGGACAAGCCGCTGACCGTCGACTCGGACGTCGAGGGCTCTGACGGCGCGGTGAAGCCCGACAAGGAGGCGTCCGACCGGAACAAGGACGCCCGAATCTGGTTCACCGGACTGCAGGCCATCGCCCGCCGGGTCGGCATCAAGACGGTCTACGACCTGTCGGCTACCCCGTTCTACCTTTCCGGCTCCGGGTACAAGGAAGGGTTCATCTTCCCGTGGACGGTCAGCGACTTCTCGCTGATGGACGCCATCGAGTCCGGCATCGTCAAGGTGCCCCGCATCCCGGTGGACGATGACGCCCGCACCAACGGCGTGGTCTACCTGGACCTGTGGGACAAGATCGGCAAGCAACTGCCCAAGAAAAACGTCAAGCAGATCGCCGTCACCGGCTGGATGCCGCCGGTCGAACTCGAGGGCGCCCTGTACAGCCTGTACCGCTCCTACGAGCGTTCCTTCGACCATTGGCAGCGTGAACTCGAGCCGTTCGGTGAGCCACCGCCGGTGTTCATCGTGGTCTGCCCGAACACCGCCGTCTCCCGGCTGGTCTACGACTGGATCGCCGGCACCGAGGTCACCACCAAGGACGGAGCCGTTAAGGACGTCCCCGGCAAGCTGGTCCTGTTCTGCAACGCCGAGGACGGCATTTCACTGGCCAGACCGCGCACGATCCTGATCGACTCCGCTCAGCTGGAGTCCGGCGAGGGGATGAAGAAGGACTTCAAGGACTCCGCCGCCGCCGAGATCGAAGCGTTCAAGGCACAGTGGAGGTTGCGCAACCCAGGCGGTGACGCGGAATCCATCACCGACGAGGACCTGCTGCGCGAGGTGATGAACACCGTCGGCAAGCCCGACAGCCTCGGTTCGGACGTGCGCTGCGTCGTCTCGGTGGCCATGCTCACCGAAGGGTGGGACGCGAACACCGTCACGCACATCCTGGGCATCCGCGCGTTCGGCAGCCAACTGCTGTGCGAGCAGGTGGTGGGTCGCGGGCTGCGGCGGCGCAGCTACGTCACCGACGATTCGGGCCGATTCCCCGCCGAGTACGCCAACGTCTACGGCGTTCCGTTCTCGTTCATCCCGGCCGACCGACCGGTCGTCGACCCGAAACCACAGCGACCGGCTACCGAGGTGCGGTCCGTGCCGGGCCGCGAGGCGCAGCGCATCACCTTTCCGCACGTCGTCGGCTACCGGCTGGAGATCCCCGACGAGGAGATGTACCTGCCCGAGAAGGTTTCGCCGTTCGTCATCGGCCCCGACACCGTGCCCAGTTGGACCGAGGCCGCCCCCATCGTCGGCACCCCGGAGCTCATCCACACCGACCCTGCGCACCTGCGACCGCGCAGCGTCGCCTACCGATTGGCACGCCGCCTGGTGCGGCGCGAGTTCGCCTACGGCGACGACGTTCCGACCGCAGTCGATAGCGGTGACGCAGCCGCCGTGGAGCAGCCGTCACGGGAGGAACAGCGGCCCTGGCTGTTCCCGTCCCTGGTCCGGCTATGCACCGAATGGATCGACAAGGCGGTGACGGTGCAGCCGGGGTTCAGCCTCGGCTACCTGGCGACGTACTCGCTGTGGGAGGCGCAGGCCGCGGACGCCATCTACCGCGCGATCACCGCGCAGCAGGGCAACCGACGCGCCCGGATGCGGCCGATCCTGCGGCAGTTCGACCCGGTCGGGTCCACCGGCCGGGTGTCGTTCGCCACCCGGAAAGTCACAGTGCCGACCGAGCCGGATCGATGCGAGATCAGCCACGTGGTGCTGGACGGGCCGGGCGGCAACACCTGGGAGCAGTTGACGATGGCCTTCTGCGAGCAAGACTCCCGGATAGCGTCGTACGCGAAGAACGACCACCTCGGCTTCGCCATCCCGTACGTGTTCCAGGGCCGCTCGCACGGGTACGTGCCCGACTTCCTGCTGCGGCTCCGCAAGCGGGACGAGAACGACCCCTCCGAGCCGGAGCGCACCCTTATCGTGGAGGTTTCCGGCGGTGAGAAGTCGGCCCATTCTCCCGGGGCCACGGCGATGAAGGCCGCCGTGGCACGCGACTCGTGGTGCCCGGCCGTCAACAACCATCGCGGCTTCGGCCGGTGGGGCTACGTCGAGATCACCAACCCTCCGACGATCAAGGAAGAACTCGGCGAGGCAATCGATAACCTGTACGCAGACCGGGCCATCCTTGGCCCACCCGACCTGCTCGACCTCGCGAGCCCATCCACGTTCGATCGCAGCAGCCACAGCACAGGAGGAACACATGCCCCCGCGCGGTAGAAGGACCAAGCCGTCGGGGCCGGTGCCGGTGGAGTCGATCACACACGGGGACAAGCGCATCAACCTGCCCACCGCCGACGCGCAGGAGTTCGTCACCCCGGAGATCGAGCGGGCCCGGCAGATCCTCGTCGCGCGGGACGTGACCCAGGATCCACAATTGGTATGGCGTGGCAAGTACGGCGCCGGGACCGCTGGAGTTCCGGAATCGGCGCAGGACATTGCCAACGCGGCCGACATAATGGTGGACGCCCCGCCCATCTATATCCAGGAGAAGATCGACCCGCGGGTGCTGATCGAGAACCTGCGCCAAACCGCGAAGGACGACGAGCCCGAGCCGGAACTGAGCCTGTTCGACGACTTCGACGGCCTCGGCCCGCTGGACAACCTGGAGTTCTACGCCCACGACGCCAACTGGTCCAACCGCATGATCCTGGGCGACTCACTGCAGGTCATGGCCTCGCTGGCCGAAAGGGAAGACCTGCGAGGCACCGTCCAGATGATCTACATTGACCCGCCGTACGGCATCAAGTTCGGCTCCAACTGGCAGGCGTCGGCGCGGTCGCGGGATGTCAAGGACGGCAAGATCGAGGACGCGGCGCGCGAGGCCGAGCAGATCCGAGCCTTCCGCGACACCTGGGAACTCGGCATCCACTCGTACTTGTCGTATCTGCGGGATCGGCTGCTGGTGGCGCGGGAATTGTTGACAGAGTCCGGATCGTGCTTCGTCCAAATCGGCGATGAGAACGTCCATCTAGCGCGGAGCCTGATGGACGAGGTTTTCGGGAGCGACAACTTCGTCAGCCAGATCGCTTTCAAGACCACGACCGGTGCCGGAAGCTTCTCTGGCGGCACAAACGTACTCGCTAGCGTCAACAACTACCTTCTCTGGTTCGCCAAAGACCTGACGTCCGTGAAGTACCGGCAGCTATTCAAGCCGAAGGACCCAGGGGGGTCAGGTGGAACTGGGTACAACCGGCTTGAGCTACCCGACGGGACTCGAAGAACCGCCACAACTTACGAGATAGCGCAACCTTCCGAGGGAAGCCGAATCTTCACGGCCGACAATTTGGTCTCGCAAACCACGCGAGTGGGCCAGACGACTGTTTTCGCTGTGGATCTGGACGGAAAGACCTTTCGTCCTCGTGGCGGAGGATGGAAAACAAATTCGTGCGGAATGGCACGCCTTAAGGCCAGCAGAAGGCTGACGGCAGCAGGCGACACGCTTCGCTATGTTCGCTACCTCGATGACTTCGCCGCCTACCCGATCTCAAACGACTGGGACGATACGACCACGGCAGGTTTCGCCGCGGACAAGCTATATGTGGTTCAGACCAACACCAAGGTCATCGAGCGCTGCATGCTGATGTGCACGGACCCTGGAGACCTCGTCATCGACCCCACGTGCGGGTCCGGCACCACCGCCTTCGCCGCCGAGCAGTGGGGGCGGCGCTGGATCACCATCGACACCTCCCGGGTCGCGCTCGCCCTGGCCCGGCAACGGCTGATGGGCGCCCGATTCCCGTACTACCTCAAGGCAGACTCGGCCACCGGGCGGCGGAAGCTGGCCGAGATCACCGGCCGCCCCACGCCTTCCCCGACGTCCTCGTCACTGGCAGGGTCGTCGAACGCCGGTGACATTCGGCACGGGTTCGTCTACCAGCGCGTACAACACATCACGCTGAAGTCCATCGCGAACAACCCGGACATCCACGAGGGGATGAGCCGCACCGAGATCGACGCCGCCATCAAACGGCACGCCGACTTCGAGTTGCTCTACGACAAGCCTTACGAAGACAAGGGTATCGTGCGCGTGTCCGGCCCGTTCACCGTCGAGTCGCTGTCCCCGCACCGATCCTTGGCGTTCGCCGGCAGCCCGGATTCCGAGGGCCGCGAATCCATCAGCGAGCAGCTCGGCGCCGAGCAGCCGGACTCGCCGAATTTCGAGCAATCGGTGCTGGCCAACCTGACCAAGGCGGGCATCCAGAATGGTCGTCGTGCCGAACGCATCCGGTTCGAGACTCTGGAACCCTATGCGGGCACCTACATCCAGGCCGTGGGCGCGCAGCTTCCAGGCGGCCCTGCCCCCATCGGGGACGAGGCTCGCGATGCAGACCCGGCGAGCGCCGACGACTCCATCACCGGCCCGACGTCCCACACCCGGGTCGGCGTCGCCATCGGCCCGCAGTACGGCACAGTCGGCCAGTCGTTCGCCCGCGACGCAGTCAAGGAGGCCATCGACGCCGGGGACATCGACCTGCTGTGCCTGCTCGCGTTCGCCTTCGACCCCACCGTGGTCGAGTTGACCGAGTCGGATGGCGTCACCATCGACGCCACCAGGGACGGCTTCGCCAACGTCGCCGGCGAGCGCGCCTTCGGAACAATCAAGGTGCTGTTCGTCCGGATGAACGTCGACCTGCTGATGGGCGACGCGCTGAAGAAGACCGGCGCGGGCAACCTGTTCACCGTGTTCGGCGAGCCTGACATCGACCTGGACAGGGATGCGGACGGCCAGGTCGTCGTGACCCTCAACGGCGTCGACGTCTACGACCCCACCACCGACGAGGTGCGCTCGGGCGACACCAACCACATCGCCCTGTGGATGATCGACACCAACTACAACGGCGACTCGTTCTTCGTCCGGCACTGCTACTTCACCGGCGGCGGCGACCCCTACAAGAGGCTCAAGACGGCGCTGGGGGCCGAGATCGACGTTGACGCCTGGGCCAGCCTCAACTCCACCGTCTCCCGGCCCTTTCCCGCTCCCGACACCGGCCAGATCGCCGTCAAGGTCATCAACGACTACGGCGACGAGGTCATGAAGGTATTCGAGGTATGACCGCGCAGCCGTCACGCCCCGATCGACCTGCCAGCGCCAGCTGCGGCAGTATCCCGCCGTGGAAGCGAAGTTGACGCCTGTGACGACGTTCGTAGTGCTGTGGAACCCAAAGGACTGGGAGTTCCATGATCTCCAATACCTGGCGAGGCGACTCCGCCTGGCCGGGGCGGCTTCTGACGCGTGGTCAAGCGGCACGCGATGGTCTGGGATCTCTGCGGGCGACAGAATCTTTCTGATCAAGGTGCGCCAACATCCTCTTGGCATAATCGCATCCGGCACCGCGACCGGCGGCATCTTCGTGGGGCCCAGTTGGGCCGAGGACGACCCACGCGATATGCCGTACGTGCCAGTCGAGTGGGACGCGCTACTGACACCAGATACCGTGCTTCCCCGCGCAGTGCTGCAAGAGGCGATCCCCGCCAAGGAATGGACGTTCCAAGGAGGCGGAGCGCAGCTTGCCGCTGAAGTGGCCGAGCAGCTCGAAGTCTTATGGCGGGATCACCTGGCCGGGTTGGGCTGGCGCTTCCCGTTCGAGTCTCCCGAGCTCGAGGAGTACCGGCGGTTGTGCGACTGGTTCAATTCGCAACTACCAGAACTCGACCCAGACGCCCCTTGGCGACCGGGCTCTGTCACGACGACCGACCCGGCGGCCGTCGATCGACTCCTCAAAGCACCGGCAGCGGCGGACGCCTTGTCTGTCCTTGCGCTGTACCTCGACGCTGCTGAGCTTGTTGACGGCACGTGGGGTGTGTCCTGCCTCCCCAAATCCTCAAGCTCGACACGACGGACCGCATATCGGGTCAACATTGGCGGGACCGAAGCCATGTATACGACACTCGGCCCCGACGGTGAATTCGTGCGGTGGAGCGTATTGATCAACGAGAGCGCACGGGAGCGCGCCGAATACCTGGGGCTTGAGACATCCGCGACACAGCACGGAGTGTTCGTCCACCACGGCGACCCGTACGCGCTGGTGGCCGCTTCAGCAGACGACGAGCTCAGTGACGCCATCACCTCGGTGGTGGCCGGACCGGAATACACCGGGCGCGTCCGCCGCGACGCCTGGCATAACGAGCGCCTGGCGACGCTCGTGATGAACGCGCTGCGGCCGGATGGGTTCAACGACGAGATTGAGCGCGGTTACCGCATTGTCGTGGCCCGGCAGCGGAGGCATCAGCGGCGGTTCAGGCGGCTCTTGCTGACCCACTATCCGCACCGGTGCGTGGTGTGCGGGTTCGATGTCGTGGAACTCCTCGAAGCCGCGCACCTAGTGCCTGACTCACTGGGCGGCCCGTCGTCGATTGCGAACGGTCGGCTCATGTGCCCGAACCACCATCGCGCCCATGACGCCGGAATGTTTCACTTAGACCGGGACGGGCGACCCGACTGGTCCGACCAATCGATGAAGTTCGGGCGCCCCGCGATGGGATGACCGCGTGGTCTTCTGGACGGATGGGACCCCATGACGAGGATGCACGTCATCTTCGCAACTTGAGACTGGGCTGGCATACCGTCGCCGTTGAGGTGAACCCCGCGCGCGCTGCCGATTGGGTCCGGATCGTGCGGCGACCGCACAACGCACCGGCTCAACGCCGTGCGCTCCCCAGTTGCTGCTGGTCGTCCAGGGCAGCTTCACGTCAACCAGATGAAGCGAATTCCCGACCCGAGACATAGATCTGCATGACATAGCCCTCGAAGGGCCGATCCCGAAACTGTTTAGTGCATATGTACGGCCAGATTCGGCTACCTACAGGCAGACCAGTTGAAGCATGAGCGGATAATGAACGAGGATGGCAACTGGTTCAGCCTCGGTTCCGCGTTGCCGGCGCGAACGCAAGCTGGGTCCAACGTCGTACCTGTTCTGCACAATTGGCTGCTATGCCACTCACGGCCGTTCATGCAGAGCTCGGGCTGCTCGACGTCACGCTTCCGGACCTCGGTGGAATCGCCAGGTGGCAGGACGTGCACCGAGTCCGGCCGCCAGCGCCGCTGACATGCAGAGCGTGCTCGGCGCCGATGTCAGCGAAGGTCTCCAAGAAGGGCAAGCGCTTTTTCGCACACCGTGTCCAGCCGTCAGACTGCCCGGTGCGGGGCGAGACTGTCGCCCATCGACTGCTCAAACTGGAATTGGCGAGTGCAGTTCGCGCCACCGGTTGGCAGGCTGAACTCGAGGTTCCCGGCAGCGGATGGCGCGCGGACGTTCTCGCGACCGCGCCCGATGGACGTCGACGCATCGCATGGGAGGCGCAACTGTCCTCCGCGACGATCCAGGACCTGGCCGAACGCACCGCCACCATGGCGGCTGACGGCGTGGAGGTCTGTTGGGTGACCGACAGCCAGGCGCCATGGGTGACCCATGTACCTTCGGCGCAAATTGGCCGAGCAATCGACCGACGCGAACCGCCACACCTCAAGGAAGTCTGGATGGTCCTCGACGGGCATGGCGTGTTCCAGCCTTCTTGGTGCGAAGACCGGGCATGGTGCCGGCGTGGCAAATCTGCTGCTGAACCTAACTGTCCATGCCCGGGCCACGGGCAGTGGTTTACCGGGCCGACGCTCACGCTCATGAGATTTGTCGAAGGCGTCTGCCGAGGTGCCATCGAACAACACCTCGCGACCGCACCGGTGAACTCCAGCCATTCCGGTCGCAGCGCCGGCCGGGCGCTGTGGACTACCTGGCCACACCGCGCGGCGGACGATGAGCAACGCAATGCCACAGAACGCTGGGCTCGCGCGCGCCGAGCAATCGTGAACCGAAAGCTGGCTCGTTACCCGGACCACCTCGCGGCCCTGTCGGAACAGCAGCGGTCACTGATCGAGCCGACCATGGATCTCGTCTACCGGGAGACCCGCATGGACCCCTGGGTGTTGGTACGCCCCGTTGGCGTACGGCGACATGCAATGGGTGTGCCGGTGTACGTCGGCGAGAGGCTTTGCGCCGTGATCAGCCCTGTCGCCTCGTGCATCACCCACGGACTGGCCAGGCGGTTCTCCGCCGCAATTGTTGTGGTCGCTGATGAGGACGAACGTGCCCGCATTGCAGCCGTGACCCTGCCCCATCAGCGCTTTCGTATTGTCACAAGCAGCTCATCCGTCGACGTTTGAGCAGGCGATTCGCCTCGGCCGGCCTAAGACGGGCCCCGGCTGATTTCGAAAGGGGGCTCGTTTCTCCCGCGCATGTCAACGGCGCAGGGATGGCACCACCTCTGCATAGACAGCTGCGGCAGCGATTGCTGCAGAGACCTTGCGAGGAGTGATGACGATATCTGGATTGTTCAGCGAGCCGGTCCCGGCGCCCGTGATCTGGTGTGATCTGTCCGCCGGGGAGGCGTTCGACACTTGGACGGACCTGGCCGGGTGGGTGACCTGGTTGGTGCGGCGGTTCCGGCTTCGGCCGCGGGAGGTGCCGCCGTGCTGGTTCCGACACGCCGCCGTCGTGGAAGAGCTGACCGCGCTGTGGGGGTCCTGGCGGGTCGCTTACGGCGAGGACCAGCCGGCCACATCCGCCACGGACTGGCTGCACCTGCTGTTCGAAACCCGGTTGCGGCTGGCTGAGTGGATGGCGCGGGCCGGGTGCACGGCCACCGAGCATCGCGACGACCCCGAGGTTGCCTGGGCCGACGACGACCCTGCGCTGGGGCATCACATCGGGGAGGACTGCGCCGCCCGCAGCGCGCCGCCATATCGCCCGGCGAGCTGTGACGGGGTCGAGCTGTGACCGGCCGCCGCGAGCCGCCCGAGGTCTGGGATGTGCCCGGCCAGGACCTGGCGTTTGTAGTTCCGAACGCCCGCCGAGTCCACCCCGCCGAGCTCGCCGTCGGCGATGCGCTGTTCGACAACACCGGCGCGGTTCACCGCGTCACGGAGGCCACTACGTTCCAGGACGGCAGGATCGTCTCCGCGCTGCAGGACAACGGTCACCGGGTGTGGTTCTGGAACGACGAGCCGATCACCGCGATCCTGCATCGGGCCCAACGGCCCTCCTTGACTTGTTACGCCCGTGTGCTCGACGCGTCGGACGAGGAGGGTTGGGCGACCGGAGACCCCGCAGTGATCGACACCGAGCAGGAGTCGATGACGTGGGAACCGGACGATGGCAATCCCGTCACCTGGGCAATCGAAGCGCTGAAGGGTTGGGGCACGCTTGATCCGTCGTCGTCACCGCCGTACGACCAGCGCACCTGGTACACGACCACCTGGACGGACTGGCAACGGCTGGGCGCGACCGTGGACGTTTCGGCGCATCTGACGGGGTTCACCCACGCCGAGGCCGAGCAGATCGGCCAGCGGGTCACCGCCCCGCCAGCTCCAGTGCACCCAGCGCCTGTCACACGGCTGGCTGACCGCTCGGCGCACCGCGCCCGCCTGTCCAGCAGCAGGGCGAGAGGCGTGACCGTCGACCGTGGCCTGAGCCGCTGACCATTGCACACGCGGCCTCGCCCGCGTGCTGCTTCACCATCTTTGGAGGACTGCCATGACCGCGCAACCTGACGTCCTGGCCGACACCGACCCGATCACGGTGACGCTGGACCCCAGGGTCGCCTACGCCGGAATCGGCCCCGACGACGGCGACCTCGCCGACACCGCCCGCGCGCTCGGCGTCGCTGATGCGTTGGAAGATTTGGCCGACGCCGCCGGGCAACTCGACCACGTCTACCAGCGGGCCTGGGCCCAAGCGGCACAGCGCGTCGCGCCCGATCTGGACTGCGACGTGCAAGCGGCCCACCACCAGCCCGTCGACGAACGGCCGCTGTCCGGCCAAGTTGCGACGGCGGCCCCGCCGGTCCTGGTCGGGAGCGACGTGCTGGACGCCGTCACCGCCGGTTTGGCCGTGCAGGTGGACGCGGACGATCCGGGCCGCACACGCTGGATCGTCACCGACAATGGGGCACTGTCCGGGTCGGCGTCCGCGCCGTGGACCGTCCGATCCATCCAGGACCGGCACACGCACGACCTCGCCGTGCGGATCGCCGACGACGGGGACCTGCTACGCGACGTCGACCACGACGGACTGACGCTGCGGCTGTACGCGCCGACCGGGGATCTGCCCGCCGACAGGGACGCCATCGGCTACGTGCTCACCGACGGCGACGCGGTGATGTTCGCCAGCACTGACTTCCGCCCGTCACCGCTGCATGCGGTCGACTCCGATGCCACCGTCGAGGCCCTCGCCGAGTTCCTCGCCCTGCGTCCCGGCGATACGGACGACGAGTTCTTCTCGACCTACACGCTCACCCAGTTGGACTGGATCGACGGTGACGGACCAGACCGCCTGCACGATCTCATCGCCGCCCTGCCCGGCGAGACCGAATGGTCCCTCCAGCAGGCCGCAGCGGCGGACCTTGCGCGCGGGCCGATCGGCCTGTGGACCGTCACACCGACCGACCGCACCGACCTGCCCAGCGCGCGGCTGCTGGCCGACCGCCCGGGCAATGCCCGAGCCCAGTACCCCGCGTACGTCGCGGCGTGGCTGGCCGACACCGACCACTACGCCGACCTCGACGACGACCTGTTCCCCACGCTGGACGCCCGGATCGCCGAACCCGACGGGCGTGACGGCGTGCGCGCGGTGTCGCCGGTGCGCGGCCAGCACACATTGGACTGGGCGGTCGAGCACGTCAACCACTGGGAGGTGCGGGCCACGGTCCCGGTGGGCACAGTCCCGGCGGACGTGGTGCTCGACGTTCCCGCGACCGGTTGTGCCACCGTCGCCATGCGCAACGCGCAGGCGGTGGCACACGCCGGCGCAGCGGTCGACGCCCACCGGCGGGCACGGGTCACCGCGCTGCCCGGCTCGCAAGTGAATGTCCATCCCGGTGCCTGCATCGACCGCCGCCCCGGCAGTACCACCCACCTTGTCCTGCCACCGGGCCGCAGGCTGGGACAGGACGGCACGTCCGGGCGGCGGGCCGAGCGGGCGGCCCAGCGATAGTGGCCCCGCGCGGCCACAATGTGGTCGGGCCATCTGGAACAGCGCAAATCGTCTACCGCACCAGGATCAGTCGGCTACCGCATCCCGCCTCCTGTCCAGTACAGTTGAAGCAGATGATGCAGGTACGGCAGATGGAGGCGAATCGTGGTCGAGATCTTGACCCGTGACGCGGAGGCGTTGCACCGAGCGCTGGACGCGCAAGGCGACCAGGTGAACGTGTCACTGTCCCGGGACACCGCCGAGTTGGTCGCCCGGGTGGTTGACGCCCGCGCCCGCGGGCAACAGGTCCTGCTCACCCGAGGCCTGACCGAGGTCACCCCGAACCAGGCGGCCGCGCTGCTGGGCATGTCACGGCCGCAGGTGCGCAAGCTGCTCGACCAGGGCCGGCTGGAATTTCGCAAGGTCGGTGCGCACCACCGCATCCGGGTCGAATCGATCCAAGCATTCCTGGACGCCGAACGCCCCCGCCGCCACGCGGCGCTCGGCGATCTGGCACGGCTACAGGACGCGCTCGGCCTGACCCAGTGACGTCCGATCCGGACCCGGCGGGCGCCGTTCGCGTGGTGTTCGCCGATGCGAATGTGCTGTATTCGCGGGTGCTGCGGGACTACTTGCTCTACGCGGCCGACGAGGAGATCATCGCGATCTCGTGGAGCGCTTCCGTGCTGGCGGAGATGGTCGAGCACCTGGCCGACAACGTCGCCGGTTTCACCGCCGCATCTGGCGTCCGCCTGATCGAGGCGATGAACCGGGCGTTCCCCTACGCCCAGGTCGACGTGACGCCGGCTCACACCGGGCGGGTCGCGGGTTACGCGTTGCCCGACGAGGACGACCGCCACGTCCTGGCCGGCGCCGTTGTCGGCGCGGCGACGGTGCTGTGCACCTCGAATGTCAAGGACTTCCCGACCGAGGTGACGGCGGCTCTGGACATCGAGGTGATGACCCCCGATGCGCTTCTGGCCGCCCTGATCGCGGAGTTCCCCACCCAGATGCGCCGCGTTCACGCCACATCGGTGAAATGGCTGCGCGGCGCCACCGATGCGTCGACCATCGCTGCGCTTCGCCGAGCGGGTGCGCCCAGCGCCGCAACCCTGATGGCTGAGATCTTGCAATAGACCGCGGTTCAGCGATACGGCGAACCGGCCATGCTGGCACCGGCCGACGACCCGTCGGTGGACATCCGTATTCGAAGTCCGTCGCGGTCGCGCGCACTCTCGCGATGCCCCGCGTTGTGGCGATGGGACGCCGATTCAGGCGGCCGCAAGGGCCACCATGCCGGCGAGCGCACCGGCGGCGAACGC
Source organism: uncultured Actinomycetes bacterium (assembly GCA_937926105.1). Next base: position 63,102 of record CALANS010000149.1, on the reverse strand, counting down.
CGGACCGAGCGCTGCGCGCTGTTGGCCGCGACCGCGAGCGACGAGCAGCAATGCGGTGACGGCGATCTGGCTGACCAGGATGCCGACGGCCAGTGTGTACCAGGATGCCCAGCCGAGAAGGATGCCGAGGCTGGCGGCGAGTTTGACGTCGCCGAGGCCGTAGCCGTCGCGGACCAGCAGCGCGCCGGCGAGGATCCAGCCGCCGAAGATCGAGCCGCAGGCCAGCGCTCGCCACGGGCTGCCCGCTCCGGTGGTCAGGGTGACGGCGGACAGGGTGGCGAAGGCGACCAGACCGGCGCCGATGGTCAGGACGTCCGGCAGCCGCTGTTCCGTGGCATCAATCGCAGCCGCGGTCAGGACAGCGGCGAGCACCACCGCGAAGGTGGCCGCAGCGGCCGGCGAGCGGATGGCGGCGGTTGCGACTCCGGCGAGGATGCACCCGACGCCCAGCGCGATCCATCCCAGCAGCGTCGTGTGTGCGACGGCGCGCCGCAATCTGCGGGCGGCGCCGGCCACGAGCGGTAGGGCGGCCAGGCCGACCATGGCGCCCCAGATCATCGGTGGGGCTTCGTTCCGGCGAGGCGGCGCTGCGTTCGGTACAGGTCGGTGACGATGCTGCGGGCTGGCTCGGGGAGGTCCTGCGGAAGGTCGACCTCGTTGGTTTGCAGGATGAGCTTGGCCCAAATCCATGCCGTCTGCTGATCGCCCGCGCGCATGGCGACGCGGATCAGGTCGCACGGTGGGACGTTGCTGTAGGGGTCGACAGCTCGGCCGGTCTTGGCGGCGGCTTCGGCGGCAGGAAGGTCGCCGGCGGCGAGTGCGAGGTCGGTGGCGGTGTGTGCGGCGTCGATGATCTGCATGGGCAGGACGCGGTCGTCCATGCGGTCGGGATTGGCCAGCCACACGTATCCGGGACCGGCGGCTTCCGGAAGCACTGGGCCGCGCACCAGTGCCAGGGCGGCTTGCAGGTCGGCCAGGGCCTGTGGCCGGTCGCCGCGTTGCGCCTTCCGGTCCGCGCGGGCTGCGAGCCGGTTGAACAGCTCGGCATCGACGAGCCTTTCGATGAGCCGGTAGCCGCCGGCCGCCGGGGGCACGAACGGATCGCGGGTGTCGGGGTGCTCGCCGAGCGCGACGCGCAGGTTCGAGACGGCGGCGCGGCGGACCGCGTCGGTGGGGTGATGGTCATCTGGCCAGAGGTCGGTGACGAACTTGTCGGTGGACACTCCGCCGGGGTGTAGCGCGAGGTAGACGGCGTACTCGGTGATCCGGGCTGGTTGGCTGTCTCGTCGTGGGCCGAATCCTGCGACTCGCGCGGAGCCGAGGATGGCGACCTTGAGGCGGCGTCCGGTGGTGCTGTGCCATTCGGTCAGGTCGTCGTCCAGCGTCGGGTCGGTGGCGTCGCCTGTGGATCGGTGGGTTCGTTGCTGGTGAAGGTCGTCGGCGCCGGGTCGCGGAACCGGCCCCCCGGACGCACCGGGACAGCTGCGGTCGGCCGGGCCGGGTGGCCTCTGGTGCCCGTTGAGGCTTGGTGTGCTGACCGGTGCCCGGTCAGCTTCAACCATGAATTGCCGGGGGTGAGCACTGTCGCGATCTCTGCCGGTGGGTTCCGTCGACGGCCCGATCGTGATGCTCTTCGCGGCGGCATTGATTTCTGGTGAAGCTGTTCCGTCACCGTTTGGTAGTTCCCCGCCGCCGTCCGCAACGCCTTGGTGGATGATCGCCTGGGCGTCGGAGTCTGGCGGGTCGCATACCTGTTCTCCCGCCTTGAACAGGCCGATCACGGTGTCAATCTCGTCGTCTGTGACTCCGGCCGCGCGGATGGTGACCTCACCCATGGTCTCGGGCAGGTGCAGGGTTCCGTCGGAGTCGATGACGATGCGGGGCTGGATGCCGAGGTCCTGACCGACAGCGATCAGCGCGGCCGCCGCGGGCGGGCCAGTTTGCAGTCGGTCGATCAGGTCATCGACGGCGACGACGTCGGCCAGCGCGTTGCCGTCGGCGATGAGGATGTGGGGCTCCCACGCGTCGGGGATGTCGCTGGTGGCCCGGGCGGCGGTGATGCTTTGGCCGGCGAGGAGATCGCGGGTGCGCGTTAGGTGTTTTGCAAGGAATTTGACCGCGATCTCCGGGGTGTCGTCGGAGGCGAGTCGGTACTCGTCAAGCGCCCGATACCGGTTGTCTCGGCCGGGCAGGTGCAGGTGCATGCCGTCGCACCATGGGGATTGCGCGAGTTCGAGGATGAGGTGATTGACCAGTTGCCGGCATCGCTGCGGGTCGCCGGTGATCTGCATGGCGCCGAGGTGTTCCGCGTCGGCGGCGATGGTGGTGCCGGAGTCGGTGACGCCCAGAGTGACCAGCGCGGGCACGGCGGAAAGGGCCTCTCCCGGGTCGGTGCTTTCGGTCGGGATCGGCAGTGTCCAGGTGTGCTCGTCACCGGTGAACGGTGACGGAGGCGGCGCGGGTCGGGCGAGGCGCAGTTCAATGGTCTCCGTGCCGATGATGACGCTGTCGAATCCGGCGGGCGCGTGTTCGGCGACGCCGGCGGTGATGCTGCGCAGTGCGGCATTGATGCGCTGAGGGTTGATGCTGCCGGCGCGTTCTCGCAGGGCGCGTTCGGTTCGGGCCGCACGCGGGGTGGGGGGATGGGGCCGTTGGCCCGGTTGGCGGGCCTGTTCACCGCGTCGCCGTGCGAGCAGGAGGCCGGCCCATGCGATGGCGGCGGCGAGACTGGTGATCCCGCCCAGGACCCACGTGGTGTGGTTGCTGTGGGAGGCGGATGCCGACGCGTGGAGCCCGGCGGTGCCGTCACTACGGGACGGTGCGGCGGCCGGGGCCGGGCCGTTCGGTTCGGATGCCGCCGCCGAGGCTGGCGATTGCGCGGCGCCAGGTGTCGGTGGGGCGGCGGCGGTTCCGCCGTCGGCCGCGTTTCCGTTTGCGGAACCGGTATGAGCGTTGGGCATCGGACTGCCCGCGGGTGCGGGATCCGCGTGGTGAGTACTCGTCGGGGCCGGCCCGGTGGAGTGCGCGGCCGATGGGGACTGGGCGTGGTGGTCGGCTGACGGGGCACCGGCCGGGCCGGGCTCGGTGTGGTGGCCGCTGGCTGCGGGTGGTGATGCTGCCGCGCTACCGCGCGGATCGCTGGCGTGCGGCGCACGGTTCGGAGGCAGAGGTTGCGATGCGGGCGGCTGGCGATGCCGTGCCGGTGCCGGTATGCGGATGACCTGTCCGGGGTAGATCAGGTTCGGATTCTCGATGTGGTTGGCGGCGGCCAGCTTCGGATACAGGTTGCCGTCGCCGAGGCGTTCCTGGGCGATTTCGGAGAGTGTGTCGCCGGGTTGCACCGTCACCGTCTCCTCGCCACCCTGGGTGCCCGCGCCGGGCATGTGGGCGTCGGCGGGGAGTTGGAGTGTCCAGCCGACCTGCAGCCAGTCGGCGGAGACCAGGGTCCGGCCATCGTGTTGCGGCCGGCCTTCGTTGAGCGCTGCGATGTCGGGCCAGCGGCTGCCCTTGCCGAGGGTCTGTTCGGCGATGGACCACAGGGTGTCGCCCTTCGTCACGGTCCACACCGGCCCGGATGCCTGCCGGGCTCCGGTATTGCCGTGGTCGGCGAGGTGGTGCGCAGCCCGCGAAGCCGGCGTGGTAAGCGGCGCGTCGATCGTCCCGGCCGCGGCCCGATAGTCCGCCGCCGCCTTGGTGACGGTGAGGGCGGCGACGGCGGGGTGTGGCAGTGCGGGCAGCGTGGCGGCGAGCAAGGCGGGGGCGGTGTTGATGGCCAGGGTGCCGGCGATCAACAGGCCGACCAGCGCGGAGACGGCGGCTTGGGGTGCGCGCAGGCCGGGCAGCCGGATCGCGGGGCGGTGCGCGAGCCGAGCACCGATCTCCGCGAGCAGGCAGATCGCGAACGCGGCCCAGGCGAGGAACCCGATGACCACGAGGGCGCCGAGGAACACCTGCCCGGTGTCCCGCTGCGTCAGGCCGGTCCAGATCTCGCTGCCGGTGGGGACGTGGCCGGGCAGCAGCCGGGCTCCGAGTCGCCACAGCGCCCAGGGGGCGCCGACCAACAGCGCAGCAAGGGTTATCAGGGCGGCGAGGCGGCGGATTTGACGGGCGAGGAATCCGGTCACGGTGGGCTCCCCGCTGTGTAGACGGTTTCGGCGCGGCCAACGCCGGTGACGGTGAAGCTGTCGATGCCGATCAGCGACAGGAACACCGTTGTGGTGTGCAGGGTGGCGGTGACGGTCACCGTCGTTCCGGTGATGTTCACGGTGCCGGTGGCACCCGCCGCAGCCAGGTAGTCGCGGGCGGCCCGATCGGCGGTGGTGGGGTCGATGGCTCCTGTTCCGGGAGTGATGGTGCCCGCAGCGGCACGTGCTGCTTCGGAGGCGATTGCGCCGGCGTGGTCGATGGCGCGGGCCTTGCCGCCACCGTCCACCACCAGACCGAGGACCAAGACCAGGGCGACGGCGCAGGTGAACAGCATCAGGCTCATACCGCCGCCCGAGCCGGCATCGCTCCCCCGCGCCGTCACACGCGCCACCCGGCCCCGGACCGTTCGGATCACACCTGCGGTCATGGTGAATTCGCTTCGCGTTCGGCGTCGAGGGGGCTGGCACCGGTGGCCGTGACGTCGTGGGTGGCGGGCCAGCCGGGCAACGCCAGATCGGACCATGATTCGCGGCAGGTCACGGTCACGGTGACGTCCGCGGGCTGTCCGGGCGGGACGGCGAAACCCGAGGTGTCCACAGTGACGTGCAACTGGCGGCAGTCCACGCCCGCGCCGGCCAGGGTGTCGGCGGCGACCTGGTTGGCGGCTGCGGTCGCGTCGGCGGGGGTGTCGTGTTGGGTGGCGGCGCGGGCCGCTGCGGAGGCGGCCTGCTGCACCCGCGACGCTCCGGTGGCGGACCGGCTGGCGGCGATCCCGACGAGCACGATCAGGATCAGCGCCGGTGTGATGATGATCAGTTCCAGCGCGGGCGCGGCGGACCCGCGGTCGCTGCGCCAACGGTGGCCTGCCGGTCTCGCGCGAGCTGGGCTGCGTCTTCGGCTGCGTGTCATGGGTTTTCCTCGACCGGACCGGAAGCCTGCTGCGACACACGCGGCTGGGTGAGCGGAATCAGCGATGGGGCGGCGGCGGTGACGGTCACGGTGACCACGCCGGCGGCCAGGGTGGCGGTGATGGCCGGGTCGGACAGGGTGCCGGCGGCCTGCTTCGCGACGAATTCCTCGGCGGCTTGTTGGCCGCGGGTGGCCGACGCGGGCGCTTGGGTAGCGGCGCGGACCCCGGCCTGCGCAGCGGCGAGGGCGAGGGAGCGGGCGTAGTCGTGCATGCCGAACTGGATGCCGCCGAAGATCAACAGCAGCAGGGCAGGTACGAGCAGCACGAACGCCAGCGAGGAGCCGCCGGAGCCCCGCTCCCGGCTCCACCGGCCGCGTCCCGCCTCGAACGTCGTCACCGCCACCACGTGGTTTACGGGTTGAGATCGCCGGTGTGGGACTTGACAACGGCGGCGATCGCGGCGACCACCACACCGGCTGCGACGACACCGCCGATGGCCAGCAGCACCACTTCCAGGCTGTGCCCTCCGGCCCCGTTCTCCGGGGCGGCGACCAGTCGGCGGATTCGGGTGCGCAGGGTGAGCATGATGGTGGCGTAGAGCATCTGGATCGACATCATGGTGGTGGTTCTCCTTTCCGGTGACGTCGATGACCGTCCGGACCGTGCGTGGCTCGGGCGGGAGGTGTCAGGTGGCGGCCAGGGCGGTGATGGCCGGGTAGATCAGGAACGCCATGGTGGCCGCGGCGAGCAGCGCTTTGGGGATGGCCATTCGGGTGGAGGCGATCGCTGCCGCGGCGGTGTCGTCGGCCTGCAACTGCGCGCGTAGCGATCCGGCGCGGGCGAGCAGGGAGGTGTAGACGCCGGCGCCGGCGGTGCCGGCCGAGGCGGCGATCGCGGACAGGTCTGCGAGTTCTTGGATGCCGAGTTCGTCGGCCAGTCCGGCGATTCCGTGCCAATGGGTGCGGCCGGCCCTCGTGGCCGAGGCGATGGCGGCGGCGATTCGGCGGAACGCCCAGGTGTCGGAGACGGTGGCCGCTTGGTCGAGGGCGGCGCCGATGCCCAGGCCTGCGGCGCGGTGCAGGGCGACGAGTTGCAGGTAGGCGACCAGGGCGTGGCGCATCTCCCGCCTTGCGGCGGTCGCTTTGCCGGTGACGTGCTGCCCGACGGCCAGCCAGGCGATGACCGCGGCGATCAGCCCGGCGACGACGGGCACCGCCACCGGGACGCCGAGATCCAGCAGGGTGAAGATCAGCGTGTAGAGCGGCGCAATCAAGAGGCCCACGACGGCGAATCCGATGCGGGTGAGCAGGAACTCGCCCCGGCTGCTGCCGACCACGCGGAGATCCGCCTCTGGTGCTGCCAGGCGGGTAGCGGCCAGACGGGCCTCGATCAGCACCTGCCAGGCCTGGAGCCGACCCCGCCAGCGCGGACCGCTATGCCCCTCGATCACCTGTGTGACCGCGGCCGGGGCTGTGCGGGCGTGAGCGAGGGCGGCGGCCAGGTCGGGGCGCTGCGGTACCAGCACCGACACGATCAGCGCGACGCCGAGGCCCGCGGCGCTGCCCGCGGCCAGCAGTGCGAGGGTTGCGGGGTTCACCGCACACCCCCGCGCTGCCGGGCCGGCGGGCCGCCGGGTGCTGTGGCCGCTCCGGACACCTGACTGTGCGGCTGGGGGTTGATGAGGCGGGGCGGGCCTGCAGTCAGGGACAGGCGGCGCAGCATCCACAGCGCCCCGACCACGACAGCCGCCAGGACCGCGAGAACCACTTGGCCGAGAAGGGTGTCGTAGGCGGCGGTGTAGGAGGTCGCCGCACACACCACGATCACGAACAGGATCTGCACGATCACGATGGTGCGGGCCTCGGACCTGGGTTCGGCGCGGTCGGTTTCGATGCGCCGCCGCGCGGCCACGTCATCGGCCAACTGCCCGGCGAGGTTGCGCAGCACCTCCGGCACCCGCGCCGAGGGAGCGGTGATCGCGATGTCCAGAGCGAACGCGACCATGTCGCCCAGCGGATCTGCCAGGTCGTCGGCGAAGCTGGTCAGCGCTGCCTTCCGGCCGCCGCGGGGCGAGCCGAGCCTCCCAGCGAGGCGCTGGACGGGGTCGGCGATCGCCGTCGGCGGATGCTGCGCGGACGCGACGATGGTCTGGGTGGGTGCGGAACCGGCGGCCATCGCGTCCGCCAATCGGCGGACCCACTCCTCCAACGCCTGCAGCCGGTCAATCCGGGCGGCGGCTACCCGTCCGGCGGCGAAGAAGTACGGCAGGCCCGGGACCGCCAGGGCGGTGACGATCCCGGCGACGGGCCAGCCCGACACCACCCACACCGCAGTTCCTGCGGCGGCGGCGATGCCCCAGGTGCGCAGCCGCCGACTACCGGGGATGCCGCGGAGCCGGATGCGCCACCCGGCGAGCACGCCCGTCGGCCGCGGGCCGCCGTGGACGTCCAGGATTCCCGCGACCACCAGGACGACCCCGGCTGCTGCGGCGCCGCCGGCGACGGCCGCCCACAGCGCGTACCCGGTCACCGCAACCCACCGTCCGAGCCGAATGGGGTCGGCCAGGCGCCGTTGGCCGGGGTGAGCCAGGTCAAATCCAGGCCGGCCCGGGCGCACCACGAGGTGTTCTCCGGCAGGTGGGCCGGGTAGCCCCGCGGATCGTCCGGCCGGTCGTCGCTCGGGGCGAAGATGGCGGTGGCGGCGGGCTGGCCGTTCTCACCGACCGGGCCGACCTCCACCACGTCGGACACGAACCGGGCCTTCGCCCCCGACGGGGTGACGACAACGTCGACGTAGACGATCAGGTCCAGGGCGGTGGCGATCTGGGCCATCGCGGCGGCGTGGTTCCAGTTGGGCTTGTGCTCCCCCAACAGCGAAGCGAGCGCTTCGAACGTGTCCAGCGCAGAATCAGCATGGAAGGTCGCCATCGAGCCTCGGTAGCCGCGGGACATCGATGCCAGCATCGGGATCACTTCCGCGTCCCTCACCTCACCGACCAGGATGCGGTCCAGGCCGTGGCGCAGCGAAGTCGGGAAGATGTCCGCCACGCTCACCTGGCCGGCGGGGTGGCCGGCGGCGTCGAGTTCGCCGGTGCCGGGCCGCGCCTCGTACGGGATGATCAGCGGGAACCGGTCGGGGATCTCGTGCAGCAAAAGCTCGTGCTCGGTCTCCAGGGTGGCGAACCGCTCCGAGGCGGGAAGGCACTGCGCCAGCCCGCGCAGCAAGGTGGTCTTGCCCGCCCCGGGCGATCCCACCATCAGCAGCGACCGGCGGGCCGCGACCGCGGCGGCCAGGAACGCCGCCATCGCCGGCGACACCATCCCCATCGCAACGAGGTCGTCCATGGTGACGTCGGTGAAGCGATGCCGGCGGATCGTCACCTCCGGATGCGGCGTGATCGCCCACACCGCCGCCAATCTCGACCCGTCCGGCAGCCGCAGATCCAAAAACGGCCGGGTGGAGGTGACAGCGCGCTCACTCTGGCCGTGGTAGGTGGCGATCGAGCGCAGCTGGTCGAGGAGGTCCTCGTCGGATTCGGCGACCGGCGTGGCGGATTCGGTGTGGCCGTCGGCGTATCGCAGCCGAGCTGGGGCGGCGCCGGAGATGAAGATCTCCTCCACTTCGTCGTCGGCCAGCAGCGGTTCGATGCGGCCCAGACCGAACATTGCGGCCAGCACCGCCTGCGACAGGGCGCGTTCCTGCCCGTCCGACAGGACCGGTCTTCCGGCCGCGGCGGTGTCCCGGGCGAGTTCGCCGATCTGTTCGGCGATCAGGTGCATCGCCAGTTGTCGCTGCCCCGCCCGGTCCTGCCCGTCGTCGGGGTGCTGCTGGGCGTGGGCGTCCAGGGCGGCGTTGACGGCGTCCTGAACCTGCCGCGCCACCGCATAGTCCACACCCGGCGGCACGGCGGGTTCGCGGTCGAATGGGCCGGACCCGTCCAGGCTCGCGCCGCCACGGTGGCTGTTGATGATCGTCGTCACCGGATACCTCCTTGTCCGGCGGCCGGGCCTGCCGGCACGTACGCCCAGTCCGGCCCGCCCAACGTGATAGCCGCAGCCCCATCTGTTGCCGCCGCCGCGGGCGCCGTCGTCTGTGTGGCCAAATCGGGCTCGCCCGACCCAGCCGCTCTGGTAAGCGGTTCGGGTTCGAGCCCGGCCAGGGCGGTGGCGAGTCGGGTCACGCTGCGCAGCAACGGCGAGGCCGCCCAGCGGCGCGATGCGGGCGTCCCGTCGGTGATGACCGCCGCCGCGGCCGGGTCCCACGCCACGATCCCCGCCACCGGCGCGATATCGCGCATCGCTGCACGCACGTCCGCCTCCGGATACGGGCGACCCGGGCCGAGGATCACCGACCCCACCGCCCCCGGCGCCCCGCCGATTATCGATGCGGCCGCGGTAGCTGTGGTTTGCGCGGTGTGCACCCCGGCCAGCGTCGGCCGCAGGACCACTAGGAGCCGATCCGACGCGGCAAGCAGCCCGTCGATCCGGACGGCCCCCGGGATGCGGCCCGCGTCGACGATCACATCCATACCTAGCCCGGCGAGAGCGTCGATCAGCGCCGGGTAATCGATCGTGGCCGCCTGGCGTGGCTCGTCGACGCCGGGCAGCACCCACCGATCCGGCCCGAACGCCACGACGTTGGTCCAGATCGCCCGGGCCGGGTTGCCATGGCGGGCGGCGAGTTGCGCGCCGAGCAGTCCGCGGCCTCCCCCGTCGGCGCCCTGGCCGTAGCCGTAGCCGATCGAGGCGCCCGACGGGTCTGCCTCGACGAGCAGCACCGGTCGCGGCCACCGCAACACCATCGTGACCGCAGTGGTCGTCACGCCTGGGGAGCCCTTGCCGCCCAGCAGAGTCAGGATCACCGGGCTCACTTCCCTGCGACCAGGACGAGCGCGACGGTGCCGGCCGCGGACCACGACGCCACGTCGGCTGCGCTGGTCTGGTCGATGAGGACGTCGACGGTGCGGGCGCCCGTCGTGGCCGCTGCCCCGACGGTGAACACGGTTCCCGCCACCGGTGCGGGCTGTTTCGACGAGTCCGGCTCCGGCTGGCCGGTGGGGACAAGCAATACCCGCTCCCCCGGCGCCAACGAGGTGGCGGGCAGCAGTCCGGGTTTCGCCGCGACGCCCACCAGCGCCTCGCCGGGCGGCGGGACCTGCTGGCCGGTCATCACATCCGCGTCGGTGAGCAGCCCGCCGGCGTGCAGATCCGCTGCCGCACGGTGGCCGACAACCGTCGCCTCGTCCGTCCAGCGGATCGGGCGAAGACCCGGGTCGGCGACGATCTGCACCTCGGTCAGGTCCGCGGCGGTGATCTGCTGGCCCCAGGGCACGTCCGCGGCGAGGCCGATCACGCCGATCCGCTGTGACCCGCTGGAGGCCAGCGCATAGGCGCCCAGCGCACCCAGCACCACCAGCAGAACGCCGGCGGCGATCAGCAGCGGGCGGCGCCGGCGCTTGGGCGGCGGGAGCGTCGGGGCCGGCGGAATCCCGCCGCGCCCGTTCGAACCGGCCGGCTTGGTCGCGTGTCCGTTGACCGGGATGTCAAACGTCGACTGGGATGTCATTGCGCATTCGCCTGTCCCTGAACTATCAGCCGTTGCCGGCGACGATGACGGTGCGGTACTCGCCCACGTTCAACCCGAGCGTCGAACGTGTGGTGACGGAGTCGGTTCCGGACTGTCCGGTGTTGGCGCGCCACGTGATGGCCCACGACGCGGTCGCGGTGACCGGCCATACCCCTGCCCCGTCTGTGCGGGACGGTAGGGAACGCAGCCGGTAGGTGTAGCCGCATGGCGGATGCCACAGATCCGCACCCGGCCACGGCGCGACACCGCCGCCTTGGCAGATGACGGGTTTCGCGTCAGGCTCGCCCATGGACCACGTCACCGACCCCAAGGTCGCCGTCGCGGTCACGGTCACGGTCCGGTCCGTCGACGACGCCGTCACCGCTTCCGGGTTGGAGACCCACAGCCACACTGGGATGTTCACCGCAACCCGGTGGATGTTCGGGCCAACCTGGATCGCCGGAAGCGGAACCGGCAACTTGGCCACCGCCTCCCGCGCGACCACGGACGCGCTCGGCGGCGGATCGTGCCGGACCGGCACAGCGAAGACCTCCCCGGTGTTGCCAGCCCGGCTGTCACAACTGGACATCTCCAACTGGAAGTTCGCCGGATCGGCGCCCGCGGGAAGGTAGAGCGACCATGATGGGTCCCAGGGTGGTGGGGACTCGAGCGTCGTGTAATCACATTGTGCGTCGCTGGTATCACCGTCGGATGAGTCGTTGCCGTCGCCCATTTGCTGCCCCGTGGCTGGCGCGGCGTCGTTAGAAGTGGTTCCGGGTTCCGCAGCACATGCGATGTAGATGCGAGCCAGCGGATCGAAGTACCCGCACCTCTTTGGCGGTGGCGATGCCTGGGCAGCCACTCCGAAAATTCCCAAAATGACGGCGCAACCGGCTGCGAGCGCGAGAGCGCGTTGAGGGATCAGCATGGCTGCGCAGGGTTCGGCGTAGAAATGTAGTTCAGCAACCATCCGCCACGCATTGCGGTGTACCACGTCACGCTGAACGTTCTGTAGAAGCGCTTAGATTCGCCTGGCCGGATATCTGATTTGCCGTTGGCATCGACGACATCCATTCCGGTTATGTCGACGCAGGCTCGGATCTGAACGTTTTTCGTGGTGGCCTTGGTGACCGTCGCGTCGTAGTGCGTGAACCCGACCTGATGAATCTTTTGTTTGACGAACGTCTTGATCAATTGGGTTTGCTGCGCGGCGGCCGGATCGCCGGTGTACTTGCGGATGATCGGTTCCCAGTTCTTGCCCGACGGGTCTTGCAAGGACAGGTCGTAAGCATGCATAGAGTTTCGCCACGCGGTCACACCGGCCTTGGCCGCCTTGCGATTCGCGCCGGTGATGGCCGCCGGGATGGTGACCGTAACACTCGGCGAGCTCGTCGGAGTCGTCGGCGAGGTCGTCTTGGACGTAACAGTTGTCGACGACGAAGTGTCGCTTGACCGCGCTGAGGCCTCCGGACTGCTCGACGGCGTCGTGATCGGTGGCGTGGTCGAGATGCTCGATGGCGCGGGCGTGGTCGTCACCGTCGATCCGGCGCTGGCGGGTTGCGTCGCGCCGGTCGCTGGCGGAGAGTTCGTCACTGTCGGTGTGGCGCTGCCGGACATAGTGAAGCCGGTTGCGGGAGCGGGGTCGGTCACCGACGACAGCACTGGGGCGCTGGTCGGTGCTGGGGTGGTGGTCGAGCTGCACGCGGCAAGTGAGAGCGTCACCGCGGCTGCGAGTCCGGCGAGGTGACGCCTCATGCTGAGCACCTCCCTTGTGTCAGTGGAGGCCCACCCACCGTGGACCCGCTGATTCCGGTCGGCAACTGCTGGGCCGAGTTCCGTCCGATCAGCGGATGGGCTGTCACGCTTGGTGACGGTCCCGGTGGTGAAGCGTCTGCTTTGTCTCGGCGATCGGTCCACCTGCGGAGTCGCACGATTGCGGGCGGTGCCGAGCGCAGCAGCAGCACTGCGGAGCCGAATGGCAGGGTGCGCAACCGTCCAGGGTCCAGCACGGGCACTCGGCGCAGCGACGAGGACCGGGAGCGGGTGCCGTCACCGCCGCGGGTCTCCGCCCAGGTGGTTTCGTCGCGGTCGCCGATCAGCGCGGACAGGTCGCGCAGGTCGGTGGCGTTCGCCCCGCCGCCGAGGACGATCTTGGTGGTGCAGGCGTCCCACACGGTGGCGGCGGCCTGCTCCCCCCACTTGTGCCGGGCCTGGGCGAGGGATTGCAGGATTGCCCAGGCGCAGATGCCGGTACCGCCTCCCTCAGACATCAGCGTGGGCAGAGACGGGAGTGGGGCGAGGTTGCCGATCTCGTTGAGCATCACCGTCACCGGAGGGTCCAGCCTGGCACCCGGGGATGCGGCGGCGAGATGGCGGGCGACGTCCAGAATGTCCTCCACCAGAGCGGAGACGAGGTTGGCGGCGGCGCCGGCACCGGTGGACGTGCCCACCAGATACAGCGTGCCCTTCCCGGTGATGAACGCGGCGGGGTCGAACTGCTCGGCCGACGTCGGGGTGACGGCGGCCAGCACGTTCGGATCGCCCAGGGCGGCCAGGGACTGCCGCACCCCCATCCACACGGAGTCCCGCTGCCGCGGATCCGAATCGGCCACGGCGGTCAGGGCGGTGGCCCACCCGGCCGGGGCGCGGGGATGGGAGTCGAGGATCGCGATCGCATCCTGCACCGACGCGGGAGTCAGCGACCACCGGTACAGATCCCGCGCGCCGCGGTGTTCCAGGGCTGCGGCCATCAACAACGCGCGGAGGGCGGCTTCGGTTTGGCCGCGCCAGAAGTCGCCGTCGTCGACGCCGTTGCCGGTGCCCGCGGCCAGAGCGGCAGCGCGGATCATCGCCGTCATCGGCTGCTCGCAGCCCCTCGTCAGTGACCAGCGCAAACCGGCAGGTGTGTCTCCGGCGAGGTGTTGCGGGTCGAACACCGCGACCGGGCCGACCTCGGCTCGGGCGGTGATGGTTTGGTGGATGTTGTCCGGCCGGGTGGAGGTGGCGATCACTGCGCCGGGGGCGCTCAGGATGACGTTGACGACCAGGTGCAGGTCCTTGCCCGATCGGGCCGGGCCGACCACGGCGATGGAGTCCTCCACCGACGACCACACGCCGACACAGCGGCTGGCGCCGATGCGAAAGCCGACCTCGGTCGGGTAGGGCCGGTGGATCGACGGTCGAAGCATCCGGCCCCGGCGTTTCACGGCACGGCGGGAGCAGGTGCGGCGCAGTTGAGTGCGGGTGGCGGTTCCCGGCAGGCGGAACACGTCCGCCGGTGCTGGGCCGACGTCGAAGCGCCGCACCACCAGCAGCGCGACTGTGGCGCCGGCGGCCAGCACCAGCGCGGTCACGGTCCAATAGGCGGCCGGTCCGGGCATCGGCGAGTTCCACACCACCGCGGGCTGGGAGAAGTGGGCCAGTGCGCGGATGCCGGCCAGCAGTGCGCCGCGGGGAGTACGGCCGGTCAGCAGTCCGGCGGCGGCGCCGCCGACCCACAACGCGCCGACCACGCCCGCCGCGCCCAGGATGAGCGCGGCAAGAGCGGTGTCCGAGCCGTTCGATCCGGCGGTCTTCACGCGGGTGGTCACCGAACCGCCTCCCGCACCGAGGGTGCTCGACGATGCGTTTGTGAGCTGCCCTGGGTGCGCTCGTGCAACGGCCGTGTTTGGCCGCGACGTTCCTCCAGGCGCTGCTGTAGGCCGGGCGGCTGCCCCGATCCCCACTGCTCGGTGGGCAACTGGGCCAGGATGTCGCGGGCGGTGGCGATGACGCGGGTGCCGACCTGCCGCACCGTGGCGACCCCGTCGTCTCGGGATGCCCAGGTGGAGATGTAGGGCAGCGAATAGCTGGTGGTGTCCATGCCGTGTGCGGCGCCGATCAGGTACGCAACCGACTCGGCCTCCACCTCCTTCGCACCCCGCGTCACCGCCGCCGCCTTGGCCAAATCGACCGTGCCGTCCTCGCCCCGAGGGTCGTGCATGCGTACGTGACCCAATTCGTGGGATAGCGACTTGGCCCGGGCGACATCGTCCATGTCGGATCGGATCGTCACCGACATGTCCTGCCAGTTGGTCACCCCGTTTGCCCCGCCGATGTCTGTCGCCGATTCGACATCGCCGAGCGTGAACCCCTCCGCGGCGACCTGGGTGCCCAGCCCGTCCCACAGTCCGTCCGGTGCCTTGCCTGCCAGCAGCTGCGGGCGGGGAGGTTCCGGGATCGGATCCCCATCCGTCTGACTGACGTCGAACACCGTTGCCAGGCCGAACGGCTTGTTCGGATGCAGCCGGGAGCGGCTGCGCTCGGGCGCCCCCGACACCGCGTGCTCGAAGCGGCCCAGCCGGCGCCACTGGTCGGAACCCGGGTCCTTGGTCTCGCGCCACTGCAACCGGTTGGGCCGAAGGATCGTGTAGCCATGCTGACCGGCCAGCACGTGCCGTCCCATGGCCTCCCACTGCCGATACCCCGCCACCATCGACGGCTCCGGCACGGGCACCCGGCCCTTCGCAAACGCATCGGCATGCTGGACGTAGATCAACAGCACGTTGTCGAAGCTGTATTTGCGGAACCGGGCAGCCGCCGTCAACGCCGCCCGCCAGTCGTCCGAGGCGAGCATCTTCTCCACCGCACCGGTCAGTTCCTCCTGGATCGCCGCCAGCCTGTCCTCACCGGTTCCGTCGGGCATGCCGCACCTCCTCGCGGCGGGCATACTCTGCCCGCCTACCCAGAGGTGGTGCCTGCTGCGCGCCGTTGACCCGTGATCAGCGCAAAATTCTTCGAGCTCACTGACCGCGCCTGTCCGGGGTCGACACGATGACGCACTACGCCGTCGCCGGGCCGATCGGCAGTCGGCGCCGGCATGCCGGGTCCACACTCAGCAGGATCTCGGCACGGCGTTAGTGGTCTACTACGACGCAGGTGACCCGAACTCTCGGGCCCAGGCGGCGAAGAACGCACGCAGGGCAGGCACGTCGACATCACCGAGTGACAGGTCTCGGTCGCTGTAGCGCGAGAGCATTCCGATCATCTCGATGAACACCGGCCGGTCGAAGCCTTGATCGACCTCGGCAGCGAGGGCCAGCAGGTCGGCCTTGCTGAATCGGCGGCTGAGCGCATGGACGTCAACGAAGTCCCGGGCTGCGGCGCGTCCGAACAGCGCGATCATCTTCTGACCGGCGAGTTCGGCGGGGGCGAAGGTGGGTCCCGCGATGCTCGCCATCGGCCGGCGGCCGGGCGGCGAATCCACGGCCAGGTCGACCAACAGCTCGTCGGGTCCGGAGATCCGCAGGCGGCAGAACGTCGACTCATCCCGCAGCGTCTCGACGATCCATCCGTTCCCCCGTGCCGCCCCGATCAAATCGTCGCGGGCCGATCGGACGTCGCCCCTGCCGCGGCTGGTGAAGAAGTCCAGATCTTGGGTCGGTCTGGCCGTGAGGCCCTGGGCGGCCAGGGCGGCTCCGCCCGCGATCAGGAATCCGCGGGCGGAGGCCAGCGAGAAGAACGCCGCGGCGACCTCCAACTGGAACGGCGTCAGCGGCGTCGCCGGTCGGTTGCTGGGCATCTATGCGTCCACGATGCCATCGATCAGAGGCGCCCACGCTGCGCGAAGGTCGCGGGGCAGCACCAATTCCGGCCACAGATCGACCAGCAGCGCCCCGTCGACGTAGGTTAGGACGTCCTCGGCGGTCCCCTCCCGCAGCACGGTCTCGTAAACGCGGGCGCGATCGAAGCGGTCGGCCATGCGGAATACACGCCCGGGGTCCGACCAGTTCAGCCGCAGCGGCAGGTCCACGCTCGCGAGCGCCTGGTCCACCGGTAGCTGTGGCAGTCGGTCCGGGACAGCGTGGCTGCGTCCACGCGCGTCGGTGATCCTGCGGAACGTGACTCGCGGGCGGATGGTGAGTTCGTAGCCGGCACCTGCGAGCAGTCGCTCGGCCGTGGCCAGGGATGGTGACTTGCTGCCGTTCTCGTAGGCCGAAATGGCGGTCCGCGACGTTCGCGCCCGCTGCGCCAGCACGTCCTGGCTCAGGCCTGCGGCGCGTCGCGCTCGTTCGAGCACGGTCGGTGCCGTCATGTGTCATCGCCTCCCTCCGAAAGTGTATCCGATCAGATACGTTCCGGGTGGCGGTCCCGAGGAGCCTGGCAGGTCGCCTGGCCGGAAACCGAGTCGCATTTGGCACTGGCCGCCGGAATCGTTCGGGCCTGGGTCTATCGAGACAGGTCCCCACCGGACCGATCAGCTTCACGGGGGCGACCGCCCCGCCGGTACGCAGGCTCGCCCCCGACGTGGCTCGCGGGCGAGTGCACGCCGGTGCGGCCCGTCGTGGATCGAGCCCCGCCTAGGCCGCGCTCGCCGACGACCGGGCCCGTGCCAGTGCTGGTGGCCAGGTGCGCGAGGATCTGGTGCGCGGCGTCCAGGCCGCGGCCCGCGCTGGAGGCGTGGCCGGCGGCCTGCTGGAGCGCTGCGGTTGCGTCGGTGACGGCCATGGCGGGGTCGGGCAGCGGCGAGGCTTGGTCGACACGCAGCAGACCGGCCTGCTGCTGATGGAGCAGAATTTCGCCGATCTGGCGCAGCAGTTGGGGAAGGCGATCGGCAGCTTGGGACAGCGCCGCGACGACCTGGTCGATGTCGGCAGGAGCGAGATCCAGCCCGGCGGACGGCTGGGTGAAGTGGTTGAGCCCGCGGATGGACTCCGCGGCGTCCCATGCGATTTCGCGCGCACTGCAGTCGCCGTCGTCGCGGTGGGTGTGGTGGTTCATTGCGGTCTCCTCGATCCTGTTGCTGTGTTCAAGACGACAGATGCTCGGGGCTGCTCGTTGAATCCAACGACACCTGGGGCGCCGCTGGGCGTTTCGCTTCCGGCGATTGCCGCGTCGGTGTTGAACAGGACCGTCTCGGACTCGCCGAGGTCAGTGTGGACGCGGCGTCCGGTTGTGCCGATCTTCCAGAGGGCCTCGCCCTTGCCGAGTGCGGCAACGGCGTCGCGTTCGGCTCGGGTGAGGTGCAGGTCGGTGGCGGTGCGGTCCAGTTCGCCGGGGGCTTGTCGGAAGGCGAGGCGGGTGTCGCACAGGGAGGCGAGGCCGCGGGCGGTGGCTGCTGCGGCACTGCCGGCGTCGGAGGTCTTGTCTGCGTCCGAGAGGGCGTGGGTGATCAGGATGGTGGCGGTGCCGCGCGCCCGGGACAGGCGCAGCTCGGCGTTGACCCGTGCCAGGTGCGCGGGCGCGGCGAGGATCCGCCAGGCCTCGTCGTAGACGACAAACCTTTGCTGACCCGGCGTGTGAATGGCATCAAGTTGGCTGGTGGCGGTGAGAACGGCGAGAGTGTGAGCGGTCTCGTTGTCGGCCAGTGCGGCGGTGCCGACCGCGATCATCGGCGCGGCGGGGTCGGGGGTGACGGTGGCGGGCTGGTCGAGGAGGCCGGCTAGCGGGCCGGTGCACAGCTGCGCGAGGGATGCGCGGATCGGTGCGGCGGCGGGCGGCGGGTTGTCTTCCAGGCGAGCGACGAGCTGGTGCAGCGTTGGCGTGCTGGATGCTCGGCAAGTTGACTGCAGGGCGTCGGTGAGGGCTTCGAGGGTTTGGGGGTGCAGCGGTGCCAGGCCGGGGGCGAGTGTTTCTACGATCGCGACGAGCAACGCGGCGCGGCGTTGGTCGGCCTGATGCAACCAGGTGTCTCGATCGGCTCCGGGCGGCTGCGGGCCGGGGTCGAGGGGGTTGAGCCGGTCGGGCTGACCGGCGCCGAGGCGAATGGCCTGCCCGCCGAGCGCTTCGGCGAGGCGACTCCAGTCGTTCTTCGGATCGCCCGGCACGGTGACCGGGCGGCCGGTGGCGATGGCCCGCAGCGCGATGGCCATGGCGGTGTTGGTCTTCCCCCAGCCGATGTTGCCGACGATGAGGATGTTCGTGTTGGAGATGGCCTGCGCGGCGTAGCACTGCCAGGGGTCGTAGCCGAACGCGGCGCCGGTGACCGTGTCCCGCCCGATGTACCCGCCGCCGGCCGTCGGCGGCCCGGCCAGGAACGGGTAAGCGCCGCCCAGAACTGCGGTGGTGTCCCGATGCGCCGACGGCACCCGGAATGCCCGCCAGATGCGCCCGGCGTGCGGGCGGTGCTCCCCGCCCTCCGGCACCAAGTCTCCCCCGTCGACATCCACCAGCCGGGACGGGTCGGCGGTTTGCGACTCGTCGCGGCGGGTGCGGGTGTAGCGGGTCTGCAGCAGCGGCCGGCGATTTCGACGAAGAGACATGGTCTCACAGTCCTCGGGTCAGGGGCAGCGTGGCGGCGTGAAAGGCCTGCAGTTGCTGGCCGTAGAGGACTTTCGTGTCGCAGCCGGCGGCTGCGGCGGCCTGTCGTATGCGGGTGACCGCATCGCGCAGCGCGTCCGGATCGCCGGCGGTGACGGTGATCAGCCCTGTGTGGCGCATGTCCACATGACCCGCGGCGATGTCGGCTTCCCTTTGCGCGGTGTCGGTTTCGCGGGCGGCTTGGGCGGCGGTGTCCAGGCGGCCGAGGCGGCGGCGCAGCGCGCCGTCGGAGGCTTGGGCGGTCTTGTCGCGGCCGATCTGCCGCAACGCCGTCGGGGTCGGAACCGCCTCGTACAGCAGGGTCAGCGAGGTGGCGGCGCAGGCGGGCAGGATCAATGCCGCGAGGAAGGCGGGGTGCGTCTCGGCGCGAGGCCATTGGGCGATCCACACGGTGGTGTGCCAGGCGGTGTCGGTGTGCAGATGTGCCCAGGTTTCCTGCACCGCCACCGGGCCCGCCGCAACGACAGTAGGGTCGGGGTCGGCGTCGGGGTCGGCGTCGGGATGAGGGTGGGTTTCTCGGAGGGGGGTGCTGACGGGGTCGTAGGCGTCGCGGATCAACCGCGCGAGATCGCCTGGGGTGAGCCAAGAGTCGACGGTGACGTCGGCCGGGGCGAGGGTGTCGGGTATGGCGTCACGGTGCGCGGACAGTACCCGGTCGGCGCCGGTGGCGGTGCCGGTGTGGTGGGCGGCGCGGCGGATCGCCGCGTGTGCGGCCTTGCCGGTCAGGGTGATCGCGACAAGGGTGTCGTGCCGCCACCACGGCGGCGCCTGGTCGATGGTCTGGGTGTAGGCGGCGCCGGCCTTCTCGGACAGGGATCGCGACATGCCCCGGGTGGCAACAGTTCTCAGAGCAGAGCCGAGGTCGGGGCGGTTGGTGTGCAGGATCTGGATGCGGCCGATCTGCCCGTCCGCGGCGATCGCGGCCAGCCCGCGGCCCCACCCTGCGGTCGCGGCGTCCTGATCGTCGGGGTCCGCGGTCAGGAACCCGTCGCCGTGCACCGCTGCCACGGCAGTCCAGCAGTCCAGGTAGGGGTCGTGGATGATCGCCGACCCGTCGTGAGATTGCAGCACGCGCAGCCGGGCCGCGTCGCCGGGCAGCGGAAGCGTGCCCGCCGGGCGAGGCCGGGACGGTGTGATCTGGGCGAGGAACAGCAACTGCCCGCAGCAGCCCCGCCACACGAAATGGACGGCGACGGGTGCCCATTCGATCAAGGCCCGGCCGTCCAGCGTGAGCATCGCGGCCCCGGCCAGCGGCGACACCCCGACCGCAGCGATCAACCCGGCGACGGGCCCGGACAGGGTGAGCGCGGCGGCGACAGCCAGGATGCACACGCCCAGAGCTACGGCGCGCGGAGCGGATAACCCTGCGAACAGGTTTCGGTCGGGGCGCTGCGCAAACCGCACCGACGCAGGACCGGCCGTGGAACTGTCGATGGTGGTGGGCATGGATCTATCCCTCTCTCCGGGGTGGGGCGGGTGTGCGGCGACGGTGCAGCGGGTTGAAGCGGCGCGCGGCGGACAGGCTGTAGGTGGCGGAGCGGATGTTGGTCATTCCCTCGCCGCCGCCCGAGGTGTGGTGGCCGGCGAGTTCGCCGCCGGCGAAGTGCACGAACTTCATCGTGGCCAGCGGGGAGAACGCCGCCACGAACAGCCACAAAGCGCCGGTCATGACCTGAGCGGTCGACCCGCCGCCCGGTGTCGCCGTCGAGGCGGCGAGGGAGGTGAACCCGAGGGTGAGGATGACGGCGATGACGAACTTCGAGATCGCGAGGGCGATCAGCAGCTCGAACCAACGGCCCACCCACGCTTTGGTGCGGTCGGCGGTGGCGCCGGCGAACGCGAACGGCGCGAACACCACTGTCGCGATCACCATCGCGTTCCGACCGATTAGCACGAGGTGGATCATCAGGAACGCCAGGCAGGCCAGGCCGGCGACGATGATCACGATCAGCCAGCCGGCGGCGTCGATAGTGCCGTTCATGGCGAACACGTGCGCCATGGCATCCTCCGCGGACTTCTGGGCGGGGCCGAGGATGAACGCGGTGAACTGATCCACCACCAACAGCACCGCTGCCGCGAGGGCGGCAGCGGCAGCGCCGCCGAGGATGGCCAGGGCGGAGCCTGCGATGGCGCGCCCCAGGCCGCGGAGGTCGCGGCGGATCACCGCCGCGATGATCTGCAGGGCGAACATGATGCCGATCAGGAAGAACACCAGGTACCGCATCGAGCCCAGGGTGTGCTGGATCCAGGAGGCGGCCAAGTTGATGCGCAGCCCTACGTTGAGGTCGTCGATGGTGACCTGCAGCAGATAGCCGGCGGCGTCGATGAACCCCGACGCGATGCGCCGCAGCAGCGCACCGACCTGGTCGCCGAGGATGTCGGCGATCCCTGCCGGGGACGGCGCCCCCGCGAGCTGCGCGATGACGGTCATGGCCCTGTCCGGTGCGTGATCAGGTTCGGCATGGCCGCGCCCGGGCTCTTCGGCGTGCATAGTGCCGGGCAGGGCCCGGCGGAATGCATGACCAGCACCACGGCCTTGCCGTTTTGCGTGTTGCGGACCGCGACGAACGCGATCCGCATGTCGTCGACGAAGCCCTTGATGCTGTCCAGCGCGTTCGGGTCGTAGCGGCTCAAGTTCTTCTCGGTGAGCGGGTCGGACAGCTGCACGATCTGCGACGGGGACAGCGTGGTGCGCCAGTACTGCCCCGGCTCGGGACACACACCTTTGCCGCCGGCCAGGGACATCGCACACGTCGAGGCCAGGCCGGTGAGGGCACGGTCGGTGCCGAACGGCTGCAAGCCTTGGCCAGCGCGGATCTGGTTGAGCGTCGCCGTCCAGGCGGTGGTCTTGTCGATCACCTCGAAACCGGGTGGCGGCGTGACCGTGTCCACGGCATACGCGGCGGGGTCGGCGGTGAACCCGGGCGCCTGGGCGGTGTCCAGCCAGGCCAGATATCCCTTGCCTGCGCCCAACAGGGCCGCGCCGATGACGGCGACCAGGACGCCGGTCTTGGCTCGGCCGACGGTCGCGGGGTGCTGCCCCGCCGACGCGATCGCCCAGCCGGCGGCGCAGAGCACCAGCATCGCGACGGCGACGACCAGACCCCAGGTGACGGCCTGCCCCGCGAGGGACACCGCCGCGGCGGGAGGTTTCGGTGCCTGACCGGCCAGCCGGGGTAGATCGGCGTTCATGACCGGGTTCCGGTGTATTCCCAGTGCCAGGGCTCTTCCTGGCCGCGACCGGGATCGGCCCAGCCGGGGTGCGACCAGCCGAACCGGGCCGCATTGTTCTTGAGCCACAGGTAGGTCGGCGTGGTGAAACCCATGGGCTTCGTGCCGGGTTCGCACATGTCCACGGCCAGGCCCCAGCCGTGGTTGGAGGTGCCGGGAACCGCCGCCAGACTCGGCTTCTCCGCACGGAGCTTCCGCTGCACGGACAGTGGCCGGTAGGAGTCGGTGATGCACAACTGGTCGCCGGTGGCGGCGTCGTAGGCGGCTGCCATCGCGTTCCACGCACTTGTGGCGTCGCAACGCAACAATTGGCCCGACGCCGACAGCGGGCACAGCGCGGAGGCGGGGATCAGCCCGTTGGCGTAGCCACCCCACGCGCCGTTGGTCACCCCGCCCGCGGCGCCGACCGTTCCAGTCGGGCCAGGCTCGCAACCAAGCTGTGCCCCGTCGGCAGTGGCGGCGGTGGCGCTGGCGGCGCCGGCCGGTCCGAGGATCGCGTTCACCGCCGCGACCGCGACCGGATAGTTGACCCGGTAGTTGGAGCCGTCGGCGAACTCGGAGCGCTGCACTCGCTGGACGGCGATCCATGGCGGCAGCGCCTGCCAGCCCGGCACCCGAACCAGCGCGTCGTAGAACAGGCCGGCGGATCCGGCTGGGTCCATCCGCACCGACAGCGGCCCCCACGGCGTGCGCTGCTGGAACAGGCCACGCGAGTCCGGGCCCAACGTGTCGCCGTGGTCGACGTCGATCAGCGAGGACTCCGTCAACGCGGTCATCACCCCGATCACCGCACCCGTGCGCCCCAGACGGCGAGCGGTCGCGACGGACACGATCACCGCGGCGTTGCTCATCTGCTGCGCCGACAGCCCGGCAGCTGCATCCGCAGTGGCAGCCGGCGCGCAGACGGTCGTGCCCGCGACGCCGACACCGGATGGGGCGCTGTCACCCTCGCCGCCGACATCCGCGGAAGCGGTGGCGGCGGTGACGATCAGCGCGAGCACGCCGGCCGCGGCGAGCACCGGCACCGCCACCGCAGCGGCCACCACGCGTGCGGTGCGGCTCACCGGTCCAACTCCTGCCGCACGGTCTGCGGGAACACCCGGTCCAGCTCGCACTGCGCCAACGCCGGCGGGCAGGCCCCGGTGATGCCCAGGGTCACCGACACCGTCACCGCCGCCGTTCCTGGCTGGGTGATGGTCTGCCGGCCGGTGACATCGACGCCGAACGACCCGTCGGGCAGGTGCAACTGTGCGATCCGGGCTGCGGCCCACGCCGAGACCGTGACCCGGTCGGCGACGAATCGCACTGACTCGCCGCCACCGGCCGCTGGCTTGGGGGTGTAGCGGGCGAGATCGGTGGTGAGCTCGGCGGGATTGCCCAGCGGTGGCAGCGCCGCGACCGCCATCACCGAGGCGGTGCGTGCGGCGAAGTCGGTGCCGGTGTCGTAGGACAGCAGGACGGCGGCGACGCGGCGGGCGAACACAGCCGGGTCCGCGATCCCCGCCAGCCCCGACGACGACCCGACTCGCGACGTCGCAGAAGCCCCGATCGCCGTAGACCTCGACGCGAGGACGGTCGAGTCTGCGGCAGGCGCGACAGCAGCAGGGGTATTCGTCACCGCCGTTGCTGCCGCACCCAGCGCGGCGGTGTCGCTGTAGTCGGTGGCGCGGCCGGTGTGGGCGAGCCACAGACCCCAGGTGGAGAACGCGAGGATCGCTAGCACCAGATACAGCAGCCGGTGCCGGCGCCGCACGACGAAAATGGCCATGGCGATGCCCCCTGTCAGCTGATGGTGGTGCCCTGGGTGTGGGCCCAGCCGACGATGAACCCGGCGGCGCCGATGATCACCGCGGCGACCAGCGCCCACAGCACGGTCGTCTTGCCGGCGGTGGCACGGTGCGGGGAGTTGGTGAACCCGCCCAGCGCCCACACCGCCGCCCCGACTATCACCGCCAGCACGCAGCCCACCAGGGCGAACGGCACCAGTGCGGCGACGATGCCCTTGAAGCGGGCCAGGCCGGGGATCGTCACCGAATCCCCGCCCGAGAGCGGCCCGCTGCCGTCGCGCAGCAGCAGTTCGGCCCACACCTTGTTCACCGCGTTCATTGCTCGCTCGCCTCCCGGCCGGCGCGCTCGGGCCGGCCCTCTGCTGGTAGGTGGTGCCATCGCCGCGCCGTTGACCGGTTCATCGGCCGGCACTTTTCGTGTCGTGCCGCGCGCTCGCCGGGTACAGGTGGCGAGCGTTCATGTCGCGGCGGTAGCCACGCAGAACCCGGCCGATCGCCTCTTGCCGCTCTGCCCGCGTCGAGTCACCGGGTTGAGTGAGGATCCGGTGGACGGTGCGCATGGTGGCCTCGGACACCTCGCGCCGCCGGCCGGCTCCCACCGCTGTGGCAGCGGTGTCGACATCGGTGGTCGGGATGTGACGCACCACGTCGTAGATGCGGCAGGTCTGCAAGGCTCGGCCGGCGAAGCGCAGCGGCGTCCGGTCCGGGTCCACCAGGTCCTCGATCGGGGTGTCGACCTCGGGCAGCCCAAACTTCCCGGAGTCGTGACGGTCGTGCCACAGCTGCTGAGACTCGCGCAGAGCGTTCACCACCGGAGTCGGCTCGTCCCAGGTGATGCCGCGGCGGCGCAGGTGAAGGACAGCAGCGGCGATCGTGTCGTCCAGGGGGTGGAAGTCGGCCGGGCGCAGCCTCGCCAGCATCCGGTCCGCGTCCTTGGAGGACCACACCGCGGCGGACAGCACGTCCAGCGCTGCCCTGCCGGAGCGGGAGTTCGATCCCGCGATCGATTCGGTCATGATGCGATCGCCTCGGCTCGTTCCACCGGCATCGCCGCGCCGTTCTCAGTGCGTTGGTGGAAGGCGGCGCCGGCCAGCAGGGCGGGTCGGGTGCGGCGGCCGGCGGTGACGGCCCCGATCAGGGCCCGCAGGCCCGGATCGTCGGCCGCCACGTCTGGGCCGAGGTGGGCGTGCAGCCACACCCCGCCGGGCCAGGACCGCCGTCCCCGGCGGCGCGACCCGGCCGCCAACAGCACGAGCCCGTCTGCCACCGGCACGGTCAGGTCGGCGTCGATCTCCAGCAGCCGAGCGGCGCCGCGGTCGCGGCCGTGCGAGACGACCGCGTCGATCGCGTCTCGGACCGCATCCGTCGCGGGCACCGGCCATGGCCAGCCCGCCTCGCCCAGCAGACCGGCCAGCCATGTCGCAGCGCGCGACGACTCCGGCCCGGGCCTGCCGTGGGCGTCGGCCGCGAGGGGCCGGAGCACGGCAATCGGGACCAGTCGGCCGGCGTCCGGATCGGGCTGCGCGCGTTGCGCCCGCCACCGGTGCACGCCCAGCGATGCCGGTGGTATCAGCCGGGAACGGGCCTGCCGCTCCCAGTACAGGGCGCGGCGGGCGCCGCCGACAGCGGCGGCGACCGGGTCGGAGCCCGTGCGGCGGCGCACCGCGTCCCACGCGCCGCACGCCGCCTCGTGCAGTGCGGTTGAGTCCACCCAGGCGTCGCCCGCGGTGATCGCGCCCGCGACCGAACACGCCGCCGCCCACTGCTGCGCCGGGTCGGTCGAGGCGAACGCGGCGGCCCATCCCACCCGGCGGTGGAACGCCATGGTGTTGCTGTCTTCGGGTGTGCTGTTCATGGCCGGCAGCCAACAAACCGGGCGCAGCGAAACCGCAGCCAAAGCGCAGCGAAAGCGCAGCCGACGGCCGGTGCGCCCCGCAGCCATCCCGGTCCCCGACGACGAGTCCGCGGGCGCTGACCTGCGACGCTACGGTTTGGCTGCGCCCCGCACCCGGCCGGGAAAAGAATCTTGAAGAAACATCGGTGACAATCGCCGGCGGCGACGCCGACCACCGAGGCCCGCACCGTCCTTGCCGCGCTTCGCGGGGTGGACGACATCACCGCACCGGCCCGTCCAGATAGGCGAACGACCCCAACTCCGCCGCGATCGCCTCGATCCACCAGCGCAGCCACCCGGGGTCAGGCTCGGGCAGCGCCACCTGCCCCCACAGCGCTCCGCCGCGCGGTCCGTCGATCCGCCACCGCACCGGCCGGGACGGCCGTTCGGCCGCCCTGGCGGCGATCACTTCATGCAGCCGCGACGCCGCCGCGGCGGCGTCACCAGCGGAATGGGCCGCCCCGTCGACCGTGACGGTGAAAGGCCCGTGCGAGGTACCCATGACCGGCATGCAACAAGCCCTGCCCAGCCGTGCCCAAGCATCCGGGGGCGGTGTGGACAGACTGCGGCGCTGTGGATAACCGGCCGAGAGGGGGCGCCGAGACCGGTGGTCGCCGGCCGCTGCCGAGAAGGCAGGCGCGGGTTCAGTGCGGCGGCAGGATCACCGTGGCCAGGTCCCGCACCCGGCGCCACGCCGCGGCCTGCACGTCATAGGCGGTCCGGTCCAGCACCACCCACCGCAGGTAACCCACCGCGAGGACCAGTTCATGCCGGGCCGGGTTGTAGGTCGCGGCATGCCGGTCCCAGCCGTTGGCGTGCACCGCGAGCACCGGGTAGCAGGCGGCGCTCTGCCCGACCCGGATCTTCTCGGCGGCGGGCAGGTAGCAGCGGGCCTCCGCCGCGACCCCGTCCAGCCAGGCCTGCGAGTAGCAGTTCGCGGCCCGCCGGTCGTGCAGCCACACCGCCACCGACCCGACCGTCACCGTGATCAGCGACCCGGCCCCGCCCGTGCCGTGCGCGTCCAGCGACACCGACTGCTCGCCGGCCAGGGCGACGGTCGCGGTGATGTGCTGCGTGATCGTCACCGCCGCTCACCCCCGCCCGCAACGCTTGCCCTATCCATATGTCTACCATACTACGCACATGCCTAGTATGCAAGTGTCTATAGCGATGGGATCGTGCCAAGCTCTATGCATATGTCTATGCTCGTGGGGTGGAGCAACTGGTCGGCAGTCAGGAACTGACCCGGCTGCTCGCCGTCAACCGCGCCCGCGTCTACCAACTCACCCAGCGCGACGACTTCCCCGAGCCCGTGGCCGTCCTGGCAATGGGCAGCATCTGGCACCTAGCCGATGTCGTCGCCTGGGCCCGCCGAACCGGCCGCACCATCCATCCCGACGCGCTCGTGCCCAAACCCGGCGCAGGCCGACGCCGACAGCCCTGACATCCATCGCTGCTGGCCACGCCCATCGCCCAATCCCCGACCAGATGGGCAGCGTCCACGTCACGGCAGCGACGCGCCGCGCTCAGCCGAGCGAGAGCACCAACCGCCGCCCCGCCCGTGATTCACGGGTTCCTCCAGCAGCGCCCACCCGGCACGCGGGCTGCGCACCGCGACCGAGGGCCAGGCCCACACCCCGCACCCGGACAGCGCGCCGATCCCCCGGACTCCCGCCTTGATCCCGGTGCGCCCGTCCCCACCTGCAACGCTGCGGTATGGCTGCGCTTTGACTGCGGTTTCGCTGCGCCCCGTCGATGACCGGTGCGGACGGCGACCGCGCGGCCGGAGGCTGATCGGTAAACATGACCGGCAGCATTTGATGACCTGCGCGATCGTGGGCGGGCCCGGCGAGCCAAACCAGGAAACCTCACCTGCGGCAAAGTGCCTTCCAGGGCGGCCGGCTCGCATCCTGTACGCCAACTCTTCGGTGTGGGCATTCGACCGGGCCCGCGCGGCCAGGCTATCGCCGGTGCACGGCTACGCGCCAGGGATCGAGCGCGCCTCAGCCCCGCAGAGTCTCCGGGGAGATCTCTGCCCTGCGCTCGCCGTCGTTCGAGACCAGGCGCAACCCGGACGCCGGGAGAACGACTCCGGAGTTTCAGACTCCGGCGGTTGGCGCGATCCAGTCAGGACCACGACAGCCGGGCACACCGGGGTGACGGTCGCCCGGCCTGGTGGGGTGGGTGGTGCGGTGACAGCAACGCCGGCCGCGAGCCCAAGTGGGGGGTGCCCGCGAGACGACAGTGCAGGACTCCGTCCCGCAGAGCGACGCCGCGCCCGGGTGGGGGTGGGGCCCCACGCGCCCGGAGGTGACGACCCCGGTGATCCCGACCTCAATGAGCCAGACCACGTCGACTTCAGTGACGCTCCCGCGGGCCGGTACCCGGAGACCGTCGACAACCGCAGCCGTCGCCAGTGGCCCCGGTGCCGACGCGCGGCCGACGGCGGGCCGGCTGCGCTCCTGCGGAGCGCTCCCGCACCGGGCCCGGCCGACGCCGGTGTTGATCTTGATTCTTCATTCACACGACTGGCATCGAGAATGCACGGCCACCCGGGCAAACCACAGGTTGACCGACGGCCCTCATCGAAAGGCCCGAGAAATCCTTCCCAACCCGACGCTCAACGGCGCAGCGATGGAACCACCTCTCACTATGGTGATGTCGATCGCGCGACTGTCGGCCGGGCCCGGGTACCGGTACCTGATGCGGCACACCGCCCGCGGCGACGCCCCCGACCGGGCCGGCGAGGCGATGACCCGCTACTACACCAACCCCGGCTACCCCGCCGGAATCTGGCTCGGCCACGGCCTGGACGGACTGGCCGATGGCAATGGGCTCAAGGCCGGAAGCATCGTCACCGAGGAGCAGATGGCCCGGCTGTTCGGCGCCGCACACGACCCCGTCATCGACACCGTCCTCGGCCGCGAATACGCCACCAGCGCACCACTGGCCGAGCGGATCGCCGCCGCAGTCACGGCACTGCCCGACGATCTGCCGGACGCGGTGCGCGAGGCGAAGATCGCCGCAATCACCGCGACGGAGAAGGCCAAACCGAACCGGGCATCGGTGGCCGGGTTCGACCTGACCTTCTCCGTGCCCAAGTCCGTGTCGGTGCTGTGGGCGCTCTCGGATGCGTCGGTTCAGCGCGCCATTGTCGATGCCCATCACGCGGCGATCGGCGTCACCCTCGGACTGATCGAACGGGATGTTGCCCGGACCCGCACCGGCCGCAACGGGACAGCCCGCGTCCCCGTCAAGGGTCTGATTGCCGCCGGGTTCGACCACCACGACTCCCGCGCAGGTGACCCGCAGCTTCACTCGCACCTGACCGTCGCCAACCGGGCACAGACCGTCGGCGACGGCAGGTGGCGCACCCTGGACTCCCACTCGCTGTACGCCGCGGCGGTGGCGCACTCCGACACCTACGACCTGCTGCTGGCCGACAACATCACCCGCGCCCTCGGTCTTGCGTGGGAGACCCGGTTGCGGGGGCGCAACCGCAACCCCCGCCGAGAGCTCGCAGACATCCCCGACCATCTGATCGCCGAGTTCTCCCAACGCTCCGCGGCGATCACCGCCGCCAAGGACCACGCCATCGCCGGGTTCGTCGCCGAGCACCGCCGGCAGCCCACCGGGCCCGAGGCGGTGCGCATCCGCCAGCAGGCCACCCTGGCCACCCGGCAGCCGAAGAAGGCCACCAGCCTCGCCGAGTACACCCAGCAGTGGGCTCGCCGGGCCGGGCTGATCCTCGGCGCCGATCCGAGGGATTGGGCGCGACACGTTACCGACGCCGCAGCCCACCATCCGAGACCGGCGACGACATCCGCCATCGTCGACGACGCCACCGTCGAGAAGCTCGCCGCGGCAGCGCTGGACGAGGTCGAGGCGAAACGGTCCACCTGGTCACGGTGGAACCTCGTCGCCGCGGCCTGCCGTGCCATGGGCGCCGCCGGCATCCATTTCACCAACGCTGACGAGCTTCTCGCCGCCCGCGACCGTGCAACACGGGCGTCCATGGATCGCAGCGTCCTGCTCAACCCCACCGCCACCCCAGAGGCGCCGACGGTGACGGACGTGACGACCGGCCGGTCCATCTACGACCCGCCCGAGGTCTTCACCTCACCCGAGGTCCTCGCCGCCGAAGACAATCTCCTTCAGGCGACGGACGACATGTCCGCGCCCACCGTGCCTGCAGCGACCGTCGAGCGGATCGTCACCACCTCGTTGCCCGACCGGGACCTCACCCTGCAGCCGGACCAGGCCGGCGCCGTCCGCTCGGTCTGCTCCTCCGGCCGGGTCACCGACGTGCTCGTCGGCCCGGCCGGTACCGGCAAGACCACCACCATGGCCGGGCTCCGCGCAGTCTGGGAGGCCGAGCACGGCCCTGGTTCCGTGGTCGGGTTGGCCACCTCCGCTGTCGCCGCCCAGGTGCTCGGCACCGAGATCGCCGTCGTCGCCGAGAACACCGCCCAATGGCTCGCCCAACAGAAGCTGCAGGCCGGCCGCGCCGACCGCATCCAGCAACTGCAGGCACGCCGCGACCGGCGCGCCGCCCCCGGTCGACCCACCAGCGGTATCGACAACGCGGTCGCGCGCGCAGTCGAGCGCTACGACCGGTGGGCCTTGCACCCCGGCCAACTCCTCGTCCTGGACGAGGCCGGCATGGCAGACCTGCATACTCTGGAAGCCCTCGCAGCTCAGGCCAAGGAATCCGGAGCAAAGCTGCTGCTGGTCGGCGACCACCACCAGCTGCCGGCCATCGGCGCCGGCGGCACCTTCGAACTGCTCGCCGAGCACCGGACCGACACGCCCCATCTGACCGGCATCCACCGCTTCCGCAGCCCCGACGGCACCGTCCGTGAGTGGGAGGCCGCAGCGTCGCTGCAGCTCCGCAACGGCAACCCCGCCGCCCTTGTCGCATATCAGCAGCACGGCCGATTCGCCGACGGCGACACCCAGCAGATGATCGACGCCGCCTATACAGCCTGGAAAGCAGACCGCGACGCCGGGCTGGACAGTCTTCTGATCGCCGCCGACAACGACACCGTCCAGGCACTCAACCTCAGAGCCAGAGCCGACAACATCCAGCAAGGATCCGTACTTCCCAAGGGAGCGCAGCTCTACGATGGCACCATCGCCGGGATCGGCGACCACATCGTCACCCGCCGCGTCGACCGCCACCTCCCCGACGGCACCGAACCCCGGCAGCGCCCCGACAACCGCGGCCGCTACCAGTCCGGGTTCGTCAAGAACGGCGCTGCCTTCACCGTCACCGCCGTCCAACCTGATGGAGCGTTGAGAGTGCAATCCAGCACGGCATCGCGAGAAACCATGCTCCCCGCAGACTACGTCGCGGAACATGTCGAACTCGGCTATGCCGTCACTGCCCACCGCTGCCAAGGCATGACCGTCGACACCACCCACACGATTGCCACCAGCCGCATGACCCGCGAAGCCTTCTACGTGGCGCTGACCCGCGGCACCGCAGCCAACCATGCCTACCTCACGACCGACTCGGCCGGCAGCGGCGACCAGGCTTTCGGACCCGAACACTCCGACCGCGACAGCACCCTCGCCGCCATCATCGCCCGAACGGGCTCCGAGCCAGCCGCACGAACGCTCCAAGCCCGAGCGGTCCGATCCAGCCACCACCGCCGCCTTGAGCGAGCCGGCCAACTCGGCCGAAACCAGCGCAACCCACCGCGGCCACAACACCCATCAACGACCATCGCCGAACAGTCCAGATAATTTTCCGAACCGAACCATCGCCTTACCACGTGCAGACTCGGAACTGCAATAAGCCGTACCCAGAATCCGCAAATGGATTCCCGCGTTGTCGACCGGCGGTACGCGATCTCGATGTCGAAGACGCGGAAACTGGCCCGGGCCCGCTTGTGGACGCACTCGCGGACCGCAGCTTGACGGCCACTTCGTAGCTCCATATTGCGCGCAGACGCTGGACCGAAAGCCCGACCGCGGCGCTGACCACCGACGAAGCTGACATCGGCCCCTGCAAGCCGCACACGCTGACCTTCCCAGACGGGCGCGACTGCCCGCACAACCATGGTGTCTGGGCTCGTTCAGCCATGGCGTCTGCTGCGCCGCCCCCGGCCCGTACCCCTGGATGCGCTTAACCAATTCGAGCACCGACGAACGTCTGCCGATATCAGCGCCAGTAGACGGGCTACGAAGCCTTCAAGCCTCGACGCACCCGGGATCAATTCCCGGGCAGCGCTGACCGTCACCCGTCACGAAGAGCGCTGGAAGTTGCCTCACACCACCGATACAGTGTTGCGAATGACAATTCCAGCGTCAGTTCTCGACCTAGGATGTCGCAAATGACGCTGACGACACGTTCGCCGCGAGCTGGAGGAATCAGCATCACCGATCGAGTATTTGGAAGCGCCACACCGGTCGGCCACTCGGCAGCGGTCAATCGTGCAGTCAGAGCGCGCGGCCTTACATGACTCCCACGCATAACATCACTCCTATCGCAAGAATCCGGTCACCCCCCGAAAAAGACCAGAATCGCGAGCGGCATCGCGACCCCAGCGGCGAGAACGTGGATAACTCTCACACTGTGGATGCAGATCAGCCCACAACCCGTCGCCGACCAACCGCCGCCATCGAGGCGAACCATTCAAGCGCAGCCCGCGCGCCCCGTTGCAGGCGCACCGGACCCCTCGGACTCGAACGTGTCGACGACGCTTGAAAACGGGGCCATAGCGACAGTCGAAAACAGGCCAAGCCAGCTTCGGTGCGCCATGCCGAGATCGTACGAACCACCGACCGCGGTGGAGCGCGGGCTGGATCACCTGCCGGGTCGCCATCGTCACTGCTCAGCGATCGTCAACCGGGGTCGGGCGGACGGATGCTGCTGCCGGTTTGGGCACAATTGTGATGTGCCTGTCACGGTGACCGCGGTCGAACTTGCCGCCCACGTCCGGCGGCTGCGTGACGGCACGCCGCGGACTGTGCTCGTGGCCATAGATGGCGAGGGCGGTGCCGGCAAGAGCACGCTGGCCAGCCTGCTCGCTGCCACGCTGGGCGGGGCGACAGTGGTGTGCCTGGACGATTTCGCGCGACCGACAGTACCTGGCTGGGACCGACAACGAATGATCCGCCAGGTCCTGGATCCGCTTCGGACCGGCCGTCCCGGGCGCTATCAGCGATGGGACTGGGCAACCGATGCGGGCGCCGAATGGCACGACGTTCCGACCGGCGGGGTGGTCATCGTCGAGGGAGTCTCGGCAACGCGCCAGGACCTGTCGGATCGGTGGGATCTGACCGTCTGGGTGTCAACACCCCGCGACCTGCGACTGGAGCGGGGACTGGCCCGCGATGGCGATGCGATGCGCCGGCAGTGGCTGGATGTGTGGATGCCGGAAGAGGACGCCTACGTCGCCGGTGAGCGACCCGCCGAACGGGCGGATTTCATCGTCGACGGTAGGTGAGGCCCCTGCTGGCCGCGCACACCGCTCTGCACTGCCCGGCTCTGCTCTCCGATTGAGCCTTGGACGCCTCAGTCATAGCGTGTTGCGAGTGACGATCGAGACGATGTGGCGCGGCGAGTTCACCAGCGACGAGGCGAACCGGTTGCACGCCGACGCCTTCGGCGCGAACGCGGCCTCGCGCGGACCGGGACTGGCGACGTCTGGTTGAACAGCACAGCCTTGGCTGGGTCGCCGCCCGACAGGCGAGACCCGCCCGGTGGGCCGCCCCGCTCGCCGGGTTTGTCAATGTGGTGTGGGACGGCCGGATGCACGCCCGGCTCCAGGATGTGATGGTCGCTGCCCACTGGCAGTACCGGGCCTCGACCTCGAGCTGCCGCTTCCTGCCCCTGCGCGCCATACGCAACACCCTCTCCGAAGTGCCAGTGTTGCGGCGAGCGCTAGAACCCAAGTGCCACGCTGGGGTCAGGATTCACGTGCCGACGACAAACGCATGCGGCTTCACACCAACCAACGCGGGCCTGATGCACCTGTGATCGTCAGCACCGCAAGCCTATGGTCAACCGGTGACGGGTTTGGCTACCCAGGTCGTGCTGGCGAACCCATGGCGAGCCGATCGCGGCGTGCGAGACCATTCGTCGTTAGAATTGCTCGGGTTTGGCGCCGCCCACAGCTTGGCGACGGCGGTGCAGCCGCCGGTGTGCCGCTCTCCACATTTTTGGATGGCACAAGCACACTGATGAGGGATACGCAGCGCATCTCCGCGGTGAGGTCACGCAGCCTGGCAGCACGAGTAGCATCGCTGTCATGACCAGCAGATTGGACATCACCCAGGGCAAGTGAGCGGCCCCAGCCGTCAGCTTTCGTCGCTGGCGATCACGACCGATGTCCGTGCCGGCAGAGCGGTCACGCACTGCCTGGTCGACGGCGTCGACATCTTGGATTTGGAGCGACCAACCCACTTCCGTACGGGAGAACTCCGCTCGGAACCAGCGCAGTTCCACCCGCCGGATCCGGTCGGGCTACTGCCTCCTGACTCCAGGGTGCTGCTGCCATCCGAACAGCCCTGCCCCGCGATGATCGGCATCTGCTCGTGCGGACTCCCGGACGACGCATCTCTGTGGCTTCAAGTCCGCCGAGACGGAGACACCGTCTTGTGGGAGTCAGAGCCGCTGGTCTGGCACGATTCCATCCAGCGGACCTACCGCTTCGAGTTGCTGGGCTACCTGGACGCCATCGACCGTGGCGCCCGCACCGTCAAAGCGTGGGAGGACCGGTCCCGCCGCCTGGCACGGGAGTTGCGGCGTCGCCGGGACCGTTGGTGCGAAACCCCGGCGTGTGCCGCCCACAGACCAGAGATACCCACGCTGATCAATGCGTCCGCCCGGCCGGACGTCGACGAGTTGTATGTCCGGGTGGCCACCGGGTTCGGCTTCGTCCGGTACCCAGTCCCAAACGACCTGGACGATGAGCAGGTTCCGGCGTCTATCGGCACGCGCGTCCGCCACGAGAACGCGATGCACGAGCATTCCCAACCGCTGGCGCCCTGAGCGGCGGTGAGACCAGGTGGCGAAGGAGTCAAGTATGAGCAGCGGCACCGATGACCTGATCGCCCGCGGGATAGCCCGAGCCGCAGAGATCACCGAAAGCAGCATGCCGTGCTCGGTAATCATGCGGGAACGCATCCTATGCGGCAACGAGAAGCTGCCGAACCTGCTGCGGGCCCCCTACATCACCGCCCTGGCACCACACGGCGCCGATGAAACCCTCATCGAGATCGCCCGCCGCATCTTCCAGGCAGGGACCAGGTACCGGAGCGAGACGTTGGAAGGGCAGCCGCTGCGGATATCCGACGGCGTCACTGGCTGGCGCATCCCGCACTACCCGGGCGAGCACGGCTACCGGGCCGATGACCCGGAGCCGACCGCCATCCTGACGCGGCGTCCCTTGCCCGCCGAGCAACTCCAAGCCCCGCCGCGAGTCCCGCCAGAACAACGTCACTACCCACCGCTCGGCCCGGCCCGGCCGATCGGTCACCATGGCCAGCCTGCCGCGCTGATCACCATGGCGACCTCGCACACAGACAGGACACCCGGCTGGTCCTACACGCTCGACGTCGAAACCGGGTTCCTGCTACGAGCACAGTTCCGGACCGGACCGTGCTACCGGGAGTGGACCGACCTCACCGTCGACGGCGACCTCAACGACGACATGTTCACCTGGAACGGACCAAGCCGCCAACCGTGACAGCACCGAACCACCCAGGCGGCCCACGCCGGCTACTCTTCGATCACAAGGTGGGCCAGCCCGTTCTTCGGCCGGCCCCCGCCAATGCTCACTTTGCAGCGTTGTCTACGGCGTTCCGCAGGTCCTGAACGGAGTCTCCGGGAGCAACGATAACGGCAGCACTGACTGGGAAACTCAGTGGGACATCCACGCTCACCGGAGTGTCGAACGCCTCGTTCGCCACGGCGATTGCTCCCTGGCTTCGCGCATCCTTGATCACGTTCAGTGTCGCCACGGCGCTCATGGCAACCTGTCCGTAGAGCACGACGGCCGCCATGAAGCGAATGTTGATGCTGACACCGTCGGCCGCGTCGTGCTCGTCAGCGTGGACAAGATCCCCATAGAGCCATGAGTTCGCCAGGTCAGCGTATCGCTTGGGGTTGTCGATGGCACCGTCGACGAGCACGGCAAACCCAGAGTCGTCCGCGGGGCTGACGGCAGACTTCCAGATCCGAGACAGTTGTCGGACCTGCCCGTCGAACGTCGGGTGGCCATTGAGAAACGCGCGAACGGATCCCAAGACCTTCGCGTAATGGCATGACTCGCCATCCAAGATCACGGGTCGGCAGCGCGCAGCAAGAGACTCAAACGACTCCTCCGGAGGAACGTTCACAGTCATGCGGCGCTCCTCGCCGACCTGATGCAACTGCAGCGAACCCGATGCCCACTGCCTGAACTGCTCCAGATCGGTCAGGAGCGAGTGACCGGAGATGCGTCGGGCCGTCACGACGAACTGTTCGATGCGCTTCTGATGCTGCGCGACCACTGGCGCAGGCAGTTCATCGACCATCATGACTACTTGCTGCGCGCGAGGGCTTCGAACAGCGAGGTAGACCGCCGGGAGCCCTGGGCAGGGGCCGGCCACCGCCGACGCCGTGGGCGAAGATGATCTCACAGGTTGACGACCTCGCGCACTTTGAAATCAGGCTGCCGCGCACTTTACCGGTGGCGCACGGTACGCGAGCCTGATGCCGCTCCGGCGTTCCTACCTGCACAAACGGTGCTGATAATGTGGTGTCATTTCGTTTGTGTGTTGATTGACGTCCAAAGGTAATGACGCGTCAGTGTCGGAAGTGACCGCAGGCGAAGTGCACTCGGCGTGGTGCGTCCCGATTGACCATTGCCAACAAGGACGGCTGGTGGACGGCTATCGATCGTCCAAATCGAACAGGGGTCAGAGTAGCGACGCACTCGACCTCTGATCCGAACAGTCCCTTCGGGCACCGACGCTAGCGGGCTCACATCATTGTCCATAAGGGCTTGAAGGCACATGGAAATGTCTCGATCGAGGAATCCCGGTGGCTGTCGGTGCGAATGGTCACGTAAGGGATGCTGGGCTCTTCGCCCGGCCGGTGCCGCGATCACTCGGGGCGTGGCTTCCGGACTTGGATCTCGATCCGGCAAGTGCAGCCTGCTCGGGTGAATCGAACAGCTCCATCCCCGGTAGCGGATCCGTTACGGCGTACGACAGAAACCTCAGGGCGGACCGCTGCACGGATCCGGAGGTGATTCGTCGTCGTACGAACCCCTTCCTGTTCCGACGATTTCGTCCAATGCGCTGAAGGTGCGTTCCGTAGTTCCTGGTGTTTCTCGATCCATGCCGCCACTTTCTCCAGGCCACGCGGTGTTAGCTTGGTCAACCGCCCCGGCGTGTCCGGAGTCTCCGGACTTGCCGGGTCGGTTCATGGCCTCGTTGTCAGCGCTACGAGCGTTTGGATCGTGTCACTAGGTTGATCGCGATGGCTGCAATCCCGGCGGCGACGACCGCAAGTGCGATCCAGGTCCAGGTGGGCAGGCCACTCGCGGCGTCTGCGTCGATGTTGTTCCCGGGCGGAGTTCCGGTTGCGGAGCCGGCCGCTGCTGTGCTGAGGGTGTACGTGGTCTGGCCGGTGACGGCGTGGCCGTCGGCGGATACGATTCTATAGGCGATTTTGTAGTCACCGGCTGGGCCGGCACCTTCCACGCGGGCGGACAAGACGTTGCCCTTGACGCTGGCGTTGTTGTCCTGCGTGAAGACGTTGCCGTTGGGTCCGGTGACCACGATGGTAGCGCCGATGTTGCGTATCGGTTCGTTGAACGTGAGAGTGATAGCGGTTGGGGCGGTGTCCAGTGTGGCTCTGTCGGCTGGATCACTCTCGGTCAGACCGGAGTGGGCCGAAGCGGTCCCGGCGGTGCCGAGGAGAGTGAGCAGCGTCGCCATCAGGACGATGGCCACACGGATGTGCGTTTGGTTTCGGGTAGTGCGGCAGTCTGTGCGTCTGGCGTGGCTGATGCGAGCCATAGGATACTTACCTTTCTGTGGTATTGATGCGTGCCTGATGATGTTCACAGTGGGATGCACACTGGCGGGCTATCTCAGGCTGGTAGGTGCCGCCATCCGGCGCATCCTTGGTTCGGCTGTTGGGATGGTGGTGGGCGGTAGTCGTGCCGCACGCATTCCGTTGAAGATGACGACAAGTTCGGCTGTCTCCTGGATGAGCACTGTGCCAACTAGGCCAGGCATACCCAGCAGGGCCAGTGGGAACAGGGCGCCGATGACGGCAAAAGCCACGATGACGTTCTGGGTCATGATCATCCGGCCTCGTCGCACGTGTGTCAGCGCGCGTGGTAGCACTCGGAGGTCGGTTCCGGTGATGGCCAGGTCTGCGGATTGGACGGCGAGAGCGGAGCCTCCCGCGCCTATTGCGATCCCCACTTCGGCTGCGGCCAACGCGGCCGGGTCGTTGATTCCGTGTCCAGCCATAGCTGTGCATGGTCCCAGGGCCGCGACTGCACGCGCTTTGTCTTGTGGAGGGCATTCGGCTCGAACGCTGGTGATGCCGACCTGTGTGGCAAGGGCCTGTGCGGTGCGCGCATCATCGCCGCTCAGGACCACCGTGAGCAGATCGGCTTTGTGTAGTTGGGCTACCGCGTCGCGGGCCTCGGGTCGAAGTTCGTCGCGAATTCCTATGATTCCCGCCAGTAACCCGTCGACGTGGACCACGACGGTCGTCATGCCCTGGTTTGCCATCTCGTGCAGCGCGGCGGTCAGGGCGCCGGGATCCAGCCAGCGAGTTGAGCCAACTTGCACGCGTCTGCCGGCCAGTGTTCCGCTCACTCCTTGGCCTGGATGCTCGATCAATTCGGTAGCGGCTGGGGCGTTCGGCGCTGCGGCGATGAGCGCTGCAGCCAGTGGGTGGAAGCTGCGGGTCTCTACCCCGGCCGCCCAGGCAAGTAGCTGGGACCGGGTGACGCAATCCACTGACCTGACCTCTACGACCCGCGGTCGGTTGCGTGTCAGGGCGCCGGTCTTGTCGAATGCAACGGTGCGAATCGCCGCCAGACGCTCGAAGGCACAACCTGATCTGATGACCATTCCGGATCGGCTGGCGGCGGCGATACCTGAGATTACGGTGACCGGAACCGCGATCGCCAAAGCGCCAGGAGATGCGGCGACGAGGACGACCAGGGCGCGCTCGATCCACGCCGTGGGATCTCCGAAGAGTGATCCTAGGGCGGCTACCAGGGCAGCGCCGATCAGTATCGCGGGCACCAACGCCCGGGCGATACGATCTGCTAGCCTGCTGCGGGTGCCTTTTCGAGTGTGGGCCCGCTCGGCCAGACGCACGATGGCGGTCAACGAGTTGTCGCGTCCGTCGGCTGTGGCCTCCAGATGCAGTGGCCCAGCGCCGTTGAGCGCACCCGCCGGTACCGGATCCCCTGGTTCGACGCGAAGGAGAGTCGACTCGCCGGTGACCGCAGAGGCGTCGACCGTTGATCGTCCCGACACCACGATGCCGTCGGTCGCTATCCGCTCGCCAGGCCGTACTACCAGGACATCGAACATCCGGACATTATCGACCGGGATGTCGACTTCACCTCCGATATAACCGATCCGGGCCGTGCTGGGCAGCACATCGAGGAGGACGCGCAGGCCGTGCCGAGCCCGAGCCATCGCCCGAGCCTTCAGAACCAGAGCGGTCGCGAAGACGAATCCCAGCACAGCGGACTCGGCGATCTGACCGAGAATCAGGGCTCCGACGACCGCGACGGTCATCAAGATCGCCACACCGAGCTGGCCGTGCCGCAGGCTCCGCAGCGCCTGCGGCGCGAACGTGCATCCGCTCAGGATCACCGCGAGAGCGTAGAGCACCATCGACGTCATGTGCTGGGCCGACTGTGCCCCCACAAAACCGCCGGCCAGCATCACACCTGACGCCGCCGGCAGCGTTAATGCCCGGTCACGCCACCATGGCGGGATTGCCCGACGGCGATCCGTATCGCGACTCAGGCGGTTGCCTTCCCGCGGCTCATCGCTCTGGCGGCACTCTTTGCTCACGATGGGGTCTCAGCTCCGTAGGGGGACGAGGACGGCAATGGGGTACGTCGCGAGCGGGGTTATCGCGGCGCTGACTCGCATCCGCGGCGAGGATCAGGTTGACCGGGAACGCGAGTGCGAAAGACTGATGTGGGTCGCAAACCGCCTAGCTGATCTGGCGCACCAACGGTTCGTTAGCGGGTGGAGTGGCGCTCGCGTGGACGCGCCAGCTGATTAGATAGGTTCGATAGGTCATTTCGAACTCGTTCTCGGCATTTTGCCAGACAGGTCGGGCCCAGCGACGGGTCGGCGAGACTTGTTTGTGGTTGGTACCGGGCGTGGTGTTGCCGGGGCGCGCCACAACCTCTGCCGCGGCGGAATCATTGGCCATATTGTGTGTTATGTCGTCCATGCCGACCGCTAGCTGTAGTCGCGTGTGCCTCTGGCGGCAGAGCAGTCGCTGAGTTCGATCGCTCCGCTGGGTCGCGGCCGGCCGGTGTGGCGCCATATGGAACGTGTCGAGGGGCCCATCGAAGTTAGTCGTCGAATAGTCCGCCTAGGAACCCGCGGCGGCGCCCGTGGCGTCCGGAGCCGTGATGACCTCCACCCGGGTAGTCGTTGTATCCAAAGCGGGAACGCGGAGTATCCGGCCCCATCCCGTAGTTTCGTTCGTTGTAGCCGTTCTCGGCGTCGATGAGCGCTTCCAGTTCGCCACGGTCTAGAAAGATGCCCCGGCAATCCTGGCATTGGTCGACGGTGACTCCGCTGCGGTCATAGGTGCGCATGGCACCGAAACACTTTGGGCAAGTCGGGGGGATTCCTGGCTGGATCATCGGTCTTCCCTTCTGTCTTGAGATCGTGCTGGCGCCGCCGGGTCTGCGACGCGCGCGCGTAGGCCCATTCGTGGCCTCAGAGTTGAGAATGGCTCCTTGTCTGGATCGTTGGTCAGGCTGGCGTGCTCGACGGCGGTGTCAGGAATGGGCGGCATGTTCGTGTGCGCCGTGGCTGGCGGGCTCGAGTTGGAATGTGGAGTGTTCGATACTGATCTCGAAGTGGTCGGCTGCGCAGCGTTGAAGCTGATCAAGCATGGCGGGCGCGTGACCATCCTGGAAGCAAGAGTCGTCGACGACGATATGTGCGGTGAGCACTGGCAAGCCGGTGGCTACCTGGGTGGCGTGCAGGTCGTGGACTGCGACGACGTGCTCGAGGGCGAGTAAGTGTCGGCGCAACTCGGCAAGATCGAGGCCGCGGGGAACGCTTTCCAGCAGCACCTCAGCGGTGTCCCGCAGGAGGATCACGGTACGCGGCAGGATCATCGCGGCGATGATCATCGACGCGATGGAGTCGGCGCGTTGAAAGCCGGTGAGTGTGATGGCCGCCGCGGCGACGATGACGGCGACGGACCCGAGGGCGTCGTTGAGCACTTCGAGGAATGCCGCCCGGGTATTCAAGTTGCTGCCACGTTGGCTGCGGAGAATCAGCAAGGAGCCGACGTTTGCTGCCAGACCTATGATCCCGAAAACGATCATGAGGCCGCTGTGCACTTCGGGGGGTGCGAGAAGCCGTTGGATGGATTCGATGAGGATGAAGGCGCCGACCGCGAGAAGAATGGCTGCCTGCACAGTGGCGGCTAGTACCTCGGCTCTTCGGTACCCCCAGGTCCGCCGATCGGTGAAGGGGCGGCGAGCCAGCATCGCGGCGATCAGTGCGATGATCAGCCCGGCGGTATCGGTGAGCATGTGACCGGCGTCGGCAAGCAGAGCCAGGCTGCCGGTGATGATCGCACCGACGACCTCGGCGATCATCACGACCGAGGTCAGCGCGAGCGCTAGTCCGAGGCGACCGCGGTGGTCGGTCGGTGTGTCGTGTGAGTGATGGGGCGTCATTCGGGCCGGTCCTTCGGGCCCGTGTCGGCTGGTTGTTTCAGCACGGCGTTGTCGTGTGTTGCAGCCGTTCCAGTTGCGGGAACGGTAGGGCGCAGGCGGTTGCGCCAAGCGATGCTGGCGACAAGCACAGCGGCACCGGCGAGGACCAGCGCGACGATCGAGATGACTTGCGCTGTCGTGGCGTCCATGTCGACGGTCTGAGCGGTGACCGTGGGCGCGGTGGTGCGGTCTGCCCCCGATGGCGTTTCCTGGACTTGGCCATTCAGGGTGATGGAGGGTACCGGATAGTTGGGCTCCTCGCCGTTCGGGGATTCTGGCTGATCCCAGGTCACGGACGTTCCGTCGTCGTAGGTCTGCACGGTGGGAAAGGCGAGTTCGGACAGGTCCGGGAGGGGCCCGGCAAGCAGTCGGAACAGCCCGAAAGTGCGTGGTTGTAGCCCGAAGCCAGCATCGGCCTTGAACGTCACGGAGCCGACCGCTTCAGTGATCGTCATGTTGTTCGTGGTTATCGGTTTAGGCAGGCGAACCGTGGTGAGGGTGGCCGTCCACCCTGGGATCTGCTGGGCCTGCACGCTGGCTAGGGGCGTGTCCGTTGGCAGCGTGATCGTCACTTCCGTGGTCGCGGAGGTGGGCGACTCGCTCGGCACGCGGAAGGTAAGCAGTGCGGTCCGTCCGGGTGCTGCGTCGCCGCTGACGTCGACGTGTGCCTGGGCTGGGCCGGCAGCGTACCCGAGCAGCAGCAGGGTGACACCGAGTATCCATGCCGTGCGGCGGGCAAGTCTACGGCGGGCAGGTTTCAGTTGCGGTGTTTCGGTGGCGGTCATAGCGCGCTCCCGCCGATCCATTGCGACCATGGAATGTTCCAGTCACCGAAGCCGTCGTCGGGTTGGAGGGTGGATGCCGTGCCCGTGACGGTCACGATGTCGCCGTAGCTGAAGTTGTCGTAGAACCATCGCGCAGCGGTGGGGTTGATATTGATGCATCCGTGGGAGACGTTGCGGACTCCTTGATCGTTGACGGACCACGGCGCGGAGTGTACGAAAATGCCACTGTTGGAGATGCGAACAGCTAGCGGTATGGCCTTGTCGTAGCCGAGGTCGTAGTCAGTGGGCAATCCGTAACTGGCGGAGGACATTTGTTTGACTTTGTACTTTTCCTGGACGACGTAGGTCCCCGATGGGGTGAGAAATGAGATCTCTTTGTCTTTGACGGTGACCGACTTGTCCATGCCCATCGATACCGGGACGGTGTTGACCAGCTGGCCGTCAACGTAGATTCGCATCTGTTTGGTCGCATCGTCGATCTTGGCGATCTTCGACGGACCAACAGTCACTCGCAAGAC
The DNA here is from genome assembly GCA_937926105.1 of uncultured Actinomycetes bacterium. The sequence continues at coordinate 20,009 of CALANS010000149.1, read as the reverse complement.
GCGATCGGTCTCGCCATACATGTCCTCGCCGAAATCGACGCCATAGACGTTCGCCTCGACGGTGATCTTGGTGCCGGGTTTCCAGAACGTCTTGGGCCGATAATGCACGGTCCGGTTGTCCATCCAGTACCACGATCCTTTCACGGCCGGGACCGTGGTGACCTTCAGGGCACGCTCGGCGGCGGCCCGGTCCGGCGGCGGTTTGTCGAAGATCACTACCATCGGCTGTCCGATTCCTATCTGGGTCATGTCTGGGCTGGGGAAAAAGGATGGGTAGATCGTGTCTGCGGGCTGCAGGGTGGTGAACGACAGCGACACCCTCGTGGTGTGCGCGCCGTTGCCGGTCGCGGCGGCCTCCAGCCGGTACGTCCGGCCGTATCCCAGCGGCTCGCTTGCTCGCCAGGTCTTCCGATCGGGGCTCAGCGTGGACTGCACGATCCGTCCCTCAGGGTTGGTCAACGTCACCGTCTGAAATGTTCCGTGGGACACCGAGGCGGTGACCGGCCCGATCGGTGACACCCCGGTCGCACCGTCAACGGGCGTCGTTGTGATCGAGACCGGCGTCGGGGGTGGAACAGATGGATCCGGCGTTGTCGTGGCCGGGGTCGTCGAGTCCTCCGCCGACCCGATCAAGTCGGGCATGCCGTCGGTCGATGTCGACTGCGGTGCAGCGGCGGTCGGTTCAGTGGTTGTGGCGTTTGCGCTGCCGGGTGAGGATGGCGCCCCGCTCGTCGGTGCACCAGCAGTAGATCGTGAGGTGGTAGTGGACGGCGCCGTACAAGCCGCCAGCAGCGCAGTCAATAGCGCTACCCCAACGGCGCATGCGGCCAGGCCAGGTCTGTGCATGGCTGGATTCTCTGTGAGATCGAAGTGGCCAGGACACCAGGAAGACCCGACAGCCGAATTCGGCTTTCGGGTCTGCTAGCGTCCTAGACCCGATCGATGCACAACAGCGCCCGCGGCGGGGCCGGCGGCCCGCGCCGCATGACACCGCCCGAGGCGAGGCCTCTGGGCGGAGCGCTCTGACCGGCCCTGGCGCGCTTGAGGACCGCCACGACCGTCATTCCGATCAGCAGCAGCAGGGTGCACACCGCCGCGAGCAGGTGCCCGTTCTGTGGGCTGGCAGGGACGTCGCCAGCTACCGCGCCAACCGCGGGGCTGGGGTCCGCAGTCATCTGCGCAGTCGACGCCGCGGCGGGAGTGGGCGGTCCTTCCACGTTCGCGGACAACACCGCGTGCTCCAAGACCAGGTGCAAACTCAGCAGCAGACACAGCAGTACACCGACCAGCAGTGCGCGGCCGGACCGACGCGACGGTTCTGCGGTCCGGAAGCGCGGCCATGACGGTGCTCGGCTAGCCATCGCTGCACCTCCCGTCGACATGAACCGCTGGGGTAGCCCAGGCCGAGGCGCCCGCACCCATCTGACCATCTACGTTATCATCGGTCAGTGACGATGGTAGGCGCACCGATGGCAGGCTCCGCTGAGGTGGACGATCCCAGCCGCGCCGCCTGCGTCTTTCGCAGTCTCGGTGACACCACACGGCTGCGGATCCTGCAGCACCTAGCCTTCGGTGAGCATCGAGTGATCGACCTCACCAACCACCTGGGGCTCGCCCAGTCGACAGTCTCTGCTCACCTGGCCTGTTTACGGGACTGCGACCTGGTCACCAGCAGGCGCATCGGCCGGGCATCGATGTTCCGCATCCGACACACCGAGCTGTTCGACCTGCTTGCCGCCGCCGAGACCCTCTTGTCGGCGGCCGGCTTCCAGGACCGTGTCTGCCCCCGGCACGCCGCACCAAGCCCAGCATGAGCGAGACTGATGCGCATGGGCGGTGGCACAGACGCGTCGAGGCACGCGCTGCAGGACGCGAGCGGCGCCCACCAGTGTCTTGACCCGGCAATAGCTTCACGGCCAGCGCGGGCAGTAGATTATCCGCCGGAACCAGATCGCGCACTCTGGCTTCCTCCGCCGAGCAGCTCCACGGCTAGCCGTCTGCAGTTCTCACGCTGGTCCGCACAGGAAGGGCTGTAGATCGTTGTCGACGCCAGGCACCCCTGCCGCTGAGCGAGCCCTGCGTGGGCCGGCTTGGGTTGGGATGCGCTGCCTGATTGTTGCTGTTGCGTTACTGGCGCAGATGCTGGTCGGACATGACAGTGCCGGCGATCACGTTGTTCCGGGCGCCGCCGAGCCCGGGGTATCCGCGACTGTCGAACTCGCCGATACGCCGCATCCCCTCGACGCTCACCATCAAGCTGATCAAGAGTGCCCCGGCATCGCCCTCGCCGGCACGGCTGGCACCGGGAGCTCCGAGGCTGCATGGACGAGCACCGGGCCCGCGACCGACACCGCGAAACTCCGGGCGTTCGCCCAGCAGGACACGACCCACGGGAAGCCGTCTGACGCACGAACCGCGCTCTGCGTCACGCGAACATAACAGCGACGTCAACGACCGCGCGACGGTCCATGCTGCCCACCTGTTCCCGCCATTCGCGACGCGCAAGCCTGCGACCACTCCTGGTCGCGGCCGCGTCGACAGGAGCCTCGCCATGGCTAATCCACCTTCCCCCACGTCAGATCCAACCCCCTTGACCGACCCCACCGACTCCCACGACGCACCGACAGACGCCGACGCACCGGTCGCAGACACCGCACCGACGCCTCGGATTGTGTCAACGCGAATACACACCCTGAACCGGCCGAACATGGTCGCGGTAGGCACCGTGGTCTGGCTGGCGTCCGAGCTAATGTTCTTCGCCGGTCTGATCGCGATCTACTTCACGGTCCGAGCGGTCACCGAGGGCACCTGGCCGATCCCGCCGGCGGAGTTGAACGTCCCGTACGCGCTGACGTTCACGATCGTATTGATAGCGTCGTCCTTCACCTGCCAACTCGGCGTGTTCGCCGCCGAACGCGGTGACGTGTTCGGGCTACGCCGCTGGTATCTGATCAGTCTGATACTTGGCGCGATTTTCGTCGGCGGCCAAATCAACGAATACGCTCAGATGGTGACCGAGGGCGTCACGATGTCGTCGTCGGTCTTCGGGACGGTCTTTTACCTCACCACTGGATTTCACGGTCTGCACGTCATTGGGGGCCTGGTTGCCTTCGTCCTACTCGTCGTCCGAACCAAGCTATCGAAGTTCACGCCCGCGCAAGCTGCGTCCGCGATCGTCGTGTCCTACTACTGGCACTTCGTCGATGTGGTCTGGATCGCCTTGTTCGCCATGATCTACATCATTCAATGACAGGCGCCGGAAACTCGCGTCACGCGCACCCAGCCGAGACCACTAATCCGGCCGATCGGCGCAGCATGCCTGCCAGCGCCGGGCCGAACCTGCTCTCACCGCCAGACTCTCGAAAGTGTTCGCATCACAGTCACTCGCGGGGCACGCGTGCCCGATTGCTCTTGGCACGGGTCCGACGCCCGCCGCCTCCAACTCGGATGAAAGGCGGGCGCATCGCACTCGTGGGGGGCCTTGTGGTCACCCTGTCGGTCCTCGTTGCGGTCGGGGCATCGTCGATGGTGCCAGCGAGGCTTCTCATACCCGGCCTGCCAGACGCGGGTGTCCTTGCTGACCTGGGACGTCCGGCAGTAAAGGCGGTCCTGGACATCACGCTGGCGATCGCTATGGGTTGGCTTTGCGCCGCGGCGATGCTCGTGCCGCAGCAGCGGACAGGTGTCCTGGACGTGGGCGGCTATCGTGCCGTCCGCGCGGCGTCAATGACCGCGTGGGTCGCGGCTATCGCCGCGCTGGCGCTCATCCCACTGACCATCGCCGAGACATTGGGTGTGCCGCCGCTGCGGGCGCTCACCGCCGATCATGTGATCACGGGTCTTTCGGTGCTTCCGGAGGTGCGGGCCGCAGCGATCACGGCAGCTAGCGCCGTGGTGATCGCAGTCACCGCCCGCGTAGTACTCACACCGAGAGGGGCATACGCGCTCCTTGCCGCCGGGGCGGCGGGCATCGTACCGTGGGCGGCGGCCGGGCACGCTACCGTGAGCGACAATCACGACATCGCAGTCGACACGATGTTGTACCACCTCGCGGGCGCATCCATCTGGATCGGCGGCCTAGTCGCGGTGCTCGGCTTGGCTTGGCACCGGACGCCCCAGCTTTCGGTCATCATCCGCCGGTACTCCAAGGCAGCGCTGATCTGTTACGCCGCAGTAAGCCTTTCTGGTGTCGGCAACGCCTGGGTTCGACTGACATACATATCCGACCTCTGGCGTACCGACTACGGCCGACTCCTCATCATCAAAGCGTCGCTGTTGGCTATTCTTGGAGTGCTCGGATATTGGCAACGCCGTCGCACGATTCCGGCCGTCACCTCGCCCGCAGGAAGGGCGGCGCTAGCCCAACTGGCCGTGGTCGAGATCACCTTAATGGCCGTAACCATCGGTATAGCCGCCACGCTCGCACGCACCGCGCCACCGCCGCCAAGCGGTGTCATCCCATCGCCAACGGCACAGATCCTCGGCTTCGAACTTCCCGGAGCACCCAGCCTCACAAATGCGATGGGCAATTGGCGGCCGGACTTCATTTACGGTACTCTTGCAGTGTTCCTCGCATACTTTTACGCCGCCGGAATGCTCAGTCTGCGCCGCCACGGTCACACCTGGCCGGCATCACGGCTGGTTTGCTGGCTGTCCGGCTGCACCGTCCTTTTCGTTGCGACATCGTCAGGTCTGGGTCTTTACGCGCAGGCGCAGTTTTCCCAGAACGTTGCCGTTCAGATGCTGCTGGGCATGGTCGCTCCACTACTCCTTGCGCTCGGAGCTCCGATAACAATGGCGCAGAATGCCTTGTTTCCGGAAAAAGAGCGCCAGCGGAGCGGACCGCGCGACGCAATCACCGCATTATTCCGTCAGCCGATAACGCGATTGTTGACTCACCCCGTTTTGATCTTGCTTGTCTTTGTCGGCTACTTTTACGCCATATATCTTACCCCACTGTTTGAGATGGTCATTTCCAGCCACCTGGGCAATATTTTGACGACCGGAATCCTTCTCCTGATTGGGTTCGTCTATTTTTGGCTCATCATCGGTGCCGATCCTGCACCACGGCGATTTGAATACCCCTGCCGGTTTGCGTTGCTGCTGGTGGCGATGTTGTTCCAAGCATTCTTTGGTCTGATCATCATGATGAGCAGCTCACTGATCGGCGCCAACTACTACCAAAGCCTGGGGCTGCCATGGTTGTTCAACGGCTCAGCTGGGCTGCGAGATGACCAGTACCTGGGCGGTGCCATTGCCTGGGTATTGGCGGAAGTTGCTCTTCTCGCTGCGATGCTCGTCGTCCTCGCCCAGGTGGCTCGTGCACACGACCGGCGACGCCCCCGAGGAGCGACAGGGGCATTGACGCAAGCCCGACGAGGAGCATCACCTCCGCTAGGCAGGACCACAGCACCGGCGGCGAGCACGTCCAAGTCGCGACGCATCAGCGTCCGCGTTGTCCAGCGCGTGGTTGCCTTCTCGCGGGGACGCGCATCCCCGCGAGACAAGGATGGGAGTGCTTCTCGGATCATCGTCTGAGTGATGAGGGAGGTTGCTTTTGGCGCGGAGTGCCTCATCACCACCCGGCGATCACCATGGCTGTCGGGGCTGTCATGATCGACGCTGCCAGCGCGTAGATTCCGGCAACCAGCGGCGCGGGCAACGGGAGTGGCCGCCGGAGACGGCGCAGTCGATCCAACACCGGCGAGCCGGCATCGGCGGGTCTTGGCGCGTCAGTCCCGGTTGCCGCGCCGTCGGTCGCGGGCCACCTCGTCGTCGGCGCCCTGGATCTGTTGGGTCGCCGGACCGATTCTTCGGCGTCACGGGTCGGCCGGCGCCGGTCCGCGCGGGCGGGCGTCCCACCAGCGACGTCACCGTCGAGTGCCACCGTGACTAGCGCGGAGGCGAGCGCGCCCGGGTTGGTGCGGCTCGCGGCGACGTCGTCAGCGAGCATTTCGGCCAGTTCCGAGACCGCGGCTCGGGCCTGCCGGACGCCGGGGACCGCGCCCAGCGCGGTCGTCCACGCTTGGAACGGTAAGAGCAGCAGGTCGTGCCGGGCACGCAGGTGCGCTCGTTCGTGTTCGATGACGGCTGCGATCTCGTCCGGGCTGAGCAGATCGAGCAGGCCCGCCGAGAGCACCACTCGGGAGTGCCAGCCGGGCACCGTGTAGGCCAGCGCTCGCCGATCCTGCAGCACTCGAATGTCCGGGCGTGTCGGTCCGGCGGAGGACCGGGGTGTACTGAGCAGGTCCAGCACGGCGCGATGCGCCCGGCGACGCCGGGCGGCCAATGCATAGCATCGGGCCAGTACTGCCAGCAGAACCGACGCCGTAGCGAGGGCGGCGAGAGCGCAGGCTGCGCGCCAGCCGGTCATCCCGGCGAGCGGCCGGCCGGCCAGCAGGTCACGACCGGCGGCGCCGAGCGCCGGCACCAAGCTCTCCCCGAGCGGCAGCAGAGCCAACACCGCCAGGGCGCCGACTAGGCACAGCCCGGCACCCAGGCAGACGGCTTGCCACAGGATGAGCGCTGGTCTGGGCGCGCGGTGTGGCCAGCGTGCGCGAGCCAACGCGCTGGATAGCGGCCCGGCGAGCGCGATCCCTCCGGCGCCCAGGACGGCCGCCACCAGTGTTCCGGGCATTGCCACGCCTTCGCCAGCTACCGGTCGCCGATGGCGCGGCGCAGGGCTTGGATGTCCTGGTCGGTGACGGTCCCTACGAAGCGTGCCAGGGCATCACCGCGATCACCTGCACCATCGAGCACCTGGCGCATCAACGCCGCAGTGTGCTCCTCCCGGCTGGCGGTGGGCTCATAGGCGTGGGCGCGGCCCTGCCTGGTCCGACGCACCAGGCCCTTGGCCTGCAGCCGACCGAGAACGGTCAAAACCGTGGTGATCGCCAACGGTCGGCCGGGAAGTGCCTGCCCTACTTCGCGTGCCGTGATCGGGTGGCCGGAATTCCATAACGCATCGATCACCGACCGCTCGAGTTCTCCTCGACCGGTCACCTGACAACCTCCCGTCACGTCGACATCACACCATCGAAACTCTACTTCACGTAGAACTTCTACGGAACGTCGAATATTATGACGGGATGGACACCAACCTTCGACCGGTTCTCCCGCTATCGCTGACTCGCCGCGAAGATCAAGTCCTGGATTTGCTCGGGGATGGCCTCACCAACCGCCAGATCGGCGCTCGACTGGGCATCGCCGAGAAGACTGTGCGGAATACCGTCAGCAGTGTGCTGGCCAAACTGGGCCTGCAGCGGCGCGCCCAGGCAGCGGTGTATGTGACCGTCCGGCGGCTCACCGGTGCGGCGAGTCCGGCCGGCTACTCTCGCACAGGCTGACACTCCGGGGCGGTGGCGGACGGGACGGCCGGCATTGGCCGCGGTGACCGGTGCCGAGCCGGAGCACCTGGTCGACGAGGTTGGCGTCGTGCTCACGATGGGTGAGCAGCACCGTGCACCGGCGGCGGTCAGCCAGCAGGTCGGCGGTGATCTGATCCGCGGCGGCGGGATCCAGGTGTGCGGTCACCTCGTCGGCGATCAGGACCGGCCGGTCGGCCAGCAGTGCGCGGGCCAGCGCGATTCGCTGACGCTGCCCACCGGAGACCGCCTGTCCGCGCTCTCCGACCGGGGTGGCCAGCCCGCGCGGCAACTCGGCCAGCCATGGCCAGAGGCCCGCCGACCGCGCCGCGGCCAGCACCTCACCGTCCGAGGCCGCCGGGCGGGCCAGACGAATGTTCTCCGCAATCGACGTGGCGAACACGTGCGCGCGCTGGTCCACCCAGGACACCAGCGCGCCTTCTCGCAGTTGGTCGACGTTGACCTTGCGGCCGTCGATGGTGATCCGGCCCGAGGAGGTCGGCAGCAGACCGAGCAGCACGGCAGCCAGCGTCGACTTGCCGGAACCGGAGTCGCCGAACACTCCTAGCCGTAAACCGGGGCGCAGCTCCAGGTGCACATCCTGCAGCGCGTCCACGGCGGCCCCGGGCCACCGAGCGCTGACCCCTTCTAGCGCGATCAGTGGACCGCCAGCCCGCCAGCCCGGAGAGGGCTGCGTCGCTGGAATGCGCGGACCGTCCGCCTCCGGCTCGCTGTCGGTGGTCACCATGGCGGCCACCCTGGCCGCGGCGGCGGCGGTCCGGGCGATCGCCTCCCTGGCGCCCCCCGCGGCGGTGACCGCCTCGCTGAGCGCGAGCGGAGTCAACACGAGCACCGCGAGTGCCGGCCCGGTGAGGTCATCCGCCCGCACCGCCGGCACGCCAACGAGTAGCGCTGTCACGGCGGCGATCCCGGTGACGGCGGTGCCGACTGCCGCCGCGATGCCGGCAAGGCGAGCCGCGGCGCGCCGGTTGCAGCGCTGCCGATCGTCGATCTCGGACAACCGGTCCAGCGCCTGGTCGAAGGCGCCCAACGCGACCAGGTCGGTGAGCTGCTCCACGGTCTGCGCCACCAGCTCCGTGCGCTGGGCCCGCAGCGTCACCGAGGACTGTTCGACAGCGGCGGCCCGGCGCGCGAGCACCAGCGGAGTGACTACGACGCCGGCGATCAGGCTGCCGGCCAGGACCAGCCCGGCAGCCGGTAGCAAGGCGATGGCCAGCACGACCGCAGCTGAGCCCACCACGACGGCGGCTGCCAGCGGCAGAATTCCGCGCAGTAGCAGGAACTGGGTGTCCTGGACGTCGTCCACGGTCCGCGCCAACAGGTCGGACCGCCTCCACAGCCGGCCCCGCTCACCCCAGCGCACCAGCGCCGAGACGATTCGCCCTCGCAACGCCGCGAGCATCCGAAACGCAGCCTCGTGGGCGACGATCCGCTCCACATAGCGCAGCACCGCGCGGCCGAGGCCGAACGCGCGCACCGCCACCACCGCGACCATCAGGGTCAGCACTGGTGGGTGGGCTGCTGCCCGAGCGATCAGCCAGGCGGAGGTCGCCATCAGCGCCACCCCGCAGGTCAACGCCGCGGCCGCGGCCAGCACGGCGCCAGCCATCCGCAGGCGAACCGGCCGGGCCGCTTCCCGCAGCGCTCCGGCCGGGCTTGCCGGTCGCGTCACCACGGGTTCACCCCAGCCTTGGCCAGCAACGCACCGCTCGTCTGCGCAGCCGGGACTGTCGGAGCGTCGCCGGCCATTGGAGCATCGCCGGCCGGTAGCGGGCGCTCGGACAGTTGCACCACCTGGTCTGCCCAAGCAAGCGGCCCGGCGCGGTGGGTGGCCAGCACCACCGTGCGCCCGGCCAAGTGCTCGGCAAGGCCGGCGAGTACCCGTTGCTCGGTCCGCGTGTCCAGACCTGCGGTGGGTTCGTCCAGGAGCACCACCGGCGCACTCCGCAGGACGGCCCTGGCCAGGCACAACCGACGTAACTGACCGACCGACAGGCCGAGCCCGTCGTCGCCGATTTCGGCGTCCAGCCCGCCGACAAGCCCCGCCACGAACTCGTCGGCGGCAGTTGCCCGCAGCGCGTGCCGAATCTGCTGGTCGGTCACCCTTTCGGGCTCGGGGTGACCTAGCAGCAGGTTCTCCCGGATCGTCCCTGGCACCAGCACCGGCTGCTGGGAGCACCAGCTGATCCGGGATCGCCAGCCCGCCGCGTCTGTCCGCGCCAGGTCGGTCTGCCCGGTGGGAGTCGTCACGATCACCTGGCCAGCGTCGGGCAACAGCAGTCCGGCCAGCACTCGCAGCACGGTGGTCTTGCCGACGCCGCTCGGGCCCTGCAGCACGGTGCAGGTGCCCGCGGCCACCCTCACGTCGAGATTCCGCAGTCCGCGGCCCTCCCCCAGATCCACTGTCACGCCGGTCAACTGCAGCGCGGGCGGCCGGCCGGCCAGGTCGGGGGCGGGACGGTCCGGATGCACCACGGGCAGCCGCAACACCCGCAGCAGCCGATCCACGGCGCCCGCCCCGTCGGCCGCGGCGTGGAATCGGGCGCCCAGCGTCCGCAGCGGCAGGTAGGCCTCCGGCGCGAGGATCAGCACAGTCAGCGCCGGACCCAACTGCATGGAACCGGTCACCAGCCGCAGGCCCACGGTGACGGCCACCAGGGCGACCGAGAGCGTCGAGAGCAGTTCCAGCACCATGGACGACAAGAACGCGATCCGCAGGGTCGCCATGCTGGCCACCCGATGCTCCTCCGTGCGGCGACGCACCGCCCGTGCCTGACCCCTGGCGCGACCGAACACCAGCAGTGTCTCCAGGCCAGCGACTACTTCGGAGAAGTGCGATGACAATGCCTGCAGCTTAGCCCATTTCGCGGCGGTAGCCCGGTCGGTGTACCAGCCTACGAGCGCCATGAACACCGGCACCAGGGGCAGCGTGACCAACACGATCAGGCCGCTGGTGGGGTCCACCCACCACAGCACCACGACCACCGCCGGCGGCACCAGGGCGGCCAGTACCAGCGCGGGCACATAGCGCGCCAGGTACTCCTGCAGCCCATCCAGACCACTGGTGAGCAAGGGCACCAGACCCGCGCCCTGCTCGTGGGATCGCCAGCGAGGACCCAGCGCAGCGGCGGTGCGTAGCACGCTGCGGCGCAGGTCGTCGGAGGCCCGGACGGCCGCGGCCTGAGCGAGTTCCTCGCTCGCCCAGGCGATCCCGCTCCGAGCCACGACGGTGGCGGCCAGGGCGCACAGCGGGGTGCTGAGCTGGGCCAGGCCCGCTCCGCCAACGACCGCGCCCGCCAGCACCGAGCCGAGCAGGAACGCCTGCACCACCGTCGCCACGGCGCCAGCCACGCCCAGCGCCACTGCCCCGACCACCAGGCCGCGCACCGGCCGGGCATATCGAAGCAGCTGCGGATCGAGGGGTTTCACGCCGATGCAGGACCCGCCCCGGTCGCAGCCCGGTCATCGAGCTGGGCCTCGGCCTGCCCGGCGGGTTGAGATGGCGGGATCTGCCGGGTCGAGATCCGGCGCCGGAACACCCAGTACGTCCAGCCCTGGTAGGCCAGCACCACGGGCGTCATGATCGCGGCCACCCAGGTCATGACGGTCAGCGTGTACGGGCTGGAGGCGGCGTTGTGGATCGTCAGGGTGCCGGCCGGGTCGGTGCTCGACGGCAGCACGGCGGGATACAGCGCCGTGAACCAGCTGGCCACCAGCAGGCCGGTGGCCACTGCGCTGGCCGCGAACGCCCATCCGTCCCGGCCCCGCCGCGCCGCCACCAGCCCCAGCCCCAGCCCGAGCACTGCGACAGTACCGGCCGCCATCGAGATCGGGTCAAAGCGCAGCTGCGACTGCCAGAGCACCATGCCGGCCATGGCTACCAGCGCCGACACCCCCAGTCGAACGGCCAGCCGATTCGCCCGCTCGCGGACCTGTTCGGTGGTCTTCAGGGCCACGAAAACCGCGCCATGGGTCAAGAACAGCAGCAGCGTGGTGACCCCCACCAGAACAGCGAAGGGACTGAGCAGGTCGAGCACCCCGCCGGCAAACTCGTGATCAGACGAGAGCGGGACCCCGCGAACGATCGAGCCGAAGGCCACGCCCCACAGCAGTGCGGGGCCGACCGAACAGGCCACGATCGCCCAATCCCAATTGCGGCGCCAGGTGTCGCTGTGCCCCTTACCCCGGTACTCGAACGCCACCGCGCGAATGATCAAGCATACCAAGATGGCCAGCAGCGGCAGATAGAATCCGGAAAAAAGCGTCGCGTACCACTGCGGAAAGGCCGCAAACGTCGCTCCACCGGCCACCAGCAGCCAGACCTCGTTGCCATCCCACACCGGCCCGATGGTGTTGATCAACACGCGCCGCCCCCGCTCGTCCCGGCCCAGCACGCCAAGCAGCCCACCGACGCCGAAGTCGAAGCCGTCCAGCACGAAATACCCGATCCAAAGCACCGCTATCAGCCCGAACCACAAGTCGTTCAGCAACATTCGGGCCTCCCCGATAGCACACGGCACGCACCGACACAGCGAACCAAGTCAGTACGCGAACGACAGCGGCGCATCCTGTCCCTCCGTCGCCGAGGAACCACCCTCACCGTCGCCCGGACGGTCCCGCCGCCGGACACTGGCCAGCGCGTCCGCGGTGCTCACCGGGCCAGCCTTCGCGTGCCGCGCCATCAGCCGGAGATTGATGACCGCCAGCACGGCGTAGAGGCCGGTAAACACCACCAGCGAGGTCAGCACCTCCCCACCGGTCACCGTGGGAGACACTGACTCTGAGGTCGTGAACAGTCCGAACACCGTCCAAGGTTGGCGGCCCATCTCGGTGAAGATCCAGCCGACCGAGTTGCCCACGAACGGCAACACGATGGCCAGCGTCGCCAGCCGCCACACCCACGCCCGATCCGGCAGCCGCCGACGCCGCGTCAACCACAACCCCGCCAGACCGACTGCCAGCAAAGCAAACCCGATGCCCATCATCGCACGGAATGTCCAGTAGGTCACCGGTATGTTCGGCCGGTAATCGCCCGGCCCGAACCGCTGCTGGTACTGCTGCTGGATGTCGTTGATGCCCTCCACAGTGCCTTTCACACCGCCGGTGGCCATGAACGAGAGCAACCCTGGAACCCGTACGGCGAACGTCTCCCGGCTGCCGTCCAGGGTGCCGATCGAAAGCAGAGACAGCGAGGCGTGGGACGTGGTGTCGTACAGCGCCTCCGCGGCCGCCATCTTCATCGGCTGAACGTCCGTCATCACTCGACCTTGCACATCGCCGGACACGATGACCGCAAGGGAACCGATCACCACACCCACCAGCCCCAACCGAAGGCTCGGTCGGAACACGTCCACATCGCGGCGCCGAGCCAGGAAGTACGCGCTGACACCCGTCATCACCACCGCCCCGGTCAGCAGGCACGCAGCAAGCACGTGCCCGAACGTGACCAACTGCAACGGCTGGAACAACACGGCACCGATATCGGTCAGCCGCGGGCGACCGGTCGCCGAGTCGACCTCGATTCCCACCGGGTGTTGCATGAACGAGTTCGCAGCGAGGATGAAGTAGGCCGAAGCGATCGTGCCTGCCGAGACCAGCCACATGCATGCGGCATGCAGCCGGGGCGACAGGCGATCCCACCCGAAGATCCACAGACCCAGGAACGTCGACTCCAGGAAGAACGCGACCAGACCCTCCATAGCCAGCGGCGCACCAAAAACGTCACCGACAAAACGCGAGTAACTCGACCAGTTCATCCCGAACTGGAACTCCTGCACGATGCCGGTTGCCACACCGATGGCGAAATTGATCAGAAAGAGCTTGCCCCAGAACTTCACAGTTCGCAGATACACCGGATTACGCGTGCGTACCCAGGCAGTCTCTACAATTGCCATGAGTAGCGCCAGCCCGATGGTGAGCGGCACAAACAGAAAGTGATAGACCGTCGTGATACCGAACTGCCACCGCGCTAAGGCCAATGGGTCCATGTGAAAGCCCTCTCGCCGCAAGCATCACGCAATCCGACGCCGACCAGCATGCAGGCCCGATGGTGATCCATCCAGGGGCAAATGTCCCGGCACTGCAGGTGATACCGGCCACAGCTCAGGTACACGTGCGCACGCGACGATCATCACCAGTGCGCCGGCGCCCAGACATGCGGGCCTCCCCGTCGAGCGCCCGCTCCAAGACGGGATGAATCACCGACGACAGCAGCCCACTCGGGCCAGTATCTCACCCTCCGATCTTCACCCTGGCCCGCAGCGCGGTCAAGGCGAAGATCCGTACTCTGACACACCGGGTCTCGCAGGCCAATATGGGGACCATGATCGGGCGGATCAACCAGATCCTGCGCGGCTGGACGAACTACTTCCGGCACGCCGTCTGCAAACACACCCTTAACCGCGGACGCTTGCGGCTGCTACGGACCTGTCCGACGAAGGGTGTAACCGGCGGGGCTGGCAGCGTGTCTGCCGGAAGGATGCTGGGATGTCGGAGAAAATGGAGTCCGTGATTGTGGATTCTGGTCGTGGGAGGTCGTCGCTGCGTGATGCGCATCGGGCGGCGTCGCGGGAGATGGTCAAATCTGCGGCGGCTCGTGGGGAGGTCGTGACGGGTCCGGGTGGTTTGTTGGCGGATTTGACGGAAGCTGTCGTCGAAACAATGCTGCTCCTGGCAGCCCAAACCGGCTACGAATCTCCGAGCTGACCGCACTGGGGGTGTCAGGGAGTCTGTGTAAGACGGGTCCGTCCTTCATGATCAACTGCCCGTAGGGGCTGATGGAGGGACTGGAAGTGACGGAGACCACAACGCCGCCGGTGGGTGGCGTGGACGGTGCGCAGCTGCTCGCGGCGGCGGCGAACCCGACGATGATCGATGGGTTGCTGCGGCAGGCGAAGGCGGCTGGGACGCCGATTGACGGCCCGGATGGGTTGCTGGGTCAGATCACGAAGGCGGTGCTGGAAAGGGCGTTGCAGGCGGAGATGACCGACCATTTGGGGTATGAGGCCGGTGACCCGGCTGGCCGCGGGACGGGCAATTCGCGTAATGGGTTGACGTCGAATACGGTGACCACCACCAACGGCGCGGTGGAATTGGTCGTGCCGCGGGATCGTAACGGCTCTTTCAAGCCGCGGATCGTGCCCAAGCACGCCCGCCGGCTCGGGTCGGTCGAGGACATGATCTTGTCGCTGTATTCGCGGGGTATGACCACCCGCGATATCACCGCGCACCTGGCCGAGGTGTACGGCATCACTGCCTCACCGGATCTGATCTCGCGGGTCACCGATGTGGTGGTCGATGAGATCAAGGCGTGGCAATCGCGGCCGATCGACTCGGTCTACCCGATCGTCTACGTCGATGGGATCCGGCTCAAGGTACGCGACAACGGCGTGGTCACCCAACGCTCGGCGCATCTGGTCATCGGGGTCGATACCGACGGCTACAAGCACGCCTTGGGTGTGTGGATCGAGACCAACGAGGGCGCCAAGTTTTGGGCCAAGGTGCTGACCGACCTGCGCAACCGTGGTCTGCGCGACATCCTGATCTGCTGTTGCGACGGGCTGACCGGGCTGCCCGATGCGATCCGGTCAGTGTTCCCCGACACAGTGGTCCAGACCTGCACCGTGCACGTCGTTCGCAACGCCGCCCGGTTCGTCTCCTACACCGATCGCAAGAAGGTCGCCGCGGCGATGCGGGCCATCTACACTTCCCCGACCGTGGAGGCCGCCGAGCTGGCTCTGGGCGAGTTCCGCAACACCTGGGCCAAGCAGTACCCGGCGGCGATCAAGGTGTGGGAGAACGCCTGGAACGATTTCACCCCGTTCCTGGATTACCCGCCGGAATTGCGTAAGATCGTTTTCACCACCAACGCGATCGAATCGATCAACTACCAGCTGCGGAAGATCACCAAAACCCGCGGCCACTTCCCCGACATCGATTCGGCGATGAAGCTGCTCTACCTCGGGCTGCGCAACATCAGCAGCCAACGTGGCGGCGAAGCCGGCACCGGAACCCAGGGCTGGGCACTGGCCCTGAACACCCTGGAAGTGTATTTCCCGGGGCGGTTGCCTATGTGACTCTAACCCTGATAGTGTCAAGCACAGGACGAAACTTGTCCTTACACAGACAATCTGACAGGCTCGCCGGTTCGGGGCCGGATCCCCGCCGGGCCGCATCACCTGGCCGAGGCACAGGCCCATCTGGCCCGCCAGGTCGCTATCCACCAAGCAAAACTCGACCGATACGCAAACTTGGTGGCAGCCAGGAAGAAACCCATGGGCCGGCCACCAGTGCCGCTAGATCAGGCCGCGGTGGTGATCCGGGCCCGCCAAGTCCTGGCACGGGCCAAGAAGATGGCCGCGGACACTGCGAAAGCGGAACCGAAACCGGCGGCTAAGAAATTGCCAAAGATCGTGGCGAACACCACCGACCCGGACTCACGAATCATGCCGACCCGCCGCGGCTTCGTCCAAGGCTACAACGTGCAGGTCGCCATCACCGCAGACCAGTTGATCGCCGCCTGCGATGTCGGCCAATCGAGCAACGACCAACGCAGCTTCATCCCGATGATGCACGCATCGCAGGCCGCGGCGGCACAATTGCACGCGGCAACCAACGATGACAGGCACGTGATCGGATGCGTTCTGGCCGACGCCGGCTACCACAGCAACAACAACCTGTCTGCCGCAGGCCCGGACCGGCTGATCGCCACGGGCAAAGGCCGCGATCAGGCACGCGCAGCAGCCGAAGATCCCGCCTGCGGGCCGCCACCACCAGACGCGACCCCGGCCGAGACCAACGCACACCGATTGCGGACATCCGAAGGCAGGGCGCTATACAAAAGGCGCGGCGCCACAGTCGAACCCGGTATCGGCAACCTGAAGAAGATCCTGGCCCGGTTCTCCCGCCGTGGTCTTGAAAATGCCAGCCAGGAAACGCATTTGGCCGCAACAGCGTTCAACATCATGAAAATCTACCGGGCAACGGCAGCAACTTGACCCCTCGGCCGACCCGACCGTCAACCCTCACCGCCGGCAGCAGCAGACACCGTTCAACACGACACAACCACGGCATCCAGGCCGGCCAGGCCGCCACGCCAACCGGTGAACGCGCAGAACTCGCCCGCCACCGTGCCGTAGGTTCGCACCGTCGACACTACGCAGCCCGCCGCCCGCAGCCACTCCTGGAACCGGGCCACCACCGCTGCGTCACCGGCGGAAAGCTTGTCCACCGAGCGGGAATAGCGGCGCAGCACCACCCCACGCACCGCGAAATCGTCCAGCATCGCCGCGACCCGGAACAGATACACATCGGTCAGTTTGAGAGTGCCCGCCTGCTCCTTGACGAAGAACCCACCACAAGCCTGGTCGACCCAGGGCATCGCCACATCCAGCGAAAACTCCGCCACGCCACGGGAGGCGAAGAACCTTTCCATGCGGCGCCAGCAGCCGTAATACCACACCATCGTCGAGGGCGCGTAGCCCAAACGCCTCAGCTCGGCATCCAGGCCAGACACCAGTTCGGACACAGCCACCATGACGACGACCTCCAATCACGAGAGCCCGGCATTACGCCGAGCCGCGTGATCAGAATCCGCCCGGGATTATGCGCAGCGTCCAGCCTGGCGGCACCGCCGTCACCAGCGGCGACACCCCGACGCTGCGCATAACCCAGCGCTGCTCATAGGGCGGGTTATGAGCAGCTGCTCATAACGACCCCTGCGGGGTCCCACGGTCCCGTCGCTGCAGGGTGCCATCGGGCAACTGCAGCCCGGCGGTCAGCCACCGCCGCACATACAGCAACACCCAACGCTGTTCGGTGGTGATGTTCGCCGCCACCGCCTTGACGACGAGGTCGTGGTCCAAGGAGTCGAAGAACGAGCGGATGTCCAGATCGAGCACCCAGTCCTTCTTCCAGCACCGATCCCGGCAGGCCGTCAGCGCCTGACGCGCCGACCTGCCCGGCCGGTATCCGTAGGAGTCCGGATGGAAGATCGCTTCCGTCCTCGGCTCCAACGTCAGCGCCGCCACGGTCTGAGCGATTCTGTCGCCGACCGTGGGCACTCCCAGCACCCGTACCCCGCCGCCATGCGGCTTGGGAATCTCCACCGCCCGCACCGCAGGCGGAAAGTACGTCCCCGAGGACATCCGATTCCAGATCTTGTACAGGTTGTTCTTCAGATCCGCTTCGAAGTCCTCGGTGGAACACCCGTCCACCCCGGCCGCACCCTTGTTGGCCTTGACCTGCTGGTACGCCCGCAACACCAACTGCTTGGAAATCACAAACGACTTGCTCGCCTCACTCGACTTGCCCACTCGTATCCTCCCCGACGGACAACGCCGCCCGGTTGCTCGCGCGAACAAACCACGACATGAGCCGGCCCGTTCACTCCACCCCGATTACCAGGGCTTCACCGCTACTACGGGCCGGTCCGCCAGCCGGTGCCGCATCGGTACTCAACGCCTCCGGATTCCGCCGTACGACGCGCTCCCTCTCGCCGCCACGACGCCAGCAGCGCCCGGGGCGGCAGTATCGGCACCGGCCTTCCCACGTTCCATGCAGGAACTGCAGACCGGGCTCGCGCCGCCTTCATGCCGGGCACCACCTGGCCAATACTCGGGCACCCACCAGGCCCATCCCGGAGACTCTTGTTCTCTCCGGTTCCGATGCCAACTAGTTGTTTCGACACGTCAACAGCGGTTCGCTCACGCTCGCCTTCCCGGTCCCCACCTGGCACCTCAACGGATGCCTTTTCCTCATCGCTCGCCACGACGGTCTTCAGCCAACGCAGCATGAGGCGGTTTGACGCCTCCCCCCGAAGGGCGACGCCGAAGGGCCACAACCTTCATCACCTGCACAGCACCGCATCAAGAAGCCCCTACCTACACATCCTGGCTCCTCTCTCCGCGCTCGTGGCGCACCCAAGATCAACTCGAAAGATCACCGATACGCCACGCCAGGGACTTGACCTCAAGATCCTTCCTGTGGCCACAATCAGCCCACAACTTCTCCAGAACCTCGCCTCTTCACGTGATGTTTGCTGATGCATAAGGCCAGGTCAGTGCTGGTTCGCGATCATCGCGGCAGGTCGCCAAATCGCCCCATTGTCGTTCGGGACGAAGAGACCGCAGTTCTGTCGCTGAATACTCATCATGCGAACGTCACCAACGGCGCGGGGATGGCACCACCTCTCAGCAGGAAGCTCCTGCGATCACGATGAGGATGGTGTCGCCATGACGGACCAGCTGCTCACGCCGGCGCAGGCCGGAGCCATGCTAGCCATGAGCAAGGGCGCGCTGGCTCAACTGCGGTACCTGGGCACCGGGCCGAAGTTCGTCAAGCTGAGCGGGCGGTCGGTCCGCTACCGCCAGCGCGACCTGGACGAATGGATCTCCGCCAACGTTCAGACCTGCACTGGACGACTGTCATGATCGGTCAACCTGGTGCGGCCGACCGTGCCCTTCCCGACGGCGACGTCCGGCGTCAGCAGCAAGCTCGACGGCGCTCACGGCACGTCCACGGCGCCCGGTGGTGAGGATGGCAACTGTCCAGCGCTACCTCAATGCGGCCGGTCACGTGCGGTACCGGGTCCGATATCGCTCACCCGGACGGCGCCAGACCGATCGGCGTGGGTTCCGGACGAAGCGTGATGCCGAGCAGTTCGCGGCCACGGTCGAGGTGTCCAAGCTGCGCGGGGAGTACGTCGCGCCATCCGACACGAGGGTCACCATCGGCGAGCTCGGCGAGACGTGGCTGGCCAATCAGACCCATCTCAAGCCGTCGACTGCTCGGACCGTCGAGATCGCATGGCGGGTGCACGTCTTGCCGCGCTGGGAAGCAGCCCCGCTGACCGAGGTCCGGCATAGCGACGTCCAATCCTGGGTGTCCGAGCTCAGCGCGCGTCGTGGTGCGACCACCGTCATCCGCGCGTTCGGCGTGCTGGCCGCGATCCTGGACACCGCGGTACGTGACCACCGGCTGGCCAGCAACCCCGCTCGTGGCGTCAAGCTTCCCCGCAAGGTCCGGCGCGAGCACGTCTACCTCACCCATCAACAGGTCCACGCACTCGCCGCGGCCGCCGGTAACAACGGGCCGATGGTGCTATTGCTTGCCTACTGCGGTCTCCGCTGGGGCGAGGCGGCCGGTCTTCGTGTGCTCGACTGCAACTTCACCCAGCGTCGCATCAGGGTGGTCAACAACGCCGTCGAGGTCGGTTCCAAGGTCATCGTCGGCACGCCGAAGAACCATCGCCGTCGTACCGTGCCGTTGCCAAGGTTCATCGTCGACCGCCTCGCCGAGCAGTGCCGTGGCAAGGAGCCCGACGACCTGCTCTTCCCCGGTCCGACCGGAGGGCACATGCGCCCGCCCCGCGGCTCGGGTGGCTGGTTCGAGAATGCCCGCAAGCGGGCGGGCCTGCCGAGGCTGACCCCCCACGACCTGCGGCACACGGCGGCATCACTGTCCGTGTCCGCCGGGGCCAACGTCAAGGCCGTCCAGCGGATGCTCGGACACAGCTCCGCAGCCATGACGCTCGACGTCTACGCGGACCTGTTCGACGACGATCTGGAGGCCGCCCTCTCTGTCAACCTTGCTTGAGACACCTCGGATGGCTTTGATTACTGAGCT
>CALANS010000148.1 GCA_937926105.1 uncultured Actinomycetes bacterium | reverse complement strand
GGATAATCGTTTGAACCCGCCGCGACCATGACGTCGTGACCGCGCTCAATGAGGCCCTCTGCCTGAGTAAGGGCGACGGTGTTGGGCCCGCCGTACCTTCGACCCGGTGAAACATGGCTGAGTAGGTGAAGAATACGAAGTGACCTGATGCTCGATAGGTCATTCATGTGACTCGAACCGTTGCCCGCGACGTGTTGCGGGGTTTCCACCCCAGCGCTCTCCACCGCCTACCGTTTCCCCTTTCAAGACCGATAGCGGCTCTATCACTGAAGATATACCCAGGATGGAACCTCCAAGGATCACACAACGAGACGTAATCCATGCTCCATCATTGATTTGTATCGGCTTCGTGATAAGTGCCATATCGCGTCTGTACGCGTGACTCCCGGTTGTGAGAAATGTTTCCTGAGATATCACGACATCACATCCAACATGAATGTGGTCCTGGTTATGGAACCATACCCCTTCGCCGATCCATGAATTATCACCGATGTGTAGTTTCCAGGGGAACATCACTCGAGTTCGCGGACGGAATATCACGCCCCGGCCTATCTCGGCTCCGAACGCTTTCAACACGGCGACACGCAGTCGAGAACTCACCTGCCAGGAATTGGTCACTATTACCCGTTCACAAACAGCCCAGAGATACACCAGCCATGCGGGACGATCCCACGCGAGTTTTTCACCCGGTGCGTTCGCCAAAGAAATCACGCGAGTATCGAAACTCTTCGGGGCCTCGCCCTGGTCGCTTCCCATCAACGGTAGGATCTCCTCATGCATGCTCGGCGCCACGTGTCAATGCTAAGTCTCCACTATCCACCAGAGCTGACGGGTAACGCACCATATGTGGGCGCCCTCGCCACAGGGCTTTCCCACTGTGGGCTCGAGGTTGACGCACACGTCGGGCACCCTCATTATCCCGAATGGAGGGTCCGACCGGGCTACGGCCAGTGGACCTCCACCGAGACATCCAACGGCGTGCGAGTGACGAGACGGCGCCACTATGTGCCGCGCCCGCCACGGGGAATCCGCCGACTCGCATCGGAGCTGAGCTTCGGTGTGCGTCTCATCGGGGCGCGATGGGGCAGTCCAGACCTGGTCCTGGCTCTCTCGCCGGCCCTCTTCTCCACAGCGATCGCAACCCTCCGTGTCCGGCTCGGTTGGCGACGTCCCCCAATCATCGTCTGGGTGCAGGATCTCTACTCACTCGGAATCGACGAGACAGGCGAGGGCAATCGGATCGTCGCACATGTCACGCGTTGGGTAGAGTCTCGGACTCTGCGCGCGGCCGACCGCGTCGTCGTTATCCATCCGCGATTCGCTGAATTCGTGACCGGAGAGCTTGGCGTCGACCCCGCACGCGTCACGGTCATTCGCAACTGGACTCATCTTCCCGCTCACCCGGTGCTTGATGGCGCAACAAGTAGATCTGCCCTGGGGTGGCCCTCCGATCTGACAGTCGCCGTCCACACCGGCAACATGGGCGCCAAGCAGGGGCTGGAGAACCTGGTCGATGCAGCCGTGCTGGCAGATGCGATTGACGCACCCGTCCAGTTCATCCTCGTGGGCGACGGGGGCGAGCGGGCTGCCTTGCAGATTCGAGCCGCCGGCGTCAAGCACATCACTTTCGTCGACCCACTCGACGAGGACGACTATCATCGCGCTCTCGCCGCAGCCGATGTCCTTCTTGTAAACGAGAAGACGGGAGTGTCGTCCATGGCGGTGCCCAGCAAGCTGACGTCATACTTCGACGCAGCTCGCCCCATCATCGCCGCCACCGATCCAGGCGGAACCACCGCTAGCGAGATCGACGCATCCGGCGCTGGCATCGTGGTCGCTGCGGGTGACCCTGCCGCACTGCTTCGTGCCGTAATGGGCCTCCGTGGAGACTCCGCAACTTCACAACTGCTGGGTGGACGCGGGCGCCTGTACAGGGAGCGCGTGCTCGATGCGCGGTCGGCTATCGAGGCCTTCAGGAACCTAATCGACTCCACACTGGAGAACAGACGGCTGCCAACGCACTAGGCTTAAATTCAAGCTCATCAACAGTTAGGCGATCTAGAAGGTACTCGTGGTCAAACGCGCACTCATAACCGGAATCACGGGACAAGACGGCTCCTACCTGGCGGAGCTTCTGCTGCTAAAGGGCTACGAGGTGCACGGTTTGATTCGCCGCGCTTCAACATTCAATACCACTCGGATCGATCACCTCTATGTCGATCCTCATGATCCACATGCTCGACTATTCTTACATTATGGGGATCTCAGCGACGGCGCTCGCCTTGTAACCCTTCTCGCCAAGATAGACCCCGACGAGGTCTATAACCTTGGAGCGCAGTCACACGTTCGAGTATCATTTGATGAGCCAGAACACACGGCAGACACGACCGGAACCGGAACCGTCCGAATGCTCGAAGCAGTTCGGTTATCTGGCATCAAGACTCGCTTCTACCAAGCGTCATCCTCTGAGTTATACGGGGCAACACCTCCTCCGCAGAGTGAGAAGACTTCCTTTCACCCTCGGTCACCGTATGCCGCCGCAAAACTCTACAGCTACTGGATCACCAGAAATTACCGCGAAGCATACGGAATGTTCGCAGTGAATGGCATCCTCTTCAACCATGAATCCCCGCGGCGCGGCCAGACATTCGTCACCCGCAAGATCACCCGTGCGGTCGCAGCTATCAAGGCGGGCCGACAAGACCACGTATACCTTGGCAATATCGACGCCATCCGCGACTGGGGATATGCGGCCGAGTATGTGGAAGGGATGTGGCGGATGCTGCAGGCTGACGAGCCGGATGACTATGTGCTGGCTACCGGGCTCGGGATCACGGTTCGGGAGTTCGTCGAGATCGCGTTCGGGCACGTCGGCCTGAACTGGCAAGATCACGTTCGCTTCGACGAGCGATACCTGCGGCCGACGGAGGTCGATGCTCTGATCGGTGATGCGTCCAAAGCACGGGACCGGCTGGGGTGGGTGCCAACCGTCGATGGGCGGGCACTCGCCGCGCTTATGGTCGAAGCCGACATCAAGGTGCTGAAGCACGCTGGGCAACCATGGATCGACCAGGTCGATCTGGCATCCTGGAGGTCAGAATGATCGCCTCCGATGGAGTCTCATACGAACCAGTGGCTCTCGACCGAGACGCGACTTTCTACGTCGCTGGCCATCGAGGGTTGGTCGGCTCCGCAATACGACGCAAACTTGAAGCCTCAGGCTTCGAGCATATCGTGGGCAAGACGTCTGCAGAGCTTGACCTCAGGGACCGTAACGCGGTCTTCGCCTACATGAGCGAGATCAAGCCGAGATACCTGGTACTGGCTGCGGCCAAGGTCGGTGGCATACTCGCGAACAGCACCTATCCCGTCGATTTCTTGAGCGACAACATGCGCATTCAGGTGAACGTGCTCGACGCCGCGCTCGAGAATGATGTGGAGCGCGTGCTCTTCCTTGGCTCGTCCTGCATCTACCCGAAGTTCGCCGAGCAGCCGATTCGCGAGGATTCGCTGCTGACCGGTCACCTCGAACCGACCAACGATGCCTATGCGATCGCCAAGATCTCCGGCATCATGCAGACTCAAGCAGTGCGCAGGCAATACGGGCTGCCATGGATCTCCGCCATGCCGACGAACCTGTACGGCCCGAACGATAACTTCTCCACGAGCGGATCGCATGTGCTCCCTGCCTTGATCCGACGGTACGACGATGCAGTCAAGTCGCTTGCCACATCGGTGACGAACTGGGGTTCGGGCACCCCCCGTCGAGAATTCCTGCATGCGGACGACATGGCTGATGCCGTTCTGTACCTTATGGAGCACTATGACGGTCCGGAGCAGGTCAATGTCGGGACTGGATCAGACATCACCATCCGTGAGATCGCCGAAACGATCGCGAGCGTCGTTGGTTATAGCGGTTTTACAAAGTGGGACACCTCCAAGCCAGACGGCACTCCTCAGAAGCTCCTCGACGTGTCGAAGCTAGCGAAGTCGGGATGGACGTCGAAGATCGGCTTGGAGGAAGGCCTGCGGCGGACGGTTGCTTGGTATCGCGACCATGTCGATGTGATACGAGGTTGAGGGTCGCAGCTCGTGGGTGAGCGGCACGCCGCTCACAGACTTGCCTTGAGGACGTTCGCCTAGAGTTGTCCGGGTGAACCGACCTGCCTTGCCGCGCCCCGCCAACACTGTCGGAGTCGTCGTCGCGTGGGTGTTGGCGGCGCTGCTGGTGGCCGCGATCATGGCTACGACCTGGGTTGCTGTACGTGGGTACCTCGCGTACGGACATCTGCGTAAGGTCGAAACAACTGCGTCCGTCGCGAAGGCCGACATCTCCGACCCGGCCAAGGCATCCGCCGCAATCACGCGGCTCACCCACGACACGTCCGCGGCTCGATCGCTGACATCCGACCCAATCTGGAGGCTCGCCGAGGGACTGCCGTGGGTAGGCCCGCAATTGCACGCCGTCTCAACACTTGCCGCGGCCGTGGATGATGTCGCAGGCAAAGCACTCCGACCACTCGCCGACGTGGCCGCATCTTTCAAGCTGAACTCGCTCCAGCCGACGGGTGGTGCCATCAATCTGTCGGCGTTCACGTCGATCCGTGCGGCTGCGGCCACGGGTGCGATGCAGATCGGTGAGGCTGCGGCTTCCGTGGATGCGATCAAGAGGCGTCCCCTGGTCGCGCCATTGCGCGACGCCGTGGACCAGGTGAGCGCACTCTTCGGCGAGACCGAGACCGCCGCGGAAGTTCTTGTTCGGACCACGACACTCCTGCCGCCGATGCTCGGCGCGGATGGGCCACGGAACTACCTCGTGATCTTCCAGAACAACGCCGAACTGCGCTCACTCGGTGGCATCAGCGGAGCAATGGCACTCATCCACACCGACCACGGAACGATGACAATGGCCGCCCAGGACTCGTCAGGTGGATTCCCGCGCTACGACAAGCCCGTCGTTCCGTTGAGCAAGGAGATCCTCGGCATCTACGGTGAGCGCCCGGCGCAGTGGATGCAGAACGTCACTCTGGTCCCCGACTTCGCCTTGACGGGGAAGATCGCGCGCGAGATGTGGGCGCGCGAACACGACGGGCAGAAGGTCGACGGCGTCGTCTCGCTCGACCCTGTCGCGCTGTCGTACCTCCTCCAGGCGACGGGGCCGGTGAAGCTCCCGTCCGGTGAGCTGCTGAGCAGCAAGAATGCGGTCTCGCTGCTGCTCAACGGCGTCTACCTGCGGTACGAGGATCCACGCGAGCAGGACGCGTTCTTCGCGTCGGCGGCGGCTGCCGTGTTCCAGGCGCTCTCGGACGGTCGCGCGCAACCGGCGGAGCTCGTACAGGCACTCACCCGGGCCGGCGACGAGCGACGACTGCTGCTGTGGAGCGCCCATCCCAGCGACCAAAAGATCCTTGCCGACACCACGCTTGCCGGTGGCCTTCCTGTATCGGATCGCACGGGCACCCGATTCGGGGTCTACCTCAACGATGGCACCGGTTCGAAGATGGACTACTACCTGCGCGACGACGTTCAGGTCGGCTGGCAAGGCTGCAGCTCGGCAGGCTCGACGACCTCGGGCACAGCCACGCTGACCATCAAGCTCACCAACGCAGCTCCCGAGGATGCGGCATCCCTTCCGGAATACATCACCGGAGGAGGCGTCTACGGGGTCTCTCCCGGCACTTCCCGCACGATTGGCTATGTGTACCTGCCGAAGGGCTTCCAGCTGCAGAAGGCCGCCCTCAGCACGCACAAGGGTTTCGGTGGGGGGACGCATGACGGCCGCCAGGTGCTGACGTTCACCTTCGATCTGAAGCCGGGCCAGTCTGCTTCTGCCACGTTCAGTGGGCTGATCACGGGTGCTCCCTCGCCAGAACTCGACATCGAATCGACTCCCACTGTTAACTCTGGTCACACCCAACCGGTTGCTGTGAGTTGCCCGACTGCATAGTATGAGTCGCGGGGGAGCATCGCAGCGTGGACGTGGTGTCCTCTCAATTTCCCCATCGAGCCCTCCTCAGGGCCTCCCCAGAAAGTATCGGCATGAAGAATAAGTTGCTCAAAGCGGGTGTCATCGCGTCGATCGCGGCTGGCGCTGCGTTCCTCGCCCCGGCTGCGGCACAGGCCGCGACTATCTACCCGCCATCCAACGCGTGTTCGATCTCCCCAGCAACGATCACGCCTGGCGGCACCGTGGACTTCTCGTGCGGTGCAGGCACCTTCTCGGCCAATGAGAACGTCACGATCACGGTCACGGGCGAAGACGGAGCCAACGTCAAGATCGGCTTCGTGAAGTTCGCTGTCTCGACCGCCAGCGGAACGGCTACGTCGACTTCTGACGGCGCCCTCGCCGCTGTTTCGCTTGCCTTCCCGTCCGATGCGTCGGGTACCTACAACATCGCCGCGGTGTCGGCCACCTCGGCTGGCGGCACCGCTAGCGCGTCGGTCGCTGCCGCCTCGGGCGGTGGCGGCACCGTGCTGCCCGTCACCGGCATGGACAGCAGCCAGCTGCTCGGCTTCTGGATCGGCGGTGGGGCTCTCGTCCTCGCCGGCGGCGCGTTCACCGTCGCCGCCAGTGTCCGCCGCAACCGCAAGCAGGCTCGCGGCTGAACTGAGCTGAACTGAGACGCAAGACGAGCGGCCCCTGGGAAACCCAGGGGCCGCTCGTCTGAGGTGGGCCATCACACGCCCCGCATCGGCGGTAGGTGGGCTCGCGCGTGATCTGTCCCACGATCCGTCGTAGAAACGACGATGCCGGGCACCCTCATGGGCGCCCGGCATCGTCGTTCGAAGTTCAGGGAAGCTGTCCGGTCTTGTGATCGTGCCGTGACTTGTGCATCGGGATGCCGATGGCGGTGGACACCAGCAGCAGACCCAGCACGAAGACGAGCGACTGCCATCCGTCGACGAACGGGGCGTAGCCGAAGCAGGCGAATCCCGCCACGAACAGTACGAAGCAGAGGATGAACATGCTTTTCCTTCCAGGCGAACCGGTGCGCACTCTCAGGCTACAGCGTCCACGGGACGGGTGCGAGCCGACGGGGCGCTCATCCGCGCGGTGACGAGGATCGGCAGGTGGTCGCTCAGTCCCTGAGGAAGAGTACGGATGTGATCGATGTCGAAGCCGGTCGAGGTCGCGAAGTCGTAGTGGCCGCGGAAATACCGATAGCGCGTGTAGGTGCGCGCATCGCTGAGGGTCAGCTCGTAGCCCTGCTCCCGAATCGCCTGACCGAGGTTCTCCTTGAACACCGGATAGTTGTAGTCACCCACCATGAGCGTCGGCAGCCGGCCGCTGCCGACCTCGTGCAGCTCGTCCAGTGCCGTGCGGATCTGATGACGACGCAGCGAGTTCAGGGCGGTCAGCGGCGCGGCGTGGAACGAGGCGACCACCAGGTCGCGGCCCTGATCGATGTCGTGCAGCCGCACGCCCAGCATCCGCTCTTCGGCCGGCTTGAGCACGCGGTCGTGCAGCGACTTCTTCAAGCCGATCGAGCGCACCTCCAACGGCCGGTACATGCTGATCCGGTAGTACACGGCAAGCCCCAGGCGATTGCGGTGCGTGACATCGGCCAAGCGCAGTCCCGCGATCTGCGCGGGGATGTCGGCAGTGTCGCATTCCTGAAGACACAGCAGGTCGGCGCCGTGACTGTCAACGAGCGCGGTCAGCTCGCCGGCGGCGCGATGTTTGCGCAGGTTGTACGAGATGAGCTTCATGCTGATCTCAGATTACGTGTGCTTCCTATGCCGCGGGCGGATGCCGTGGCATCCGTCCCTTCGACCCGGTCGCCCGAACCGCGCGGCGGCCGCGCACGCCCCTTCTTATGGGGGCACGGACGGCCGTCCGGGCACGTGCGCCGTTCGCTACGTTGGGCACATGTCCGATAGCGCCGTCGAGTCCGTGTTCATCGCCTGGGGAGGCAATCGTCTGCTGGCCGAGCACGTCGCCACACACCTCGAAGCGGCC
>CALANS010000147.1 GCA_937926105.1 uncultured Actinomycetes bacterium | reverse complement strand
CTTCAGCGCGGCGGCGGTTGGGTTGTTGCGCCCGCGCAAGCACGCCCTCCTGCACGAGCTGCTCCAGCAGGGGCGCACTATCGACTGGCACGAGACGGGCCACTGGCGTCCCGCGGTCGGTAATGACGACGTCGTCGCCCTGGCGAGCACGACCGATCCACTCCGCCAAGTTGGTGCGCAACACGCTCACGGATACCTCCATCATCTGATCGTACATTTACTGTGAAGCGAAACGTACGCGAACCGTGTGCACCTAGAACCCGGCTCCAGTGTCTCGCCGCGCCGGTAGCTGTCGCCGGCATTGGGCCGTGAAAAGACCGTCGCGGACATGGAGATCGCCCTGCGCGAGCGCCTCGCGGATGCGACCAGCCAGCGCGGGCGGCTCATCGAGATCCGCCCAGCGAACCCGCACCACGACGAACCCGGCGACGACCAGAGCATCCTCTCGCTGGTGCTGCTCGCGCAGCACGTCGTCGCGTGTCTGCCCGGGTTTCAGCAGCGTGCCGTACTTGATCTCCCCGTCGAACTCGAGGGCCACGGCTCTGGCGGGATAGCCGGCATCCACCCGGCCTATGAACGCGCCGAACCGGTCACGAACATCGAACTGCAGCTCCATCTCCGGAAGCCCTGTAGCGTGCAGCGCTACGCGCATCCGCGATTCGCCCACGGATTCGGCGCGTCCATCCGCAAGCGCCAGAGCCGCACGCGCGGCAGCACTTCCAGGCTGGCCGGCGATGCGCCCCAGCCCGGCATCCAGGTCGTCCGGCGTCAGCAGCTTCCGATGAAGCGCAGCATCCGCAATGGCCACGGCGCGCCACGCCTCCTCACACTTGGCGATGTCGACGATCGTTCGCACCACCGTGGTCAGCCGGATCGGACCGACATCCAGAATCTCGTCATTGGCGAGCCTGGCCGAGTGGCGCCACAGATAGAAGGTGCGCTTGCTGCCGCCCGGCCCTGGTCTCGTGTCATGAAGCACAAGGCGGCAAACGGCATCGGCCGGCAGCCCGTGCAGCGCGGCGGCCGCGGTGTGGCTCACGACTGTTTTCGGGCTGGCAACGGACCATCGGAGGATTCGCCGTACGTAGCTGGCCCGGCGCAGCGCGTAGCGATCCGCGTCGGCCGGCAGCAGCATGCGCACCCCGTCCGCGACCTCGATCGGCGTGCCATCATCGGCCGACACGCCAAGCGGGAACACCACTGGTTGCGCGATTTTATCGGTGAGGTGGGTGGGGAGGCTGGCGAGCGTCATGCCGGTCACGATCGCCCATGACGCCACCCTCAGCCCAGCGCATTCGGCCAGCAGTGGACAGAATCCGCCCAGGTTGACAACTCCAGATCGCCGCCGCGTCGGCGGCACGAGTGCGTGCGACGATCGGCGAGTCAGCCCGGCATCCGCGCGAAGTGAAACGTGCTCACGGAAACAGCTGTTTAATGAGGAACTGCGCCTTGGGCTGGAGCCGGTCTGCTCCGATTACATCGGCGGCGATATCAAGGACTTCGTCGGCGGTACTCGCGCCGCACTCTTTCGCGAGGATGTCGATGTCGTCACTGTCCCGATCGATTCGTGCGGCCTGCACTTTGAGCGCGAGAAGATACCGCGGTGAGGGGACGGAGACCGTGAGCCCTGGTACGTCCAGGAGGACCCGTGCGCCAGGATCCGTTCCGGGTAGCAGACCCTTGACTGCGTCATTGAGCCAGTCGGCAGGCAGGTCTCGATGCTCCCGTGCGACAGCGCGCGCGGCGTCATAGATGGCACTCTTCGGTTCGAAAACGCCGTCAACGTCTGCCGTGAGGCGACGAGTGTTGTACGCAAGAGCCATCGCAGCGCCGCCGACGACGAACAGTTCGCCCCGGATTCCGTTGGCGTCAAGGCGCCGGCCCACATCCACGAGGAGCCGAACGATGTCCTCTCGCGACAGTGTGAGATCACGCCCGGGCTCGACTCCCGATGGCTCCATGGACTACACCGATGCCAGGGAACCGCGCTCGACCAGAATGCCACGCGCCGCGAACTCAGCGGGCGTGTTGGCAAGCGCGTAGGCGAAGAAGGCGTCGCGCCCAGGGTGCCAGAACTGCGGTAGCGACCGGCTCGCTTCGTGCGTCCATCGTGGCGCAGGCACATCCCGAAGCCGGGCCAAGTGCGCCACTGCGGCCGCGACCAGCGTGTCACGAATCACCGAACCGGTCAGCGGCGGCGCGTCGCCGCTGACCGTTCCGTGAACCAGCCAGTCAGCAACCACGCGCACGAAGCTCGACTCATCGACGGACGACAGACTGGCCGCAAGATCGCGAGCGGTGTAGCACATGCCCTGATTCTATCGGTGGCGCTTCTCGACTGCGTCGATTGCCAGCCAGGCGCCGCACGGCCGCGAGTCGCTGGTTATCCGACGCGACGTGTGCTGTCGAGGTATTCCGCCAGCGCGCGGCGCGCGAGGGCCGACC
>CALANS010000146.1 GCA_937926105.1 uncultured Actinomycetes bacterium | reverse complement strand
GCACCGCGGTGATCCGACGGCCCGCGGCGTGATCGGTAACAAACGCGGCGAGCGCTGCGATCTCCGGTAGCTCCGGCATGGTGTCGAGTGTGCCGCAGCCGGGCGCACTGCGCTCTTTCAACGGCGGGCCGCGGCACCGTAGTTCTACGGGATCAGCTTCAGGCTTCCTCCGAGCATTCCGATGGAGCCGGCGTAGCCCCCATTCGGGGCTCACCGAGTCGTGCTGGGGTGCCAACGCTCGGTCATCCGGACCAGGCAGGGCGCAGTTACGACTGCCTGGTCACGTACACGAGATCAGGAGGATTTTCGTGCATCCACTATCGAGGGCCGCCCGTAGAGCTGGGGTGCTGGTAGCCGCCGGAACGCTCGCAGTGTCGAGCGCCGTACTAGCCGCGCCGGCGGCGAACGCAGCCCTAGTTCCGCCGCCACTGACAGACTCGTATGTCGTCTCACCTGGAAATACGGCCAGCCAGCCGGTGACGCGCGGTTGGTGGACGTCCACATCCGGAGCGGGTTTGGGCGAATTCGGAACGCTGGGCGGACAAGACGCCTATGTGATGACGACGGCGAACGCAGCTGACAAAGTTCGCCTCCAGACGTCGCAGCTAGCCGGATTGCCAATCAGCGCGATCGCATCGATCGGTTACGAAACGTATGTGAATGCCACCTGGGCTGCGAACAACGACATCGCGCCGGTCCTGGCGCTGAAGGCTTGCCTGTACGGCTTCGACTCCGCAAGCGGAGCGCCGGACTGCGCGATGGAGGGATCCACTTCTGGGGCGGCATCGCTGTATTGGGAGCCGAGACTCGCCAACCTCGACGGCCAGATGTACCAGAACGTGACCGAAGGCGAATGGCAGCCCTGGGCGGTCGCCGCAGATTGGTGGTCACTCGATATTCAAGGCAGCACCTCCTGTGACGGCGTCGCAACGAAGACGTGTGGTCTGACCCTGGATGCACTCCAGACGAGCTACCCGAAGGCAGTGGTGTACTCCATCGGAGTCGGTGCCGGTACCGATTGGGGCGCGTTCACCGGCGGGGTACGAAGCCTGTCAGTGACCCTCACCGACGGGACTCACATTCCGCCGTTCATGTTCCGGACCATCGACCGCGCTCAAAGCCAATCAGACTTCGTCATTTCTCCGAGCAACATCGGTGACGCGCCCGCGCTGCGCGGCTGGTGGCAATCGAACAAGGCGAGCGGAACGGGTGCCGTCGCGATCCTGGGTGGGCACGACGCGTACGTTATGTCCACCACTGGTGCGAGTGACAAGGCACGGCTGCAGACCACGGCATTCAGCGGTCTTCCGATCAGCATCATCGCGGGGATCGGGTACACCACATATGTCGAGTCCTCCTGGGCCGTGAACCAGGACATCGCGCCCGCGCTGTTCCTCCAGGTTTGCTTGGATGGTTTGACGACTACCGGGTCCGTCACATCGTGTGCCGGCACCGACGGCGCGGCGAGCTTCGTCTGGGAACCGCGGATCGGCTTCCCGGACCAACCCGTGGTGGCCCGATCAGCACAGGGCTGGCCAGCCGTCAGCGGATGGTGGACCGCTGACACCGTTACTGGTACCACCACGTGCGACGGACTTCGGAAATGCATCTCGCTCGAAGCTCTCGCTACGGCGTACCCGAAGGCGGTCATTGCTGGCCTCGGGTTCGGTGTCGGAACGGACTGGGGCGCGTTCACCGGCAGCGTCAGCAATCTCGGTGTCTTCTTTACGGACGCCGACACCAATCCCGAAAATAACCCACATGAGACCTTCGGATTCTACGATCCCGCCGCCCACCAGAGCTCGAGCGGTGAAACCGGCAGCGGCGCCACTACGCCTGAAGTTCCAGCGCAGGGCACGGTTGTGACGAGTTCCGTGCCGGCCGGCGGCTCTGCGTCGTCGTCCACGGCGTCCAAGCCGTCAAGCAGTACCCCGGTAATCGCGTCGGTCGTGTCGCCGGTCGCCGGGAAGGTCTCGTTCACCCCGGGTGCTGGCGCCCCTTCACAGTCCGGATATGCGATGGCCGGGCAGACTTTCCGCATCGAGGCTCCTACCGCATCGGCCGCGAAACCGTTGGCGCTGTCCTTCGACCTTGACGACGCCTCGCTCCCGCTAGGCACCGATCCGGCCACCGTGACAGTCTTCCGGGATGGTGTCGCGATCGCCGAGTGCGCCGTGCCGAACGCAGCTGTCGCCGATCCGGACCCGTGTGTCGCGTCCCAACGGTCCGCGGCCGGCGTCACGACGATCAAGGTTCTCTCGTCGCATGCATCGCTATGGACCTTCGGAACGAAGGCCGCAACCGCCGGATCCAACCGCATCGGCGGCGCGGACCGGTATGAGACCTCGGCGCTAATCGCGACGCAATTCGGCACTGCCAACGCCGTGATCGTCGCCAACGGTTCGACCGCCAAGAACGGCGCCGACGCCCTGTCGGCCAACTACTTGGCCGGACGCAAGTCAGCTCCGATTCTTCTTACGGAGGCGGCCGGCATCTCGCCGACGGTCCTCACCGCCGTGAAGAAGGTCTTCGCCGGCACCTCCAATCCGACCGTCTATATAGTCGGAGGGCTCGATTCGGTATCAGACGCTGCTGCCGCGCAACTGAAGTCCGCAGCCGCCTCGGTCGCCTCAGGCACAGTGACGATCTCCCGCATCGCCGGGGCTGACCGGTACGAAACATCCACTCTCACCGTGGCGGCGGCTGGTACGTCATCGAGCGAGGTCAGCCTGTCGTCGTCGGCCCCGGCTGCGACGACTGCCATCCTCGCCTCGGGTGAGGTGAACGCGGATGCACTGTCGGCCGGGCCGGTCTCCAATGCCTGGGGGCTGCCGTTGTTGCTGACAGGCAGCGACGTTCTGCCGACGACAGTGTCGAAGTCCATTGCTACGCACAAGATCAAGCAATTGATTGTGCTCGGCGGGACGGATCGGGTTTCCGCGAGAGTTCTCGATCAGGCGAAGGCGGCGGGCGTGACGACGATCAAGCGGATCGCCGGCGGCAGCCGTTTCGATACTGCCGCGCGTCTCTACACGCTGGTGTCCGACACCGCACTCGACGCTTCAGGCCTGCATTACGGGGCGGGGTCCGGTAGTACGGCCGCGTACCTCGCGAATGGGCTGACCGGATTCCCGGACGCGCTCTCCGTGGGGCCGCTCGCGGGCCGGAATCGAGACGTCCTCCTAACCGTGGGCCACGGCGCACTGCCATCACCGTCGGCTGCTTTCCTGAACGCGCACAGGGCAAGTCTGGAAACGGTCACCGCGCTAGGACGAGGCGCCACCGTCTCGGACTCAGCCCTCACCGCAGCAGCCAACACGATCGGCTGAGTAGCGCAGGGCTAATTGCCGTGACACTCGTGCCCGGGAACGACGGTCAACTCCGCCGTCCCCGGGCACGAGCCTTGGGCGCGGCCCTGTCCGAAATTCGCGCTTGACTTGGCCGGTCACCGTCCACGCCGCCGGGTGACGATGGTCATGGTGTGCGATCTCCAGGGCGCCACGGCGTCGCCGCGCATCCACAGCGGCTACGACGGGTCGGCGGCGACCACCCCTGGCAGATCGCCGAACCGGGCGGC
>CALANS010000145.1 GCA_937926105.1 uncultured Actinomycetes bacterium | reverse complement strand
CCGAGCTGGTGCCCTGTGCGCGTCATATTCACCCGGCCGAGCTCACGGCAGGCGATCTACTGTTCGATACTTCCGGGCGGCTCCACTCGGTGACCGACACTACCGAGATGCACGGCGGAAAAGCGATTTCTGCGGTGCTGGACGACGGGCATCCGGTGTGGCTGTGGAACGGGCAGCCAATCATCGCCGTACTGGCCCGCGAGACGCCCCCTTCGGTGACGTTCCACGAGCGGGTGTTCGATCCACGGGACTCCGCCGGTTGGGCCGACGGCGACCCGCGCGTCATTGACACCGAGACGGACACGGCGGTGTGGGAGCCGGATGACGGCAACCCAATCGGCTGGGCCGTCGAACAGCTGGGGCGACGCGGAACGCTGGAGGCCTCATCGTCACCGCCGTTCACGACGCGCACCTGGTATTCGCACACGGGCGTGGATTTCGCCCGCAGCGGCGCCACGGTCGATACCTCCGCCCATCTGGCCGGTTTCACGCTGGCCGA
Source organism: uncultured Actinomycetes bacterium (assembly GCA_937926105.1). The sequence goes on along the minus strand of CALANS010000145.1, from coordinate 4,735 downwards.
GGCCGAAGCGATCGGCGGTCGCGTCACCGCTCCCCCACGCCGCCCACCAGCGTCCGCGCCTGAGGTGTCGCTGCGCCGCGCGTCCGTGCTGGCATCGTCCCACGGCCGCACCGCGGGCGGTCTGGCCCGCTGATCCGACCGTCGCCTGCGGGCGGCGTCATACATCGTTGTTCCCCCTCGCTTTCCGTGGAGGTTTCCCATGACCATCAATACCGATCGGACAGCCGACAATGCTGTGGTCACCGTGGTTCTCGACCCGCGCGTCGCCTACCAGGGCTTCGGCCCGGATGACGGGCCGTTGGCCGCCGTCGCCCGGGATCTCGGCGCCGAGGAGGTGATTGAGGATCTCGCCGACGCCGCAGAACAGCTCGACTTCGCCTACCGGAATGCGTGGCAGACCGCCGCGGCGCGCATCGCACCTGGCATCGCCTGGAACGTGTCCACCCCCTACCATCAACGGGCCGAGGATTTTCCGCTCCTCGAGGCGGTCGCGGTGGCCGGCCGGGAGGACCGCGATCGGGCAGCGCTGCTGGAGCAGGTAACGACGGCTGTGACCGTGGAGGCGGAAACGCTGAGCCTCGGCGCGACCCGCTGGGCCGTGATCGATGGCGGCCGCATGGTCGGCTGTGCCACAGCGCAGCACACCGTCATGTCCGTTCAAGACCAGCACACCGCCGATATTGCCGGCCGAATGCGCGACGAGGGCGAGCTGCTGCGCGTGGTCGAGGCCGATGGACTGCGGCTCGAGCTCTTCGAACCGGGCGCCGAATCGTGGCGCGATGCCGGCGCACTGGGCTACGTATTGACCGACCGCGGGACCGTCATATTTGCCGACGCCGATTTCCGACCGTCTCCGCTGCACGCGGTCGATTCGGACCGGGCCGTCGAGGCCCTGGCTGAGTTTCTGGCTTTGAAGCCCGGCGACACCGATAGCGGCTACTTCGCGACATACACCGAGCGGCAACGACTCTGGGCTGAAAGTGACGGGCCGGCGAGGCTCTACGGGTTGATCGCTGATCTGCCTGGTGATACAGAGTTCAACGCGCAGATGGCGGCCGACGCGGAACTGGCCGCCGAGCATTCCGGAGAGATCCGCGCCTGGCATGTGCACCCTTTGGAGCGGACCGATCTTCCGCAGGTGGATCTGCTGGCCGACAGCCCCAGCAACGCGCGCGCCCAATACCCCGCGTATGTGGCGGCGTGGATGGACGACACCGGCCGGGAGTTGGACTTCGATGACGACCTGTTTCCTGCGCTGGGTGTCGATGCCGGAGACGTCATGCTGCACCGTGGCCAACCGGTCGTCACCCCCGTGCGCGGACAGGCGACGCTGGACTGGGCGGTCGAGCACGTCAACCACTGGGCCACCGAGGCCTACATCGCCACCGACCTGATCCCCACGCGGGTCACGCTCGCGATCCCCGCAACCGGTACGGCGACCGTCGCGATCCGCAACGCAACCGCGATCGCTCACGCCGGGGCCCGGGTCGAGGCACACAACCGCGCCCGCATCACCGCCCTGCCAGATTCGGAGATCCAGATCCATCCGGGCGCCGCCGTCAATCGCCGGCCCGGCAGCTACGTGGCCCTCGCCCCCGAAGCGCGGATGCCGCAGCGCGGAAGTGCGTTCCGGCAGGCGCCGACACGTCAGCACGCTGGGCTCGGGCGGTAGTCCGCAATCGGTCGCCGTGCGTTACAACCTCACCGTCAACGTTCGCAAGGAGCCGGCGGGGTCAAGTCCCGGCTGGACTTTCGGCGTCAGAGGGCTGCCCTCAGCGCACTAGGAGTCTGCTGAACAATGGCGCGCCTGCGGTGCGATCACTGCTCGGTGTGCTCATACCCGAAGATTTTGCTGATGCAACTGAGGGTTGTCGTGGCACCCCGTTACGCTGCCGGAAGTAGCACTTGCCCGATCATTAGTTCGGGGCAACTAGCTGGCAGATCAACGATGGGGAACTGTTCAAGATGCAGCAACCGAGCAAGGCGACGGCGACTGAGCTCTTCGAAGGGCGGAAGCACTACGTTATACCGGCGTACCAGCGACCGTATGTCTGGACGGAAGAAGACCAGTGGGCACCACTGTGGGACGACATCCGTAGGGTCACGGAAAGCCACCTAGACCCGGTGGTGCGTCCTCTGGCCAGCCATTTTCTAGGCGCTGTTGTCTTTGAACTGCTCCAGGCCGGCAGCAACGCGATGACGGAGCTGGACGTCATCGATGGGCAGCAGCGGCTGACGACGCTCCAACTACTACTGGATGCGGCCGAGGAGGCGATGCGCGCGGGCGGGCACGAGGAGGAAGCAGAGCGCCTCGAGGAGTTGATCCTCAACAGGCAGTCGAAATATCGAGGCACGCAACATAGGTTCAAGCTGTGGCCAGCCCAGGCGAACCGCGCCGAGTTCGAATCCGCCATGGATCCGTCGGCACCGCGCGTTACTGATCCTGGACAAATCCATGATGCACACACCTTCTTCAAGGAGGAAGCAGCACGGTGGCTCCGGGGAGTTCCTGACGCAGATGGCGTTTTTCCGCCTGGGAGAGAGGAAGAACGCGCCCGTGAACTGACTGAAACCCTCGCCGCGCGATTGGTCGTTGTTGCGATCGACTTGACGGGAGATGACGATGCGCAGCTCATCTTCGAGACGTTGAACGATCGAGGGACGCCGCTGCTGAAAGCGGACCTCATCAAGAACTGGGTATTTCGGCGCGGCAACACCTTGGGAGCTGATGTCGACAGGTGGTCTCGAACGATCTGGGAGGATTTCGACACCGAATGGTGGCGCGAAGAAATCACGCAGGGTCGCGCGAGCCGTTCCCGTGTAGATATATTCCTGCACTACTGGCTTACGATGCGACTGCGTGACGAGGTCAAGGCGGAGCTCGTGTTCCGGACCTTCATCGACTATGCCGAACCGTTGATGCAGAATGTCTCCACCGCTGAGGGTTTCCTTCACGAGCTGCGCCAGGATGCCGACACCTATCGTGATTTCGGTAACTTGCCTAGTGACGGCCCGGCGGGCCGCTTCCGCGGTTACGTCATCGAGGCAATGGAGCTGGCGGCGACTACCCCGGTATTCCTCTGGCTGGTTTCACCGAACCACGCGGTTCCGGCAGACCAAGTAACAGTCGGTCTCGCTGCACTAGAGAGTTGGGTCATGCGGCGCACCATGCTGCAATTGACGACCAAAGACATCAACAAGATGCTTATTGCACTGCTCAGAGCATTGACGGAAGTGCCGAAAGACCACTCCGGCGAGGCAATCTGCGGCTTCCTTTCGCAACAGACTGCGGAAGCCAGGGTGTGGCCATCCGATCGTCGTGTGGTCGAGGAAATTGGTCAGCGGAAGATGTACGGGAGTGTAAGACAAGGACGTATCGCCGTTGTCCTGCGCGCGATTGAGGCCTACAAACGCTCGCTCGACACGAAGTTCGGGGAGGCTCCACAATTCGGCCGTCTATCGATCGAACACATCATGCCGCAAGGGTGGCGCGAACATTGGAACACCAACCCGCCGTTGACCCCCGAGGCGGAACAACGCCGAGACAAATTGGTGCAGACCCTCGGTAATCTGACGCTAGTGCCGCAACCGCTCAACTCGTCACTGTCGAATCGGCCGTGGACAGATGATGCCTCGCGCGGGCTGGGCAAGGGGCCGCAGCGGGGCCTTGGGAAGTGGAGCATCCTCAACCAGTTCAACCTGCAGGTGCTCAACAAGGAAGTCCTCGCGCACGAATCTGACTGGACCGAATCGGATATCGAGGATCGGACCCGCGACCTCGCCACCGCCATCACGCGGATTTGGCAGGGACCGGATTCCGCAATGCAGGACGCCGCATTCGCGATCTCGCGCGAGGAACAAACTGACCGATGACGTGTGCCGCCGTGCTAGCACCCGTCACGGCCAGGGATGAAGGGCGGCAGCCCCGCTGCCGATGATGACCCCAGTGTCGCTAGCTCGACGTGATCAGGATCGCGGCGATGAGTCCGGCGACGAACGCGGGGCCGAGCGGCATCCGCTCCCGCCCACGAAGTCGTCCATACAGAAGGACGGCCGCGATGGCGATCTGGGTGGCGAGGATCGCCACGACGAGGGTCTGCCAAGACAGCCAGGTCGCGTAGATGCCGCAGGCGGCAGCGAGCTTGATGTCGCCGAAGCCGTACGAGTCTCGCAGTGCGAACGCCCCGAGCAGGATCCAGCTGCCGAAGATCGCCCCGCCCGCTGCGGCCCGCCACGCCAGACCGTCACCAGCAGCCCACGTGACGACCGGCAACGCGACGAGCCCCACGAGCGCGGCGCCGATGGTGAGCACGTTGGGCAGCCGCTGCAGGACCACATCGATCGACGCGGCGACAGTCATCGCGACGAGCCCCACACCGAACGTGATGGCCGCCGCTACCGGGCGGACGGATAGCGCCGCCCACGCCGCGACTGCGCAGCCGGCGGCCAAGATGCACCAGCCCAGCACGGTCGCGCGGCGCCAAGTCTGCCGGATTGACTCGACCAAGGTTGACCGGCCGCTGGGAGCCGATGATCGAGGAGTCGCGGTTCGGCTCTCCGGCGTGCGCCCGCCGGGCGCATGCCGCTCGCGGATAGCGGCGGGCTTGTTCACGGTCGCGCGCCGGTGGTTAATCGGTCCCGTTTGCTGCCGGGCAGTGCCGCAGCAACGTGGTCTCGGAAGTGTTCCGGTAGTTCGGCAGGAACGTCGGCGTCGGCCGCGTCGAGCGTGGCGCGC
>CALANS010000144.1 GCA_937926105.1 uncultured Actinomycetes bacterium | reverse complement strand
CCTCGCGGTGGTCCCAGGCAGCACCAACCAGGCTCACCGTCAGCGCGCCGCCGGCAACCGCCCACGAGCCGGGGAACACAAGAGCCAGGACCCCGGCCGCTATGCCCAGCCCGCTGAGTACCGCACCGACCGTGTCGTGCTCCACGAAAGCGCTATTGGCGAAGCCGGCGACACCGCCGACGACTCCCAGGACACCGAGTCCCCTCGACAGCCCCACGAAGAGCTTGCCGCCTGTGCCCATTTTCTCGAATGGCAGCGTCAAGCCCTTTTTCAACCCCGCGGCGAAAGTCGCGAATCCATTCGCGTGCCTCACATGATCGACCTGAGCGATGGCTTGCCCGTACTTCGCAGCGCCCAGAATCAATCCGGCCGCCGTGCCCACGTCGACGACCGAGCTCGCATCGAGTAACGGGCGCAGCAGCCCGTTCGCAGTGCGCGCGATTCGACCGAAGTCCCGGGTCGGCATGGAAGCCGACATCCGACGCGCCCGTTCGGCATGCCGTAGAAGCGACATATGCCCAGCGGCTCCCACAGACCCAATGCCGCTGGCGGCCCGCTGCTGGTCGGCCTCCGCGGCTAGCGTGCCAGAAGCATCACGCAGTCGCGCAGCGGTGCTTGCCAGATTACGACGGTGGTAACGATCCCACTCTTGTCGGAATCGAGCAGCGGCCGGGCCCATCCACGGCGACGAATGGACCATCGCAGTAATCCGAGATTCAATGCTGTGCAGGGATTCCGCGCTACGTGCGAAGCTCTGCGACAGGGACGTCAATTCATCAACGTCCGCGCCTACCATGTGCGACATCGGAGCCCTCCTCTCTACGACCTAACGCTCACCTTGCGCAGGGACGCCGCGCAGTGCGATGCCTCAAGTCCCGTCGTGAGACACGGTGAGCGACGCGAGGATTTCGCGGATATCCGGCAGCACCGTATCGGCATCGACCACTGCGGCGGATCCGACAATCTGCACCAAATCCGCACAACTCTCGTGCGGGATCACCGTCGCGCATATGGCCTGCATGATCAAGCCGGCTTCCGAGTCGTTGTACACGTATTCGCGGCGATAGCTTGGCCGGCCACCGATCGACATATCTTCACGTCCCACGTCGGAAACCTCGGGCAGAGCGTCAATCGTCCCGTCGATCACCGCTTTGCCCTCCTCGATAGTCGACCAAGTAGAGACGCGGTGGACACGCACCAGCACGTTGGGAGCGAAAGCACGCTCGCTCGCTCGATTCACGAGAGCGATGACGGTTCCCGCGATATGCTCGGGCGTCCACGATTCGGACGCCTCAATGCGGATTCGCGGAAAAGCCGGAAACGCATCGGAAGGGAATTCACAATTGATCGTCACATTGTTTCCTTAGAACGGCCAGAGCTTCTTGATGGTGTCCGCGGCCTGCCCTGTAGTCTGCCCCACAACGTTCGCCGCGCCATGGAGAGCTTGCCCTGCTTGATCTGCGGCGTGCTGCAGACCTTCCCCGGCCCGGCCAATCGCATCCTGCGCGCCCCGGCCGACATCGCTCATCACTCGGCCGGCGCCATCCGCCATGCGCCCGGCATTGTCGACAATGTCTTTCGGACTGAACTCGATCGATGCATCCGCACCGAATCCGAGGCCGACGGCAGCGCCTGCGCTGAGGGAGATCTTCACCTCGTCGTACGTGACGGAGGCATCGGCATTTGCGTGCACACCAATGCCCGCATATCCGCTCAGGCCCCCTGTTGCTTTCACACCAGGCAGGCCAACGCTGGCTTCGGCATGCCCTTCGGCGCCGGCGAATACCTCGCCACCAGCGCTGATCCTTGCACCGTCCAATCCGACGGACCCATCGATCTGCGCTTGTCCGCGGACGCCAGCGAAGCCCGCGGCATTACCCTCGGCGTGCAGCAGACCGTAGTCCGCCGAGCCCGCCACGTGCCCCTCCGCACCCGCCATCCCGCTGACGCCGGCATGCACGCGACCGCCGTCCTTGAAGTTGAACGATGCATTGGCATCCGCCTCACCGCGAATACCCGCGAACCCCTCGGCCTCACCGCGGAACTGCGCCCCGCCCAGTGATCCGCTTCCGGACCACAAGCCGTGCGCGCCAATCGCGCCCGCTGCGCCGATGGCGCCCGATACGGCGATGGCACCGATGCTTTCCACGCACAAGACCGCAGCATCGATGGGCCCACTCGGGCCGCCCGGAAACATCCCGGACCTCCGAATCGCCCGTACAATTACATTCATATCAAAGGGCTGCTCGATCCGAGGATCGAAACCGATAAGCCTCAAAAAATCGTCGGGCCGGATCGTCGCGGTATTGGGGCCGAGAAGTCCGCGCCGACGTAGCTCGTCGATGAGGTGGCGAATAGCGTCTTCGGGAATCCTGAAAATCGGCCCGCGGAACGGGCCGAGTCCGGGAAGACCGGGAATCATACTGCCGAATGAGCTGTCGGCACCGCTCGTCATTTGTTGCTGCTCGGCTTGATGCCGGAGATGTGTCGCGGACTCGGTCAACGCCGCCGCAGCAGCCATCAGGATCTTCCGATAGGACCGATCCCATTCATGGAGAAACAGTTCCACGTCGGAGCCGTGCCAAGGTGCCGAGCGAATACGCCAACTGAGGCTCGACTCGACAGTACGCAAGTGCTGAGACCCTTTGTCAAAAGCGGCCGCAAGTTCGCGGAGCTCGGTGACGTCAGCGCCCACCATTTGTGCCATCGACGGCTCCTTCCCGGCTCAAATTCATACGCAGGGTCCCGCCGCACGACAGGTGCGGCGGGACCCGATCATCACGCGTTGGACGTGGTTTCCTGCTGGTCGGCATTCTGTCCTGCCAACCGACCCGCGTCGGTGAGCGCCTGGGCTACGTTGCGCAGATTGGTGACATGCTGCGATTGCCAGTCGCTTTCGAATTGATTGCGATCCTGTCCCACCCAGGTGGTGGAGCCGAGCTTGGACGTGAGCTGCTGAATAATCTGCGTAATATCGTTAGCCGAAGAATTGAGCTGCTGGGAAAGCGCCCGAACCTCCGCGATATCCATTCCGAGCATTGCCACGGTAATCACTCCTTCTCCGCGCGGGGAGTTCCCGCACATTTTTTGTGACGACGAACTACTTGGTACGGCAAATCTAAGGCAGCCGCTCCCGATTCGCCATGGGTATCGCTCCCCATCCGATCACGCGTCGGGGAGCAAAATCTGCACCCGCCGTGACTTCCCCCCTTCCACCAATAGGCCCCTGCCCAACGGAAAATCGCGACGCGCGACGCGGGGGAATGACGTCCGGAATATTGAGTCGCCATCGGATTGCTCCGGCTGCAGTGCCAGGCCTCTCCGTGCGCTGCGCATGGCCTGCACCAGCGGCCACGACTGGGTCAGGGTGGATGTCTCCGACTCGGCGATGAGCATGTGATCCGACGTCTTGACCACACGGATCAGATCCTGCAGCGCCATCTCCGCCGGGCTGGCCAGGAAATCGGTCATGCCTTCGATGACGATGACGGACGGCGGCTCAGTCGTCAGACTCACCGCAAGTTCGCGCGCAAGATCGGCAGCCGTGTCCGTATCCAAGGCAGCGGAATGCCACGGCAGCATCCGGGGCAACGGAGAGCGACTGTTCCCGATGTAGTAGCCGCGGGTGTGCATCGAGTTCCGCCGGACCGTTGACACGATAGACGCCAAAGACGTGGTGCGCCCCGATCCCGGCGGACCGGAGATGAGGAACAAGCCGCTCGGTTCAATGGCCACGGCGTCGAGCGTGTCGTCAGCCATGCCGATCGTGACACGGGAGCCCACCATCGCCGGCAATTCCGACGCCCGCACGATCTCGGGCAGCCGCCGAACGGGTGGCGCATCCGGCACCCCATGCGCGCGCATGGTTTCCGCAAACCGCTCGATCGCAGCAGCCTGATCCGCAACATTGACGTGTCCACCGAAGACGGCGACCTGGACGTCAAACCCGTCGATCACACCACGCCCGGGCGCCGCATTTCCGCCGATCACATCCGGTTTGATGTCCAGCAGCATGTAGTCGTTGTCGTCTGCCAATCGAAGGACCAGGCGACGCTGGACCGTGGAGTTCAGTGTCGACGGAACGACATTCGGCCGATCCGCGGTGACGATCACATGGATGCCGACGGGTCGGCCGGCCGCGGCCAGCTGCGTGAACGCCGTGAAGATTGCACCATAGTTCGCCATCTCGTACGCGTCGCGGAATGCACCCAACCCGTCGAGAAGAAGAAGAATCCGCGGCTCGTCAGGGCGTTCGGCCAGGCGGCGATATTCGGTGATCGTGCTTGCTCGCACTGCCGAATATCGATCGGCTCGATCGTCCACCATCGCACGCAGCATGCTGATTAATCGCGTGACCCGCTCGGAATCATCACCACTGATGACGGAACCGACGTGCGGGAGGCCCTCCAGCATGCGCAGGCCACCGGTGCCAAAGTCCAATCCGTAGACTTGGCACGGACCCGAGCGAGGCGTGATCCCGGCCGAGACCGCCAAAGTGCGCAAGACAGTCGAAACGCCTGCGCCGCTTGTGCCGAAGACTGCCATGTTTCCGTCCTCGTCCGGCCGGAAGAATGCGGTGCGCTGCTCTTGGTGTGCTGGATCGTCCAGAACTCCAATCGCCAATTCCGTATCGCGACGCTGGCCGAGGAACTGCAGATCATAGCTCCGGGCGAGGTCCGGCATCCAAGGTCTGCGCGGCGCCGGGATGCCCGCTTGCTCGGCAGCCGAGGAGATCGCCGAGACCAGCCGCGCGATATCGTTCGGCCCGCGCTCCTGCGTACTCCCGGAAGGCCGGTCGTCTTCGGGCTCTTCCCACATCTGACCTCCGCCGGAGACGAGGTCATGAATGTCAAGTTGCGCCGGTGGCGGCTCGTCGGATGTCCAGCCGCCCGCGTAGCCCGCCTGGAAGTTTGTAATCCGGCCGGGGCCCGTCTTCGCGGCGGCACGTCCCGGCACGTCCGGCGAGAAGCTGGCCGCGACTGCATCGCCGAGAACGTCCGTGGAGTCATCCTCGTCGGCCATGCGGAGCGCGATGCGAAGGTTCGTATTGGCGCGAAGGTTGTCCTTGATGACGCCCGCCGGACGCTGGGTCGCAAGGATCAGGTGGAGACCGAGCGAGCGTCCCCGTTGCGCGACATTGACGACGCCATCCACGAACTCGGGGACCTCCTGCACCAGAGCTGCGAATTCGTCCACGACGATGACGAGGCTCGGCGGCGAGTCCGGATCGCCTCGGCGTTGGAGTTCCATGAGGTCCTTGGCCTTCTTCGCCTGCAGGATCCGCTCACGATAATGCAGTTCGGCGTTGAGGGAGATGAGTGCGCGCTGGACGAGGTGGGGGGACAGGTCCGTCACGAGACCGACCGTATGGGGAAGGTGAACGCAATCGGCGAATGCCGCACCTCCCTTATAGTCGACGAACAGGAATGTCAGCGAGTCCGGGCTGTAACCTGCCGCTAGGCCGAGCACCCAGGTCTGCAAGAACTCGCTCTTACCAGACCCGGTCGTGCCGCCGACCAGCGCGTGCGGGCCATGCAGTCGGAGGTCGATCGTCAGCGGACCCGCTGCGCCCTGCCCCACCGGCGCTCGCAACCCCGGAGGCCGTTTGCGTGGGACGCCGTGATCGCCCCGATCGGTGATGGACACGGATTCGTTCCACCGCTCGATGACCGCGGACGGGTCGGCCGCGAGCTCCGGTCCGATCAGAGTCAGCAGCGAGATGGCCTGTGGCAGGGCCACTGGCGCCAAAGCGCGGGCAGAAGTCCGTGCGCTTGACACGTCGAGCGTCTCGCACGTCAACGGCGTGACGCCTCTGGCTGTCTTCACGAAGCCCGCCGTGACCACCGAATCGGCAGGGTTGACGACCACATAGTCGCGGCATGCCGCTGGAAGTTGTTCCTGGGCATGCGCAATCCAGAGGACGAACACCCCTGCGCTCGGCCCGGTCTCGCACAAGCCGTTCAGTCGCGCGTGATCGACCGGCGCGCCGTGCTGCACCACGACAATAACCGCCGGGAGATCCGGCGCATTCTCGGCGTCCCGCCGGGACGGCTCGGCGGTGCGAGTGGCGATCAGCTCCTCCAGCTCGGCGACGATACCGTTTGCTGCCTGCGCAGACGATCCGAGATGCGCGCCTCTCAGAGGAGAATGGGGCCCACCGCAGTGCGGAAGCCACTTGAGCCACTCCCAATCGACCTCGCCTTCCGGAGAGGTGACCGCCGCTACCGCGAGATCGGCAGGCGAATGGAACGCGACGAATTGCGAGAGTATTGATCGGGCAACCCCAACCGCGGCGTCGCGCGGGCCGGCCACGCCGATGGCGCCGCACTCGCGAATGTCGGCAACGACCGGTACGCCATCAACCGTGCTGACCTGCGCAGCCAATTCCTGCAGGGCCTGCCAGTGTTGTGGCGCCGTCTTGTTCTGGCTCGGCAGCTCAACGGAGTGGCGGCTCGGTTGGGTGCCGATCCCCAGCCTCGCGGTCAAGAAGCGTTCGTGTTCCGCACGCCGAGTCCACAGCATCGGGGTCAACCGGCACATGGCATCCACCGCATCCGACGTCGATGGCGCCTCCGCCAGCCGCCCTTCACGTTCCTCCGCGTGAGCGTCGTCTATCTCTTGGCGGCCCGCAACCATTGACTGGGCGAATTGCTCGCCGGAAGCTTTGTGCCCCCGCCGCTGCGTCACCTTGTTATCGACATAGTTCCCGATCATCAAGAGTGGCG
>CALANS010000143.1 GCA_937926105.1 uncultured Actinomycetes bacterium | reverse complement strand
CAGGCGAGTGAAGTCCGCGTCAACTCCCGTTCCTGCGCGAGCCGTTCGGTGGACGTCCGGGCCCGCGGCGGGGCGTGCGCGGGGAGCGGGCCTGCTGCGCCACCCGCACGGGCTGCCATCCCGCTCCGAGCGACAGCGACTGCGCCACACCGAGCACGGTGTCGATCGCGCTCTGCCGGGTCACCAGGTTGCTCAGCCGGCTGCGCAGCAGGATCGCGCACACCGCGGCCACCACCGCACCCGAGGCATCGAATACGGGTGCGGCGACCGACCCGGTGAACGTCTGCACGTCCGCCATCGTCAGCGCGTACCCCTGCTCCCGCGTGCGCCGCAGCTCCGCGCGAAGATCCGCCGGATCGGTAATGGTGGTCGGGGTGAGCGCCAGCAGGGGCGCTTCCAAATAGCTGTTGACGACCTCGTCGGACTCGTACGCGAGGAGAACCCAGCCCTTCGACCCGGCGTGCAACGGGATGTGATGGCCGAACGTCGCCCGGGTGATCGGCTCCCCGGCGACGGGCTCGTGCGAATACAGCACCAGCGCGATGTCGCCGCTCCGTTCGACAAGCTGGAACACCGCCGAGGGCAGTTCCGTCGATGCGCTTTGTAGCAGCGGCATCGCCAGGTCCAGCAGCGGATGCCCGACCAGGTACGTGGAGCCGATCAACCAGGTATGACGCCCCACCCGATACTCTCCGCCGGCCGCCCGCTCCAGGTACTGGTCTTTCTCAAGTTGAACGAGCGTGCGATAGCAGGTCGCCCACGGCAGGTCGAGCGCCTCGGCGGCCTCGCTGGCCGTCATGGGACGGTCCGCGATCAGCTCGAGCACCCGCATGGCGCGGGCAACGCCCTGCAATTTGGGCTGGCTTCGCATCGCGGTGCGACGGGACAACGCCGTCTCGATCGCAGCTGGATCGTTCTCCGCACTCACCTGGGCCACCTTCTGTGGACACGCCTCTTTCCGACTGCCGAACCCGTGTCCCCTGACAGATCAGAATACTCTGACACCGAAGCGAGTCCCGGACAATCCGTACAAAGTCACGCTTTGGCGTTGGCCAACCACTCGTCCGGGTCGCTCCAGCCTTGCGGCCAGACTAAGCCTCCCTGCTCCTTGACGTCGCGGAAGTACTGACCACGGTCGAACATCGGCAGGTCGGCCCGGGACTCGCGCATGTGCTCGCGGAGCTGCTTGGTCGACATGTCGTCGACCGAGATGGGACTCGTGGCCGTGTCGATCACCACGCCGTAGTCGGTCAGGGCCGCGTCCACCGACACCAGCCCGCACAGCACGTCGTAGCAGACCGCGTCGGGTTCTCTGTCCAGCGGATCGCCCCAGCCGCCGCCGCCCGACGTCCACAGCAGCACCTGGTCGTTCGCGGCGACTGGCACGTTGTCGACCATACCGGGCAGGTGCTCGACGTCGTCGCCGCGGACTACCGAGATGCCGTACGGTTCACCGGCTTTCCCGCCGTTGACGCCGTACGGCGACAGGTCCGACCGGTCCGCGTTCGACAGCAGCAGGCAGTCCTGCAGCGAGCGGATCCGCTTGTCGTAGCCGAGCCCGCCGCGGCGTTTGCCGGGGCCGCCGGAGTCCTCGCGCAGCGCCAGCCGCTCGACCATGATCGGGTACCGCTGCTCAGAGAATTCGGCCGGCAGGTTGCGCGAGTTCGGCACGATGTGCACCACATCGCTGCCGTCGGCCCACGGCCGCCCAGGCCCGCCGCCGCCGAGCACCTCACGGAACAGGCTGAGCTTCCCGTCGGCGTTGCGGCTGTGCAGTCCCCAGATCCGGATCGTCTCGTGATCGGCGGGCATCTTGCCGCCGGTCGCCTTTGCGAGCACGCCGGCGAAGATGCCGAGCGCCCGGATCAGGATGAAGAACCGCAGGCCGGTGGGCCGACCGTAGTGCGGCGTCACCAACGTCCCCTTCTCCGGGAACTTGACGTCCAGCACATCGAGAATGCCTTCATTGATGTCGATCTCGGCCGCCCGCTCCGGCGAGTCGGCCAGGCAGCGCAGCACCGGTCCCATCCACTTGCGCACGAACTTGCCGTCGCAGTAGTCGATGGCCCAGTTGATCGGTCCCTCCGCCTCGGCGTCGGTGCCGGTGAAATCCAGCAGGATGCGATCGGCGGTCTTCGTCATCGTGATCCGCATCGCGTACAGCTTGCGGGTGAACCCGTCGGACTCGACGTAATCCTCGAACGTATAGACGCCGTCGGCGATCTTCGGCAGCAGCTCCTGCCGGATCGTGGCGGAACAGTGCGCGATGATCGCGTCGAACGCGCCCTCGAGCGCGTCCACCCCGTAACGCTCCGCCAGCTCGGACAGGCGGCGGGAGCCGAGTCGGCACGCCCCGATCTCCGAGTCGATGTCGCCGCGCAAGTGCTCGGCCAGCCGCGAATTGCGCTCCAGGATGCGGAACGCCGTGTCGTTGGCGACCCCTTTGCTGTACAGCTTGATCGGCGGGACCACCAGGCCCTCGCCCCACTGGTCGCGGACCTGGACCGGCAGGCTGCCCGGCACCGAGCCACCGATGTCGTCGTGGTGTCCGAAGACCTGGGCGAACCCCAGTAGCCGTTCGCCGGTGAAGATCGGGACCGTGGTGCACAGGTCCGGGATGTGGCCGCAGGAACCGGCGCTGTTGTACGGGTCGTTCCAGAAGAACACGTCCCCGGGGTGGATGTCGTCACCGTAGAACTCGAAGATCGGCTCGATCAGCGAACCGTAGGAGCGGCCGGTGAGCTTGCGCCCTTTGGCGTCGTACAGGCCGACCCGGTAGTCGTGCTGGTCGCGGATCATCGGCGACCGTGCGGCGCGCTCCACGGCGGCCTCGATCTCCACCTCCGCGGAGCGGATCGTGCCGGTGATGACTTCGAGTTCGATCGGACCGAGGCTGCTCATTTCGAATCACTCCTAGCGAGAATCAGGTTTCCGTACAGGTCGACGGTTCCGGCCCAGCCGGGCGGCACGACGACGGTCGCGCCGTACTCTTCGACCACGCACGGGCCGTCCAGGTGCTGGCGCGCGGCCAGGGTCGCGCGGTCGAAGATGTCGCAGTCCAGCCAGCCGTGCGTGCGCCAGTAAACCTTGCGGGTCGAGGCGCCCGGCGATGGTGCCCGATCGGGCGGCAGCAGCGGTAGGGCGCTGGACCGCCGCGTGTGCCCGATCGCCTGCACCCGCAGGTTCACCAACTCCACGTTCTGCCGCCCCGGGTACGAGAAGCCGTAGAGCCGTTCGTGTTCGGCGTGGAACTCGGCGACGGCGGCGGTCAAGTCACGGCCGCCGGCGCCGTCGAGTGTGACGCTGAGCGCGTCGCCGTCGAGCATGACGCTGACCTCGTACCCCTCGCCCTCGTATCGCAAGTCGGCTCCGCGCACCAGGTCTATCCGATCGGCGGCGACGCCCTCTCCGAGCAGGTCGGCGGTGCCCTGCCGTTCCAGGTCGGCCCAGACGGCCTCGACGTCGTCGGAGTCACCGAGCACCAGGCGCACGTGCGTGCGGACGTAGTCGCGCTTGACGTCCGTCACCTGCAGTCCGAGCGCCGAGAGGTTGCCGGGGTTCGGCGGGACCAGCACCGCGCCGATGTTGAGGAATTCCGCGACCGAGGTGGCCAGCAGCGGTCCGGCCCCGCCGAACGCCACCAGGCAATATCCGCCGGGGTCGCGGCCTTTGAGCGTGGAGACCTGCCGGATGCCGGTGACCTGCCCGGCCGTGGCGACCTCGAGGATGCCGGCAGCGGCATCCTCCACGCTGAGGCCGAATCCGCGGCCGAACTCCTCGAGGGCGGCGCGGGCCGCGTCGATGTCCAAGTGCAGGTCGCCGCCGACCAGGGAACTCGGGAAGCGGCCGAGCACCACTGCGGCATCGGTGACCGTCGGTTCCGTCCCGCCGCGGCCGTAGCAGATGGGACCGGGCACCGCGCCGGCACTCTTCGGCCCCACCTTCAGGGTGTTGTTCGGCCCCACCCAGGCCAGTGAGCCACCACCGGTGCCGACGGTGGCCAGGTCGATCATGGGAACTTTGACGGGATAGTTCTCGATCACCGTCTCGCTGGTGAGCCGAATGGAGAGGTTGTCCACGAGCGCGACGTCGGTGGACGTGCCGCCGACGTCCAGGGTAATCAGGTCCTTGAACCCTGCGGCTTTGGCCGCCTCGATCGCGCCGAGCACCCCGCCGGCAGGGCCGGACAGCAGCATCGTGACGGGCTTGTCCGATGCCGCCTCGGCCGTGACGACGCCACCGTTGGACTGCATGATCAGGAACGGCATCCTGTCGGTGCGCTCGTCGATCTGCTTGCGTGCCCGCATCAGATAGTCGCGGCAGTAGGGCTTGACCATCGCGTCCACCAGCGTGGTCATCGCCCGCTCGTATTCGCGGTATTCCGGAAGAACGACGCTGGATAGGGACACGAACAGGTCCGGGAAGCGACTGGCGAGCGCGGCGCCGATCCGCCGTTCGTGCTCCGGGTTGGCGTACGAGTGCAGCAGGCAGACACCCACCCGGTTGACGCCCATCTCGACCAGCTCCGCGACGTCGCGGATGACGCTGTCCGTTTCAAGCTCGCGGTACACCGTACCGTCGAACAGGATGCGCTCCGACACCTCGCGCACAAGGTGCAGCGGCACCAGCCGCGGCGGTTTGACCCAGAAGAACGAGTTGCCGTAGCCGTCCGGCACGGACTGCCGCGCGATCTCCAGGATGTGCCGGAATCCCTCCGTCACCAGCAACCCGATGCCGGAGAACTCGTGCTCCAGCACGGCATTGGTCGCCGTCGTCGTGCCGTGAATGACGGTCTCGATATCGGAGTAGCTCTTGCCGGCGCTGGTGAGGATCTTGTCGATCCCGGTGAGCAGCGCCCGACTCGGATCCTCGCGGTCACTCGGCGTCTTGACCACAAAGACGGACCCGCTCGATTCGTCCACAGCCAGGACGTCGGTGAACGTTCCACCGGTATCGATCGAGACTCGGAAATTGCCGGCCATAGGAAAGTCCTCCCGAAGTTCTTGACGGAATATTCGCTGGGTGGATATTCTATTCGCTGACGAGAGTAGCGTCGAGCCCGACGCAAAGTCAATGACTTTCCCGAGCGATCCGCGAGCCGCCCAGCGGCCCCTCAGGGGCCCGACGAACGGCCACCGACAAGGAGTCTGCGATGCAGCTGGAGAACAGGTTCACCATCCCCGTCACGATTGCTCGGGCCTGGGAGGTGATGCTCGACGTCGAGCGGGTCGTGCCCTGCTTTCCCGGCGCGGCCGTCACCTCCGTGTCCGGCGACTCCATCGAAGGGTCCGTGCGGATCAAGTTCGGGCCCGTGCTGCTCCACTACGCCGGCACCGCCACCTTCCTGGAGAAGGACGAGTCGGCCCATCGGGCGGTGTTGACCGCGCAGGGTAGCGACCGGAAGGGTGGCGGCAGCGCGGGCGCCACGATCACCGCCCAGTTGCACGAGATCGATGGCGGGTCCACGGAGTGCATCATCACCACAGACCTCGAGATCACCGGTCGGCCGGCGCAGTTCGGCCGCGGGATCATGTCCGAGGTCGGCAACCGCATCACCGCCCAGTTCGCCAGCAATCTCTCGGCGATGCTCACTGCGCCGGAAGCTGGGCCGGCCGCATCTGCCGCGTCGGCCGACAAGCCGCAGGCCACGGGCCGGACGCAGGCGCAGCAGCCGGCAGGCGGGACCACCGCGGCCCGAGTGCAGACGGCCGGCCACGACGACGCGCTGGACGTGCTGAGATTCGCGCAGGGCGCGGCGCTGAAGCGACTAGCGCCGGTGCTGGGCGCGGTGCTGTTGCTGCTGATCTGGTCGGCGCTGCGTGGGCGCGCAGCACGGGGGCCGGCATGCTGCCCGCCCTGCGTCCCTTCGCCACGGACTTGACGATTTCGCTCTTGACAACACCGCCCCGGTCAACCACAGTGTGTCTCATCTCTGATTAACGTATTCTCTCAGCGAATAGGCAGAGGCCCGTGGATCCCACCCTGGAAATGCGTCACATCGACAAGTCGTTTCCGGGTACCCGCGCGCTGAAGGACGTCTGCATCAGCATCCAGCCCGGACGCGTGCACGCACTCGTGGGCGAGAACGGCGCCGGGAAGTCCACTCTCATCAAAATCGCCTCGGGTGCGCTGCAGCCGGACAGCGGTTCGGTGCTGCTGCGCGGCGCGCCGGTCACCCTCAATCCTCGAACCGCGCATGAGCACGGTATCCGAGTGGTGCACCAGGAACGCCAGGTCGCGCCGACTCGGACGGTGGCCGAAAACCTCGTCCTGCACGCGCCCCAGCGCAACGGCCTCGGCCTGGTGACCCGGAAGTCCATTGCCGCAGAGGCGAAGGCGCGGCTGGACCGGCTCGGCGTGGATCTCGACTTGGACGCGCCCGCCTCGACGCTGACCGTGGCGCAGACGCAGATGCTGGAGATCGCCCGCGCCGTGGACTTCAACGCTGCGTGCATCATCATGGACGAACCGAGCGCCAGCCTGCATCGTTCCGAGATCGGGCGGTTGTTCGAGATCACCAGAGCGATCCGCGACAACGGGATAGCCGTCATATATATCAGCCACCACCTGGACGAGGTGATGCAGCTGGCCGACGACTATACGGTGTTGCGCGATGGGCAGCAGGTGACTACCGGGCAGACAGCGGACACCACCACGTCCCGCCTCATCGAAGACATGTTCGGTGTCGGAAGCTGGCTGCGCCGCGAGGATCTCATCACGGGCGAGTGCCCCGTCGGCGATGTCGCCATCGAGCTCGATCACGTGAGCTTCGGGGCGGCGGTCAACGACGTCTCATTTTCGGTGCGGCATGGCGAGGTTCTGGTGGTCACCGGGTCGGTGGGTTCCGGCGCAGGGCATCTGGGCAGACTCATCGCAGGCGCGATCAAACCCACCTCCGGAGACATTACCGTCGCGGGCATCCGACCGCTGCGCCGCGATCGGGCCGCCCGAGCGGGCATCGCACTGCTGCCGGCGGACCGCAAACGCCAGGCACTGATGCTGGACCGGTCCGTCGCGGAGAACGTGATGCTGGCCGAACACGGCATCGCAGCCAACCCGCTCGGCGTACCCCGCCGCGGCGTCACACGCGCCGCCGCCGTGTGCCGCGCGCTCTCGGTCAAGACGGCCGACGTCCGCAACCCGGTCCGCACGCTGAGCGGCGGAAACCAGCAACGCGTCGTCCTGGCCCGCTGGCTCAATGTGGCCAGCGACGTGCTGGTGCTCGACGAGCCGACCGTCGGCGTGGACATCCCGTCGAAATCCGAGATCTACCGGATCGTGCGGCAACGTGCCGCCGGCGGGGCGGCGGTCGTGGTGCTGTCCACCGAATACCAGGAGATTCAGAGCGTTGCCGACCGGGTCATCGTCATGCGCGACGGCGGCATCGTCGGCGAGATCCCCGGTGCCGACGCCACCGAATCCGCGATCTTCGACATGGAATTGGGATCCAAGTGATGACAGTAGACACCCCGCCGCGTCCCGACATCTCCGGCGTACAGCGGGCCCGCCGCCTGGTGAGCCCCGCCCTCAAGGACAACCTGCAGGTCTACATCCCGCTGATCGTGATCATCATCGGCCTGGCCGTGTTCACCAACAGCCAGAACGCGAACTTCCTGTCGTCCGGGAACATCAAACAGGTCCTGGTAGCGCACTCCGTCCTCGGCATTCTGGCCATCGGCCAGACGATGCTGCTAGTCGCCGGCCAGTTCGACCTGTCCGTCGGCAGCATGGTGTCCTTCGGGGCGGTGCTGACCGCCAAGCAGCTCACCGCGGGCGTCCCGGAGTCGATGGCCGTGCTGATCGTGCTGCTGGTCGCCGGAGCCACCGGGCTGGTGTGGGGGCTGCTCGTCGCGTTGATCCGGATCGCGCCGTTCATTTTGACGCTCGGCGGGCTCGCCGTGTTCGCGTCCGCCGCGGTGACCCTGTCGCGGAGCACCACGATCCCCATTCCGGACGGCCTGCTGTGGTTGCAGAGCGGCAGCCTCATCGGCATTCCGACGCCGATCCTGCTATGGCTCGGCGCCCTGGTCGTCGGCGGTCTGCTCCTGCACTTCACCCGCTTCGGCCACCGCCTGTACGCCGTGGGCGCCAACGAGGAGGCCGCGTTCCTCGCGGGCATCTCCGTCGTCCGGGTCAAGATCATCGTCTTCGTGATCAACGGCGTCCTGGCGGGCCTGGCGGCGGTGGTGATGGCCGGCCGGTCCGGCGCCGGGGACCCGCACGTCGGCGGCGGCCTCGAACTGACCACGATCGCCGCCATCGTGCTCGGCGGCGCGTCCCTCGCCGGCGGCCGCGGAACCATTCTCGGCAGCTTCCTCGGCGTGCTGGTGCTCGGGGTGGTCACCAGCTCCCTGACGTTCCTCAACGTGCCCAACTCCTACAACCAGTTCGTGTTCGGCGCGATCCTCATCGCCGCGGTGACCGTCACCGCGACCGCCGAGCTACGTCGTCGCAGGACGAACGCCAAACGACGATGACGCCGCTCCGGCCATCGACCCGGTGGCCGACATCGATACCCCGATCCAGCAGTCCCACGACCATGCCCGCCCCACCGACCGGAGGAACTCATGACCAAGGACACGCCCAGTACCAACCGCCAGTTCACCGCCATCTCACGTCGAAAGTTCCTCGGTGGCGCCGCGGCGCTGTCCGGGCTGGCACTGTCCGCTCCGCTGCTCGCGGCCTGCGGCACGGACACGAAGGATGCCGGGTCCAGCGGCAGCAGCGCGTCGGGCACCCCCAGCAGCCAGGCCGGATCGAGTAGCGCAGCCGCATCGGCCGGCGGAGGCGGAAAGCTGATCGGCCTGTCCCTCAACGGTTTCGTCGAGTACGACAAGCAGGTCGCCCAGGGCGTCGCCAAAGCGCTGGACGGCAGCGGCTACGAACTGAAGATCCTGCAGGCGAACTTCTCCGACGCCGACGAGCTGTCCAACCTGGAGAGCCTCGTCGCGCAGGGCGTCGATGGCCTGGTGATCCTGCCGAACACCATCAACAACGTGCTCACCGGCCTGAAGAAGGCCGAAGCGGCGAAGATCCCGTCCAGCCTCTGCCTCTGGGCCATCCCCACCGTGGTGGACGATTACGTGTCCGGGGTGGCGTTCGTCGACAGCGTCAAGGGCGGCCGGATGATCGGCGACTGGGTCAAGGAGAACGCGAAGCCGGGCAAGGTCGTCGTCGTGCAGGCCGTTCTGGGCCAGGGCTTCTCGGAGAACATCGACACCGGCTTGGACGAGTCGCTCGCCGGATCCGGATTCGAGGTCGTGATCCGCGAGCAGGGCTACTTCGACCGCACCAAGGGCACCGAGGTCGTCCAGCGCGCGCTGCAGGCGCACCCGGACGTCACCGTTGTGATCGACTACGCGGCCGCCATGGGCAACGGCATCGCCAGCTACCTGAAGCAACAGGGCATCACCAACATCACCCACGTCACCAGCGACGGCGACGAGGAGATGAAGTCGTGGATGGGTACGCCGTACTTGGCGGCCAGCCGCTACTACTCGGCGGCGGAGACCGGGCTGATCGGCGGCCAGGTGATGGTCGACCTGCTCGGCGGCAAGAAGGTCGAGTTCGAAAATGCCGTGACTCAGGTCATGATGACCGGAGACAACATGACCGACGTCTTGGCCAAGACTCCGCTGAGCTACCCGGAATACGCCGACATGCTCACGGGCGTCTGAGCGAAGGAGCCGCAGTGAAGCCCTCAGCATTCCGATATGTCGTTCCGGCGGATCTTCAGTCCGCGGTGCACGCACGCGCCGCGAACTACGACTCCGCAGTCCTCTCCGGCGGCCAGAGCCTGATTCCCACGATGAACTTCCGACTGTCGCACCCCGACGTCGTCATCGATCTGCGGCTGCTCGACGAGCTGGACTACGTCCGCACCGATCCCAGCTACGTGCGGGTCGGAGCGATGACCCGCCAGCGCACCCTCGAGTTCGACGACTCGGCGTACCGGGCGAACCCGCTCATCAGGCAGACGCTGCAGAACGTCGCGCATCCGGTCATCCGCAACCGCGGCACCGTCGGGGGCAGCCTCGCCCACGCCGATCCTGCAGCGGAGCTCCCGTGCCTGATCACGACACTGCGCGGCGAACTCGTCGCGCACGGTCTGGATGGGCCGCGAAAGATCCCGGCGGCGGACTTCTTCCAGTTCATCTTCACCACGGCACTGGAGCCCGACGAGTTGCTCGTGGAGGCCGCCTTCCCGGTACTGGACCCCGGCGAGGGCTGGGCGTTCTGCGAGTTCGCCCGCAGGCATGGCGATTTCGCGTTGTCGGCGGTGGCCTGCACCGTGAAGATCGGGCCGGGCGGGGCGATCCAACGAGCGCGGCTGGGGGCATGCGGCATCGCCAGCACCCCCGTCGTCCTTGCCGAGTGCGAAGCGCTGCTCGTCGGGAACAAGCCGTCCGAGGAGCTCTTCGCCGAGGTGGCCCGACAGGCGGTTAGTTCGATCGAGGCCACCGACGAACCGGAGGCGCAGCGCCGCTACCGGCGGCATCTGCTCGACGGCCTGGTGCGGCGGGCACTCGAACAAGCGATCCAGCGGACGGGAGCGAGGGTATGAGCACGGACACGTCGAGCATGCGCGCGGTGGCCGGCGACTACGAGGTCGACGACCTGGTCGCCGTGACGATGACGGTCAACGGCACCGCGGTCGAGGCGAAGATCCCGGCGAGGATGCTCCTGTCGGACTTCCTGCGCCACGAACTGCGGCTGACCGGCACCCACGTCGGCTGCGAGCACGGGGTGTGCGGTGCGTGCACCGTGCATCTGGGCGGCAGACCGACCCGCTCCTGCCTCACCCTTGCGGTGCAGGCGGACGGCTGCGAGATCCGCACCGTCGAGGGTCTCGCCGACTTCGACGGCACGCTGCACCCGGTGCAGCAGTCGTTCCGCGAGTGTCACGCCCTGCAGTGCGGCTTCTGCACCCCGGGGTTCATGATGTCGGTCGCCGGCCTCCTGGAGGAGGGGATCGGCAACGACCTGTCCGACAGTGAGCTGCGAGAGCACCTGGCGGGCAACCTCTGTCGCTGCACCGGCTATCAGAACATCGTCGCGGCGACACGCAAGGCGATCGATCTCCGCGACGGCAAGGAAGGATGACCGGTCATGTCCACACGACAATTCGGTGAACGCGTTCAACGCAACGAGGACGACCGGCTGATCCGCGGTCAGGGACGTTTCGTCGACGACATCCCGCTGGAAGGGGCGCTGCACGGCGCGTTCGTCCGCAGCCCGCATCCGCACGCGCGGATCGTGTCGATCGACACCTCGGCCGCCGCAGCCTATCCGGGCGTGCACAAGGTCTACACGCACGAGGATCTGGGGCCGCTCGATGTGCTCATGCCGCTGCTCATCCCGCACCCGTGCATCACGCACGGGCGGACCCAGTACCCGCTGGCCCACGGCGAGGTCTTCTACGGCGGGCAGGCGGTGGCGTTCGTGGTCGCCGACGATCGCTACACGGCCGAGGATGCCGCCGCGCTCGTCGACGTGCGGTACGAACCACTCCCGGTGGAGATCGACATCGAGCGGGCGACCGAGGGCGGCGCTCCCCTGGTGCACTCCGACGTGCCGAACAACGTCGCCGCGCAATTCGTACAGCGCAGCGGCGACGCCGAGGCGGCATTCGCCAAGGCGGACCACATCACCTCCATCCGCGTTCAGGTGGACCGGAGCACCGCGGCACCCATGGAGTGCCTGGCCACGGCCGCACGCTGGGACGAGGTCTCGGGGGAGCTCACCGTGTGGGCCGCCACGCAGACCCCGATCGGCCTGCGCGGCGCCCTGTCCAGCCTGTTCGAGCTGGACGAGAACTACGTGCGCGTCATCGCCCCGGATGTCGGCGGCGGCTTCGGCCCGAAGATCCTCTTCCCCTACTCGAACGAGATCATGGTGCCGTTGGCCGCGCGGGAACTGCACCGCCCGGTGAAGTGGATCGAGGACCGGGGCGAGAACTTCGTCAACATGTCGCAGGAACGCACCCAGATCCACTACATCGATCTCGCGGCGACGTCGGACGGCCGGGTCATCGGGCTGCGCGACCGGTTCATCCATGACACCGGCGCGTTCATCCCCTACGGCATCGCCGTCGCCCAGGTGGCGTCGACCTCGATCGCCAGCTCGTACCGGATTCCCAACATCGAGGTGGAGTTCTCCTGCGTGTACACGCCGACGGTGCCGGTGACGCCGTACCGGGGTTGTGGCCGCCCGCACGCGAACTTCGCCATCGAACGGGCGATGGACCAGCTGGCGCAGGAACTCGGCATCGACCGGTTCGAGATCCGGCGACGCAATTTCATCCCGCCGGAGGAGTTCCCCTATGCGCGGGAGGGCCTGATCTTCGCCGACGGCCTGCCGGTGAAGATGGATTCCGGCGAATACGACCGGTGCCTGACGGCACTGGAGGAGGCGCTGGACGTACCGGCGTTCCGGGCCGAGCAGGAGGCGGCGCGCGCGCAGGGCCGCATCCTCGGACTGGGCATGGCCTTCTACGTGGAGGGAACCGGCCTCGGCCCGTACGAGGGCGGGCAGGTGCGGGTCCACCCGATCACCGGCAAGATCTTCGTCAATACCGGACTCACCACGCAGGGCCAGGGCCACAAGACCACCTGGGCACAGATCGTGGCCGACCAGATGGGCGTGGACTCGTCCGAGGTGATCGTCGTCGAGGGCGACACCGGAGTCTTCGACTGGGGTTGCGCCACGTTCGCCAGCCGCTCGGCCGTGGTGGCGGGCAACGCCATCCACAAGACCGCGATCAAGGCGCGACAGATGGTGCTGCAGGTCGCGGCCAACATGCTCGAGGCCGGCCCCGACGATCTGGATCTGGCCGACGGTCGGGTGTTCGTCCGCGGCTCGGGTGATCGCGGAGCCACACTCGCCGAGGTCGCCACCATGAGCAATCCACTGCGCTACGCCTTCAACAAGGCGGCGGCCAGCGCCACGCAGTTCGCAGCAGCGGCCAGCTCCGACGGGCCGCCGCTGCCCGACGGTAAACGTCCGGGGATCGAGGCGCAGGAGTACTTCTCGCCGCCGCACGCCACCTGGGCCTACGGCGCGCACGGCGCGATCATCGAAATCGACCCGGTCACCTGCAATATCGACGTGCGCAAGTACATCTGCGTGCACGACTGCGGCAAGATGATCAACCCGCTGATCATCGAGGGGCAGGTGGCCGGCGGCGTGGCGCAAGGGTTCGGCGGCGCCTTCTACGAACACCTCGACTACGGCACCGACGGCGTGCTCAAGAACGCCAGCTTCATGGAATTCCTCATGCCGTACGCCACCGAGGTGCCCGACATGACGATCATCCACCAGGAGACGCCGTCACCGATCAACCCGCTCGGGGTGAAAGGCATCGGTGAGGCGGGCACGATTCCGGTGCCCTCGACGATCGCCTCCGCGGTGGACGACGCGCTGGCATCGATGGGAGCACCGCCCGTGCGCAGCGTTCCGCTCAGCCCGGCCGCGATCTTCGCCGCCATGCAGGCGAGCACCGTCCCGGCGTGACGGAGACCCAGCGGGGGCCCGCGGCCGGTGGCGTCGTGCCACCGGCGCGGGTACCGACGCCGGGATGCGCGCCGCCGCCGCATCGGGCGCTGCCGATGTCCGGGGATCCGACCGCGATGTCGGCGGTCGAGCTTGCGGCGGCGCTGCGCGCCGGCGAGTTTTCGGCGCGGGAGGTCGTCGGCCTGCACATCGCGCGGATCGAGGCCTGCAACGGCGCGGTGAACGCTGTGTGCACACGCTCGTTCGACACGGCCATGGAGCATGCAGCCCGTGCCGATGAGCTGCGCGCGTCCGGCGCCACCCTGCCGCCGTTGCACGGACTACCCATCCTGCACAAGGACCTGCTGGACACGGCCGGGGTCCGGACCACGTACGGATCGGGCGCGTTCGCAGACCACGTCCCCGCCGAGGACGCGACGATCGTGCATCGCGCGCGGCGCGGCGGAGCAATCATGCTCGGCAAGACGAACACACCGCAGTTCGGCACCGGCGGCCACACGTCCAACGCGCTGTTCGGCACCACTCGCAATCCGTGGGATCTGGACCGGACGGTGGGCGGATCGAGCGGCGGGTCCGCCGCCGCGTTGGCAGCCGGAATGAGCCCCTTGGCCACAGGGACCGACATGGCCGGTTCACTGCGCATTCCGGCGTCATTCTGCAACGTGGTGGGGGTGCGGCCGTCGCCGGGGCGTATCCCGTACCTGCCGACGCAGATGCAGTGGTTTCCGTTCATTACGGCGGGGCCAATGGCTCGCTCGGTGCGAGACGCTGCGCTGCTGCTCTCTGCCGTCGCCGGGCCGGACCCGCATGCCTGCATCTCGCTGGACGAGCCGTTCGACGACCTGCTCACGTCACTGGACATCGACGTATCGGGCTGGC
>CALANS010000142.1 GCA_937926105.1 uncultured Actinomycetes bacterium | reverse complement strand
ATAGGTCGTATCCAGCGGGACGCGTATGGCGACCGTCTCGAATCGTTCGATCGTGAGGTCGGCGGGGGACGGGTTCGAATCATCTGACGACGGCATAGCACTCCTTGGCTTCCATTCTGGAATCGTTTCGATGTTAGGCTTCAGCGTCGAGCGTGTCAATCCTTGTTTTGCCTACCCTGGCCGTATGTTCTGGAGGGCCGCGTTTGTCCTGACCTGGGATGAGTCGCGGCCCGGGCAGGGAAGGCTGCGATGGTGCTGGCCTAGACGTCAGTCCTTTGGGCCGCTCGACTCCGGGTGCTGCTACGTCATTGAGGGCTAGATCCTCGCCATGGCCAGGTATCGCGCGGTGACCCCTTCCTCGATTGTGGTCCATGGCGTTCAGGCGTGTGGACGATCGAGCTCGAGATCCTTGGCCTGCGGAAGGCGGACATGGGGCGTCCCACCGTCCGTGCTGCGCAAGGCCGTCATCGGTCGCTGTCCTTGAGCACCTGTTCGACCCATCGAACGGCGCGTGGTCAATCATTTTTCCATCTGGTCCTCGGAAGGCGCCCACCCCGGCGCGCGTCTTCTCCGCGAACTCCGCCATGACGCTCCGGGCGCGCTGCCGAGCAACCTCCGATGTGCTCCACACCGTATTGCTCACGGCCACCTGCCGGGGGTGGACGCAGGCCCGACCCTCAGAAGCCACGGGCACGTAGTGCTTCGGAGTCACTGGCGAATGCCTGCACATTGTCGATGTCGGCTGACACTGGCACTATCGACGCCGGAAGGCTCCTCGCGGCACACTCGAGAAGCACCAGTCCGCGCATCACCTCGAGTTGTGCGGGCGTCGTCTTCGCCGAGGACACCCTGGTTGACACGAACCCATACCTCAGTCAGGGCCGACAGTGCCGGCGCTGCTGCGGCAGCGGCCACCCGTGCCTGATGCTTATGAGACGGGGCCACCGCGTCCTCGAGATCCAGGATGAGCACATCTGCCCCTGTAGCGCCGCTTTCGCGACCATCTCGGGTTTGTCGGCAGGCACATAGAGATGCGACCGAGCTCGACCGACCGACCCATGCGTTACCATTGTGGAAACGTTACCTGATACGGTTGGGGGTCTCGTGACGGATGGGCACACATCACAAGGGCGGTGGAGGTCGCCGGCATCAACCGTCGAGTGGACGCGAGCGCCAGGCGAGGTGGATTTGAGGTGTCGCCCGATGGCGTGATCGCATTTGTGAATCGTAACACTCCGGGTTCGAAGTGAATTTCCACGTAGGCCGAGTAACGAAGCGCGAACACGAGTCCCAACAGGTATTGCCACTACCAGAACGGAGATGAACACGATATGAAGATCACAGCCGTAGAGATCCTCGTGGCTCCGATGTCCCAGTCGTGGCTGACCGAGAAGGTGATTGCCAATCCGATGTCGCACTACCCGGAGTATGCCGAGCGACGAAGTTCGTGGTACGGCACTCACACCGCTGGCGTGGTGGTGGTGACGGTAGCGGACGGCACCCAGGGGTACGGGTTCGTCGGAGGCGCGCGAGCGCGGGCCGGCGCCACTCTCGTGGAAGATCAATTTCGTGGCTTGCTGATCGGGAAGGACTGTTTTGCCACCGATCTGATCTTCGACCAACTGTCGCGCGCCAGCGTATTCTATGGCCACGGCGGTATTCCCATGGCGGTGATCAGCGGAATCGACCTCGCGCTATGGGACGTCAAAGGAAAGATATTGGGCAAGCCCGTCTACAGTCTGATAGGCGGGCCCGCGGCGCCGACACTGCGTCCGTATCTCACCTCGTGGAGTTCGCAGGCGCTCGTCGAGTTCGGTATTCGCGACGTCAAAGTGGCCATGCCATACGGCCCGGCCCACGGTGCGGCGGGCATGCGAGAGAACGAGAAGCTCGTCGCCGCCACCCGCGACCAGATCGGTGACGATGCATTCATCGCGCTGGACTGCTATATGGCGTGGGACGTGCCGTACACGATCGAGATGGCCCGCAGGCTCGACCAGTACCGGATCGCCTGGATCGAGGAACCCGTCATGCCCGAGGACACCGATGGGTACCGAAGGATTCATGATGCCGTGTCGTGTGAGGTCTCCGGAGGCGAGCACTCGTTCACCCTGCCGCAGTTCCGTCAGCTGATCGTGGAGGGCATGGTGGACTTGGTGCAGCCGGATATCTATCGCGCGGGCGGCATCACCGGTCTGCGACGGATCGCCACCCTGGCGCGCGCGTACCGCTGCAAACTGATGTGTCACGGCGTTGGCTCGCCGTCATACCACTTCCAAGCCGCGAACGGCCCGGTGCTCTCACCACGCTGCGAGTACCTGGATATCTACGACGGCGGGAGTGCGATCTGGGTGCTCACGGACGACCCGCGGCCCAAGGACGGCACGCTGGCGCTGTCCGATGCGCCTGGTTTCGGATATGGGCTCAACGAGAAGGCGTTCGCAGAAAACGTCGCCGTCGCACCGATCTGGTGAGTAATTGCGCCAGGTGACGGTGAAAACCTCCCATCGTCGTGGGACTATGTGACGGAGCGCTCGATTTCCTGCAACAACGTAAGGGTCAAAATGACGAACAATCGTCCCGTCACCATCCGGGATGTCGCGAACCGCGCGTCGGTGGCAATATCGTCCGTGTCGCGTGTCTTCAGTTTGCACCCGAACGTGAGCGGTGCAATGAAAGACCGCGTTCTCGCGGCCGCGGAAGAGCTTGGTTACACCCCTGATCCCCAGGCACAGAGCCTGCGGAATGGATATACTAAGACGATCGGGTTCGCGGTGCGAGATTTCGCGAACCCCTTTTTCAGCGACATCATTTTTGGCGTCGAAGAGACATTGAACGAGTCCGGCTACACGTTGCTCGTGACCAATAGCAGCGGGGACGATCAGCGTGAGGTCGATCGGTTGGAGGTGCTTCGCCAGCGCCGCGTCGACGCCCTGCTGTTCTCGTCCATCTCGGAGGAGTCGAAGGGCAGTGAGATCGTCTCGACCCGCTTCGATCGCCCGGTGGTGCTGATCGACCGTGACGCGCGGGGACGCCGGAACTCGAGCGTGGTCCTGGATCATGCCGTCGGTGTGCTCGACGCGACGTCGGACCTCATTTCGCTCGGCCACGAACGTATCGGCCTCGTCACCGGTACGGCGGAGATCAGACCGACGCGGGAACGCCTTCGCGGGTACAGCGAGGCTCTGAAGAAGGCTGATATCGAAGACGATCCGTCACTGCATGTCTCTGGCGCATTCTCGGTGACCTTTGCGCGTGACGCGACGCTGAAGATCCTCAAGCTACCGGCAAAGAAACGACCGACGGCGATCATCGCCGGAGGCGTACAAACGACTATTGGCGTGTTAGAGGCATTGAATAGTAGCGACGTGCGTCCCGGGGATGACATTTCACTGGTGGTGTGCGACGACCTCCCCTGGCTGAGAATCATGCATCCGCAAATAAGCGTCGTGCAACGTGACGGGGCCGAAATGGGTCGGCAGGCGGCGAAATTGGCCCTGGACATCATTCGCGGCGGGGTGCCCAGGATGGTGGTGCTGCCGACGTCCTACGAGCCGAGGGAGACGTCGCGCCCGGTTCCCATCCGAGCGCGTGCCGGTAGCAGGTCGCAGACATGACGCGCGGACCCACTCCGGCGGGGCACGTGGCCGCGGCCCTGGCGACGGGGTTCGACAGCGGCAGCGCCGGAGCGTCTCGATTGATTGTCGTCACGGATGGGAGGCGTCACCGATGACGGGTATCCCCGATACGACCTTGCTGACGGGGGTCTATCCAGTGATCGCGACGCCGTTCGATGCGGACGGGTCGATCGATGTGCCCTCATTGCGCAGGCTGGTCGAGTACTTGATCGCCTCCGGCGTCGACGGCATGGTGGTCTTCGGACTGGCCAGCGAGCTCTACAAACTCACCGATGATGATCGACGGATGGTGCTGGGCACCGTGATCGACGCCGCCGCTGATCGGGTGCCCGTGGTGGCCGGCACGGAGCACACGGGTTTCGAAGGTGCCATCGCGCGCAGCACCGAGGCCGTGCACGCCGGGGCCAAGGCGGTGATGTTGTACCCGCCGACCTTCGTCAAACCCGATGCGCAGGGTGTCGAGGACTACTACCGCTCGATCGCGGCGGCGGTACCGGTGCCCATTGTGGTGCAGGATGCGCCCAACTGGACGGGAACACCGCTGCCCATAGACCTGCTGGCGCGGCTCCGCGCGGCGGCGTCCACCGTCGGCTGGGTTAAGGTGGAGTCGCTGCCCTCGGCGCCGAAGGTCACGGCGCTGCGCGCTCAAGGGTTCCGGGCCATCGGCGGCTACGGTGCGGTGCATCTACCAGAGGATTTGGACGCTGGCGTCTGCGCGATCATGCCGGGCTGCGGTATCGCCCGCGTCTATACCGAACTCTGGCGGCTGTACCACGATGGCGAGCGTGACGGTTTCTGGGAGAGGTTCACCGCGGCGCTGCCGCTCCTTTCTTTCCAGATGAGCAGCCTCGATCTGTTCATTGCCGTACAGAAAGAGTTGCTGGTGAGGACCGGAGTGTTCAGTTCGGGTTCCGTGCGTCGGCCCGGGTCTGCGCTCAGCGATTATCACCGCTCCCGCCTGGACGAACTCCTCGTTCGGACGGGGCTGGGCCGGTTCCTCGAATCTTGATGTGACGCACATCCATTACACAACGCGACGGGCAGGGTGTTCATGAAAGCATGGGTATACGTCGGCTCACCGCATCTGAAACTGCACGACGTTCCAGAGCCCACCACCGCCGCGGGTGAGGTGATTGTCGAGGTTGCGGCGGTGGGCATATGTGGATCGGAGATCCACGGGGTCACGGCGCCGGGCGGCTTCCGGAAGCCGCCGCTGATCATGGGGCACGAGTTCGCCGGCGTGCGCGTCGACACCGGCGAACGAGTCGTCGTGAACCCGCTCGCCGGTTGCATGAGGTGTGCCTCGTGCCTGCGAGGGCAGGTCAACGTCTGCCGCAACAGGGTGATCGTCGGCATCCAGCGCCCCGGCGCCTTCGCCGAGCGGCTCGCGGTTCCCGAGGCCAGTTGCCTCCCGATGCCCGACGAGATGTCCTTTATTCAAGGAGCCCTGATCGAGCCGCTCGCCAACGCTTGCCACGCGACAAGGCTGGCGGCGACGCGGGTTCCGGACCCCGCGCGGGTCGGGGTCATCGGCGGTGGCCCGATCGGCTTCTTGTCCGCATTCACGGCGCGGCGTCGTGGGGCGCTCCACGTCACCGTCGCCGATCGGGCCGCGGATCGTCGCCGCATCGCCGTCGATTCCGCGGCGGATCTGGTGACCAACACGTTGGACGGTGAATACGACGTCGTGTACGACAGCGTCGGCAGCACCGCCGCGCGGCGCGCGAGCGTTGCTGCGATACGGCCGGGTGGTACCGCGATCTGGCTCGGGCTCGCGGATCCCGGCGTGGATACCGACGGACTGGACTTCATCCGGACAGAGAAGTCTGTCGTCGGCTCATTCTGCTACTCGAACGACGACTTCCGTTATGCCGCCGAACTGGTAGGCGACGTTCCGATGACGGCCGTGCGGGTGCTCCCCTTCGACGAAGGCGGCGCGGAGTTCGATCGGCTGGTGGACGGCGACGTGTCCGCGTTGAAGTCGGTGCTGGTTTTCGGTCCGGTGTGAACGAGCGGCTCGCGGCGTGTGAGGAGGAATTGAGATGAGCGGGATCATCACCAGGGTTCGAGCCAGGAACGTGGGTTTCAGCCGGGCGCCGGCGACATTGCGGCGCAACCTCGTGACCAACGCTTCCATCTTTGAGGACTTTGCCACCCGTCGAGGCGGCTGGTTTGGCCCGACATTCTGCACGGTCGTCGAGGTGGAAACCGACGATGGCGCCGTCGGTTTCGGAACTGCGGGCGCGTTCTCCGGTGCGGCGAAGCACATTGTCGAGGACTATCTGACCGATTTGGCCGTCGGCCAGTCCGTGCGTGCGCACGAGGCGCTGTGGCAGCGTATGTACCGGACATTGGTGCGGTTCGGGCGAAGCGGCTCTGCCGTCACCGCGCTGTCCGCGATTGACATCGCCTGCTGGGACGCGCACGGGCACCTCGATGGTCGTTCCGTAGCAGAGCTTCTCGGCGGCCCGACTCGGTCTTTCGCCCCCGCCTACGTGTCCAGGCTCTACGCGTTGGAAGACCTCGATGAGTTGGCCGAGGAGGCCAAGGGGTATGTGGCGCAGGGTTTTACCCGTCTCAAGCAGCGTTTCGGCTTCGGGCCGGCTGACGGCGCCGCGGGGATGCATGCGAATCGCCGGTTGGTGGAGACGGTGCGCGCGGCGGTGGGGGACGAGGTGGAAATCGCCGCGGACGCCTACATGGGCTGGGACTTCGGCTACGCGGTGGAGATGGCCAAACTTCTGCAGGACCTGAACCTTTCGTGGATCGAAGAGCCGCTGATGCCGGAACTGGTGGACCGCTACGCCGAGTTGCGGGAGCGGGTGCCGGGTCAGAGATTTTCCTGCGGCGAGCACAGCTACACCAAGTGGGATTTCGCGGAGTTGATCAAACTCCGCGCCACCGATGTGCTGCAGCCAGACATCAACCGGGTGGGCGGGCTCACGGAAGCTCGGAAGATTGCGGCGATGGCAGAGGCCGCCGGTCTTCCGCTGGTACCGCATAGCAACGAAGCACATAATCTGGCGCTCATCTTCAGCCAGTCTCCGCATGTGTGTCCCGTCGTCGAGTATTTTCCCGATGTCGAACCGGATACCGGTAACGAGTTATTCTGGAAGCTGACCTCGGGGAATACGGTGGCCGAGAATGGCAGGCTGACGCCTGATCTCACGAAGCCGGGCATCGGGGTGTCGATTGACGAGGGCGTCCTCGGGTCGTTGCTCACGGAAGATGGTCAGTGGTCGTCCGGTTCGTGATCTACTGCTGACCCGACAAGGGCTGACCGGCTGGTGTCCGGCACTGCGCGGCGTCATGCGCGCTGAGTGTCGTGGCGCGGCGTCACTGGCGGCCTAGACGATCGTCGCGTCGATGCCCAGCAGTTCGGCGACAGTGGCCGCGCCGTCAGCGAACGCGCCTCTGGTCAGCGCCGAGTGATGGTTCACCCCTGCTCGGCACCACCGCTGCCACCGTGCCTGCTGACCGAGCCCGGCCGGGTCGTCGAAGCGGAACGCGGCGTGTGTCGTGCCCGTGCGCCGGTACGGGGACGGGTGAAACGTTCCGGAGGCCGCAACGATACGGGATCCGCGTTCGGCGCCGAGCCATGCGAATCCCACGGCGGTGGCCGGCCCAGGCGGCGGAGTCGTTTGCACGCTGGCACCGGATGGCCACCACGGGTTCAGATCCATGATGGGGGTCTCGTGCGCGGACCCAAAGGCGGCGTCGTGCTCGCCGGAATTGGCGATGACGAAGCAGTCCTCCGCCGCCGCGTAGTGCTCGAACTCGTGGTAGAGGGCGACGCCCGACAGCCGCTTCGTCACCAGCATGGCGATCGCCCCCAGCATGTCGCCGGTGCAGGTCCAGGGGATGCCGAAACTCGTCGACTCGCCCAATGCCACACACTGCGCAAAGCCGAGATCCCTCAGCCGGATTTCCGGTACGTGGCAGTTGAAGGCGCCGGCGTCCAACTCGTAGCGGTCGACAATCTCTGCGAGCGACAGCACCGACCGTGACGTCGCCTCCAGGGTTTCGGCGGGCAGCTGGACGCGGTACTGGCCGCTCAGCCGCCACATCTCGGCCTCGACGTCGCGGGCCTGCTGGCTGCGGAAAACATCGCGGAATTCCGCAGCGGGTATGTCGACGACGGTCAGACCGAGTTCGGATTCGAGAGCGGCCACATCGACGTCCACGCTCTCGTAGCCGGTGAGAATTCCGCCAAGACGTCCGATGCGGCTGTGCCGTACCCTGCCCGCCGTACCGGCCGCCATGACGGCACGGCGGATCGGCAGCGGATCCGTCAGGTCACCGAGCACCGGCACGACGCGGTGGCCGTTGCGAAGAAGCACGCTGGTCAATTGGGGCGTCCCTACCGTCCCGCCGTCGGTCACGATGTCGCTGTGCGTGTAGTCCGGCCCGGGCCGCGCCCGACCCGTGCGCAGCGCGAGAGCGACGACCGGAATCTCCGGGGCCTGCGCCAGCAGCTGCGTCACCGGAGGCGTTGGCGCCGCCATGGTGCTCATGACGATGACGGCATCCGGCCGGGCATCGTGGAACCCCTGGCGGACCCGCTCGCCGGGAATAGCCGATAGCTGGGCGCGGAAGCAGATGTCGGCGTCGTGTTTCAGCTGGTCGGCGAGTTCGTCGAGGAGCGAATGTTGCAGCGCGGCGAGGTCCACATCGGTGGAAACCGCGAAAAAATCCCAGGTGAGGCCGACTATCGCGATGCGTATCGGGCCGGGCGCCAAGAGTTCCGGGACGCGACTCGCCGGTGGGTGACGGTGGTCTGGCCCTGCCGCCAGCGGTTCTATCGGTGTCACATCGAGGAAGCTCTCGGCTCCCCGCCGCAGGCGATCGAACCGATTGCCGGCGGCTTCGTGCGCCCAACCCGCGTGTAGTACTCTTCCGGCACATTCGCCGGATCTTTGAACATGATCCATCGGGACTTGGCGGCGCTTCCGTCTTCTTCGACCGCTCCGGGGCGGGTCGGTTCGACGGCGCGCACCGGGTAGCCGAACGCGTCGATCGTCATGATCTCGGTCAGCACGATGCAGTGCGCGCAATAGAGGCACACACCGGGTTTGAAGTGGTTCCAGGGCGCCGGCTCCTGTGTGAGCCGCCAGTTGTACGGCGCTTCGGTGCGGGGCGGGGTGCCTTCTATTTCATCGCCCCGGACATTTCGTCCTCCGGATCCGCACGGATTGAATGCCAGGACATAGCGATCCGGCAGA
The DNA here is from genome assembly GCA_937926105.1 of uncultured Actinomycetes bacterium. The sequence goes on along the minus strand of CALANS010000142.1, from coordinate 3,221 downwards.
TCGGAGAATTCAATATCGCCCATGCGCCCCGGGCCGCACAGATGGCCGCGCATCGCCTCGAAGGCGACCATCATGTTGAGCTTCAGTGCATCTTCCCAGGAGTGTTTGTCAACATCGAATTCGCTGTAGCGCTCCTTGAACCAAGGGACCAGGATGTGGTCGTACATAGGCCCGATTGCCTCATCACCGAAACGGGTGACGACCTCGTTCATGAGCCCCGTGATCTGGTCCACCTGCCGGTCGTGGCAGCGGCGCCACGTCGAGACGAAGTTATTGAGTAGGCCGATGAGGCGTCCTTCGTCCTGTTCCGTTCCGGCGAGGCCGACAAACTCTGCGATGAGTGAGTTGAACTCGCCCCAGACCCGGTCCCGATCCCACGGGGTACCGTCCGGAAGGTGCAAAATGGCGATGATGCGTTCTTCGGCTTCCCGGAGATCTTCGACCGCGACCTCCTTGCTGTACAGGAACTCGCGGATATCTCCGAGCCACTGACCGTAAAGGTCGTGACAGACCTTGGCTTCGACGACGAAGTACTGGGCGAGGTCGGCGGCGGTCTGCCAGTCGTGCAGCCGCAGCGCCTCCTCGATCTTGTGCGGGGTGCCGATGGATTGGTCTTCGTATGAGCCGCCGCGGATCTTTCGACCGAGCACGGTGTGCGTTTCCCAGGGGATGTCCAGCTTCGCCATCGTTGTGAACTCCTTGCTAGTTCCCGGTTTTCCGACGCCGCGTCGCGACCGTTCCGCCCCGCGACATCGCCGGAGCGGATGGGAGTGATAGCCCATCGGGGAGGTTTTCGGCCGCGTTGAAAACGTCTCCAGTCTAAACCGAAGTTAGCAATGGCGGATGGCCCCGTCAATAGCTGCACCGGCGCCGCTCTGATGGCGTTTTCCGTGGCTGCGCCGCGGTACTGGTCGTCACGAGTCTGACGTGTATTTATGGTATCGGTTCCATCCGATTGTGGCTATACTCTGCCCATGAATCTCTCGGGACGGACGGCGCTGGTCACGGGCGGCGGTCGTGGGATCGGATTGGCGATCGCACAGACCCTCGCTTTCAACGGGGCGATGGTGGGCGTAGGGGACCTCGTGGCCCCGGACGTTCCCGGCCTTTTCGGAATGCGGATGGACGTCACGGATCAAGCGAGCGTAGATCAGGCTGTCGCGGGGTTCGAGGAGGCGCACGGACCCGTCGATATTCTCGTCTGCAATGCGGGGATCTACCGAGTGCAGGCGCTGAGTGAGATCACGCGCGAAGACTGGGACACCGTGCTCGCCGTGAATCTGACCAGCGTTTTCCTTTGCGCGCAACGGGTCCTGCCGGCGATGGCCGAGCGCGGCTACGGGCGGGTCATCATCATGGGCTCAAGCGCTGGCAAGACGGGGGGTGCCCGCGACACTCTCGCTTATGCGGCCGCGAAGGCGGGGGCGATGGCGGTTGCCAAGGGCCTTGCGAAGCAGTTCGCCGCCTCGGGAGTCACCGTTAATGCTCTGGCCCCGGCATTGATCGACACGCCGATGATCTCCGACATGCGGGATTTCGTGAAGTTTATTCCGGTCGGTCGACTGGGCCAACCCCAGGACATCGCGGACCTCGTTGCCTTCCTGGCCTCGGATCGGTCGTCATATATTACGGGAGAGGTCGTCGATATCAACGGGGGTTTCCTCATTGACTGAGGTGCGGGGGAATGCGGTGGTCCTGCCGGGAAAGGCACTGGAACCGGAACTTCAATCTCGGCAGTGGCCCGCGCCCGGCGAACAGGAAGCGCTGATCCGGGTATTGGCGTGTGGGCTCTGCGGATCCGATCTTTTCCTCCAGGACGGCGGGTTCGGGGACACATTCCCCGTGATACCCGGACACGAGGCGGCGGGCGAGATAGTGGCGCTCGGCGACGACACCGATGGTTTCGCCGTTCACGACGTCGTCGGACTTTACTACATCGACAACGATCCGTCGTCGAGCTGGTCGCAGAGCGGGCGGCCTCACCTGGGACCGTCCGTCGTGCGCATGGGGGTGGACTCCCCAGGTGCGCTCGCCAGTTTCGTCATTCGGCCCGTCCGCACCCTCGTCAAGCCTCGCCGGCCGATCCCGCCGGCCGAGCTTGCCCTGCTGACCGATGTCATGGCGACGCCGTACCATGCCCTGACGTCAGTCGCCGGGGTCCGGCCCGGCGAGAATGTCCTCGTCATTGGAGTCGGTGGGATCGGTAGTAATGCCGTCCAACTGTCGGCGCTACTCGGTTGCCGAACATTCGCTATCGTCCGCAGGCAGAGCAGCCTGGATCTTGCCATGGAACTGGGGGCAGCAGCAGCGGCCGATTTGGCGGGGGCACGCGCCATGATCGATCGTGGTTGCCCCGGCGGAGTCGATGTGGTCCTGATGTGCGCCGACGCGCCGGGACTCGACCGCCTCGCTCTCGACCTAGTGACGTTCCAGGCACGGATCGTCACGGTTGCGGCATCGACGGCGCCGTTGGAAATTCGTCCCGTTGATCTCCTATGGCGGGAAGCGGCGCTGCTCGGCTCACGCGGCTTTACCCCGCAGGACATCACCGCGGTGCAGGAACTCTACCTCGACGGACGCTTGTCGCTGCGGCACCTCATGCGCGACATTCGCCCGATGAGAGACTACGCTTCGGCCTTCCGGGATCTCCGTGCTCACAGCGGGGGCACCCGGATTCTGCTGATTCCGGATCACGGATGACGGGGTGCGCGCTGCCGCAACCGAAACGACGTCCCACAAGACTCGAGAAAGGCGCTCCGCGATGGAACTACTGCGCTACGGAATGGTCGGATCAGAGCGCCCCGCGGTGCTGCACGACGGGATTACCTACGATCTCAGCCCGATCACGGCCGAGATCGACGGCGCGTTTTTGGCCGCGGACGGTATCGGTGCGGTACGCGCTGCGCTGGCTACCGGGAATTTACCCCGGATTGACATTGACGGCCAGCGCCTTGGCGCCCCGATCGCCCGCCCGTCCGCGGTGATCTGTGTGGGGATGAACTACGCCGCCCACGCCGCGGAGTCCGGCGCCGAGCCTCCTGCCCGCCCGGTCCTGTTCCTCAAGACGCCCAACACCGTGATCGGCCCCAATGACGACGTCGTGATCCCTCGCGGCAGCGTGAAGACCGACTGGGAGGTAGAACTCGCCGTCGTGATGGGCCGCCGTGCCGCCTATCTGGATTCCCCCGCCGACGCGGCGGAGCACATCGCGGGCTACACCG
>CALANS010000141.1 GCA_937926105.1 uncultured Actinomycetes bacterium | reverse complement strand
GATCCGCGTGCACCGCTTCGATCCGCGTACCCACCTCCGATCCGCGTGCACCACTTCGATCCGCGTACCCAATCCGGATCCGCGTGCACCGCTTCGATCCGCGTACCCACCTCCGATCCGCGTGCACCACTGCACACGCAGATCGAAGACCGGCACGCAGATCGCCCAGGTGGCGGCCCCGACTACAGCGCCCCCACAACAGCACCCCGACTACAGCACCTTGGACAGGAAGTCCTTGGTGCGCCGGTGCTGTGGATGCGCGATCACGTCGCGGGGGTTGCCGCTCTCCACCACCTGCCCGCCGTCCATAAACACCAAGGTGTCGGCCACCTCTCGGGCGAACCCGATCTCGTGCGTCACCACCAGCATCGTCATGCCGGCGGTGGCCAGGTCGCGCATGACGTCCAGTACCTCGCCCACCATCTCCGGATCCAGCGCCGAGGTCGGCTCGTCAAACAGCATCAGCTTCGGGTCCATGGCGAGCGCCCGGGCAATCGCCACCCGCTGCTGCTGCCCACCAGATAGCTGGCTCGGATAGTAGGTGGCTCGGTCGGCCAGACCAACCCGCTCCAGCAGCGCCATCGCCTTCTCGCGGGACGCACCCCGAGACCGGCGCAGCACCTGGACCTGGGCCTCCATGATGTTTCCGAGCGCCGTCATGTGCGGGAACAGGTTAAAGCTCTGGAAGACCATCCCGATCTCCCGGCGCCGTTCGGCGACCTCGCGATCGCGCAGTTCGTACAGCTTGTCGCCGTGCTGCCGGTACCCCACCAGCACACCATCCACCGAGAGCCGCCCACCGCTGATTTTCTCCAGGTGGTTGATGCACCGCAGGAACGTCGTCTTGCCGGACCCGGACGGGCCCAGCAGCACCGCGACCTGCCCGGGCAGCACCGCCATGTCGATGCCGTCCAGAACCTCCAGGTGCCCAAAGGACTTGTGTACGTCTTCGGCCAACACCATGGGCACCCCAGCGCCGAAGGTGCCGTCAGATGGCCCCGTCACGATGCGGCACCTCCATCTGCAGTTTGCGCCGAATCCGTTGGGTGCCACTGACACCACGACCGAAATGCCGCTCCAGGTAGAACTGGCCAACGGACAGGATCGTCGTCACCACCAAGTACCAGACACTGGCAACCATCAACAGTGGGATTTGCTCGAAGTTGTCGTTATAGATGTTCTGTACGGTGGTGAACAATTCGGTGACGGCGATGACCACCAGGATCGAGGTGGTCTTGAGCATGGAGATCACCTCGTTACCGGTGGGGGGCACGATGATTCGCATTGCCTGAGGCAGCACTATCCTGCGCATCAACGTGATCCGGCGCATGCCCAGCGCCTCGGCCGCCTCCGTCTGTCCCTTGCCGACCGACAGAATCCCCGAGCGGACGATCTCGGCCATATAGGCCGCCTCATTCAGCCCGAGCCCCAAGACCGCAGCCATGATCACCGGGATCAGGTCGTTCACTCTGAAGAAGATGAACTCCGGGCCGAATGGGATGCCCAGGCTCAGGTAGCGATACAGCTGACCGAGGTAGGCCCAGAAGACCACCTGTACCAGCACCGGGGTCCCCCGGAAGAACCAGATATAGAGCCAGGCGACCGTCTTCACCACCGGATTGGGCGACATGCGCATCACGGCCAACACGATGCCCAACGCAATGCCGATCGCCATAGCGGCCGCGGTGATCCAAACGGTCTTGATCAGGCCCTGGAACACCACATCGGTAAACAGGTATTGGGAAAATGTTCCCCACAGCCATTTCGGGTTGGTAATCAGGCTGTGTGCCGCCATCGCGGCCAGCAGCAGCAAGATCACCACCGCCACCCACCGGCCCGGGTGACGAACCGGGATGGCCTTAATGGGCACCACCCGGTCCGTCACCGATCCGTCGGTCGTCGTCATCGGCTCACGCTTCCCAGTCGCCGCGACCCAGATATCAGAAGATCGCCTTGTTGACCTCGGCGGTAGTGATCCCGGAATCGCCCAGACCCCAGTTGGCCAGGATCTTGCCGTAGCTGCCGTCGTCCATCAGTTTCTGCAGTGCCTTTTGAATGGCCGTGGTCAGCCCTGCCGGATCCTTCGGAATTGCAATGCCGTAGGGCGCGACACCGACGTCCTTGCCGACCTTCTCGAACTTGTCGCCGGTGGACTTGACAGCGTATTCCGCAACAGGGGTATCAGCCATGTAGGCATCCAGCCGGTCCGACGCCAAAGCCACGTTCACATCACTCTGGTTCGGGTACCCCGAATATTCCGGTGCAGGCTTTCCGGCGTCCTTGCAGATCTTCACCACCGAGTCGTCCACGCCCTCCTTGGTCAGCATGTCCTCCTCGGTGGTGCCAGACTCGGCCCCAACCTTCTTGCCGCACAGGTCCTGCGCGGAGTTGATGTTCTCGGGGTTGCCCTTGGCCACGACGATCGACACACCCGCCGTGAGATAGGTGACGAAGTTGACCTGCTTCTCGCGTTCCTTGGTGTCGGTGAACGAGGACAGCGAGAGGTCATACCGACCGGCGTTGATGCCGGCGATAATGCCGTTGAATGTGGTGTTCTTCCATTGTGTTTTCAGACCCAGCACCTGAGCGATGGCGTTGCCCAGGTCGACATCCATGCCGATTGGCGACCCCTCACCATTCTTGAGGAATTCGTTCGGTGCATAGGACGCATCGGTGGCGATCACGAGCGTGCCGCCCTTGGCGATGTTTGCAGGCACCAGTGCCGCCAGCGCGTCGTCCTTCGGCAGGTTCAGGTTCAGCGGCTCGGGCTCGGCGGCCACCTCGGCGCCCGAGGACTGCCCGGTCGACGATTGCTCCGACGACGACTGCATGGACGAGGATCCCGGGGCACCGCTCGAGGACTCGCTCGCAGAGGATTGCCCCGATGGCGACTGGGTCGACGATCCGGCCGCCGACGGGGTCGGTGTCCCGCCACCGGCCGATGAGGTCGGGGATGCCTGCTCGGTGCTCGACGAGCCTCCTCCGGCATTCGGGTTCTGAGTGGTCGCCCCGCAGGCGGCCACCATTCCCGCCACCGCAATCGCGGCGACCACTGTTCCCAGACGCGACCAGCGCGACATCGGACACTCCCTTCCCTGGTTCCGCACCGCGATGGCCGCCATGGACGAACGACCGCGGCAACGGGCTCGGCGGCGCCGGGTCCGAGATGATCGTGGCACAGCGCACTGTGCGGCGCGCGGTCACAGTTCGGTCAAGATGGCGCCGCGATGCCCTCCGGGGACCGCGTCCCGGCGTCGAGCGCGCGTCGAAGGTGCGGAATGAGCGGGACGTCGGTCGGCAGCCAGGGCAGGGTCTCGATCTCGTTGGCGCTCACCCAGCGCAGAGCATCGTGAACGATCGGTGACGGGGTACCCGAGATCAACTCGACCCGGTATGCATGCAGCCGGTACCCGTGGCCGATGGCGATCTCGGGACCGATCCGCTCCGCCACGCGTACCACGATCCCCAGCTCCTCGCCGAGTTCCCGTACCAGGGCGTCGGTCTCGGTCTCACCGGGCTCGACCTTGCCGCCCGGGCACTCCCAGAGTCCCCCGAGTTCCGGCGGGTGGGTGCGTCGCGCGGCCAGTACCGCACCGTCCCGGACCAGCACCCCGGCGACCACCACAGTCGACTCGCCACTTCCGGCCGTCGGCGCGGTATCCGACTGCCCCTCGGGTGCCGAGGGGTCGGCGTCGGTCGCGACCAGCGACACGATCCCGAGCAGTACCTGCAGGCGTTGCAGGGTCCGGAGTCGCCGAAGCGCCGGCCCGCTCCACACCTCAGCGGTGACGACCGACCCGGCCGGTGTCGGCACGGCGCTCACGGTGACATGGCTCCGAGTGGCACCGACCCCATCCAGCGTGATCACGCCCGGGCCGCCGGAAGTCGGCGGGCACACTCGGAACAGGCAACCGCGGCGCGCCGATCCGATGCGGAGCACATCGCCCGGCAGCAGCACCGTGCCTGGGTCAGGGCGCCGGGCGACGGACAGGGCGAGTCCCGCGGCGGTGGCGGCCCGCGTCCAGGTGTCGACGGAAAGGATGGCATTGCGCACGAACGGTGCCGGCGCGTCGATCAGCAGTGCAGCGCGGCGAGGGACCCGTCGAACGACGGAGCACGGCACGGACACGGAATAAGAGGGTGCCACGGTCGGCACCTCGGGCGCACATCGGGTGATGCCCCGGCGGCAACGGGCCGGACGAGGCGATGCCTCTCCGCCCGGGTAGGACGCGGCTGCCCGGGCCTGGGCCCGATCAAGTCTTGTCGCGCCCACGCCCGTCCAGTAAGATGTGTCGCATGGTACCCGGCGAGGATGAGATCGCGACCAACCTGCGCCGCGGCACGCTTGAGTTCTGTGTGCTGGGCGTCCTCTCCGAGGGGCCGGCCTACGGACTGGAACTCGCTCGGCGGCTGGGTACCGACGTCCCACTGCTGGCCAGCGAGGGCACCCTGTATCCGTTGCTCGCCCGGCTGCGCCGGTCTGGCTGGGTGCAGACGTCCTGGCAGGAATCGAGTAGCGGCCCGCCACGCCGCTATTACCGGCTGACCTCCGACGGAAGGGCTGCGCTGGACACGTTCCTGGGCGTCTGGTCGCCATTCGTCGCCGCCGTCAACCAGGTGGTGAAGGGAGCGGTGACGTGAATCCTCCGCTGGCCGTCATCCGGTACCTGGCCGAACTCGACGCCGCCCTCGCGGCCCGCGGCGCGCCGGACCGCGACCAGATCGTCACCCAAGTCGGCGAGCACATCACGCAGGCACTCGGCGATGTGCCGAACCGGTCCGATGCCGAAATCAACACCGAGATCGCCGCCGTGCTCGCCGACCTCGGCGACCCACTGCGCATCGCGGACGAGGCCGCGCCGCGGGCCTCCGAGCCTTCCGGGAACCCGGCAGCACCATCGGCCACGCCGGTGGCCTACCTGCCCGTGCCACCGAAGCCTGCGCTGCTGACCCGCTCGTGGATCCCCGCAGTGGCGCTGGGCCTATGGGCGGTGGGGGCGGCCGGGGTCGCCGCGCCGCTGCTGCTGCTGGCGGTCAGCTCGGGCGACGGCATCCCAGGAGCCACCCTGCTACTGGGCGTGGTGCTGAACGTGCCACTGGTCGCCAGCGCCGTGCTGGTGTGCTGCTCGCCGCTGTTCCGCCTGCTGGGACGGTGGATCTGGCTGCTGTGCGTGCCGGTGGCGCTATTCGCCGAATCCGTGACGGTGCACAGTGGCGTGCAGCACTCCCCGTACCCGTTGGACGCTGCGATCGCCTGGACCGTAATCCTCGCCTGCCCCATCCTGACCATCTACGCCGTGGTCATGATCACGATCCGCGCGTATCGGCGGACCCAGAACCTGCCGGCGCCGGTCCCGCCGCCGCTGGCGCAGCCGGCGACTCCCTAACCGATTCGACGGACCGTTCGTGCGGCCCGTTCACCTCCGCCCGCCGGCTCTGGCCTATCAGCGCCGCGCCCTCCGGATTCAAGCGCAGGCTGACAGCCTGGCCCACCGCGACACAATCGTCACGATGCGCCACGGCCTGCGCCTCACGCAGTTCGGCGGGCAGGTCAGCGCCCAGGCGCACGCTCACCCGCTGCCGCTCCGGCCCCGACACCACGGAGGTGACCTCGCTGCGAATCGGTCCGTCCGGGTCGACGACCAGCGCGGACGGACGCAACCCAACCCGCTCGGCACAGCCCGGCACCGAGCCGAGAGCGGTGACGCTGCACCAGGAACCGTCCGAGTCCTGTACCGGCGTCGCCGGGATCACCGAGCCGCACCCGACGAACCGCGCCGCCCACTCGTCGACCGGGCGGGACCACACCTCCCGGGGCGTGCCCACCTGGACGATTCTGCCCTCGCGCATCACCGCAACCCGGTCCGCGACGGCGAACGCCTCGCCCTGGTCGTGAGTGACGAAGATCGACGTGGTCCCGGTCGTGGTCAGCGCGGCGCGCAGGTCCACCAGCAGCTGTTCGCGCAGTGCTCGATCCAGCGCAGCCAGTGGCTCGTCCAGCAGCAGCAGCCGGGGGCGCGGTGCCAGCGCTCGAGCCAGGGCCACCCGCTGCGCCTGACCGCCCGAGAGCGTCGGCACCCGGCGCGTGTCGTATCCGGAGAGCCCGACCAGCTCCAGCAGCTCGGCGACCCGTGCGGCCACGTCATGCCGCCCGCGCAGGCCGTACGCCACGTTCCCGGCCACCGTCCGGTGCGGAAACAGCACCCCGTCCTGGAACATCATCCCGAAACCCCTGCGGTGCACCGGAACCCTGCGCAGGTCGACTCCGTCCCACAGCACCGTTCCGGCCGCCAGCGGCTCCAGGCCGGCCACCGCCCGCAGCAGGGTCGACTTGCCGCAGCCGGACGGGCCCAGCAACGCCAGAACGGCACCGTCCGGCACGTCCAGGTGCACCCCATCGACGGCGGTCACTGCGCCGTATCGCACCACGACATTGCGTATCGACAGCATCTAGAAGCCCCCGATCCCGGAGCCGCCGCGGCCGCGGGCCGCCAGTTCCACCAGCAGCACTACCAGCGCGCATCCTGCCGCCAGGATGACACCAGCCGCCAACGCCATCCCGCTGTTCACCGGGCCGGGCCGGGAGATCAGCCGGCCGATCACCACGGGCAGCGTCACGGTCTCCGGCCGTGCCACGAACGTGGTCGCACCGAACTCCCCCAGCCCGGTCGCCAGCGCGAATGCGGTCGCACCGGCCAGCGCCCGGGACATGATCGGTAGGTCCACGCTGGCCCACACACGCGCCGGGCCTGCACCCAGCACGGCCGCCGCTTGGCGCAGCCGCTCGTCGGCCGCCCGCAGCACCGGCAGCACCATCCGCACCACCAGCGGGGTGGCGACCATCGCCTGCGCGATCGGTACCAGCAGCGCCGAAGACCGGAAGTCCAAGGGGGGCCTGTCCAATGCGATCAGGAACCCGAATCCGACCGTCACGGCGCTGACGCCCAGCGGCAGCATCATGATCCCGTCCAGTGTGCCGATCGCGCGGCGGGCCATCCGGCCGCGTGGCCGGCGCGCCAGCACGATCGCCAACAGCACTCCCACCGCGACGGACAGCGCCGCGGCGATCACCGCGGACCGAATCGAGTTGACCAGCGCCGTGACCCCGGACACCAGCAGCACGTTATTGTCGCCCACCGTCGCGAGGTTGCGGTAATTGTCCAGCCCCCAGCCGGCCGGAGTTGCCAGGGAGCGTACCACCAGCACGGCCATCGGCAACACCAGCAGCGCCCCGGCCAACGCCGTCACCGCCACTGCCGGCAGGTCCCGGCGTCCCAGCCGGCGCACGACGTCCGCCGCGCCCCGCAGCCGCAGGCCCACCTCGGTGCGCCGGCGCAGCACGGCGGCCACCACCAGGACCAGCGTCACCAGGGCGATCTGCAGGATCGACAGCACCGCCGCAGTGCGCAGATCGCCGACCTGGGCGGTCTGCCGGTATATCTCGGTCTCGATCGTGTTGTAGACGCCGCCGCCCATGACCAGGATGATGCCGAAGCTGGTGGCACAGAACAGGAACACCATCACGGCAGCGGAGGCGAGCGCGGGACCCAGCGCTGGCAGCGTCACGGTGGCGAAGGTTCGCAGCGGCCCGGCGCCCAGGCTGCGCGCGGCCTCCGCGGGGCGCGTGTCCAGGTGCGCCCAGGTGCCGCCGACGGTGCGCACCACCACGGCGTAGTTGAAGAACACATGCGCGGCCAGGATCGCCGCCACGGAACCGTCCCATCCCCAGGAACCCAGCCAACCCTGCGGGGCGAACAGCGTGCGGAACGCCAGCCCCACCACCACAGTGGGCAGCACGAACGGCACCGTGATCAACGCACGCAGCACCGTCCGACCACGAAAGGCCCTGCGATACAGCAGATAGGCGCCGGGAACCCCGAGCAGCAGCGCCAGCCCGGCCGAGGCGACAGCCTGCCCCACGGTGAAGGCGATCACCCGCAGGAACCTGCTACGGGACAGCACATCCCCGAACGCGCCCAGGTCGATGCCGGCGGCCCCGACCAGACCGCGTCCGACGATCGAGATCACCGGGTAGCAGAAGAAGATTGCCAGTGCCGCGGCGGGAATCAGCGCGGCCAGCAGCAGGCCGGACCGTCGGGCGGCTAGTCCGAACCGATCCGCCGGGCGCGGCCGGAGCGGCGGGAGGCCAGCAGAGTCCGGGGCGCTCGAGGCTGCGATCGTGGTGGTCATGGCCGGGCGGACCGTCCTAGCCCTGCATCAGGTCCGACCAGTCGGCGATCCACTGCGCCCGGTTCTTGCCGATGGTCTCCGGATCGAGCGTCGCCGGATCCTTCGCCGCCGGAGCGTATTTCGCCCAGTCGGCAGGTAGTGACACCGACGCGTCCACCGGGTAGACATACATCTGGCCAGGCACCTGCTCCTGGAACGCCTTGGACAGCAGGAAGTCGACCACCTTCCCGGCCGCCGCCGGATTCTTCGCTCCGGCCAGCACGCCCGCGTACTCGATCTGCCGGAAGCAGGTGCCGAGCAAGGCCCCGGTCGGGGCGGAGGTCATGCCCTTTTGCACCTCGTCCGGCGGGGACGACGCGTAGGACACCACCAGTGGCCGGTCGCCCTTGCCGCTGGAGCCGGAGAAGTCGACGGTGTAGGCGTCGGTCCAGCCAGAGTCGACCTTGATACCGTTGCCCTGCAACGAGGTCCAGTACTGCTGCCATCCATTGTCACCGAAGTGCGCGATGGTGCCGAGCAGGAACGCCAGCCCGGGAGAGGATGTGGCCGGATCCTCCGTCACCATCAGGTTCTGGTACTCGGGCTTGGCCAGGTCCTCGTAGGTCTTCGGTTCGGCAAGGTGATGGTCGGCGAAGTACCGATGGTCGACGTTGACGCACACATCGCCGTAGTCGATCGCGGTGAGTCGGTGCTCCGGGTCGATGGAGTACTTGTCCGAGCCGCCGCCGGCCAGCGGTGACGTGTACGGCGCGAGCACACCGGCGTCCAATGCCTTGGAGGCGAACGTGTTGTCGATGCCGAAAACGGCGTCGCCCAGCGGGTTGTCCTTGGTCAGGATCAGCTTGCTGACCATGGCGCCGGCGTCGCCCTGCGCGAGGATCTTGACGGTGATGCCGGAGGAGGCCTCGAAGTCGGCCAGGGTCTTCTTGTCCACCGCGAACGAGTCGTGGGTAATCAGCGTGACGGTGCCGCCGGTCGTGGCGCTCGCGCCGGACGACCCAGCTGGCGAGGACGGTCCGGGGGCGGACGACCCGGCCGTGGGCGATCCCGACTGATCTGCGCCGGACGGGCTGGACCCGGCGGTGCTGGACGGACCGGTGCTGGACGGGCTGGTGCCGGACGGGCCAGACCCGGCCGAACCCCCGCCGCCGCAGGCAGCCAGCACCATCGCGGTGGCGGCGGCAAGTGCCACGGCGGCCATCCGCCCGGCGCCGCGTGATCGGGATCGTGTGACGATGCTCATCTGGTGCCCCTTGTTATCGGGCACGGGGTTTGTGCGAGAGGACGTCCCTTCGCCGGCATGACCCGGATCAGGTTCGACGGTCAGGGGCTCCGTGCCCCTCTCTCAGTCCGGCGCACCGGACTCCCGTGTCGGGACCAACTCTACGCGACGCACCCGCCGGCCCAGCGCGCCGGCCAGGCCGACCGCAGACACGACCGCCCACACACCCTCTAGTAGCAGGAATCCCCACTGGCGACCGAGCGCGGCATCGACCGCCAGGACGCCGGAGCCAACGAGGTTGAGCACCAGGTAGACCAGCGAGGCCGGCTTCAGCACGCCGCGCTGAGCGAGGATGAATCCGGCCAGCACCAGCAGCGAACCGATGATCTGTACCACTTGTCCCATGACGAGGCTCCCGTATCACGTCGTCTTGTCGGGCCGGGTACGACGTGCCTCGTCCGGTGGCCGGGCGAATCGCCCGAGCCGGATGGTCCTTCGAGTCTCTCACGAGGGGGTGCCGTGCCACGGTGGCTTTCGTCACCGCCCCTGCCGCTGCAGCAGGCGCGAGGATTGCCCCGTCACCCTCGGTCTGGGCGGCCGATGGCGACGTACCGGCCGAGGTGATCGTCCAGGATCGCCAGCGCCGTCTCGGGCGACAGGGCATCCGGATCGGTCAGCAGGTGCACCAGCAGGCCGTCCAGCAAGGCGATGGTGGCGTGGGCAGCGATGTCGGCGTCGAACTGCGAGCGCGCCTCGCCGCGCTGCTGCGCAAGCTGGAAGGCCTCAACGCACGCGGACCGCAGGCGTGCCGTGAGGGCATGCTGGACCTTGGCCAGCGCCGGCATCACCGCGGCTCGCGCGACGAAGGCCAGGTAGACCCGCTGCTCGTCGGCGCGCGGCGCGTCCAACGGAAGGAATTCCCGGGCATACGCCCGGATGACCGAGCCCACCGGTCCGGAGCGCGCGATGGCCTCGCCACGGGCCACGATCCGGTCCATCACGTGTTCAAAGACGATGACCAGCATCTCGTCCCGGGTGCGGCAGTAGTACTGCACGCTGCCGACCGACACCCCCGCCTGCTTCGCGACCTCGCGCATGGTCGCCTGGTCGATGCCGCGGGATGCCGTGATGTCCAGAAAGGCCGCGATCAGTCGTTGCTTGACGGCGGGTGTCGTCCCACGGAGCTCCATACACTGGAACTATACACGTGGACCATACAGTCGTATAGTCGGTCCATGCCACAGCCCCCCGACCGTTCGGCCGTCGTCCGCGTTCACCGCAGGAGCCTGCTACGCCGACGCAGCGTCTGGTGGGCGCTCGGCGGGTGGGCGCTGGTCACCCTCGCGCTCCTCGCATGGGGCGGCGGTCACCTTCCGTTCCACGCCTCGACGCTGGCCCGACCCCCGACGGCCGGGGTCATCGTGCAGACAGATGCCATGTATCTCGAGGTGTTCGCGCTGATGATCGTGGTGCACCTGCTGACCCGGCGCCGCTCGGTCCCTGACATCGCCGGCCGAGTACCCAGCCGGGCGACCGCCGCCCGCGAGACGTCACTGACCCTCGGCTACGGGGTGCTCGCCATGCTCGGGGGCTATGTGCTCGGGCGTGCGCTGGCATTCCACGCCATCGGCTTCCACCTGGACGGCATGGTGGTGCGCACCGGACAGCCCGTCGTCCCCGCCGAGGCCATCACGTGGGCGCTGTACAACCTGGCGGTCTACGTGATCGTGCCGATGGTCTACTTCCGACGGCGCTACTCCGCCGAGCAACTCAACCTGCGCTCCGTCGACAGAAGGGCGGATCTGCTGCTCATCGTGGTGGTGCTGCTGGTCGAGTCGACGGTGCAGCTGTCGCTGAATGACCAGATATTCGATCTGTCCGGCCGGCAGGTGCTGCTGGGCGCCCCGCTGACATTCCTGCTGTCCTTCGCCGGAACGGTGCTGCCCACAATGGTGTTCGTGGCGTGCATTCTGGTCCCGCGCTACCTCAAGCTGACCGGATCCGTCCCCGCGGCAGTCATTCTCGGCGGGATCACCTACGCGCTGCTGCACATCCTGGACGGATGGACCTCGTTCCGCTCACCGGCCGACGCGGTGCTGTCGGTGTTGTTCGTGCTGCTCTTCTACACAGGACCGGGGATGTTCAAGGCATTCATCACGATCCGCTCGGCCAACGCATGGACACATGTGTGGGCCTACCACGCCATCGCTCCGCACACCCTGATGGATACCCCCATGTTCGTCAAGATCTTCGGCATCCGATGAGCGCTCGAACCGGCTCGATCCGCCGCCGGGATGCCGCAGCCCACGAGAGCGCTGACGACGCGGGCGGCGCGGCCGATGCCAGCGTCAGGGCGCGGTGGCAGTCGCGACGACCACAAACTCCCGGCCCGGCCGATCGGGGGCGTCGCGTACCTCGTCGATAGCGAAGCCAGCACTCGCGAGCAGCGCGTCGATTTCGGGCATGCTGCGGAACCGAAGTAGGGAATCCGAGGTCAGAACGTCGCCGTCGGCTCCGAATTCGGTGGTCCACTGGAACCCCACCAGCAGCCCGCCCGCGGTGTCCACGCCGCCGTCCACGGACCGCAGGTCACACCAGGTGCGCACCCGCCCGATACCCGGAATATCCGCGGTGGTGTCGGTGTGTACCCGATCCCAGTCCAACCATGCCCTGCGTGCGGGATCCCTGGTCTCGAACACCAACCGGGCGCCAGGGCGCAGCGCCGCCCGGATGCCGCGCAGGGTGGCCGCGAAGTCCGCATCGGTCAGAAAGACCTGCGCCACGTTGGCCGTCATGGTCGCCAGATCCACCTGCAGGGGTGGCAGTTCGGTGGCGTCGCCGTGGATCCAGTGCACCTGCTCGGCGTGGGGCTTTCTTCGCGCAATCTCCAGGGATGCTGCTGCCGGGTCCACTCCCGTGACCGAGATCCCGCGCTCGGCCAGCAGGCACGCGAAGGTCCCGGTGCCGCAGCCGATGTCGAGTACGTTGCGGGCGCCGAATTCGTCGACCATGGCCAGGTAGGCATCGAGGTCGCTGCGATCGGGGTCGAGCGGGTCGTAGGTTGCCGCCAGTCGCGGATCGTCGAAGAGGGGATCGGCCACAGACCGACGTTATCCGCTCGGCTCCCCTCCCGTCGCCACGTTTTCCGGTTCGTGCGACGGCCGATCCCGCAGGGGCACCAGCGCAATCAGTGTGCCTGTGTCGGTCGGCAGCTTGGTGCGCCGATGTGCCAGCTCCACCGAACCCGGCGAGCGCTGCACGAACAGGATCACCGCATCGTCCCCATAGCGGGTGGCGAAGTCCTGCAGGGTGAACTCCGGACCCAGATCGATCCTCGTCACCGCCATACCATGCTCGACTCGCCGGTTCAGCTCCTCCCGGGACAGCGCCGGCAGGAAGGCATACCGGGCAGACAGGTGCCCCGCGGTGTCCCGGCGCTCGTCGCCGGTACCGACCGAGTCCCCGTCCCGGTGCAGCTGAAACGTGTTAGCGCCACCAAATATCCGGGCGAACTGCCGAGCCGCGGTGGCGTTCACCTCGTCCTCCGGCGTGCACGCCACGAAGTACCCCAACCCCGAGACGTCCAGATCCTTCACGGCGAACTCGGACAGGATGTTCGCCGTCACGGTCGCCAGCCCCGCCCGTCGCGCCGGCGCCAACGTCGCGCTGTTGCGGGCGACGATCAGCACCGGGACATCTGCCTCGCGCAACAGCACCGCCGTGTCGACCACCCACCCGGTTACCCCAGCGAACAGCACCCCCTGCGGATTGGCCGAGGCAAGCCGCAGCCGCTCGGCGAACCGGTTGACGCCGATGCCGTAGATGGTGACGGTGACGACGATCACCAGGAACACCAACGGCACCATCCTTTCCGCCTGGGTGGCCAGCGCGGCCAGGTCCCGCGACTGGGCCAGCAGCGCATCCCGGTCCGGCCCGACCGCCGCCTGGGCCCGCTCCGATAGGGTGCCGGCTGCCTGCCCGAAGCCCAGCGCGAAAATGCTCGTCACCGCCGCCGCGACCACCCCGCGGGGCGCCATGCCCGCCAGCAGGGTGCGCTCCCGCCGACTCACCCTGGTGCCGGCCAGGCCAACCAGCACACTGACCGGCCGCACCACCAGCACCAGGACGGCCACGAAAATCAATGCGGTCGGCGCCACCGCCGCCAACTCCGACGGGGTGACCCGGCCGGCCAGCACGATAAACAGCGCACCCACGAACAGCACCTGCAGGTGCTCGGTGAACTCGGCGACCTGCTCCAGGTGCAGCGCGGGCCGGTTGCCCAGGTAGATGCCCAGCAACGTGACCGTCAGCAGTCCGCTCTCCGACTGCAGCGCATTGGAGGCCACCAGCGCCACCACGGCCGCGGCGAGAAAGATCGCGCCATGCAGGAAGTCCGGGATCGCGCGCCGGCGCATCAGCATCTCCAGCGTCACACCCAGCAGTACCGCGATCACCACGGCGATGACGACGGTCTTGGCCAGCACCAGGAGCACCGAGGTGAAGGCCAACCCGGGTTCCCCGGCGGCCACCGCCTGGAAAACCAGCAGCGCCAGCACCGCACCGATCGGATCGACGACGATGCCTTCCCAGCGCAGCAGCGAAGAGACCCGCCGGGTCGGGCGCAGCGACCGCAGGATCGGGTTGATCACCGTCGGCCCCGTCACCACCAGGATCGCACCGATCAGCAGCGCCACCCGCAGATCGAACCCGAGCGCCCAGGCGGTGACGGTGATCATCGTCCAGGCCAGCAGCACCGTCACGCTGCACAGCCTTCGTACCGGCTTGCCCAGCCCGGTGAGTTGCTTGACGCGCAGCGACATGCTGCCCTCGAACAGGATGATGCCGACCAGCAGGCTGACCCCGTCGAACAGGATGTCGTGACCCAGCACGTCCTCGCCGCTCACCACCTGCCCGATGCCGAAACCGACCACCAGCAGCAGCAGAATCGACGGGATGCGCAGCCGCCAGGCGATCCATTGGCAGAGCACGCTGACGGCGAGCACCATGGCGAAGTACGCCGCGGGCGGCATCTGGCGCAGCGCATCGAACACACCGGTCGCCAGCGGGCTGGTGGTCGGAACGGGCATCAGGCACACGATGGCAGGCCGACCGCCCGACCCGCAACCCGGTGCGCGGCGTGTCCTGAGGCGGGACCGTTGACGGCTGGCCGCTATGCTGCCCTCATGTTCCGCTGATCCGGTGGTGGCCGCGCCGATGTCCTGCCCGGCCCCCTGCTGGCACTCTCCTGCTCCATCGCAACCGGACGGAACACTCATGCAGATACGCACCTACCACCCCGCCGACGAGCGCTCCTGGCTGCGCTGCCGACTGCTCAGCTTTGCCGAGACCTGCTACTACGACGACGTCTACGTCGCACGGCCGGCAGGCGACGACCTGGGCGTCGCGCTGGTTGCCGTGACCGGCGAATCAGGCGGTGACGAGGTCCTGGGGCTGATCGACGTCACCATCGACGGCCCGGCAGCCACCATCGACTCGATCGCCGTCCGACCGGACGCGCAGCGCGGCGGACTCGCCACCGCCCTCCTGCAGGCGGCCCTGGCCGCGCTGCCGAGCCCGGTCACCACCCTCGACGCCTGGACCCGGGAGGACGCCGCCGCCAACTCCTGGTACCGGGCACGGGGTTTCGTGGAGAATTACCGGTACCTGCACGTGTACAAGTCGTGGGACGAACCCGGGGACGGATTCGCCACACCACAGGGCCTGTCCGCGCCGGTGACGGCGTTCATGCACGCCGCCATCGACTCGGAAGAGCAGATGCGGCAACGGTTCCGGCGAGTATACGTGTGCCGGCAGTACCTGCGACCGATCAGGCAGTGACGCGGCGCCCGGTCCGGCCCGCAGCGTCAGACCCGACCGACGTGATCCAGCGCGTCCTTGAGTGCGGCCAGCATCAGCAGCGCCCGGTCCGGGCGGGCATTGTGCCCCATCATGCCGATTCTCCACACCGTGGAGGCGAACTTTCCTGCCCCGGCACCGATCTCAATGTTGTGCGTGCCGAGCAGATAGCCGCGCACCGCGGCGGAGTCAACACCCGCCGGAACCTTCACGGTGGTCAATTCCGGCAGCCGGTATCCCTCGGCCGCGAACAGCTCCAGGCCCATCTCCTGTAGGCCGTCGGTCAGGATGCGGCCGGCCTCGGCGTGCCGGGCGAAGACCCGCTCAAGGCCTTCGTCCAGGATCGCCCGCAGGGCCGCCTGCAGGCTGGCCACCATCGCGGTCGGCGCCGTGTGGTGGTACGTACGCTGCCGGGTGTGGGCGGCCTCCCCGACGTACCCGCCCAGCAGGCCCAGATCCAGATACCAGGAACGCGGGTGCCCGACACGCCGCGCGAACGCCCGGTCGTTGATGGTGAACGGCGCCAGGCCCGGGGCGACCCCCAGACACTTCTGGCTGCCCGCGTAGGCGACGTCGATTCCCCAGGCATCGGCGGCGATCTCGATCCCGCCGATGGAGGTGACGGCGTCCACCACCAGCAGCGCGTCACCCTTGACCGCGCCCAGCGCGGCGATGTCGGAGCGCACCCCGGTGGAGGTCTCGGCGTGCACCGCCGCCATGATCGCCGGGCTCGGGTGCGCGGCAGCCATCCGCTCGGCGTCGATCGGTGTCCCCCACTCGTGGTCCACCCGCACCACCTCGGCGCCGCACCGGGCCGCCACGTCACACATTCGCTCGCCGAACAGCCCGTTCACCCCGACGACCACCACGTCCCCGTCGTGCACGGTGTTGACGAACGATGCCTCCATGCCGGCCGACCCCGTCGCCGACAGCGGCAGGGTGCGCCGGTTCTCGGTGCCGAACACGGTGCGCAGCCCGTCGCAGGCCGAGTCCATGATCTCCAAGAACGCCGGGTCCAGATGACCGAGCATGGGCGCGGCCAGCGCGGCGGTGGCCTCCGGGTAGGCATTGGACGGACCCGGGCCGAACAGGTGACGATCAAGCATGCGCCGACCCTATCGCCCGGGATCACCGTGCTCGTGACCGGCCGGGTCGCGCACGGCCGCACGCGAGGCGAACCGATCAGCCCGACAGGCCGGCCGCCCACTCGGCGACGCGGCGGCCGCTCTCCTCGTCGGAGATGTCCTCCACCCGGGTCATCACCGACCAGCGCACCCCGAACGGATCTCGGATCGAGGCGAACCGATCTCCGGAGACGAAGTCGGTGGCTGGCTCGCGCACCGCGGCGCCGCGCTCAACGGCTCGGGCCACCACGGCGTCGACGTCCGGGCAGTACAGCCCCATGGAATAGACGGCCTCATCGCCGCCGGTCAGGGCTGCGAGGTGAAACGCCGGGTTGGGCTCGCCCAGCTCCAACCGGCCGTGGCCGAAGTCGAGCACCGCATGTGCGATGGCGGGACTCCCGTCCGGTCCGGGCATCTCGGTGCTGGACACCAGGATCGCGCCGAACACCTCGGTGTAGAAGGCGATGGCGTCCGCGGCCGGGGTCACGGCCAGGAACGGGGTCAGCGTGGTAGACCCCTTCGGGGTGCCGTGGTCGGTGTAGTTGCCGTGGGCGGCGCGGGCGCCGGTCGATGTGCTCATAGAGATGACGGTAGGGGCGTCGCGTCACCCACCGCTTGAAGATTCGCGCCATC
The DNA here is from genome assembly GCA_937926105.1 of uncultured Actinomycetes bacterium. The sequence goes on along the minus strand of CALANS010000141.1, from coordinate 50,864 downwards.
GGTGTCGCCGGTCTTCCTACACTCGAATACCGTGAGCGCATCCCCGACCTCGAAGGGGTACCTGAACCCGGGCGGAGGGGTCCGGATGGACCGGCTGACCGCCGGGGCGGGTGTGGCCGACCTGGTGCGTCACTACTGGATCCCGCGGTGGGACCTACCGGACGGGCAGACCAAACGCCAGGTGGTGCTGGGCTACCCGGCCTGCAACCTGGTCGTCGAGCCGGGCGCGATCACCCTGAGCGGGCCAACGAGCCGGGTCTCCCATCGGGATCTGGCCGGGAGCGGATGGGCGGTCGGTGCGCTGTTGCTACCGGCAGCCGGCCCAGCGGTGCTGGCCCTGATCGACGACTGGGACGGAGCATCCGCCGACCGCCGGGTAGCGGCGCTGGTGGATCGCGAGTGCCGGATCGGCGGGGCGGCCCACCCGCGGTGGACGGGACTGCGCGCGGCGGTGACGCAGGCGATGGCGGCAGACGACCTGCCCGGCGCGACCGCGGCGCTGGAACGCTTCCTGCTGCCGCTGCGGGCCGCCCTCGCCCCGGATGCGGTGCTGGCCAACCGGATGCAGCAAGTGGTGGAGTCCTCGGCGGCGCGGCGGGTGGACGAGCTGGCCCGCGCCCTGGCCGTCTCGTCGCGATCCCTGCAGCGACTGGCCCGGACCTATGTCGGCCTGTCCCCCAGCGCGATGATCCGCCGGCGCCGGTTACAGGACGCCGCCGACGAGGTGCGCCGCGATCCGAATGCCGACCTGGCCACGGTGGCGGTGCAGCACGGCTACGCCGACCACGCGCACCTGACCCGGGAGTTTCGCGACGTGCTCGGCTTCACTCCCTCCCAGTACCGCACTCACTCCCGCGGATGATCACCCACAGCGATAGGAGCCCGAGATCATGGACGAATACCCGCGGTATCTGCACACCGTGCTGGACACCACCGATGTGCGCGCTCTGGCGGAGTTCTACCGCCGGCTGCTCGGGCTGCGTTACCGGCCTGGTGACGAGCCACCGGACGACGGCCCCGACGATGCCGATTGGCTCGTCCTCGCCGACACCGACGGCAGCCGGCGGCTGGCCTTCCAGCTGGTGGATCGGCTGGAGCGCACCACCTGGCCGCGCCACGAGGTGCCGATGCAGTTGCATGTGGACTTCACCGTCTCCAGCGCGGCGCAGTTGGAGCATCATCGCCAGCGCGCCGAGGAACTGGGCGCCACCGTGCTGCTGGACCGCACCGCCGACCCGGACGAACCGCTGTACGTGCTGGCCGACCCTGCCGGGCACCCGTTCTGCCTCTTCGTAGGGTAGCCGTCCGATCATGCGGATCATTGACCTGAGCCACGTCGTCGAGGACGGGATGACCACCTATCCGGGCCTGCCCGGTCCCGAAATCACCGACCACCTGACGTTCGACGCCTCGCGGCAAACCTATGCGGCGGGAACCGAATTCGCCATCGGGCGGATCAGCATGGTGGCGAACACCGGAACCTACCTGGACACGCCGGCGCACCGATTCCGGAACGGGCACGACCTGGCCGGTCTGAGCCTGCAGCGCTGCGTCGGGCTGCCCGCGATCGTGGTCGACATCGGCCTCGGCCCGACCGGGCCGGAGGCGTTCGCCGGCCGGCATGTGCGCGGCGCTGCGGTGCTGCTGCGCTCCGGCTGGGACGCCCGCTGGGGCACGCCCGAATACGGCGACCCCGTGCACCCGTACCTGACCGGCGACGGCGCGCAGGCGCTGGTCGACGCCGGGGTGGTGCTGGTCGGCATCGACTCGGTGAATATCGACGGCACGATCAGCGGGGAGCGGCCCGCCCACACCATCCTGCTGCGCGCCGGGATCCCGGTCGTCGAGCACCTGACCAGCCTGGCCGAACTACCCGCCCAGGGAGCGCTGTTCACGGCGGCGCCGCCGCGGGTGCGTGGCCTGGCCACCTTCCCGGTGCGAGCGTTCGCCGTGCTGGAGTGATGCGGGGGGCGGCCCCGTCGGAGGATCGCGCAGCACGCGCCTAGGCTGGACGGCGGCAGCAAGATCATCGAACGAATCGGCAGGAACCTCATGACGGAGCACCACATCTCCGGTGACGACATCGCGACGCTGCGCAAGGATTTCGCGGCGAACCCGGCATACCGGATCGCGCAGAACGCCGTCACCCAGACCACCATCGACGACATCGCCCTGGACCGGGAGATCGTCACCCGCATCGACCCGACGATGTCCCATCGGCTGGACGACTGGGCGGTGACGAACCAGCGCAAGAGCGGCCGGTGCTGGATGTTTGCCGGGCTCAACCTGCTGCGCGCCGGGGCCATGGCCAAGCTCGGCACCACCGAGTTCGAATTCTCCCAGAACTACGTGCTGTTCTTCGACAAGCTGGAGCGGGTCAACTACTACCTGGATGCGATCGTGGCCACCAAGTCGCGTGACGCGGACGACCGGACGGTGGCCTTCCTGCACGACTCGGTGATGGGTGACGGCGGCCAGTGGAACATGTTCGTGGCCCTGGTTCGCAAGCACGGGCTGGTACCGAAGTCGGCGATGCCGGAGACCGAATCGTCCTCCGCGACGCAGAAGATGAACACCGCGTTGCGGACGGTGCTGCGCCAGGGCGCGAGGGCGTTGCGCGAGGCCGCGGGGGCCGAGGCGGAGGCGACGATTCGGGGCGAGGTGCTGGCCACCTGCTACCGCATTCTGGCGATCCACCTGGGTACGCCGCCCGAATCATTCTCCTGGCAGTGGATCGACAAGGACAAGCAGTTCCACCGGGACGGTGAGCTGACGCCGCGACAGTTCGCCGACAGGTACGTCACCGTCGATCTGGACGATTATGTCTGCCTGGTGGACGATCCCCGCTCGACCAGCCCGCGCGGCCGAACGTTCACCGTCGATTTCCTGGGCAACATCGTCGGTGACCGGGTGAGCTACCTCAACGTCGAGCCCGAGGTGCTGAAATCGGCGGCGATCGCCGCGATCACCGCCGGGGAACCGGTGTGGTTCGGCTGCGACGTCGGCCAGCAGATGCGCCGCGACCTGGGCGTGTGGGATGCACGGTTGTTCGACTACGGCTCGGTGTACGACACCGAGTTCACCCTGGACAAGGCCGCCCGGTTGGAGTTCCACGAGACCCAGATGACGCACGCCATGCTGTTCACCGGCGTGGACCTCGTCCAGGGCCCCGACGGCGATACACCGCGGCGCTGGCGGGTGGAGAACAGCTGGGGTGACGAGAACGGCGTCAAGGGCTTCTACACGATGAACGACTCGTGGTTCGACGAGTACGTCTTCGAGATCGCCGCCCGCAAGAGCAGCCTGCCGGCGGAGCTGGTCGCGGCGCTGGACGCCGAGCCGGTCGTGCTGCCCGCCTGGGATCCCATGGGAGCGCTGGCACACTGATCGGCTGCGGTCGCGATCGATACCCTCAGGCGCATGGAATTCACCGACCCACAGATCTCTCTGTTCGTCCGCGACCCGGACGGGCACCCGATCCCGTCGGCGCAGCGCGCGGGAGCGGCCGCATGAGCGCGGAGTCCGCGAGCACGCCGGACTTCACGAACAAGCCGACGCTGCACGGGCGGCTCGTCACACTGGTGCCCGCCCAGCCCGCGCACGTGACCGAGATCTACCCGCTGCTGGCCGATCCTGAGGCCTCCCGACTCACCGGGTCCGTGCACACCAGCACCCCGAGTGAGCACGATCTCTTGCCGTGGACCCGCGAGGAGATCGAGCAAATCTACGCCCGCTGGTCGGTGGCGGACGACCGCATCGTCTGGGTGATCGTCGACAACGACTCCGGGCAGATCGTCGGCGAGGTCGTCATCAACGACCTGAACGCCGAAAACCTCTCGTGTGGCTTCCGGATCTGGATGGCACGGCAGCAGGGGCGCGGGCTCGGTACCGAGGCGACGAGGCTGGCCGTGCGGCACGCCTTCGAGGACCAGCACCTGCACCGGATCGAGTTGGAGGTCTACGACTTCAACCCACGAGCGCGCCGGGTGTACGAAAAGGTCGGATTCCGCCTGGAGGGCACCCTGCGCGATGCATTGCGCTTCGACGACGGTTGGGTCGATGCGCACCAGATGGCGATCCTCAGCACCGACTGAGGGGCTGCCTGCTCCCGGCATCGGCCTCAGCGACCCGACTCACCCCGCGCCTCGTCGATCGTCCTGACTTGGTCGAAGTACCGGAAGTTCACCTTCATCGTCAGCGTTCCCACGGTGACCGTATAGAACAGGCCGGTCGGCTCCCCGAGACGCTGACCACGTGGGGACTCCTCGATCAGGCGCTTGATCACCGTCTGGGAGAAGGTTCCGGATTGGAACACCAGGAACCGCCGATCGGTGGCCACCACCACTCGGTACCCACCGTCGCCGACCCGATTCCGAATGGTCGGCTGTGCCGCGAACGCCCCCTGCACGACCTCGCCGGGCTCCACCCGTTCCTGCGCGCGCTGCCTGATCTTGTCGCTCATTGCCACGCGGGCCAGACTAGCGCTGCCGGCGTGTCGTCAGCTCTCGCACAGACAGAAGGGATGACCGGCCGGATCCAGGAATACCCGGAACGAGGTCCCCGGCTGATGCGCGTGCTTGGTCGCGCCGAGTTCCAGCACCGCTCGCTCGGCCACGTCGAGATCATCGACCACCACGTCGATGTGCATCTGTTGCGGGTGCTCCTGGCCGGGCCATTGTGGCGGCTGGTAGCCGTCGACCGCCTGGAAGGACAGGCAGGCGCCGTAGTCGGATTTGACATCCACCCAGTCGTCGGAGGGTTCGACCTTCCAGTCGAGCAGGGCACCGTAGAAGCGCCCGAGGGCGTCCGCGTCGGGGCAGTCCAGGACGATGGTCGGAAAGCGTGCGATAGCCATGGCGGTGACGATAACCCCGGTAGCGGACGATCCACGACCGGATGCCGTTCGCATTTGCTCCCGGGAATCAGCCCTGCTCGGCCAGCGCCGCCAGCCGGTCCAGCGAGGCGCGCAGCTTGTCGGCGGTGGTGTTGCGGGCACGCTCGAGGCGCTTGGGGTCGGTCAGCTGGGACCAGTCGTAGGTGTGGGTCACCAGGGTCGCACCGTCCCCGGCGGGCTCCAGCTCCCACCGCCACAGATGCCCAACCGGCGGCTGGCCCGGTTCGGCAGGCTTCCAGGCGATGCGCTCGCTCTCGACGAACTCCACCACGTGGTTCTCCCGCACCGCGCCGCTGGTAATGGTCATGGCAAACACCTCCCCGACGGCCCGCACCCGCTGGCCCGGCGCCGCCTCGGCGAGGTTGTCGTTGCCGTCCCAGCGCGGCTGCTGTGCCGGATCGGCAATCAGCTCGAAGATCTGTTCGGCCGGGGCCGCGATTTCGCGGCTCGCGCTGGCAATGCGTTGCTCGTCACCGGATGTCATGCTTGGGATCCAAGCACATTCGCGACGTCTGCGCTGCGGTGGCGTCGATTCGCCAACACCCGTCGCGCGGCCAGACAGTCAGCCGGGCAGGAACGCCGCTCCGCCGTGCGGCGCGAGGACGCAAAACTCGTTGCCGGACGGGTCCGCGCACACCGTCCACGGCTGGCCTTCGGCACCCGGCCAGTCGATGGTCTCGCCGCCGAGCCGCCGGATCACTGACACGGCGTCCGGGTCGCCGGGTGCCGGCCGGACGTCGAGGTGGATCAGGCCCTTGCCCTGCTTGGGCTTCGGTTCGGGGCACAGCTCCAGCAGCGGCCCCACGCCGGCGGGGTGGCGCAGCGAGGCGGGCGCGTGGCCGTCGGCACGAACCCAGCCGGTGATGGCCGACCAGAACTCGGCATCCCGCTCCGGGTCGGCGCTGTCCAGCGGAAGCGCGGCGATCGGCCCAGTCCCGACGTACGCGCTGCGCTGTTCCATGACGCAGAACGCGTTCCCCTCCGGATCCGCCAGGACCACCCACGGCACGTCGCCCTGACCGATGTCCGCAGGTCGGGCGCCGAGCCCGATCAGCCGCTGCACAACCTCGCCCTGACGGTCGCCACCGGTCAGGTCCAGGTGCAGCCGGGGCGGTGAACTGGGCGGCTCACCGACCGGCTGGAAGCACAGATCCAGGAACGCCCCACCGCCCAGGTCCAGGTGTGCCTCCAGCCCAGTCCCATCGTCGGTCGTCACCTCGGCACCCAACGCGGCGGCCCAGAACGTTCCGAGGCGATGAGGGTTACGGGCACCCCAGACGATGTTCTCCAGCCTCATCTCGGCCTCCTGGTCGACGTGGATGTGTCCGGCCCGAGGCTGCCACACCCGATGGTGACCAGGGGGATCAGCGTCCGCAGCGGTCGACGCGCCTCCACGGCCAGTCGGCGGCCAGCCAGCCGTCGACAGCCTCGGCGAGCGGCGTGTCGAGGTCGGCCCGGTCGGCGCGCACCCACGACTGGACGGTGACGTCGTAGTCCTCGGACGCCGCGGGGTACACGTACACGCAGCCGATAACGTCACCATCGGCCGGGTCGAGGACGGTAAAGGTGAATCCCCTGCCGGCGGCAAAATCGGCGGCATGACGGCGCAGATCGGAAAGATTGGACTCCAGGGACATTCCGCCCGGCGGCGGCCAGTTTCCATCCGGATAACCGGGAGTCGCCCGGATGTGATCGATGCTCGACATCCACGCGGCGTGATCGGCGATATTGTGCTGTGGCCCCAGCGGTTCCAGCCGGAACCACTCGGTCACGAGCAATCGCGGTGGTTGAAACCCGAGTGGGATAAAGGGTTCTGATGCCATGACCGAGAAGTCTACCGGCACGGCAGAGCGCTCAGCCAGCAACGAGCCGCCGACCGGCCACACCCTCGACCTGCGCGGCAGAACATGGTCCAATCCCCCCATGAGAATCGAGCGCATTGATCCCATCTTGACCGTCGGAGACATCGCCACGGCCATCGCAGAACACACCGCCGTGCTGGGAATGCACATGGTGATGGACATGGGGTGGGTGGCCTTCCTCGCGGACAACGCGGGACACCAGATCGGCCTGATGACAACGGATGCGACGGCGCCCGTCAATCCGAATGTCTCGGTATTCGTCGACGATGTCGACGCGGCGTACGACGTCGCCATCGAGACGGGTGTCGAGATCGTGCACCCGATCTCGTCTGAGCAGTGGGGCGTGCGCCGCTTCTTCTATCGTGACTCATCGGGGCGCGTGATCAACGTCGGTACACATATCCGGTAGTCCGCAACGACTTCAGCCTCTGATCGGAGCGCCAGGCGCGCAGGCATTGCGCCATCCGCGTGTCCGCGCGCGACGCGACCGCGAGTTCAGCATCCGTGGAAGCGACCAGCCACCTAGGCTTTGAGGCATGGTGAACCCTCGCGTGCTTCAGATTGGAATGAATCCCGAGGAGATCGACTTCTCGCCCTGGCCGGGCCAGGACGCGAACGCGCTCCGCGCCCGGCTCGGCGACGCCGAGCAAGCGTTGCGCACTGCTGGATTCGATGTCGTGATCTGCCTGGTGCCCGACGATGTTGACGCCGCCGAGTCGGCGGTGCAGGGGTGCTTCGTCGGTGCGCCGTTCGACGTGGTCGAGATCGGTTCCGGGTTACGAACTTCCCACGAGTTCACGCCGATCTTCGAGCGAGTGGTGAACACGGTGAGCGCACTCCAACCGGGTGCCCGGTTCTGCTTCAACGACTCGCCGGAAACCACGCTCGACGCCGTGCGGCGCGGCTTGCAGCGGTGATCGAACGATCCATCACACGACCAACCGCAGGTCGCAGTCGTTTCCCACAGGTCGAAGCGCTGCTCACACATTCAGCCGAGCTCCGCCACGTGTCCGCGGATGGAACCACCTGACCCACCCCGCAGTCAGCTCAGGCTGGCCAGCTGGTCGCGGACCCACTGGTCGATGCCGCTGAGAGCCGCCTGCGCCATGGAGGTCGCGTGGCCGGTGAACGCATGCGGCGAGGCCGGGTAGACGCGCAGGTCGACCTCAACACCCGCAGCGAGGAGCCGCGCGGCCAGGGCAAGGTTGTCCTCGAGAAGGACGTCGTCCTCCCCGATCACCATCAGGACCGGCGGGAGGTCGCCCAGCTCGGCAAAGATCGGCGAAAGGTCGGGATCCGTGCGGTCCGGAGCGCCGCCGGCATATGCGCGAAGAAAGTACTCATCGGCGATCAACCGACCCGCTGGTGTCTGCGCGGACAGATCGTAGGTACCGCATTGAAGCACCGCGCCGCCGAACGAGTGATTCCCCAGGTTGCGAAGACGCAGTAGCGTCGTCGCGACCAGAGTGGAGCCAGCAGAGAAGCCGCTCATGAGCAAACGCGTCGTGCCGAATCGTGTCTCGGCGTTCTCCGCGAGCCACAGCGCCGCCGTTTCGCAATCGTCGGGCGCGGCCGGCCAAGGGTGCTCCGGAGCCAGTCGATAGTCCACGCTGACCACCGCGACGCCGAGAGCATCGACGAGTCGACGGTTCCGGACATCACTGTCTGAGGCGGACCCCAGGTAGAAGCCGCCGGTGTGGATTTCTAGAAGCACGCCAGTAGCGGGCTTACCGATCGGCGTGTGGATCCGCACCGGGGCAGTTCTCCCGGCAGCGGCTACTGTCTCGAGGAACGGCGCCGGCTGGCACTGCTCGGGCAAGGGCATGGCCTCGCGTGCCGCGAGAAGCTCACCCGAGTTCGCCGGCCCGCGCTCAGCCGGCCGGCGGGCATAGAACGCGCGCGACTCGTCGACGAGCGGCAGCAGAGCAGGGTCGATCAGATCAGTCAGCTGGAGCCGCATGAGCAGAATCCTATGGGCGGGCCACGGCCGCAGAACGTTCAGCGGCCAACGATTCGCATGTGCTCGGGTTGCCGACACCGCAGGTCATGCTTGATGGACTCAAACACACGCTCGCCATCCCTGTTCGTCACGACTAGGCCGAACTGCCCGGACGGGTGAACGAGCAATGCGGCTACACGTTAAATCGGAACTCCACCACGTCACCGTCGGCCATGATGTAGTCCTTGCCCTCCATCCGCACCTTGCCGGCGGCCTTCGCGGCCGCCATCGAGCCGGCAGCCATCAGATCGTCGTAGGAGACGATCTCGGCCTTGATGAAGCCGCGCTCGAAGTCGGTGTGGATCACCCCGGCCGCCTGCGGCGCCGTCGCGCCCTGCCGGATCGTCCACGCCCGGGATTCCTTGGGCCCGGCCGTCAGGTAGGTCTGCAGGCCCAGGGTGTGAAAGCCGGCCCGGGCCAAGGAATGCAGGCCGGGCTCATCCTGCCCGATGGACTCCAACAGTTCGGCCGCCGACTCGGGGTCCAGCTCCAGCAGTTCGGATTCGACCTTGGCATCCAGGAACACCGCGTCGGCGGGCGCGACGGCCGCCGCCAGCTCCGCCCGCCGGTCGACGTCGGTCAGCACCGCTTCGTCGGCGTTGAAGACATACAGGAACGGCTTGGTCGTCATCAGTGACAGCTCGCGCAGCAGCGGCAGCTCGAGTTCTCCGCGCGCCGCGAACAGCGTGCGTCCGCCATCGAGCACCGTCACCGCCTGCCTGGCCGCCTCCAGCGCCGGCCCGCGATCCCGGGCGTTGCGCGCCTCCTTCTCCAGCCGGGACACCGCCTTCTCCAGGGTCTGCAGATCGGCCAGGATCAGCTCGGTGTTGATCGTCTCGATATCGGCCAGCGGGTCGACCCGGCCGTCCACGTGGACCACGTCACCGTCCGCGAACACCCGCACCACCTGGCAGATGGCATCCGCCTCGCGGATGTTCGCCAGGAACTTGTTGCCCAGGCCGGCGCCCTCGCTAGCACCCTTGACGATGCCGGCGATATCGACGAACGACACCGTGGCCGGCACGATCTTGGCCGAGGAGAACATCTCGGCGAGCCTGTCCAGCCGCGGATCGGGCAGCGGCACCACTCCGATGTTGGGTTCGATGGTGGCGAACGGGTAGTTGGCGGCCAGCACCTCCGCCCGGGTCAGCGCATTGAACACGGTGGACTTGCCGACGTTGGGCAGGCCGACGATTCCCAAGGTGAGGCTCACGTCGGGCCAGTGTAGGGCGCCCGACCGAGGATCGGGGACGGCGCGCTTCCGGATCACGTCCGCGCCGGACCCTTCTGGACATGAGCGGCGCGGTCGACGAGCAGGAGGTGAGCGCCATCGAGCATTCGACCGCCGGCGAGTCAGGCGACGACGTCGACGCGTTCACCGATCTCTACCGGCGCTACGCCCGGCGGGTGTACGCCTATGCCCGGGTGCGCAGCACACCCGACGTGGCCGAGGACGTGGTGGCCGACACGTTCCTGACCGCGTGGCGGCTGCACGAGACGATCCCCGCCGATCCGCTTCCCTGGTTGTTGGTGGTCGCCCGCAACGCCCTGCTCAACCGCTACCGGTCCGGGGCCCGGCACGCCCGCCTCGCGGTGCGAATGGCCGCCGTCGAGCACCTGGCCGGTGGCCACGCCACGCATCCGGCCGCCGAAGACACCGCCGTCGATCGCACCGCAGTGCTCGACGCGCTGGCCACCCTGACCGACGACGAACGTGACGCCGTCCTGCTCACCGCCTGGGACGGTTTGACCCACACCGACGCCGCCCGGGTCGCGGGCTGTTCCGCCCGCACCATCCTCGCCCGCCTGCGCCGTGCCCGCCGCGCACTGAACGCGGCACTGACCGACCGCCCCGAAACCCGCGCGGAATCCCTGCACCCTCAGGAGAACCCGACATGACCACGATCACCGACCCCATCGCTCGCCTCGCGGCGCTGCGGCCCTCCAACGCCGACCTGGACGCAGCCTGGCCCGCCGACCGACGAGCCGCTACGTTGCGAACGATCCTTGAAGATAACGATCGCGCCGACGGCGGCGTGATCCGGCCCCTGACGCCGCGCCAGCGTCCGGTGGTGACGCGCCGACGCGTGCTCGTCGCCGGCGGAGCGGTGGCGGCCGCCGTCGCCGCCGCACTGATAGTCCCAGCCGTACTGCCATCGAATTCACCGATGGGCCCGGCGTCGGCCGCCGCGCTGGAACGGCTCGCCACCACCGCCGCCGCAGAGCCGGCGCTGCTGGCCGGGCAGTACCGGCACACCGTCACCACCAACAATCAGAACGGCAGCGTTACCACCCAGGAGGCCTGGACCTCCTCGGATGGCACGGTGCTGCGCAAGGACACCGCGGGATCGAGCGTGTCGTACTTCGCATTTCCACCCGGCAGCGACGAGACGAGCTACCCGTCACCGGCCTTCCTCGCCAGCCTGCCCACCGATCCGGCCGACCTGGCCGACTACCTGCGCGGTCACGTGCACGGGTCCACGTCGACCGACGAGGCGGTGTTCACGGCAGTCGGCGACATGCTCCGAGGTGGCATGGCGCCCCCGGCGCTGCGCGCCGCGGCACTGCTCGCGCTCCGGCAGACCGGCCACGTCACCGTCGTCGACGGGCACGACAGCACGGGGCGCTCGGCTGTGCAGGTCAGCTTCGCCGACGATGCCCACCGTCCCGGCGAGGTCAAGACGTTGTCCTTCGACCCGAGCAGTTCGCGTCTGCTGCAGGAGCACTTCACGTACCCGGGTATGAACTTCGTGCGCACCGTCACCGTCAACGAGGTCGTCGACAACGTGCCCGCCACGGTGCGGAACAACGCGGTTCGCCAGGGTGTCATGGCCTGCACTACCGCCGACGATCACCCGCGCGGCATCACCTGCCAGGCGGTGGCGCCGGAGACGGGAGGCGTCGCGGCCCCGATCACCTCAGGGCGGTAACCCCGTCACCCCCCGAGGCCCGCATCGGCGATCCCGCCGTGCGGGCCTCGTCGCATTCCGAGTGCGTCCGGGATCACAGCCGGGTTTCCTGCGAAAGGCTGATTTTCGTTCGCGCTCGGCGAACAGCGATCTCTACGATGGACCGCGCCGATCGGGAACAGACTGTCGGTGGCGTTCGTTACGCTTTCTGCGCTCGATCTTGGTTCGCCCTCGGCAATGGAGCCGTGGCAGCCCGTTCCACTGCACCGCCACACCCATCTGGGAGACCCACCATGACTGCCCCCGCCCCCGCCGCGCCCAGCGCCAGCGACAAGCTCGACGCCGGCGTCCTGAAGATCGCCGGGGTGGTGGTGATCGGCGCGATCATGTCCATCCTGGACGTGACGGTCGTGTCGATCGCGCTGCCCACGTTCATGCAGGTCTTCAACGCGCAGTACTCCACCGTCGCCTGGACCATGACGGGCTACACGCTGGCGCTGGCCGCCGTGATCCCGGTCACCGGCTGGGCCGCCGACCGGTTCGGTACCAAACGGCTCTACCTGCTGGCCTTGGTGCTGTTCGTGGCCGGGTCGGTCGCGTGCAGCATGGCTTGGTCGATCGGATCGCTGATCACCTTCCGGGTGATTCAGGGCCTCGGCGGCGGCATGCTGATGCCGCTGGGCATGACGATCATGACCCACGCCGCCGGTCCGCAGCGGGTCGGCCGGGTGATGGCCGTGCTGGGCGTGCCGATGCTGCTGGGCCCCATCGGCGGCCCGATCCTGGGCGGCTGGCTGATCGAGGTCGCGAGCTGGCACTGGATCTTCCTCATCAACCTGCCGATCGGCATCCTCGCGCTGATCACCGCGACGATCGTGCTGCCCAAGGACAACCCGGAGCCAAGCGAGTCGTTCGACTTCGTCGGCATGCTGCTGCTCTCGCCTGGGCTGGCGCTGTTCCTGTACGGCGTATCCAGCATTCCGCGCACCGGGACCGTCGGGTCCGCCGAGGTGCTGATTCCGGCGATCATCGGCGTGGTGTTCATGGCGGCGTTCGTGTGGCACGCGATGCACAAGAACCATCCGCTGATCGACTTGCGGCTGTTCAAGCACCGTCAGCTGACGATCGCGGTCATCACCATGAGCCTGTTCGCGATCGCGTTCTTCGGCGCGATGCTGCTGTTCCCGAGCTACTTCCTGCAGGTGCGGCTGGAAAAGACGCTGCCTACCGGTCTGCTGCTGGCGCCCCAGGGCATCGGCGCCATGCTGTCCATGCCGATCGCCGGCAAACTCACCGACAAGATGGGTCCAGGGCGGTTCGTACTCGGCGGCATTGTGCTGATCGCGGCCGGCATGGCGGTGTTCACGCAGATCTCGGCCACCACGCCGTATGCGCTGATCCTGGGCTCGCTGTTCGTGATGGGCCTGGGCATGGGCGCCACCATGATGCCGATCATGACAGCCGCGCTCGCGTCGCTGACCCACCACGAGGTGGCGCGCGGATCGACACTGATGAACATCATCCAGCAGTCCGCCGGGTCGGTGGGTACCGCGGTGATGAGCGTCATCCTGACCAACGCCACGCTCGATCGGCCGGCGGCCGCCCTGTACAGCTTCGGTCTGCAGTCCGGAAAGATGGTCGGTCCCGACGGCTCGCCGCTGACGCCGGCGCAGATCGGTTCCGGCCAGTCTGGGCTGGCCGACGCGTTCGGGCAGACCTTCTGGGTGGCGCTGGTGCTGATCGCGCTGTGCCTGATCCCGTCCTTGTTCCTGCCGCGCCGGAAGCCGGAGATCGCAGTCGAGGACGGCGTCGAACAGGGCACGGCTGAAGGTGCTGGACCGGCGCCCGCCCTGCCGATGCACTGACTCTCGCGCACATCGCCCATCTGATGCCCCGTTCGGGCCGGTTGATCGCCGGCCCGGGCGGGGCATCTCACGTCCCGCGGACCGACCGCGCTCACCGGGTCTGGCTGCCGTGTCCGATTCCCGCCAGCGCGCCGCCGCCCGGGCTGGCACTGTAGGGGCATGCCACCGGATTTCGAGGTCGCCTACCGTGCCGTCACAACCCGCGACGGGCGCTTCGACGGACAGTTCGTCACCGCCGTGCGCACCACCGGGATCTACTGCCGGCCCGCCTGCCCGGCCCGGACTCCGCATCGTCGCAACGTCACGTTCTACCCCACCGCGGCGGCCGCGCAGGCCGCCGGTTACCGGGCCTGCCGGCGTTGCCTGCCGGATGCCGCCCCCGGATCGCCGGAGTGGAACCTGCGGGCGGACACCGTCGGCGCAGCGATGCGCCTGATCGGTGACGGGGTCGTCGACCGTGAGGGCGTCCCTGGGCTGGCGCACCGGCTGGGCTACTCCGAGCGGCACCTGAGCCGGATGCTGGTCGCCGAACTGGGTGCCTCTCCCCTGGCGCTGGCCCGCGCCCGCAGAGCCGACACCGCGCGGATCCTGCTGACCAGCACCAGGCTGCCGATCTCCGACATCGCGTTCGCCGCCGGGTTCTCCTCCGTCCGGCAGTTCAACGACACCATCCGCGAGGTGTACGCCACCGACCCGAGCGCGCTGCGCGCCACCCGAGCCGTCACCGGGGCCGCCCCCGGGGTGTTGAGCCTGCGGCTGCCGGTCCGCGCCCCGTTCCATGCCACGGCCCTGCTGGACTTCCTGGCCGCACGGGCAGTCCCCGGCGTGGAGTCCGTGCACGAGCGCAGCTACACCCGCACGCTCCGCTTACCAGCCGGGACCGGGGTCGTCACCCTCACCTTCCCACCGGAGTCGCATCAACCGTCTGACGGGCTCGCCGCACCGGACCCACCGGACTCCGCAGAGCCGACGACGGTGACGGCGATCCCGGCCGACCTATGGCTGAGCCACCTGTCGGATCTGGCCCCGGCCGTGTACCGATGCCGGCGGCTGCTCGACGCGGACGCCGACCCAACCGGCATTGCTGCGGTATTGGGCGCCGACCCCGCGCTCGCGGCCGCGGTGACCGCCGCGCCGGGGCTGCGTCTTCCCGGAGCGGTGGACGGTCCGGAGATCCTGATCCGGGCGCTGGTCGGCCAACAGGTGTCGGTCGCGGCGGCCCGCACCGCCCTGGGCAAGCTCGCCGCGTTGGTCGACGACCGAGTCGAGAGCGCCCCGCCCGGGCCGGCCCGTCTGTTTCCATCCCCGGCCGGCATCGCCCGACTCGGCGTCGAGGGGATCGGCGGGCCCCGCCGGCGGGCGTCTGCCATCGCCCAGGCCGCACGGGACATGGCCGACGGGTCGCTCGCCGTGCACGCGGGTCGTCGCACCGCCGAGTTGACCACCGACCTGGTGGCGCGAGCCGGGATCGGCCCGTGGACCGCCGGATACGTGGCGATGCGCGTGCTGGGCGACCCGGACGTGCTGCTCACGGGAGATCTCGCCCTGCGGCATGGCGCGGTGGCGCTCGGCCTGCCCGAGGACCCCGTGGCGCTGCAGAGCGCCGCGCAGCGCTGGCGCCCCTTCCGGTCGTATGCGGGCATGTACCTGTGGCGCTCGGTGCTGCCGGTGACCCGCCGCATCCGCGCCGTCTCCTAGCCCCGATCGACATCCCCTTGATCCCACCTCTCCGCCAGCGAAGGACCGCATCATGACCCGGACCACCGACACCGCCCGATCATCCGACCCCGGACCGACACAGACCGGGACGAGAGGGGCCCGGCTGACCACCATCGACACGCCGGTCGGTCCGTTCACCGCCGTCGTGACCGACACCGACTCCGGGCCGGCTGTGCTGGCCTCCGGATGGACCGGTGACGTCGACGACCTGCTGCCGCTGATCGCCCGTCAGCTGCGTCCGGATTCGCTGCGCCGGGTCCGGTCCATCGATCACGTCACCGACGCAGTCGTCGCCTTCCACGACGGGGCAGTGACGATGATCGATGCGGTGCCCGTGCAGCAGCGCAGCGGCGAGTTCCTGACCCACGCGTGGGCCGTGCTGCGCACGGTTCCGGCCGGGGCGCCGGTGACCTACACCGAGTTCGCCGCCAAGGCCGGGCGGCCGGCTGCGATCCGCGCGGCCGGATCGGCCTGCTCGCGCAACGCCGCGGCCCTGTTCGTGCCCTGCCACCGGGTAGTTCCGGCCGGCGGCGGCGTCGGCGGGTTCCGTTGGGGCCCGGCGGTCAAGCGTTGGCTACTGGACCACGAGGCGGCCGCCGGCTGACACGGCTCCGGCACGTCACTGTCGGACCCTCGGTTCATCCTGGCGGCATGGACACCACCACGCTCATCGTCGCCGCGGCGCTGCTGGTCGTCGGCCTGGCCGCGGGGCTGGCGCTGGGGTTCACGCTCGCCCGCTCCCGGGGTCCGTCCCCCGAGTGGGCCGCGCTCCTGGCGCCGGCGGCCGATGCGATGGCACGGGTGGAGTCGCAGCTGCACCAGGTCGAGCGGGATCGGATCGACGCGTATGCGAGCCTGCGTGAGCAGGTGTCCGCGCTGCACCGCACGTCGGGCGAACTGGGCGCCCAGGCGGGGGCGCTCGCCGGGGCCCTGCGCTCTCCACAGGTGCGGGGCCGGTGGGGCGAGGTCCAGCTGCAGCGGGTGGTGGAGCTTGCCGGCATGGTCGAGCACTGCGACTTCGACACCCAGGTCACGGTGCGCGACGAGGACGGTGCCGCCCGGCCGGACCTGGTGGTCCGGCTGGCCGGTGGGCGCGCCATCCCGGTGGATGCCAAGGCGCCGATGGCGGCGTGGCTGGCGGCCTGCGACGGTGGTGACGGGGCCGGCGTGAACGGCCGTGTCCCGGGGGATCCGGCTGGTCGGCCGCTCGGCGGCCCGCGCGGGCCCTATCCGAGCGATCCGCGCGGCTCCTACCCGGGCGACCCGACGGCTGACCGCCGCCGGGTACTGATCGCGCAGCACGCCCGCGCCGTGCGGGCTCATGTGGACGCACTGGCTGGCAAGGCTTATTGGCGGATGTTCCACCCCGCGCCGGAGTTTGTGGTGATGTTTGTCCCCGGCGAGGCATTCCTGGACGCTGCCCTGTCCGCGGATCCCGGCCTGGCCGAGTACGCATTCGAGCGTCGCGTGGTGATCGCCACCCCCAGCACTTTGATCGCCCTGCTGCGCACGGTCGCCTTCACCTGGCGGCAGGAGCGGCTGTCCGCATCGGCCGAGCAGGTGCACGCGCTCGGGCGCGAGCTGTATCGCCGGCTGGCGACCTTCACCGAGCATCTGGGCAAGGTAGGTACCGCCCTGGATCGGGCGGTGGGCTCCTACAACTCGGCCATGCGGTCGCTGGATAGCAGGGTGCTGGTCAGCGCCCGCCGGTTCACCCACCTGGGAGTCACCGGCGACGAGCTGCCCACCCCGGAGCAGGTGCACGCGGCAGTGGCCCGCGCCCCCGACCTTCAGGCGGTCACCGACGCCCCCGGTCCGGCGTGATGTGGGAACCGGCGACCCGGCGTCGACCGGGCGACATCAACCCGCACGCCCGGTCGAACCAGTACCGTGGTGGGTGTGACGTATCCCCCTCGCCGCGCGCTGGCTCCCAGCGACGCCTCCGTCCTGTTGTCCGTCCGCGGCGTCCCGTCCTGGGGAGCCATCCTGATCGGGCTGGTGTTCGGGGCGATCGGAATCGTCGTGGATCGCGCCCTCGGTTCGTCGCCGATCGGCTGGGGCTTCGCGATCTGCTTCACCGCAGGCATCGCCGTGGCCGTACTCGCGGTTCGCCGGGGGTCCATCTTCACCGGGATGGTGCAGGCCCCGATCCTGATGGCGGTCCTGGTGTTCGTCGCCTTCAAGGTGCTCACCAGCGAGGGGACCGTCTTCAGCGCAACCAAGATCGTCACGAACTTCCCGATCATGGCGGTCGCGACGGGGGTCGGGCTGCTGCTCGGCCTGGTCCGGATCATCGCGCAACCGGTACACGGCCATCGCGGTGCGCCGCGACCGGAGGCCCGCATGGCCGCGCGCGCCTAACCGCCGGCCGGCCGTCACCGACCCGGGCGTCTGCCACACCGTCAGCGCGAGACCGGGCGCCTCCGCAGCTCCTTCGGCAGTGCGAATGTGAGCGTCTCGGTGGTCGCGACGACCTCCTCGACGTCGCCGAACCCGCGCTCGGCGAGGTGCGCGAGCACGCCCTGCACCAATTCCTCGGGCACGGACGCGCCCGACGTCACACCGACCGTGGTCACCCCGTCCAGCCAGGCATCGTCGATCTCGTGCTGGTAGTCCACCAGCTGTGCCGCCGGCGCCCCGGCGTCGAGCGCAACCTCCACCAGGCGCACCGAGTTCGACGAGTTGGTGGAGCCCACCACGATCACCAAGTCACACTGCGGGGCGATCTGTTTGATCACGTCCTGCCGGTTCTGGGTGGCGTAGCAGATATCGTCGCTGGGCGGCGACGCGAGCGCCGGGAACCGGTCGCGCAGCGCGTCCACCGTGTGCAGCGTCTCGTCCACCGACAACGTCGTCTGGGACAGCCAGATCACCTTGGACGGGTCCTTCACCTCGACCCGCGCGGCCTCCTCGGCGTCGTCGACGACCGTGATGGCCTCCGGCGCCTCGCCCTCGGTGCCTTCGATCTCCTCATGACCACGATGTCCGATCAGCAGGATCTGGTAGCCGTCCGCAGCAAACCGGCGAGCCTCCTTGTGCACCTTGGTCACCAGCGGGCAGGTGGCATCGATGACGGTGAGCTCACGTTCCGCAGCCTGCTGGTGCACCGCCGGCGACACGCCGTGTGCGGAAAACACCACTACCGAGCCACGCGGCACCTCGTCGAGCTCCTCGACAAACACCGCGCCCTGCTGCTCCAGGGTGGCCACTACATGCTTGTTGTGCACGATCTGCTTGCGCACGTACACCGGCGCGCCGTACTGCTCCAGCACCTTGCGGACCGCGAGGACGGCCCGCTCCACACCGGCGCAGTAGCCGCGCGGGCGCGCGAGCAGGACGCGTCGATGCGGGGTATCCATGGGGCCATCGTAGGCAGACGCCGGGCGTCGCCGGCCGGAGCGCAGCGCGCATCGTGTGTCACATCACCGCCCACCAGGGGTGATGTGACGTGAGACGCCGCCATGGGGCAGGCTAAACGGCATGGCCATCACGCTTCCGCTTCCGGTGCGGGTCGCTGCCGGGCTGCTTGCGACCGGCCTGGAACGGTTGCGCCGGCTGCCGCAGGACCTACCGGCGCTGTCGGTCACCGTCGCCGGTCAGGCCATGCGCGCCTCGATGCGAGTGCAGCAGGAGATCGCCGAACTGGCCGGCCGCGGTGACGAGTTGCTGGCCGGCGTCACGGCCCCACCCTCCGAGCGTCCGGAGTGGGCCCGGTTCGACGACGAGGAGCCCCAGGACGACGTCGTCACCGTCGATGGCAGCGTTGCGCCGGACCCCGGCCCGAAGACGGCCCCGACGCTCGGTCCGGATGCCGGCGAAGCCCCGCGGGCCGGCGGCCCCGCCGACGCAGACCGGCCCGCACCCGCGACAACCGAACCGGGCGCCGACGCGCACGCGACCAACCGCCAGCACCCGGCCGACCCTGCCGACCCGGCCGACATGCCCGACTACGACCGACTAAGGCTGCCGCAGCTGCGCAGCCGACTGCGAGAGCTCGATGCGGGCGCGGTGGCCCGGCTGCTGGAGCACGAGACCACCGGCCGGGCCCGGGCCTCCTACCTCACAGTGCTGGGCAACCGCCTCAGCACGCTGCGCGCCGAGGCGGGCGAGGATCCTCACGCGTGACCGAGTCACCATTACCGGTCACCGCGGCGGACACCAGCCGGGACGCTCCCTGGCCGGTCCGGACCCTGACCCGCAAGATGATGGCCTACATCGCCCGCGCACCGCAGGTGTGGGTCGAGGGGCAGATCGCCCAGCTGTCCGCCCGGCCCGGGTCGGCGGTGGTGTTCCTGACCCTGCGAGACCCCTCTGCGGACGTGTCACTGCAGGTCAGCACCCCGCGTGCGACACTGCAGGGGTTGGCTCGGCCACCCCGAGAGGGCGATCGGGTGGTGGTGCACGGCCGGTTCGACTTCTACGCGGCCCGTGGCACGCTCTCGTTCCGGGTCGACCAGGTGCACCCGGTGGGGATCGGCGAGCTGCTGGCCCGGCTCGAGCGGCTACGGCAATTGCTGGCCGCGGAGGGTCTGACGGCCCCGGAGCGCAAGAAGCCGCTGCCGTTCCTGCCACGCGTCGTCGGTCTCGTCACGGGTCGGGCGAGCGCGGCCGAGTCCGATGTGCTGTCCAATGCCCGGGCCCGCTGGCCGGCGGTGCGCGTCCGGGTGAACAACACCGTCGTGCAGGGGCCCACGGCGGTGCCCGCGGTGATCGAGGCACTGCGCCAGCTGGACGCGGACCCCGAGGTGGACGTGATCATCCTGGCCCGCGGCGGCGGCAGCGTGGAGGATCTGCTGCCGTTCTCGGACGAAACGCTGTGCCGGGCGGTGTCGGCGTGCCGGACGCCGGTGGTCGCCGCGATCGGCCACGAACCCGACCACCCGATCGTGGACGACGTCGCCGACGTGCGCTGCTCAACCCCGACCGATGCCGGTAAGCGGGTGGTGCCGGACGCCGCCGCCGAGTTGCGGCATCTGGAGCTGTGCCGGCACCGGGCGCGCCGCGCACTGATCGGCTGGGTGCAGACCGAGGCGGCCCGGCTGGCGCGGCTGACGTCGGCGGCCGTGCTGGCCGATCCGACGGGGCCGCTGGACCGGCGCGCCGAGCAGATCGACCGGCTGGCCGGGCGGGGACTGTCGGTGGTGACGAGCGTCATCGACACCGGCCAGGCCGAGTTGCGGCGCCGGTCCGCGCAGCTGGCCGTGCTGGGCCCGGCCGCGACGCTGGCCAGGGGTTATGCGGTGGTCCAGTCCGGCGGGACGGTGCTCCGCGAGGTGGCGGACGCCCCGGCGGGTTCGGAGTTGCGAATCCGGCTGCATGACGGGGCGCTGCTGGCGAGATCGGAGGGCCCCGATCCGGTGACGGCGTCCCAGGCGGTGACGGCGGACCGTGCGAGATGATGCCGGTGGGCTCGGCGGGGAAGGCGGTGTGGCCATGACGGCCAACAAGGCACGACGGCCCGCACGACCGAACGGTGACGGTGAGCGGGCGGCCGGCGCGGAGCCGGCGCCGCTGCCGACCAGCTACGAGCAGGCACGCGACGAGCTCGCGTCCGTGGTGGCCACCCTGGAGGAGGGCGGGCTCACCCTCGACGAATCGCTGACCCTGTGGGAACGGGGCCAGGCGCTCGCCGCTGCATGCGAGAAGTTCCTGGCCGGTGCCCGGGCCCGGGTCGACGACGCCCTGGCTCGCGCCGAAAGGCCCGGTGACGAAGACGACGAGAACCAGGACGAGCCCGACGAGAGCTGAGGCGCCTCGGCACAGCAGGGGCAGCGACCGTGCGGGCCAGGCCTTCGGCACGGCCTACGGGCGAGGAGCTCCGCCTGCACCCGAGCCTGTGGTCGATGCCCCCCGTCGCGATCAGATCACACGGGAGCATCCGACCGGGTCGAACGTCAGGTGCCGGAGACGGATTCGGCGACCGTGACGAAGTCCTGCTCGGGCGCGTTGCCGGTGATCAACAGCGTGACCCCACCGGAGCTGCGGATCCACGCGACCTCGCTGCGTCGTCCGCTGGTCACCGTCCAGGTGGCGCCGCCGGCACTGGTGGTCGCGTCGCTGGCGCCTACCGACCCGATCTCGGCCTGCAACAATTGACCCTCGTCACCGGATGATTCGATGAGGGTGACGAATGCGCCGGCCGGGGTGACCCAGCCACCTCGCACGGTCGGCAACGTGACGCTGCCGTCCACCGTCGGAGTGCTGACGGTGAACGAATTGGGGTGCCAGGACTTCGGGATGCCGGTCGGCACCGTCACCGGGAAGGACATGGACTGCTGGGCGTGGGTGAAACCGCCCACGACATCGGCGGTGGGCACGTCGCCCGTCACCGGTTGCGCGCCCGGCGCGAAAATCACCCGGCTGCCATACAGCGCGATGAACGCCACCACGACGAGCACCACGGCCATGGTCATCACCATGTCCTTGGTGCCCAGCTTGCGTCTGTCCGCCACGGAACCATGGTGGCATGCCCGGCGCCATGGCGACGACTGGGCCGACCAGGAGACAGTCGCCCCGCAGCCCCGAAGCCCCGAAGTCAGCGCGGCAGCCAGGCGTCCGGCGCTTGGTTCAGCTTGGCGACCTGGCGCGGCAGCTTCCCGCTCAACACCTGCGCCAGGGTCGTCTCATCCAGCACCTGCCGCAAGCTCGCCCTGGTAGCCACCCACACCTCCGGCAGGTGCTCGGCGGCACCGCCATAGGTGGTCTCGTGTGGTCGCAGGCCGCGCACCTCGGCGAGGGGGCCGTCCACCGCGCGCAGAATCGCCCCGATGGTGATCTCGCGCGCCGGCGTGGTCAGGAGGTATCCGCCCGAGGCGCCGCGTTGCGCTCGAACCAGCCCGGCCCGGCGCAATTGGCCGAGGATGGACTCGATGAACTTCCGCGGCAGACCCTGCTCAGCCACGATGGTCTCGGCGGTTACCAGATTGGGTTCGTGCGCCGCCATACAGAGCAGGGCTCGCACCGCATAGTCCGCCCTGGCCGATATCTGCACCGGCGCATTGTCTCATCCGGGCCGCCCCGTCCGTGCTTGGTCATATCCGCGGGCCGGGCCCGCCTGCTCCGACCAGCGCGTCCGTCACCTCTCGTGCCGGAGCCACACCTCCTCGCCCGGCTGTAGGCCCAGTGCATGCACCTCACGGGGCGCCAGCTGCACCCAGGCCCGGTCGTCACCAGCCTGCACGTGTACCCGAAACTCGAAGCCCAACCGGTCCAGGCGCAGCACCTGCGCGGGGAGGGAGCCATCCACGGCACGCCGATGCACCTGGATGTCGTGCGGTCGGACCAACTCGCCGCCCAGCCGGGTGACGGGGCCGAGGAATCCCATCACGAAGTCGTTGGCGGGCCGGTCGTACACCTGCTGCGGGCTGCCGGACTGCTCGACACGTCCATGGTTGATGATGACGATCTCGTCCGCTGCCTCGAGCGCCTCCTCCTGATCGTGCGTCACCAGCAGCGTCGTTACCCCCACCTCGTCGTGCAGCCTGCGCAGCCACTGCCGCAGTTCCCGCCGCACGGCCGCATCCAGCGCGCCGAACGGCTCGTCCAGCAGCAGCACTCGCGGCCGAACGGCCAGCGCTCGGGCCAGGGCCATCCGCTGTCGCTGACCACCGGACAACTGCGCTGGCAACCGGTCGGCGAACTGGCTCAGGTGCACCAGCGCCAGCAGTTCGTCGACCCGGCGGCGGATCTCGGCCTTGGGCAGCTTGCGGATCTCCAAACCGAACGCGACATTGCGCCGCACGCTCAGGTGTCGAAACGCCGCGTAGTGCTGGAAGACGAACCCCACGTTCCGACGGCGGGCCGGAACGGCGGTGACATCGTCCCCGCTCAGGAACACCGCTCCCTCGTCGGCCTCGTCCAGGCCGCCGATAATCCGCAGCAGCGTGGATTTGCCGCCGCCGCTGGGTCCGAGCAGCGCGGTCAGTTGACCCTCCGTCACCGTCAGGTCCACTCCGTCCAGCGCGACGAAGTCTCCGAACCGCTTCGTCACCGCCTTGACCTCGATACTCATGGTGTCTCCTGCCGTGATTGCAGCGCGGACACGATCACGATGGCCAGCACCGCGACCGCGATCAGCACCAGCGATACCTGGTAACCGCCGGGTTCGAGTTGCTCGATCCGCTCATCGACCAGCAGCGTGGCAGTCTGCGTCTGTCCGGCGCCGCTGACATTGCCCGACACCACTTTCACCGCACCGAATTCCCCGATCGCTCGAGCCAGGCTGAGCACCACTCCATAGGCCAGCGCAGACCGGACCGTCGGCAAGGTGATACGCCAGAACCGTTGCGTCGCAGTCGCCCCCAATGCCCGCGCGGCATAGTCTGATTCCATTCCCTCGGCGGCGAGCACCGGCACGATCTCGCGCAATACCAACGGCGTCGTCACGAAGGCCGTCGCGGCGATCATGCCGGGAGTCGCGTAAATCAGCTCGATGCCGGCATTCTGCAGCGGCGCCCCCAACCAGCCCTCCCGCGGCCCGTAGGCCAGCACCAGCGCCAGCCCGACGACGATCGGCGAGACGGATACGGGAGCGTCGACCAGCACGGCCAGCAGGCGGCGGCCGGGAAAGCGGTACCGGGCCAGCAGCAACGCCATTCCGACGCCGAAGATCACGTTGATGGCCACCGCGGATCCGGCGACGATGGCCGTCAGTCGAAACGCCGCAACCGCCTGTGCCGAGGAGATCGCCTGCCAGAACGTGTCGGCGCCCGCCTGCACAGTGCGCCATGCCACCATCGCCACCGGCACGATCACCAGCGCTGCTACATATCCGATCGCTACGCCTCGCAGCGTTTGGTGCACGGCGACGTCAGCCATGCCGGGAGCCCCACCGGTGCACCAGCTGGAGCAGCGAGATGACGACAACGCTGACGGTCAGCAGCACCGTCGCGACGGCCGCGGCCGCGGGATAGTCAAAGTTTTGCACCTGCTGGAAGACGTACATCGACGACACCCTGGTGTTGTCCAGGCCTCCGGCGATCAGCAGCACCGAGCCGTACTCCCCCATTCCCCGGGCAAAGGTCAACGCGCTACCCGAGCCGATGGCCGGCAGCAGCACCGGCAACACGACCCGGCGGAACGTCACCCACGGTGTCGCACCCAGCGATGCGGCCGCCTGCTCGGCATCCCGATCCAGGGCCTGCAGCACCGGCTGGACGGAGCGCACCACGAACGGCAAGGTGACGAAGAGCAGGGCCAACACGACACCGGCGGTGGTGCCGAGCAGGTTGAGCCCCAGCGGGCCGGACGGGCCATACAGCGTCAGCATCACCACGCCGGCAACGATGGTCGGCAACGCGAACGGGATGTCGATCACCACATCCAGCACCCGCCGACCGCGGAAATTATCGCGCGCCAGCAGGTAGGCGATCGCGGTGCCCATCACGGCGTTGACGACGGTGACGATCACCACGCAGATCACCGTGAACCGCAGCGACTCGATGGCTGCGCGGGATGTGACGGCATCCAGGAAACCCGCCCAGCCGCCGGACAGCCCGGTGGCCACCACGGCGGCCAGCGGCAGCAGCACCAGCAGCCCGAACCACAGGACCGCGACGCCCAGGCCCAGCCCAGCGACCGCGCCGACCGGCTCGCCGGTACGGTCGGCCGCTGCGCGCCGCCGGGGGGCCGTGTTGCGACGTCCGGCCAGGACGGCGACGCTCACCCGGCCGCCTGCTCCGCCTGGCTGACGATGCCGGTGCCGGAGGTGAAGAACTTCTCGTCCACTGCCGGCCAGCCGCCGAGATCGGCGATGGTGGTCAGCTTGTCCACTGTGGGGAACGGGTCTGCCGGGTCGTTGACGCCCCGCACCGTGCCGGGGTCGACGCCCTTGACCACGGGGCGATACCCGTTGGCGGCAAAGACCTTCTGACCGGCGTCGCTGAGTGCGAAGGTCAGGAAGTTCTTGGCCGACTGGGATGCGCTGGTCGTCACCGCAGCCGGGTTCTCGATCAGGAAGGTTCGGTCCGGCACCACATAGTCGATGCCAACACCCTTCTGCCTGGCCGCGATTGCCTCATTTTCGTAGGAGATCAACGCATCCCCGGTGCCGGATTCGAATGTCACCGTGGCGTTGGCGCCACTGGACGGCTTGCTGACCACATGCCGGTAGAACTCGGTCAGGTACTTCTGGGCGTCTGCCTCGCTGCCCCCGCCGGCCGTCACCTGGGTGTAGGCGGCCAGGATGTTCCACTTGGCCGATCCGGAGGACGCCGGGTCGGGAGTCACGATCTGCACACCGGGCTTGATCAGATCATCCCAGCCGGTGATGTGCTTGGGGTTGCCCTTGCGCACCACGATCACCACCACGGAGTCGGACACCATGCCCTTGGTGGGCCCGGCGTTCCAGTCCTCGGCCACCTCTCCGGGGACCAAGCGCGTCATATCCGGTTGCAGGGAAAAGGCGACATAGTCGGCGGGTTGGCCGCTGATGACTGCCTTGCTCTGGGTGCCGCTGGGCCCGTAGGACGCGGAGAACTGCACGCCCTTGCCTTCCGGGGTCTGCTGGAAGGCGGCCTGCAGGTCGTCGTAGGCGGGTTTGGGCACCGAGTAGGCCACGATCGCAACCTTCTCGGTTGCCTGTTGCGCCGCGGTCGAACATCCCGCGATGCCCACCAGCGCCACCGCCAGCAGCGACGGAACCAGCCGGATCCGTCCCGTCATGGTTCTCATCCGTCCACCCTTCGGCAGGTTCTATTCCTATCGACTTAGTAGACTATACGCCTCAAGGTAGTGCCGTCGGCACCCTCGATGTGGTGCCGGGGGCGCACCGGTCAGGTCGAGAACGGCACACGTGCCGAGGCTGGCTGGGCCCTTCCGGCTAGGACTGGAACTCGCCCGTCCAGTGCCATGGACTCACATGTCCGAATCGTCGCACTACCCCGGCTGCTACGCCCGGCGAGTCCCTTGCGAAGCAACCCGCGGGCACCTCTCCGCGAAAGCCCGCCACCGAGGTGTGACGGACCTCCGATTGGCCCCCGTTCTACCTGCCGATACGGTGATCGGTATGGCAGAGCAACCCACCTCCGCAGACCAGACCGGCACCGCCGGATACCGCATCGAGCACGACACCATGGGCGAGGTGCGGGTTCCCGCCGCCGCCAAATACCAGGCACAGACCCAGCGGGCGGTGGAGAACTTCCCGATCTCGCACCGCGGCCTGGAGCGCTCACAGATCCGCGCGCTGGCGCTGATCAAGTCCGCCGCGGCGAAGGTCAACGCCCAGCTCGGGGTCCTGGACTCGGGGATTGCTTCCGCCATCGTGGCCTCGGCCGACCGGGTGGCCGCCGGCGACTTCGACGGCGACTTCCCGATCGACGTCTTCCAGACCGGGTCGGGCACCAGCTCCAACATGAACACCAACGAGGTGGTGGCGAGCCTGGCCACCGAGGCGCTGGGCAGCAAGGTGCACCCCAACGACCACGTGAACGCCTCGCAGTCGTCCAACGATGTGTTTCCCACCTCCATCCACGTGGCCGCCACCGAGGCCGTCACCCGTGAGCTGATCCCGGCGCTGGACCATCTGGCCACGGCACTGGAGGCCAAGGCGAGCGAGTGGGCGACGGTGGTCAAGTCCGGCCGGACGCACCTGATGGACGCCACCCCCGTCACCCTCGGGCAGGAGTTCGGCGGTTACGCCGCGCAGGTGCGCTACGGCATCGAGCGCCTGAACGCCTCGCTCCCCCGGCTGGCCGAGCTGCCGTTGGGCGGCACCGCGGTGGGCACCGGCATCAACACGCCGCCCGGGTTCGCGGCCGCGGTGATCGCTGAGCTTGCCAGCACCACCGGCCTGCCATTCACCGAGGCACGCAACCACTTCGAGGCGCAGGGCGCCCGGGATGGGCTGGTGGAGACCTCCGGCCAACTGCGGACCATCGCCGTGTCGCTGACCAAGATCTGCAACGACATCCGCTGGATGGGTTCCGGTCCTCGCGCCGGCCTGGCCGAGATCCACCTGCCGGATCTGCAGCCGGGCTCATCGATCATGCCGGGCAAGGTCAACCCGGTGCTGCCGGAGGCCACCGTGATGGTCGCCGCGCAGGTGATCGGCAACGACGCCACCGTCGCGTTCGCCGGCTCCCAGGGCAACTTCGAACTCAATGTGATGCTGCCGGTGATCGCCCGTAACCTGCTGGAGTCGATCCGGCTGCTGGCCAACTCCACCCGCGTGCTGGCCGACCGGTGCATCGACGGCATCGAGGCGGACGTGGCGCGCTGCCGGGAGTTTGCCGAGTCCAGCCCGTCCATCGTCACCCCCCTCAACCGGTACCTCGGCTACGAGGAGGCCGCCTCGATCGCCAAGCAGGCGCTCAAGGAGAGCAAGACGATCAAGGCCGTGGTGCTGGAGCGCGGCCACGTCGAGCAGGGCACGCTCACCGCCGAGCAGCTGGATGCCACGCTGGACGTGCTGTCCATGACGCACCCGTAGCACGGGTCACCTGCCGACCGACGGGCCGGTCGCGCATCGTCAGCCGGACCGATGCCGGCCGCCCGAACCGGCGTCGTCGGGCCCGTCCGGGTGGTCGGAGCCCGGCTGCTCGTCGGTCGGTGGCTGCTGCCCGGTGTCGCCGACAGTCGGTTCCTGCGCGGCGAAGTCGGGCCGCCATTGCTGCGTGCCGGGTCCCGTATCGCCCGTCGCGTCGCCCCCCGCCGGCGACGTCTGCTCCGCGGAGGGCGCGGTCGGCTGAGTCGGTGACGGGGGCGTGCCGGGAGACGCCGGCGACGCGAACCCCGGTTGCCACTGTTGCGTGGGCGCGTCGAGGGCACCGGTCTGCTCCGGCTGGTCGCCGATCACACTGGTCGGCCGATCCGGCCAGTCGCCGCCGGAATACAGCACCGGGCCGTCCGGGTGTCCGCGGCCGGACAGCAGCCCGTACCCGCCGGGGTCGACGGACCCCGGGGTCGGCCCGGCGACGGTGGGCCCGGCGACGGTCGGATCGGGTGGGGTATCACCGCCCCCGGACCACCCGGGCACCGGTGCCGTGCTCACCGCGGTCAGGGGCGGTTCGTCCTCGACGTCGCGCCGGTGGCGCACCATCGCGACGATGCCCGCGGCCCCGCCGACCACGATCAACACGACCAGCACGATCCACAGCCACAGCAGGCGGTTCCCGTCGCCGTCGCCGGCTGCGGCCGCCACCGAACTGCTGGCCGTCGCCGCGGACTCCGTCACCGACGGCGATGCGACCGCGGTACTCGGCGGCGCCGACGACACGACCTGGGAGCCGGCCGAGCTCGGTGCCGGCGACTCGAGCGCTCCCTGTGATGCCGACACCGCCGCCGACTCGGTCACCGAGCTGGCGGCCGCGCTGGTCTCGGACGCCGAGGCGCTCACGGTGCCGGTGGGCGCGGCGCCCACCGTGAACCGCGCAATACCCACCCGCCGGGACTCCCGACCGATGGCCTGCAGCACGTGCTCGCCCGCCTCCAGATTCTTCGGCACGGTGAAGGTGATCCGCACGTTGCCGGTGGGATCTGCGGTGGCCGTCGGCAGCTTCACGGCGGTGGAGTACAGGGTGACGTCGACCTTCTCGCCGGGGGTGAACCCGGCGAACAACACGGTCTGCTTGCTGCCTGCCGTCGCCGACGTCTGCAGCATGATCTCCGGGGACACGGTGGTCGGTACCGCGCCGATCGTCTCGGTGGTCGGCTCGGCACTGCTGGTCGGCGAGCTGGTGGTGACCTCCGATGCAGAACCCTCGGCCGACGAACCCGCCGAGGCCGATGCGCTCGCCGGCGTCAGGAAGCCCACCGGTACCCGCACATCCTCACTGCGGTCGGAGTCGTCTGAGCTGCGGGTGTACACCGAGCAGGAGGCGGACACGCAGTCCGCGTCCTCGCTCATTGCCGACGGCAGCTGCAGGGTGAGCTTGAACGACCCGTCCTTGTGCCACTTGGTGGTGACCGGGCCGGCGTAGGGCGACTGCTGGGCATCGGTGACGATGCCCCAGCCGGTGCTCGCGTTCTCGTCGGGAATGGCGCCACCGACGCAATGCAGCAGGGCCGCGGGCGCCACCCCATCGTCCTCACACACCGCGATCCACAGGTCGTGGCTGGGGTCGAAGCCGGTGCCCGCCACGGTGAGCTGTGCACCCGACGGAGGCAGCCCGTCCTTCGGGGACACCGCCACGGTCAGCGTGCGGCCGGCGGCGGTGACGACGGCGGTGGTGGTGCCGGCCGGGGTGGCGTCCTGGTCGGCGACCCGGTGCCCCGGGTCGGCGGCCTGCGCGGACGCGCCGCCCCACAGAATCCCGGCCACCACGACCGCCGCGGCGATTGCGAGCCCGCCCCCGGCCAGGCGCGGGCGTAGCGCGGGCGCGCCACGAGTGCTGCGGCGTCGTCGGATCATCTGGTGCCCTCCCGGTCGGCGGCCCGGTGGCCGCCTCGGCGGTCCATTGTCCGCCATGCGCGTCTCGGCCGGTGTGAGGCACCCGCTGGATCGGGCACGGCGGGTGGTCGCCGCGGCCCCGAAGGGCTCACCGATCAGATGCCGTTTTTCGACGTCCAGATCGGACCAAGATCACCGCGACCTGCGGAAATGCGCTGCAGCGCGAATCTGGACGCCACTTTCCGGCAGCCGCCGCCCGCGGGACGCCGCTCACGCCAGGTCGGTGACCTCTAACATCTCCGTCACCAACGCGGCGATCGGTGAGCGCTCGGATCGGGTGAGCGTCACGTGCGCGAACAGCGGATGCCCCTTGAGCGATTCGATCACCGCGGCGACCCCGTCGTGCCGCCCCACCCGCAGGTTGTCCCGCTGCGCCACGTCGTGCGTGAGCACCACCCGGGAGTTGGACCCCAGCCGGGACAGCACCGTCAGCAACACGTTGCGCTCCAACGACTGCGCCTCGTCGACGATGACGAACGCGTCGTGCAGCGATCGGCCTCGGATGTGGGTCAGCGGCAGCACCTCGAGCATTCCGCGGGCCAGCACCTCCTCCATCACCGCGGGCGAGGCCACGGAACCGAGTGTGTCGAACACCGCCTGCGACCAAGGCTGCATCTTGTCGTTCTCGGCGCCTGGCAGGTAGCCCAACTCCTGTCCACCCACCGCGTACAGCGGCCGAAACACGATCACCTTGCGGTGCGCCCGGCGCTCCATCACCAGGTCCAGCCCGGCACACAGCGCCAGCGCCGACTTGCCGGTGCCGGCCCGGCCGCCGAGCGAGACGATGCCGACCTCGTCGTCCATCAGCAGGTCCAGCGCAATGCGCTGCTCGGCGGACCGGCCGCGCAGCCCAAACGCCTCCCGCTCGCCGCGCACCACCCGCACCTGCTTGCCCGGCGTCACCCGACCCAGCGCCGAACCGGTCGGGCTGATCAGCTTGATCCCGGTGTGGCACGGCAGGTCTCGTGCCGCGTCGCAGTCCATCAGACCGCTACGGAACAGCGTATCGACCTGCTCCGTGGTCACCTCGATCTCCGCCATACCGGTCCATCCGGACGGCACCACGTCCTGGGCTCGGTACTCGTCGGCCGGCAGACCCACTGCGGATGCTTTGACTCGCAAGGGCATGTCCTTGCTGACCAGGACGACCGTGCTCGTTGGGCGTTCCTTGGCCAGGTTGAGGGCGCAGGCCAGAATGCGGGAGTCATTGGTCTCGGTGCGAAATCCCGTGGGCAGCACGCTCGGATCGGTGTGGTTGAGTTCGACGTGCAGGGTGCCGCCAGAGGCGCCGACCGGGACCGGCGCGTCCAGCCGGCCATGCTGCACCCGCAGGTCATCCAGCAGGCGCAGGGCGGTGCGAGCGAAGTATCCGAGCTCGGGGTGGTGCCGCTTGGCCTCCAGCTCACTGATCACCACCAGGGGCAGCACCACCTCGTGCTCGGCGAAGCGGTTCAGCGCCCACGGGTCGGACAGCAGGACGGAGGTATCGATGACGTACGTGTGCCGGGGCTGCGCGTCCCGGCCGGTCGGGGTGGTGCTGGTGGATCGGGGCGATCGGCGTGCGGCCACGGACGACTCCGGCGGGTGCGGGACCGCGCACCCGTACCTCGTGGGGCCGGTGGCTCCGGTGGCGACCTGCCTAGCGAGCGCTAGGCCGAGCCGCCACGGGGGCTCGGGCCGGCCCCCTGTCCGTCCGTGCTGGCCGCACTGCTGGCCATATTGCTGGCCATGCTTCGGGGCACGTCATCGTCGGGGCCTCCCGTGCGGGCCGCGAGGTGCGAGTCCCGCAACACGGACGCTACCGGCGAACGCCTCGAGCGCCGGGGAGGCCAGTCGGCGCGTCGGCGTCCGGCGGTGACGGGGTCACCGACGGTGACGCAACGGAGGGTGGATCTGCGGGCGGTGACGACGCTCCGGGCTCGGACCCCTGGTATGCCGGTGACCCGGGCTTGCGTTCTGCTCCGCCGGGCGGAGCAGAACGCAAGCCCGACGACGAATCACCCGACCCCACTCCCGCGGTCACCGGGTTATCACCGGCCGTCGCGGCAGGTGCGGCCGGCAGCACCACCGTCACCGTCAACCCACCGCCGGGGCTGGCCGCCGCGAGGATCCGACCCCGGTGCGTCCGCACGATCGCCGCCGCGATCGACAGGCCCAGCCCGGAGCCGCCACGCTCCCGGCTGCGCGACGCATCCGCGCGGAAGAACCGGTCGAACAGCCGGGGCAGGTCCTCGTCGGCCACTCCTTGCCCGTCGTCGATAACGGCGACCGCCACCTCGTACTGGTTGGCCGTCACCGACACCGTCGCCGTGGTTCCGACCGGGGTGTGGGTGCGCACGTTCGCCAGCAGATTGGCGAACAGCTGGTGCAGCCGCAGCCGATCGCCCGGTACCACGGCCCGGGCTGCAGTCCCGGCGAGCCGCCACGTCCGGGCCCGGTCGATCACGGCCGCGTCGTCCACCACCCCGGTCAGCAGGGGCACCAGGTCCACCGGATCGGTGGGGGCGGTGGTCTCGGCATCCGTGTGCGTGAGCGTGAGCAGGTCTTCCACCAGCGCACCCATCCGCTTGGACTCGAACCCCATCCGGTCCATGGCCCGGTCCAGCGCGACCTCCTCCGGCAGTGCCCCCGCCCGGTACAGGTCGGTATAGCCACGGATCGCCGCGACGGGAGTGCGCAACTCGTGCGAGGCGTCGGCCACGAACTGCCGCATCCGCCGCTCGCTCTCGGCCCGTTCGGCCAGCAGGGCCGACACCCCGTCCACCATGCCGTTGAAGGCGGAGCCCAGCCGACCGACCTCGGTGCCCCGCGCACCCGGATCGACCCGCCGGGACAGGTCGCCGGCGGCGATCTCGTCGGCCGCCCGCGCCATGGTCTCCAGCGGACGGAGCTCGCGGCGCACGATCAAACCAGCGGCCCCGCCGACCAAGATGAGCAGACCGAGCGAGATCAGCACCTCCAGCAGGATCACTCGACCAACGGCGGAATTGATGTCCGCCAGCGGAACCCACGCGACGATGTTGACCGGCACGACAGGACCGCCCGATTCCGACCCAACGTGGGCACGGAACCCGAGCGCAAGGTACGTCGGGTCGTCGCTGTCCACATCGCCGACGATGACCGGTGAGGTGGTCGAGGTGGTCCATCCGACCGCCGGGTTGGCGCTTGCCGCGGACGGAATACCCTGCACCACCTTGGTGACGCCAGTGGAGTAGCCGAGACTCCAGCCCACCTGCCCGCCCAGGGGAGTCTGGGAGCTGGCCGTGCCCAGCTGCTGCGACAGAATGCCCGCCCCCATGCTCTTGAGGTTGTTCACGACGGAGCCGAGAGTTTGTTCCTTCGAGGAAATCAGCGAAGAGCGGACGTTAGGCGGGATCACCACGTCCACCGCGATCAGCGCGGCCGTCACCACCGCCAGCACCAGCGCAATCAGCCTGGCGCGCAAACTGAATCGGCGACGCCGACCCGGATCGAGTTCGCCCTGAGTCGTCGTCACAGCCGCTGCGTCCGACGCGCTCATCGCCGCGCCCCCGGCGGGCGGCATTGCGCACTCACCGAGGGCGCCACCTCAGTGCCGAGTGCCACGCAGTACATAGCCGAACCCCCGATGGGTGTGGATCAACGGCTCCAGCGCCGGGGTGTCGATCTTGCGTCGCAGGTAGGAGATGTAGGTCGCCACCACCGAATCGTCACCGTAGAAGTCGGTGCCCCACACCGCATCCAGCAGCTGCTGCCGCGACAGCACCACGTTGGCGTTGATCATCAGATAGCGCAGCATCTTGTATTCGGTGGGCGCCAGGTCGACCGGCAGCCCGGCGCGGGTCACCTGGTAGGTGACGGGGTCCAGCTCCAGATCCGCCACCCGCAACACCTCGTCCTCGCCAGATTCCGGCCGGACCCGGCGCAACACGGCCGACACCCGTGCGGCCAGCTCCTCCAGCCCGAAGGGTTTGGTGACGTAGTCGTCACCGCCCGCCGTCAACCCGGCGATCTTGTCGGTCGGCGTATCGCGGGCGGACAGGAACACCACCCCGGCATCCACTCCGGCGGCACGCACCCTGCGCATCACCTCGAGCCCGTCGAAGTCCGGCAGCATCACGTCCAGGATGATCAGGTCCGGGTTCTCCTCCGTGGCGCGCCGCACCGCCTCCCGGCCGGTACCTGCCACCGATACCCGATATCCCAGAAAGCGCATCGAGGTCGCGACGATGTCCTGCAGCGACGGCTCGTCGTCGACCACCAGCAGCTTGGCTCCCGATGCGACCACGGCGTTCCCTCCTCGGTGGTTCCGGCGGTCCTCCGGGCTCTCCCGGTAGGCACCTGCGTGCCCGGATGTCCATGCCTACAGCATCACACCCCGGCAACAGATCCGTGAAGATCATCTGTGTGCCGGCTGAGAACCGGCGAGCCGCCCGACGCGGAACGACCCGCGCACCACTCTGGGCAATTTCACAGCGCATCCCCATCTTTCATCCGCACGCTCTGATCGTCACCACCGGCCCGCCCCCGCCGCACGGAGGGGACGCCTCCTGCGTAGGGGTGCGGATATGTTGCAGTGGGATCTGTTGGCGGGCCCATTCCCCATCGTGCTGATGGTGCTCGCGGTGATCGCGGGCGGCTATCTGCTGGCGCGCCGGGGCTGGCGGGCGTGGTGGCAGATCGTGGTACCGGCGGTCGCCGTCGGCTCCATCGGCGCGGCACTGCTGATCGACTGGTTCGTCAACGATGTGTGGCAGGCATTCACCGACCCGCTGCCGGGCGCGGTCGTCGCGTGGTTCGCGGTCATGCTGGCGGCCGTCGCGCTGCTGGTCGTCACGCTGGTCAAAGCCGACTGGCGGCGGCGGACGCTCGCGGTGCTGGCGACCCTGGTGATCGTGGCCACCTCGCTGAACGGCATCAACCAGTACTACGGCTACTTCCCGACCACGGCCGAGGCGTTGGGCCAGACGCCCGGCGGCCAGATCCAGCTGCCACCGCTGGAATCCGGCCAGCCGGGGGACCCTACCGGCCCCATCGATAGCGCGCCGACCGTCACCTCCGGCGCGCCGAGCGGCCCCCAAAGCCAGCGGGCACGGCTCCATGAGAACCTGCGGGACTGGCGTCCTACCGGTCCGATGCCCTCGGCCGGCGCGGTGTCGGAGGTCACGATGCCCGCGACCGTCTCGCATTTCGCCGCGCGCCCGGGCTGGGTCTACGTACCGCCCGCCTACCTGACCCACCCTCGCCCGAGTCTGCCGCTGCTGATGCTCATCCCCGGCGAGTTCGGCAACCCCAACAACTGGATCGAGGCGGGCCATCTGGCGACCACCATGGATGCCTTTGCCGTCCGCCACCACGGCCTGGCGCCGATCGTGCTGATGCCCGACGCGAACGGATCCCTGACCGGCAATCAGATGTGCGTCGACTCGCACCTCGGGAACGTGGACACCTACCTCTCGGTCGACGTGATCAACTGGGCGCGCACCCACCTGCAGGTGGATCCCAACACGGCGCACTGGGCGGTCGGCGGCTTCTCCTACGGCGGCACGTGCGCCCTGGAATTGGCGGTGCGGCATCCCCGGCTGTTCCCGACCTTCCTGGACATCTCCGGGCAGAACAGGCCGACCCTGGGTAGCGAGACCCGCACCGCCGAGCTGGCTTTCGGCGGGGATCTCGCCGCGTACCGGGCGTGGGAACCGTTACGCATCATGGCCGCCGGGCTCCGCCGGCCCGCCACCGCGGACACCTGGCGCCGGGCGGACGGCACCTTCGTGGTGGGCCGGGATGACGTGAAATACGGCCGGCAGCGCGCCGAGGTGGTCCGCGGGTGCCGCCGGGCCGGAATGCGGGTGCACGAGTTCGACGTCCCCGGCTCACACTCCTGGTACGTCGCTGCGCTGGCGCTGACTACCGCGACACCGCACCTGGCCGCGCGGATGGGCCTGGGGTGAGCGCTCCGGCGCCGGTCGAACACGCTGGGGCCAGCCCCGAACCTGGCGCGGGGTCGGGCGCCGGGCGGTGGCGCCGGATGCTGCGACTGGTCGCGACGTTTCCGTTTTGCCTGACCCTGGCGGTGACGGTGTGGGTGCTCGGCGCTGTCACGGGGAGCCTGGTCACGGGTCCACGACCCTCGCTGCTGGCCGTGGTCGGGGTCGGTGCCCCGATGCTGACCCGAGGGCAGGTCTGGACGCCGCTGTCCAGCGCGCTGTTCTCCTCCGGGCTGGCTGGTTACCTCGCGGTCACCGTGCTGTTGGTGGCCTGTGCGCCGATGGAGCGCCGCCTGGGATCCGGCCGGACGGTGCTGGTGTTCGCGGCGTGCCAGCTGCTCGGAGCAGGCGTGGCCCAAGCGGTCGTCCGATTCGGCGCCCATGCCGGCGATGCCTGGGCACAGCGTCTGGCGGGGCTGACGGTAGTTGGCCTGTCACCGGGTGCAATCGGCCTATTGCTGGCCGGCAGCGCGGTGCTGGATCCGCTGTGGCGCACCAGATTGCGCGTGCTGGTGACGGCGACGCTGGTGACCACCATGCTGTATGCCGGCGATCTGGCCGATGTGATCCGCATGGCCGCCGGGTTGATCGGTCTGGCGCTGGGGGCCGCACTGTTCGGTCGCCGGGCGCCGGCCCCGCGGTCCGGCCGGCCGGCGGGCGACCGCCGGATGCTGGTCGCGCTGGTGGTGGCCACCTCGGCGCTGGGTCCGGTATCCACGCTGCTGGCCGCGCATCGCTTCGGTCCGCTGTCCGCCCTGAACTTCCTGTTCCTGCCGTCGCTGGACGCGGACGATGTACTGCGCTGGTGCTCCGGGGTGGTGGCCGGCGGCAGGCACGCCTGCCGGTTCGCCGGGACCGCCTTCCTGGTGCAGGGCGTCGGCCCGTTGTTCCAGACGCTGCTGCCGGTGCTGGTCCTGATGATTCTCGCCGAGGGGCTGCGGCGCGGCCGGCGCTCGGCCTACCTGGGCAGCATCGCCACGAACCTGGCACTGGCACTGATCGGTGCCGCGTTGTCCCACCGCGAACTGGCCGACCTGGTCGCCGACGATGGTGGCACACCCATGCCGGGGTCGGAGTTCTGGATCACCCGGCTGGCGCCGATCATCCTGCCGCTGGCGATCGTGGTGCTGCTGGTCGCCAACCGGGAGCACTTCGACGTCCGGCTGCCCTGGCGGATGCACCGTTCCTGGGTGTTCGCCACCACCGGCGCCGCCCTGGCGAGCGCCGCCGCCTACCTCGGTATCGGCTGGCTGGCCCGGGACCAGTTCCGGCCGCGGCCCTCCTGGGGGCAGCTGTTGGAGAGCCTGCCCGGCAGATTCGCGCCGGCCGGCTATCTCGGCGAGGGCCATGGCCGGTTCTTTCCCGACGGTCCGGTGGCGATCGCCCTGTACGAGTGGACCGGCGCGGTGTTCTGGACCGTGGCGCTGCTACTGACACTGGCCCATTTCTGGCGCAGCCGCACCGCAGACCTGCCCCCGGACCGGACGGCCGCGTCGGTGATCCTGCACCGCCACGGTGGGCCCTCCAGCCTGGCCTACATGACGCTGTGGCGGGGCAACCACTACTACTTCACCCCGGACGGCACCACTTACCTCGCCTACCGGGTGATCGCCGCGGTCGCCGTCACCACCGGCGACCCGATCGGCCCCCGGCCGGCCAGCGCGCTGGAGGGATTCGTGGCGCACTGCGCCGCCTCCGGCTGGACACCGTGCTTCTTCTCGGTCACCGCACGCACCGCCGATCTGCTGCGCTACGAAGGTTTTCGGTCCCTACCGGTGGCGTCGGACACCGCGCTGGACCCGCAGGCGCTGTCGTTCACCGGCAAGCGCTGGCAAGATGTGCGCTCGGCACTCAACCGGGCCCGACGCGACGACGTCCGCGCCGTCTGGTCGGCATTCGGCGACCTGCCCCACGACCTGGCCGATCAGGTGGTGGCCATCGACCGGCAGTGGCTGGCCGGCAAGGAGTTGCCCGAGATGGGCTTCACCCTGGGCGGGCTGGCCGAGCTGGACGATCCGGAGGTGCGCTGTCTGTTGGCGGTCGACGCCGACGATCGCGTCACCGCCGTCACCAGCTGGCTCCCGGGGTTCCGCAACGACGAAATCATCGGCTGGACACTGGATTTCATGCGGCGCGGGCCCGACGCGTTTCCCGGCACGATGGAGTTTCTGATCGCCACCGCGCTGACCACCTTTCGCGACGAGGACGCGGAATGGGTGAGCCTGTCCGGCGTGCCGCTGGCATGGCCGGAGGGTGACGGTCCGGTGGGGACCCTGGGGCACACGGTGGAGGTGCTGGCGGGCATCCTGGAGCCGGTGTACCGGTTCCGGTCGCTGCTCGCGTTCAAGGCCAAGTTCGATCCGGCCTACCGGCCGTTGCTGATGGCCTATCCCGACCCGGCGGCGCTGCCGATGGTCACCAATGCGGTGCTGCGCGCCTACGTCCCGCACCTCGGGTCGGCGCAACTCGCCCGGCTGGTGCCGCGCCTGCTCAGACCGGCAGCCGGCCGCAGCCGGGCGCTTGCGGCGCACGATTCGCTGGTGTGACACCGGCCCGCGCAGCGGAATGCCCGGGTCACGGCGTCTGTACCGGTGTGGGCATGCTGATGGCGCCACCGAACGAGCGGGAGTGCCCCACGAGGGCCGTGCGGTGCAGAACGCATACCTGTCCCGCTCCCGGCGGCGCGCGGCCCGTGACATCGTCACCGATGTTCGCGGATCTCCGACACGGTTTCGACCCCGATGCCGCCGAAGAGCATGTCCGAGATCCGCGACCATCGCCCCCTGAGCGGGCGCTACTCCCCGAACCGGCGATTGCGCGCCGCGTAGTCGCGCAGCGCCCGCAGAAAGTCCACCCGCCGAAAGTCCGGCCAGTACGCATCGCAGAACCAGAACTCCGAGTGCACGCTCTGCCAGAGCAGGAACCCGGACAGTCGCTGCTCCCCGGAGGTGCGGATCACCAGATCGGGGTCGGGCTGGCCCGAGGTGTACAGGTGCTCGGCGATGCCGTCCACGTCCAGGCCGTCGATGATCTGCTGCAGGCTGACCCCGGCGTCGGCCTTGGCCTGCAGCAGCGAACGCACGGCGTCGGCAATCTCCTGCCGCCCGCCGTAGCCGACCGCGATGTTCACCTCGAGTCCCAGCCGGTCGGCGGTGCGCAGCTCGGCCGCGGCCAGCCGGGTCGCCAACTCCTCGGGCAGCACATCCATCGACCCGACGATGCGCAGCTTCCACGGTTGCCCCGGTGCCGCGAGGTCGTCCACCACATCGGCGATGATGTCCAGCAGCGAGGTGACCTCGCCGGACTCACGGCGCAAATTGTCGGTGGACAGCAGCCACAGCGTGACCATGCCGACGCCCAGCCCGCGACACCAGCCCAGCAGGTCGGCGATGTGCGCGGCTCCGGCCCGGTGGCCCTCGGCGGGGCTGGCCAGGCCCTCCTTACGGGCCCACCGGCGGTTGCCATCCAGCATCACCCCGACGTGATGCGGCACGGCAGCCCCGGCCAGGTGGCGCACCAGCCGCCGCTCGTAAAGCCGATAGGCGACCGCTGGCATCCGCACGGATCCGACAGTACTGCCGGGCCAGCGCCGCCCGCTTGTGAGTCTGAAATGGCGCCATTTCGTCAGGCGGGGCACCCGAGCGGACCGAGGGCGGCAACGCCCGGTGCGGGCAAGCTCACGAAATTCATGGCTCCGGCGCGGGCGCAATCGCGCCCCGATGGTCCACGATGGACCGGTGACCTCCCCTGTTTCGGCGACGCTGCCGCGCACCCTCGATCCGCCACTGGTCAAGCCGCGCGCCCGGGGCTGGATCCACCTGTACTCGGCGACCGTCGCCGGGGCTGTGGGCATCACGCTGATCGTGCTGGCGGCGACCACGGTCAGCGGCGCCGCCGCGGCGGCCTGCGCGATCTACGCCGCGACGGTGGTGGGACTGTTCACCGTCAGCGCCACCTACCACCGGCACACCTGGACCACCACCCGCGCCCGGACCTGGATGAAGCGCGCCGACCACTCAATGATCTTCGTGTTCATCGCCGGCACTTACACCCCATTCGCGGTGCTGACCCTCCCACAACCCGCGCGCACCGTGGTGCTGGCGGTGGTCTGGTCGGGCGCGGCCGCCGGGGTGGCGCTGAAGATGTGCTGGCCGGCCGCGCCGCGCTGGCTGGGGGTGCCGGTCTACCTGGCGTTGGGCTGGGTGGCGGCCTTCGTCATCCCCGACCTGCTGCGCGGTGGCGGGGTGGCTGCACTGGTGCTCCTGCTGGTCGGTGGCGCGCTGTACACGGTCGGCGCCGTGTTCTACGCGACTCGCCGACCCCGAGGCTGGCCGGCCACCTTCGGGTACCACGAGTACTTCCACGCCTGCGTGTCGGCCGCCGCGATCTGCCACTGCATCGCGATCTGGCTGGTGCTGTACTGACCCCGCTCGCGCTACCCCGGCCGCGCTGATCAACCCGCCCGTCGCGTCCGAACTCGGCTACATCCGTCACTCCCGTCACAGACCAGCCGAGTTGATCAGCGGCAGCCCCCGGTGAGTGCGGAGCCGGGTGTAGGGGTGACGATGCGGACGGAGTTCAGCTCAGATCCGGGCCCTGGGCGCGCAGCCGACCGACCTCCTGCATGGCCTCGCGCAGATCGGCCAGCCAGCCGTCGGCGTGGTCGCCGACCAGCCGCACCGCCCAGGCCAATGCGTCCGCACGGGACCGGGCCACCCCCGACTCGACCAGGGTGTCCAGCACCTGGCGTTCGGGTTGGCGCAGCCTGGTCATCACCGGCGCCGAGACCGTGGTGAACAGCGCCCGGGTGCCGCCGAGTTGCGCGCCCCAGGAGATCTCCCGGCCGTAGCGATGCTGGGCCTGCCGCGCGATGTCGATCCGCTCGTCCCGGGTCTGCTCGCGGAACCGGGAGATCCGACCCTCCTCGGCGGCGGCCCGGGCCGCGGCGTCCTCGAACTCCCCATCCAGATCGGGCAGCGTGCCCACGACGATGATCTCGTCACGATCCACCGTCACGTCCGGCGCGCCGGCGAACCAGCCGTCGGGCAACCGGCCGGCGAACCAACCGGGCGCGTCCGACGCGTCGGGTACCTCCTGCGCGGCGCGCATCCTGGCCCGAGCGCCCATGCTGTATCCCCTCATCGTGAGTCCTTCCTCCGTGGATTGATTACTTCATTACACCGCTCCTGGTGTAATGCAGGAGCAGCGTTTCGCCGTGGGCGTAGCGCGCCCCGCCGGCGAGGCGAAGTCGATCGGGTCAGCAGGGTCCGCGGGACCGGAACACGGCCGAACTCACGCCAGACTCAGGGCAGACCCAGCCGGACTCAGCGTCGACCCAAGTGGGGCTCGGTGCAGGATCAGTGCGGGCTCAGGGCGGCGGCGAGGTCCGCGGTGCCGGTCACTGGCCGGTCGCACACGAAACCTCGGCACACGTACGCGGCTGCCTGGCCGTCGACGCCGGGTCGGTCGGCAAGCAGCGGACGGCCGGGCGCGTCCGGATCACCGACCTCGATCACCGATCCGCCGGGAGCGCGCTGCCGGGCGGACGCGGCCAGCCGAACTCGCGGCTCCCCCGCCGGCCCGGCCACCGCGACCTGCAAGGGACCCGCCGCGAGCGCCTCGGCGACCGACAGATGCCAGCCGGCCGAGCGGGGAAAGCGCAGAATCAGCGAGCCGACGCCGGCCAGGATCTGCTCGGCGGCCTGCCGGAACTCCGCGTCGCCGGTCAGCGCAGACGCCGTGAGCAGCGCGTCCGCGGCAGCCGATGCCCCGGAGGGTGCGGCCCCGTCGGTGGGGTCGCGCGGTCTGGTGATGACGGGCCCGTCGTCGCTGGGGGCGGAGTCGAGGGAGGCGCCGCGGGTGGAATCGGCGTCGGGGTCCGCAGCGTCGAACCAGCCCCCGTCGGAGGATCGGAAGCGTTGCAGCATCTCGGTGAGCACTTCGACGGCCAGGCGCAGCCGGTCCGTCTGCCCGGTCGCCTGGTACAGCGCCAGCAGCCCCGCCGCGAAGCAGGCGTAGTCGGCCAGGGTTGCGGATCCGGGGCCGGGCCGGCCGCCCAGCGAACTGCGGAGCCACCGCCCGTCCGCGCGGTGCAGCCGGATCAACGCGTCGGCGGCAGCCTCGGCGGCCGCGACCCACTCCGGTCGATCCAGCGCTGCGCCGGCCTCGGCCAGCGCCGTGATCGCCAGCCCATTCGAGCGCAGCACCACGATGTCGTCCCGGGCCGGCTGGGGACGGGTGCGGCGCACCTCCAACAGTCGCCTGCGCGCGACGCCGAACCGGTCGGCGTCGTCGGGGTCGCGCACCAGGCGCAGTACCTCACCCTCGGGGTCCGGCCGTTCGGGGTCCACCCCGAAAACACCAAGCGTGGCGCGGGAATCCTCGTCACCGCCGAGGGCGTCGATGAGTGCGCCGATCGGCCACCGGTAGGTCAGACCCTCCACCCCGGCGGTGTCCGCATCCAGCGACGCTGCGAACGCTCCGTCCCCGGTGCGAAGCTCGCTCAGCAGGAAATCCCCTGTCTCGCGCGCGATTCGGAGCGACAGCTCGGACCCGGCCAGCCGGGCGTGGTGCGCGTACACCCGGAGCAGCAGCGCGTTGTCGTCCAGCATCTTCTCAAAGTGCGGTACGTGCCAGGTGGCGTCCACGCTGTACCGGGCGAATCCGCCGGCCAGCTGATCGTAGATGCCACCCCGGGCCATCTTCTCCAGCGTGAGAGTGGCGGCCTGCAACGCCTGCGCCGAGCCGGTGCGTTCGTGGTGCCGCAGTAGGAATTCCACCGTCATCGACGGTGGAAACTTGGGGGCACGCCCGAAACCTCCGTTGCTACGGTCAATCTGGGCCAGCAGCGCGGCGAACACCTGGTCCAGCTGCTCGGTGCCTATCGGTACCGTCTGGACCTCGTCCATCCCGGAACGCAGCGCCGCTGTGATCCGGGCCGCCGCGGAACGGACCTCGTCGGGGTCGGCGCGCCAGGTCTGCGCGATCGCCGTCAGCACCTGGACGAACGAGGGCAGCCCGGACCGGGGCGCCGGCGGGAAATACGTCCCGGCGTAGAAGGGTTCGCCTTCCGGGGTCAGGAATACCGTCATCGGCCAGCCCCCCTGCCCGGTCAGTGCTTGGGTGGCGGACATGTAGATCGCATCGATGTCCGGGCGCTCCTCCCGGTCGACTTTGATCGGCACGAAGTGCTCGTTGATCAACGCGGCGGTAGTGGAGTCCTCAAACGACTCGTGCGCCATCACATGGCACCAGTGGCACGAGGCGTATCCAATGGAGAGCAAGACCGGCGTATCACGGCGCTTAGCCTCGTCAAATGCCTCCGCCCCCCACGGCCACCAATCGACTGGATTATCCTTGTGTTGCAGCAAGTATGCGCTGGTAGCGTTACGTAGTCGCTCTGCCATCGCCATCACTCCTAATCAGTGGCAGATGTATCATCTTTCACGAAAGTGATACATTCCAGTGATACATTAGGCCCCGAGTCACCGCCTGTGGCTCGTTGATACCCCGCACACCACGTTGGGAGGCCCTCGCATGACCGCCCGTAAGAAGGCTAGGACCCTCCTCGCTCAGGGCAAGCGACGCATGCTCAGTGGAACGGGCCGTCCCTGGCGGGTCCGCCTCTACGCACCCACGTCGCACAGCACCGGCTACCAGGTCATGTTCTTTGCTCCGACCGACGACGGCACGCCTTGGAGGCGAGTGCTACGTCGGGCGAGCACCGAGGCAGAAGCGCGGAAGATCTTCGAACAGGCAGAGGCCGCTCTAGATACAGCGCGGGAGACTCCGCCGCCCGCGGATGTCCGAGCCGCCCGCACTATCGAGGCCCTGGGCGAGGCGTACATCGAAGACAGCCGGCAGCGGCACAAGGCGCCGCGCACCATTCAGGGGCGAGAGTCACGGTTGAACGCACACGTCATCCCAACGATCGGACACGTTCGTGTCACTAAGTGGCGGGTCGATCACAGCAGGCAGGTCATGAAGCACGCATCACATACCGTCTTCTC
This sequence comes from uncultured Actinomycetes bacterium, assembly GCA_937926105.1. The sequence goes on along the minus strand of CALANS010000141.1, from coordinate 7,255 downwards.
CGCGCGGGGTCGAGAGGATCTGCGCGGCTGCCTAGCGGCGATGCGAAACCTGGCGTGGCGGTTGGGCTGGCTTGATCGAAGCATCGACCCTCTCGACGGCCTAGATATCGGCCGAACCTCGGTGCTGCAGGGAGCGGGAACGCACTACGTCGATGCTAGTCTGCGACCCGAGACCCGACAGGTTCAAGCGATGGCGGCTGCCGCCGACCGCATGTGCGGGCCAGAAGGCACGGACAGCCCATTGGCCAGGGCGGCCCTATTCGGCACCAAGATACGTGTTGCAGGCTTCGGCGGGCTACGCCTCGGCGAGCAGAACGCCCTGCGGGCCATAGATCTCTTCTTCGACCGAGGACTGGTGCACGTCAACGGCAGCTGGACCGTTCCTCGGTACCAACAGGGGTTCCGCGGACCCGTTAAGAACCACGTCGTCCACGAAGTCCCGCTCCCCAGATCCCTCATGCTCGGCGAACTGCTGCCGCGCGTAAAAGACCTACTCGGGCTCCCCCAGGAGGCGTCCCTGCAACAGGTGACCAACGCACAGGCAACTGAGCGGCAGCGGCGCGCCGCCCTAGCGGCCCGGGAACCAGACAGAAGTGTTCATTGGTGGAACTACCCGATTCCACCAGAGGACGAACGCTGGCTATTCATCGACGCCACGACCGGACTTCCGTTAAGACCGGAGCTGCATAACTACCTGTGGCATCGAGTTCGGCGGTGGGTTGACAAGAACGACCCCGAGAACGCGTGGCCACGCACGATCGTCTACCGCAATCTGCGGCACCACGCCGCGACCAGTTGGTTTCACGACGAGCTGGGCGAATCCTGGGAGGTCGTCGCCCAGTACCTCGGCGACAAGCTCACCACCGTCCTCAATCACTACGTTCGCGCCGGCGAGGACGCCCTGCGTGATTCGGTTGCGAAGCTAGCAAATCGCTAGATGCCTGGTTCAGACCGCCGAGTGCGACGAGCGGGCGATGGGCAGTATCGAATCGTTTCGTGGTGGGCGGTGGCTGGTTGGCGCGGCGCAGTTGATGACGATCATCGCGGAGGATCTCGCCGGAGGCGCCGATGATAGTGACCATTGAGGCTAAGACGGCGGAACGACTTCGGTCCAAGCGTCGGTTCCGCCGACCGCGATGTGGCGGAAGCAACTGACGAGCGCAAGGTGTGGCGCTTGCCTCCATATCGACCTTGTCAGGCCGCCCGCAGTGGTGGTATCGATAGCGCGTATCCGTCCGAACTCCGCTCCGCAAGCACCCACCGGCTTCCACGCAACTCACGCAGTCGCCGTCCCCGGATGGTTGCTGAGCTCGGTGTTGACGGTAGTAGCGTCTCCTTCTAGTTCTGCTGGGGGGATATCGCCGCAGTAGACGTAGAGGCGGCGGTGGTCAAACCAGTCGACCCAACACGCCGATCCGACAGCATGGCCTGCCATGACATCGCCGACGGAATCCACCAAGGCCTCGCTGCAGCAGCGGCCATCCGCCCGCCCCAGTGACCGCTGGCCGCAACTGGCCGGGTGGATGTCAACTTCCAGGCGAACTCCGCCTACGTCTGCGGCCCGCTACACGATGGCGACACCCAGCCCTTGATGTGGCTGCGCTACGGCGGCTCCGCCGCCCGCTGGGGCTTCGCTATTTACCTGCCAGCAAGGGACGGGCTACCGAGACTCCGCGCTACCCACCGGCGACTTCGCCGGCGCTCCGGAAGCCGCCCTGGACTGCGCCTGCGACCTCTACCGCGGCGACCCCGCAACCTGGAGCGACCCCCGAGCCGTTCTAGTGCTACTTCACGAGTGCGCGGCTGCGTTCACCGCCTCAGGCAATTCAAGAGCCCTCAAGCAGGGTCTCCCAGTCGACGTCCTTTCCGGGCCGGCTGTTGAGCGTATGTACGACGCCTTGAGGAGTCGAATCGAGTTCTGAGGCGGTTGGCGAGGCGGCGAGGGATTCCTCAATGAAAGTTGTCTTGCCTTGGCCGGAGGCTTAGATCGTAGGAGCGGCTGCGACCATGCCGGTCAGCGATCCTTGACGCACCGCGCCCCCCGGTCGCGGACTCCTCAACCGCCAGGATAAGCAACTACGGGCGCCTCACGTTGCCCATTGGCAGCAAATCACGCCATATCAACTATTGCAGACTGGGCGCGATGGTGATACGACTGCAGTCGCAGGATCTCTTCGGAAGGCGAAGTAATGGTTTCACGTCGAACGGTGACAAGGCACTCACTTGCGTTCCTCGGGGCTGCCGGAGTTGCAGCGGCTGTGCTCCTAGCGCCTCCCGCCCACGCTAGCGATCCTGGTGGGAACATCTGTGCTGACGGCAGCGACGCCCTCGTCGCGAGCAGCGTCGAATTGGGGTCTTGGGGTCAATATATTTACACATTCGGAGACGCATCGGGTTCGTTTCAAGATGTAGTACCCCCGCCAGACTTCAGCCCGACAACGGCATCAAATGCCGAACTCGTGGCGATGGGTTTTCCTCCACGGCCGTCGAGCGAACCAGACCTCACTGCTTGGCTCTCAGAAGTTGATGGATACTCTGGCGCCTACCAGGGACCGCCCGCGTATTGCCCAGTCACAGACGAGGAGGAGGTCTCGCCTACCTCCTTGACTCTTGAAACAGTGACGAATGGTGGAACCTATAACTGGGGTGGCGAGGAGAACGTTGCAGGGCCCTATCAGAAAGTCACGGGCGGATTCTATGAGCCCTCAATCAGCAGCACCAGCAGCACTCAAGGTATGAGCATTTGGCTGGGGTTGGATCACACGCCGAACACATTGGCAGGTCACGGGGTGCTCATACAGGCCGGAAGCCGTGTTCTGAACGGCAGCAAGGTCGGCCATCCGTTTTGGGAAGAGTTTTGCACTTGGGCGGATGAAAGTTCTGGCAGTACTTCGCCTAACCCATTCTGTGGGCCAGCCTACTATCGCACCAATACGATTAGCGGAGGGCAACACGTTACGGTGTCTGTTTGGTATGACCCGGCCACCAATGGTTCCTTCTACCACGTAAGCGTCGCTGGCACGCTAATCATAAACGTGGCACACCAGATGCCTGGAGAAGCCATAACTGGAACCACTGCAACCTACATCACTGAGAATCAGGACTACCAAACGTCGGTGCTACCAACCATTATCGGCGCGATCGACTTTACCGCGCTAAAGACTTACGCTCATTTTGACAGCGGTAGCGCGGTGAGTTTTGGCTCGCAGAGTCGCAAAAACATTGTTATGTCGGCGGATGGCGCCTACCACACGATGTCGTGTTCAAATAGTGAGGTTCTACTCTATCCGCATTACGTATCCACGAGCGAATTCCAGGAAATACAATGCATTCAATGATGACGATCGACGATTCCTAGCTCCCTGCAACTGTTTGGTCAGAAGAACAGATGGCAGTGCCGACCAAATTCAGCTAGCCAAGGTTGCAGTCAGCACGGCGTTCCCGCAGTCTTCGCCCCACACCCGCGGATTCCGACACCTCCGTTAGAGGAGATAGCTGATTAGGGCGCTGCGGTCAAGGATGCCCGTCGAGTTGGCTGCTCACCAAGCGGCAGGAAGACCAACGAGGATATGCGGCGGCGCGTGCTCTCGACGTTCAATAGCCTTCTCTCTGGGGCAAATATGTGCATACAAGAGGTTCACTCCCCGCTGCACCTGGTAATTTTGCAGCGATTTGTGCGATATCTGTCTAAGGCATCGTCGGCGACAGCGCTGACACGTTGCCGGCGACGCTCGAAAACTAGGCCATAGCGACGCGTCACATTGGCCCACTTCTCGACCGACGCCGATATACGTTTCAGGAGTGCCTCGGTAGGTTTGTCCATCTACCGGACGGCGCCTTCGCTAAAACGGCAGGAACCATACCCGTCACCGATGTTCAAACCCCGATAGTAGCGACGCCTGGCGTTCCCAAGGTTCCTTTTGACAACGAGGGTGTTCGCGGAAATAGCAGGATCGAGTTGATTTAATGGGGAGATCGCCGCTGCGAAGAAAGCGAGACCTCCCGTTGAGTTCGGATATGCCGGTCGGCACTCCGATCGGTCGATCACATTGATGAGGTTCTAGACCCCACCACATACCCTGGCGGCGTTCTGGCTATTTGGCTATTGCCGCAGTGACCGATTCGATCTGCTGGCCATCCGCCCCATACGCGACCGCGGTCGCGAAATCGTATGCAGGAAGCTCTGCGAAGCTTGTGCCGAAAACTCGCAACCCATTGGCGACCATATCCATCCCGCTCGAATCCTTTGAAATGTCAAGCTCCGCACTCTCGGATGGTACCGCCCAGCCTCCCGATGGCGTCGATTTGACGTGGAGTGTGATCACGATGCGAGCCACGCCCGAACTGACAGCACCATAGACGTTCGCACCGGTCGTCGAAAAGTAGCCGATCACGCCCGTGCGTGGCCGAGCGAACCCCGTTAAGTGATTGCCATTGCCTTCCGAGGAAAAACAAAGGTACTCGGTTCCGGTGGTCGCCGATGAAATATAAAGTCTGGTGATTGCCTTCTTTAGGGACTCGCTACCCACATCTGAGTAGGCCGACAATGCAAGTTTTGCTGTGGGTCCAACTGACGAGTTGCAACTTTGCGCAAACGTAATTGGGGAAGTGCTCGTCCTTGTCGCGCGTGGCTTGCCCGCAGTATCCTGCGCGGTGGGTGCCTCAGGTAGAGAATTGCTTGTTCCGCTCGCGATGCCTGCCTCATCGGTCGTGCGTGGTGTGGGAGTACTCTTAAGGGCATCCGAAACTGAGAATATGACCACCAGCGCGACAATGGCTGCGACAGCGGCAAGCACGGGCCATAGGCGTCTCTCGGCAACATTCAAGGCTCGAGTTTGAAACGGACCGCCCAGTTGCCGACTTTGATTCCTGGGCGACTCATGTCCCACTAAGCGCTCGATGGTCAACGTTTCCGGCGCCGAGATGGGGTCATATGCTTGATGAAGTCGTCGGGACAGGCTACGTGCGTACCGCCAGTTGACGCTCACTCTGCTGACTTCCTATCGATTGTCATGAGACTCCGCTCGGCAGCCCTAGCAGTGGCGAGCGCCCGTCGAGTGAGCCGTCGAACGGTCGGCATTGAGCACATCAGAACCTCCGCGACAGATCGGGTCGGCATATCTTCCAAAAATCGGAGCACGAGGATTGTACGGTCGACTGGGTCTAGCAGAGCGAGTATGTGAGCAAGACGGACTCGTTCTATAAGGGTCTCTTCAAAGTCAACAGATGGGCTCGGATCTGTCGATGGTCGTTCGGATGCCCGCTGCCGTTGTTCGTTAAGCCTGATGTTGATCATTGTCCGGCGCATGTAAGCCTTTGGACTGATTTCAATCTGATCCCAGTGGGGCAACGCTCGTGTCATAGCTTCACTAACAAGATCCTCCGCGTCTGCGGCACTGCCGCACAACGCGAGCGCAAACCGAAACAGCGACGACAAGTTGTCATGCGCGAACTCGGCTGCGGACTGGCGCATGTGACTCGACCCAGTTGACGGTGCTATATACACATCATATCAGACACGGAATAGGGGGCGATCGATCGATTCGGGCATCAGGAGCGAAGTAGACATCAATCTCGGTCGGCGGTGTCCATTGCTGGCCACGGCGGCGGGTCGGGGTGACGGTTGGGGTAACGCCGCGGCGTCGAGGCAGTTTCACCCAGCAGCTCGACCGCAGCGGTCATCCAACTTCCACATCTACCAACAAGACATCATAAGCGGGGTGAGGCACAACGCCGAACCAATACTCAACTACGTCGGCGCCGGCGCGCTCGGTCTGGAACTCCTTCCAGGGCACGGCAGGTCGTTTGGTGCCGCCGGTGGCGGAGGGGCAGGACGGAGCAGCCGACGGCGTGCCAGGCGACGGCGGGAGTCGAGTATGTGCGTCATCGGGCAAATCGGCTTTTGCGGGACGTAAGATCCCGTCATGGTCCAATGGGGAGATGTCGCGGCATGGCTCGCTGCTGCGATTGCCGTCGCTGCCGCCGTCGTGTCGATCGTGCAGGCAAGGAAGGCGAACTCGTCCGCCGAGCGCAGTGCCAACGCGGCCGAACGGAGCGCAGCCGCTGACGAGCGGATGGCGTCGCTCACGGAGGAGCAGGCGAGCGCGTACTTTCCGCCATGGCATGTCAACTGGGTAAAGGGTGACACCTTCGAGTTGCGCAACAACTCAGACTGGGACGAATACGGAGTAGTCCTGTCTGCGAATCCCGACGGACAGCTCATCACGCGCTTTGATTCGGAGCCTGTCGACATTGATGCGCATTCGTCGATTGAGTTCCTCGCAGCGCGGACAGGCAGCACGACAGATTCCACGATTACCGTTCGCTGGCACAGGGAGCGGAACCGCTCGGACGATGCACTCAAGTGGCGCTTCCAACTGCCCCGCAAGTAGGGCTCATTCGGAGCCTCCAGGCCAGTGCGGCCATCCGTCGATGTCGCGTGCCCACCAGACCGCCCACATGAACCGGGTGTGCTCCCTGACGCGCTGCACCTGCTTGGACCTGACAGCGGTACCGCCGTCGCACAGCCGCCAGGGCGGTACCTCGCCTATCACGATCGGGAACAGCGATTGCTGGCCGCGGACCTGGGCCGGACACCTCATGCCGTCACCACTTGACGGTGGTGTTGATGGGCGGACCGAGGCGGTAGGTTTCGCAGATGGACATGTGGAGCGGGTGGGGCGGGTCGGTCTTCGGCGCACTTGGCGGGGCCCTGATCGGAGTCGCAATTGCCATAGCTGTGACGCGGCGGTCGCTTGCGGAGCAAAGGCGCGTGGCAGCGGAGCAGTTGGCGGCTCAGTCTGCCGCGACCGAAAGGCAGCTGGCGGCCCAGTGTGCCGCGACCGAAAGGCAGCTTGCAGCCCAGTCCCTCGAGACTGAGAAGCAGTTGACGGCACAAGCCGCCACCCATGAAGCGCAGCTTGCAGCCGCGAAGGACTCGCTTGAGCGCAGCCTGGTCTTTCAAGCGTTTGGCGCCTACATGTCGGGCATCCTGGAGATGAACGACGCCGTTCTGAGGGGACGGACCGCAGTTCGCTCGGCGCACCGCGTCGCAGTAGCTGGCAGCGTGCAACTCGAAATTGCTCTGGGCGGTCAGTCGCAAGAGTTTGTCCGATTGGCGCAGAAGATTATAGACAAGATGCTGTATCTTGCACTCATCGCAGCGTCGCCGAGGCCGGCTCTGGAGCCTTATGCGATCAACTGTTGGCGGCCATGGAAAACTGACCACTGGCGGCCACGAAACTGACCGGTGATG
>CALANS010000140.1 GCA_937926105.1 uncultured Actinomycetes bacterium | reverse complement strand
CGCGCATCAGCTGGCTCAAGCGCGCCTCGACATCCGAGTCCAGCGTCACCGTCGTTCGCATGGGGTCATCATAGCATCACGGTCGATGATGCGCTGATGCGCTGCTCAATTCGCGTATGACGCCGCTCGCGGCGTCCCGCCGTTGGGCCGCCGCACCGCCGCGGCACCGGCGTTGTCAGTCGAGCGCCAACACGGCCAGCAGCGCGCTGTCGACGCTACGCATCTCGCCGGCAGTGAGCCGCCCGGCGAAGGCGCCGAGCCGAAGCGACGGGTCGATCACCGTCATCTGCTCGACCATCACGCGGGTCGGTACTCCGTCGATCTCGATCTCCGGTCGGAACGACGCGGCTCTCCGGCCGGTCGAGGTCGGCACGATCAGCCACGTCGAAAGTGGCAGGTCGTCCGACTGCACCACGACGGCGTACCGCGATCCGCCCTGCTCATGCCCGCGCGCATCCTTCGGCGCCTTCAAGCGGTAGATGTCACCGCGCACGGAGAACATCCATCTCGGCCGCCAGTGCCTTCGATTCCGCGATATCGTCCGGGTCGCTCATCAGGCCTTCGGCCTCGGCGCGGAGCCTCGCGCGCCGCTGGCTCCGCTCCGCCTCCAGAATGGCCTCGCGCACGGCTTCAGAGCGAGACCGTCCCTCCGCGACCAGCGTCGCGAGCGCGCGTTCGACCTCGGAATCGATACGGATCGTCAGCGTCGTCATAAGACGAAGTGTAATGCATTACCCGTGCGCCGCGTATGGCGCCGACCGCGGCGTCCCACCGCGATGCCCACACCCGTCGAGCAGCGGTCGCACCGACGTCACATGCCAGATAATGGCTGCAGCTGCAGCAGTGGCAGCCGAGCGAACGGAGATGACCGATGGGGCAACCGCTGGCGCTCCCGTTGGAGCAGATCGCCGAGATCTGCCGCCGTCACCACGTGCGGAGGCTCTCCATTTTCGGATCGGCCACCACCGACCGCTTCGACCCGGAACGCAGCGACGCCGATTTCTACGTTGAGTTCATCCCAGCGCGGCCGTATCGTTCCGCACGTCCTACGCGCTGCAGCAGGATCTGGAGCGCTTGCTGAGCCGCCCCGTCGACCTCGTCATGTCGCGGGCGCTGCAAAACCCTTACTTCGCCGAGACTTTTGCCGAGACCGAGCATCAGGTCTATGCGGCTTGATTCCCGGGCGCTCATCGCCGACGCGATCGGGGCGCTCCGTGCCATCGCGGAACTTACTAGGGGCGCACGCAAAACGACCACCTGAGTGAGCCGCTGCCGTGCTCGGCGGTGGAGCGCCAGTTCATGGTTGTAGGCGGGGCACTCGGTCAACTCCGGCGTACCGACTCAGGCCTCGCGCAGCGCATCGAGGGCCTCGGTGAGGCGATTGGGCTGCGCAATGTTCTCGCGCATTCGTATGGGATAGCTGACGACGACGTGATCTGGCGAACCGCCGAGTCTGATGCGGCGGATCTGCTGCGGCAATTGACGGCACTCACCGCTGGGGCTGGTCCCCTAGATCCACCGCTCCAACCGTGATGGCCGCCGCCGGGCCTGGTCCTGAACACGACCGGGTTGCTGAGCAACCGCGAATCAGACGTCCTAGCGAGGGATCCCAGGTCCAGAAGCAGTCCGGCTACTCGATCGAAGTCGCGAAGAATTTCGGGATTGATGCTCAAGTCCTCGGGCACCCCGACGATGGGGTCCTGTGACGGCCCACGGATGGGCCGGTCCCCGTGGCTCCCGCCCGGGAAGCCACACAGTCATCGGACTCTAGAGTTTGGGAGGCAAACAAAATGAGTCTTCGCATCAACACCAACGTCGCTGCGTTGAACAGCTACAACAACCTGTCCAAGAACCAGGTCAGTCTGGAGAATTCGTTCCAGCAGCTGTCCTCAGGTCTGCGGATCAACAAGGCCGCCGACGACGCGGCTGGCCTATCCATCGCCGCCGGACTGACCTCGCAGATCAACGGTCTCACTCAGGCCGTCTCCAACGCGAACGACGCAATCAACGTTGCCCAGATCGCGGACGGCGCAATGGGCACCGCGCAGGACGTTCTGCAGCGCATGCGCACGCTGGCAGTCAAGGCGGCAAACGAAGGTACCCAGGACACCGATTCATGGGCTGCCATCCAGGCCGAGATTACGACCCTCAACAGCCAACTCGATAACATCGGCTCGCAGACGAAGTTCGGGCAGACGCCACTGCTGGACGGCACCTACGACAAGAAGTTCCAAATCGGAGCTGATAGCACCGATCAGATCGGACTCACGCTAAGCACCGCCATCACCTCGGCTGGCCTCGGCACAGACGGGATCAACATCACCGACCTGGCCACCGCGTCGGCTGCCATCGACACGATCTCTACCGCGATCGGCACAGTGTCAACGGCTCGATCAGGTGTCGGTGCCGTGCAGAACCAGCTCAACTACACGGTCACGAACCTGCAGACCGCGATCACCAACGTCACGGCCTCTCGCTCGAACCTGACGGACGCCGACCTGGCCCAGCAGGTAACGCAGATGACCCAGTCGCAGATCCTGACCCAGGCCGCCACCTCGGTGTTGGCTCAGGCCAACTCCGCGCCGCAGGCCATCCTGAAGCTGCTGCAGTAGTAACGGCACGTGTGAGTGAGCCTGGCACACTCGCCGGCCTCGCCCACGCGCGCGGAAGAACCGAAGAGCACTACACCGCCGGGGCGGAGAGGTTCACAAGACCTCCCGCCCCGGCGTCTTCCGTCCCTGCGCACGTTGTGGCCAGGGCATACCAAGCTGAGCAGGCGATGCAGGATCTGCCCAACGGGAAATGCCCTGATCACCGTGACAACGTGACGTCCTCGCACCCGCCCAGGCCCTCCCTGCACCGCACGACAGCGTCCGGCTCGAGAGCGGCGTCATATTCGATCGGAAAGTTGCCAATGCGCCTCATATTGCGCGGCGCATCGACCGATAAAGACCTCGAGATCACGGCGCACATACAATCGGCGCCCACGGAGGGGACATCATGACATCGGCAACTGGAAGCGTCTCGTTCAATCCTTCGCAACTGCTCGGTGGCTCCGCCGGCAAGATCGATACGGACGCGCTGATCGACGCGCTGATGGCCGCGAAGTCCATCCCACAGAATCAGCTCAAAGACAAGCTCGCCAAGCAGCAGACCCTGAACGACAACGTGCAGGAAATGAACCGGCGCAT
>CALANS010000139.1 GCA_937926105.1 uncultured Actinomycetes bacterium | reverse complement strand
CTGCCGCTCCGCAGGCTCCGCGGCGACGGGCTTTCCCCGCTCCGGTCTCGCTCGCCGCCTGCTGGGTGCCGCCGGAGGAGTGGACATGAGCGCAACTCACGGAGTTGAGGGCCTCACGACGCACCCCAGCGCGTCCTCGGGCATTGGACTCGACGGGGTGCCCATGGTGGAGCTGCGTGACGTGGTCAAGCACTACCGCACCCGCGGGCGCGGCACGGTGCATGCGATGGACGCAGTGAGCCTGTCGATCCCGGCCGGCTCTACCCTGGGGCTGGTGGGCGAGAGCGGCTGCGGCAAGTCCACCACCGCGCGGCTGCTGGTGCAGCTGGAGCGGCCCACCTCTGGCAGCATCATCATCGACGGCATCGACCTGGGTCGGGCCAGCGCGGCGGAGCGGCGGCGGCTGCGGCGCACCATCCAGATGGTGTTCCAGGACCCGTACGCCTCGCTGGATCCGCGGGTGCGGGTCGGCGAGGCCATCGCCGAGGTGCTGGCGGTGCACCGGCTGGCCGCCGGGGCCCGTCGGCGGGATCGAGTCGCGGAGCTGCTGGACATGGTCGGGCTGCCGTCGTCGGCCGGAACCCGCTACCCGCACGAGCTCTCGGGCGGGCAGCGACAGCGCATCGGGATCGCGCGGGCGCTGGCCGTCGGGCCGAAGGTGCTGGTGCTGGACGAGGCGGTGTCCGCGCTGGACGTGTCGGTGCGCGCCGAGGTGATGAACCTGCTCGCCCGGCTGCGCCGCGAGCTCGGGCTGACCTACCTGTTCATCTCGCACGATCTGGGCATGGTGCGGCACATCTCCGATCGGATCGCGGTGATGTACCTCGGCCAGATCGTGGAAGTAGGCCCGTGGCAGCCGGTGTCGGACGTTCCGGCGCACCCCTACACGGTCGCGCTGCAGAGCGCCGTGCCGGTGGCCGACCCCGCGGTCGAGTCCGCGCGCCCGCAACTCGCCGTCTCGGGGGAGGTGCCCGACGCGGCGAAACCCCCGGCGGGGTGCCGCTTTCACCCGCGGTGCCCGCTGGCCGAGGAGGTATGCGCGACTCGCGAGCCGTCGCTGGCCCCGCTGGCCGACTCCGGCGGCGCCCCCGGACGTCACCTGCTCAGCTGCCATGTGGTGCAACGCGAGCGACGGGGCGCGACCGACCTGCTCGCCGACGCAGCGACCGTCGAGTCGCCGTGAGAGCACCGTCACCGCCCTTAGCGGCCGCGGTACCCGACCTGCTGCCTCGGCTGCGCGGCCTGGCCACCACCCTGGTCCCGTCGGAGCGCCGGGTGGCCGAGATCATCCTGGCCGACCCGCAGCGCGCCGCCCGGCTGACCATCAGCCAGCTGGCCGACGCCGCCCAGACCTCGCAGACCACCGTGCTGCGACTGTGCCGAGAGTTGGAGGTGCGCGGCTATCGAGACCTGCGCGTGGCGCTCGCCGCAGAGTCCGGCAGGGCGGCCGGCCGCGCGGAGGGTGACGATGTCGTCGGATCGGACATCGGCCGAACCGACTCGCTGGACGAGGTGATCCGCACCATTACCCACGCCGACTCGCAGGCCGTCGTGGAGACCGGGACGCTGATCGACCGGGCGGTGCTCAAGGCCGCCGTCACCGCCGTGGCCCGGGCCCGCCGCATCGACGTCTTCGGTGTCGGTGCCAGCGCCTTCGTCGCGCAGGACCTGCAGCAGAAGCTGCTGCGCATCGACCTGATCAGCTTCAGCTGGCCGGACCAGCATGCCGCCCTGACGGCCACCGCGCTGCTACGGCCGTCGGACGTGACGATCGGGATCTCGCACACCGGCGAGACCCGCGACACCGTCGATGTGGTGCAGCGGGCCAAGGCGCAGGGCGCCACCACGGTGGCCATCACCTCGGCGCCGCGCTCGCATCTGGCCCGGGCGGCCGACCTCACCCTCGTCACCGCTTCCCGGGAGACCACCTTCCGGTCCGGCGCCACGGCCTCCCGCATCGCCGCGCTGACAGCGGTCGACATCCTGTTCGTGGCGGTGGCTCAGCGCCGGTACGAGCAGACGCTGGCGGCGGTCGATGCCACCCGCCGAGCCGTGTCGCATCGCCGGTTCACGCGGGGCGGCCAGAGCAGGGACGGCCAGCCCAGGGACAACCAGGGCAGGGACAACCAGACCAGGGACAACCAGAGCGTGCGCGGCCGGACCGGGCGCGGCCCAGGCGGGGAGCAGGGCCGCGGCCAGCGGAATCCGAATTAGGGGAGGGTGCAGTGGAAACCGGCGAGCGGACCGAGCAGGCGGTGATGCGCGAGACGCTGACCGCGCTGACCGAGCAGCGCAACCCCGCGACCGTGGACATCGACACCGTGTCCACCGCGGACGCGCTGGCCATGCTGCACGCCGAGGATGCCCGGGTGATTCCCGCCGTCGCCGAGACCTTGCCGGTGCTGGCGGAATTGGTGGATGCCGCCGTCGACCGGGTGCGGGCCGGGGGGCGGGTGCACTATTTCGGCGCTGGCACGTCCGGGCGGCTGGGCGTGCTGGACGCCGCCGAGCTCAGGCCGACCTACGGCCTGTCCGACGTCGTGATCGCCCACCATGCGGGTGGCTTCCAGGCGCTGCTCACCGCCGCCGAGAACGTGGAGGACGACGAGGCGGAGGGCGCCCGGGCGGCCGCGGACGTCCGCGACGGTGACGTGGCGATCGGGCTGGCCGCCTCCGGACGCACGCCCTACGTCGCCGGTGCCCTGCGAGCGGCTCGGTCCGCCGGGGCGCTCACCGCGCTGCTCACCTCCAACCCCGACGCGACGCTGGCGCCGCTGGCCGACCTGGTGCTGGCCGCCGACACCGGGCCGGAGGCAATCACCGGGTCCACCCGCCTCAAGGCCGGTACCGCGGAAAAACTGCTGCTGAACGGTTTCTCGACGGTCCTCATGGTGCGCCTTGGCCGGGTGTACTCGAACCTGATGATCAGCATGCTGCCGACCAATGCGAAATTGCGCGTCCGCTCGGTGCACCTGCTGATGCAGGCCACCGGCGAAGATCACGACCGGTGCCGGCAGGCGCTGCGGGCCGCCGGCGACATCCCGACCGCGCTGGTGCTGCTGCTGGCCGGCGCGGACATCGAGCCCGGGACGGTGGCCCGTTGCCGGGCTGCGCTGGACGATGCGGGCGGTGTCGTCCGGGTGGCGCTGGCCGCGCTCGACTGATCGGGCCGAGCCGGTAGATCCCGGGCGGGCGCCGCCGGCCCCTCTCTGGCGCGCGGGCGGCGTCCTCCCCACGCCTGCCATGAGACACTTGTGTTCGCGCGCTGGACATAACTGCGGGGTAGAGCTAACGGTTACCGTCACACGGCACCACCGTCACCACCGCCATCACCACCGCCACCGCCACCGCCACCGCCACCGCCACCGCCACCGCCACCGCCACCGCCACCGAGGGAGACCACCACCATGCGTGCCCGTTCGGCACCGGAGCCTCCGTCCGGCCCGGTATCGCTGTGGCGGCTACCGGCGATGCTGCTGCTGGTCGGGTACACGTTGGGCGGCTTCACGGGGTTCTTCGTCACCATGTCGGCGCTGCCCGCCTGGCTGGCCGGTCGCGGCACCCCGGAGGCGCTGGCCGGGCTGGTGACCACCGTGCTGCTGGTGGCCACGGTGGGCACGCAGCTACTGGTGCCCCGGCTGGTGCAGCGCGCTGGATTGCCCAGCGTGCTCGCCGCGAGCCTGGTCGCGCTGGGCGCTCCGTCGCTGCTGCTGCTGGTGGATGGCGGGCTGGGCTGGGTGCTGGGCATCTGCGCCGTGCGCGGGATCGGGTTCGGCATCCTGACGGTGCTCGGATCGACCATGACGGCCCGCATCGTCCCGGTGGCGCGCCGAGGTGAGGCCATCGGCATCTACGGGCTGGCGATCGCGGTGCCCAACCTGCTAGCGGTGCCGGGCGGGGTGGCGCTGGTCGCGGCGGGAACCTTCGCGCCGGTGGCGATCCTCGGCGCGGCACCGCTGCTGAGCCTGCTTGCGGTGCCGGCGCTGGCCCGCGCGGTGCGCAGCGACCCGGAGGCGGCGGTGCCCGGCGCGGACCTGGCGGAGGCAGCAACTACCGGCACTCCCGCGAGCACGGCCGATCCCGCGGACGCGGCGCGGCGCGCCCGGCGAGCCGCGGGGCGGGCGGCCGTGGGACCGTCACTGGTGCTGTTGGTGGTCATCCTGGCCGGCGGCGGCTTCCTCACCTACCTGCCCATCGCCCGGCCGAACGGCGCCCTGGCCACCGCCGCGCTCCTGGTCTGGGGTGCGACCGGGGCGCTGGCCCGGTGGCGGGTCGGTCTGCTGGCCGACCGGTCCGGCCTGCGACAGCTGTTGCCGGGCGCGTCGGCGGTCGCCGTGCTGGGAGTCGGCATCGTGGTGGGCGGCCTGATGCTGGATGGCACCCCCGGCGCGATCGTCACGGTGCTGGGCGCGGCCGTGCTCGGCGCCGGCTATGGCAGCGCGCAGAACCTCACCCTGGTGGCGGCGTTCGCCCGCGCCCGGCAGCGCGAGACGGCCACCGTCAGCTCGGTGTGGAACGTCGGCTTCGACACCGGCACCGCCCTCGGAGCGGCGCTGGTCGGCGGGCTCACCACGCTGATGTCGGTGCCCGCCGCGTTGGCGGTGACGGGAGCCCTGGTGGTGGCCTCGATCCCGCTGGCGATACGCAGCGGGCGTCCGCCGGAGTAGCCGGGCCACGGCCCGATTCCGGTCTCAACGGACGGTCCCGGCGCGTGACAGGGACTCATTGCACTGCGCTGGGCCGCGTCCTGACGTCACCCGGCCTTTGAGCCCAGGTTGGGCGCCACAGCGCCGCCCGGGACCCACCGCGCGTCAGGCGACGGGGTCTGCAGCGCCGAACGCAGGAAGTTCACCTGGGCCAGCAGCAGGTTCTCGGCGACGTCCTCGGCCGACGCCATGTGGGTCACGCCGGTCAGCGGCAACACCTGGTGCGCCCGCCCGGTGGCCAGCAGCGCCCCGGACAGCCGCAGGGTGTGCGCCACCACCACGTTGTCGTCCACCAGGCCGTGAATGATCAGCAGCGGCCGGGTCAGCCGCGGCGCCCGCTCGATCAGCGAATTGCGCGCGTACACCTCCGGCTGCTCGGCGGGATGGCCGAGATACCGTTCGGTGTAGAAGGTGTCGTAGAGCGTCCAGTCGGTGACGGGTGCTCCGGCGACCGCGGCGTGGAACACGTCGGGTCGCTCCAGCACCGCCAGCGCCGACAGGTAACCGCCGTAGGACCACCCCATGATGCCGACCCGGCCGGTGTCCACGTCATCGGGATACCGCTCGGCGACGCCGGCCAGCGCGTCCACCTGGTCGGCCAGCGTTACCGCGGCGAGTTCGTCCCGGACGGCGCGCTCCCACGCCGGCCCCCGGCCCGGGGTGCCTCGCCCGTCGGCGACGACCACCGCGAATCCCTGGTCGGCCAACCACTGTGCCTGCAGGAACATCCGGGAGCTGGCGCGTACCAATTGGGCGTGCGGCCCGCCGTACGGCGCCATCACCACCGGCAGCCTGACAGAGCCCGGCCGGTGCGCACGCGGGAACAGCACCGCGGCCCGCAGCTCCCGCTCCCCCACCGTCAGCATCGTCACCGCCGGGGCAAACCCGGGGCTGGCAGCGGTGCGCTGCAGCGTTCCGATCTGGCGTCCGCCGGCACGGATCGTCACCGTCGTTCCCTCGACCTCCAGGCCGGCACCGACCACCGCCACCGTATCGCCCCCGGCCGCACCGGTATGAACGCCCGAACCCGTTGACAGGTAGTCGATCCCGCCGTCCAGGTCGATCCTGGCCAGCCGCTGTTCGACGGGATCGGTGGTGACGGTTGCGAGCACCCCGCGATCGTCGACGGACAGCACCTGCCCGATCTGCACCCCGACGGGGCTGACCGGCACCCCGTTCACGGCCAGCCGCCGGGTCGACGCACCGCCGGAGTCGTCGTTCACGCAGGTGAGGAGCCGCCCGTCCGGGGCCAGCGTGGGCACCCCGACGACCAGGTCGATCCACACCGGCTCGACGGTCTCCGCCAGCAGCGTCGTCACCGCTCCGCGGGCACCCGCCGTCGCGGGCATACCGGCCCCGTCCAGGTCGAGGCGCAGGATCTGGCAGCGCCGCTGGTCCCGGCTCATCACCTGGATCACCGCACCCGCGTCCGTCCAGGACACCCGGGTCAGGTACGGCAAGGCCTCGGCGTCCCAGTCGATCCGAGACCTGGTGCCGTCCATCGTCAGGTGCCAGAGCTGTACCTCGGCATCGGCGGTCCCGGCGGCGGGATAGCGATGCGCCACCGGCTCACGCTCCGGGTTGGCGGGGTCGGCCAGGTACCACACGCCGACCGGCGAGTTGTCGTAGCGCTCGACCAGCAGCGACTCACCGTCCGGCGCCCACCAGAATCCGCGATACCGGTCCATCTCTTCCGCTGCGACGAATTCCGCCTGGCCCCACACGATCTCGCTGCCGTCCGGCTCGGCGAGTGCGCGGTCACCGGAGCCGTCAAGCTCCGTCACCTGCAGCGAACCGTTCGTGACGTACGCGATCCGGCGCCCGGTGGGGTCGATGCGCGGGTCGATCACCGGCCCCGCGGTGGGGAGCTGCCACGACCGTGCGCCGGCGACATCGCATACCCACAGACCGCCGGACAGCGCGAACGCGGCGGTCTGGCCGGCCTCGTCGACGGTGTAGCCCACGATGCCGGCGCCGGACTCTCGGGAACGCTCGCGGCGCGCGCGCTCCTGCGGCGACAGGTCCTCCCCCGCATCCCCGAGCAGATCCGCGGGGTCGGCCAGCAGCCGCTCGGTGCCCGAGGACACCTCGAAGGACCACAGCGCTCCGGACCGGTCGGTGCCGGATGCCGTCCGGACGAACAGCACCCGGGCACCGTCCGTGGTCACGGCGATGGTCCGCGGCTCACCCAGCGTGAAGCGCAGCGTGCGCGCGGACAGCCGGGGAAAGGAATCCGGCCCCGAGCTCGACGGGGTCGACGCGGAGTCGGAGGGAGTGCTGGTGTCGGGATCGGTCACCGCTCGATCCTCGCCCACCGCCCCCGCATGGATCAACGTGCCCCGGCATGGATCAACATGCCCCGCATGCATGAGCTTCGTCCCACCAGACACTCCCGTCACAAATCGGCCACGATCATGCCCGCGAGCGATGTTGATCCATGCCGGTGCGGGGGGTGCGGGGGGTGCGGGCGCCGCTCAGATGGCGGGCGAATCCTCGTCGCGGACGTAGCTGGCCACCGCTCGCGACGCGACGAACCCGACGGACTCGTACAGCGCCCCGGCGCCGGTCGGATTCTCCGAGTCCACCGACAACTCGACCTTCCGGTAACGCCCCGAGGCGATGGCCGCGTGCAGGGATCCGACCAGGCACGCGCGCGCCAGCCCCCGGCCACGGGCGCGCTGCCGGGTGCCGACCTGGCCGATGTACAGCTCACCGTCCACCCACTGATAGGCCAGTACGTAGGCGAGCACCTCGCCCCCGTCACCGCCAGGCTCGCTATCGTCGTCTCCGGCACCGCCGCCCGCCAACCACACCACCGACGCATGCGGCCGAAATGCGCGTGATCCCAACCGGTCTCGCCATGCCTGCGGCGTCTGCGCGGTGGAACCCCAGTGGGTGGCGAACGCATCGTTGTGCGCGAGCCGCACGCGTTCTTCGAGCGACTCGGTGTAGCGGCGCACCCGCGCGTCGACCGGACCGAGCGGCGCGCCGGGCAGCGCCCGCTCCATGTCGGTGAAATACCGCGCGATCCGGTAGCCGCGACGCGCCAGTAACGGCCGGACCGGGTCGCCGTCCAACCGGCCCGACGCTCGCATCCGAATCGGCGCCCCCGGATGCCGAGCGGCCGCGAGTTCCCGTGCCCGCCGCTCCATCCGATCCATCAACCGCCTGCCGATACCGCGCCCCCGCCAGTCGGGATGCACCCCGCCGTCGAGATACAGCTGGCACCAACGGCCCTCCAGCAGCTCATCGGCCAGCCGGAGCTGACCGAAGGCCACCAGCGCCGCGCCATCCCACACCGCCCAGCTGTCCGCGGCAGGGTCGAATCCGGGTTCGGCGAGTTCTTCGGCCAGGTCCTCGGCGGAGTAGAACTCTTCGGTCCGCTCCACGACGGCCAGCAGATTGGTCAGCTCCGACCAGGCTCCCGTGCACCCGGCGTCCAGCGCCGACCAGCGCAACCCGTCCGTTACCTCTACCTCGGTGGCGTGGGCATTCGTCACGGTCGCCTCGCAGGGTCGGCCCGACCCACACCGGGTCAGCCGGCGGGACGGAGGTAGCTCAGGGTGCTGTGTGCCACCAGGGTGCCAGCGTCGTCAAGCACTTTCGCCTCGCCGAACGCGACGCGACGTCCCAGCCGCAGCAGCCGCGCGGTGCCGGTGATGTTGCTGGCGGTCCCCCGCAGGAAGCTGGTTTTCATTTCGATCGTCACTGCCATCGGCTCCTCCCCGGCCCGCGACATGATGGCCAGCCACATCGCCACGTCGGCGACGACTTCGTAGCTGGAGCCGTGCAGGACCCCGCCGGGGCGCAGCAGGTGCGGCGCTGCAGGGAGGGTGACGGTGGCGCTGCCGTCACCGATCTCGGACACGCCCAGCCCCCACCAGCGGCAGAACGGCTGGTCGTCGACCAGCCGGCGCGCGTCGGCAAGAGTGAAGGGCGGGGCGGTGACGGGATTGTCGGGGCGCACCCGTCCAGGGTGCCAGGTCCCTGTCGCCGGATGCTCGCCGGTCAGTCCGCAACGCGGGGAGTCGGCACCCGGAAGGTGCGCAGGCTGAGCGCGAGCAGGTCGTAGTAGCCGACCAGTGTGACGAGCTCCACCGTTCCGGTCGTTCCCAGCAGGTCTTCGACAGCAGCGAGGGTCTGGTCGTTCAAGTCGCGATCGGTGAGCAGCGCGATGACAGCCCGGTGGACCACGGCGTCCGGCCCGGCCAGGGTCTCGCCGCCGGTCAGAATGGCCGCCAGGTCCTGGTCGGTCAGGCCGGCGGTGCGGGCGGGCTCGGTATGGGCGTGGCGCTCGAAGTCGCTGTCGCGATGGGCCGCCACCGTAAGGATGGCCAGTTCGCGCAGCCGGTCGGGCAGCGAGGTGCCATATCTGATCGCGGCGCCCAGCTGTTGCAGTGCGTCGCCGACGGCGGGACTGGCGAGCATCGCGTTGAACGGTCCGAGCAGCCGACCGTCGCCATCGACCACGGCACTGGGGCCGGTCAGGGCAGCACGGGGCCCGTCCACGATGCGGTCGTAGACCCTTCGTGCATCGGCGCCCAATTCGTCCCGGATGGGCCAGGGTAGGCGGCCGGTGCGGCGGCGTCCTTGCATGACAGGGAGTGTGCCTTATCGGTGTTCGCCGTAGCGCTCGGGAGGCGACATCCCGTTCCTGGCAGCACTATCCGGCGGCCAGAAACCGGACATAGGTGGCTTCCAGCAGGTCGGGATCCGGTCGTTCCGCCCGGGCAGAGGGTATGACGCGCAGCGGCTGGCCGTGGCAGTCCTGCAGACCGTGCCGGAGCATCGGCCCGTCGATCTCGGTGAGCAGGTCGCTGCGGATCTGCACGACCCGGTCGGGCCGGATGCCTAGGATGTGCGCATCGAAGGCGGCGTGGTGGATCTTGCACATGGCCAGCCCGTTGCGCACTGCGGTGATGCCCTGGTCCTCGCGGTCAGGAACGATGTGCGCCGCATCGAGGAGTTCCGGGTGCCGGAGCGAGCAGACCGTGCATTGGTTCCCGTAGGCGCGCAGCACCGTGGCGCGGAAGACTGGTTGGTGCACGCGCTGCTTCACCTCGCGCATGACGTAGCGCTTGAGATTGTCCTCCAGCCGACTGCCCTGCGGTATCAACGTCCGAGCGACATCGGGGTCTACTACGAACTGGTGACTGTCGAGTTCCTCCCAGAGCAGGTACACCGGGAAGATCGGCTTGTATCGCGCGCTTCCAACGCCAAAGAACCATATCAGCGGCACTTGTTGCTGCATGGCCGCGCGCAGTGCGCGGTTATCCGCCTGGACCGGGTCGAGCCCGCGCCACTTGTACCGCACCAGCCCGTCGGTGCCGAGCTGATCCTCATAAGGACGCTGTCGTCCCTCGGGCCGGTACACCGTTCGGATCGACAGGGCGGCGCTCCATCCTGCGGGCTTGCGAATTCCGGCTTGCGCATCCATCAACCGGAATCGCTCACCGCGGAACTCGAAGTCCAACAACTCTTCGCCGGTGAGGGACTCGACACCGTCGTTGGTGCGGATGGTCAGCCACGCCATGGCTTCCCGCCGGAGCTCGTCCTGCCAGGCCGCGGACATCGGCGGCGTCACCGCGGACCACCGCTTACGCGCACCCGCCGATCGTAGGCATTGAGGACGAGTTTCGCTGGGTCGGCTGAGTGCCCGACCTTCCTGGCACGGTCGCGCGTACGGGAAGGTCGGGGCGGCATACGAACGGTGACGAACACCGCGTAGCCACGTCGAACCCTTGTGCCACAGCGTGTTTCGTCAATCCGAGGGACGGTGGTCTCATCGATGCCGATGCACTGTCGGACCCCCCTCGTACAGTCCGGGGTATGGACGCGTCGAGGGGGCAGCCGAGCGATGAGGAACACCGCGCAGCCACGCCGGATGGTGCGTTCAGCCCGGTGCACGCCGGCCGGTGCGGCCAGATCCCGGGCCCGCCTCACGATTCGAATTGCACCGGCAACGCAGCCACCGCTGCGGCGGCGGGGTTGCAGGCATCGCAGACCATGCAGCGGGCGACGAAGGGGCTGGCGTCGATCCGGGACGCGATCGGTGATCTGCGGGGTTTGCAGCTGTGGTCGGTCGGGCAAGCGGATCTGCTGGAGTTGATCCAGCAGGTGGAGACCACGCTGCGCGCCGGATTTGGGGTGCAGGTCCGCCTGGCCGGGGAGCTGTACGAACGTGGCGTCGCCGACATGCTGGACGCCCCATCCGCGGCCCACCTGCTGCACCAGGCGCTGAACATCACCATCTCCGACGCCCGCGCGCGGGTCGGGGCCGCGGCCGTGAGCCTGCCGGCGGAAACCATCACCGGTGACACCGTTGCCCCGGGCCTGCCCGAGTTGTTGGCGGCGATCGACTCGGGGGTGATTTCGGCGGGGCACGCGAAGGTCATCACCCGCTGCTGGGACAAGATCCCCGCCGCGGTCGACGACGGTACCCGCGGGTTGTGTCGGGACACCCTGCTGGACGAGGCCACCTGGCGGGATGAGAACGGGCTGCGGCAGGTCGCCGAGGAGATTGCCAACATCGTGGACCCGGACGGGGCACTGTCCGGCAAACCCCCCGAGGACCGCGCCGAGCTGCACCTCGGGCAACGGCGGCAGGACGGGCTCACCCCACTGCGCGGGCTGCTATCCCCGCTCACCGCCGAACAACTCCGCGTTGCCATCGAAGCACTGTCCGCGCCGCGTCCGGTTGATGAGGACACCCCCGACCCCCGCCCGGCTGCGTTGCGACGGGAGCAGGCCTTGGGCGAGGTCCTGCACCGGCACCTGCGCTCCGGGGCAGGGCCCCGGGACGGCGGTGTGCGCCCGCAGGTCGTGGTCACCATCGGCATTGACGACCTGATCGGCACTGCCAGCACAGGCGCCTGCGCCAGCACGTCCAGCACCGGCACGACCAACACCGGCACCACCACCAACACCTGCACGTCCAGCGCAGGCACGACCAACACCGGCACCGGCATCACCGCCAGCACCGATACGTCCAGCACCGGCGGCGATGCGACCTTCCCCGACGACTGGACGATCCCCGAGGACTGGGCACCCGACGGTGGCTGGGACACACCCGCCGCGGGTGGCGCCCACACCGCCCGGTTCGCCGGCTACGCCTGGTCGGACTACACGGGCGTGCAAACAGTGGCGCTGGCCCGGCTACTCGCGTGCGACGCGGCGCTCATCCCGCAGGTCCTCGGCCCAGGCGGCGCCGTGCTGGCGCAGGGCCGAGCGATCCGGCTATTCACCGCAGAGCAGCGCCGTGCGATCACCACCCGGGACAAGGGCTGCGCCTTCCCGGGCTGCGACGCCCCGCCGGGCTGGTGCGAGGCACACCACATCATGTGGTGGTCCCACGGCGGGACGACCGACATCACCAACGGCGTCCTGCTGTGCCGACGCCACCACGTGCTCATCCACCACAGCGGCTGGCGGATCGAGCAGGACTCCGACGGTGGCCGACCATGGTTCATTCCACCCGCGCACATCGACCTGAGCCAGAAACCCCGCCGCAACAACCACTTCCACCTCCCCGACCTGCTGGCCACCGTCAGACGGCAGTGAGCCGGACAGCGACCCGTTCGCACGGACGCTCATCGAGTCCTGGCGCCGCGCTTGACAACATACAACCACATGGTTGTATGTTGTGGGTGTGGCCGAGCAGGGCGAGGACCGGGCGGACGCCTTCTTCCACGCCCTGGCCGACCGGACCAGGCGCGACATCCTCCGACGCGTGCTGGCCGGAGAGCACTCGGTCACCGCGCTCGCGGCGCATTACGACATGAGCTTCGCCGCGGTGCAAAAGCACGTCGCGATCCTGCAGCGAGCGGGCCTGATCACCAAGCGGCGCTTGGGGCGAGAGCAGCTCACCAGTGGGGACGTGCACGCGGTCCGGGCAGTCGCCTCGATGCTGGAGGAGCTCGAGGAGATCTGGCGGGGCCGCATCGACCGTATCGACACGCTGCTGGGCACTCCACCACCGAGCACTCGAGCACCCAGCACGCCACCACCGAGCGAGGAGCACTGACATGCCCGTCACCAACGTCACCAAGGACGTCGACACCCGCACCCTGACCATCACCGCCGAGTTCGCCGCGCCCGTTGAGCGGGTCTGGGCGCTGTACGCCGACCCCCGCCAGCTCGAGCGCGTCTGGGGACCACCGACGTACCCCGCCACGTTCGTGGACCATTCGCTCACGGTCGGCTCCCGGTCGACCTACTACATGACCGGACCCGAGGGCGACCGGCACGCCGGGTGGTGGCACATCACCGCCGTCGACGAGCCCACCAGCTTCGCCTTCGACGACGGATTCGCCGATGCCGATCTCAATCCGAATCCCGACATGCCGGTGTCGCACAACATCTACTCGTTCCGGGACCGTAACGGCGGCACGGTCGCCACCTTCGTGAGTACCTACGACACGGCCGAGGAGCTGGCGCAGGTCATCGAGATGGGTGTCGAGGAGGGCGCGACGCTGGCCATCAACCAGATCGACGAGTTCCTCGCGGCATAGCGGTGACGATGTCCCGGGGCCGGGCCACTCACGGGTACCGCCCCGGGACATCCCGAGCCGCCGGCACGGCGACAGCGCGGGGCTCGACAGCGCGGCCCGGCAGCGCGGGGCTCGACAGTGCGGCCCGGCAGCGCGGGGCCCGGCAGAGCGGCCCGGCAGCGGGGCTCGGCAGCGCGGCCCGGCAGCGCGGGGCCCGGCAGAGCGGCGCGACAGCGCGGGGCCCGGCAGGACGGGCGGCGGTCTCAGGCCACCCCGTCGCCGACCACCGCCCCGTCACCCGGTCACGACGCCGCAGCCCGCTGCCTCGTCACCACCCATCGCCCCAGCAGACCGATCCCGAACATCACCGCCCCCGCCAGCACGGACCACAGCGGCAGGGTGACGACAAGGACCGCGCAGCCCACCAGGCCCAGCACGTTCAGCCAGCGCGGCCACCGCCGATCCGGCCCCCGCTGGGTGAACGCGGACGCATTGGCGATGCCGTAATAGATCAACACTCCAAAGGAGGAGAATCCGATCACACCGCGTAGGTCGACGGTCGCCACCAGCAGGATCACCACCGCGGCGACCACCAACTCGGCCCGGTGTGGAACCGAGAAGCGCGGGTGCACCCCGGCGAGCCAGCCGGGCAGGTCGCGGTTGCGTGCCATGGCCAGCGTGGTGCGCCCCACTCCGGCCACCAGCGCCAGCAACGATCCGGCCGCGGCTAGCACCGCGCCGATCCGCACCACCGGCGCCGCCCAGCCGGAGCCCGCCGCATCGACGGCCGTGGTCAGTGGAGATCCGCTGTGCGCCAACGCATCGGGTCCGGCGGCAAGCAAAGCGGTGACGCCGACCGCCAGGTACACCGCGACCGTGATTGCCAGCGCAAACGGTATCGCTCGCGGAATGGTCCGCCGCGGGTCGCGCACCTCCTCGCCCAACGTGGCGATGCGCGCATACCCGGCGAACGCGAAGAACAGCAGGCCCGCGGATTGCAGAATGCCATACACCCCACAGGGTCCGGGAAAGTCCACCAAACGCGCGGTGTCCGTGGCATCACCGCTCACACCGACGGCGATGACGACCGCGAGGGCCGTCAGCGAACCGGCGACCAGGATCGCGGCAAGCCTCGCTGTCCGGGTGATGCCGCGGTAGTTGACGGCGGTGATCAGCAGCACGGCGGCGATGCCCACCAGGCGCTGCGCCCACTGCGGTCCCGGGACGGCGTAGGCGCCGATCGTCACCGCCATGGCCGCGCAGGACGCCGTCTTGCCCACCACGAAACCCCACCCGGCGGTGAAGCCCCACCAGTCGCCCAGCCTCTCCCGACCGTAGACGTAGGTCCCACCGGAGGTGGGGTACACCGCGGCCAACTGCGCCGATGCCGTGGCGTTGCAGTAGGCGATCACCGCCGCAATCGCCAGCCCGAGCAGCAGCCCACTACCAGCGGCCAATGCCGCAGGGCCGAAGGCCGCGAACACCCCGGCGCCGATCATCGATCCCAGCCCAATGACAACGGCGTCGCCGGTGCCCAATCGGCGGGCCAGAGCGCCGGTCACCGCCGTGTGCCGCTCATTGTTCTGCCACGTCCTCGCGACGGGGAG
Source organism: uncultured Actinomycetes bacterium (assembly GCA_937926105.1). Next base: position 104,851 of record CALANS010000139.1, on the reverse strand, counting down.
CCAGCAACCCGCTCTTACCGGACGCCGGTTGCGCAGTTCCGGCGCCGTCGTGGCGGGCCACCTGCCGCTCCCACTCGCGACGGGTCAGCGCGTACTCCACGTCACCGTGCTCGTCGCCGGGTATCCGCACCGGCCAGTCGGCGTGAAAGGTGCGGATGAAGCGCAGACCCGCCTTGTCCAGCACTCGGCGGGAGGCGGAGTTGATGGCCATGGTGGAGGCAACCACCCGCGCGGCGCCACCATCGATGAAGGCACGATCGATCACCGCGCGAGATGCCTCGGCGGCGTACCCGTGCCCCCACGCCGCCCGGCGCAACCGGTAGCCCAACTCCGGCTCATCGTCCGGAGCCCCCTGATCCGGCCGGAGATGCACCCAGCCGAGGAACTCCGCGTCCGATCGCCGGATGATCGCCCAGAACCCGTACACCGGCCAGCGCCGGTACTGGCGCAGGAACGCCGGCAGGACGTCGCCGACTATCTCCGAACGAGGCGTGGCGGCACCTGCGTTGATGTAGAACATCACCTCCGGGTCGGAGTCCAGCTCGACCAACAGGTCGACGTCGGCGGCGGTGAACCGCCTCAGGATCAACCGATCGGTCTCCGCGTGGACTTCCATAGGGAGATCATGCCGGGACTCGGGGTGGTGTCGCATCCCCGGCGCCGACCGGGAGGCACACGTCCGGACCCGCTGGGCGGCGGGTGCGACCCGAGTCCGGCCCGATCAGTGGCTGCGGCGAGCCCGGAACACCACGTCGTCCACGTGATGCGTGGACACCGCCCCGGCGGGCCGCGGCCGAGTGGCGTGCACCTGGATCGTCCAGTCCGGCGAATTCCCTAGCACGGCGGCGAAGTCGTCGTCCGTGACGTACGCCGCGGGGTCGAAGGCTTGCCCGTGCCCGGCCTCCACGTCCGCGCGCATGGGTGCCAGATCGTGGCCGACGACGAGGAGAGTGCCACCGGGCGCAACCGCACTCACGATGGCGGCCACCCCCCTACCGTCGGGCGTGCGTGGGATGGAGGCGTAGCTGGCCGAGACCAGGTCGAATGCCGCCACTGGGAAGGGATTCGAACCGTTGGCATCCGCCCGCAGGCACTCCACGACCAGCCCGCGCTGCTCCGCGACGCGATGCACCCGGTCCAGCGCACGCCCGGAAATGTCGGCGGCCGTGACGACCCAGCCTCGCTCCGCCAGCCACAGCGCGTCGCCACCCTCTCCGGCACCGACGTCCAGGGCACGGCCGGGAGTCAGATCGCCTGCCTCGGCGACAACGGTCCCGTTCGGATTGCCGCTCCACATCGGCTCGCCGGAATAGCGGTGGTCCCAGTCGGTCTCGTTGCCGGACGGGCGGGATGCCGCGCGCACGTCCTGGTCGGCGAGGCTGAACGCAACCATGCCGCCAACCCGGGCTCCGTCCGCGGCCGCCTGCAGCACCTGCTGGCTGGGATCGACGAGGTTGCCGGCCGCGAACAGCCCGGCCACGGACGTGGCCCCGGCGCCATCGGTGTGGACGACCCGGCCGAGCCCCGACGGGTGTGCTACCGCCTGCAGGCCGAGTGCGGCGAATGCCTCGATGCGCGGCCCACATCGAGGGCCGATGGCCACCGCGTCTGCGTCGATTCTCTCACCGTCGGCGAGTTCTACTGCCATAACAGGGATCTCGGCCGGTCCAGCGGTATCGCGACGGCCGGATCCGGCCGTCGCGTCGCGAGCGGGCGCCGCAACCGGGCTCCCGTCGGAGCCGCCACCGAGGATGCGGCGCACCACCACCGACCGCACATCCACTCCTGCCGCGCGTAACCGATCCACCTCGCTCCGGTCGACCTGCACCCCGTCGTGCAGCAGCACGGTCAGGCGGTCCGTCAACTGTCGGAACAGTGGGGCCGGGTGTAGCCCCATCGGATGGGTCACGATCTGCACGATCCGTCGATCGCGTACCTCGAACCCATGGCAGAACGGGCAGTGGATCACCTCGCGCCCCCAGCGTTCGGCCAGCCCTTCGATGTCCGGGAGCTCATCGACGATCCCGCTGGCCGCGATCACTCGACGAGCGACAATGCTGTGCTCGCCAGACATGTCGATCACGAAGCGGTCGTCTGCGGTCCGTGTGACGCGCTCGACGTGGCCGGACAGGATCTCACCACCGTAGCTGCGCACCTCCGCGCGGCCGGCGTCCACCAACTCGGCGGGTGCCGACCCGTCGCGGCCCAGGTAGCTGTGCATGTGCGCCGCGGCTGCGTTGCGCGGCCGGCCGTCGTCGACGACGATGACCGACCGGCGTTGGCGCACCAGCTGCAGCGCGGCCGCCAGTCCGGCCGCGGAGCCGCCGACGATGACCACATCGCAATGGCGCTGGACGGCGGGGGATTCGTGATGGCTCATGACTGCCACCCTAGCCACGCCCTGCATAATGTGCGATGCTCCTTGCATAATTCGCAAGACGCGTCACGCGGAACCCACGGCGGCGCACATCCGAGGAGGGGAGGCTGATGACCGGGCCGGGGGACATCGAGCAGGTGGTACGCACTCGGCTGCGTAGCCTGCGCACCACGCTTGGCCTGTCCCTGGACGAGCTTGCCGGCCGGACCAACCTGAGCCCGTCGACCATCAGCCGCATCGAGACGGGCAAGCGCACCATCAGCCTGGATGTGCTGCTGCCGTTGGCCACCGCGCTGCAGGTCGATCTCGACCAATTGCTGGATACCCGTAGCGACGAGGACGTGGTGATCCGCCCGGTCCCCGACCGCGCCGGCCAGCGGACCACCTGGATGCTCAGCCGGCCGACCAGCGCCATCACGGCGATGAAGATGCGTGTCGAACCCACCCGGCAGACCCCCGAGCAACGCGTCCATCCGGGGCACGACTGGTTCGTCGTCACCGACGGCAGAGTGCGGCTACTGCTGGGGGACCGCGAGATCCTCATCGAGACAGGAGAGGCCGCGGAATTCAGCACCATGACGCCGCACGCCGTCACCGCCGTCGGCGGGCCCGCCGAGCTCATCATGATCCTGGACCGCGACGGCAGGATCGCGCACGTGCACCGGGAGCCGGGCCAGCACCCACAGCGCTAGACGCCCGCAGGGTGCGCTGGCCGGTGGAATACGCCACCGGCTGTCGGCGTTCCACCGAGCGGACCAGCGATCCAGCGTAGTGCCCACCCGACACAAGGAGACCCGCCGTGGCCACCACCGACCTGACGGCAACGACCTTCGACGACACCATCGCCAACAACGACGTGGTGCTGGTCGACTTCTGGGCATCCTGGTGCCCACCGTGCCGAATGTTCGCGCCGACCTACCATGCTGCCTCGGACAAGAACCCCGACTTCGTCTTCGGCAGCGTGAACACCGAGGAGCAGCCAGAACTGTCGGCGCGGTTCGGCATCACCTCCATCCCCACGCTCATGGTGTTCCGCGATCAGGTCTTGCTCTACCAGCAGGCCGGCGCGCTGCCCGCCCCGGCGCTGGAGAAGCTGATCGGTCAGGTGCGCGCCGTCGACATGGACAAGGTCCGCGCCGAGATCGCCGCCGACACCACGAACTGACCCGACGCGGCGGCTCGCCTCGGTGAGCCACCGTGGTATCGCCCGCACACCCGCCTACGGTGATATTCAGCGCCGCAGTGGCGCGGCGGCGAACGGGAGAGGTGAGCGGCGCTGAGCACGGCGGAACCGCGGGACGGCGCGCCCGCTGTGTTGATCGGGGTGGTCCGCGAGACCGCGACCGGGGAGCGACGGGTCGCGCTGGTTCCCGAGGTCCTCGGCAAGCTGACCTCGCTGGGCGCCAGAGCTCTGGTGGAAGGCGGCGCGGGTCGCCAGGCGACCTTCGATGACGGGGCCTACGCGGGGGCCGGCGCGGAGCTGGCGACCCTGGACGAGGTGTACGCCCGTGCCGCGGCGATCGTGCGGGTCGGCCCACCCACTCCACAGGACTCCGACCGGCTACGCACCGGCCAGCTCCTGATCGGCCTACTGCGGCCCTGGGAGCGCCCTGCCGAGGTGCGGCGCTGGGCACAGCGTGGGGTCACGGCGATCGCCCTGGACTACTTGCCACGGACGCTGTCCCGCGCCCAGACTCTGGACGCGTTGACCTCACAATCGTCGATCGCCGGGTACCGAGCCGCCATTCGGGCGGCCGACACCTACGGCGGCTACTTCCCGATGTTGATGACGGCGGCCGGTACCGTCAAGCCCGCCGAAGTGCTGGTACTGGGCGCGGGCGTGGCGGGCTTGCAGGCGATTGCGACCGCCCGTCGGCTGGGGGCGTCGGTGTCCGGGTACGACGTCCGGCCGCAAGCCCGCGCGGAGGTCGCGTCGCTCGGCGCCCGGTTCGTGGACCTGCCCGGCGTGGTGTCCACGATGGGCAGCGATGGCTATGCGCGCGAATTGACCGAGGACGAACGGGCGGCGCAGCTGGCGGCGCTGGATCGGCACATCGCCCGCGCGGACGTGGTGGTCACCACCGCGCAGGTGCCGGGCCGCAAACCCCCGCTGCTGGTGACGGCCGCGGCCGTGGCGGGGATGAAGCCCGGGTCGGTGGTGGTGGACATCGCGGCGGGCCCGTACGGCGGCAATGTCGAGGTGTCCCAAGCGGATCGAACGGTGACGGTGCCGCCGGGGGTGACGGTGATCGGAGCCGGAAACCTGCCGTCGGACATGGCACCCGCGGCGTCCCGCGCGTACGCGCGCAACATCGCGGCACTGCTCGCCCTGGTGCTGCGGGACGGCGCGGTGACGGTCGATCCGGCCGATGAGGTGTTGGCGGCGATGCTCGTCACCCATGGTGGGCAGATCGTGCACCCGTCGCTGCGCGGTGATCCGCCGGAACCTCAGGCGAACACCGAGACGAGCGTGAGGGGCGAGCCGTGAGCACCGAGTTGCTATTCGACATCACCACATTCGTGCTGGCCGTGCTGGTCGGCTTCGAGGTGATCTCCAAAGTGCCGGCGACCCTGCATACGCCACTGATGTCCGGCGCGAACTCCATCCACGGCGTGGTGGTGATCGGCGCCCTGCTGGTGACCTCGACGGCACGCGGTCCGTTCGGGTACACCATCGCGTTCATGGCGACGGCTCTGGCGGGGATGAACGTCGTCGGCGGGTATGCCGTCACCGATCGGATGCTGGAGATGTTCAAGGCCAAACCCACCTCGGCGGCGCCCCGGCCGGGTTCGAGCGCCGAGGCAACATCCACCGGGGCCACATCCACCGGGGCCACATCCACCGGGGCCACATCCACCGGGGCCACATCCACCGGGGGCGAGACCCGATGAGTGGCACCGACACCGTGGTGCGGCTGGTGTTCCTGGCGGCCGCGTCGTGCTTCGTGATCGGGCTGCACCTGATGAACTCGCCCCGTACCGCGCGGCGCGGCAACCAGATCTCCATGGTCGCGATGGCCTGCGCCGTCGTCGCCGCGATCGTGCTGATCGGGGTGCGCGGCGAGATCACCGTCACCGGCTGGATCGTCGCGATCTGCGGGTTCGCGCTCGGCGGCGGGATCGGTCTGTACGTCGCGAGATCGGTGCAGATGACGGCGATCCCACAGCTGGTCAGCATCTTCAACGCAGTCGGTGGCGGCGCGGCGGCACTGCTGGCCGTGCACGACCTGACCACCGGCGTCGAGGTCGGGGGCACGGTGGCGGTGACCGCCGGCCTGGACATCGTGATCGGCGGGGTGACGTTCACCGGGTCGCTGATCGCGGCGGGCAAGCTGCAGGGCATCGTGACCGGCCGGCCGGTGGCCATCCCCGCCGGGCGCGTGGTGAACCTGGTGCTGGTGGCGCTGTTCGTGGCGGGCATCGTCTGGCTGATCGTCGACCCGGCCAGCCGGATCGCGCTGATCCTGACCTGTGCCGCGGCGCTCGCCTTCGGGGTGACGATGGTGTTGCCAATCGGCGGCGCCGACATGCCGGTGGTCATCTCGCTGCTCAACGCGTTCACCGGAATGGCCGTGGCGATGGCCGGTTTCGTGCTGGACGCCACCGTATTGATCATCGCCGGTGCGCTGGTGGGCGCGTCCGGCACCATCCTGACCAAGCTGATGGCCGATGCGATGAACCGGTCGATCGTGTCGGTGATCGTGGGCGGCTTCGGCACCGGGGACACGACGACGGTGCAGGGCGGTTCCGGCGATGCGGCGGTCCGGACGGTGACGGCGGACGACGTGGCCATCCAGCTCGCCTACGCGCAGCGGGTGCTGATCGTGCCCGGCTACGGGCTGGCGGCGGCCCAAGCCCAGCACGAACTGGCCGAGCTCGGCTCGGTGCTGGGCGAGCGCGGGGTGGACGTCGGCTACGCGATCCATCCGGTGGCGGGCCGGATGCCCGGGCACATGAACGTGCTGCTGGCCGAGGCGAACGTGCCCTACCCGCTGCTCAAGGAGATGGACGAGGCGAACCCACTGTTCGCGCAGACCGACGTCGCCCTGGTGGTGGGCGCGAACGACGTGACCAACCCGGCGGCCCGGCGGCCGGGAAACCCGGTGTCCGGCATGCCGATCCTGGACGTGGACCACGCGCGCTCGGTGGTGGTGATCAAGCGCTCGATGGGCCAGGGCTACGCCGGTCTGGACAACGAGCTGTACACCGATGCCAAGACCGGCATGCTGTTCTCGGACGCCAAGGCCGGGCTGACCGAGATCATCGCCGCCGTCAAGACTCTGGTCGGCTGACCGCCGCGCCGCGACTCGACTCAGCAGCCAGCGCGCTGCAGGGCCCGCCAGGTGCGGGCGTCGACCGTGCCGGACGCGTGCATCCCGTGGTCGGACTGGAACCGCGACACGGCCGCCCGGGTATCGCCGGTGTACACCCCCCACGATCCGACGTCGAGGTCGTCGATGTGGTAGTCCAGGTGACCGGCCAGCATTCGCTGCAGCTCACCGATCCACTGGCCGGTCGTGCCGACGGCCGACACGGTGGGCAGGTTGCGGACGCTCGCCGGGCAGATACACGATACGAAATCGCCTGAGGTGCCGGGGTTCGCGCCGCGGATGAACGCGTCGTATGGCCCGGCCAGCCGGACGGCGCAGGCGTCGTAGCGGTCGGCGAACGGGCCGGCATACAGGATCAGCGTGTTCGTCTGGTTGGTGAACAGCCGGCAGGACTTGGACGAGTCGGCCGCCTTGGCATCCGCGGGCACCATCCCCTGCTTCGTCAGCTCGGCCACCCGGCTGCGGAATGCCTGCGGCGTCAACTCGCTGGCCAGTTGCACGATATAGCCATCGCTGCAAGAGATCTGCTGGATCGGCACGCCGTAGGGGTCGCTGGCCCGGCTCGATGAGGTCGTCGTGCTGGTCGACCGTGTCGCGGTCGTCGACGGCGTGGTCCGGGTCGCGGCGGAGCGGGTCGTGGTGGTTGCGGTCCTTCGGCCGCTGTCGGACCCGCTGGGATCGGCGGTGACGGTCACCGTGACGACACTCCTCGGCCCGGTCGGCCCCGCACCGCCGGCGGTGCGGTTGCCGGCCCTGGTGCCGATGGTGTCGGCAGCCGAACCACCGGTGGGACTGGACGTCGCCGGGCCGACCGGAGGTGGCACGGCCCCCGATCCGGGCGGAGGCGAGGAATCGGTGACGCTGCTGGTGGAGGCGGGGGTCAGCGGCGGAGCGGCCTGTTGGTTCACGTCGCCGTCACCGTCGTCGCTGCCCAGGTGCGGCCCGATCACCAGCGCGGCCAGCACGACCAGCACGGTGGCCAGGGCGACCAGGCCGACGCCGATCAGCGCGCGCCGACGGTTCTCGGCCGGCGTGGGTGGCGGACCGTAGGCGACCGGACCGGCGGGCGGCGGGGGTGGTGCGGGGGGCCCAGCCGGGACGACCGGCGGAGGGGTCGAGGCCATCGGCGGTGCCGACGATGATGGCGGCGACGACGGCGACGGCGATGATGGCGGCGGCGATGATGGCGGCGGCGCAGCTGGATCGCCGGGGGCCGGCCCCGCCCAGAACTCCGCGGGCAGGTCCGCCTGGGCGAACAGCTTCGGCACGGTGGGCGCGTCGTCCGGATCCAGCTGAAAGCGGCTCTGGCCGAACCCGGCGGCGTCGCTGGGGTGCGGAGGCGGTTCGGTCATACGTCACCGTCCTCTCGCACGCGGATTCCTATCCCGCACCGTGTCCCGGGCGGCGCGGGTTTGCAACCCGGGCCGCGGTCCATTGTGCTGGAGCCGTCACCGCTTTCCCACCGCCGGATCCGGTGGCACGTCCCTGACCTGGGCTTTTACCGGCCAATCCGAAGGGCCGGTAAAGCGGGTCGATCCGGCAAACCGGACGGTCCGCCCGCAGCAACGGCCGCCGTCGGCGATCAGTCAGTGGCGAAAAGGCCGGCGCGCTCGGGCCACGCCGACGCGCGGCAGTACACCGGAATGACCTCGATCGGTACCTCGCGGCGCAGCACGGTCGGCCCCGTCACCGCCTGTCCGGTCCACACGTCGACCCAGTCCCCGGCCGGCAGGTACACCGGCCAGTCCGTGACGCCGTCATCGGTGACCGGTGCCACCAACAGGTCCGCGCCCAGTAGGTACTGCAGCGGGAATTCCCAGATCCGCTCGTCGCGCGGCCAGTCGAACATCAGCGCCCGCATCAGGGGCGCCGACCGCTCGATCGAGGTGCGGGTCTGCTCGGCAAGGTAGGGCACCAGCCGCTCGCGCAGCCGGGTGAAGCGCCGATAGCTGGCCAGCACGGTCGGGTCTCCCGACTGCTCCGCGACGTTCCACGGTGTGCGGTCCCGCGACGGGACGCGATGCCCATTGAATTCCGCGTGGTACTGCATGATTGGCGAGAAGCACGCCATGGCAGCTGTTCTCAGATACAGTTCGGCGGTGGGCAGTGGCCCGGAGAACCCGCCGTGGTCCCAACTCCAGAGGAAGATCCCACAGGCCCCCGCGGTGATGCCCGCCCGGACCGACGCGCGGAACGCCTCCCAGGTGGACTGCTCGTCCCCGGCCCAGTGCGCCGGGAAGCACCCGGCACCGGCATGCCCGGAACGGCTGAACGTCATCCCCGCAACGCCGCTGGATGCCAGCAGCTCGTGGAAGGCCTGGGCGTACAGGTTGGGGAAGCGATTGTTGGACTCGTCGCCCCGGGTTCCGTCGGCGTACCGCAGATCATCGCCCCAGGCGTGCTCCCCGCCGTCGGTCTTGAAGCCGTCGACACCGACCTCCTCCACCAGGTATCGCCGCTTGTCGGTCCACCATCGGCGGGTATCCGGGTCGGTGAAGTCGGGCAGCAGTGCCCGCGGAAACCACCAGCCGCGGTTGCGGTACGGGCGGCCGTCGCCCTCCCGCACCGCGTGGCCGCGGTCGATCAGGGCGGCGCGATCGGCGGTCAGCTGCGCCAGATCGAGGTCGTGGTCGGGAATCAGCGGAATCTGCCACAGGATCACCCGCACGCCCCGCTGGTGCAGCCGGCGCACCATGCCAACGGGATCCGGCCAGGCGCCGTCTGCGGGAAACGAGAAGTCCGACAGCCGAAACGGGCTGCCATCGGGCCGCGGGGTGTAGGCCGCGTCCCGCCAGATGTAGATGGTCCCCTCGTCGCTCCACGCCTCGATCACCACCGATCCGACGGCGATCCCCTCCGCCAAGCTGCGCTCCACCTCGGCCTCGACCCGCCGCTGGGTGTTCCACTCGTTGGAGCTGATCCAGGGACGGAACGCCCAGTCGGGGACGGCCGCCGGGTGACCGACCACCCCGAAGAACCCCGCCAGCACGGTCGCCGGATCGCCGCGCCACGAGCGCACCGTCAGCTCCGGCGCGCCCGGATCGACCAGCGCCTCGACCCACAGCAGATCGGGATCCGATCGGCCGACGTCGAACCACACGCGGCGCGTCGTCTCGACGTACAGCCCCCACCCGTCCGCGCCCACCACGTGCGCGAATGGCACCGGAAGGTAGGTCCGCACGCCCTGGCCGCGGTACTGCTCGAAAACCGTGGCGTCCACCGCCCAGCCACGCTGGTCGACGGCGTGGAACCGCTCGCCCAGCCCGACCACGTGCTCCTCCGGCGTCAGGTGGAGCGCGAACCGGACCCGGTGCGCACGCCCGTGCGCGACCAGGAAGGACACCGATCCGGGCACCAGTCGCTGCCCGGCCACGTCGTCGCTGGCGCCGCCCGACAGGTGCAGCGATCCGCCGACGGGCTGCCAACTGGCGATGGGCAGCTCGAACCAGCCGCTGGCCTGCCGCTCGTCGCCCGATCGGAACCGGTACCGCACCGCGGCATCCGCGTCGAACGGCCCGATGAGCGCCGACCACGCCAGTAGGTCGCCAACATCCTCGCCGGCCTCGGCTGCTGCGGCCAGATGACCCTCCACACCCGACCCAGTGCCCGCTCCGTCGGTGGCGGCCCCGGGGGCATCCAGGGGTCGCGCGTCGATCTGCGTCACGATGCCGTCGGCGTCCACCTCCACCGTCAGCCCGGCGATGCCGGGCGCCGCCAACACGCCCAGATGCACCCGCTCACCGGCGGCCGGCAGGGTGGGGGTCCGCTGGTCAAGGCTCGGCAGGTAGGCGTGCCCCCGGCCTCCCGGTTGGTGCCTGATCATGCGCCCGGCTCCCGGTTCGTCGTTACCGTTAGGTCATCGTCGCCGCCGCCGGTCAGACCCAGCTCGTGCGCCAGCGTGAGGTACATCGCGTGGGACCACAGCAGGGGGCGCGCGCTGGGACCCCAGCGGTCCACCCATTCACCGATCCGCTCCGGGTGCAGGGCCGCGTCGTCGACCTGTTCCGGCAGGTCCAGCTCCGCATCTGCCTGGCCCGCGATCCAGTCCAGCAGCTCCCGCGCCCGCGCGGGGTTGCCGGCCGCAACGTGCTGCCAGCCGAGCAGGGCGGCCAGCAAGATCCACTGCCCGCCCCCGTAGTAGGTGTCGGCGGCGAATCGATGCACGCCGGCCGGCGCCAGCTGCGACTCCACCTCGGCGATGGTGCGCCGGGCCACGGGGTGATCCACCGGATACAAGCCGAACGGTTCGATGCAGGCCAGCAGGCTGCCATCGATCGCCGACGTGCCGAGCGATTTGGTCAGGTGTCCGTCGACGACGCCCTGGCTGGCAACCAGTTCGTCGATCGCCCGCGCCGCTCGGTGCACTCGCTGCCGGCGCTCCGGATCCAGCTCCTCCCACCGGCCGACGGCGGTCAACCCGGCCCGAATGGCGCCGAGGGTCGACGGATGCCGGCCGTCACCGTTCTCCTCCCACCAGTCGTAGCAGGGGGCGGCCCAGAACGTGGTCAAGTAATCCAGCGTCAACGTCACGGCCGGCAGGTACGCGTCCCGGCCGAGACCGTGCCGGCGCAGGTGCGCATCCAGCGACCACAACCAGGTGCCGTACCCGTCCAGCTGGAAGTTCTCCCAGTCGGTCGGCGATTCGACGCCGTCCAGCGTGTACCGCGTGTGCAGCTGTTCGGCAGCATCCACGCCGGTGGGATCGGATTCGCCGCGCAGTACCAGCGACCGAATGCGATCGGATCGGTCGGTGAGAATCTTTGCGCACCAATCGAAGAACGCCTCGGCACTGTCCACAGATCCGCACCGGCTCATCGCATCGGCGATGAACGATCCGTCCCGGAACCAGCTGAAGTGATAGGTGGGGAAGGCGGGTGCGGCGACGTAGGCCCCGGTGGCCGCCTGCCCGGCCCTGATCACCCGGAGGCTTCGGGTGATCAGGGCCCGGTGGGACACGCGCATCGTCATCGCTGCAGCAACGCATCCACTTGCTCGGCGGCGTCGTCCAGGGCCTGCTGCACCGTCATCTGCTTCTGGACCACCTTCTGCAGGTTCAGCGTGACGATGTCCTGCATCTCCTGCTGGTGCTCGGTCACCGGCGGAACGACCACAGCATCCAGCGAGTCGAAGACGGCCTGCTTGTTCGCCGGAGGATGCTGCTGCATGTAGGGCTTGAGCAGGTCATCGTTGATCACCGCTGGCAGCTCCCAGTTGTTGTCCAGCCGCTGCTTGACGGTCTCGTCGCTGCTGGCCAGGAAATTCGCCCACTTTGCCGCCTCCACGGGATGCGCGGTGGAGGCGGACACCACGGCAGCGTTGGAGAAGAAGTGGGACGCGTGCTGGACGTTGCCCGGCTCGATGGCGATGTCCCAGTTGGCCGGCTCCTCGGTGAGCAGACCGAACATCCAGATCCCGGTGTGCCACATGGCGATCTTGCCCTGCTTGAACAGCACGTCGTCGCCCTTGCCGGCCATCTGCGCCTCGGTGGGCATGGTCTTGCCTACCTTGTCGGTCAGGAATGCGGCCGCCTGCACGCCCTCCGGGCTGTTGAAGGTGGCCTTGGTGCCGTCGGCGTTGAAGAAGCTGCCGCCGTTCTGCGCCAGGGTCTTGTAGAACTCGTTGAAGGTGAAGGGCTGGTAGTCACCCCAGATGCCCTTGTCGACGTTCGTGATCTTCTCGGCCGCCGCCTGCTCGTCCTTCCAGGTCCAGTCCTTGGTCGGGTATGCCACGCCCGCCGCGTCGAACAGATCCTTGTTGTAGTACAGCACGACGTTGGAGAAGCTTTCCGGCAGGCCGTACTGCACGTCCTGATAGTTGAAGGCGTCGTAGGCCTTCGGGTAGTACTTGTCCGGCTTGATCGCGTCCGGCGCGGCCTTGGTAAGGTCCAGCAGCGCGCCGGAGGCGGCGAAGGACACGAAATTCTCGTAGTTGAGCTCGAAGGTATCGGGCGCGGTGCCGCCGGCAATCCTGGTCTGCAGGTCGGTGAAGTAGGTATCGAACGAACCGTTGGTCACCTCAATCGTGATCCCTGGATTCTGCTTCTCGAATGCGTCGACGATCGCCTGCAGTTGCGCGGCGTGATCGGTGCCCGCGGTGAAGTTGAAGAACTGCAGGGTGACGGGATCGCCGGAGGGTGCGGGCTTATCGGATGAGCCGTCGGCGTCGGCTACGTCGGACGTGCCGGTAGGCCCGGGGTCCGCGGCGCCGGAGGTGCCGGCCGAGCCCTGGGAGCCCTGGGAGCCCTGGGGTCCTTCGGAGCCCTCGGAACCGCTGGAGCATCCGGCCAGTACCAGCGCGGCGGCAGCCAGCGCCGCCACCACCGCCGATACCCGTTGGTGCCGACGGATCGTGCTGTGTCTCATGGTGTGTCGCATCCTTTCGTCGTTCGTCGAGGAGATGCTCGCGGGCGGTTAGCCCTTGAGTCCGGACATGGCAATGCCCTGCAGGATGTAGCGCTGGGCGAACAGGAACACCGCGATAATGGGCAGCACCGAGACGGTGGCGCCGGCCAACAGCAGGTTCCAATCGGTGACGAACCTGCTGGACATGGTGGACAGGCCGAGCGGCAGCGTCATCATTGACGGATCGTGAATGACCACCAACGGCCAGAGGAAGTTGTTCCACGAACCCATGAACGAGAACACCGCGACGGTAGCCAGAGTGGGCCGGGACAGCGGCAGCACGAACTGCAGGAACACCCGGATGTGCCCGGCCCCATCGACGAATGCAGACTCCTCGAGCTCGCGCGGGAGTTGCAGGAACGCCTGTCGCAGCAGGAATACCGCGAACGGTGAGGCCATGTCCGGGATGATCAACGCCCCGTAGGTCTCCTGCAGCCCCAGGAAACGCATCTCGATGAACAGCGGGACGACCATGACCTGGAAGGGCACCATCAGGGTAGCCAGGAACGCCACGAAGATCACGTTGCGGCCAGGAAAGTTCAGCCGGGTGAAGGCGTAGGCAGCCATGGCGCTGGTGAGCACCTGCAGGAATGCCACGGCCAGGGCCACCAGCAGGCTGTTGGCGACCCACCGCAGCAACGGCAATGACGGATTGCCGAACAGCCGCTGATATCCGGAGAAGTCGATGGGGTTGGGGATCAGCTTGGGCGGCAGCTTGAACAGCTCGCCGGCCGAGGTCAGCGACGTGGAGATCATCCACAGGAAGGGGAACACGAACACGAGGGCGCCCACGGCGATGATCGTGGTCCGCAGATAGACCGCCCACCTGGCCTCAGTTTGCATAGTGCACCCACCTGCGTTGGAAGCGCAGCTGCAGCACGGTGAACGCCAAGATGATCGCGAACAGCACCCAGCTCATGGCCGAGGCGGTGCCCATCCGGCCGTACCGGAACGCATGCCGGACGACCTGTTCCATCACCACGGTGGTGGCGCCGGCCGGCCCGCCCTGAGTCATCACGTAGACCTGGTCGAAGACCTGGAACGAGCCGATCATCGTCAGCACCATCACGAACAGGATCGACGGCGTCAGCAGCGGAATAGTGATGGATCGGATCCGGCGCCACGCCCCCGCCCCATCGATGCGCGCGGCCTCGTACAGGTGCTCCGGGATGGCCTGCAGCCCGGCCAGCAGGATGAGCATGTTGAACCCCAGGTCCTTCCAGACCGAGGCAATGATGATCGAGGGCATGGCCCACCCGGGGTCGGTCCACCAGCCAGGCCCGTCGATACCGATCAATCCGAGCAGATAGTTGACCAGCCCACCCTCCGGGCTGAGGATCCATTTCCACAGCAGCGCGACAACGACCCAGCTGGTCACCACGGGCAGGAAGTACGCGCCACGAAACAGCGCCATGCCCTTGAGCTTGCTGTTGAGCAACAGCGCCACGATCAACGCAAAGATCAGCACCAGCGGGAGATATCCGGCCAGGTAGTACAGGGTGTTGACCAGGCCCTTGTGGAATTTCGGATCCGTCAGGACGTCGACGTAGTTGTCCACCCCCACAAAGACGGGCGCGCGGAGCAGATTCCACTCCTGGGTACTCACCCACACGGATGCCAGCATCGGCACAATCCGGAATGCCACCAACGGCAGCAGGGCCGGCAGCAGGAACAGCGCCACCAACCCCGCCTTGCGCCATCCGCGGTCGCCGACCATCGCGCTATTGCTCCGCGCCTGCGCCGGATGCACGCCCCGCCAGCCGGGCACGCACCAGCCGGCCCTGATCCCCACCGACGCCGACCATGTCGAACGGCGCGGACAGCACCAGGGCCGCGGCGCCGAGCGCCCATTTCTCGTCGGACCACGGCTCCACCACGAATGGAACTCCGCGCCGCGAGGGCATCAGGCTGCTCCGGAACGCGAACTCGAAGTCGGGCTCCCAGAACGTCCATGCCGCAATGCCTTCACCGAGTAGCACGACGATTTCCGGATCGAGCACCTGCACGACGCCGGCCAACGCCCGGCCCAGCACGCGCCCCGCCTCGGCATAGACCCCGCGCGCGACAGCGTTGCCCGACCGTGCCGCCGAACGGAGTTGCCGAACTCCGCCGCGTGGACCGATCGCCCCACGCTCCCGCGCGGCCCGCACCAGGGCGTCGTCACCGACCAAGGTCTCCAGGCAGCCGCGTGAGCCGCATTCGCAGACGGGCCCCTCCGGATCGACGACGACGTGCCCGATCTCGCCGGCGCCTCCGCTGGCCCCGCGATGCACCACTCCGTCGATGACGACGCCGCATCCGACGCCTCTACCGATCGTCACCACCAGGTACGAGCGGTGCTCGCGGCCGGCGCCGTAGAGTCGGTCGGCCACCGCAAGCGCATTGACGTCGTTCTCCACCAGCACCGGAAGCCCCAGGCGGGCCCGGAGGCTCGGGCCGACACGGGCGTCGGACCAACCCAGCGTCGGAGCATCGACGATGCCGGACGGCCGGGAATCCACCGACCCCGGGATACCCACCCCGATGCCCAGCAGGTGTCCGGACAGGGCACCAACCGTGTCCTGCAACAGGTGGGTCAGCCGATCGAGCGCATCGGGCCGCCCAGAGGCGAACGGGATCGTCGCGGACGATTCGATCGTGCCGGCCAAGCCGACTTGCACCACCGCCAAGTGATCCGCGGTCACCTTGACACCGACTGCGGTACCGGCGGATCGCACCAACCCCAGCAACCGGGCCGGGCGGCCACCGTTGGATGGCGTGGTGTCCAGCTCGGCGACCAGTCCGCGCGCAATCAGGATCTTCGACAGCTGCGTGATCGACGCCGAGCTGACGTCCAGTAGTCGAGCGAGGTCGGCCCTCGAGGTGGCGCCGCGAGTGCCCAGGACGCCCAGGATGGCCGACTGGATCATCGGGTCCTGCGGCGGTGACGGGCGGGCGGGCAACGGGGCTCCTCACGACACGTCCCGCCCATTCAGTGGTTCGGGACTTTATTTAGTTGTGAGTAAAGCGGACGAGCGAGCGGCTGGGAAGTACCCGTTATCGAACTGTGATCAACTCGAGCGCCTCGGTGCGCTGGGGTGTCCGAGCGGCGGCACCACGTCCTTCTGCGACTCCCGAGCCGACGTTTCGGGCGGGAACATCAATCCGGCACGGTCAGGCGGGGCAGCGGGCAATGCGGGCGCCGATCAGCACCCCGATCGCCATGGCGGCCGCACCGACCGCCACGAGCGCCACGGGACCTAGGCCCGCTCCAGCCGCCGCTGCCGGCGGGACCGCCAGCGTGGCACCGAACGGCTGCGCGCCGCCCTGAACCGGCGCCCCCGCCGCACCAGACTCGGCGCCGGCCGCCGCCGGCGCGGGCGCCTCGCCGCCGGACGGCGCAGCCGCCGTGACCGCACGCTTGCCGGTGAGCACGTCGTCGATGGTCGAGAAGAACAGTCCCGCAGTCTTTTTCGCAACGCCGGTGAGCACGCGCTGCCCGACCCCGCCGGCCATGCCACCGACCACCGCGTCCGCGTCGTAGTCCAGCCGGGTGGTGCCGTCGCCGAGGTCGGTCAGGGTGACTCCGACGGTGGTGTCCACCGTGCCCGGCGATCCCGCACCGGCCGCCCGCATGGTCAGCGACGTCGGCTCGGTCAGATCGTACAACCGCACCTCACCCGCGTACGTGCCGCGGATCGCCGCCACACCCATGCTGACGGTGAGCCCGAAGTGGTTCTCCCCCAGCGGATTCAGCGCCTGACAACCAGGGATCACGCCGGCCAGAACGGCCGGATCGGTGATCGCTGCCCACACCTTGTCGGGAGTGGCGTGCAGCACCGAGGTGCCGTTGATCTTCATGAACCGACCTCCGAGGGGCTCCGGGCGCCCGCGGGCGCCGGCTTGGCCGTTGCGTTCGCCACGTGGGGCAACTCGCCCGCGTCGGCGCGCAACCGCATCGCGTACAGATCGTTGGGCGAGATCGGCATCGTGTCGATCGGAAAGCCCACCGCGTCCTCCACGGCGGAGGCGATCAACGCGGCGACCGGAATGACGCCCGCTTCGCCGGCGCCCTTGACGCCCAACGGATTCAGCGGAGACGGGGTCTCCTGATGGCCGAGCTCCAGCTCGCCGAGCTCCTTCTGCGGGATCTCGGTGACATAAGGCATCAGGAAGTCCATGAACGAGGCGTTCTGCAGCTGCGCGTTCTCGTCGTAAGCCATCTTCTCGTACAGCGCCCCGCCGATGCCCTGCGCGACGCCGCCGTGCACCTGGCCGGCGACGATCATCGGGTTGATCAGGGTGCCGCAGTCGTGCACCACGAAGTACTTGGCCACGTGGATGTCGAAGGTCTCCGGGTCGACCTCGACGATAGCGCCGTGCATTCCGGAGGCGAAGGTGGAGCGAATCGGCGAGTAGTAGTCCTTGCCCTCCAGGCCCGGCTCGTCGTCCTCGGCGACCGGCGGCTTGTCCATATCCTCGGTACCGGCAAACTGGGTGGCCGCCTGAGCGGACGTATCGAAGGCATACCGCAGCGGATTCGACAGCACCGCAACGGTTCCCAGGTCGATATGCGAGTCCGGGCTGCCCTTCACCCGGACCACTCCGTCGACGATCTCCAGGTCGTCCTCGCTGGCCTCCAGTGCGTGCGCCGCCACCCGCAACGCCTTCGCCCGCGCCGCCCGCGCCGCCAGCGCCACCGCCGAGCCGGACATCACCGTGGTGCGGGAGGCAAAGGTGCCGACGGCATACCCGAAACGCCTGGTGTCCCCGGTCACGACGCGCACCTTCTCGAACGGCACACCCAGCTCGTCGGCGACGATCTGCGCCAGCATCGTCTGGTGGCCCTGGCCCTGCGAGGTCAGCCCCGTTGCCACGTCGACGGTTCCGTCCGTCTGCACGTGCACGTGCGCGCCCTCGTAGGGACCGACCCCGGTGCCCTCCACGTAGCAGGCCAGCCCGATGCCGGCCAGCTTGCCACGGGATGTCGCCTCGGCCCTGACCTCCTCGAACGCATCCCACCCCATCATGTCCTTGAGCATGGCCAGCTGGGCCGGGTAGTTGCCGGAGTCGTAGATCAGTGGCCGACCGTCCTGGAAGATCATGCCCTGGTCGTAGGGGAACTCGTCCGGCTGGATGAAGTTGGCCGCGCGCACCGCCGTGCGGTCCTTGCCCAGCGCCTGCGCGATCTTGTCCATCGCCCGTTCCATGACGAACACGCCCTGCGGCCGGCCTGCGCCACGGTACGGCGTCACCTGCACCGTGTTGGTGTACATCGAGTAGTACTCCACCCGGTAGGCGCCGGGCTTGTACGGGCCGAGCAGCTGGGTCGAGGTGATGATCGGCACGATGATGCCGTACGGCGTGAACGCGCCGTTGTCGTGCCAGAACGTCACGTCCAGCGCGAGAACCCGTCCCTCGTCGTCGAAACCGACCTTGACGTGGTGGTCCTGGCCGCGCTCATGCGCCGACGAGATGAAGTGCTCCCGGCGGTCCTCAGTCCATCGGACCGGCTGGCCGAGCCGCATCGCGGCGAACGGCACCATGATCTCCTCGGGCCACGGGTGCGCGATCTTCACCCCGAATCCGCCGCCCACATCCGGGGCGATCACCTCGACCTTCACCAGCGGGAGGCCCAGTTTCGCCGCGACGGCCGCCCGCACCGAGGTGGACGCCTGGGTGGAGGTGTACACGCGTAGCGAGGAGTCGTCCGCATCCCAGCGGGCAAACACGCCCTTGCCCTCGAGCGGGGTGGAGGCGCTGCGCTCGGGATGCGCGTTGAACTCGATCACGTGGCTGGCCGCGGCGAACCCGGCCGCGACGTCGCCGACCTCGTGCTCGAAGTGCGCGGCCACGTTGTCCGGAACATCGTCGTGAGCGCGCCGCTGCGCCGCCCGCGCCATCGTCAGATCGGCCACCGGAGGCAGGATCTCGTAGCTGACGCGAATCCGTTCCGCGGCATCCTCGGCCAGGTACCGGTCGTCGGCGACCACCATTGCGATGGTCTGCCCGACGTGATGGACCCGGCCGTCGGCCAGCGCGCTCGGGGTGCGCGGCGCGGTGAGCGCCGGGTGCGGGATCAGCACCGGAAGGGGCTCACCGACCGCGCCGGGAAGGTCCTCGTGCAGGTAGATCGCCCGCACCCCGGGAACGTCCAGTGCATCGGCGATATCGATGTCGGTGATCCGGGCGTTCGCGTGCGGCGAGCGCAGGAACGCGGCCTCCAGAACCGGTCCGCCGGCGGCGATGTCGTCGACATAGCGGCCGCGTCCGGTGGTCAGGCGAACGTCCTCGGTGCGGCGGATCGGTGCGCCGACATAGCGCTGCATCGCGTCAGCCCCTGTCCCCGCGGGTGTGGCGCGCCGCGCTCACGCCGCCGGCCGAGCCCACACCAGCGACGTCACCCGCCGCAGAACCCGCGCCCACCCGGTCGGTCTCGCCCGGATCGTCGGTAAAGCCCTCGTCGGGCAGCGGCGCGTCCGGATCCTCCATCAGCTCCGCGGCCCGCAGCACCGCCTCGACGATGTTCTGATACCCGGTGCACCGGCATAGGTTTCCGGAGATCATGTCCACAGCCTGCTGCGGCGTCGGATGCGGATTCGCCGCCAACCCGGCGGTGATCGTGGTGATCATGCCCGGGGTGCAAAAGCCGCACTGCAGCGCGTGGCAGTCCCGGAACGCCTGCTGGACCGGGGAGACCCGCACGCTGCCGTCTGGGCGCAGCTCGCCCAGGCCCTCAACGGTGGTCACGGTGTGCCCGTGAGCGGTGATGGCGAACAGCAGGCAGGACCGGACCGGCAGCCCGTCCAGCAGCACGGTGCAGGCACCGCACACCCCGTGCTCGCAGCCGACGTGAGTGCCCGTCAGCGCCAGGTCGTGCCGCAGGAAGTCCGACAGCGTGCGACGCACCTCCACCTCGGCGGAGCGCCGCACCCCGTTCACCGTCACGGTCACGGTGCGCCGGGTCTGGGCCGGCGCGACGATGCTCAGGTCGCTCGTCACCCCGTCACCCCCTCGATGTTCGCAGGTCTCAAACACGGTTTTGCTGGCGAATCGGCCGAAAACTGCGCCGGAGATCCGCGAACCTCGCCGAGCGCGGTCATGCCGCGGCCTCCGTCCCCATCGCATCCAACGCCTGCCGGATCGCCCGCACGGTCAGCACTCCGGCCAGGTGCCGCCGGTACTCGGCGGTCGCGTGGATGTCGTCACCCGGGTCGATCGCCGCGCGAGCTGCCGCCATCGTCGCGTCCGGCCCGGCCGCCCAGGCCTGCGTCAGGTCCAGCACCAGCGGAGTCTCGCTGACCGACAAGAACCCGCAGCGCACCGTCACCGGGGCAGCCGCGCCACCGACGGAACCGTCACCGGCGGCCCCCGGCGCCACGATCGCACCTACCCCGGCCAGGGCGTAATCCCCGTGCCGGCGGGCCATCTCGACGAACGCCGTGCCCGATCCGGCCGGTGCCGCCGGGAAGAATGCCGACACCGCCAGCTCGTCCTCGGCCAGCGACGACTCCAACGGCCCCACGAAGAATTCGGCAGCCGGAATCACCCGCTCGCCCCGCACCGACACCGCCGTCACCGATCCCGAAGTCAACGCCAGCACCGCCGTCATCTCGCCGGACGGGTCGGCATGCGCCAGCGACCCGACCGTGGTGCCCCGGTTGCGGATCGTCGCGTGTGCCACCAGGTTCAGCGCCTGCCCGAGCAGTGGCTGCACCCGGTTCGCTTCGACGTGCTGCAACACCGTGGTGTGCCGGGCCAACGCGCCCACCGTCACGCCCGCAGGTGCGTGGTCACCGCCGGCCGACACGCGTACGTAGTCCAGCTCGGCGATGCCGTTGATGTCGACCAGGTGATCCGGTTCGGCCAGCCGCATCGCCAGCACCGGCACCAGCGACTGCCCGCCGGCCAGCACCTTGGCGTGCGCGCCGCCGGCCACCAGCTCGGCGAGGGTCGCCACGGCGGAGGCCACCGACGTCGGCCCGTGCCAAGCGAACGGAGCTGGTTTCATGCCTCGATCCTGCCTCACCGTGCCAGGGCACCGAACGGACAGGACCTGCCAGCCCCACCCCCGATGCGTGGTGAATAGTGCTATGCGCTCCGCACCTACACCGTCACCTCCCACGAGCCGCGTCGCAGAGTCGGCTGCCCCAGAGCGCGCACTGGCACTCTGGGGCAGCCGACTGACGGCGGGCGCGCTAGGAGTTGCTGGCCTCCTCGTCGCGCCAGGGGGACTCGGTGCCCTTCTCCGTCACCACATCGCCGACCGACAATGCCGACCCGGTGGCGCCGTCCTCGCGCCGCAGGTGCGGGGCGAACCACCGGCACACGTGGTACATGACGATCACCACGATGGTGCCCAGCGCGATGCCGGAGATCTCGAAGTTGTCGCTGAACTTGATCGAGACATTCCCGATGCCGATGATCAGACCCGCAGACAGCGGCACCAGGTTCTGTGGTGCCCCGAAGTTCACCTTGTTCTCGACCCAGATCTTGGCGCCCAACAGGCCGATCATGCCGTACAGGATCACCGTGATGCCGCCGAGCACCCCGGGCGGAATCGAGGACACCAGCGCGCCGAACTTGGGCGAGAACCCGAACAGGATCGCCACCAGCGCCGCCACGTAATAGGCGGCCGTCGAATACACCTTGGTGGCGGCCATCACGCCGATGTTCTCCGCGTACGTGGTGGTCGGGGAGGCCCCGATGAATCCGGCGACGGCCGTACCCCAGCCGTCACCGATGAAGCCGCGACCCAGGTAGGGGTCCAGGTTGTCGCCGGTCATCTCGGCGACCGCCTTCACGTGGCCGGTGTTCTCCGCAATGAGGGCGACCACGCCGGGGATCACCAGCAGGATGGCGGCGGCGTTAAATGTCGGCAGGTGCGGCCCGGCCAGCGCCCCCACGATGTACTGGGCGTCTGCTCCGGTGCCGTGCTGCATGATGTTGGTCGGGAAGCCGAACCAGTCCGCGCTGGATACCGAGCTGAAGTCGATGCGGCTGCCCCCGTCGGCCAGGTCCCAGATCCAGGACAGCACGCTGCCGAAGATCAGCCCCAGCAGAATGGCGACCCGGCCCCAGAATCCCTTGGCCACCACGGCGATCACGATGACGAAGACCATGGTGAGCACCGCCACCCACTGGTCCTTGGGCCAGTAGGCACTGGCGACCACGGGGGCCAGGTTGAATCCGATGAGCATCACGACCGCGCCGGTGACGGCGGGCGGCAGCACCGCGGAGACGACTCCGCCGCCGGCGAAGTGCACGATGATGCCGACGGCCAGCAGGATGAGCCCGGCGATCAGGATTGCGCCGGTGATGTTGGTGGCGTCGTGCAACTGGGCGTCGGCCAGCAGGTTCGGGTTGGCAGTCAGCGCCGCCTTCCCCTTATCGGTGACGGCGCCGCTGGGGTCCAGCAGCCCCTGAACATCGGACGAGCCGCCCTGGCCCTGCAGTCGGATCGCCGCGACGGCGCCGACGAACGATGCCGAGGTGCCCAGGTAGGACGGGATCTTCCCGTTCACGATGAGCATGAACATGATGGTCGCGATGCCCGACATCATCACCGCGTACTGCGGGTTCAGGCCCATGATGATCGGGAAGACGAAGGTCGCACCGAACATGGCGACCACGTGCTGCGCGCCCAGGCCGATGGTCCGTGGCCAGCTCAGCCGCTCGCCGGGGGCCACGACCTCTCCCGGCGGGATGGTCCGGCCATCACCCTTGAGCTTCCATCCGAAAGCTGACATATGCCCCTCCGAGCACGCATTGTCGGTCGATGGCACGATCGTCACCGACTCTTCACCGGGACCGTATGCCGTAGGTCACACCAATACCGTTGTGCGGTTGTGCCAGTGTCATCGAGCGATGTATGTCGGATTCCGCTGCCAGGCCATGGCAGTTCCCACCGACCAGGCGCGTGGCTCGGAGCTGCGCCGAGCGCGGTGGTCGTGATGCGATCCGGCCGCCGGCGATCGGCACGCCCTACCGGTGCGCGATGCGCATCTGCCAGACGTACAGCGCCACCGTCAGGTCGGCACGCAGCCGAGCGTCGGTGGTGAACGGGCCGAGCAGTCGCTCCAGCTTGCCGATCCGGTAGCGGAGCGTGTTGTAGTGAAAGTGCAACCGGCGAGCGGTCTGCGCCACGTTGAGGTTGGTGTCCAGCAGGACGGTCAGGGTGCGGCGCAGCTCATCGGAATCCAGGTCACCCTCCGGTGCGGCCAGCGGGCCCAGCGTGTCGGTCAGGAACGAGCGCAACTCGTCCGAGTCGGGCACCAGCGACAGCAGCCGATACAGCCCCAGGTCGTCGAACCGGGAGACCGAGCCCGCTCCGGACAGCCGCCGGCCGACCCGAACCGCCTCCCACGCCTGCTGGTAGGCAACCGACAGGGCATCCACCTCGGCGACCACGCGAGAGACCCCGACGATCCCGTCGAACGGCGTCCCGCGCGACGAGAGCCCGCCCAGCAATTCGGCCACTCGCGCCGACGAGGGCACCTGCCCGTCCGGGGCGTGCAGCACCGCGACCGCCTCGGCAGCGAACGCCGCCGCCGCTCCGACCGGATCCCAGCGGCGCACCCACGCCGCCCACGAGGCACCGAGCTGTTCGGCCCGGCGCCGACGTGTGGCCTCGTCGTCCCCCTGAGCGTCGCCAACCGCCGCGACCACCACCACCATCGGGCCGGTCAGGTCCCAGCCGAAGCCGCGAGCCCCGTCGATCGCCGCGGCCGGCGGCATCTGCCCGGCCAACACGTCTCGCAGGAAATCGCCCCGGTACTTGCCCTCGACGGCGGCCACCGCGAGCTCGCGCGTCACCACCAGCGCCGCGACGGTGGCGCCACGTTCGGCGATCATCACGTCCTGGCCGTCCCACGGCCGGTCCGTCCGCACCGCGATCAGGTGCCCCTGGTTGCGCTCCGCGACCACCGTGGCCACCAGCACGGACGCGCGATCCGGCTCGCTGCCGAGGGTGTGGATGCCGTGCCGGAACATGGTGGCCCGGAACAGGTGGTCCTCGTCGAACAGGTCAGCGGCGGCCGGCGGCAGATC
Source organism: uncultured Actinomycetes bacterium (assembly GCA_937926105.1). Next base: position 80,714 of record CALANS010000139.1, on the reverse strand, counting down.
GGCGCCGGCCGTGGCGATGGTGCGGCCGGTGCGGTCGACGTGCAACACCGACACCGAGGCATCCGGCGACGTGTCGAGCGGCGCACCCGACGCGGCATCGAGTTCGGTGCCGCGCGACGCATCGAGTTCGGCACCCGACGCGGCCCCGGGCGCAGCATCCGACGCGGACCTGGGCGCAGCACCCGACGCGGCCCCGGGCGCAGCATCCGATGCCGCATCGGGCGCGGCTCCGGCGGATTCCGCGCCCGCCAGCTGCGCGGGCAGCGCCGCCACCACCTCGGGCAGCCCTCCCCCCTGCAGCACCAGCCGCAGCAGCACCGAGTGGGCCTGCTCACCCCGGGCCAGCAGCGCGGCCTGGCGACCCAACACCTCGGAGAGCACCTGATTGAGGATCTCGTCGAATCCCACCCCGTCCGGGATCTGCACGACGGGAAAGCCCAGCCGATCCGCCGAGGCCAGCATCGCGTCGGGCAGCCGGTCCAGGTAACGCCCGAGCTTCACGGCGACGCCCGCCAGCCCGCGAGCGTCCAGTTCGGCCACGAAGTCGTCCAGCGCCTCGGGGGTCGAGCGCAGCGGGTACCCCGTGGTCAGCAGCAGTTCGTCGGCCTTGGTCCACTGCAGGACGTCGGGCACCTCCATGATGTTGACGAACCGCACCATGCGATCCAGCCCGCCGGCCCCGGCCAGCACCGTGGAACCGGCCATGGCGGGTCGCGCCAGCACCTCGCGCATCGTGATGCCGAGCCGCGTGCCCACGGCCGCGGTCGCGTGGTCCGATCGCACCACCCGCGCCCCTCCCTCGACCGCCGTTGAAAGCCTGGTACCTGCTCGCCCGGTTGGCGGATTCCACCGCCGATCCGGCGCTGCGTCGTCACATTCTCCCATGCCGAGCGCTGACATCCGACCAGTAGGTTCGGCCCTGGAGGCTGACGAGAACGATGCCCCGTGGCGACCGCTGGCAGAGCCAGTCCAGGTCTCCAGCGGTGACGGCACAGCGGGGAAGGGAGTGGCGATGAGTGCTGCGTCCGCGGCCACCACCGCCACCAACCCCACCGGCCGCAGCGTTGACGGCGAGCGGCCGGTCGTTCCCGCCGCGATCGCGCATCCGGTCGTCGACCTCGTCACCGGCCCGTTGCGACCCGCCACGATCCTGGCCACACACTCGGCCGCCGTCCTGCTGGTCTGCGACGCCGGCGATCAAACACGAGTGGTGACGGTGCTCACGGCGCAGGCCTCCGGGGTGCCGAACGGGGTCCGTACGGCGCTGCACGCGGCCGACCGGCCGTTCGAGCACCTGGCGGTCGGCGACGCGGCGCTCATCGGCGGCGGCGATGTCCGGCTGCGCGACCTGCGGGTGCACGCCGTCCGGACCGTCCGGACCGCCGTCCCACGGATCGCGCCGCCACCCGAGGTGGCCGCCGCCCTGCAGGCCGCCGTCGCGACCGTCCCGCGTGGAGTGCACGAGCATCCGGTACAGGCGTTCCGGCAGGCGTTGGCGGGTGGGTCGCCGGCAACGCTGCGCGCGGCCGTGGCCGCGCTGGTCGGGTTGGGCGGCGGATCCACCCCGGGTGGTGACGATGTCCTGTGCGGGGCCCTGGCCGCGTTGCACGCCACCGGCCGGGAGGTGCTGGCGCAACAGGTCGCGGTCGCCGCCCTGCACGACGTGGCGGCACGCACCCCGCTGCTGTCGGCCGACCTGCTGCGCCTGGCGGCACGCGGCCACGCGTGCGAGGAGGCGGGCGCCGTGCTTCGGGCCGCGGCCCGCGTCCCCGACGACGCGTTCCGGCGCACGGTGGCGCGCCTGGTGGCCATCGGGCACACCAGCGGCGCGGACCTGGCGACCGGGCTGGCGATCGGCCTGGCCGTACCAACGCAGCCGCTGCCGCCGCGACCGCGATTCCGCCGGACCGCCACGGCGGTGCGCTGACGCGTCGTGGGATTGCCGGGCGCCGGCGTGACAAACGTCGAGCCCACCAAGGACCGAACCGAACGAGGACCGAACCGGCGGGCACGCCGAGCGGTGAGCGAGGAGCAGCTGACGCGATGAGTGAACTGGTCGAACTGCGAAGCGGCGTCTATCACGACTCGGTGACGTTGCTGCGGATATCGCAGGCCGCCGCCGATGCCCCGGGAATCACCGCGGCGCAGGTGGCGATGGCCACCCCGTTGAACGTCGATCTGGCGGCGGGGCTCGGGTTCACGGTGCCGCCCGGGGCGGGTCCGAACGACCTGCTGGTGGCGTTGCGGGGGAACGACGACGCGGCCGTCGGGGCCGGGGTGGCCGCGCTGGAGTCGGCGCTGGCCGCCGCAGGCGCCGCCGGGCGGACGGCCGCAGGCTTCGGCGAGGCCGCCGCGCCACGGACGGTGCGCACCGCCGCGGAGCGCTCCCCCGACGCGGCCCTGGTGCTGCTGTCGGTGCCCGGCGGCGCGGTGATCGGCGAGGCGATGGACGCGATCGCGGCCGGCCGTCACGTGATGATCTTCTCCGACAACGTGCCGGTGGAGCACGAGATCGCATTGAAGGACGCGGCGTCCCGGGCCGGGGTGTTGGTGATGGGCCCGGACTGCGGGACCGCGGTGGTCGGCGGGGTCGGGCTTGGGTTTGCGAACGTGCTGCATGGAGCTGCCGCGCGCGAGACCGCGGACCTCGGCCGCTGGCGTCCTGCTCCGTCCGGCGGAGCAGAACGCCAGGCGGCCGGAGGCCCCATCGCCGTCGGTGACGGGAACGCCGCGGGCACCCCCACCGTCGGCGTCATCGCCGCCTCCGGCACCGGCGCCCAACAGCTGACCTGCCTGCTGGACGAGGCTCACGTCCCGATCTCGGCGGTGCTCGGCCTCGGCGGACGCGACCTGTCCGAGCGGGTCGGCGGCCGCTCCGCGCTCGCCGCGCTGCGCCTGCTGCAGGACGACCCGGGCACCGACCACATCGTCATCGTCTCCAAACCGCCGCACCCGGCCACGGCGCAGAAGATTCGGGCCGCCGCAGCGGCGGCGGTCGAGGCCGGCGGCACACCGGTCACCATGGTCCTGTTGGGAGCCGGTCAGCCGACGCTGACGGCCGCCGCCGAATCGGTGCTGGACGCCATTGGCGTCACCGCCCCGACCTGGCCGACCTGGTCCGCCGACACCGGACAGGATCCGGTCGCCGGCGTGCTGCGCGGGCTGTACTCCGGCGGCACGCTGGCCGACGAGGCGATGCTGGTCGCCGGCGAGGTCCTCGGCGACATCCGCTCCAACATCCCGCTGCGCCCCGAGCTGGCGCTGCCCGAGGGAGCGACCGGCCATGGGCTGCCGCAGTTGACCGGGCTGGGTCACGTGATCGTCGACCTGGGCGACGACGAGTTCACCCGCGGCCGCCCGCATCCCATGATCGACCCGACCGTGAAGCTCGACCTGCTGGCCGCGCAGGCCGCGGACCCGGAGGTGACGGTCATCCTCACCGACGTGGTGCTGGGCTACGGCGCCGAGGCCGATCCGTCAGCCCGGCTGGCGCCGGCCATCGGCGAGGCGATCGCGTCGGCCGCGACACAGGGGCGGACCCTGACGGTGATCGTGTCGCTGTGCGGCACCGACGCAGACCCGCAGAACCGGGAGGCACAGGCCACCGCGCTGGCGCACGCCGGCGCCGACGTCTACGCCTCCAACGCCGCTGCCGCCCGTGCCGCCGCGCACGCCGCCGCCGGTGCCGGTGCCGGTGCGACGGAGCCGAGTCGAATGCCTCAGAACGCGCCGGAGCGCGCCGCTGGGCATTCGACTCGTGAGGGCATGCCGGTGGAGGGCGTCGGGTCGGATCTGCTGGCCGGGCCGCCCTCGGTGATCACCGCGGGCATCGACCTGCTCACCGACGCGCTCCGCGCCCAGGCGGTGGACGTCACCACCGTGGACTTCCGGCCCCCGGTGGACACCCCGCCCGGCACCGCCGACGCCCTGGCCACCGTGCTGGCCGATCCGCGACGCGAACAGGCCAACGCCACCGCCGTCGCGCGCATGCTGGCGGTGCGGGCCAAGCTGGTCGACGTGCTGCCGGCCGCCGAGGCGCTCGGCATGAAACCCGGCGAGTTCTACCACGCCGGCCCCCCCATCACCTGGGATCGGGCGTCGGGTCCGCTGCGCGGCGCGCTGATCGGCGGCATGCTGTTCGAAGGCCTCGCTCAGACTCCGGAGGAGGCCGAGGCGAAACTGGCCGCGGGCGACGGGATCTCGTTCTCGCCGTGCCACGAGCACCATGCGGTCGGTCCGATGGCGGGGCTGATCTCCCCGTCCATGTGGATGTACCAGCTGCAGGATGAGGCAACGGGCCTGACGGCGTACTGCTCGCTGAACGAGGGCCTGGGCAAGGTGCTGCGCTACGGCGCGTACTCCGCCGAGGTCATCGACCGGCTGCGCTGGATGTCCGCGGTGCTCGGACCGGCCCTGCAGCAGGCGATCCGCACCCTCGCGGCCGCCGGCCAGCCGTTCGACGTCACCGCCATGTTGGGTCAGATGGTGCAGATGGGCGACGAGGGGCACAACCGCAACCGCGCCGGCTCGGCCATGTTCTCCCGGGACATCGCGCCCACCCTGATCGCCTCCGGCCTGCCGGCCCAGGACGTCGCCGACGTGGTGGCCTTCATCGGCGGCAACGAGCACTTCGTGCTGAACCTGGTGATGCCGGCCGGCAAGCTGATGGGCGACGCGGCCGCGCACGTGCCGGGATCGACGGTGGTGACGGCGATGTGCCGCAACGGCACCGACTTCGGCATCCGCGTCTCGGGAACGGGCGACACGTGGTTCACCGGGCCGGCCGGCACCCCCGACGGACTGTTCCTGGCCGGTTACGGGCCCGAGGACGCCAACCCCGACATCGGGGACTCGGCGATCGCGGAGACGGTCGGTGTCGGAGGCATGGCCATGGCCACCGCACCGGCGATCGTGCGGTTCGTCGGCGGGGCGGTGCCGGATGCGTTGGCCGTCACCCGCCGGATGTACGAGATCACCCTGGCGGAGAACCCGGCGTTCGCCATCCCGATCCTGGAGTTCCGCGGCGCCCCCACTGGCATCGATGTCACCCGGGTGCTGCGCACCGGCGTGCTGCCGCAGATCAACACCGGCATGGCCGGCAAGGTGGCGGGCACCGGCCAGGTCGGCGCCGGGCTGGTCAATCCGCCGATGACGTGCTTCACGGCGGCCATTGCGGAGCTGGCCCGACGAGTTCCGCGGGACTGACGCGGGGCCTGGATAACGCTCCGATCACGGTCGGTGACGTATCACCCTGATGGGGTAACCTGGGAGGCGTACTGGCCGTAGGGGTCCCGGCCACGTCCCGATGCTCGAACCGCGGCCGCCAACGCTGCCGCAGGCGGGCGACGTCCTGCAGGGGCACGCGTGAACGATCGACCCGCACCGGGAGTCCCGGACGTCGTCGACCATGCGACCACCGCCCGCAGCGCCCCGCCCCGGACCGCGCGCTCCGCCGAATCCGCCGACGCCCCCGCGTCCGCCTCGGTGTCCCGCACCGGTCTCGGCGCCGTGCTGGCCCCCGCCGTGCTGGCGGTGCTCGCCGCGGCCGCAGCGCTCGCCTGTGCCCTGACCGACCTGCGACCCCCGACGCCGACGGACTGGCACATCGTTTCGGTGCTGGGCGCCGTCGCAGTGATCGGCGCCCTGGTCGGTCGTCGGTTCAACCCGCCGGACGACGATTCGGCGCCGCCCTGGGACGTGCACACCGTGTGGTTGCTGCCGGCCGCGCTGCTGACCCCGCCGTCGGCATTCGCGGTCCTGGTGGCGCTGTCCGTGATCGTCGGCATGGTCAAACCGGCGCATCCGCTGCGCTGGCGCATCGTGGTCGCGTCGATCACCGTCTTGACCACCGCGGCGGTGCGCGGCGCCACCCTGCTGATCGACGACTTCGCCGTGTCCGCGCTGGTCGGCATCGCCGCCCTGTGGATCATCGGAGCGATCACCGCGCTGATCGTGGCGCACGTCATCGGCACCCCCAGCGGCGCGGTGCTGTGGCTGGACGACCGCTGGACGCTGGTGGAGCTGGGATGCGCCTTCTCCGGCGTGCTGGTCGCCGCGGCGATGCGCCTGGAGCCGCTGCTGGGCGTCGCTGCGTTGGCTCCGCTGCTGCTGGCGGCCTTCGCGCTGCGCTGGCCGGAGCTGACCTGGCACGCTCGGATAGATCCGAAGACGGGGCTGCCCAATGCGTGGCACTGGGAGGAGCGCACCCGGGCGTTGCTGAGCGCCGCGGAGGCGCGCGGCCTGCCGGTCTCGGTGATGATCATCGATATCGACCGGTTCAAGTCCGTGAACGACACTTATGGGCACCTGGCCGGAGATGTGGTGCTGAACAACGTCGCGGACGTGCTGCGCGCCCAGCTGCGCCAGGGCGACCTGGTGGGCCGGTTCGGCGGCGAGGAATTCGTGGTGACGATGTTCGGTCTGATGCCCGGCGCGGCGATCGCTGCGGCCGACCGCACCCGGGCCCGGATCGCGGCCCAGCAGCACCCGGTGGGGCGTGCGCGGCCCGACCGCCCGACCGCGGCCCGACACGATCACGGGTCCGGCGTCGCCGGGAACCCACCGGCCCGCGACGACCGGGCGGCGGTCGGGTCGTGCCGGGTGACCTGCACCATCGGGCTGGCCTCCAGCACGGCGCATGGCTACGACGTGACGCGGCTGCTCGACCTGGCCGACATCGCGCTGGCGGCCGGCAAGGCCGACGGCCGGGACCGGGTCCGGGACGCCGAATCCGTGCTGGCCGAGGCGGGGGCCGACGGGTCCACGGCGCGCAGCAGCACCGGGACGCGCTCGCTGTGGCAGGTCGCGGTGCGCCGCAAGCCCGCCCGGCGCACCCGGCGGCACGGGCCGGGCAGCATGTTCCGCTGACGGCCGGGGAGTTCTCCCGCCGGCACGGTCGCGGACGCGGGGTGCGACCTCGGCCGGTCTCCCCGGGTTCCGCAGTTTTACGACGTCCAGATCAGACCAAGATCCACTTCAGCTGCGCAAACGCAGCCCGCGCCGCATCGAGACGTCACAAAACAGCGGCCGACGCCCCAGACGCGTCGACGCAGCTCCCGAGTCGCCGCCGGGTCAATCCCCCCAGGCGAAGTGCACCGACAACGTGACCGTGACCGCCGTGTCCCCCGTGGCCACCGGCATGGACGCGGACTCCCGGGCGCGGTAGGCCATCAGCGCGACCGGGCGCGGTCCGTCGTCGCCGCCCTCCACGATCCGCACCACCTGCCCCAACGGCCGGCCGGCCAGCGCCGCCAGCGCGGTCGCCTGCTCCCGGGCGTCGATCATCGCGGCGGTGCGCGCATCGGACTGCGCCTCGCGCGGATTGCCGGCCGTCAGCGTCACCTGGTCGATGCGCAGCCCCTCCCCGGAGCGCGCCACCAGGTCGGTGAGCATCCGGTCCACCGAGGACAGCCCGCCCAGGGTGACGATCAGCCGTTGGGTCGCCTCGTAGCCGGAGATCACGTCCTTGTTGTCCTGGAAGTGCCGGCGGGGCCCCAGCGACAGATCGGCGGTGCGCACCGATCGCGAGTCCACACCGTGGTCGGCCAGCACGGCGAGCACGCCGGACACCGATCCGGCCGCGGTACGGAACGCGTCGCCCGCGTCCGGGCGGACGATCTCCACGCCGAGGGTGACGGTGACCTGGTCGACCGCCGCCATGGCGCTGCCGGTCCCGGTGACGCTGATACCGGACTGCTGCGCGGCGCGATCGGGGTGCATCAGCCCAGTGTGCCGCACCTCGCCGGCCCGGGTCGTGCGTCCCCGACAGCGCTCCGGCGCCGTGTGGGACGCACGACCCGCGCGATCAGTGGGTGCCCCGACGGCGTCGGCCGAGCAGCGTCAGCCCGAGCCCGAGCAGCAACGCCACGCCACCCACCACCAGGCCGGGGCGGGTGTCCACGCCGGTGTTCGCCAGCTCCGGCCCGCTGCTGGTCGGAGAGATCGTCGTGGTACCGGGCGGTGACGTGGTGGACGAGCCGGGCCCCGACGTGGTGGACGGCGCCGCCGTGCTCGTCACCGTCGCGGTCTGCGTGGTGATCGCGGTCGTGGTTTGGGTGTTCGTCACCGTCGTCATCGTCCCGGTACTGGTGCTCGTCGTCACCGGCGCCGCCGCAATAACGATCGACAGTGTCGCCGTGTCCGGGTCGCCCGGCATGGAGGCCCGCACCGTGAAGGTGAACGTGCCAGATGCCCGGGGGATGCCGGAGAGGGTGCCCGTGCGTTGGTCCAGTGTCAGCCCGCGCGGCAGCGTGCCGTCGGTGATCTCCCAGAAGTACGGTCCGCCGTACCAGCCGGTCGCGTGCAGGGTGGTGGTCGGATACTGCACTCCGACCATGCCCCCGGGCAGCGAGGTGGTGGTGACGGTCAGTGGGGGGATGACTCGCTCGGCGGCGCCCGCATCGCACGCCTTGCCCTGCGGACGGGCGGTGCCAACCTGGTCGGTCGCCCCTCGGTCGCACAGCGCCATCGGGTCGAGGCCCATGGTGTCCGGCACGGTGACCGTGGCGCCCACCGGCACCAGGTCCAGCGCCGGGCTGTCCATGGCCGGCAGCATGGTGCGCAAGGTCGGTGAGTCCGGGTCGCCGGACGGCCCGGCGTTCTCGGCGAGATCACCCAGCTTGGGCTCAACTCCCGGGCGGCTGGTGTCGGCATCCAGTCCGCAGCTGCCGTCGGAGTCGACGTTGTAGCCGCCGTCGGCGATGCTGCTCGTCGCCGTACCCGGATCCGTCGGAAGCGCATAGCAGGCCACAGCGCCCGCCGGGCCAGCGATGACCGATCCGCCCAGCAGCACGGTCGATCCGGGGCCGGCGGCGATCCCGCTGATCGGCTCGCCGTCGTCCCCCAACGGAATACCGAGATTGCCGGCCACCGTGCTGTCGAGCAGCAGCAGAGCGCCGCCGGGGGTGTCGGTGACGACCGTGGGGGTGTCGGTGGCAGCCACCGGCGTGCCGGCGGCATCGGCGCCAGCCAGGGGCCCATCGGCCGGTACCGCCACCGACGCGGGCAGGCCCAGCACCCGGCCGTGACCGCCGGATGCCGCCCCGGCGAGCGCTCTGGTCATGGCGTCCAGCGGCGCATTCCGGGCCACGCTCGGCGCCATCGACACAGCCTGCGTGATCTCCGGCCCGAAGGTCAGCACCCCGACGCCGGCGTTGTCGGCAATGGTGCTGTGCGAGACGCGCGTGCCGACGTCGCCGATCAGAATCATCCCGATGCCGTTGCCGGAGATCTCGCTGTGGGACACGTCGATGGACACCCCCTGCGGCGACAGGGGCGCCTCGCCGCCCAGCAGGCCGCCCAAGGCCAATGCCATGACGCCTGCGCCGCCGAATCCGGTCCCGGAGCCGTCCGCCGCGTTGTTATCCCGCACCGCGCTGTCGGTCAGGGTCAGCGTCCCATCGAGCGCCATCACGCCCATGCCGCCGCCCTCGATCGTCACGCCGCTGGCCTGGACGGATCCGCCCACCAGCACGATTCCTCCGGCGAAGGTCTCCGGCTCGGTAGCGTTCCCGGCGATGGTGGTGCCGGTGACGGTGACGGCGCCCCGCGCATACCCGGAGGTGGCAAGCCCGGCCTCGCCATTGCCCGACACCCTCCCGCCGTCGACCGTGGCGGTGCCGGCGGTTGCGACCAGCCCCACCGCAGCGTTGGCCGAGAGGGTGCAGTCGGTCAGGTCCGCGGTGCCGTTCCCCACCACGACGCCGATACCCGCGCTGGAGTCGTCGGCGGACCGGTTGCCGGAGAACGAACTCGACGTGGCATGCAGGGTCCCGTCGGTTTCCGGATCCGGCTCCTGCAGGCCGGAGTCGCCGACCAGGTCGGACGGGTCAGTGCCCACCAGGGCTCCGTACATGGCGTTGCCGTCCACGGTGGATCCGCCGACGCTGACGGTGCCGCCATCGATCGCCTGGACGCCGATCCAGTTGCCGGAGATGGTGCTCCCGGTGACGGTGGCAGTGCCGTCACCGGCCACACGCACCCCGAGATTCAGGCCGGACAGGCTGCTGTCGGTGACGGTGGCCGTGGAGGCACCGTCGACGGACAGGCCGGCTGCCTCGGCGCTGGCGGGATCGGCCGAGACGGTGACGGAGTTCAGCGTGACGTTGCTGGCGAAGTCCGCCGCGACGGCGGCGTCGGCGACGGGTCCGGCCACGATCGTCATGTTCTGCAGGGTGACGTCGATGGTGCCCTCGCTGCCGATCAGGAAGGTCGGATCGGTGCCACCGGGGGTTCCCTGGACGGTGACGGTGTCCGCGGAGGCGCCGGTGATCGTGACCGGACTGGTGATCCGGTTCTGCTCGGTGTAGGTGCCGGGCGCCAGGATGATGGTGCCGCCCGAGCCGGCGAGGCTCAGGGCGTGATCGATACTGGCGCAGGGCTCGTCGGCGCTGGTCCCGCAGCCGACGTCGTCGGTGCCGCCGGTGCCGACATACACCGGTCCAGCCGCCGCTGCCGGCGCGGCCAGCGCGAGCAGGCTGATGGCGGAGCCCGTGGCCACGACCAGTGCGGCCGTGCCGAGACGGCGCAGCCGCCGGGAGAGCGAGTCACCCCTGGCGGTACCGCTCGCTACTGTTGGGGCGTAGCCGAAATGGCCCCCCGTGTTCGGCATGAATAACCCCTCGCGACAGATGGCCCGACCCGCAGGGAGGTTAGCGTCGGCGGGCGATGTTTGACCACTGTGTGAGTCCGCTGTCACCGATTTCATCCGATTGGGCGCAGGATGCCCGGCCCGGCGTGACCCGATCGGCCGATCACGATCGTGACGCAGCGTCCGGTACCCAGGGGCGCCCGCGCCGGTGCGCGACGACGGTGCCGGTCACGCCCACCAGAGCGCGTACTCACCGCTGCCGGATGGGGCCGGCACACCCGTAGTCAGCTCCGTGACCGGCAGCGGCCCGATGACCGACTCCGCTTGCAGCGGTTTGACAATCGCGTCCAGCTCGGCGGCATCCAGGCTGGCGATCACGTGCACGCTGCCGGCGACCGGCCACTCCCCGGCCGGATACCGGCCCGCCTCCAGCGGCTCGATCTGCACCAGCACCTCCGCGACGCTGGGGCGCTCGCGGAGCCGGCGCAGCACCGCGTGAAACTGTCCCAGGGGTACCGCCTCCCGCAGGCCCGGCGCGATGCTCCGCGGATCGCCGTTGCCGGTGAAGAACTCCTCCAGGGTGGCCAGCGTTGGCCCGGTCGTTCCGCCACGGCGGCACAGTTCCGCCACGAGGCGGTCACGGGCGCCGCGGTCGGTGGCGGAGGTGTCCCAGGCAGGCGCGGGCCGGTCGACGGGCGAGTCGTCGGCCGCTGGTGACGGGTCGATCGGTAGGTGGCCGGGGCGCGGCGGACCGGCCGGTCCGGGGTGCAGGAAGTGTGCGCCCAGGGGATCCAACGGCCGGAAGGCGCCGCGGTAGGAGTCGAGATCGCCTCCGTCACCGCGCGGCGCCCGGGTGGACGGTCCGGCCCCTCCCGGGCCGCGACCGCGCGGCGGGTCGGCGGGCCACGACCCGACCGCCGGGAACGGACCGGAGGCGGTCCGCGGACCGGTCGACCAACCCGGGGTCCAGCCCCGCTCGGGAGCGGACAGCCGGAACGAGACGATGGCGCCGATCAGGCCGAGCCCGACCAGGAGCAGGGCACCCCCGGCGCCGGGCGCGAGGCCCGTGACCAGGGCGGCCCCCAGAGTGACCAGCACGGCCGGAACGAAGGTCATCAGCAGGACGACCCAGCTGCGCAGCGCCCAGGCGACCCCCACCCAGAGCAGCAGCAGGGCCACGACGGCGGCGGGCAGGCTGACGATGTCCCCGCGTTCGCCGCGGGTCGCGAAGATGGCCTCGACCAGCAGCGCGCCGCAGGCGATAGGCAGCACGAACACCAGTCGGGCGGTGACCGAGCGGCGCGTGATGCCGCTAGACGGTGACGACGCAGCGGGGCCGGGCGCGCTTCGCGCCGCCGGTCCGTGCCGAGGGGCCGGTCCGTGCTGCGCCGCCGGTCGATCCTGCCCCGCCGGCCCGTGCTGGCGTGACGACCCATCCTGACCTGCCTGTCCGTGCGGACGTGCCGGCCCGTGCTGCGCCGCCGGTCCATCCGGCCCTGCCGGCCCGTGCTGCCCCGCTGGCTCATTCGAGCTGCCATGCTCGACCGGCTCGCTCGGGCTCGGGGTGGGGACGGCGGCGGGACCGGGAGCGGACGGTTCGGGCGGCTCGCCGGCGCTCTTGTGCGGACGGTCCGGCAGGTTCGGCTGCGTCACCGTCACACCTCCCGCCGGCGGGTCGGTCGCCCGGTGCCTCCACCCTGCCACTGCCCGGCCCACCGGTCGAGGGTCGCCGGGACGCGGGGTCCGCCAGGAGGTGCGGCGCGGGGGCGATGCGGCACTGCTCCAGCGTGCGCAGCAGCGGCACGGGCGCCCGACAGTGCAGCGTGGGCAGCAGCGGCACGGGCCCGACGCTGCTCCAGCGTGCGCAGCAGCGGCACGGGCAACCACCACGCACCACCCGCGACGCGACATCCCGAGCATCCGACCGCGACCCGCCGCAAAATCGGCCCGAGCCGACCGCGCGAGCACGACCCGATCCGCGATCACCCGGCTGCCCTGGGGTGTCGCAGCAGATCGTCGAGCTGGTCGGCCACCCGGTCCAGCAGGTTCCAGCGGCGGGTGAAGGCCTGGTAGGTCAGACTGTCCAGCCCGATGTGCCACCGATAGGCCACCAGCCGCGCGTCCAGATCGGCCGGCCGGCGACCGGCGCGATCCAGCTGCTGCTCGATCCCGCCGCGGATGTCGATGGTGGACCACGCCGGGTACCAGGGCCACCAGAACTGCAGCCAAGCCAGGTCGTAGGCAAAGTCGCCGTACAGCGCGTTCCCCCAGTCGAGCACGGCGGTGACGGCGCCACCGGTATCGACCAGCACGTTGCGGTTCAGCAGGTCTGCGTGCACGATGCGGCGCGGCACTGGGTCGCCCCAGTCGCGCTGGATGCGCTCTAGGGCCTCGTCCAACGCATGCATCCCGCGCCGGAACACTCGCGCGGGGCCGGGCCGAGAGGCCAGCAATTCGCGCCAGCCGGCGGTACGTGGGTGCTCATCGGCGACGGCCAGCAGCGCTGCGCGCCAGGTGCGATGCGGCGCGACGCCGTCGGCGTCCCACAATCCGTACCCCGGACCGGCCGGCGTCAGGTCGGCCACCGCATCCATCGCGCCCAGCAGCGCGGGAAGCGCCGCAGCCATCCCGGCGCCGTCCAGCTCGTCCAGGTAGCCACCAGCCGCCCGCTCGGCAATGACGAAGTGTCCCCATGGTGTGTCGCCGATCTCCCACACCCGTGGGACCGGAATCCCCGGCGGCGCACCCGGACCGCGCACCAGGTTTCCGACGATCCGGTCCTTGACGAAGTCGGTGCGGTACCGACCGAACCGGATCACCGTCTCCCGTACCGGTTCTCCGGGCATCGCCAGCCGGAACGCGAAGGCGCGCGACCACTCTCCCGCGCCGGCGGGCATCAGCGAGTCGGCAGCGTCCGCACCCCACCGGGCGGCCACGAACGCCCGCGCCCGATCCTCGCTCGGTCCGGGTGCGGCATCCACCACCGGGATTATTCCGCTCCCGGACGGCCGTGTCCCGCCGCGCTAGACTGCGGCCATCGGGAGTGGCCCGGCAGGGAGCGCAGCAATGCCAGTACAGAACGCGACATCGGCAGTGACCGTGGATCATCAGCATCAGCGCCACACCGGAGTGCTGATCATCTATCTGGTCGGGGTGATCGCGGTGTTGGCCTCGGCGATCATCTTGACGATCGTGCTGACCACCGTGCTGCATTCCAGCACGTTCCTCTGGCCGTTGACCCTCATCGGCGCCGTGATCATCGTCGCCCTGTTGTCCGCGGCGGCGTTGCCGGCATTCCGTCCGGATCGCTGACCCGCCCCACCGGGGCGCTGCTTGCCGTGCAGACAAGCCCGCGGCAGGTCAGCCGCGGTGCATCACATGGCCGCCAGGTCCTTGAACCGGGAGTAGTGCAGCTGGTGCGCGACCGTCACGGTGGCGGTCGGCCCGTTGCGGTGCTTGGCCACGATCAGGTCCGCCTCGCCGGCCCGCGGGTCGTCGGCCTCCCAGGCGTCCGGCCGGTGTACCAGGATCACCATGTCGGCGTCCTGCTCCAGCGACCCAGACTCGCGCAGGTCCGCCAGCATCGGGCGCTTATCGGTGCGCTGTTCCGGGCCGCGGTTGAGCTGCGAGATCGCCACCACCGGCACCTCGAGCTCCTTGGCCAGTAGCTTCATCTGCCGGGAGATCTCGCTGACCTCCTGCTGGCGGGACTCGACCCGCTTGGACGAAGTCATCAGCTGCAGATAGTCCACCACGATCAGCTTCAGGTCGTGCCGCTGCTTGAGCCGCCGGGCCTTGGCGCGGATCTCCATCATCGTCATGTTCGGGCTGTCGTCGATAAACAGCGGCGCATCGGAGATCTCGCCCATCCGGCGAACGATCTTCCGCCACTCCAGATCACCCATCCGTCCACTGCGCATCGCCGCCAGCTTGATCTCCGCCTCGGCCGACAGCAGCCGCATGGTGATCTCGGTGCGGCTCATCTCCAGCGAGAAGATGACGCTGGCCATGTGGTGCTTGACCGATGCGCTGCGCGCCCAGTCCAACGCCAGCGTGGAATTGTGCGTGGGGATCATCGAGCGCCCGGCCAGATACAGGTGTTCCGGATCGTCCACCTGGACGCATCGCACCGGGACGGACGCGATCGGGCGCACGTCAACAAGTTTGCGCTCGTACTGACCCGCTCGTCGCTCGGGCACGACCAGCGCGGCGGACTCGTTACCCAGCGCGCCGGCAATCCGCTCCGTGGTCCAGCACAGATCCTCGTCACCGCCCGCCCACCGCACGATCCACTGATGCTGCGCATCGGCGACGATGACCTCACCGTCGGAAAACTCCACCTGGTAGCACGGCCTGCCCTGCATCACCTCGGTGGCCGCGACGACCCGAACGGGATGCCCATCCGCCCCCAGCAGTTCGTCCCCGACGACGACGTCACCCATGGTCGTCCACCCGGCCGGGGTGGGCAGCGGAGTGTCCAGTGCGAGCGCCTTGCCGACCCCGGGCCTGGCCGCGACGATGATCATCTGCCCGGGATGCAGGCCGTTGGTCAGCTCGTCCAGGTTGATAAACCCGGTGGGCACCCCGGACGAGAGCCCCCCGTTGCTGGCGATGGCGTCGATCTCGTCCATGGTGGGCTGCAGCAGCTCTTCCAGGACGACATAGTCCTCGCTGGTGCGCCGCTCGGTGACCTCGTAGATCTCCCGCTCGGCCCGGTCCACGATCTCGTCGACCTCGCCGCTGCCGGGCTGCCCGTCACCGGCGCCGTATCCCAGCCGGACGATCCTGGTTCCGGCGTCCACCAGCCGCCGCAGGATCGCCTTCTCCGCGACGATCTGCGCGTAGTAACCCGCGTTGGCGGCGGTCGGCACCATGGCCACCAGGGTGTGCAGGTACACCGCGCCGCCCACCCGGGTCAGCGTGCCGGCCCGATCCAGCTCCGCGGCGACGGTGATCGGGTCCGCCGGGTCGCCGCGGGCATACAGGTCCAGGATCGCGTCGTAGATCAGGGAGTGCGCGGGCTTGTAGAAGTCCGGGGAGCGCAGCGACTCGACGACATCGGCGATCGCATCCTTGCTCAGCAGCATGCCGCCGAGCACCGACTGCTCGGCCGCCTGATCCTGCGGGGGCTGCCTGCCGTAGCCGCCCGCTCGCTCCGGAGCCTCGTCCCCCCACCGGTCGTCCACGACCGCCATCGCGCTCCGCCTCCTACCCTGCCTCCTGCCCGACTACCCCGACCACTGTCGACGTCTCGGTCTTACTCCCGAGTCCTACTCCCGAGGCCCGACACAGCACCCGGCAGGCCGCCGACACTGGACCCAGGCGGACGGTAGAACCCAGAGCCCGGTGCAGCCAAAGCCTCGATGTTGACTGCAGGTGGCACGCCGTGTTGACAGCACCGAGTTTTCCCAGGTCGCTATCCCCTTGGCCTGTGGACAACGTGGGGAAATCTTTCGTCACGGAGGGTGTTGACGCAGGTCACAGCCTTGGTCGGGCCGCCTTTCGCTGTGCATAACTCCTGTGTGCAAGTTCCCGGCGCGTCGCACCCGGCGTGTCGGTACCGCCACCCGAGACGGCGCGCGGGACACTCACCGGCCGCCGCAGACCGGCACCGGAGGCGTGTCGCATGTCTCACCGCTCCGTGTACCAGCGTTGTCGAACGAACGTCCCTGGCGGAGTATCATTTCGCTTGGCTAACGAATTGTCGAACCACCGGCCCAGGAGCGAGCACCCGTGTCATCCGTCACCCAGGCTTCAGAATCGTCCGGCACGGGATCCACCGTCGACGCCCGCACCGCCTACGAGGCCGACCGCCCCAGCGCCCCGGACCACGCCACGACGATGCCGGCATCGGGCGGCGACGCCCCGGCGCTTCCCGGTACCGCGCAGCCCGCGGGTTCGGCCCGACTGATCGGCGGCCAGCCGCTCGCGGTGTGGGTCGTGGCGTTCGCGGCCATGGTCTCGTTCATGGGCATCGGCCTGGTCGACCCCATCCTCAAGCAGATCGCCGGCAACCTGGGCGCCAGCGCCAGCCAGGTGTCCCTGCTGTTCACCAGCTACCTCCTGGTGACGGCCTTCGCGATGCTGATCACCTCGTTCTTCTCCAGCCGGCTCGGCGGGCGCACGACGCTGATCATCGGGCTCGTCGTGATCATCGTGTTCTCCTCGCTGGCCGGCACCTCCCCGACGGTGGCGGCGCTCATCGGCTGGCGGGCGGGCTGGGGCCTGGGCAACGCGCTGTTCATCGCGACCGCGCTGGCCGCGATCGTGGCCGTGGCCCGGGGCGGTGCCGAGAAGGCGATCACCCTGTACGAGGCGGCGCTGGGCATCGGCATCTCGGCCGGGCCGCTGGTCGGCGCCGTGCTCGGCGACATCCAGTGGCGGCTGCCGTTCTTCGGGGTGGCCGCGCTGATGGCGATCGCGCTGATCGCGATCGTGTTCTTCCTCAAGGACAGAGTCCAAGTGACGCACGGCGTCACCCTGGTGGCCCCGTTGCGAGCACTGGGCCACGGCGGATTGCTGGTGATGGGGATCGCCGCCCTGCTGTACAACGGCGGGTTCTTCGCGGTGATCGCCACCACCCCATTCGCCGTCCCGCTGGGCACCTATGGCATCGGCTACATGTTCTTCGGCTGGGGGGTGCTGGTCGGCATCTTCGCCGTGTGGGGCGCGCCGTGGATGCACCGCCGGTTCGGGCTGATCACCTCGTTCGCGCTGGCCATCGGGGTCTTCTCGGTGATCCTGGTCGGGGTCGCACTGGCCGTGAGCGCCGGCAGCACCGGCGGGGTCATCGTGCTGGTGATCGTCTGCGGCGCGCCGCTGGGCGTGCTGAACACCCTGTTCACCCAGTCCGCGATGAACATCGCCCCGGTGCCCCGACCGGTCGCGTCGGCCGGCTACAACTTCGTGCGGTTCCTGGGCGGAGCGGTGTCGCCGTGGGTCTGCACCAAGCTCGGCGAATCGCTGGGGTGGCCGGTGCCGTTCTGGTTCGGCGCGATCTGCGTCGCCGCCGCGCTGGCGGTCCTGCTGGGCTTCGGATCCAAATACCTACGCGCCATCAACGCCGTGCACTGAGGCCGGATCCGGCGCCGCGCCTATCGTGGGGAGCGCCGCAGCGCCGACACGGCCGCACGGGGGTCCGGCACGGTCACGGGTCGGTGGGCGGCAGCTACGCCGCCAGCTGTATCACCGGGCGAGGTACGGCGCGAATGGGAGCGCGAACGCGCCGATCGGCGACCGGGGTAGTCGTGAGATCCCCTGCGATGCGGCGGGTCTCGAGCGCCAGCCGCGCACCCCGAGGACGATCGAGCCCACCGGTCACCGCACGCCCCGGCACCGAGCCATCCTGGGGCCACCAGTCGGCCGCTCCCACTCGCAGCGGCTCGCGGCGCGCCGGTCCGGACACCGCGAGCCGACGGCCGACCCCTCGCACCAGGTCCAGCAGGTCCACCCCGAGTGCCCCGCAGATCGACTCCAGCATCTCCGACGACGGTTCCTTGCGACCGCGCTCGACCTCGGACAGGTACTGGGTCGACATGCCGGCGCGCTCGGCCACATCGCGCAGTCGCAGGCCGGCGTCCAGGCGATGCTCCCGCAGGACGTCCCCCGCCAGTTGCCGCCAGAGCGGCCGGGCCCGGCGTCGCACTCGATCGGACGGCGACGGCAGCGCGCGGATCGTCATGGTTTTCAGGCTAGGCCCGGCGGTGTTCTGGTGGCTCACGACGACGCTCGCTGTTCGCTATCGGCAGAGCCGCTCCGTCAGCAGGGACATGGTCAGCGGGCCGCCGTCCAGCAGTCGCCGGTGAAACGCGCGCAGCCGTGCCGGATCGGCACCGTCGCCGACGAGGTCGCCCCGGATCTTCTCGATGGTCAGCCGGCCGAGCAGGTACCCCAGTGCCGAGCCCGGGTGCGCGATGTACCTGTCCACCTCGTTGTCGATGTTGGCCCGGGTGAGCATCGTGTTGCGCCACAGGTACTCCACCGCACGTCGACGGGTCCATCCCTGGGCGTGCAGGCCGGTGTCGACGACCAGCCGGCAGGCCCGCCACAGCGCGAAGGACACCATGCCCAGCCGGTCCAGCGGGCCGGAGTACAGCCCCATCTCGTCGGCCAGCCCCTCCGCGTACAGTCCCCAGCCCTCGCTGTAGGGCAGGATCTCGACCAGCTGCCGGAACTTCGACGGTGACGGGCGTTCCTGGCTGCCCGCGATCTCCAGGTGGTGCCCCGGCACGGATTCGTGAAAGGCCAGCGCCTCCGCCTCGTACCGTGGCCGGCTCCGCGGGTCGACGACGTTCACCCAGTAGCGGGCCGGACGGCTCCGGTCCAACGGCGCGGTTTCGTAGTGGCCGAGCACGCCGTGCGGCGACTCGACCGGGTCCATGGCGAGCACCTCGCAGGCGACCGACGGTAACGGCCCGATCCAGACCGGCGCCGCCTGCTCGGCGCGCCGCAGCGCCGTCCGGGCGGCCCGTTCGATCTCGTCACCGCTGGTGAAAAACAGCGCCGGGCTGGAACGCAGCCTGTCCCGGACCGCGTCGAAACCTGTTTCCCAGCGCAGGCTTTCGGCGATCGCCCGGGCGACATCGCGCCAGCGCTGCACCTGCTGGAGGCCGATCTGGTGCGCCTCGTCGGCCGTGATGTCCAGGGTCGTGTGACCGCGGATGGCCGCGGTGTAGATCTGCTGGCCGCCGGGAACGAAAGCCAGGCCGGGCTGGTCGTCGTCTCGTGCGGAGCCCAGCACCGGGCCCGCCAACTCGTCTCGATATCGCGCGAATGCTGGCCGGATCTCCTCGGTCACCAGGCGTCGAACTCGCCCGCGCAGCGAATTCGTCAGGTCCGCGGTCGCCGTGAGGTAGCGGTCGGTCTCGATCGGACCGCTCAGGTAGGCATCGATCTGGTCGACCGAGCGTCGCACCAGTCGGGCCACCGGGAGCTGCCCGCCCGCTCGACCGGCAGCCAATTCCCGGGCGGAGGCGTCCAGCACGCCGGCGATCTGGGAGCAGGCGCGGGCGAACAGGTCGCCATCCCGTTCGCGGCCAACGCTGGCATAGGGCAGGAAGGTCAGCAGCGCCGAAGCCAACCCGGCCTCGGGTAGCGGTGACACGGTGAACCGGTCCCAGCCGGCGCGCAGCGCGGCGAGTTCGTACCCGGCGATCTCGTGCATCAACCGGGCGGTGACGAGGCTTTCCTCCCTGGACCCGTGGGGTGACGGTTCCCGCGTCGCGTCGACGTCGGCCAGCCACCCGGCCAGGTCGCGACGGAGCTCGCGCAAACCGGCGATCAGGTCCGCGGTCCGGTCCGGACCGACCGGGGGCAGCCGGCCGTCCCACAGCCCGCCGCCGAGCTGCGCGGCGGACAGTGGCCGGCGCGCGAAATACAGCGCCAGCATGCGCTCCTCACGGGACGCGATCGGCGGGCTCACACCGACTCGACCGAGGCCACCACTGGCTCGCCGGCGTCCCCGGTGCGCTGCAGCCAGCACGCCTGCGTCCGGTCTGGCTCGATGCTGATCAGTGGCGGCACCTCCGTGCGGCATCTGTCGAAGGCCAACGGGCAGCGGGTGTGGAACCGACAGCCCGCCGGCGGGGCCGCCGGGTCCGGCACCTCCCCGGGCAGGATCGTCGGCTGCGACTTCAGGCCATCCGCATGGGGTATCGCGCCGATCAGCGCCTCGGTATAGGGATGCCGCGGGGACCGCCACAGCTCCCCGGTCGGCGCCTGCTCCACGATCAGCCCGAGGTACATCACCGCCACCTCGTCGGCGATCTGGTTGACGATGGCCAGGTCATGGGAGATCAGCAGCATGCCGATGTCCAGCGTCCGGCACAGTTGCACCAGCAGGTTCGCCACCTGCGCCTGCGCCGAGGCGTCCAGCGCGGACAGCGGCTCGTCCAGCACGATCACGGACGGGTCCGCGGCCAGCGCCCGGGCGATCGCGATGCGCTGCCGCTGCCCGCCGGAGAACTGGTGCGGGTATCGGTTCCGGGCGCTCGCCGACAACCCCACCTGCCCCAGCAACTCGGTGATCCGGCCGGCCCGCTGCGGTCGGGGCAGCAGGTCCAGGATGTCCAGCGCGTCGGCCAGCTGCGATCCGACCGTGCGTCGCGGGTTCAGCGACGACATCGGGTCCTGAAATACCATCTGCAGCCGGGCCAGCTCGGCGCTGCGCGACCGCCGGCCGAGTGGCGTCACCGGTCGCCCTTGGAACATCACGGTGCCGGCACTGGGCGGCACCAGCCCGACCGCCGCCCGGGCGAGGGTCGACTTGCCGCAACCACTCTCGCCGACCAGCCCGACGATCTGGCCGCGCTCCACCGACACGCTGGCGCCGGCGACGGCGCGCACCGGGGAGCGGTGACGGCGCTGGTAGACGACCTCTACGTCGGTCAGTTCGAGCGCGGTCATGGCGCCACCTCCGGCCCCGATCCGATGCTCGCGGCTTTCAAGCACGATCTTGCCCCTTCGGCGGGCACGGAAGCGTGCATCAAACCCGCGAAGATCCCTGTCACGACGTCGTCTCTCCCGACACGCTCGCCCCCAGCGCCGCCAACGCCACCGGGCAGGCCAGCCGCCCGCCGGGAACCGTGACCAGTTCGGGGATCTCGGCCCGACACGAGTCCACGGCCTTCGGGCACCGCGGGTGGAACGCGCACCCCGAGGGGAGGTCGCTGGGTACCGGCGGGCTGCCCGGGATGGGCACCAGTTCGTCGTCGGATCGGTCGGGCTGGGGCAACGCGGCCAGCAGCCCCTCGGTGTACGGGTGCTGCGGCTGCTGCAGGACGCGCGCCGTGGTGCCCGATTCGACGATGCGTCCGGCATACATCACGGTCAGCCGGTCGGCAGCCGCGCTCATCACCCCGAGATCGTGCGTGATCAGCACGACGGACAGCCCGTTCTCGCGCTGCAGCCGCTCCAACAGGCCGATCACGCCGGCCTGCACCGTGACGTCCAACGCCGTGGTCGGCTCGTCCGCGATCAGCAGCTTGGGCCGGCACATCAGCGCGCCGGCGATGGCGATCCGCTGCCGCATGCCGCCGGAGAACTGGTGCGGGAAGCTGGCGAGGCTTCCCTCGGGATCGGGAATGCGTACCTCGGCGAGCATCTCGACGGCGCGACGGCGCGCCTCCGCCTTGCCGACCCCGAAGTGGTGGCGCAGCTGGGCGGTGAGAATCTTGCCGACGGTCAGCATCGGGTGCAGCGAGGTCATCGGATCCTGGAAGACCATCGAGATCTCCCGGCCCCGGACCGACCGCATCTCTTTGTTGTCCAGGGCGAGCAGATCCTTGCCCTGGTAGACGATCCGGCCCTGCACGATGGCCCGCGGCGGCAGCAGGCGCAACAGCGCCAGCGCCGTCATCGTCTTGCCACTGCCACTCTCCCCCGCCAGGCCGAATGTCTCGCCCTCATCCACGGTGAAGTCCAGCCCGTCCACGATCGTCACCGGCCCGCCGGGGCCGGGCAGCCGGACGCGCAGGTTCTCGACCTCGACCAGCGCCGTCATGCCCGCTCCCCGCTGCCCCAGGTGCTGCGCGGATCGATGGCGTCGCGCAGGCTGTCGCCCAGGAAGTTGAAGGCCAGCACCAGCGTGAAGATGGCCAGCCCGGGAAAGGTGCCGATCCACCAGGCCTGAAAGTGCGTGGTGCCCGAGGACACCATCGAGCCCCACTCCGGATCGGGCGGCTGGGCGCCCAGGCCCAGGAAGGACAGCCCGGCCAGCAGTAGCACCGCGTTGCCGATGTCCAGCGTGCCCAGCACCAACACCGGACCCACCACGTTGGGGGCGATGTCCTTGCGCAGCGTGCGGGTGGTGGAGGCGCCCAGCAGTCGCGCGGACTGCACGTATTCGGCCTGGCCGGCCGACAGCACCAGCCCGCGCACCACCCGGGCATAGGTGGGCCAGGTGACCAGAGCCAGTGCCAGCACGGCATTTTGCAGGCCCGGCCCGAGGACCGCCGTCACCACCATGGCCAGCACGATCGCCGGGAAGGCGAACACGATATCGACCACGCGCATCAGCACGCTGTCCACCCAGCCGCCGAAGAACCCGGCGATCGCGCCGATGATGCCGCCGATGACCACGGCCAGCACCACCAGCAGGAACGCCAGCGGCAACGACACCCGGGACGCGTAGATCACCCGGGCGAACACATCACGGCCCAATTCGTCGGTGCCGAACCAGTGCGCCCCGGACGGCGCCTGCAACAGGTCCATCGTCGGTTCGACCGGGTTCTGCGGGGCCAGCAGCGGCGCGGCGAAGATGGCCACCACCCACGCCAGCACCACCACCATGCCGATGATCGCCAGCGGCCGGCGCATCGAGGCAGGCAACCGCCGGCGGCGCAGCCGAAGGGGCAGCCGCACTCCGGGATCCGGCGCGGCGGGACGGGTCTGCAGGTCTGTCATGTCACCCGGATCCTCGGGTCGAGCACGCCGTAGAGCAGGTCGACGACGAAGTTCACCACCAGGTAGACCAGCGCCACGAACAGGCTCACGCCCATGATGGCCGGCAGGTCCAGCGTGGTGGCGGCGTGGAAGCCATACCGTCCCAGACCCGGCCAGGAGAAGATGTTCTCCACCAGCACGGCGCCGGTGAGCACGTTGGCGAACAGCAGGCCGATCACGGTGATCACGGCCGGCAACGCGGCCCGCAACACGTGCGAGAACACGATGGTGCGCTCGGGCAGGCCCTGGGCGCGGGCGGAGCGCACGTAGTCCTGGTCAATCACCTCGAGCACCGCGGTGCGGGTGTACCGGGTGAGCAACCCGATGCTGGATGCGGCCAGCACCACCGCCGGCAGGATCAGGTGACTGAACGCGTTGCCGAAGATGCCCCACTGGCCGTGCAGCAAGGCGTCCACCGTGTACATGCCGGTGACCTTCTCCGGCGGCACCAGATCGGGATCCAGCCGCGACCCGCCCGGCAGGATCGACCACAGGTAGAAGAACACGTACAGCAGCACCAGCGCGAGCCAGAACACCGGGACCGAGATCCCCGACAGGGACACGATTCGCAGCAGGTAGTCCGGCCACCGGTCGCGATACAGCGCGGCCAGCACGCCGAACCCGACGCCGACCAGGACCGCGATCACCACGGCCAGCAGGGCCAGCTCCAGCGTGGCCGGCACGAACGATCCAAGGTCGGCCATCACCGGGTTGTGCGTCTGCTGCGAGACGCCGAGGTCGCCGTGCAGCAGGTTGACCAGGTACCGGCCGTACTGCACCGGCAGCGGGTCGTCCAGCCCGTGCACCCGGTGGTAGTTGGCGATCTGCTCCGGGGTGGCCCGCTGGCCCAGGTTGGCCAGCGCCGGGTCGCCGGGGACGGCCTGGGTGAGCAGGAAGGAGATGACGGTGATCCCGAACAGGATCAGCACCGACGCGGCCAGCCGCTTGGCCACGAATCGCGGCAGCGGACGGCGATGCCACGCCGGTCGGGCATCGACCGGGCGTGACACCGCCGTCTGCTGGGTCATTGCCGTTCGGTCCTACTTGGTGCCGATGGCGGCGACGTCCAGGATCCAGCTCGGGTCCAGGACGACGTTCGTCAGGTTCGACGTGCTGACCACGGTCTGCGCCGTCTGCATCAGTGGGATGTACGGGCTGTTCTCGTTGAACTTGCGCTGCAGGTCCTGCATGAGCGACGCCCGCTTGGCGTCGTCCACCGTGGAGTTGATCTCGTCACGCAGCTGGCTCAGCGCCGGCACGTCGGTGTTCCACCCGGCCCGCTGGCTGTCGGAACTGGTGCCAGGCACGAACGAGGAGTAGTACGACGAGTCCATGTAGTCCGGGTAGTTGTAGGTCAGGGTCATCTCTGTCTTGCCCTTGACCCACTCCGGCAGGTACGTCGCCACCGGCTGGGCCTCCAGCTTGATGGTGAAGCCGATCGCCTGCAGGTCCGCGGCCACCCGCTGGGCCAGCGTGGCGAATTCCAGCCCGTTGACGTTGATGTCGCTCGGGTAGGTCATCGTCAGGCTGGGCTTGTCGATCCCGGAGGCGGCCAGTTCGGCCTTGGCCTTGGCCACGTCCTGGTGGATGGCCTCCGAGGCGGGCAGTGCACCGGGCAGCGTCGACGGGACGATGCCGGCGGCCTGTACGGCGCCCTCACCGCCCAGTTGCACGATCGCGTCGTAGTTGATGCCGTAACGGACGGCCGCCTGGATGTGCGGGTTGGCCGCTACCGTCGACGCCTTCGGATCCATGTTCATCTGCACTCGGAACACCGAGGACGACGGGTCGGTGCGGACGGTGACGCCGTCCTTGCCCTTCAGCGAGGCGCTCTGCGTGGCCGACAGGTCCAGCGCGATCTCGTTCTTGCCACGCTGCACGTTCAGCAGCTGGGTGGCGGCGGTCATGTTCCGGATGACCACCCGGTCGAACTCGCCCTTGTCCTCGCCCCAGTACTTGTCGTTGCGCACCAGGGTGATCGAGTCGTCGGTCTTGTACGACTGCAGGATGTACGGGCCACTACCGGCAGAGTGCGAGTTGAACCAGGTATCGGCCTTGTCCTTCTCCGGCGCGTCCTTGGCGTCGGTCCCGCCGGCGGCCTTGACCATCGCCGAGTTCAGGATCGCGAACGCCGGGGTGGTGACGATGATCGGGATGGCCGGCTTCGGGTCCTTGGACGAGATGACCACCGTCGCCGGGTCTGGCGCCGTCACGGTCAGGCCGTCCATCAGGTACGAGCCGCCCAGCTTGAGTGCCGCCAGGCGCTGGAGGGAGAACAGCACGTCGGCGGAGGTCAGCTTGCTGCCGTCGGCGAAGGTCACGTCATCGCGCAGGTGGAAGGTGTAGGTCTTGGCGTCGTCGGAGGCGTCAAAAGACTTCGCGACGCTGGGCTCGGGTGTGGTGTCCTCGCCGTGGGTGCGCAGCAGCGTGTCGTACATCGCCCGAGTGGCCACCGACTGGGTCGGCGTGACGGCCCGGGAGGGGTCCATGCTGGTGACGATGAAGCTGGAGTCGATGGTCAGCGTCTTGGTGTCGCCGGCCGCTCCCGACGTCGTGTCGCCGCCGGCATCCGACGTGGCGGCGCTCCCGGAGGTCGCGGGCGCGGCCGCGCTGCTGGACTGGTCCGAGGTTCCAGACTCCGAGATCTGATCCACGCTGGTGGCGGTGGTGCAGGCGGACAGCAGCATCGCCAGCGCCCCGGCGGCGGCCAGTGCGACGATGCCTGTGCGCCGAACCCGTGGGGGTCCGGCCTTGCGCGCGGTGAACATGTCGATCGCTCCTTGACGTGTGACGAGGCGGGATTCTGGTGGGTTTCAGCGGGGTGCGACGGTGCGGGAGGGCTGGCAACCACGCCGTCACCGGGAAATATACTGAACTTGTGACGATCGTCAAATAGTCGCCATGTCTGGGTGACGATGTGCTCACGATGTGAGATGACCGCACTCCGGGGACGCCGCTCCGGGTGCGACCCACCGCCGATCGCGAGAGGGACGCCGCCGATGACCACCAGCGAGGATCTACCGACTCTGGCCGCCGACTTCTGGGCCTGGCGCGCGGCCCAGCAGCCGCGCAGCCACGACGACATCCCGCGCATCGACCGGCCGGCGGGCTGGCTGCCGGACTTCACGGCAGAGGCGGTGGAGGGCTACCGGGCCGCCATCGCGGCCTTCGAGGTGCGACGGGCTGTGATCGGGGCGGCGACGGGCGGGGACCCGGGGCCGGCCTTCGAGGTCGACATGCGGCTGTTGGGCTCCGCCCTGGCGCGGGTGCGCTGGGAACTCGACGTACTGCGAGCGTGGCAGACGCAACCCGCCTTCTACATCGACCAGACACTGGGCTGCGTGTTCGACCTGCTGACGGTCCCGAACGTAGACGCCGCGCGACTGTCCGACGTCACCCGGCACCTGGACGCCACCGAGAGCATCGTGCGCACCGGGCTGGCGAACCTGTCCGGCCATGCGGTCGCGGAGTTCACCCAGCTGGCCATCGAGACCCTCGACGGGGTCGAGGGACAGGTCGCGCAACTGGTGACGGCGCTCTCCCGGCTGAACCCCGACGGGTGGTCCGCCGCCGACAACGAGACCTTGACCGATGCCGGTCGACGGGCCGCGGCTGCGCTGGTCGGCTACCGTGAGGAGCTCGCCCGCCGGCTGCCCGACCTGACACCGGCCACTCCGATCGGACGCGAGAGGTTCGGCGATTTCCTGCGACAGGTCGCGCTGCTCCCCTACACCCCCGCCGAGATACTCGGGATCGGCCGACGCGAGGCGGAACGCGCCGTGACGCTGGAGGTTTTGGAGCGCACCCGCAATGGCAGCGGGCCGCGCAGCAGGCCGACGGCCAGCTTCCGCACGGGCGCGGAGCAGGCCGCCACGCAGGCACAATGCGAGCAACAGGTGCGCGACTTCTACCGCGAGCGAGGCATTCTCGGCCAGCCCGACTCGCTGCGGCACTACCACACGTCGCCGATTCCGGACTACCTGGTGCCGATCGCCCATCTGGGCACGGCGGACGACCTGACCGGCCCGCACCGGCTGGACGAGAACGGCGGGGCCTACTTCCCGCCGCCCCGGGACGGCCTGCCGTACTTCTACGCCGCCAACGCCCACGACCCGCGCGCCGGCATCATCCACGAGGGCGCGCACTACCAGCAGCTGGCGCTGTCCTGGCGTCATCCACGCGCGCTGCGACGGCACTACTACGACTCGGCGGCCAACGAGGGGATCGCCTTCTACAACGAGGAGATGCTGCTGGCCGCAGGCCTGTTCGACGATGCGCCGCGCACCCGGGAGATCGTTTACAACTTCATGCGGCTGCGGGCCCTGCGGGTCGTGGTCGACGTGCAACTGGCCCTGGGCGAGCTGGACATCGAGGGGGCGGCGGCCGTGCTGGAGAACTCGGTTCCGATGGACCGGGAGACGGCACGGTCCGAGGCGGCGTTCTTCGCCGCGACGCCCGGTCAGGCGATGACCTACCAGATCGGCAAGACGCAGATCCTGTCGCTGCTGGCCGACACGGTGCTGGCACGGGGAGACGAGTTCGACCTGCAGGCCTTTCACGACCGGCTGTGGCTGGAAGGCAACGTGCCCCTTGCCTTGCAGCGCTACGAATTGCTGGGCGACCGCAGCGATCTGGACCGAATCGACGCGCTCGCCGACGCATGAGTCAGCAATGCGCCGCGACCGGCCGGTGGTCATTCCCCCGGCGCCGCACTGCGGGCGGGTGACCTTCAGCGCGCGACCGGCGCCAGGTGTCGCCCAAACCATTCCAGCAGCAGCTCCAGTCGCTGCAGTCGGTGCACCGGCCGACCATTGCGCGTCAGGCTATGGCCCTCACCCGGGAAGCGGACCAGCTCCACCTGCCGATCGAGCAGCTTGAGTGCCATGAACAGCTCCTCGGCCTGCCCGATGGTGCACCGGTAGTCCTGCTCGGAGTGCACGATCATCAGCGGCGCGGCGATGTCCGCGACCCGGCGCAACGGCGAGGCGCGCCAATAGGATTCCGCATCGTCTAGGTGCGAGCCGCCGAGGTAGGCCTCGAAGAACCACGGCGCCTCGTCCTTGGTGCCGGCGTCGCTGTAGAGGTTGTACGGGCCGCGCTCGGCCCACCCGGCCGCGAACAGGTCGGTCTGTGCCAGCAGCGAAGTGGTGACGAGACCGCCGTAGGAACCCCCCATCACGCCGACCCTGCTCCCGTCCAGGTCGCCGTTGGCCTGCACCGCCGCTCGGACCACTGCGGCAGCGTCGGCGATATCGTCACCGCCCCAGCCGCTGCCGGGCCGGGCCGCGCGCGCTCCGCTGACCGTGCGCATCCAGTCGGTGCCGTAGCCCGCCGACCCGCGCGGATTGCAGTACAGCACCGCGTACCCGGCCGAGACCAGTAGCTGCAGCTCGTGCGAGAACTGGTAGCCATACTGGGTTCCGCCGCCCTGCAGCCAGAGGATCACTGGATGTGGGCCGGCGAAGCGCTCGGCGTCCGGCCGCACCAGCCAGGAGTCCACCGTCACCCCGGGGGCGACCTCGACGCCGGCGCACACCGGCGACCCGAGGGCGCGCGATGCGCGCAGCTCCGCATTCGGATCGCACAGCACCGTCGTGCCCAGATCTTCCGGGCTCGCACCACGAGTGAGGTCGTCGGTCACCAGGGCGGGGGGTTCGGCCACTCCGGAGGTCACGGCGACGATCCGGTCGCCGCGCACGTCGAACGCGGTCAGCCGCCGATCACCACCGGCCACCAGCTGCACCTGGCCGGGATGAGTCACGTCGAAGCGTCGAATGCCGATGCGCCCCTGCGCACCGACGATCGCCAGGATCGTCCGGTCATCGGTCCACACCACCGAGTCGCCGTCCACGTCCCGATCCAGTTCCGCTGTCAGGTCGGTGATCTCGCCGGTCCCGAGGTTCAGCACGGCCAGGTGGGTGGCCGCCGGATACCCGGCCACGTCCACCATGGTGCAGGCCACCAGGGACCCGTCCGGCGAGGGACGCGGCGCACCGAATCCATGGGTCGCCGCGGTCAGCGGCTCCGGTTCTCCACCGATCTCCTGCCGATACAGCGCGTTGATCGGCGTGCGGTCGGCATCGTCCTGCCGCTGGGAACAGAAGAACACCGACCGACCATCGGGGGCCCAGCTGAACTCCGCGTCGTCGAAGCCACCGACGCTGAGCTTGCGTGGGGCGCTGGGCCCTTCACCGGACGCCTCGGCGCCGGCCGGCACCTCGAGCAGGTACGCCTGGCGCGGCCGCCCGGCCAGCCACCCGATGCCATCCTCGCGGTAGCGCAGCCGGGTCAGGCGCATCGGAGGGCGGCGGTCGTCGGGAAGCTCCCAGTAGCCACGGTCGACCGGCTCGCGCACCACGAACAGCAGTCGCCCGCCGTCCGGCGACCAGCGCAGCTCCTCGATGGGGTCCGGCCAGCCGTCCAGCAGTGTGCGGATCCCGCCGGTGACGGGGTCGACGGTGCGCACCCCACAGCCGTCCGGGCCGTCGGTCACCACAGCCAGCACCTGCCCATCCGGAGACCAGCGTGGCATGCGAGCCGCCGCACCGACGTCCACCGTGGTCAGCCCGTCGCCGGTCACCCGGCCGGTCACGATGCGCCGCCGGTAGGTATTGGTCGCGACGTCCGGCACGGTGATCACGGCCACCGCGCGCTGGCCGTCGGGGCCAAGAGCCACGTCGGTGATGTCGGCGAAGGCGGTCAGGTCGGTGGCCGTGACGGGGGTCTGGGTGGTAGTCATCGCAATTCCCATCTCGCAAATCGGTGACGATCGTCAAATGAATGCTATATGGCGCGCCCGATCGACGTGCTCACGTGCGTTGCGCCGTGACGAACCGCCGGATGGCGGCATGGTCGCGATGGCCGGTGGCGCAGTCGAACACGCCCGCCGCCCCGATGATGTCGATCACGCGGTGCTGCTGCCCTGCGGCGTGCTCGACCGCAAGCCAGCCGCCGGAGCGCAGGGTGACCGCGGCGACGGCGACAACGCCACGGATCACGTCGAGCCCGTCCGGTCCGCCGTGCAGCGCGGCGGGGACCGCCCAGGTGGCCAGGTCGGGCGGGGCCGGCTGCCGATCGGGCAGGTACGGCGGGTTCGCCACGACCAGGTCGGCGGCGCCGGCGATGTCGGCCAGCACTCGTGGATCGGCGGCATCACCCCGGCGTACCACGATCATGGCGCCCGTCAGGCGGGCGGCATTGATCGTCGCCAACCGGACTGCCTCGTCCGAGATGTCTACCGCATAGAGCCGTGCCGAGGGATGCGACGCGGCGAGAGCGATTGCTATGACGCCCGATCCGGTGCACAGGTCCGCGATCACCGGCCGTGGACGATCTCGCAGCAACTCCTGACACCACTCGATCAATGCCAGGGTGTCCGACTGCGGCGGGAACACCCCCCGCGTCACCTGGACGCTGGCCGGGCCGAGGCTTACCCAGCGAGCGTCGGGGCCGGCGGCTGGTGCAGAAGACTCCCCAGGACTCGTCACACCGTCCTCCGACCACCCATGCCCACCGGCCGGTGCAGAAGACTCCCCAGGATTCGTCACACCGTCCTCCGACCACCCGTGCCCACCGACCGGTGCAGAAGACTCCCCAGGACTCGTCACACCGTCCTCCGACCACCCATGCCCACCTGCGGGTTGGACTCCTCGATCAGATACCGCAGCGCGGCGTCCGGGCCGGCCGACCCCGCCGCCCGGCGCTGCCGATCGGCGCCGTTACCGTCGCGCAGCACGCCGTCGATCACCTGTAGCGCATCGGCGCCGCCGAGCGGCCGACCGACCGGGCGGACCGCGTCCAGCAGCGCTCGACAGGCGTGGGCCAGTGAGCCGCGTGCCTCCCGACCGATGTGCGGCGCCGCCAGCCCGTCTCGCGAGGCGAGGAAGCATGCCCAGGCCAGGCTGTCCTGCGGTGACGGCGCGGGGTCCAGCACGCCCTCGGCCAGCGCGACGGTGGTGGCCTGAATCAGCGCCGCCAGGCCCGCAGAGACCGTCGGCGAGGCTTGCGCGTCCATCTCCCGAATTTCGACGGTTCCGTAGCGGGGGTGCAGCCGGATATCCCAGTAGACGAAGGTGGGATCGTCCAGCCCGACGTCGGCGCGGAAGCGCTCGCTCGCCCGCAGATAGTCCTGATAGCTGCGGACGCGGTCCGGTACTCGGCGCGTGGGGTAGGCCCGAACCAGGCTGTACCGGGTGCTGTCCAGGCCGGCATCGCGTCCGAACCACCAGGGCGAATTCGCCGCCAGGGCAATGAATATCGGCAGGTATTCACGCAGCCCGTTGAGTGCTCGGACCGCCGATTGCTCGTCGGGCAGGCCGATGTGCACGTGCAACGCCGCCTCCGGCGTCCGGTCCATCAACCCCGCGAACATGCCGTGCACCACCCGATAGCGGTCGGCATCGACGATCGGCGCGTCACCGATGCCGGCGGTGGGATGCACGCCGCAGCCGAGCACCGTCGCGCCGGCCCGCGCCACCGCCGCCCGCGCCGCCCGCAACCGCGATAGCACCATGTCCGCTCCGTCGCACTTCCCGGAACGAACCTCGAGCTGTGCGGCGTACAGCTCGCCGTCGACGGCGTCGCGGTCAGCATCGACCCGCCCCAGTACCAGGGCCGCGGAAGGGTCGAGCGCGCCGGTGCGAGGGTCGACGAGCAGCAGCTCTTCCTCGACGCCGATGGTGAACTCGCTGCCGAACGCGGTCATCGGGTCATCGTGCCCGCGCCGGATCGAGCGCCGCCGGCCGGCCTCGTCACCGCCATGTTGTCGTGGTCACCGCCGGTCCGACACCGCCGCTCGGGCCCGTCAGCCGGGCTGCGTGACCCACTTCTCCTCGCGCGCGTAGAACGGCCGGCCGATCCTTGCCTCCCAGCGGATGAAGCGATCCAGCCGGATCCCGTCCTCGACGTGGCGCACCTCATTGATCATCGCGGCGACGGTGTCCAGCGACTGAACGTCGAAGAGCAGGAACCAGACGTAGTCCAGCGATCGAGGCGCACCGACGCTGAGCAGGTCATCCGTGATGGATGCCACGACCTCGGCGCCCAGCTTCTCCCAGTTGGCCAGCATTCGCTTGAAGCCAGGCAGGAAGTCGCGTTCCTTCTCCTGCTCCGTCAGCAGGAAGAACTGGTCAAGGGGCGCGCCCATCATCATGATGCGGTAGGGCTTGGGAATCTGTTCCGGGTCGATGGTGGAGTCCACGATGTGGGGATCCTTCCTAGGGTGGATCGACGCCGAGCCGGCGCGATCAGTAGCATATCGATCCGGTGACGATCGTCAAGGAGTCGTGATGCCTGACGCTGGTGCGGACAGCCTCCGCGCGGGTGCGTCCCGGCGCGCCACCGCCGTCGGGAACAGCGCTGACCCCCGCGGCCAGAACAACAACACCGACCCCCGCAGCCTCGACAACAACACCGACCCCGGCAGCCTCGACAACAGCACCGACCCCGGCGGCCTCGCCAACAGCACCGACCCCGGCGGCCTGGACATCGGCATCGCGGACCTGGCCCGCACCGATCGTTACGCCCTGATGAATCAGGTCGTCCTGCCGCGACCGATCGCCTGGGTGGTCAGCGATTACGGTGCCGTCGCCCAAGGCCCCACCGACCGACCCGCCAGCACACGGTGGAATCTTGCCCCGTATTCCTACTTCAACGCGGTGTCCTCCGACCCGCCGACCGTGATTCTTGGCATCAACAATCGGGATCACCCGGCGGGACAGAAGGACACGGTCCGCAACCTGCGCCAGCGGCCGGATTTCACCATCTCGATCCCCTCTGCCGACGCCGTCGAGGCGGTCGCCGCGACCTCCGACGAGCTGCCCTGGGGGGACAGCGAGGCGCAGCGCAGCGACATCGCGCTGACAGACTGGCCCGGGTGGGGCGTCCCGCGGGTCGGCCGGTGCCGGATCGCCTTCGCCTGCCGGCTGCTGCAAGAGATTCACCTGGACGACCCGACCCAGAGCCTGCTGGTGGCGCGCATCCATCGGGTGTGGATCTCGCCGTCGGTGCTGGCTCCGGATCCACACGGCCTGCGCATCGATCTCGCTGCGCTGCGCCCGCTGGCCCGAGCCGGCCGGGGCCAGTTCCTGGAGATGGCCGCCATTCGATACGGTTCGCGTCCCGCTTCGTCGGGCCCGAGCGAACAGAACGTCAAGCAGCCCAACGAGTTCACCGAAGGAGCCCGATCGTGATCGAGCGCAGGTACACCGACGGCGCACACTGGCAGGAGGCCGCCGGATACTCACGGGCCGTGCGCTCCGGATCGCACATCGTGGTCAGCGGCACCACCGCCTCGGCGCCCGATGGGTCCGCGGCGACCGGCAGCCCCGGAGCGGACCGGGCGGCGGACACCTACCGGCAGACGCTGGACGCGCTGCGGCGCGCGGTGCAGGCCGTGGAACAACTCGGCGGCACGGTGGCCGACGTCGTCCGGAGCCGAGTGTTCCTGGTTCCCGGCTGCGACTGGCAGGCGGCGGCGCGAGCTCATCGCGAGATCTTCGATGCCGTGCGGCCGGCCAACACCATGCTGTACGTCGCCGCGCTGGTCGGCGACGACCTGCTGGTCGAGGTGGAACTCGACGCGGAGCTCGAGACCGGGGTCACCAACACGGACGATGCGGCCCCGGCTCCGGCCGCCGCCAACGATTCGGAGGTTGCGTCGTGACCCGGCCGCTGCGCACCAGCCTGCGGCTGAACAACGACCTGACCGTCGAGGAATTCGTGGCGCTGTGCCGCCGGGCGGAGGCGCACGGATTCGACCAGGTGTGGGTCTCCAACGACCTGTACCTGCGCTCGGCGTCGGTGATGCTGACCGCCGCCGCACTCGCCACCGAGCGGATCGGGCTCGGGGTCGGCATCATGAATCCCTACTCGGTGCACCCGGCCGAGATTGCGATGATGGCGGCAACGCTGCAGGAGGTCTCCGGGGGACGCTTCCTGCTCGGGCTCGGCGCCGGCTCCGAGGAGTTCCTCGGCTGGGCCGGGATGGCCAGGCCCGCGCCGCTGACGCGGACCCGACAGGCCGTCACCGAGATCCGCGCGCTGCTGTCCGGTGAGCGATCCGACGGCTCCGACGGCCGGTCCCCGCACGCGTACCTGCGGTTCTCCGGGCTACCGGTGCCGATCTATATCGGCGCCATGAGCCCGAAGATGCTGGCCGCGACCGGCGCGATCGCCGACGGCGCGTTGCCGCTGCTGTACCCGCCGGAACACTACGAGACCGCCGCGGCGCAGATCGCCGCCGGGGCGGTGGCCGCCGGGCGAGCCGTGACGGAGATCGACATCGCGGCGTGCATCTGGGTCTCCGTTGCCCGCGACGAGGCCAGTGCGATCGCCCCGCTGGCGGAGAAGATCGCCTACTACGGCGCCTCGTTCGCCCCATACCTGCTGCAGCGGGCCGGCCTGAGTCTGGAGGACTTCCTACCGATCCAACGTGCGCTGCAACGGGAGGGCATCGGCGCGGCCAGTGCTCTGGTGACCCCGCAGATGCTCCGACTGGGCATCGCGGGCACCGCCGACCAGGTCATCCAGCGGTGCGCCGCACTGATGGGTTCTGGGGTGCGTCACCTGTCGTTCGGACCTCCGCTCGGGCCGGACCTGCTCGGTGCCGTGGACATGCTGGGCACAGAGGTGCTGCCGGCCGTGGCCTTGGAGACCGGCACCGATTGACGCGCCAGGGGCCGCATGTCGGCAGATCGTCCCGCGCGCTGGGTTCGGGTCAGTCCGTCTCGGCGTAGCGCGGCGCGGTCAGTTCCGCGGGGGTAACCTGCACGCCCAGCAGGGCGAACGTGGCACCGGCCACCACCGGCCAGGCGTCGCCGCGCGGATCGATGACGTCGAAATGGTTCGCGCCGTCGAGTATGTCGACGGTGACGTCCGTTTCGTGCCCGTCTCGCTCGGCCACCGCGGCGTACTCCTGAGTCTCGCCGATCATGACGTCGCCCTCCAGGCTCCCCACGATGAGGCGCTGCGGCACCCGGACGTGGCCGGCGTACCGGACGGGGGTCAGGGCCGATAGGCGCGTCTGGAATTCCACGTCGCCATCGGTCATCAGGCCCTTCATGTGGCGCGGCGGGTTGGCGGGATCGTCGACCTCACGCTCCAGGTCGAGCATGCCGGAGAGCAGAACGACGCCGGACAATTCCAGCGGGTCCGGGCGGTAGAGATCGCCGCCCTCGGGGATGCTGGCGCGGGCCGCGGCCCA
This sequence comes from uncultured Actinomycetes bacterium, assembly GCA_937926105.1. The sequence goes on along the minus strand of CALANS010000139.1, from coordinate 45,483 downwards.
TGCCGCGAAGGTGCCACCCGCGGAGTGCCCAACGGCCACCACGCGCCCGAGGTCCAGTCGGTGATGCGACGCGATGGTCCGCAGATGATCGATCCCGCTGGCGATGTCGAGCCAGGTCCCCGGCCATCCGCCACCGACCTGGCCGGGCCGCCGGTACTCCAGGTTCCAGGTCGCGACGCCACCGACCGCCGTCAGGCTTTCCGCCAGGCGCGCGACGTTGTCCAGGTTCCAGTTGGGCGAGTAGCCGCCGCCGTGCACCACGACCGCCACCGGGTGACCGGACTCGGGCGCCGGGCCCGGAGGCAGGCGCAGATCGGCGAACTGCAACGGATCGGCACCGTACTTGATCCGCCGATTCGGGACGCTCGTTGGCAGCCAGGCGGCAATGTCCTGGTCGCTGGGGTTGGCATGCGGCACAGCCGGGATGTTACCGGGCGCCGGGCGCGGTCGATCAGGCACCGGACGCAACCTGCAGGGGGCCGTCCATTCTCCGGGCCGGATCGGGTGCCATCGCCCTCGGCGCGGTGCATGCGCCGTCCCAGCGATCACCGGGCGGCCCGTCGCCTCCGGCCCCCTCCGCCAGCCGCCGCTCGATCTGCTCGATCTGCTGTTGCAGCACCGTGAGGGCGAACATCAGGTCGGCGTGGGAATGCGCCTGCGCACCCGCCATCGCACGCCGTCGCAGCATCCGGATCGCGGGCAGTACCTCGGCTCGCTGACGCAGCACCCGATTCGTCAGCGACAGGGTGTGCCGGAGGCCCGAGTACCGCAGGTGGTACAGGCCCGTCCGGAGGTAGCTGTCGGTGTCCGGCCGGCCGGCCAGCACCATGGCGAACCGCGGAAAGTTTTCCTTGACCAGGGCGGCACACCATTGCCTGGCATAGTTCCCCTTGGCGCCGTCCTGTAATGCCATCTCGACCATGAATGCGTCGTACTGGGCGACGATCGGACGCAGCGTGTCGAACAGCTCCCGGCGCAGCGACTTCGGCGTCCGGGCGGAGATCCACTCGGCCTGGGAGATGACCCACTCGAGCAACGGCACCCCCAGCGCCACGAGACGGTCCTGCTCGACCAGCCATGCCCGGATGATGTCGTGATGCCGAAAGATCCGGAACAACCGCGGATCGGCGGTCGCCATGGTCTGGCCCGGACGCTCGACCCGGTGGTAGCACAACACCTCGGGAACCACCACGATGCTGCGGGCGGAGGTCAGCACGTACCAGTGGAACGGGTTGTCCTCGAAGAAGAAGTCACCGACCGGAAACCTGATCCCGCCCGACTCCAGCAGGGACCGCCGGTACAGCTTGCGCCACGGCACGGCGATGAAGCGCAGGAACTGCTTCGTGGTCGGGATGTCCAGCAGGTGTGGCCCCGACGCCAGTCCCCTCCAGCGGTGCGCGTCGGCCGGGGGGCGGGTCTCGCCGCCGTCCGTCACCTCCTGGTACTGGCACATGGCCAGGTCCGCATCGTGCTCCCGGGCCGCCGCCAGCAGGCGGGAGACCATGGTCGATTCGACATAGTCGTCGCCGTCGACAAAGCCAACCCACTCGGCGGTGGCACGATCCAGGCCGGCGTTGGCCGCGGTGGCCACCCCGCCCGGGCTGTTGCTGGGCAGCAGGACCGGCACGCACCGAGGGTCTTCGGCTGCGAACGCGGCAATCCGCTCCGCGGTGCCATCGGTCGAACCGTCGTCGACAACGATGATCTCGATGTCACTCTCGGTTTGGACGGCCACGCTGCGCAGGCACTGGTCGATGTACCGTTCGATGTTGTAGGCGGTGATGATCATGCTGACCTTGGCCATGGGCGCTCCGGGGGACGGGCTGCGTCACGCCAGGGCGCGGCGCACGATACGGCTACCGAGACCGGGGTCCCGGCGTTGACGGATGCGGGAGAAGTCGACCAAGTTCATGCGCAACAGGTGTCGCTGCAACAGCGCGGAGAACTCCGCGGCGAGGTCGGTGTCGATGCGCTCGGCCGCCCACGTGGACACCCGCAACGTGAAGTCCCAGTAGTGGTGTGAGTAGCGGTTGCGCAGCACGGGGTGCTGTTCCAGATAGCGATAGGTCTCGCCGAGCGCGTCGAACAGGCTCAGCCGTATCCGACTTCGATGGTTGGTGAGATGACCCGCGCCCTCGGCGACGATGTGCGTGCACAGCGGCTCATCCACCAGCACCAGGGTGCGAGCCTGCAGCATGGTGATCCAGTGGCCGAGAATGTCGTTGTGCACGAGCGTCTCGCCGAACCGTAGGCCCCGGTAGGCGAGCGGGGTGGTGCGAATGATCTTGTTCCACGGGTAATTGGAGAATCCCAGCAGGCGAGGCACCTCGCCCAGGCCGACCACCTGCCGCTGCCGGGGGGCATAGTGCGCCCACACCGCCCGATCGTAGGAGTTCATGCCCTCGTAGTGGGTGGTGTGCCCACGCCGGTAGCGGTAGGGCAAGAAGGCCACGTCGGCACCGGAGTCCTGCAGCACGGACACGGCCGACTGCAGGGCCGGCGCATGGACCTGGTCGTCCGCGTCGAAGAACAGCGTGTAGCTGCCGCTGGCGCGGGCGAAACCCACATTGCGGGCGTGCCCGGCGCCGCGCCGCTCAGGCAGTCGCAGCACCCGCACGGCCGGCCCGCCCACCGATCGCGCCACCTCCACGGAAGCGTCCACCGAGGCGTCGTCCACGACGATGATTTCCACCGAGATCTTGTCCACGACCAGCAGATCGGCGAGCAGCGAGCCGATCGTCTGCTGCGCGTTGCGCATCGGAATGATCACCGACAGGTCGGGCTGCGTCGGCCCCCGATCCGGCCCGATCTCGATCGCCTCGACGCCCTCGTCATGCCGCCCCACCGGGGCCGGCCGGCTAGTTGACACCGAACACGTCACGTGAGTACACCTTGTCGCGCAGTGGGATGAGATCGTCGGAGATTCGGTTCGCGATGATCAGCTCGCACATCGACGCGAAGTCGTCGAAGTGGTGCATCACCGGCGCGTCCTGGAAGTAGTCAGCTGCCAACCCCGGCTCGTAGATGATCACCTTGATCCCCCTGTTCATCAGCCGGGAGATGATGCCCAGCACGCTGCTGTCTCGGAAATTGTCCGAGCCTGCCTTCATCGACAACCGATACACACCGATGGTTCCCGAGCTCCGGCGTGCGATGTCGGCGGCAATCACATCGGCTCGATGTTCGTTGGACTCCACCACCGCCGCGATGATGGCCTGCGGGATGTCGTGATAGCTGCCCAGCAGTTGTCGGGTGTCCTTGGGCAGGCAGTATCCGCCGTAGCCGAAGGACGGATTGTTGTACCCGGTGCCGATCCTCGGGTCCAGGCACACCCCTTCGATGACGCCCGCGGCATCGAGGTCACGATGCAGCGCGAACGAGTCCAGTTCGTTGAAGAAGGCCACCCGCATCGCCAGGAAGGTGTTGGCGAACAGTTTCACAGCCTCGGCCTGGCTGCTGGTCAACTCCAGCACCGGAACGTCCCGGCGTAGTGCCAGGTCTCGCATCAACGAACCGAACCCCATCGCGCGCTCATCGACAGCGTCGCCGTCACCTCCGCCGACCACGATCCGTGCGGGATAAAGGTTGTCGTGCAGTGCCGTGCCCTCCCGGAGAAATTCCGGGCAGAAGATCAGCCGATCAGTCGCGTAGATGCGGCGCAACGACGCGGTGTACCCGACCGGCACCGTGGACTTGATGACGATGGTGCTCTCCGGGGCCGCGAGCAAGGCGTCGTGCACCACCTCCGATACGCTGGAGGTGTCGAAATGGCCGGTGACGGCGTCGTAGTTGGTGGGCGTGGCGATCACCACGTAGTCCGCATCCGCACAGGCGGCCCGGGCATCGCAGGTGAAGGTCAGATCGAGCCGGCCGGCGTCCAGGAAGCGCTGAATATCCCCGTCGACGATCGGGGACCGACCGGCATTCAACAGATCCACTCGTCGCTCGTCGATGTCGCAGCACACCACGCGGTGTCGCTGGGCCAGCAGGGTGGCCATCGCCAGCCCCACATATCCGGCTCCGACCACCGCGATTCGTATCGTCACCGCTTCCCCCGAAGTCTGCTACTGCCCGGGCGTCGCCAACCAGCGGGCCGCTGGAGGTGGCCGAACACCGCCAGCATCGCCCGGCTGGAAGAGTGGCCGAGAAACGGCGGATGCTCGCTCGGTGAAGGCCAGGTGAACGTTGGGTTCCGGCCCCCGTCAGGCGGTCCGGTCCGGATCGGTCCACGAGCGCAGGCTGCGGCCGAGCAATCCCTCCAACCGCAGCACATCGTCGTAATACTCGGCGCAGAGTCGCTGCCGCAGCGCGGGAGCAAGCGTCGGCATGCGATCCCACTCCGCCCCCAGCCGACCCCGCTTGATGTCCTTGTCGTTGGTACGGAAATCCAATGCCTCCGGCGTGATGTCACAGTCCAGCCCGAGACCGGCCATCACCTGCCGGACGAAGGCCGCCGGGTCGACCTGCAGGTCGTCGTAGAGGAATGGCTGCAGGGAGGGGTGGATCTCCCACCATTGCTCGAGGATCTGCGCGTACCTGCCGAGCGAGAGCATCGACTGCTCGTCGGAGAGTTCAGTGATCTCGGGCGTGTACGGAAACCTGCCCCGCATCATGTGATGGATATAGGCGGATTCGTAGCGGTCGACCGGATTACGAAAGACCACCAGCAGTATCGGCGAGCCCAACAGCGTCCGGATATTCCGCGCGGCGATCGCCGGCACCCTGAAGTAGTGCGGCGTGCTCTCCATGTAGTACTCGACATTGGGCAGCGGTTGCTTCGGGAAGTTCCGGCAGAACTCGGCGAAGGCAACGGGGTCGGTGCAGTGTGGCTGGTTGAAGAAGTTCAGCTCTTTCCTGGCGGTGACGAAGATGTGCCGGGACAGGCCGAGACTGCGGTGCAGCCAGGTGGTTCCACACTTCTGGCTGCCGACAATGAGCAGGTTGGGTACGGTCATGCGCTGGCACGGGCTCCCATCGGTGGGGGGCGGACGCGTCGTCATGCTACCGGCCACACCCGCGAACAACACCGTCCATCGAGCACCCAGCGGTGGCCAGACGTGATCTACTGGCCTGCATGGGGAGGACCGTTCGGGGGGCCAGGGTCACACTCGTCGCGACCCTGGCGCTGATCGCCGCCGTCGCGGCGTGCTCGATGCCGGGCACACCGACCGCCAATACCGACTATTCACACGCCACGATCACCGCCAGCCATACGGTCAAGACGAAGGGCCTGACCGCGGGGGGCGCGGCGGTGGCCTCGCCGAACGGTCGTCTGGTGTTTTTCTCCCGTGGCGGGCGGCCATGCCTGCTGACGGTCGCGGACGGCTCGACCACGTGCGCCCCCGCCGACACCCCCGTCACCGCCGATGCCTCCACGGCGCAGTGGGCGCCGGACAGCAGCGCGGTCGCCTTCACCGACGACTTTCGCCGGTACCTGCACGAGCCGGACATCTGGCTGATGGACGCCGAGGACGGGTCGGCGCGCGACCTCACCGACGATGGCGAGTCCGACATCACGTTCAGCGGCACCCTCGCCGCTCCGATCGACCTGAACCCCACCTGGACCGACCCGTCCACCATCGTGTTCGCCCGTCAGCAGGGTCGCAAGGAAGCCTCCGCGGACCTGATGTCGGTGCCCGCGTCCGGCGGCAAGGCTCACACCCTCGGGCGGCTGGACACCTCGGTGCTGTACCTCAACGCGATGGTGGCCAGCCCGGACGGGTCGCTGCTGGCCTACAGCGTCTCGGACGACCGGTATCGCACCGCCGAGGTGCACCTGCGCTCGCTCCCCGACGGCACCGACACCGTGGTGCTCCAGGCCGACCACGACGCGTCGCTGCTGTCCTTCTCCGCTGACGGTCGGTACCTGCTGGTCACCAGCATCGCCCCCGGCGTCACCTACGAGCCCGATCGGACATCCGACGCCACCGTGGTGACGGTGGCCGATCACACGGCAGCCCCGGTGGCCGCCGACGGCAGCGCCTGGTCCCCGGCCTGGTCGCCGACCGGCCATGCGCTGGTGTTCCTGTCGATCACGGCATCAGACAAGACCAACAAGACCGCACTGCACGTGCTGGCCGAGCCGGGGGCAACCGCCCGGCGGATCACCGGCGGTGCCGGCGCCGTGATCGTCGGCCAGCAGGTGCGCTGGACCCCGTCGGGGATCATCCTGCGCACTCGAGACGGGGTGCGGGCGCTGACGGTGACGACGTCCTGAGCGGGTGGGGCACACCGGGCGCCGCCCGGATCTACCCGCCACCCAGCGTCGGGACCTGCAGCAGCGCGCGTTGCAGGTACGGGATCAGGCTCAGCGTGTAGGTGCGGGTCAGGTGCGACTCGTCGCGGTAGACCACCACGTTGCCGACCACCGGGGCGCAGCTGTTCCGCGCGCAGATGTGGTCGTTCAGGTCGATCTCGCGGGCACCGGCCGGACCGACCATCCGGACCGCCCGGCCGATGGCCGTCGCGGCGGGCACCGCCTCGTCGCGGGGGACGCTGCACGAGGCGATGCTGCCGGTGCGGCCGGCCAGGCAGTCGGGCACGTCCAGCTGCGGATTTGGGGTAGGCGCGATGGCCACCACCTGGGCCCCGGCCGCCGTCAGCTCCCGCCAGTAACGGGCCATGCCGTCGGCGACCCGCTGCTGGCTAGTGGCGTCGTAGGCACGATGGTCGGGCACGGTGGGGCCCGGCCGGGCGGTGACGAGGACGACGTCTGGGTGCACGGTGTGCAGCAGGAAGTCGGTCGCTTGGCGGCCCCACTGGTAACACGCGGTGAACGGCACGGTCTGACCGGGCCGCACGAGTTCGGCGGCACTCCACGGGCAGCTGTCGTGGACCACGGTCACCAGCTTCCAGTGCTGGCGGGCGGCGATCGCGGCCAGCGCGGTGGACCACTGTCCGGCGTAGGAGTCACCGATCAGGGCGACCGTCAGCGTCGGCCGGGACTCGTCGCCGGCGGTGCAGCTGACCACCTCGCTGGCCTCGGTGTCGGCCTTGCATGCGGTGGTGTTGGCGAAGGCGAAGTCGTCGGTCGCCTCGGCGATCGGCGGCTCGGTGGACAGCGTCGAGGCCGCCCGGTGCGGTGTCGGCTGGCCGCCGACCAGCGCCGGAGCGCCGGGATGTGCGGCATCCGGCCGTGCCGGACCCACGGCCGGCTGCTGGGCCAGGAACACCGACGCGAGCAGCACCGGCACCGCCGCGACGGTCGCGATGGACAGCGACCGCCCGGGGTATGGCGCGATCCGGCGGGCCCGCCGCACCGGGTCCTCCACGACGATCTTCGTCACCCAGGCCAGCAGCACCGCGGCCCCGGCCAGCACCGGGCCGTCTCGCGGGCCCACCGTGCCGCCGGAATAGGCCAGCCACAACACGATCAGCGGCCAGTGCCACAGGTACAGCGAATAGGAGATGTCCCCGACGAACACGGCCGGCCGCCGAGCCAGCAGCGAGGCGGTGCCCCACCGGGCGCCCGGAGCACCGGCCACAATCAGCAGCGCGGCACCGAGGGTCGGCACTAAGGCGACCGTCCCGGGGAACGGCGAATCGCCGGACAGCGCGACGGCCGACCAACACACCATTCCCAGGCCCAGCCAGGCCAGCGGCCCGCATCGGCCGATCCGGCGAGAGATCACCGGATACAGCAGGGCGAGCAGGCCGCCGATCCCGAGTTCCCACAGCCGGGTGGGGGTGACGAAGTAGGCGGCGGCCCGGTCCACCGCCGTCTCGTGCACCGAATACCACAGCGACCCGGCGACGATGCCGGCCGCGCCGAGGGTCGCCACCACCAGCCCGGTGCGCCGTCCGCGTCGCGGGGCCGATCCGCGGCGCCGGGCCAGCAGCCACACCGCCAGCGCCGCGCCCAGGAACAGCAGCGGCCAGAGCAGGTAGAACTGCTCCTCGATGGACAGCGACCAGTAGTGCTGCACCGGGCTGGGCGCCTGGTGCGCGCGCAGGTAGTCGACCGCGTTGCCGGCCAGCACCCAGTTCTCCACATACAGTGCGGCGGCCCGGATCTCGGAGGCTGCCGCGGAAATCTGCGTCACCGGTAGCAGTAGCCGGCTGCCCACCCAGGTGACCACCAGCACCAGCACCGCCGCCGGCAGCGGCCGCCGGGCGCGGCGACCGTAGAACTCCAGCACCCGAATCCGGCCGGTGCGGGCGTACCGGGAGGCCAGGTGGCCGGTGATCAGGAATCCGGAGATGACGAAGAACACGTCGACTCCGATGTAGCCGCCGGGCAGCAGCCACGGATACAGGTGATAGACGAGCACCAGCAGCACGGCCAATGCCCGCAGGCCCTGCACATCCGACCGGTATCCGTTGGCGGTGTGCGGGACGCGGGCCGCCTCTCGACGGTCGGCGGCAGTACGAGTCGTGGCGGCGGTGCGACGGCCGGTATCGGCGCGGCCGTCAGCGCGCGCCGCCTGCGACAGACTCACTCGGATCCTCCCGCCTCTCCCCCCGGCCGCGCGCTTGGCGTCGGGCCGATGATCGGAGCGGAGTCCTACCCCGACAGCCTTCGCGTTCCCCGGGCCGTCACCGCCCCAAACCTCGGCCCGCGGTGCACCGGCCGGAGGGAGGATGCCGCCGTGCCGCATGTCCGACATGCCGGCGGTGACGGGCAGCAATCCACGACGCCGCGGTGGCAGGGAACACAACGCCGCGATCAGAGCCGCCGAGCCCGCCCAGCGGCGCCACGCCCGTGAGATGATGCGCTCGACCTTGACCAGCACTGAGCCGCGATCAAAGCCGCCGAGCCCGCCCAGCGGCGCCACGCCCGTGAGATGATGTCAGCCACGGCGGCCGATCGGAGGGTTCGTTGCGCGGGATCGTGCTGGCGGGCGGGTCGGGAACCCGGCTGCACCCGATCACCCTCGGGGTGTCCAAACAGTTGCTGCCGGTCTACGACAAGCCGATGATCTACTACCCGCTGTCCACGCTGATCCTGGCGGGTATCCGGGACGTGCTGGTGATCACCACACCGGCGGACGCCGAGCAGTTCCACCGGCTGCTGGGAGACGGCACGCAGTTCGGGATCGACATCAGCTTCGCCCAGCAGCCCGAGCCGAACGGGTTGGCGCAGGCGTTCGTCATCGGCCGGGAGTTCGTCGGCACCGATCCGGTCGCATTGGTGTTGGGCGACAACATCTTCTACGGGCCCGGTCTGGGAACCACGCTGTCTCGGCATGCCCGGCCGGACGGCGGAGTTGTCTTCGCCTATCGGGTATCCGATCCCACTGCGTACGGCGTCGTGGAGTTCGGCCCGGACGGCCTGGCCCGCTCGATCGAGGAGAAGCCCGACCACCCGAAGAGCAACTATGCGGTGCCAGGCCTGTACTTCTACGACAGTTCGGTGGTGCAGATCGCCGCCGAGTTGCGGCCGTCGGCGCGTGGCGAGTACGAGATCACCGACGTGAACCTGGCCTATCTGCGCGCCGGTCGGCTATCGGTGGAGGTGCTGCCGCGCGGCAGCGCGTGGCTGGATACCGGCACCTTTGACTCCCTCTCCGACGCCGCCGACTTCGTCCGCACCATCGAACGCCGGCAGGGCCTGCGCGTCGGTGTACCGGAGGAAGTGGCGTGGCGCAAGGGTTTTCTCTCCGACGACGAGCTGCGTATCCGGGCCGAGCGATTGACCAAGTCCGGCTACGGTAGCTACCTGCTGAGCCTGCTGGCCGAGCGCGGGCCCCGATGAGACGACTGCTGATCACCGGCGGCGCCGGCTTCATCGGCTGCAATTTCGTGCGGCATGTGCTGGCTACCAGCGACGATGCGGTGACGGTGCTGGACAAGCTGACCTACGCCGGAAACCGTGCCTCACTGCGGGATCTGCCGGAGAACCGGGTGCGTTTCGTGCAGGGCGACATCGCCGACGCGGCACTGGTCGACGAGCTGTTGCCCGGGCACGACGTGCTGGTGCACTTCGCCGCGGAATCGCACAACGACAACTCGCTGGCCGATCCCACTCCGTTCGTGCACACCAACCTGGTGGGGACCTTCACGCTGCTGCAGGCCGCCCGCCGGCACGAGGTGCGCCTGCACCACGTCTCCACCGACGAGGTGTATGGCGACCTGGAACTGGACGATCCAGCCCGCTTCACCGAAACCACCCCGTACGATCCGTCCAGCCCCTACTCGGCGACCAAGGCCGGCAGCGACCTGCTGGTGCGGGCGTGGGTCCGCTCGTTCGGACTGCGGGCCACGATCTCCAACTGCTCCAACAATTACGGGCCGTACCAGCACGTGGAGAAGTTCATCCCGCGGCAGATCACCGGGCTGTTGCGCGGGGTGCGCCCCAAGCTGTACGGGACCGGCGCGAACGTGCGGGACTGGATCCACGTGGACGATCATTCTGCGGCGGTGACGGCGATCATCGACGGCGGCCGAATCGGTGAGACCTACCTGATCGGGGCCGATGGGGAGCGCTCCAATCGGGAGGTGGTGGAGCTGATCCTGGCTGGCTTCGGCCTGCCGGTGGATGGGTTCGATCTGGTGCCCGACCGGCCTGGGCACGACCTGCGCTATGCGATCGACTCCAGCAAGCTGCGCACCGAACTCGGCTGGCGGCCGCGCTTCTCGGACTTCGCGGACGGCCTGGCGGCGACCATCGACTGGTACCGCGGTCACGAATCGTGGTGGGCGCCGCAGAAGAACGCCACCGAGGCCCGCTATGCCCACCTCGGCCGGTGACGGCACAGTGATGGCGCAGTGACAACGCCCACCCCGGCCCCGCTGTCCGTGCGCCGCACCGAAATCCCCGGCCTGCTGCTGGTGGACCTGCCGGTGCACGGCGACGCCCGCGGTTGGTTCAAGGAAAACTGGCAGCGGGCGAAGATGACGGCGCTGGGGCTGCCGGACTTCGGGCCGGTGCAGCACAACGTGTCGTTCAACGACGCGATCGGCACCACCCGGGGGATCCACGCCGAACCATGGGACAAGTACGTCTCGGTCGCCACCGGCCGGGTGTTCGGCGCCTGGGTGGACCTGCGCCACGGGCCTGGGTTCGGCACCGTCGTCACCGCAGAAATCGGTCCGGAGACTGCGGTATTCGTGCCCCGCGGCGTCGGCAACGCCTACCAGACGCTGGAGCCCGCGACGGCCTACACCTATTTGGTGAACGCGCACTGGTCACCGGACGCGGCCTACCCGCTGCTGAATCTGGCGGATCCGACCGTCGCGATTACCTGGCCGATTCCGCTGGATCGCGCGGAGATCTCCGCCAAGGACCGCGGCCATCCGCTGTTCGCGGCGGTGGCACCGGCGTCACCGCCGCGCACCCTGGTGCTCGGCGCGGGCGGGCAGCTCGGCTCGGCGCTGCGCGGAGCGCTATCCGCCGCCGACTTCCGCGACCGATCCCAACTGGATATGGCCGATGCTGCTGCACTGCACCGTGTTCCGTGGGGCGATTACGATGCCGTGGTCAACGCGGCCGCTTATACCGCCGTCAACGAGGCCGAGACCGAGCAGGGCCGGCGAGCGGCCTGGCGGATCAACGCGCGCGCCGTGTCCGAGCTGGCGCGGATCGCCACCGAGCACCGGCTGCTGCTGGTGCACGTGTCCACCGACTACGTGTTCGACGGGACCCGATCCGAGCACCCCGAGGACGAGTCGCCGAGCCCGCTCGGGGTGTACGGCCAGAGCAAGGCCGCCGGCGATCTGGCTGCGGCCACGACCGCCCGGCATTACGTGGTCCGCACCAGCTGGGTGATCGGTGACGGACCGAACTTCGTGCGCACCATGGCGAGTCTGGCGGCGCGTGGCGTCGATCCGGCGGTGGTGGACGACCAGTTCGGGCGGTTGACCGTCGCCGACGACCTGGCCCGCGGCATCGCCCATCTCGTCGCTTCGGGCGCGCCGCATGGCACCTACAACCTGACCAATTCCGGGCCCATTACCAGCTGGTACCAGATCGCCCGGGAGGTGTTTCGGCTGCTGGGGCACGATCCGGAGCGGGTGCGTGCGGTGAGCACCGCGCACTACCTGGCCGGCAAGCAGGGCATTGCTCCACGGCCAGCACATTCCGCACTGACCTTGGACCGGATCACCTCCGCCGGCTTCCGCCCGCGGCCGGCGGACGAGGCGCTGGCCGACTACCTGGCCCGGCTGCCCTCGCACTGAGCCCGTCGACCCCGCGCCACGCCCTTAGTGACCTGCGCTGACCTGCGCTGCCTCCTGACACCCAGTGCCGTCTCTGCCCGCCCTGCGCCGCCCCCTGACACCCCGTGTCATCGACTACCGCGCCGGATGAAAGGCTCTTGACGAACGTTCGTTCTAGCGTAGACTACTAATGGTACGCGCGATCTGTTCACGTGGAGGAGGTGCGAGAATGGCGGTGACACCGACTACCGCGCCGTTCGACGGACCCCTCGACGGGCGGTGGGTCCGTGACGTACCACTGCACGACCGCCACGACCCTTACTCCGACGCCCTCGGCGATCTGGACGACGACGATTCCCGGTCCTGCCCCGACCTCGAGCCGCCCGAACCGGCATGGGCCCTCGATGCGTCCGCGCAGGTGCTACGCGAGCGGCTGTCGGCCGCGACCACCGCCCCGGTCGACGGCGACATCGCTGGCCTGCTCGACGTCCTGACCCCAGACGGCACCGGTAACCATGCTCCGGCCGGGCGGGGTCCAGCCGAACTGGGTCCGGCCGGGCTGGTGGACGGAATCGTCACCGCGCAACGTGTGATCAACCACTTCCAAGCCCTACAACGCCAATGGATCGCCGCGCTGGCTCGGCCCGGGGTGGCTGTCCCCCTGGACGATCTAGTGGCCGCCTGTCAGCACCCTGGCCGCCGCATCCCCGGCGCGCTCCGTCCCCCGGATGATCTACCCCCCGACTTGCCGCTGGGCGATGAGGGCGAGCCGGATCTGGCGCCGCTGCTGAACCACCCCGGATGGATCGGGCCACTGGCCGACACCGCCGCCCGGCTCGCCTCCGCCCAGGTTGGCTGCGCACTGCACCTGGCCCCGATTACCGCCCGGATCCGTACCGAAAGCGCCCTCGCGTTGATCGACTCGCTGCCCGCGACGCACGGCGCGCAGCGCGCCGGTGATCTGGACGGATACCGAGCCGCGATCATCACCGATGCGACCGGCGTGCTGGACAAGCAGCAACGCGCCCGGGTCGAGCAGCGGGTGTTGTCCGGTGCGGCGACTCGGACGCCGACCGCACTGCGGGACCAGGTGGATCGAGCGGTGATCGCTGCCGACCCCGAAGCGGCGGCCCTGCGGGCAGAGCAGGCGCGTAGCGGCCGGGGAATATGGCTGGACAGGGCCCGCGACGATATGGCGGAGTTTCACGCCCAACTGAGTTGCACCGACGCGCAATTGGCGTATGGCGTATTGGACGAGCAAGCCACTGCGCTCGGCGCGGCCGGCCTCGCCGACGGCCGCGGCGCCTCCCAACTGCGCGCCGACATCTTCTGCGACCTATTCCACACCTTGGCCACAACCGGGCACGCGGATCTGACCATCGCCCGGCCCCCCGCCGATGCGCCAGACCACACCGCCGGGGCGAATACCGGCACCGTCGGCGATCGCGCCGAGGACAACCGAACCCGCGTCGGCCGTGCCAGCGGGGTTGAGCCCTGCCGCTGCCCCGACGCTCACACCCACCCGGCGAGCCGCCGCACGGCCGGCCCGCTGGGCTCCGTCGTGGGCCGACGACGCAGCACTGCCCTGAACGTGTACATCGACGTTACTACCCTGGCCGGACTGGACAACGAACCCGGCGAACTCGCTGGATACGGCACCATCACTGCCGACACCGCCCGGGCCCTGGCCGCTTCCGCCGACACCATCCGCGCCCTGATCCTGCGGCCCCTTCCTACCGGTGGCGACGGGCCGGCAGCCGCCGCGCCGGCAACGCGCAGCGAGACAGCGGGATCCCCCGGCCGCACCGCCGAGACCGACCGTCCCCCGGATACCGGCGCCGCCGCGGGTCCATCCGCCTCGGGTGTGCCGCCGCGCGGCATCCACGCCACCGACTCGGTGCGCTCCCGATCCTGCGGCACCGTGCTGGATGCCGGCCGCTCGGTGTATCGACCAACCGATGCCATCATCGACTACGTCACCGCCCGGGATCGCGTCTGCACCTGGCCCGGCTGCCGCGCCGCCGCCCGTCGCTGTGACGCCGACCATCGAGTGCCCTACGGCGATGGTGGCGCGACCTGTGCGTGTGATGTGGACCTTCTGTGCCGTTTCCACCATCAGGTCAAAACATTCACCGCGTGGCGGGCCGTGCCTGGGCGCGACGGCCTACTGATCTGGATCAGCCCCACCGGGCATCGCTACCCCACCGAGCCCGGCCACCCACTGCTGAACGATCCGCCCCGCGACTGCGTACCCCAGAACAGCGACCCGCCGCCATTCTGATTCCGTTACCCGGTAGGGCGTTCCGGATGGGTGCCATGTGGGCGATTGCGGCGTCAACCGGGCTCACACCCAAGCTCAGGGCTTGCGGCCGCCGTTGGCCACCACCCGGGACCATTCGGCGTCCCGCCGGGCGATCACCTCGTCGACTGCCGCCAGGAACTCTCCCGTCGCGGCGCCCGGGGTGATCTTGCCCAAGTAGTACTCGATCAGGGCCAGCCGACGATCCCGGGTCGGGTCATCGCGGAGTTCGCGCTGCACCAGCGGGCCCAGCCCGGCCAGCTCGGTCGCCGGCAACCGGGGCGCCACCCGGGCCAGCTCGGTGTCCGCGGCGGCCACCTGCGTCCCGACCGGCACCGTGATGATCAGCGGCCGCTCGGTGGGCAGCCACTCAATAGCCACCGCGGACACGTCGCAGACCAGCAGGTCGGCGTCGTCCAACGAGTGGGACAGCGGCACGTCCAAGTCCACCCGATGCCCGGCGTCCGGGTCCCGGGTGGCCGCGGCGGCGATCATCTCGCGCATCCGGCGGTCGGCGTCCCCGAAGCCGGCCAGTCGCACGCCGGTCAGCGGGTGCGGCCGATAGATCACCCGGTACCCGGCCTGCAGCAGGATTCGCACCACGGTCTCCCCGTGGCTGGTCACCGATCCGTACGACGCCGTGACCTGCGCACCTTCCCAGGTGGGGGCGTACAGCACGGTGGACCGACCATCGACGGGCACAGCGCTATCGGCAGGCACAGCACCACCGACGGGCACAGCACCACCGACAGGCACAGCACCACCGACGGGCACGGCACCACCGACGGGCACGGCACCATCGACAGGCACAGCACCACCGTTCCCCCTGGCCGCCGCCCGCTCCAGGCGCTCGGCATCCAGGCCCGGCCGACCGACGATCATCAAGCGCGACTCGTCGAACAGCGGCAGGTTCTCTCGCACCCGGTCGACCGCCGCCCGCCCGGCCACGAACGCAAAGTCGTACGCCTTGGTCTGGTTGGACACCGAGATCGTCTTGTCGCTGTCACCATGCAGCAGCGACACATGGGCCAGCGAGGCGAACCGCAGCAGATGGAAGTTCAGCGGGCTGTGGTTCACGTATAGCGCCACCCGAGCATCGCTGCGGAGCAGCAATCCCTCCAGGGTGTGCATGTTCACCACCACCGTCACCGGCAGTTCGCTGTCCCGCCGCACCAGGTCGGCCACCCGCGAATCGCGGACGATGATCCGCGCCGGATGCACCCGGTGCAGCACCCGCAGGGCGGGGTACCACTGCTGCAACTGGTAGAGCGAGTCGGCGGTATCCGGGTAGTACACCACGATCTCGGCATCCAGCCGGGCCGTCGCGAGGGCCGGATCTTCCCCGCGGCCGTCCGGCACCCCGGCGGGCAGCAGGCCGAGCCGGCGCACCAGACGTCCGCCCACCGACCTCGCCCGCCGAGCGATCCGGTCGACGGTCGGGCTAGTAGGAGTGTTTACGGGCCATCACCTCCCCCACCCGCTCGGAATTCCACGGCTCCCCCAACCATCGGTACAGACCCTCCAGCACCCCCGGGTCGGCCATATAGTCGTCATAGTGCAGCCGGAAGGTGTCGTCCGGGAACATCCGGGCCAGCGTGTCCAGCTTGCGCTCGTAGTCTTCCAGCTGCCGGCGCGCCTTGGCAGGCTCCTTGTCCGCCCACCACTCGCTGGCCAGAACGGAGCCCGGATCCCGGGTGTTGATGATGAACCGCGCGCCCGGGAAGGTCGCCCGCATCCACCTCAGGTATGCCTCGAAATCCGACGGCCACCAACGGATCTCCTTGAACCCGGTCACCCGGACGGCCGGCCCCGGACGCAGGATCGAGGCCAGCACCAGCTGCCGCGTACGTGCCCGGGCCAACTCCCGGTCGAAGCCGTCGACGCCGTACCACGGATGCTCCGGAGTGTGGGCCACGGTGTGAAAGTTGCCGCGCGCTTCCTCCAGTCGAGCCCACGTCCGGTACAGCCGGATGGTGGCGCCATAGTTCTCGCCGCGGATCTGGTAGCCGTCGATGGCGTTCAGCAGGCCCTGCACCAGGGTCGATCCGGAGCGCCCATAGGTCACCACGAACACGTACTGCAGATCGTCCCGGTCGAAGGCCACCAGCGGACCCAGTCGGGTCAACTCGGCCTTCGCTGCGCGCAGCTGCGACAGTTCCGCCTTCGCGGCCCGTAGCTGGGTCCTGGCCCGATCCCGGTCGCCCACCAGACGGCGGATGGGCGGGATCGCCAGCGCCGCGCGGCGCGCCCCCGATCGGACCACTCTGGCCACTACGGGCGGGTCGGACGTTCCGCGCGCCATGACCGGAAGCTCCCTTCGCCGTCCCCGCCCGGACCGACCTGCCGCCGGCACCCGGCGAGCTTCACGTGCCTCGATCCTAGGGGGCGGCGGCCGCGCCGCTCGGCCACACCTCGCCGTGTAGCGGCCCGACCGCACCTCGCCACATCACGGATACCCACTCGCCGGGTGAAACAATGCACCGGTGCCCCCCGTCACCCAGATAGCCCTCGACGATGCTGCGCAGGACGACCTGGAGCTGCTGCTCGGCGGCGCTCTGGCCCCCTGGACGGGAGCCGGACGGCCGGGCGAAGGCATCGCGGTGACCGCACCGAGCGCCTCCGACGGCGGCATCGGTGCGGGCCGAACGGTCGAGCTGGTCGACCCCGAGGGCGCCCCGACGGCCGAGGTGCGCATCGACGCGACCCATCCCGCCGCGGGTGGGATCGGCATTAGTGGGCCGATCCGGGGGCTGGCCGCGCGCGAGCCCCGGCCGTTCGAGTCGCGCTACCTCCGGCCAGCCGAGGTCCGCGGCCGGCCCGGCCGCTGGCTGGTCGTCCCGGTGGAGCAGCCGCTCACCACGGCAGACCTTCAGGCGGTGACGGAGCGGGCCGCGGGAGACCCGGTGCTGCTGCTGGCGCTGGCCGGCGCCGGCCGACCACGGGGCGTATCGCAGGTCGGGCTGATCCGGGCGAGCCTGGCCGCTGCGACACTGCTCCCGCACGCGGAGGTGGTGGCGGTGCCGTTGGCGCGCGGCGCAGACGTCACCCTGGACGCCGAACTCCGAGATCGCGTGCTGGGCGCCTACCGCCCGGCCGGCTCGGACCGGCTGGATCCCGATCACACCGGACCGTTGCCGGACGAGGTGGCCGCTGCGGTGCGGATGGACCGGCCGGCCGGCCCGCATCGTGGCGTAGTGGTGCTGCTGACCGGGCTGTCCGGGAGCGGCAAGTCCACCATCGCCCGCGGCCTGCGCAACGCCCTGCTGGAGTCCGGCGGACGGACGGTCACGCTGCTGGACGGTGACGTCGTGCGCCGGCATCTGTCGGCCGGGCTGGGCTTCTCCCGCCAGGACAGGGACACCAACATCCGGCGCATCGGCTGGGTCGCCGCCGAGATCGGCCGGCACGGCGGGCTGGCCATCGCCAGCCCCATCGCCCCGTTCGCGGCGACCCGCGCGGCGGTGCGCGAGATGGTCGAGTCGGCCGGCGGCGAGTTCCTGCTGGTGCATGTGGCGACCCCGCTGGCCGAGTGCGAGGGCCGGGACCGCAAGGGCCTGTACGCGCGGGCCCGCGCCGGCGAGATCCCCGACTTCACCGGGATCTCGTCACCGTACGAGGAGCCGACGGACGCAGACCTGCGCATCGACACCACCGCACGCACGGTGGCCGACGCCGTCGATGAGGTGCTGGCGGAACTCCGTCACCGCGGATTGATCGCCTGATGGGCGACCTGTTCACCACGGCGACGCTCGGGGTGCTGTTGGTCAGCTTCGGCGTGAACATCGTGGTCGGGCTGACCGGGATGGGCGGCGGCGCGCTGATGACCCCGGCGCTGATCTTCCTGGGCATCCCGCCCACTGCGGCGGTGGCCAACGACCTGGTGGCGGCCGCGCTGAACAAGAGCGTGGGCGCCGCGGTGCACGCTCGCAGCGGATCGCCCAACCTGCGGTTGGCGGTCTGGCTGATCGTAGGGTCGGTGCCGGCCGCGCTGGGCGGCGCGTTCCTGCTCAAGCTGGTGGTGCCGGCCGGCAACCAGCAGGAGTGGCTCAAGCTGGCGATCGGGGCGACCCTGCTGCTGACCGCGCTGACCTACCTGCTGCGCATGTACCTGAACCTGGTGCGACCCAGTACCCGCGGCAACCTGGAGATCCGCGTCCAACCGGTGCCGACGGTGCTGGTGGGGATCGCCGGCGGGCTGCTGGTCGGGCTGACCTCGGTCGGGTCGGGCTCGCTGATCATGGTGGCGCTGCTGCTGATCTACCCACGGCTGACCCCTCGCCGGATGGTCGGCACCGACCTGGTGCAGGCGATCCCGCTGGTGATCGCCGCCGCGATCGGGCACGTGATCGTCTCCGGCGTCGACTGGAACGTGTTGATCCCGTTGGTGGTGGGCGGGGCTCCCGGCGTGTACCTGGGGGCCAAGCTCGCGGCGCGCGTCCCGCAGGGCGTCATCCGGCGCGGCATCGTGCTGGTGCTCACGCTCACGGCGCTGACCCTGTTGACCGTGCCGCCGGCGTGGGTCGGCGTGATCGGCGCGGTGCTGGTGATCCTCGGCCCGGCCGCCTGGGGCATCCTGCGCGACCGGACGCTCAAGCACCGGGCGGAGGCGGCGGCCCACGCCGCCCCTGACGACGAGTTCTGACCGCGAGCCGGGCCTAGCCGGGCCCGGGCGTCGCGAAACCCGACCGCGAGATCCGAGCGGAGCCAGCCCGGAAAAAATCGCACCTCGTCGGGATCTTGGTCGAGCTCACCTGCGGAAATGCATTCAAGATCCTCGCGAGGGGCGATTCTTGACGCCGGATCGCCAGAACCACGCTCAGCTGATCATGCCCGCGCCGACGGTGTTGCCGGTGGCCTCGTCGATCAGGATGAACGAGCCGGTGGTCCGGTTCTTCGAGTACGAATCGGCAAGCAGCGGTGACGTGGTCCGCAGGTGGACGCGTCCGATCTCGTTGAGCCCCAGTTCGGAGCTGCTCAGGTCCCGATGCAGGGTGTTGATGTCCAGCCGGTAGTCGATGTTCTTGATCAGCGCGCGCGCCGACCGGGTGGTGTGCTTGATGGCCAGCTTGCGGCGCTCGCGCAGCGGCTCGGCCGTCATCCAGCACACCATCGCGTCGATGTCCTGGGTGGGGCTCGGCGCGTTCCGGACCCGGCAGATCATGTCGCCCCGGGAGACGTCCAGGTCGTCCTCCAGCCGCACCGTCACCGACATCGGCGGGTAGGCCTGATCCACCTGCTGGTCGAAGACGTCGATCGCCGCGATCGTGCTGGTCAGCCCGCTGGGCAGCACCATCACCTCGTCGCCGGGCTTGAGCACCCCGCCGGCCACCTGGCCCGCATAGCCCCGGTAGTCGTGGTGATCGTCGGACTTGGGCCGGATCACGTACTGCACCGGCAACCGGGCGTCGATCAGGTCGCGGTCGGATCCGACGTGCACGTGCTCCAGGTGGTGCATCAGCGACGGGCCCTCGTACCACGGCATGTTCGCCGAGCGGGTCACGACGTTGTCGCCCTGCAGCGCCGAGAGCGGGATCACCAGCAGATCCGGGATGGACAGCTTGGTGGCGAACGAGGAGAACTCGGCGGCGATCTGGTTGTAGACCTCTTCGGAGTAGTCGACCAGGTCCATCTTGTTCACGGCCAGCACCAGGTGCGGTACCCGCAGCAGGGACAGCAGCACCGCGTGCCGGCGGGACTGCTCGGTCAGGCCGTTGCGCGCATCGACCAGCACCAAGCCCAGGTGCGCGGTGGACGCCCCGGTGACCATGTTGCGGGTGTACTGGATGTGCCCGGGGGTATCGGCGATGATGAACTTTCGCTTGGGCGTGGCGAAGTAGCGGTAGGCGACATCGATGGTGATGCCCTGCTCCCGCTCGGAGCGCAGCCCGTCGGTCAGCAGGGCCAGGTCGGTGTAGTCGTAGCCGCGGGAGCGGCTGGTGGACTCGACGGCCTCCAACTGGTCGGAGAAGATCGCCTTGGAGTCCAACAGCAGCCGCCCGATCAGGGTGGACTTGCCGTCGTCGACCGAGCCGGCGGTGGCGAAACGCAGCAGATCCATGGTTTAGAAGTAGCCCTCTCGCTTGCGATCCTCCATGGCCGCCTCGCTGAACCGGTCGTCACCCCGGGTGGCGCCGCGCTCGGTCACGGTGGCGGTGGCCACCTCGGCGATGATGTCCTCGATGGTGGCCGCCTGGGACCGAATGCAGCCGGTCAGCGTCATGTCGCCGACGGTGCGGAACCGCACCGTCTCCTTGAACGCCGCCTCGCCGTCCCGCGGTGGCGTCCTCTCGGTGACGGACAGCAACAGACCGTCGCGATCGACGACCTCCCGCTCGTGCGCGTAGTAGATGCTCGGCACCTCGATTTGCTCGCGGCCGATGTAGTGCCACACGTCCAACTCGGTCCAGTTGGACAGCGGGAACACCCGCATGTGCTCACCGGCGTGCAGCCGGCCGTTGTACAGGTTCCACAGCTCGGGGCGCTGGTTCTTCGGATCCCACTGGCCGAACTCGTCGCGGTGCGAGTAGATGCGCTCCTTGGCGCGGGCCTTCTCCTCGTCCCGACGGCCGCCGCCGAACGCCGCGGTGAAGCCGTTCTGCTCGATGGCGTTCAGCAACGTGCCGATCTGCAGCCGGTTGCGGCTGGTCTTGCCGTCGTCGGTGACGATGCCATCGGCGATCGCCGCGTCCACCGAGGCGACGATCATCCGCACGCCCAGCCGGTCCACCCAGCGGTCCCGGCAGGCGAGCACCTCGGGGAAGTCGAACCCGGTATCGACCTGCATGACCGGGAACGGCACCCGCGCCGGGTAGAAGGCCTTTTCGGCCAGCCGCAGCATGGTGATGGAGTCCTTGCCGCCGGAGAACAGCAGCACCGGGTGCTCGAACTCGGCTGCCACCTCCCGGAAGATGTGGATCGATTCGGACTCCAGCTCGTCCAGCTGGCTCAGCCGATAGTTGGTGTACTCCTGCATCGCTTCCGCTCGGATTCGTGGTGTCGGCCGATGACCGGCCGTCATCACCCTACCGCCCGGCCGGGCGCCGACCCGTAAGGTCACACGCGGGGTGCCCACCCCACCACCCGTCCAATCCGTGCGTTTGGGAGCAATAGATGACACCGGACGAGCAGCTCGCCGTCGATCTGGCCGAGGCCGCCGGGGCGGTGCTGTTGCAGACTCGGCGAGAGCAGCGCGACCTGTCCCATTCCGAGCTCAAGGCCCTCGGCGACCGGAACGCGCAGGCGGAGATCGCCGCCCGGCTCGTCGCCGACCGCCCCGACGACGCGGTGCTCAGCGAGGAGGCCGCGGACGACCCAACCCGCATCGGGCGGGACCGGGTGTGGATCATCGACCCGCTGGATGGCACCCGGGAGTTCGCCGAGGGCCGGTCCGACTGGGCGGTGCACATCGCGCTGTGGGAACGTCGCACCCCGACCGGCGGCGACCTCACGGTGGGTGCGGTCGGCATTCCGGACGAGCAGCTGGTGCTCTGCAGCGCCGACGGGGCAGGCCTGGCCGAGCGGGCGGAGGGACAGCTGCGGATCGCTGTCAGCCGCTCCCGGCCCCCGGCGCTGATCGCCGAACTGACCGATCGGCTGGCGGCGGACGGTATCGCCACCGAGCTGGTGCCGATGGGATCGGCGGGAGTGAAGATCTCGGCGGTGGTGCGTGGCCAGGTCGACGCGTACGTACACGCCGGCGGCCAGTACCAATGGGACTCGGCGGCACCGGTGTGCGTGGCCAGGGCGGCGGGCGCGCACACCAGCCGGATCGACGGATCGCCGCTGGTCTACAACCAGGCCGAGGTGTACCTGCCGGATCTGGTGGTCTGCCGGCCCGAGTACGCCGAAGCGATCCTGGCCGGCATGCGCGGCTGACCGGCCGCGCTGTTACCAGGACCGGACCGTCACTGTTACAACGACCGGACCATCACCTGTTATCGACAAAGACCGGACCGTCACTGTTACAGCGACCCGACCGCCTCGGTCATCCGCTCGTCGCCGACGTGAGCGCAGAACGCCAAGAACAGCGCCCGGTTCTCCCGGATGAGCGCCAGGTATTTCTCGTCGGTGGCGTAGGTCAGGTACCGGGACTCCAGGGCGTCGGGGGTGATCGCCGCCTTCTTGTCCTGCAGGTAGGTGTTCCCGCCGCCACCGAACCGGCTCAGCTTCTCACTGAGCCGGTAGTCGCCGAATCCCAGCGCCTCCAGGCAGCCGGTCCGGTACGCGTCGTCGGCCAGGAACCGGTTGGCGTAGACAAATGTCTCGCCGCCGCCACCGTCCAGGACGTATCGCGCCAGATCCACCCACTGCGCGACGTTGACCGTCACATAACTGAAGTTGGCGAAGTAGTCGGTCTTCAGGTGCGCGCTGTAGGTGCTGGCGATGGTGTTCAGCGGGTCCCGCAGGTAGATCACCCGCTGCGGATCCTCGGGGGAGGTGTGCCGGTCCAGCAGTTCCCGGTAGGCGTCGGTCCGGTACAGGTCGGGCAGCCGGTAGCGCCGCTCGAACGAGGCGACGTAGACCAGCGGAGCATCGGCGGGTTCGTCGCTGCTGGTGGTCCGGTTGATGTCCAACGCGCCGGTCTTAGTGACGGTGACGTTGTTGTCGTAGGTGTACCTCTTGCCCTGCAGCAGCCCTTCCAGGAAGGCGTGATGGGTGCTGCGCTTGCTGGACAGCACGATGATGCGCCGATCGACCGCGACCATTTTCTGACCTCGCTGTTGTGACGAACCTGTGTTGACGGAGCTGTTGTGACGGAGCTGTTGTGACGAAACCTGTATTGACGAACGCTGTGTTAACGAACGATGACGGCGACGGGGCCCGCGGGGCGGAACAACGGCAACCGGCGTCTGGGCCGGGCCTAGGTCTTCTTGGTGACCGAGAGATGTTCCGGCCACCCGCCGCCCTGGAAGACATTGCGGTAGCTGTCGCTGATGTGCCCGATGTCCAGGGTGCGGTGTCCCCGCTCGGCGAGCATCGCCGTGAGGGCCGTGCCGGCCGGGCCGAGCGAGACCAGCACGATCTCGCCGGCCACCGGGTCTCCGGCCGCGTCCACCACCCGGTCCAGGTCATCGAAGGCGTTGGTCGGGGTGGACAGCACATATCTGGTCGACCGCACCCCGCTGTACAGCTCGGGGATCAGGTCGAACCGCGATCCCTTGCCGGTCACGACGCACAGCTCGCGGCCCTGCCACACCCGGCGCCACAGGTCGACCCCCTCCTCGCCGAGCATCTGGAAGAAGATCGGCCGCGACACATGGCTGTTCCCATAGCGATAGTCGCGGGCCAGTAACGGTTCCAGCGACAGCCAGATGTCCAACCAGACACCCGACCAGTGAAAGTCCCGGTACAGCCGCGGAAACCCGATCAGCAGATCGCTGCGGTCGGTCAGCGACAGGGTGTGCCGCAGCGCCGCCCGCAACTCCGACGAGTTGGCCTGGAACTTGAGCCGGTAGTCGGGGCGCAGCATCATGCGGAATTCCCCGTCACCGAACCGGGTGAAGCTCGTCTCGGTGTCGACCAGCCGCTGCACCGTCTCCCGGAAGCCCAGCTGGCAACTCTCGGTGAACGACTCGACCTCGCGCAGCACGGTTCGAGTAATGAAGTGCCGGTACAGCTCCTCGTTCTTGCGCTGCTGCTGCAACTCCCAGCGCACGTCCTGCAGCAATTGCACCACGGCCTCGCCCTTTTCGCCGGACAGCATCGCGGCGATGGCGGCCAGGTCCTGGTGCAGCTGCTCGAATCCGTCACCGCCGGCGACTCGCGGCAGCACCTCGGGCGACTTGTTCTGCTGGCGGTCCCGCCCCAGGATCATCCCGCGTCTCCTCTCGATCCGAACACCTCGGCCACCACGCGCGCGGCCGCGCCGCCATCCTCCAGCGAGACGAACCGCTCGGAGAAGGCACGGTACCGATCCCGATACGCCCCGACCACCGAGGGAAGGTCGCGGACGGCATCGATCACCTCGTCGGTGGTGCGCATCAGCGGCCCGGGAGCCAACTGTTCGAAGTCGAAGTAGAAGCCACGCACTCGATCTCGGTAGTCGTCGAAGTCCGGGGTGAGAAACAGCATCGGCTTGCCCGTCACCGCATAGTCGAACATCACCGACGAGTAGTCCGTCACCAGCAGGTCCGCCGCCAGGTACAGGTCGTTGATGTCCGGATAGCGGGTGGCGTCGACGACGCTGTCGGTACCGACGGTCTTGCCGTGCGCCAACGTGTTCGAGTGACCGCGCACCAGCACGACGTAGTCCTCGCCCAGCGCCTCGGCGACCCGTTTGAGGTTCAGGTAGACGACCATGTTGTACAGGCCGGGCCGGCCGTCGTACTGATCGTCCCGCCAGGTGGGCGCGTACAGCAGGATCTTGCGGTTCGGGTCGATGCCGTAGCGGGCGCGCACCCGGGCGGCGGGCTCCGGCGGCGCCGCCACCAGCACGTCGTTGCGGGGGTATCCGGTCTGCAGCATCGGCCCCGGGTAGGCGAACGCCCGCGGGAAGATCTCGGTGCTGAACGCGTTGGGCGAGATGAGGTAGTCCCACCTCGCCGCCTCCCGGTCCATGGTGTCCAGGTAGTTGCGGTAGCTGAACAGGATGCGGTGGATGTCGTGGCCGATCCGCTTCAGCGGCGTGCCGTGCCAGGTCTGCAGGTAGATCTGCTCGTCCGCCTTGCTGAACAGCTTCGGCCAGTTGTTGTTGTTCACCAGGTATTTCGAGCTGCCCAGCGCGCGGTACCACTGCTCGCTGAGCCGCACCAGCGGCTCGGTACCCTCCGGGACCGGCACCGACAGGTCCGTCACGCTCCAGTACAGCCGCAGGTCGGTGCCCCGGTGCTGCAGTTCGCGGCAGATCGCCAGCGGGTTGCAGGCGGCGTACTGGCCCTTGAACGCCTCGAACAGCACGGCGCGGTCCCGGGCCCCCCGGCGCGCCGGCGCGTATACGTCGCGTTGCAGGCGGCCCTGGTGGTACGGGCTCTCGGTGCCCTGTGGCAGCTGCGGCTTGAGTTCCACCCACAGCTTCGAGCGGGGATCCAGGCCGACCCGGACGTCGTGCTCGGCGTCCTCGAAGGGGATCCGGTCCACCAGGGCGCGGTCGGCCCGCAGCGTGCGGCGCCGGTCGCGGGCGTCGGGGTCCTGGGTGGGGGTGCGATAGGCCGCCTGCACCAGGTACACCCCGCAGGGCAACGGCAGCGGCAGGGTGGACCATTCGGAGCGGCGCCGCGCGAAGCTGGCCTGAAACTCCTGGCCGGTGACGATGAATCGGTCGGCGGCCAGCTCGACCCGCTTGCCCTTGAGCGTCAGGCCGGTGAGCTGCACCCCGATGTACTGCCCGGTCACGACGATCTCGTCATCGGTAACGGCGACGTCACCGATCTCGATGAACCGGGCCCGCTCCTCCAGCGCGACGTTGCCCCGCAGCGTGCGCCGGACCGCCAGGCCACTGGTCGGATCGGGGTGGGTGCGATTGCTGGGGGTCTGCCAGTGGACATACACCTCGCTGCCGTCCAGGACGGCCCGAATCCGCCAGTCCACGAATCGTGGCGGGTTGGGCAGTTCCGGGACGGCCAGTTCGGCGGCAAACGCGCCGTCGTCCTCGACGGTCAGCGGGCCCTGCGCCCGGTACTGGGCACCGCGGTATTCGCAGGTCGCAGTGACGGTGCTCGCGGTGCGTCCGACCCCCGGCGGCACGGTGCCGCGCAACCGGAGCACCCGGCCGTCCAGCGTGACGTCGGTGGCCGTGAGGGGCTTGGGGTTGATCGTCAGGTGCAGCACGCCGTTGTCCCACACGGGGGTGACGACCACGCCGTCCACACCCGCACTGGACGACGGGCTGCGCACGGCGCCGTAGGTCTGGGCCGGGGCCAGCCGGCCCTGCCGGATGATGCCGCCCGCCTCGACCCGCACCGTCACCCGCCAGGATGCCGGCAGCTGACCCGCCTGGACGATATCCCCGCGGCCGCCGTCGTCGGGTCGGCGCAGGTCGGCGGTGTCGATGGTGGTCTGGAAGCCGCCCAGATCGTAGGGCAGGTGGCTGTTTTTCGTGCGGTCGGTGACGGCCAGGTCGGTGCGCGGTGTGGTGGGGTACTCGCGGACCTCGCCGGTGGCGACGTTGCTCACTAGCACGGTGGTGATGGCGTGCACCTGGCGCAGATCGAGCAGGTTGATGTACGCCCAGGCCTGGATCTGCAGCCGCCGCTCGTCCAGCCAGGTCATCATCCGCAGGCTGGACTGCAGGGTCAGCTGCCCCGGGCCCACCCGATACAACTCGTCCGGCACTCCCACGGCGGGATCACCCCGGTAGGGCAGCTCGGCGACAACCGCGCCGTCGACGAACTGCGTGGGATATCCGCCGGGATTCTGCCGTTCGAACGTCACGAAATCCTCGACCTGGCGCCGAGTTCCGTGCGCCACCAGCCAGCCCAGCACCCGCTTGGGCGGGTTCGCGGCGTCCAGCCGGGTCCAGTCGTCCTCGCCGATCAGGGTGGTGATCCATTCCCGCAGCAGTCGGTAGAACTCGTCGTCAACGAGATCGACGTCCCGGGTGTAGAGGGTGATGTCGTTGCCCAGCACCCGCCGGCTCAGCCAGATCCGGCGCAGCTCGTCGTGCCCGCCGTCGGTCAGGATGGCCTTCACCTGCCGCTGCACCTGCAGCCGGTCGCGCAGGTTGTCCAGCTCGCCCACCGACTGGGTGATCGAGGTGCCGGACTCCCGGATCCGCCAGAAGTAGGTGAAGTCGGACAGCACGTCGAAGGTGCGGGCCGCGAGGTAGGCCTGGACGCTGGGGATCTGGTCCTCGTAGCGCACGCCCTCGGTGAAGTGCAGCCCGCTGCGCCGGAAGAAGTCCAGCCGGTAGACCTTGTTGTGCGCGAAGCAGTCGTAGACCATGTCCGGAAATTCGGCGATGGTGGTGGACAGCCGATCGGTGCCGTGCAGCTCCCGGACCCACTTGGGCACGGTCAACGCCTTGCCGTGCAACCGGTTCAGGGCGCCCACCACGAAGTCCGAGCGGGTCTGATCGAGGGTGTCGATCATGCGGCGATACCCCCAGCGGGGCACCACGTCGTCGGAATCGGCGAAGGCCAGGTAGGTCGATTTCACGTGCGGCAGCGCCGCGTTGCGGGCCGCGCCCAGGCCGGCATTCGGCTGGGTGATGATCTGCATCCGGTGCCGGTAGCGGCGTTGGAAGTCCCGCAGAATCTCCGCCGAGCCGTCCGTGGAACCGTCGTCCACCGCGATCACCCGCAGGAACGGATAGCTGGACCGGAAGATGCTGCTCAGACAGTCGGCCAGGTATTCCTCGACGTTGTACACCGGCACCACGACGGTGAGCCGGACCGGCAGCTTCAGCAGGCGCTGAGCGTGGTCCAGCAGCTGCTCGCCTCGGCGGCGCACCGCGCGCTGCTGGAGCAGCCAGCGGGCCGCCACCCTGGGCCGAAATGCGGCGCGGACCACGGCCACCGGGTCGATCTTCATGGGCAGGTTCTTCTCCGTCTACGTCCGAGCTCAGGCGGTACCCGCGTCACCGCGATGGACCGCGCCGCCCTGGCGCGCAGCCGGTCGCTCAAACGGTACACCGCACGGCCGCTTGCCCAGGTCAGGCCGGTTCCCGGCACCGGGCTCGGGTCGCCTCGGACTCCCATGTGTCGCCCATGGGTTTCCCCGGATCGAGCCGACTCGGCCTGGTAGTACCTTGTGGTGCGTCCGTGCCGAGTGGCGCGGCGGGCTGGTGAGGCCCTGTCCGGCGCGTACTCGGCGTTCCGCCCGGGGCGCTTGGTCGGGTTGGGCGGTGAGGAGGACAGGTGTCGGTGACGTCCGACGCGCGCATCCTGATGCGCCTGTCCACCGAGGCCGTGCTCCGCCGCTGGGACCGGGGGACGATGCGCTCGCTGCTGCGTCGCCGCGGGCCTCTTCCCGAGGGGCACTTCACTGCGGCGCTGTACTTCGCGGACTTTCTGGTCAACACCTACCAGATCGAGCAGTGGCGCGAGCCGCTGCTGCGCCTGGCGGAATACGAGCCGCTGGTGGTGATCGCGCGCGACATCCGCATGACCCGTCACCTCTTGGAGCACTTCCCGCTCCCGGTGTACTACGCCGCGGACATCGCCGAGGTCGAACTCTGGCTGCGCCGGCAACAGGTGCGGGCCGTGTTCTACGTCAATCAGAACAACCGGAATTTTCCGATGCTGCGGTTCCGGGAGCCTGCCCACATCTTCTTATCCCACGGCGAGTCCGACAAGGACTACATGGCCTCCAACCAGCTCAAAGCCTACGACTACACCTTCGTCGCCGGCCCGGCCGCGAAGCAGCGCCTGAGCCGGCTGCTGATCGACTACGACGTCGACGCCCGGGCCATCGAGATCGGCCGGCCCCAGGTGGACTGCACCTACTCCGGCCCTCGCCTTCCCGACGACGGGCGCACCACGGTGATCTACGCGCCGACCTGGGAGGGCGACCGGCCGAGCATGGGCTACTCCTCGCTGCTCTCGCATGGCCCGGCGCTGGTTCGCGCGTTGACCGGCGATCCCGGCTACCGGATCGTCTACCGCCCGCACCCGCGTACCGGGATTTCCGACCATCGCTTCCAGGCCGGTCATCGCTCGCTGGTCGCCACCATCGAGGCCGCCAACCGGGCCGACCCGGCCGCGCGCCATCTGGTGGATATCGACACGCCCTTCGGCTGGCACCTGCGCTCCGGTGACGTCTGCATCTCCGACATTTCCGCGGTGGCATACGACTGGATGGCCACCGGCAAGCCCCTGGTGCTGACCCGGCCGGTCGCCCCGCTGGCCGCCGTCGACCGGAACGGCCTCGCGGCGCGACTGGACCCGCTGCCGGCCGATCGAGCGGGGCAGATCCTGCAGGTCATCGCGCGGGAACGGGCCGATACCGGGCGATATCGGGCGATCGTGCACCACTACTTCGGCGATACCAGCCCGGGCAGCAGCATGCAGCGGTTCCTGACGGCGGCGCGGCAGGTGATCACCGAGCGGTCCGCCGCGCTGCACGACAGGCACCCCGCCGGCCCCGGCGAGCGAGCGGACCGGCACTAGGCTCGGAAGGCCGCTATCCCTGGCCGACCCGATCCAGGGCCTTGCCGAGGTAGGGGGCCAGCGTCTTGGCGTAAGTGGCAGTCATGTGCGAACCGTCGAAGTACACGGTGACGCCCCCGATCACGGCCGGGCAGGTCGTGGCGGTACAGAAGTACCGGGTCAGGTCGATGACCGAGACACCCCGCAACCCCTTGGCCGCCGCAGCGAACGGGTAGTACCAGCTCCAGCTCTGCGGGGTGCCGTTGCAGGTGGCAACGGCACCGGTGTTCTGTGCCAAGCAGTCTGGAATGTTCTTCACGCGGCGGCCCGGATACGGAAGGTCGTGCAGCACGACGACCGGGGCGGCGGACGCCAGCTTCCTCAGATACTGGCGGAAGCCGACTCGCGCGGACTTATCGCTCTGCGCCCACGATTGATGCAGACTCGGCACCGACAGTCGGTTCGACGTGACGATCAGGTCGTAGTCGCCCTTGGAAATCTGTCGCAAGGCCCACTGCCCGTATTGGTAGCAGTTCTCGCTCTTGGCCGCGGTGTCGAACTGCTGGCGGGTATCGCTGGGTGCGCATTGCGAGATGAGGTAGGTGGTAATCGTCCAGTGTCGAGCTTGCGCAAGCTCGATCAATGCCGGGAGCCAATGCCCTGCATGTGAATTCCCCAGCAGCGCGACCTTGACCGGGCCGGTCCCGTAGGTGCAGGTCGGATGTTTGTCGAAGGGCGCGAAGGACCAGCAGTGGTCGGGGTAGGCCACCGCCTTGTCCAGCTTGGCCGCCTCAGGCGCAGGAACCGGCGCCACGGCGGGATCCTGCGGGCAGGCTGCGAATCCGCGATTCATCGAGGCGGCGCCGAAGCACGAGCCGCCCTGTGCGACAGCCACCTCGGCAGCCTGTGCGGCGGCTTGCACCCGCGCTGTGGCCACCTGCAGCCACAGCGCGCCGACCACTCCGAGGCAGACCATACCCACGGCACCGAACCGGTAGGCGTTCAACGTCGGTCGGGCGCCACGAGGGCGACGCAACGGATCCTCTACCAGCACCTTCGACACGCCAGCCAGAACCACCGATCCGGCCAGAATGGCGCACTGATCGAGGATGCCGATTGATCCACTGACGTACGGAAGCAGCGCCACCAGCGGCCAGTGCCATAGGTACAGCGAATAGGAGATGTCCCCGATGTACTGAACGGGCCGAAGCCCGAGGATCCCCGCAGGTGAGCCTGCTCCGGCTGGTTGGGCCCACAGGACAACTGCAGTGCCGACTGTCGGTAGCAGCGCCGTCAGGCCGGGAAACGGGGTGGCGTCGGTGTAGAGGACGCCGGTGGCGATGATCGCGGCTATGCCGAGCCAAGCCACCGCCGATCGCACGGACCGTGGGACCCTGGTCACCAACGTCGCGGGTAGCGCGGCGATCAATCCGCCGAGGGCCAACTCCCACATGCGAGTCGGAGTGATGAAGTAGGCAGCAGCCGGCACGGCCGAGGTGTACCACCAGGAGATCGCCAGCGATGCAACCAGGATGAGGGCCACCACAGTCAGCACCGGGGTTCGGACTCCGCGCCGCCGACGGCGCGCCCAGAAGATGGCGAGCGCGATGACGATCGGCCACAGGAGGTAGAACTGCTCCTCCACCGACAGCGACCAGTAGTGCAGCAAGGGGCTCGGAGCGTCGTCGGCGGCCAGGTAGTCCACGCTGTTGGCGGCCAGCACCCAGTTCTGCACATAGAAGGTGGTAGCGAGAACCTGCCGGGCGGTGGTTGTCCACAGCGGAGACGGGGCCAGCAGCCAGGTAGCCACGGCTGTCACCAGGATGACCAGCAGCGCGGCCGGCAGCAGCCGGCGAATGCGGCGTGCCCAGAATCCGGCGAAGTCCTTGCGGGACTGCGGCGGGCGACGCAGCAGCAGGGCGGTCATCAGGAAGCCGGAGATGACGAAGAAGACATCGACACCGACGTATCCACCGGTCAACGATTGGGGCCAGATGTGGTACAGCACCACCAGAAGCACTGCGATCGCGCGTAGGCCCTGGATGTCGGGCCGGAACCCGATGCCCCCGGACGGCGCCTGCGAACGCGGTACCGCCGTGCTTGTCGCCGTCACCTGATTCCCCGGTCTGCTGGTACGGCAGCACCGCGTCGTCGACTACGACACGCCCCTGGACTGGGCGAACGACGCCTGATCTGCTCCATCGTGGTGCCATCCTAGGGGCTGGCAGGACCGGCAATGACACGATGCAACGGGCACGCCCGCGTGTCGCCGGTGCCCTGAAACGAAGCGACAAGGCGGCGCGCCCACCCTCACTGGGCGATTCGGAGCGGACGGCTATGCTCAGATGCCATGCCCGAGACTGACACCGGCGACACGCTGCTCCTGCCGCCCGGGACACGACTGCTGTACATCGGGCCGCCGAAGACCGGAACCACCAGCTTGCAGCGGGCAGCTGCCCAGGCGCGCCCCCAATTGCTGCACCATGGCGTGCTGTATCCCGGGAAGTCGGTCAACCATCGGCGGCAGATCTATGCGCTGATGAAGCGGCCCGAGGCGCCGGTCATCCCCACGGACTCCGGGGCGTCACCGTCCGCCATGGACACCCCATCGCTGGACGAATGGCGCTCGTTCGTCGCGGAGATCGACGCCGAGCCGACCCGCCGGGTGCTGATCAGTCACGAAACGGCATCGACGGCGACGGACGAGATGGCCCGCACCTTCATCCAGGAACTGGGGTCCGAGCGGGTCCATGTGGCAATCACCCTGCGACCGCCGCTCGCAATCCTGCCGGCCAGGTGGGTCGAGCTGTTGAAGGAGGGGGAGACCGTCCCCTTCGACGAATGGCTCCGGCGCCTGTACCGGAAGTCCGATCCTTCGCTGCCGGCGGTGATGCTGCGCTATCTGGACATGGCCGCCCTCGTCGAACGGTGGGTGGCCGCCGCCGGCGCGGATCACGTGACGGTCGTCGTCGTCGACAAGTCGCAGCGGGAGTTGCTGACCGACACCTTCGAGAATCTGCTCGGCCTGCCACGCCGGATGTTGCAAGGTCGGGGCACCGGCGACCAGACGAATCGTTCGATGTCGCAGGTCGAGGCCGACATCATCCGCCGCGCGAATGTCGCCATCAAGAAGGGCGACAAGGCAACATGGCGCCTGTATCTCAACATCATTCGGTCGGGCGCGGTGCAGCGACTGCTTCGGGAGCGCGTGCCGGGCGACGGTGAGCCCCGGGTGCAGATGCCCGACTGGGCCGCCGAACTCGCGTTGCGCGACGGAAAGGAGTACGCGGACCGGATTCTGGCGACCGGCGTGCGCGTGGTGGGTGACATCGGCCGCCTGTACCGCCCGCCCTCGGGTCCCCACGCGGCCGGCTCCGTCGACACGGATGCGGTCGTGGACATCGCGGTGCACGCGCTAGTCGGTGCCGTCGAGGGGGCCGCACACTCCGATGCGGCCGTCCTCGGCGAGGTGCGGCGCGCCCGCCAGCAGCTCAAGAAGGTGACCGATGACCGGGCCGCAGTGCGCGCGAAACTTGCTGCTGCGCAGCGGGAAACTCAGGCGGAGCGGGACAAGGCTCAGCGCGCCCTGGCGCAGCTGCACGGCCGTTCGATCCGCGAACAGGTACGGGACTTGCTCCCGCAGGAACGGGCACAGCGCGCCGCCGACTCCTTCACCACGCACGACCTCGCGCGAGCGTTGTCGATCCGCTTGCGGCACAAGATTCGCACCCGACGGTCCATGCGGCTCAAGTAGCCCGCGCAACCGTCCTGACTGCTGGGCCGAGGCGACTACGACCAGCCGAGCACCGCGCACCAGCGGGCGAAGTTCGCCTCCGGCGAGAAGCGATCCACACTGCCCCGCCCGGCGGCCGCCAGCCGCGCCCGTGCTGCCTGGTCCTCGACGAGGCGGAGCATCGCCTCGGACAGCGCCGCGACGTTCTCCGGCGGCACCAGCACCCCGTCGACGCCGTCAGTCACGATCTCCCGCGGCCCCACCGGGCAATCGAAGGCGACCACCGGCACCCCGCTGGACATTGCCTCCAGCAGCGCAATACCGAAACCCTCGTAGCGGGAGGGCTGCACGTAGATCGTCGCCTGCGCATAGTGCTCGACCACGTCGGATGCCGAGCCGCGCAGGAACACGCTGTTGTACAGGCCCAGCCGGTAGATCTGCGCCTCCAGCTCGGCATGGCACTCCCCGGTCCCGACGATCTCCAGGGTCCAGTCGGGGTGCCGCGCGACCACCGCCTGAAAGGCCGAGATCAGCAGGTCGACGCCCTTTTCCGGGGCCAGCCTCGCCACGCACAGGATCTTTCGGTTCGTCAGGTCCGATTGGCGGTAGTCCAGCCCGGGCACGCTGTTGGGGACGACCGCGATGTCTGGTCCGCCGTCGCCGAATAGCGCTCGGTAGGCCTCGGCGTCAGATTCGGTCAGCGTGACGATCGACGTCGCCTTCCGATAGGCCTGCCGGATCCGGTTGCGGATCGGCTCGGGATGCGAGCCGAGGTGGGTGTGCTCCTGCAGGCACAGCCGCACCCGGTGGTGCGGGATCCGGGCCAGAGCCATGTTCAGGCCCAACCGGGTGCCAACCACGCACCCGCTCCGGATTCGCGTGTACCAGTGGATCAGCTTGAGGTCACTGAGCAGGCTGAAGTGGTAGTACGCGGCGTCGGACCGGGGCACCAGCACGCTCGGCACCCGCGCCAGAAAGCGCTTGAGGCGCCCCAAGGACGCCCACGCCTGACCCGTCCGATTGGTCAGCCGGCTCACGGTGAGCGGCCGCACTGTCACCCCGTCGGAGAGCCGATAGGCTGGCTTGGCGGCCGTCTTGAACAGACTGATGATCTCGACCGAGGCGCCGGCATCGGCGAGGGCGTTGGCGGTCTCGACCGTCGTCCGGACGGTGCCGCCCAACCCGTAGGCGTTGAAGATGACGAAGTAGATGTCAGCCACGGCCGGTCCCGGTGAAGAACTCTCGCACAACTCGCTCGGCGGCGTGACCGTCATCCAATGGCACGAACAAGTCGCGGAACTCCTGGAGCCGTACCGGATCCGGCTGTCCACCGCCGTCACCGCCGAGTGCCCGCTCGACCGCGTCGAAGAATGCCACCGATTGTTGTGCGATCGGCCACGGCGCGAAGCTACGCAGGTCCCAGTAGAAGCCGCGCTCGTCGAGCTCGTACTCGGCCAGGTCATGCGCGAAGAACACGATAGGGCGTCCGGTGATCGAGAAGTCGTAGAACACCGACGAATAGTCGGTGACCAGCACGTCCGCGATGGCCAGCAGGTCGGCCGAGTCCGGGTAGTCCGAGACGTCGATGATCCGCGGCAGGTCGAGCGGAATGTTGATCGCCGCGCTCACCGTGTAGTGCAGCCGCATCAGCAGCGTGACGTCGGACCCGAAGCGTTCGGCAAAACCCCGCAGCGAGAAGGCGAGTTCGCCCTGCTCGGCCTGGGCGAGGGTATCTCGCCAGGTGGGCATGTACAGCACCACCCGGTCCGTGGGGGTCAGACCCAGCCGGGCGCGAATCGCCTCGGCGGAGGACGTTCCGGAGCGCACGTCCAGCAGGATGTCGTTGCGCGGATAGCCGGTTTCCAGCACCTGGGCGCTATGTCGGAATGCGGTGCGGTATACGTTGGTGACGAAGGGGCTGGGCGACACGATTCCGTCCCAGCGCGCGATCCGCCGGTGCAGGGCCGGATTGTCCTGCAGCTCGTAGCCGGGTGCCGAGGCCGGCACGTCCATGCCGATCCGCTTCAGCGGTGTGCCGTGCCAGGTTTGCAGGTGCAGCTGGCCGGGCCGCTTGATCACGTGGTCCGGAAAGTTGGTGTTCGCGACGAAAAAGCGGGACCTCGCCAGGTTCAGGTAGTACTCGACGCTGCCGATCTCCACCTGCTTGGCCCACGTCGGCAGCCCCAGGTCGACTCCTGGCTTGGCGAACCAAACGATCTTTGCCCCCGGCGAGATCTCGTGCAGCGACTGTGCAATGGCCCTGGGCGAGTCCGCGTAGCTGCCGCCGAGGAACGCCTGAAACACCGCCCGGTTCGGCTCAACCGGCAGCACCCGCGTCAGCAGCCGATACAGCGAGAGCTTGCTGCGGTGACGAATCCGCCGGCGGGCGGCCTCGATCCGCCGAGTGATGCGACCGGTAGGGGTGGCAGCGACGGGCGGCCCGATCTTGAACCGGCCGGTGATCATCGCGTCGTCCTGCTCGAAGACGACTCCCATCCGACCCTGTCGAGCCGCACGGCGCAACGCAGCCCGCTCGTCGGGATCGACGTCGATGGTGAAGTCGATGGCGTGGGCTCCCTTGGCCTGGGCGCGGCTTCGCTGCTGTGTCACCTGGATCTCGCGCCGCTCGGCCACCGACCACCAGACGACGGCCTGCGCCACCGGCGCGCCCTGCGCCGCGGGAAGCGCCCGGCTGGTGAACCGCAATGAGGCGTGCAACGCGCCGGTCGCATCGGAGCCCGACAAGGCACATCCGGACAACTCGAGCAGCGGGGTGCTCAGCAGGGCCAGCGAGTCGTGCAGGGTGAAATACGGCCGCAGTCGCTGGCTGGGCTCCGCCCCGATGGTGACGGAGGGAAAGGTCCACCAGCGGCGCCGGTTGCCGTATCCGGCGGTGTTGCGAATGCCGAACACCCAGTCCCGGTCGCCGCACCGCAGGCCCAGGTTGTAGCGACCGTCCTCGGCCAGCATCAGGCCCACGGGTCCGGTCAGGTCGATCGTCACCTCCGCCACCTCGCCCGTCCGGTCGGCGGGGATCCGGTGGCTCTGGCCGCCCCGGCGGTTGGTAACGACGGCGCCCACCGGCGCCTCGGTGACGGACCGGACACTGAGCCTGGCCGACACGGTGTTCTCGGAGACGGTCACCGCGAGCACGTCCGCCAGCACGCTGCCGTCGGCGATCCGCAGGCCCAGATGCGACCCGCTGATCCGATACGGCGCCACCTGCTGGATACCAAACGTGGCCGCCGGAAGCGACTCCAGGCTCGCGAACTCACGGGACAGCTGACTCAGGCGCAGCCGACGCGTGGGCGACTCCTGCCGGATGCTGGCGGCGAGTGTCGGCGCCGCGGCGCGCAGCACGCACACGCTCGCCTCGTAGTAGCCGTCACCCCTGAGGGCGGCGAAGATCTCGTCGATCGGGATCGCCACCGTGGTCGGGAAGGCGTCCGGCTGTTCCGGGTCCGGCTCCTCGTGCGTCACCCACTCGGGGCGCAGGTCGATCCTGGCCCGGCCGTAGACGTTCAACCCTCTCAGGTCGAGCGCGAGTTGCCTGCCGACCAGGACCGAGGTCCTGGCCAGCAGGCAGATGGTCAGCACCTCCGGGGTGGCCTCGGCGGTGTCTACCTGGACCTCGTACGGGTCCCGGCACGTGGCAGCGAGAGTGCCGGATCGCGTCGCGAATGGGGTCAGAGCGACATCGCCGACCACCACCACGGCGCTGTCGGTGAGTGCCGCGCCCCGCGCCGCGATCCGCTGACCCCGATCGCCCGGCCCCGCCACCAGCAGGAAGTCCCAGACCCCGGTATTGAGCCGCTGCAGGGCCGTCAGGTCAACCACGAAGTCCCGCGGGTCGTCCCCGCGCTGCAACTCCACCTCGATGTGATCGCCCGAGTTGCGCCGGCGCAGCTGCAGGGTCGGGTTCCGGGCGCCGGCCGGCACCCGCAGCAGCCGCAGCGAAATCCGGCCGGCGGTGGACCCAGTGGACCCGGTGGATGCTGGCTGCTCGGGCGTCCAGGCACGCAGCATGGGCTTGGTCGCGGGGGGCACCGGGTGACCCGGCCCCGGGCGCCCGGCGGCACGGCCGCCGCCGGCGGACGGGGCCCCCCGCCCGCCACGCGCGGCGCCACTGTGGTCACTCATCCGTCTCCTGTGCGTACTTCTTGAGTATCTCGCGTATCGGGGCGTCGCCGATCAGTCGCCCTCCTTTGAGATACAGCCCCCGACTGCAAAAGCGTCGCAGATCCCGCGCGTTGTGCGACACGAAAAACATCGTGCGCCGCTCCGCGAGCATCTCGTCGATGCGCTCGTAACACTTGTCCCGAAATGCCCGGTCGCCCACGGCGAGCACCTCGTCGACGAGCAGGATCGGCTCGTCGAGCTGGGACACCACCGAGAAGGCCAACCGTACCCGCATGCCCGAGGAGAAATGCCGAAACGGCGTGTCCAGGAACTCCCGGATCTCGGCGAAGTCGACGATCTCGTCGAACTTCGCGTCGATCACCGAGCGCTTCATGCCGTGCAACCCGGCTGCCAGATAGATGTTGTCCCGCGCCGTCAGATCCGGGACGAAGCCGCCGGTCAGCTCGATCAGCGGCGCCACGCCGCCCCGCAGCGTGACGGATCCCTCGTCCGGCAGCATCACCCCGGCAACGATCTTGAGCAGCGTCGACTTGCCCTGTCCATTGCGCCCGACGACCCCGATGGACTCGCCGGCTTGCACCTCGAAGCTGACGTCCCGCAACGCCCAGAATCGGGGGGTTACGCGCCCGGCGCGCCCCTTGATCAGCAGCTCGCGCATGCCCCGGTGCCGGGACTGCAGGTCGAATTCGACCCCGATCCCGGCCACCGAAATGATCGGGGTCGAATCCGCCTGCTCCGGCGCCGCCGCGACCATCAAATCTCCTTGAGCACGGTGCCCTCGAGCCGGATGAACACCCACCATCCGACCGCCAGGGCGACGATGCTGCCGATCACGCTGGAGATCACGACGTGCCAGTGGAATTCCAGCGGGAAGAAGCCGGACCGGTACAGCGCGATGATGCCGGTCATCGGGTTGACGGCGTAGATGTCGCGCAGGAACTGCGGGATGTGCCTGTTGCGTACCACGTCGTTGAGCCCGTAGATGATCGGCGTGGCGTAGAACATGAAGCGCATCAGGATGCGGATCACCCGGTCCACGTCGCGGGCCAGCGCGCCGAGGGCGGAGATCAGCAGTGCCAGTCCGGTGACCAGCACGGTCTGGATCAGGATCGCCGGGATCATCAACACGATCTGCCAGGACACGCCGTGCAGGTAGCCGATGGCGAACGCGGCCAGCACCGGCAGCGAGAACAGGTACTCCATGCCCTTGCTGAACACCAGGCGCAGGACCCAGATCTCGCGGGGCAGCGCGGTGCTGCGCACCAGGCGCTCGCCCTTGATGGCCGTCGCCGCGCCGTTCACCGCATTCTGGAACCAGTGGAACGGCAGCATGCCCGCCAGCATGAACAGAATGTAGGGATCCTCGCCGACGCTGCGGCGGAAGATCGCCGTGAAGACGAACCAGTAGATCATCCCCATCAACAGCGGATCGAGAATCGACCACAGGTAGCCCAGGATGGAGTCCGAATACCGGACCTTCAGATCACGCCGGACCAACAGCAGCAGCACACGTCGCTTGCGCCATAGTGCGGCGGCCCGGCTCGCCGGACCGTCGACGATTCTGCTGCGTGACCCCGCCGCGGAGTCCCCGCCAGCGGCGCTGGAAGCCGTCATGGGGTCACACGAAGTCGTTGGCACGCTTGAGGTCGTCGGCGAAGTCGATCTCCACGGCGAACAGGTCCGAGATGTCGACCGGGACGACGGATAGCCCGTCCAGTTCGATGGCCAGCTCGATGCCCCGCTCGAAGTAGTCCTGCTCGGCGGCCTGATCCAACCGGGCGACCAACGCGGCCTTGTCGGCGGCAGCCACGTAGTTGATGCCCACCGCCTCGCCCAGCGCCTCGGCGACCGGGATCTTCTTGGACAGCGCCGCGATGCCGCCGCCGTCACCGACGGTGTACTTGACCTCCTCCTCGCCGGTGACCGAGGTGTTCACGCACACGAACGACTGACCCCGCTCGATCAGCGGCTGGACCCGCTGCAGGACGTCCGGGTGGAACACCACGTCACCGTTCATCCACAGCACCCCGCGCGGCCCGGTGGCGCGCAGCGCCTTCAGCAGGCTCTTGGAGGTGTTGGTCTGGTCGTAGGCCTCGTTGTAGGCGAACGCCGCATCCGGCGCCGCCTCCATGATCTGCTCCATCTTGAAGCCGACCACGATCATGACCTGGGCAGCCTCGCCGAAAGCGGCGCGCGCGTTGGCCAGCTGCTGATCCAGGATGGTCCGACCGTCCCGCAGCTCGGTCAGGGGCTTGGGGTGCGGCCGGCCGAGACGAGTGCCCATCCCGGCGGCCAGGATCACCACCTGAACATCACCGTCATACATGCTGCCCCGTCGTCCCTTCTGTCGGCCACGCACGCAGCCCCGACACTGCGCAGCAGAACTGTGCGGTTACCAGGCCCAGCCGGATCCTACCCGCGGCCCACGCGCCGACCCGCCAGCCGCACCCGCTCGGAGTCCCGGATGTCCAGCAGGCGATCCACCGCGGCCAGGAACCGCGCCGTGGCCGCACCGTCGCGCACATCCCCCAGGTAGTACTCGACCAGCTGCCGGCGCCGGTCCCGCAGCGGGTCCCGCTCCAGCTGCTCGAGCGCGAGGGCCGGCAGGGCGCGGAGGTCATCGGCGGCGACCGCCGGAGCCAGCGCCGTCAGCGGGGTCCGTGCGATCACCGCCTCCGGCCGGGCCGGCGCGGTGATCAGCAGCGGGCGGTCGACGACCAACCAGTCCACCGCCACCGACGAGATGTCGCAGACCAGCAGGTCCGCGCCGGCGAACGCGGCCTGCAGGTCCGGGCCGGTGTCGGTCCGGTGGTGCCCGCCGGTCTTGGCTGCCCGGCTCAGGCGGGCCCGGATCTCCCGGTCGGCGACGGCATGCGACCTGTCCCGGCTGCCGGTGAGCGGGTGCGGCCGGTAGCTGACGTCCCATCCGGCGGTCAGCAGCGTCTCGACCAGGGCTGGGCCGTGGGTGACGAGCGATCCGTACCCCACCGAGGGGGCACTGCCCTCCCAGGTGGGGGCGTACAGCACGGTGGGTGGCTCGCCGGCGAGGCGGTGACGAGGCCCCACCACGCGGCTCAGGTGCCCGTCCAGAGGTGGCCGGCCGATCGGGATGCACCGGGTGGCGGCGTCGTAGAAGGTGCAGAAGGCGGCGGCCCGGTCCACGGCGGCCTGCCCCGCGACCAGCGCGACATCGTAGGCCTTGATGAGGTTGGACACCGTCACCGCCTTGTCCCCGTCGCCGTGTAGCAGGCTGGCATGCACCATCGAGGCGAAGCGCAGGTTGGAGAAGTTCTCCGGATGATGGTTGACGTACAGCGCCACGGCGACGTCACTGCGAGAGAGCAGGTCGTCCATGGTGGTGTAGCGGGCGACGACGATCACGTCCAGCCCGGAGTCCTGGCGCACGGCCCGCGCGACCCGGGAGTCCTGCAGCACGATCACCACCCGGTGCCGGCGGTCCAGCGCGCGCAACGCGCCGTACCACTGCTCGAGCTGGTAGAGCGATCCGGGCGGGTCGGCGAAGAACACCATCACGGTGTGCGGCAGCGAGGAGCCGAGCAGCTCGTCGTCCTCGCCGAGGCCGTCGGCCATCCCGGCCGGTAGCAGCCCGGCCCGGCGGATCAGCCGGCCTCCCATGCCCCGCAGCCGGCGGATCGGCGAGGCACCGCGGGCCCGTCCCGTCATCACGCTCCCGCCGTCGCAGTGCCCATCGGTGCGGCGACCGACGCACCACATACCGACCCTGCCGCGCCCATCGGTGCCACTATTCCGCAGACGCTACCGCTCTCGGCCACGTGCGAGCGAAGGCCATGCTGGTGGCGATTCCGCAACATGAGGCACTTCCGAGTGCTGAGTTGCTATATAACAACTTCGACATCGCGCGGTGTTAAAGTTGCTATATGGCAACATCGATTCCCCATGTCATCCGAAGCCCCGCTGCCATGGGACGGGCCATCAAGGCGCGGCGCGAGTCGCTGGGCATGACCCAGGAACAGTTGGCGGAACGCGGCATCACCAACCGCTACGCGGTCCTGAAGCTGGAAGACGGTGCGGCCACCAAGCAGGTCCAGACGCTGTTCGACGTGTTGTTCGCCCTCGGGCTCGAACTCACCGTGCGGGCCAAGGAGGAAGGCGAGGATCGGTGAACCTGGACATCTACCCTGGGCGGGCGCCACATCGGGCGCACCGCACGGCGGAGTCGCTCCGACGCTCGGAAACTCCTCGCGCAAACCGCGTTTCGAGCCATCGTCGGTGACGAAGATGGGCACGGCAAGAACTACGGGTTGGTCATCGAGGACGGTCAGGTGGCGCTGTCGCCCTTGTACGACTCCCTGAGCACCAGGATGTACTCGGAACTGTCCGGCAAGATGGGCGCCGCCATCGGGACGCACACGAACCTGACCACTGTGGACCTTGACGCTCTCGTCGATGAGGGCCGGGCATGCGACATCGGCGAACAGCAGGCCAGGAACACCGTTGCGGATTTGGCCGACCGCATCAACACAGCCGTGGCAGAACTGCCCGCTGGCGGCCTGGACGACCGCGCCGTCGAATCGGTCACGGCGATCATCGCCGTGCGGGCCAGGCGACTATTGGCCGGTCAACCCATGGGCGCAGCGCCACCGGGAGCACCATTACGCCCGCCCCGCAGGGGCGCGACGACGCTCGACGCCGCAACACGGCTACGCACCCGGACCCCCACCGTCCCGAGAAGCGTCAGCAAGGGCGGCCCCGCCGGCGGACAGGTCACGGTGTAGTGGCGATTGTGGCGTCGGGGCGGTGACCGTCCTGCCGGCCTGTCCGCTGTCACGAACACGCACGAGCCAAGTGACACCACCGACCGGTTAGTGTGTCACCTAGTAGTCTATCTGACACGCCCGCGCTACGATGGTGTCATGTCGCAGAGCCGTCGACGTCGAGTCCCCGAAGGCGGAGAGTTCGCCGCCGTTCAGCGGGCCGAATCATCCGCGGCGTTGTCCAGCCGGCACGACGGGGCCCTCTCGCCGTGGCCGGCGGTTACGTGGGAACAACAGGAGTGGCACCAACCACCGGTCGGTGGCCTCACGCGTCGCGAACGGCAAGCCCAGGGGCGGCGGACCTACCGCAGCAGCATCCCGGTCACCATCGCTCACTGCCAGATCATCCTCGGTGGCGAAACGCTCGCTGATCTCGATGAGGCGACCGCGCGTGTGGCGGGATTCGAGTCGGACAGCCTGAGACTCCCGGCGCCGCTACTGGGTGTGCTACTCCGATCAGAATCAGCTTCGTCATCACAGATCGAGCGAATAACGGCATCTGCCCGAGCCATCGCCGAAGCGCAGGTCACCGGACAGGGTTCAGGCAACGCGGCCCTAGTCGCCGCCAATGTCCACGCGATGGCTCAGGCACTCTCCGGCACGGGGCCGATCACCCCGGAACGTATCGAGTCGATCCAACGCACCCTGATGAGCGATCGACCGCAGCTGGCCGGCTGGCGCCAGGAACCAGTCTGGATCGGTGGCACAGACAGTAGCCCGGTCGACGCCGACTTCGTTCCACCCGACCATCGCCGAATCCCCGACGCCATCGCAGACCTCACGGAGTTCATCGCCCGTGACGACCTGCCCGTCCTGGCGCAAGCGGCTATCGCACACGCACAGATCGAGACCATCCACCCCTTCGCAGACGGCAACGGCCGCACAGGGCGCGCGCTGGTCCACCTGATCCTCCAGCAGAAGCAACTGGCTACGTCGGCAACTATCCCCGTCAGCGGCGGGTTGCTCGCAGATAAGGCGAACTACTTCGACGCACTTACCGCCTACCGGGAGGGCGACGCTGGACCGATCGTCTCCGTCTTCTCCAAGGCTGCCCTGCACGCCGTCGACAACGGAGAACACCTCGCGGCACAAGTAGCCGCGATCCAGGAGCACTGGCGCGAGCGAATCGTGGCACGGGCCGACTCCGCGGTCTGGAAGGTCATCGACGTCCTACCGGAGCACCCCGTAGCCGACGCCGAGGGTCTCGCACATGCCATTGGCGGCGACAGCAGGAACATTCATCGTCAGCTCAGGATCCTCACCGAGGTAGGAGTACTCGTCGAGAGCAAGCACTACAAATCGAGGCGGATGCTGTTCAGAGCACCAGACTTGTTGCACGCTCTTGACGAGTACGCGCGGGGATTCGGACGGCGCCTCAGATAGTCGGTCTCCGAACAATCCGCCACTGCCGAGACCCCCGCGCTGTTAGAAGTTACCTTTGTCATCAATCTAGCCCTGGCCCTTCTTCAGCCGAAGCGGGAGACCTCTTCCTTTCGGCGGAACATACGGGGACGGCGCCACCGCCTCGTCGAGCCGGATCAGAGCATCCGCTCGATGACCGGCCGAGACGTCACTTCGGGCCACGAATGATGATATTCTGGAAATACGGCAACAGGTTGTCCAGGATGAAGTACGCCGTCCCCTCGCCAGCTGGGCTGATCGTTTGAATCCCGCGCAACGCCGATGTAGGGATGCAGCCAGACGTGATGCAGTAAGGCCCAGTGCCGTACTTCCCGATAGCCATCTTTGCGAAGTTATCGGCCTGCGCCTTCGTCGGGAAGAAATACTTACCCTCGGCACCACCAGGAGCCGACCGATACACCCCGGTGACCATGATGTCCTTCAGCTCACCCGCACATCATAGGCGAACCATCGTTTAGCGAATCTGCTGGCTTGGCTCATGACTTGTCCGACGCCAAAGGAGGTCCGCCTTCACGCCACCAAGCGTCGGTGCGGTATCGCGCCGGAGGGATCTCGTTCGGGTAGTCGACGCCCAGTCTGTCCAACTCGTCGAAGAACCGATCGCGCAACGACTCGGGTAGCTCTGCGCCGCACCATGGGCAGAAGCGGATGAGCTGATGCGCGTCGGACTCAAGCAACGCCAATGAGTATTCGCGGAACCTCGGCTCGTAGACGACAGGGACTCGCGCGTCGTCGACAAATTGGCGCATCTCAGGACACGCGTGGGGAAGGTACGGAGTGGTCATGGCGTAATCCGCCTTCCCGCTACCGGTCCGCGTCTCCACGCTACGAGGAGAAACCCATCTCACGCAACGTCCACTAGCAACTCGTCTGAGTCGACATCCACGCGAATAGTAGCCGTCCCGAGTTTAAGCACGACACCGGTCAACTTGTCCGATGGATTCCGCACCTCCGCGACCCGAGTGAGTTCTTGGCCTACCGCTCGGCCGAGCGGCTCCGACGGCGCCACCTCGAATCCGGTCCATTTGCCGGACATCTCGACGAAGTG
Source organism: uncultured Actinomycetes bacterium (assembly GCA_937926105.1). The sequence continues at coordinate 926 of CALANS010000139.1, read as the reverse complement.
TCGGTTCTCGTCGGACATCGGCTCTTCGAATGCGTCCACCCACGCACCCCGCGAGATAATGAGTGATTCGCCGTCGCCGCCAGCTTCCAGGACGATCGAGGCTCCGTTCTGGAAGGTGAGTTGAAGCGGGCCGGTATGTTCCCAAACCACTCCGTTATGGACGTATAGCACCCTACGAAGCCGTACGAGGCTTATTCCGACGAGGTCATTGAGAACTGTCATGGCACTCATTTCGGTGTCGCGTCCTGGAACCAACCGTTGGATTCTCCGCCCTTCAAGATGGTAACAAATTGGCCACCCCCACGGGTCACCACGACGTCCGATCCTTGCCGGAAGAACCAGTAATCCAAACCTCCGCCACCTTCGGGTTCCACGCGCCCTGACGCACCTCATTGGGGCTATTGACTATGTCCTTGATGTGGTCACGAATCCAAGAGCGTGCCGCCGGATCGGAAGGGTTCAGGCCGTAGTCCTGTGCATGTTTACCGACCTTGGCCCCGAACTGAGCATTGTCAATTGTCAGCGTCGGTACGGTTTTTGTGGCAACATCTGTTCTGCCGAGTATGTCTTTTCCTGCGGCCGCGGCGTGTTTAGCCTTGGCAGCAGCGCGAATGCCATTGCCGACGACGGCTGCGGCTTTGCCGAGGGGGGATGACTTGGACGACGGCGAGGACGCAGCTGCCTGCGCCGTCGCCTTGCACGCACGCGATGGCGGCGGGTATGGGTGTCAGGTTGTACAGGAAGTCGGCAAGGTCGGCGAGATCGTCTAAGACGCTCCCATGTGGCACAGGTGGTAGGGGAGCGCCGTTCGCTCCGGTGGGCGGTGCCTGGATCGGCGTTCGGGACCGCCCCGAGTTCAGTTGACTCGTTAGGTGTGGAACATCAGGCCGCGGTTGCGAGCTGATGGTGGAGCAGTTCGAACTCTA
>CALANS010000138.1 GCA_937926105.1 uncultured Actinomycetes bacterium | reverse complement strand
CCTCGCAAGGTAAGTCCGGACAGTGCAAGGTTCAGCCGGACAGGACAGACAGCAATGTCTCGTCCCGTGGAAGATTGCGACCTACCCCCGGGCAGACCTGGGCTTCGCAAGGTAGGTCGGGACGTCCGTCGCCATCGATCGTCCCAGCACAGGTTGCGACTTCCACAGGACCGTCGCGACGACGCGGCCGCCTTCGTCGTGAACCGCGTCGGCACCCTGCGAAACATGGCGCCGTTCGCAACCTGATTTGAGACCTCGCAAGATCATTCGCAAAGTAGGTAGGGACTCCGCCAGGTTCTTCGGGACAGGACAAGCAAATTGTCCTGTCTCATCGAAGGTCGCGAACGGGATTCCGGGGTCCTGCGCGCTCGCAAGGTGTGTTGAGACAGATCACCGCGGGAGCGTCTCAATCAACGTTGCGGATTCGGCGACACCCCTGATGCCGCCGACCTTCGCCGGCCGAGCCTGATTGGTCAGTCGTTGATGTATAGTCATTATGTGCTGACTATTGCGAGTCGACTTGACGCGATGAACCGACTCGGCCGGGCGATGGCTGACACGACACGATCGCGGATCTTGATCACCCTGCTTGATGGGCCGAGCTATCCCGCGGTGCTGGCGCGGGAGTTGGACCTGTCACGTTCGAACGTGTCGAACCATCTGACCTGTCTGCGTGATTGCGGCATCGTGGTGGCCGAGCCGGAGGGACGCCAGACCCGGTACGAGATCGCTGATACGCATCTCGCGCAAGCGTTGACGTCACTATTGGACGTCGCGCTCGCCGTTGACGAGGGCGCAACCTGTATGGACGTCACGTGCACGGTTCCGGGCTGCCGTACGGAGGTCGCCCGGTGACTGTCACGTTGACCGCCGAACGCCGCTCGGTGCTGCATCGTCGGGTGCGATTCATCGTCGCGTTCACGATCACCTACAACATCGTCGAGGCTATCGTCGCGATCCTGGCGGGATCGGTTGCCTCGTCAGCGGCGCTGATCGGGTTCGGTCTCGACTCTGTCGTCGAGGTGCTGTCCGCGGCGGCGGTGGCCTGGCAGTTCACCAGGAAGGACCCGGAGCGGTGGGAGAAGGCCACTGTCCGCGCGATCGGGTTTGCGTTCTTCGCCCTGGCGGCATACATCATCATCGATGTGGCCCGCACGCTCACCGGCGCCCAGGGCGTCGATCACAGTCCACTGGGCATCGGCATCGCGACGTTGAGCCTGATCGTGATGCCTGCACTGGCCTGGTTTGAGTTCCGGACGGGCCGTGAACTGGGCTCGAAGAGCGTGCAGGCCGACGCGAAGCAGCTCGTGCTGTGTATCTACCTGTCCGGCACCGTGCTGATCGGCCTCGTGCTGAACTTGCTGTTCGGGTGGATGTGGGCCGACTCGGTCGCCGCGCTCATCGTCGCGGCACTCGCGATCCGTGAAGGCATCGAGGCCTGGCGTGGCGACGTCGAGTCCCCCGTCGAAGTCCTTGAGGATCTCGGATAGGGACAAGAACTGGCCGGTACTCGATTCATCGCTTGTGTTGCGGGCGCGCGGCGCAGCCGTTCGTCCCGTGTTGGATAGCTGTGGCCGGCAACGCGAGCTGGCCCGCCGAAACGACCCCGGCACCATCCGCAGGCTGCGCTCGTGCGACACGGCTGGACTCGGAAAACCAAGGATCAGCGGCCATGACCCTCGGGTCGAATCGGGCAGGCTGCGATAGCAGGCTTTCTCGCCGCGGGAGCGGTGGAAACTTGGGGAAACCGGGCACGGCCAAGTCCGCAGGCGCTCGCGGTAGATGGGTTCGAAACGGGGCGATCCGATGGCTAGGGATCACTTGGCGTCGTCTGGTCGCGGCGGTGGCGTGGTCAGCGTGCCCGGATGGTTCTCGTCATCGCGGTGCAGATCGTGGGTGGTGGTGCTGGCCCAGATGGTCGCTTGGATGCCGTCCATCGGTGTGGACCAGTCCCGCACGAGGACGGGCCAGACGTGGCGGTGGTGCAGGATGATGCCGCCGCCGCGGCGGTTGCGGCTGAACCACAGGGCGCTCTTGTGGTGTCGCTGCAGGCTTGATCGGTTGATCGCGGTGGGGCTGATGGCGCCGTGCTCTGAGCTATGGGGGAACGTTGCCTTGGGGCGGCTCGGCGGCCGTGGGGCATCGTATTTCATCCAGTGCGCGATGGCGTCACCGCCCTCGGGTGGCTGGTAGTCGGGGTGGGCGAGGCGGCGGCCGATCTCCGCGTGGAAGGGTTGCTGCTGCTCTGCGTCCCCGGCTGCCAGGTGTCGCCAGCGTGGTGAGGCGATCAGTTCGGCGAGCAGGACCGCTTCCGGGTAGGCGGCGGCGAAGATCCGGGCCGCGCTGAACTCGGTCCGTTCGGAACCGATGGGGATCAGGTGGTGGGTGCGGCGGTCCCACCGTTGGTGAACGGGAAGCCACTGCTCGTGCCAGCTCTTGTCCCAGATGTGGCCGCAGATCAGGAAGCCGGATAGCACTGCGTCGTAGCAGGCCGCCGCGCCGTGGGTGTGCAGCAGGCGCAGGTGACGTCGCTGCGCGCCAACCAGGTCGTTCAGGTCGGGGTCGGTGATCGGGGTGGCGGGCTGGCCGATGTCGGGTGGGCCGATCCAGTACCGGTGGCGAAGGCAGAGGTAGCGGTGGTGGGGCAGCAGCCGGGTGACGGGGCCGCCGCCGTGTCGGGCGTTGCAGCGGGGGCAGCCGGGCTGCGATTTGTGCCGCCATGCCGCCCAATCCGGCGCGGTTCGCAGCTCGGGCAGCGCCTGCGCGAGTTGTTCGACGGTCCGGCCGGTGATCGCCGCGAGGCGTTCGGGGATGACGTCACGGCGGCGGCCGCCCGGCCTGGGTGTGCTGATCGGCTCCCACAGATCCAGCGGGTGCATGCCGTGCAGCCCGGCGAGCCGGCCCAGGTAGGAGGTGAGGGTCTCGCATTCGGCTGGGCCGGCGGGTATCGGCAGCCGGGGCAGTCGAATCAACTGGCGGCCTGCGAGTCCGAGCGCCGGCCGGGGTTTCGCGTGGTGGTGTCGGCGCGTTGCGCGGCGTAGTCGACCGGCACGATCTCCAACAGGGCCTTGGTGATTTGTTCGCTGCGGTCCTCGATGGCCAGGATCGCAGCGCCACGGATCAGCTGGGACAGGCTGCCGATCATGCCGCCGGAGCGGCGGTAGAGGTACTCGTCCAGCGCAACCAGGGCGCCGGGCTTGTGCCGGTGCAGCCGCAGTGTGGATTCCATGGTGGCGACCAGCGCCCGCCACTGCGTCCGCTGATCGCTGGAGCCGTAGGCGAACGGGGCGGCGGGGATCACGGTGAACCGGCCGGCGATCTGCCGGCCCCGGGTGCCGGCGAACAGGCCAGCCGCCTGCACGTCGATGCCTGCGTAGACGAACGTCGCGGGCAGCCGTTCGGCGAAGTACTTCAACTGATCGGACACCTCGGCGCCGGCCCGGGTGGCCAGGTTCAGGTTGTGCAGCTCGTCGACCAGCACCAGCTCCACGCGGGTGGCCGCCGCGGTGTGGCAGACCGCGTCGACGATGTCGGTGATGTTCACCCGGCCGGTGAACGACAGGCCCAGGAAGCGGGCGAACTCCACCGCCAGCATCCGCGCCGTCGCCGCCGGCGGGACCGTCACGTAGAGCACCGGCAGCCGCCGCAAGTCGTCGGGATACCGCCGTCGGGTGCGGCGCTCGTGGGTGCGGCCCAGCTGGGTGATCGCGGTGGTCTTGCCCGTCCCGGACGCGCCGGACACGATCAGCCCCCGCCTGGCCGAGACCTGATTCCGGTTCAGCTGCACCAACAGCCGGGCCGTGAAGATGACCTTCTGGATCGTCGGGGTGTTCGCCAACGGCAGATCCGCGTGATACCCCAGCCGCGCCTCGTCATACGCCTGCCGCTGCTTGCCGGTGAGCAGCTCGATGGTGGCCGGGTCGTGCGCGTCCGGCGCCGCCGGCTGCCGGTCCACGAAGCGGCGCCAGCCCTCCTTCGTCGTCAACGGCTCGTGAACATCCGCCCCGTCGGTATTCTCGCTGCCGTTCACCATTTGGCGGCCTCCGCGTCGGCGTCGAAGACCCCGAACGGAACCACCGTCGCCAGACCCTCGCCGGCGCCGTCGTCGATGGCGCCGCCGTCGACGGGTTCCCCGCCGGGCTGATCGTCAATGGCTGCGGGTGGGCGGTGGCCGGCGATGGCGACGCGGGTGCGGGCCGCGACCCGATCGCTGAGCTTGTCGACCGGGCCGGCCTGCGCCCGGGTCAGCAGATCGTCCAACACTCTTGCGACGTCGGTCTCGTTGGAGTCCTCCAGGCCCCTGTCGGCGGCGAGCTTCCGGGCGTGACGCCAGGTGAACTGGGCGAACGGCGCCGACACCATCGGCAGGTGCGTCCACGGCGCCGTGATCCACCCGTCGGCGGTGCGCACGAACACCTTCGACACGTCATACGGGTCGTAATGCACCTCCCACAAGCCCCGCTTGGCCGTCACACCGGAGTGCTGCATGCGATACGGGCCTAGGCCGGCGGCGTCGTAGGTGCGGTAGCCGATGCGGATGCCGTAGGCGTTGATCGCCCGCCACGCCACCGGCAGCAACTCCAGATAGTCCTGCCCGGTCAGGGTCAACGGCAGATACCCGGCCGCGGAGACCATCGCCGCGTACATCTCGTTCGGCGAGAGCACCCGCCGGGGCTGCAAAGGATCGCGCAGCGCGTCGTGCGGCCGCATCTGCCAGCCGACCAGCAGCCACTCATCCAGCAGGTCCTGCAACTCGATCAGCGTCCACGCCCCGGTCGCGTCCGTGCCCCGCCGGGTGGTGTTGAAGGACGTGTAGGAGGCCACATGCTGGCAGAACAGCGAGTTGATCGACCAAAACGTGTGTTCGACGATGGGCTTGTCGGTCGGTGTCCGGGGTCGGGCCAGCTGAACCGAAATGCCCAGCCGCGCGCAGGCACGGGTGAACGTCTCGGAGACGAACACCTTCCCGCCATCGACGACGATCGTGTCCGGCACGATCACCGGACGGGCAGCGGCCTGCTCCATCCGGGCGTCGATGTCAAGCAGCCGATCGTGCGGCAGGATCGACGCCGACATGCGCAGCGACTCGGCCCACCCGGGCCGCATCGGCTCCGGCACCAGCATCTTGGCCAGCAGCAGCGACGCGTCGACCGCCTTGGTGCCCACCGGGCGTAGCACCGCCGCGCAGACCGTGCGGGTGGCCACGTCCACCACGATCGTCAGATCCGCCCGCACCGGGATGCCGTTGTCCAACAACACCAACACGTCAATCGGCGTCGAGTCGATCTGCACCTGCTCACCCGGCCGGGACGCGTGCGAGGGAGTGAACACACCCTGCGGGCGGTTCGCCGTCTGTCGGCGGGTCACCGCCGAACCGAACGTATGCCGTCCCGCCGCGAGCGTGTCGATCAGCCGGTAGAACGTCGCGCGGCTCGGCAACGGCACCGCGCCCGGCCCATGCTCGGCCTCCACTGCCTTGGTCACCCGGCGGATCAACCTTGAGCGGGTCCCGGTCGAGGTGTCGGTCTCCGCGTCGATCACCGCCCGAGCCGCGTCGACCACCCGGGCGTCGACCCGGCCGGTCACCTGCCATTCCCGCGCCGCACGCTGATCCACCAGCCCCCACAGCCCCTGCGCCGCATACCGGGCACGTCGCTGCTGCACGGTGCGGACACCGACCTGCAGCTCCGCCGCCTTCGCCTCATCACGTTGATTCAGGGTCGTCACCGCCGGGTCATACCCGGCGCGCGGTGCCACGCCGGGTGCCGAATCGGGTGGCAGTCCGGTCTCCACCTCGACCACGTGCCGTTCCCACTCCCGTGCTGCGTCGAGCACCGCGGCAGGCAGCGCGTCCAGCAGCCCGAACGGCGCCATCTCCGGCAGCGGTGCACCATCCACGACAGCGAACCCGGGCGAGGCCATCAGATGCGCTGCGAGCACCACCTGCTCCGTGCCATGACCCGACCGCAGCCGCACCGACGTGCCGGCCAGGCCGGCGACTTGATGCTCGGCACCGTCGAAGACCACCCGATCTCCCGGCCGCAGCACGGCCAACCGGCCCGTCACCGGATCACCGCCGCCCGCGCTAGGGTGTCTCCGCCCAGCGGCGCCGACAGATCAGCGAGCAGTTCGTGACACCACAGCAGGTGAAACAGCACCGGTAACACCGCGACCGGATCACCTACCGCCTCGGCGCCGGCCATCAACGGCGTCGGTGACGCGAACACCTTCACCAGGGCTGCCGCTGTCTCCGACACACGGTGCCGATGATGGCGGTAGCCGGCCAGCCAGCGCACGTTCCCCGTCTCGGTCACGTCCGTCGCTCCGACCAGCCGGTAGTCCCACCCGACCAGCGCACACGCCCGCGCGGTCGCGTCGAACTTGGCCACGTCGCGTGGCGGACGTCGCTCCACCGGTCGGCAATCGATCACCACCGCGGAGCCGTCCCTGCGACGGACGAAGAAGTCCGGGGCGTGCGAGACACGCCTACCGGATTCCCCCTCACGCCAGTGCATCCAGAACGGCTGGGACACGATCCCGACCACGTCCGGGTCGAAATCCAGCAACATGACGTGGTCACGCTCGAGCCAGGACTCGAAGCCCACGTGGCCGCCGGTCGTTGCGCACCACCACAGCCCGCTCAGGTGCCGCTGCCCCTTATGGGGCGTGAACCGCCGCACCGGCAGGCCCGCCTCGAACGGCGTGGCCCAGGCCTCGGCCAGGCCGCGTCGATCCTCGACGCCGTCCTCGCCGGTGAAACTGACCTCGAAGTCACCGCATGCGCCCGACCCCGACTGGCCGGGCGCATCCAGCGGCACCACCGTCACGAACCAAAGTGTCCGCCGCCAACGCCACAGATCCGGGCAGCGACTCGCAACCTGCATTGAGACTTCGCAAGGTCACTCGCAACCTGATCTGAGACTTCGCAAAGTTCGATGAGACAGGACACAAATGCGCAACGCAAATCGGACATCCGCCGAACTCAGACCCGACACACCTCTTGCACAATGGTAACGATTCGATAACGGCGTGGCCGCAAGGGATCGGGTGTAGCACCCCTTTGCAAGTGTGATGGGGCTGCACAAGCTGACCGCCGGGGACGGGTACACGTACCTGACCCGGCAGGTCGCGGCCGGGGATTCCACTGAACGCGGATACAGCACTCTGGGTGAGTATTACTCGGCGAAGGGCGAGACCCCGGGCGTGTGGATGGGGCCCGGCGCCGATGTCCTGGGCGTGGCCAGCCAGCAGGTTACCGAGCAGCAGATGCGCAACCTGTTCGGGCAGGGCATCCACCCGGACGCGGAGCGGATCGTGCAGGAGTTGTACGCGTTGGGCTGGTCGGTGCCCGCAGCCAGGCGGGCCACGTTGCTGGGTGCCCGGTTCCCGGTGTTCGAGGGCGACACCGCGTGGCGGGACCGGTTGACGGAGCGCTACGCGGCGTGGAACACGGTGCGGGGCCTGCCCGGGGACTGGCCGGTCCCGGCACAGGAGCGTGCCCGCATCCGCACCGAGACGGCGCGGGAGATTTTCACCGAACAGTACGGCCGGCCGCCGGCGACGGCGCAGGAACTCGACGGGTTTTTGCGGCAGGCATCCCGGCCGGAGACCTCCGCGATCGCCGGCTACGACCTGACCTTCACCCCCGTCAAGAGCGTGTCGACGCTGTGGGCGATCGCCCCGATCGAGATCTCCCGCGCCATCGAGGATGCCCACCAGGCAGCTGTCGCTGCAACGTTGGATTGGCTCGGCGCGCGGGTGGCCTACACCCGCGTCGGTGCACGGGGCGCGGCGCAGGTGGACACCGACGGACTGACGTGCGCGGCGTTCACGCACCGCGATTCCCGCGCCGGGGACCCCGATTTGCACACGCACGTCGCGGTCTCGAACAAAGTGCGGGTGGCCGGCTCGACCGACCGGTGGCTCGCGTTGGACGGGCGGATGATCCACCGCTACGCGGTGGCGGGCAGCGAAATGTACAACACGCTGCTGGAGGCCGAGGTCACCTCCAGGGTCGGGGGCCGGTTCGCCGAGCGGCCCGGCGAGGCGGGTAAGCGTCCGGTGCGGGAGCTGGTCGGGGTGAACCCGGACCTGGCGGCCCGCTGGTCCACCAGGCGGGGAGCGATCACCTCTCATCGGGAACGGTTGGTGGCCGATTTCCGGGCGGCGCACGGCCGGTTGCCGACTGCGGTGGAGATGGTGGCGCTGTCCGAGCAGGCCACCCTGGCGACCCGGCAGGCCAAACACGAACCCCGTTCGCTGGCCGATCAGCGCGCCACCTGGCACGGCCAAGCAGTGGCGATGCTCGGCGGGCAGCAGGGGCTGGAGCGGATGCTGGCCGACGTGACGGCCGGCCGCGACCCCGGCACCCGGCCGAGCGGTCCGCGGCCGCTGGGGCCGGTGTCGCGAGGCGAGGTCGCCCGGCTTGCCGGTCGCACGGTCGCGGCGGTCGCCGGGTCGCGGGCGTTGTGGTCGGCGCACAATCTGGCCGCGGAGGCGGCCCGGCAGGTCCGCGGCCTGGCCGGCCTGAGCCCGGCGCAGACGATCGAGCTGGTCGGCCGGGTCGCTGCGCTCGCGGCCGGGGCGGAGCACTCCATCCCGATCGGCTTCGACGTTGACGTCGAGGTGGATGCGCCGCCGCCGGGTCCACTGACCCGGGCAGACGGCATCTCGGTGTATCGGATGGCCGGCGGGCAGCGCTACACCTCGCCGGCGATCCTGGACGCGGAGCGGCGCATCGTGACCGCCGCCGGCACCGGCGGCGCCCGCACCATCAGCCAACGGGATGTCGAGCTGGCCGGGTTGGAGTGGTCTGCCAACAACGACGGCGCGGTACTGAATACCTCCCAAGCCGAGCTGGTGCAGCAGGTCGCCACCTGCGACCGGCGGGTGATGTTGGCTCTGGCCCCCGCGGGCTCGGGCAAGACCACCGCGATGGGTGTGCTGACCCGGGCATGGCAGGCCGCCGGCGGCTCCATCGTGGGCTTGGCTCCGCAGGCATCGGCGGCGCACGTGCTGGGCGAGGCGATCGGCGCCACCGCAGACACCCTGGACAAACTCGTCCACGACATCACCACCGACACTGGCAGGGCCGTGTGGGATCGGCAGGTCCGCGCCGACACCCTCGTCATCATTGATGAGGCCGGCCTGGCCGCCACCGGAAACCTGGATGCCGCCATCGGCTACACCACCGGGCGGGGTGGGCGGGTCCTGTTGGTCGGGGATGATCGGCAACGCGCCGCCGCCGGCGCCGGAGGGGTGCTGCGCGACATCGAGGCCGCCCACGGCGCGGTCAGCCTCACCGAGGTGCTGCGCTTCACCGACCCCGCCGAGGCCCAGGTCTCCCTGGCCCTGCGAAACGGCGATCCAGCAGCCGCCGCCTTCTACACCGACCGCGGCCGGCTGCACCCGGTCGCCGCCGACGAAGCAGCCGACCACGTCTACACCGCGTGGGCGCGTGACGTTGCGGCCGGCGTCGAGTCGATCATGATCGCCCCCACGTTGGAGCAGGTCGCCGAACTGAACGCCCGCGCCCGCACCGATCGCATCGCCGCCAGCGGTGAGCCGGTCGGGCGGGAGTTGCGTCTGCGTAGTGGGGAAACGCTGTCCGCGGGCGATGTGATCGTCACCAAACGCAACGCGCGGAGTCTGAGCCTGGGCGGTACCGATTTCGTGCGCAACAACGACCGGTGGATCGTCCGCCACGTGCACCGCGACGGTTCCATCACCGTGACGCAACAGGACCGTCGGGTGACCCGCCGGCTTCCCGCCTGGTACCTGGGCTCCGGGCATGTGCGCCTGGGCTACGCCACCACCGCCGCATCGGTGCAAGGCATGACCGTCGGCAAGGCCGGAGCCCGACGGGGCACCGCCCACGCGATCATCGCCGACGGCATGACCCGCAACGAGGCGTACCCGGCGCTGACCCGCGCCACCGACGGCACCCACGTCTACGTGATCTCCACCCGGCACGGCGATGGGCATGACGTCGTACGCCCAGAGTCGCTGCGCCCGGCCACCGCCGCCGAAACCCTCGCCGCCATCATCACCACAGACGGGTCCGCGGTGTCGGCGACTACTGCCCGCCGCGAGACCCGCGACCCGGCCCGCCGTCTCGGTCCGGCCGCCGCCGCCTACACCCACGCCATCGACACCGGCGCCGCAGCGCTACTCGGCAACCAGCGCATGGCACAACTCGCTGTCGACGCCGAGAACACCGTCCCCGGCGTCACCGCCGCCCCAGCCTGGGACACCCTGCACCACCACCTGGCCCGACTCGCAGCCGACGGCACCGATCCCACCGAAGCGCTGGCCGCCGCCGCATCCGGCCGGAAGTTGGACACCGCACGGGACGTCGCCGCCGTGCTCGACTGGCGGCTCGACCCCACCGGCGAGCACTCCGACGGCGCCGGACCGCTGCCCTGGCTACCCGCCATCCCCCACCGGCTCACCCAGGTCCCCGAATGGTCGGCGTACCTGCCCGCCCGCTCCCAGCTGGTCACCGACCTGGCCGCGCAGGTCCGCGCCGCCTCGGCCGGCTGCGACCCAGCCGCCGCGCCCGCCTGGGCAGCCTCGTACCTGGACCACCCGGCCGTGCTGGGTGATCTGGCCGTGTGGCGAGCCGCGCACGCCATCCCGGAGACAGACCTGCGACCGGCCGGACCCCTACCCGGCCCGATCGCCGAACAGCGCCTGCACCGCGGACTCTCGACACGAGCCGGCCGAGCCGCCGGCAACCCACACGCCGGAACCGATCGGTGGTCCACCACGCTGACCGCGCTGGGCGCCGGCGACGTCACCGCAGACGAGTACTGGCCCGTGCTGGCGGGCCGGCTGACCCTGGCAGACAACGCCGGCCTGCCCGTCACGGCCATCCTCGGCCAGGCCGTCCGCGCCCGGCAGCTCCCTGCCGAGCAGCCCGCCGCCGCCCTGTGGTGGCGCCTGGCCCCGCACCTTGGTGACCTCGCCGCCGCCGGCGCTGGCCGAAACCAGTTGCGCCCGCCGTGGTCCGGCCGCATCGCCGCCACGATCGGCGCAGAACTGGCCGGCGTCATCACCACCGACCGGCTCTGGCCCACCATCGTGACCACCATCGACGCCGCCGTCCGGCACGGCGCCGACCCCGACGCCCTGGCCGGCGACGCCGCCGCCCTGCTGTCCGCGCACACCCACGCGCTACCGCGCCACCAAGCCGCCGCTGCACTGCTGGCCACCATCACCACCCTGACCGACCCGGCACCCCCCGACCCCGCCGACGAGGAGCCCCTCGACCCGGCCGATGCCCTGCTGCGGGCCCCCGCGGACGCACACACCGCCCACCGCCCACCTCCGCGCGGCACCGGCCCGGCCGAGACTGTGCCGCCCCCGGTCGCCGCGGACGAGCCGCCCGATCCGGAGCAGCTGGCACCCGACCCGGTACAGGCAGAGCAGGACGCCGCCCTCGTCGAGTGGGAGGCCGCAGGCCACGCCGCCGCCAGCCAGCGCAGCCTGGCCGCGCTGACCGCCGCACACGAGTTCTACACCGCGCACGCGCCGCACTCCTGGGTGCCCGGCTACCTGACCGAGCGCGGCCTGCCCGCCGACGCCGCGGGCTATGCCCCCGCCGGCTGGGACCACCTCGTGCGGCACCTGCACGCGATTGGTTTCAGCGGCAACGAGCTCAAAGCCGCCGGGCTGGCAAAAACCTCGGCCCGCGGCACCCTGATCGACGTGTTCCGCGACCGCGCCGTCCTGCCCATCCATGACCCCGAGGGCCGGATCGTCGCGTTCATCGGCCGCGCCAACCCCACCCCGCCACCCGATAGCGCCTGGCAGCCGCCCAAATACCTCAACTCCCCCGGCACCGACCTATTCAGCAAGTCCGAGCTGCCCTACGGACTGACCCCCGACGCCCTGGCCGCCCTGAAGGCCGGCGCCGACCTGGCCATCACCGAAGGCCCCATGGACGCCCTGGCCGTCACCGCCGCCCGAGCCGCGGTGCGGAACCTGGTCGCCGTCGCCCCGAACGGAACCGCCCTGACCCCAGGCCAACTGCACACCCTCAACCGCATCGGCCCGCTGGGCGGCCGGGTAGTGATCCTCGCCCTGGACAGTGACACCGCCGGGATCGCCGCCGCCGTCCGCGCCTACCCCCTGCTCGTTGCCGCAGGTGTCGCCGAACCGCTCGCCGCCACCGACTGGTCCGGCAAAGACCCGGCTGAACTACTGTCCGCCCGCGGGCCAGCCGCCCTCGCGGCCGCGCTCGACCGGGCCCGGCCGCTGGCCGATCTCGTGGTCGATGCCGTCCTGGGCCGGTGGCCCATCAGCGACGGCACCGTCGAATCCCGCGCCAACGCCCTGAACGAAGCCGCGCCCCTGGTTGCCGCCATGCCACCAGCGCAGCGCGCCCGCCAGGCCGGCCGACTCACCCACGCCCTGGACCTGGACCCCTTCACCGTCACCGCCGCCATCGACCGCCGACGGCCCGACAGAGGGCTGGATCTGCCCACACCGCCCATCCTGTCCGCCGGATCCAGCGCCGCCCTCAACGAATTCGCCAACCAAAACCACGCCTTGGCCGACCTTGCCGGCCGCATCCACCCCGACCTGCCCACTGACCCAGGCTGGCCGTCCCTGGCCGAGCACCTGCGTCGCGCTGACGACCTCGGTTACGACATCACCACTCGCCTACCGCAGCTGGCCGTCGATAGGCCCCTCGACCCGCGAAACCCCGCCCGCGACCTGGAATTCCGGCTCATCGCCGACTACCCCGACTGCTACCAACCCAACCCCAACCCAGCGCCCGCGCCGCCGCACGATGCCGCCGCGCGCATGGCCGCGCAGGCCCGCCGCCCCCGCCCGACACCGGCGGCGCCCGCCCCCGGCCCACGGCGATAACCTCGAAGCAACCGAACGACCCGGGCGCGACACGAAACCAAGATCGTCCCGAACACCGTTCAGGCGCGCCGGCCCAGGGCAAAACGCGGCGGCGGCGTTCTTACAGGTGACAGTCGGCGTCGTACGTCTGTCCTACTCTCGCGGTCATGACACACACCACCGCTCAGATCCTGGCAAGTCCCATCACCATCGAGCTGCTACACGCCGCGACGAGCGGCGACATCACCTACAGCCCCGACGGCTGGATGCTCTACGGCAGCATCGCCGTCGACGGCAGCCTGCGACGCCTGGTCGCCGACGACTTGATCGAACTGCCCCCCACCGGGCCAATCCTCACCGCCCGCGGCGAGGACATCGTGGCCATGTCGTGAGCGGCCCCCTGAACTCCGAGCCGCCACCGCAGGTGCCGGTCCGTCCGACCGGTGACGTCATCCACGTCATAGCGCGGCTCGTCTACTCCGATCACGAGGAATGGCGACCGGCGAAGACCTGCCGGTGGACCGATCAGCACGTCCTGGTCCAGTGGTGGCCAGACGATGGCACCGAGACGCTGTGCTGGCTGGCCGCTGGAGACGTCCGGCGCGTCGTAGTGACGCCCAGGGACGGGGTTGCGGCTACTCCGTGACCGCTACCGGCTCCCGTGGAGCCGTGCCCACCGTGGGCCCCGACCTCTCAGCGGTGGGACACCGAGCACGGCGCAGACCTGCCCGGTCAGGACTTGCTGGGTGCTCGGCGTGCGCGAGCGATCTTGGCGATGCCAGGCGAGGTCGGGCGGCCGAGGATCCGGTCCATCTGTTCCCGTAGTTTCGCGGCCTCGATCAGGTCCGGGCCGACCTTGATGACGCGCTTGGGCGCGGCCGGTCGCGGCTGCTGTTCAGTGGTCGTCATGGTGGCCCTCCTAGTCCTGTTCAGTGTCCTCTACAACCTCGACGTCGTCCACCATGGCCGCCGCCGCGAGTTCCTCAAGGCCGGCCGGATGGTTCAGGGCGTCGATGAGTGCAGCGTCCGCGTCCGCGTCATTCGCGCGCAGCGCTCTACTTCCGAGGACGCCGAGAAGTCTCGTGCCCGCGGCCCGGCGCCGGGGGTCGCCGCTGGTGGTCAGCGAATCGGCCCACTGCACGCGCCGGAACCATTCTTCTCTGCGGGCGCGGGCCCGTTCCCGCCCTGAGTTCCACAGGGTGCCGAGGACCCCGAGCACGCCGCCGAGGGCTGTGCTGGCCAGCACCACCCACCATGGCGCACCAGTCATGGCGCTGGCCAGGGGTACAGGATTCCCGGCGCATCGCCGAAGCCGATTGGTCGTCCGTCTTCGTCGAACTGCATCGCGCCGCCGTGCTCGTGGCTGCCGGCGGCGTGCGCCAGTGCTGCGAGCAGGAGCTGCATCCGCACCCGGTCCAGGCCGGGGATGTCATCGCCGAGTCGGACGGGCTCTCCCCCGGCCAGCGAGCGGACGATCCGTAGGAAACGCTGTTCGCCGCCGGACAGCGGGGCCATCTCGTCGTCGGTCATCGCAGCCGCGTTGAGCCACGGCCGAGCGCCGCCGGCGTCCTGGATCCACGGGTTGCCGGGGCCGGCGAACCGGCCGTCGAACCCGCGCACCAACAGCTCTACCGCCGCCTCAATGGGGTAACTGCCTTTGGCCCATGCTCGTAGTGCGTGGCCAGTGATCCTGGTGACGGTCATCATGGTCTCTCACTGACTGTGCTGCATGGACGGGCGGTCAGCGGTCTGACTACTCCTGGTGCGAGCGCGTCCGAGGTTGCCCAGAAGGCGCCCGGTCGCTCTGTGGCGTCTGTGACCGACGCGCCGCCCGCAAGAACATTCCGTCCGCGTCATGAAATCGAAACCCGCTGTGAAACGGCGACTCTGGCAGGCTCGCAGTCAGACCACGGGCGCAGGGTCATGGCCAGCGGGCGCCTGGTCGGGAACTGCCGGAGTGAGGTGTACCTGGGTGAATCGCATGGTGGGGCCGATTTCTTGCACGTGCAGTTCGGTGACGATATGGGTTTGGCCGTGTCGGTCGGTGTAGTTGCGCTGGGCGAGGGTGCCGTGGGCGATGACCCTGGTCCCTCGTGTCAGACCGGCGGCGGCGTTTTCGGCACCGGGCCCGGTGAGGTTGCACCGCAGATACAGGGTGGGTCCGTCGGCCCAGTTTCGGATCTGGGGGTTGTAGCGGCGTTCGTTGGTGGCGATGGTGAAGGTGGCGGCGGGGTCGCCGGAGGGCAGGTAGCGCAGTTCGGGGTCGGCGGCCATGTTGCCGATCACGGTGGTGCTGGTGGTTGTCATGACGATGGTTTCCCTTCTCTCGGACCGGGCGGCAGGTTTGCCACTTCGGTTCAGGTGATGACATGTAGGCCGGTGCTGGGAGCAATGTCGGCGTCGATGGCGTCCTCGCGCGATGCCAGCGCGTCGAGGTAGGCGGCGTGCCGGGGTTCGCCGGGCCAGGTGATGTGGCGGCCGTTGCGGCAGGTGGATTCGCCGAGGCGGTCGGTCATTCGCTGGCAGAACATGGGGTAGCTGTAGCGGTGCCATTCCTCGATGGCGGCGGGGTTGGAGGTGCGTCCGGCGATCCAGCGCCCGATGGCCAGCGCGGGCAGTTCGTTGGCGATGTGGGGGTGCGCGGTCCAGCAGGCGGGGATCATCGTGTCGGGTCGCCAGCAGTATTCGTGGTTGAGCCAGGTAGCGACCTGGTCGCACCAGGTCCAGACTGCCCGGCGCAGTGGCGGCGGGCAGCCGGCGGGCTCCCAGGGTCGAGGGAGATCGACGACCCGCTGGTCGGTCTCGGAGTCATCGGTAGCGTCCTTGCTGGCGGGGCGAAGCAGATCCATGGCTCGCCGAATGACATTGGGCGGCTGCGGGAACGGTTCGGCGATCTCGTCGCTGTAGCTCGCGGGTGTCCTCACCGTCCCCAGTCCCAGCCCTGCTCGGATCGAGTCACGGTGCCGACGGGCCGCTCGTCAGGCGATGCTGGTACGGCGAGGCGGTGGTCGCGGGCGTAGGTGAGGGCCTGCCGGGTTGTCTGCTCGGCGGTGGGCCTGGTGCCTCGATGACGAGCAACCTCGATGCGGGTGGCGGCCAGCTGGTCGGCCAGGGCGCGGCCGTCGGTGCCGTCTAGGCAGCGGCGCAGCCGGGCGATGATGGGCGGCGCGGTGCCGGCGATGAGCAGCGCTTGGCGTTCCGGGATGCGGCGGATGTCGCCGGGCCGCAGCACGCGCACGTCTTCGCCGGAGCGGGTGGTGGCGACACCTCCGGGCCCGTCGTTGATCGACTGTCGGGAGATGCGTACGTTGTCGAGCAGGTCGGAGATTTCCCGGTAGAAGTGGATGTCTTTCCCGCCGCCGAAGATGATCAGGTTGTTGGTCAGGCCGAACAGGGAGCGGGCCTCGTCCTCGCCGTAGGACACGACCATCTGTTTCCAGGTTTGCGCGGCGTAGATGAACGACAGTCCCAGTGCGCGTTCGTTGGCCATGCGGACCCGCAGGGTGGGTAGCGGTGTGGTGGAGGGCAATTCGTCCAGGCACGCCAGAAAGCATGGCGCGAGCCGGCCGTGGGGGCTTTCGGTGGCCAATGCCAGGGCGGTGTCCAGGACTTGTTCGGCGACGGCGGTCATCAAAGGGGCGGCGGAGGCGTAGGGGTCTTCCCGGCCGAGCAGGTACACGGTGCCGCCGGCGCGGATTAGCGCGGCGATGTCGGTGGCGGGCCGTCCGGGCCGGGGGGTGCAGCGGGCGCGGATGTCGGGCTGGAAGAACAGGGCCATGGCTTGCTGGACGGTGGTGACGGTGTTGCCGACGGTGTCGGCCGAGCCGTGCAAGGCGCCGTCGAGTAGGCCGTCCCAGAAGCGGGCGGCGTAGGTGTGTTGGCGCAGGATCTCGGCTGGTTGTTCGGCGGCGACAGGGTTCGCGACCCACCCCAGGACGTCTTGGATGTCGCGGCCGGTCAGGGCGGCGGCGTGCAGGAAGCATTGCAGCACCTTGGCTGTTTCTGCGGCGTAGAAGCGGGCGGCGTTGTCGGCTCGGCCGCCAGACACGGCTCCGGTGATGGTGCCGGCGGCGAATGCCTTGGCGCGTCGTTCGGCGATTTTGGGGTCTACGCATCCTGCGACGGGGTCCCACACCAGTTCTGGGAAGTATTCGGCGGCGGCACCGAAGGGGTCGAGCACCGTCACCGGCCGCTGCGGACTGCCATGGTCGGCGGGTTGGTGGCGGCGGGGTGCGGTGAGCAGCAGGTCGTCGAGTTTGGTCAGGGTGGCCAGGGCGGGTCCGTCGTGTGCCAGCAGCGCCGGGGCCAACAGGTCCAGGGTCTTGCCGGAGCCTTGGGCGCCGAACACGCCGGTGGTGCGGTCGTAGCGGCACCACAGGTCGACGCCGCGGGGCTGCAGGGAGCGGCCGATGCGCCAGCCGACCTGTGTCGGGTTGATAGTCATTGCCTGCCGCCGTGTTTGCCGCGCGCCCGGTACAGGTCGGGGCGGATGATCGTCTTGGCGGAGGCGAGCTGGGCGACGCCCAAGGCGTCGGCGGCTTCGGCGCGGGTGGCCATGCCGCTGGCGGGCCGCCGGTAGCGCCAGGCCAGCATCCCGGCGGCGCCGGCCAGGGTGAGGAACATCAGTTCGGCGACGGCGACGCCGGTGTATACCCAGCCCGGCCCGGGTAGCCGGCCGGCCTCGGCGACAGACAGTCCGGCGCCGGGATGTCCGGATGCCAGTCCGCCCAGGACGCGCAGCATGTGCTGTGTCCCGGCGGGCCACACCCAGCCGCCGCCCGCAACGGCGGCGGCGGCGGCCATGCCGGCCAGCGCCGTCAGCGCCGCGCCGATCACGACG
This sequence comes from uncultured Actinomycetes bacterium, assembly GCA_937926105.1. The sequence continues at coordinate 102,449 of CALANS010000138.1, read as the reverse complement.
CCGCTGATCACGATGAAGGGCAGTTCCCAGCCCTGCCCGAGCGGGGCCGGGTTCGACCGGTCGCGGTCGTTGATCCTGACAGCCATCGATTCTCCTTGGTGCGTTGGTGGGTTAGCCGATGTGGCGGACGTCGCTGATCTGGCCGAGCCAGCGGCTGGCTTCGGTCAGCTCGACGGGCACGCCCGTCTCGGGTGCCTGGATCAGCCACAGATGTTGGCCGTCGGATTGTTGGGTGTAGCCGACGATCATGCCGACATGTCCTGGGGCGGCGGGGGTGCCGTCCGACCCGGGGATCATCACCAGGTCGCCGCCGGCGGCGCGGGACAGGTCGGGCGGTTCCGGGGTGCCGGCGTAGGCCTGGTCGGCGGCGTGGTGCGGCAGTGCGACTCCGGCGGCAGCCCAGGCGGCCATGGTCAGCCCGGAGCAGTCATAGGCGTCGGGTCCGGCTGCGGCCCACACGTAGGGCTTGCCCAGCTGGGCGAGCGCGAAGCGGACCGCGGTGCGGCCGGCGGCGCTGCCGGTGACTATCAGGCCCGCCGGGATGGTGGTGGTGCCGGCGATGTTTCCGCCGCGCGGGCCGGCAATCGGCCCGCCCGGCGCGCTCGCGCCGCCGCCCCCCGGACACACCGCGGGTCCGGCAGCCAAGGCCGGCGGTGACGCCGGCGACGCGCTGCTCTCCAGCCCTGCCGTAGAGATGGAGGTAGGGGTAGGGGTAGGGGTGGGTTGGGCAGCGAGAAGGTGACCAGGCTGCGGGAAGTGCGGCGCAACGGTGACCGGGGCGTCGGTGGCGGGGGCGTCGGTGTCCGGAGGGCTGGTGGCGGCAGCAGCGGCGGCGGGCCAGAACATGCCCACCAGGTGAGCGCCGAGCTCCGCGTTGGGCTGGTACCGGCCGGGGTAGGCGGAGTCCTGCACGGCTTGCGCGTCGACGCCGACGGCTTGGTGCTGCCAGTTCGGCACGGCGATCAGCCGGTCCAGGAACGCGCCTGTGGCTTTGACTGGGTCGGCGGCCACTGCCGAGGTGTAGAAGCGGATCCGCTGCTGAAAGAGCCCTTCGGAGTCGTGGTCGTAGTGGATGGTGCTGTTGTGCAGCGACGATTCGGTGAACGCGGTGGTCACCGCGACAACCGCGGCATACACCGGCAGGTGCCGTCCGGCTGTGACCGTGACGACGGTGCGGGCGTTGCCGATCTGTTCGGCGTCCAGGCGCACGTCCGCGACGGTGGCGCCGCTGCCGCCGCCGGCGCAGCCGGGCAGCGGCGGCGGGGTGCCGCCGACGGCGCCGAGGATCAACACCATCCCGGTCGTCGCGGCCATCGGGACCGCCATCGCCGCAGCGACGACGGCGATCGCGGCGTGGCCGGCACTGCCTTCGCTGCCACTCACGTCGCACCCCGAGTTCCGGCGTGTACGGGGCCTGTGAGGGCGTCGTTGGTGAAGGTCAGCGGGATCTCAGCGGGCGTGAGAACCGTTTGAACCTTGGCGAAGTGAGCGCCTACCACCCACAGGGCGCGGCCCTTGGCGGCGGTGGCCCAGTCGGTGACGATCCGTTCGGCGATTCCGGGCAGGCCGAGCAGCCCGGACAGTTCGTCGCCGATCTTGCTGTCCTGCCCGAACAGCACCTTGGTGCCGCACAGGTGCAGCAGGTCCTTGGCGATGGCCACGGCCTGGCTTCCCGCGTCGCCGACGGTGAGCATGTCCGAGGGTTTGTGGGCGACGACGATCTGCACCGAACCGTCGCTGCGCGATAGCCGCAGATCGGCGTCCAGGGATTTGACCGCGTCGGTTCCCAGGCGCATCTGTCGCCAGCACTCGTCGCGGATGATGATCCGCAGGTCTCCCGGGTCGGCGATCTCGGTCATGGCGCGGCCCCAGGAGTTCAGGCAGGTCAGCGCGACCCCGACAGCCTCGTCACCCAAACCTTCCAGCCGGGACAGGGACAGCGATTGGATGGGTGCCCGCCAATCCACCTTGATGCTGGTGGGGGCGTCGAAGAGGCCGGCGAGGTGGCCGCGGACCAGGGCGCCGAGTGCGTCGCGGACGGCGCGGGTGTCGTCCAGGAAATGTTGACGGGAGGCGTAGCGGCATTCGGTGACCAGCCGCCTGGTGGGTTCGGCCAGGGCGTGCCACAGTTGCGGGATGGTGACTTCGGCCATGCGGTCGGCGCCGGTGGTGTATCCGGTCAGCTCGGACAGGGCGGCGCCAACCGCGGTTTCGGCAGTAGGGTCGAAGGTCACGTTCTGGGAGCCGACCAGGCCGCGCAGCAAGATCAGCCAGCGCGTGAACACCAGCGCCGAGCGGCGTTTGGCCTCGGCCCGGCCCAGACGAGTCCAGTCAGAGCCCAGCGGCCCGAAATCCAGCGGGTTGACCCGGGCGGCCAGGCCGTGGCCCACCTGGTGCGGGGCCACGCCGACGGCGCGGCACAGCGGTTCGTATTCGTCCTTGACATCCCCGAGGACGAGGGTGCGGTAGCCGTAGGGCATCAGGCGCAGGCACAGCGTTTTGACGGTGGTTGATTTGCCCTGGCCGGGTTCGCCGAACACGATGACGTTCGGGTTGGTGACCGGCACCTGATCGTCGGTGGTCCAGCCGATCGGGTCGGCGTGAAAGGCGCCGCCGGTGAAAAGGTCGATGCCCATGGGGGCGCCGGTGGGCGGCAGCCCTGAGCCGGCGATCAGCGGCCACACCCCCGGGGCCTGTTCGGAGGTCATCCGGTACACGGGCAGCGGCGCGGGCACCGGGCACCAGCCGGCCTGTGCGCCGGCGCGCCCGTGCCGGCCGACCGCGGCCGTGAACAGTTCGGGCTCGCGGCGGTTGGCCGGTGGCGGTGAAGCCGCGGGTAGTCGGTGGCCGAAATCGCCCAGCAGGGCGGGCACGTCTCGGCCGCGGCGGGATCGGCGGGTTCGGCGAGTCAGGGTGGACATCAGCGGCCCGTCCGCCGTCGGGGCAGCCCGATCCCCAGCGGGATACAGGCCGCGGCGAATCCGGAGTCCTGTGCCAGATCCAGCCGCAGCGGGGTGAACCCGGCGCCGGTGATCGCGGAATCCAGGCGTCGCGCGGCGTCGCTGATCGAGGCTTCGGCGTCCACGGTGACCGCCGCGACCGCCGCGACGCGCAGCAGCGCGTTGCCCTCGGCCAGCCGGTCGTCCTGCCCCAGGATGCGGGCGGCGTCGCGGCGCTGCGCCGCGCGGATGCGAAACCCGGCCCTGGCACGTAGCTGCGTGGTCAGTTCGGTGCTGAACTGCTCGCCGCCGACCATCCGGTCGGCGCGGTGGGCATCGATCGGTTCGAAGAACACCGTGAGCGCGCGCCGTTCCCCGGTCGTGGCCGGCGCCAGCACCGGGGCAAGCGCCCCCATCACAGCGCCCTTGTCGGGCAGCAGGATCGCGCTGGATGCGCTGCGCCACCCGTCGTGGGTGTAGCTGCGCCCGGCCGGGGCAGGTGCGACGGTGGGACCGGCTGCGGCCAGCGGCAAAACTGCTGCCGCGGCGGGGTTGTCGACGGCCGTCAGCGCGGCGGCCGTCAAGGCGGCGGCATCGCCCGGGGCGTAGCCGGTGCGGATCGCCTCTGCCAGCCCGCCGGCATCCAGCCAGCACACCGCGCTGGCCCCGACCCCGCCCAGCAGCGCGGCCGCCACCTCGGCCATCACCGGGTGCAAAACGCGGCCGTGGCCGTCCACTCCCCCGCCGGCCTGCCTGGCCGCCCGGGCGATGCGCGCCTGCGGCACCACCACGGTGAGGAAGGCCTCGTGCCGCACCGCCGCGGCGCTCATGACCCGGTCCAGTTGATCGGCCACGGTCAACGCCAACGATGTCGCATCCCCACGGCGGTGCTCGGCCTGCCAACGGGCCCGCCGGGCCCCGTTGTCCGGGGTGGTGCGCACCTGCAACGCCAGCGTGCGCACCAGGCCGCCGGTGGCGGCCTGTTCCAGCAGGCCGGACAGGGCTGCGCCCATCCGGGCTCGGGCGTCCGGGTCGGCCAGGCCGATGCCGCCGTGGGTGATCCGGGCAACCACCGCCCAGGTGCGTTCCCGGTTGTCCACGATCAGCACCGGCCGGTCCCCGGCCGGCCCGTACGGCGGCCCGTCGAAGGTGCGCAGCCCGGACAGCACGCCCGGCAAATCCACCCGGCCCAGGTCGGTCGCAGTCCCGGTCACGGCTAGCGATTGCCACGGCGACCAGCCGGTCGCAACACCGATGGTGTGCAGCAGCGCATCGCCCAGCCAGCGGGCCGCGGGCCGTCCGTGCACCGGCACGGCCACCAACACAGCCAGCACCGCCCAAACCGGCAGCCACGCCGCCGCTAGGCCGTAGCGGGCGGTGCTCACCGCGCCGAGCACCGGCAGGCTGCCCGCCAGCAGCACCGCCCACGCCGTCAACGTCAGTCCGGCGATCCGGCCGCGCCGGTCCGGTGACCACGACCCGTACCGCACCGGCCCCGAAGACTCGCTCATATCGCCTGTCCCCCACCGGATCCGGTCGCACGGGGATCGGCAGACTCGGCGGGCGGTGGTGCCGCCGGCTGCGGTGGTGGCGGCGTGGCTGGCTGCTCCGGTGTGGCCGGTGGTTCCGGCGGGGCCTGCCCGGTGCCGGTGGTGTCGCGTCGGCCGCGGCTGGCCCTCTCGTCGGTGGGTGTCATGCTGTACGAGGGGTGGCCGACGCCGCCCTGACCCAGCACGTCCGAACCGACGTCGACCGCCCTGTTCGCTACCCGGACCGCGGCCATCACACCGGCCCCATAAAGCGAGACGGCAGAGCCGGCCGCGGACATCGCCCCGGCCAGCCGGCCGCCAGAGGTCGACTCCGCGGCAGCCTCCCCGCCGCTGCGCCCGTCACCGCTGGCTGCCGAAGCCGCCGCCGAACCCGAGCCGGCCGACCGTCCGCTGCCCCCGCCGGCTAGCAGTCCGCCCAGCCCGCCGTTCTCAGTGAATGAAGAGCGGAGCGCCGCACCGGATGCCGTGGACGGCTCCACGAACGCCAACAGCCGGAACACCACCAGCGGGCATACCGCTGCCATCGCGATCAACAGACACGACACCACCGCCATCCCGGCATGGGAGGCGATCGCCAACGCGCCCGTCGGGGCCCCGGCACCGCCAGGCGCCGGCGGGGTGATCACCCCGGCGGCCAGGCTGACACCCAACCCCAAAATCAGCGCCGCCACCGGTTCGATCAACAGACACGCGATGAACCAGCGCAGCGTCTTCCAAAACCACGCTCGACCCATCTCGGAGACCAGCCCGCCCGCCGAGATCGGCGAGGTGGCCACCAAAATCAGCAAAGCGGCCTCCCGGACGAACATGATCAGCAGCCAGAAGAACGCGGCCGGGATCACCACGAACAGCGACAAGATCCCCAACACGGTGGCCAGCACCGCGTCGGCCACCGACGTCGGCAGATCAGTCACCAGGTCAATCTTGTCCAGGCTCGGCACCTGCAAAGTGGCCTGCAGGATGCCGCGGGAAAGCCCGGCAGCGGCGGCGATCAGACCGGCCGCCACCCCCAAATAGCCCAGCCAGACCAGCCCGAACTGGCCGATACCGATCAACACCCGGCTCAGCGAGCCTGCGTCCCGGCGCAGCAAGGCCACCGCCAGTTGCACCGCCATCATGATCGCGGCGAGCGCGGCACCGATCCACATCGTGGTCGGCAACACCGACCCGAGCGGCCCGCCGGCCGACACATCCGGCGTGGTGAACGCGGCGATGATCGTCAACGCCAGCTTGAGCAGCCACAGCGCCGCCGACCACAGGAAAATCATGGCCTTGGTCCACAGGTCCGAAATGGCCTGCGCGGCCGCAGAGCCCAGCCACGACAACGGGTTCAAATCGAACGCCGGCCGCGGTGCCGGCCCGAGCAGCGGAAGGAAATCAACCATGATCGGCCGCCCGCAGATCCGCGTAGCCCGCGGTGATCGCGGCGTCGGTGTCCGGCCACACCGACGGCGCCGGCGCCGGCTCCCGCCCGGGCCCGATCAACCACCGGCCGCTTTCGTTACTGGTCCAGATCATGCGCTGACAGTCCGCCACCGCGGCCCGCGCGGTCTGCTCCAGGGTCACGTCCAACTCGAAATCCACGCAGGGCACCACGAAATCCGGACCCGACGTGCCCTTGATCAATCCCATCAGCGGTGTCAGCACCAGCGCCAGGCGCGGCGACCCGCCACCCGACAAACCCGCCTGATCCAACAGCGCCGCCATGCCGCGGATCAGCGTCCACGACTGTCCGGTCGGGCCGCCCGGCAACGCCCAGCCGGCCAGCACCGCCCGCGCCCCGGCCAGCGACCCGGACTGCATCGCCGCGGCGTCGATCGCGGCCAGCTGAGCCAGCGCCCCCTGCGGGGTGTGCGGGAAGCCGGTCGGCACGCCGGCCGGGCCGGTGCGCGTTGCTGTCGGCAGGGCGATCTGCCCCGGCGGGGTCAGCGACACCGGGCCCGGCCGGGCTGCCTGCGCATCCACGGTGGGCATCGGTTTTGCGGCAAGCACGTCTCGCGCCCGGCCCCGGCCGGGCACCGCGACGTTCGTGCGACCGGACCCCGCCGCTGACGTTCCGGTCGACGCCGTGCTGGGGTGAGCCGCCGTAGTTGCACTGTCCTGCGCGGTGCCGGGGCGCAGGGCCAACACCACCAGCAGGACCAGGCCGGCGACCGCAGCGAGCGCCGTGGCGGCGGCACCACCGAGCAGGGCCAGCATCTTTGCTCGCGTCCACTGCGGGGCTGGCGTGGGGCCGCGTCGTCGATGCCACATGTCAGCAACCGTTACCGGTGATCGAGGAGATGACCACGAAGCCGAACACGTAGACCAGGGCGCCCACAAAGCAGATCATCACTCCGTCGAATCCCAGCCTGGCGCCCTTCGGGTGGTGCGTGACCCGACCCCAGATCACCATCCCCACCGACAAGAAGAAGGAGATCGCGAGGATCGCCAGCACTCCCCACTTCACCCAGGACAAAATCGTGTCCGACCACGACGCCATCCCGGGAGGCGCCGCCGGGCACACCCCCGCAGCCACCAGATGCGCCGCCAGTTGGCCGATCATCATGTGTCCTTCCAGTCGGACGGGCCTGCCGTCCCGGTCTGATCCCCGCCGTGCTCGGCGTGGCCGATCCGATCCAGTAGCTGCCGGCCGGCGGCCAGAAGCTGTCGCGGCAGCGGCCCGCAGGTCGGCCCCGCCAGTTCCAGGCGCCGATCGGTCGGCACCCGCACCACCCGCCCCGCGGCCCGCAGCTCCCCGAGACGCCGCCCGGTGGCCGCGGCAACCTGCCCCGGCCACCGCTTGGCGCCGATCGCGGCCACCACGAGACGATCCGTGTTCGGGTAGGACAACTGGTCAAGTAGGTGTTCGGTGGCCCGCACACCGGGCACGCTGGCCCGGCACACCAGCACCAACAACGGCGCGTCCTGCGCCAGCCGGGCCGCATTGTCCAGGCTCGGCAGGCCCACGTCGACGACGGTCTTGGCGCGGCGGTTCCGGCCCGGCCATGCCTGCGGCGGCTCGTCTCCGGTGCGACGACACAACAGCGCCGCGCCGCGGCGTCCCATCCGCCAACAGCCGGACTCGTCCAGGCCCAGCTCGGTGTCCGCGGCGCCGGCCAGCCCCGCCCTGGCCGGCGTCGCCACCTCGATCAGCCGTGTCGGCCGGCCCGCCTGGGCCAGGGCATCGGCCAGGAGCAACGCCACGCACGAGGCGCCCGCCCCGGCGTGCGCCGAGGCCACGGCGATCCACCCCGATGCCAGCCGGCCGGGCTTGGGGTCGTCGTCCCCGGCGGCGGTCACAGTATCGGCCTCGGGTGCCTTGGCCCCGTAGCGCCCGTCCGGCGCGTGCGGGTGGCCCGTGTTTGCGTCCGGCGCGCAGTGCTGGGCGCGTAGTTCCCGCAGCGCCAGCTGGATCTCGGCCACCGACAGCATCTCGGATGTGCCGGCAGGATAGGTGGTGCTCACGCTGCCGGCCCCGACCATCGCGCGTGGGCGCGCTGGGCCGCAGAGCCGGTGCCCTGCTGGCGGCGGGTCAGCCACACCGCGGTGCCTGCCAGCAGCAGCTGCGGACCGGCTGCGGCAAGCCGGGTGCGCGCCTCGGCGCCGGGGCGAAGCCGCTGACCCAACGAGGTCAGCCGATCGACCATCGCCTGGCTGACCAGCAGGTCCGACTCGGCGATTCGTGCGGCCTCGGCCGCGATATGGCCGTTGGCCGTCATCACCGCCTCCAACAGGTCTGCGACCTGCCCGGCGGTTGTCACCGCCAACACCGGCTCATCCATCCCGCGGCCTCCTTGGCGTCCACCCGCAGGGGGTGCGGGGTCCAGCGGTTTGCTGCCACGCCTCGGCGACCGCTCGCAAGATTCGACTGTGGTGGCTGCACGCCTCGGGCCTGCTGTGCGTCGGCTGCGGCTAGGCGGTGGCAGCCAGCAGGTCTCCGGCCGCTTCCCGTAGCTGGTCGAGGACCGAGGCCCGCCGTCGGTAGAGGGTGCGCACCGAGATGTGGTGTGTGGCTGCGACGGCGGCATCACCCTGCCGCCCCCGCGCCTGCTGGCAAGCCAGCAGCAAGTTGATGTCATCGCTATCCACACCGCGACCTACAGCCCAGGTCAGCACCTCAAGGAGGCATTCCTCCGCTCCTTGCTGCACTGCCGGAGCTGCGCCGGCCAGCCGAGCAATGTCCCCGTCACCGGTCACCCGCTCGACCCGCTCAGGGTGGTAGCGATCAGAAGGCCGCAACTCGGCCAGCACCGCCGCGCGGGTGTCCAGCTCCAGATTGGTCAGAAGCCCGCCGCGTCGGGTACGCCACCGGTAACGGCGCACCTGGCAGCACAACTCTGCCGTCACGATCGCAGTGATATCCGGATCCAGATCCCGCAGCCGGCCCACCAAGCGCCACACCACCGGGCTGGCCAAGTGCAAAACCACCAGCAGCGCGTCGGCGTCGTTACCACCGTCCACGGCGGACAGCCGTGCCAGCGCATCCCCCACCCGGTGCGTTCGCGCCGGGTCCCGCCACGCGGCCAGCAAGTCGGCCACGCAACCGATCCCGGCCAGCTCCGGCTCCGCGGCCCACCGGGCGATCAGCCCGTGGCTGTCCAGCCGGCCGGCCAGCGCATCCCAGGAACAACCCACCACACTCGCATCGCTAAACATGCCGGCTACGCTGCGCAGCGGTCTCCCGACAACGGTCAGGCCTGACACCGCAGAGTGTCAGCCACCGGCGGGCCGACGAGGTCTGACACCGCCGCTGCCGTCATCGATCACCAACCCGGTACGGCCTGACACCGCGCTGTGACCTGCGACGACGTCAGGTCCTACCGGAGCGCGTCCCAGGTGTCGGCGTCAAGCTATTGAGGAGGGGACCGGTCTTGTTCGGTCAATCCTGGCGGCCCAGGTGGTCGCTGCGCAGATGCCAGGTTCTCGGCCTCGGCCGGTGCCTCTCCGACCGCGTCCCACACGCGGCGATTTTGGTCGGCACCGTCATGGAACGTCGCCACCGTCACCGCTGGCCGTTCCCCGGCTGTCGGGACGCGCGGATAGGCTTGAGCTGTGGCTAACCTGGCGCTTCCTGACGACTACGCGAGCGTGCTCACAGGACTCAAGCAACGTGTCCGGGAGTCTCGATACCGCGCTCAGCGTCTGATTAACACCGAGCTCATTCGCCTCAACTGGCAGATCGGCCGTGTGCTCGTCGAGCACACTGACCGGGCCCGGTGGGGCGACAAGGTGATCGAGCGACTCGCGGTCGACCTCCGCTCTGAGTTTGCGGGCGTGACGGGGCTTTCCGCCCGCAACCTGAAGTACATGAGATCGTTCGCACGAGCCTGGCCCGGCCTCGATGAGATTGGGCAACAGAGCGTTGCCCAATTGCCCTGGGGGCACATCACCGTGTTGCTGGACAAGATTGCCGACCAGGAACAACGCGACTGGTATGCCGCGCAAGCGGTCACGCACGGGTGGACTCGCGCCGTACTAGAGCATCACATCAAGACCACAGCACACCGTCGTTTCGGATCCGCGCCCACCAACTTCGACCGCATTCTTGAGCCCGGCGCATCCGAACTCGCTCAGCAGATCACCAAAGACCCGTACATCTTTGACTTCCTCCACGTCGAGCCGGGATACGCCGAACACGCACTCGAGCTTGCCCTTGTAGATCGGATCATCGACACCTTGGGTGAGCTGGGGCGCGGATTCAGCTTCGTCGGCCGACAGGTTCCGTTCGACGTGGACGGCGACGAATACATACTCGACCTGCTGTTTTTTCACGTCGAACAGCTTCGGTATGTCGTCGTGGAGCTCAAGGTCGGCAAGTTCAAACCGGAATACGCCGGCAAGCTCGGGTTCTACGTTGAGCTCGTCGAGGACCGGCTGCGCAGGGCAGAGCACGCTCCCACCGTGGGTCTGCTGCTGTGCACCGACAAGAATGACCGCGTAGTCAGGTACGCCCTCGCCACGAGCAACCAGCCGATAGCGATCGCCAGCTACGACCTGCTAGCCCCCGAGGAGCAGGCAGCGCTGCCCTCCGAAGAAGACCTGAACCGCGCCCTCGGCGGTTCTTGACCTTAGGGCCAATGCCGTTAAGTTTGCGGTTCCGGTGAACACTTCGTCGTTTGCGGCAGGGTGATTTCCTTCGGCGGCGGTTTTCGGCCGTCTACGGCCGTTTGACACGCCCGCGTTTATGCGTGGGGAATTGTTGCGCGGCAGCTAGTTTCGGTGCGTGAGCGACGAGCATGGGACGTTGGAGGAACCGGCCGCGGGCCGGTTGTCGGATCATCTGTCGCTGGGTGTGATCGCCCGGGTCTACCGGCGGGATCAGGTCGATGATGCGGTGTCGCGGACGGGCCGGCGGGAGAGGCGCAGCCGGCTGTTGCCGGCCCGGCTGGTGGTGTACTACGTGATCGCGCTGGGACTGTTCTTCGGCGAGGCCTACCAAGAGGTCATGCGCAAGATGGTCGGTGGGCTCAAGTTCGTCGCCGCGTGGGAGAAGGCGTGGAGGGTGCCGACCGCTTCCGCGTTGTGTCAGGCCCGGCAGCGACTGGGTGATGCGCCGGTACGTGAGCTGTTCGATCAGGTGTGCCAGCCGCTGGCCACCACGTCCACGATCGGCGCGTTTGTCCACCGCTGGAGGTTGATGGCCGTCGACGGGATGGTGTGGGACATACCCGACACGCCCGCCAACCTGGCCGAGTACCGCCGCCCGCCCTCACGCACCGGCCACGGCGGCGCGTTCCCGCAGGTGAGGATGGTCGCGTTGGGGGAGGCCGGCAGTCACGCCGTCGTGGCCGCGCAGCTCGGCCCCACCGGCACCGGGGAACGCGAACTCGCCGAAGGGTGCCTGTTCGCCATGGAAGCGGGCATGCTGGTCGCCTTCGACCGCGGGTTTTTCTCCTACAAGTTCTACCGCCAGGTGACCGGCACCGGCGCCGATGTGATCTTCCGGCTGTCCAAGACCATCAAACTGCCCGTCCTGAAACGACTCCCGGACGACTCGTACCTGTCGGCGATCACCCCCGCCGGGGTCAAGGCCCCAGCCACGCCGGCCGACGCCGAGGCCATGGCCGCGGCCGGCACAGCGATCACCGCGCGGGTCGTGGAATATGCGGTCACCGACCGGGACGACGCCCCCGTCTACCGGGTTGTCACTTCCATCCTGGACTGGCGGGAGATGATCTCCGGCGATGTGGCCGCCGCCTACCACCACCGGTGGGAGATCGAGATCACCTTCGACGAGATCGAAACCCACCAAATCGGCCACACCCGCGTCCTTCGATCCCAATCCCCGCCAATGGTGCGCCAGGAAATCTGGGGCATCCTTTTGGCCCACTACGCCATCCGGGCCCTGATGGTGCAGGCAGCCGACGACAACGACATCGACCCCGACCGACTATCGTTCCTGGACTCCCTGCGGGTGATCCGCCGCGAAGCCGACGGCTCCGCGGACTTCCCCCCCTCACCACATCGGTGATGCGCTGCTGCGCGTAACCGCCGAGATCCTGGCCCACCGCCTGGAACGCCGTCACCGCTCCTACCCGCGGGTGATCAAACGCTACGGGCCCTGCTACCGGCCCATCAAACGACCACACCACAAACAGGTCAAACACGACGACCCCGGCAACGTCGAGATCCGCGCCGCATAACTGAACGGCATTGACCTTAGGGCTCTCCACTTAGCCGGCCTGTTGCTGGTCAGCGGCGTCGCCAAGGGCGGTCGGCGCGGGGCCGGTCGATGCTGGGCGGATGCCCGGTCATGCCGGGCGGGCGGGGCGGCACGTCTCGGGGCCGAGGTCGCTTGATCAGCTGCCGGTACCGCACCGGGTCGTGACCGGCAGCCAGTTGTAGCACCCGCAGGAACAGCAGGCCGCGGCTGCGGGAGCGACGACGATTGAACCTGAAGCAAAATTCCTGAAGTACGAGTCCAAATGCTCGGCCTCGACCGCGCCCTGATGGGTGGACAGCAGCCACCGCTTGGCCAGCGACGCGACGCGGTGCACGCCGGGCAGCAGCCCGCCCGACGTCTTCGCCGGCAGCCTTGGCGGCCCGCTGGCTACGCCGGTCATGGGTGTAGCCCCGCTTGTCGATGCCCAGGCAGCCGGTCCAGCCGTCGGTGATCACCGTGGAACCCGTGGCGACGTTGTCGGCGACGAAGGCGTGCAGCGTCTGACCGGACGCGTCGGGGATGACTTGCATGCGGCAGCGGCCGAAGCCCATCGGCTCGGCGAGCTCCACGGCGACCGCGACCAGCGACTTCTTGCCCTTCGCGCGTCCGCCTGCCAGCCCTGCCTCCTCGCCGCCGATGTAGGTCTCGTCCATCTCCACCCGCCCGGACAGCAACTCTCGGCCGGGTCGGATCAGCACCGACCGCAGCCTGTGCAGCATCGCCCACGCCGTCTGATACGAGCCGATCTGCAACGTGCGCTGCAATCCCAGCGCGGAGATGCCGTCCTTGGCCGTGGCGAACGACCACACCGCCTGAAACCACACCGTCAACGGAGTGCGTGTCTTGTCGAAGATCGTTCCCGCCGTCACCGACGTACGGTGCGAACACCGAGGGCACCGCCACCGGCCGTCGGCCATCTCCCAGCCACCGACATGCCCGCACTCGTCGCACACGAACCCACCCGGCCAGCGCAGCCACGCCAGATAGTCCCGGCAGTCGGCGTCCGTGCCGAACCACGACAGGAACTCACCCACCGACCTCGGATAGTCCCGGCCCGCGCGCAGCGCGATCACGCCTCAACCATAGGCCGGCTAAGTGGAGAGCCCTACTTGACCTTTTGGGCAACGCTCCGTTGCCCAAAGCACTCGGCCTGCCACCCAGCGGCGGCGCTGGGTGGCTACGGCGCGACCGGGCTCACGGGTGCGGAACCACGAGTCTTCCTCGACGTCGTGTGGTGGTCAGCCCGCCTTCACATGCCGGGCGTCTTGGTCCTGCTCGTCGAGGCGTCGCAGGATTTCCTCGGTGCGTGGGGGTAGTTCGGCGCCGTCGTAGTTGGCGCGGATCTGCGCCTCCCACGCGGTGGCCTCGCCGTTGAGGCCTTGGGCTTTGCAGGCCTTGATCAGGTCGAGCAGTAGGACGTCGTCGTAGCTGTCGGCGGCCAGTGCCGCCCGTACAGCGGTGGCGGCGTCGACGGGCCGGCCTGCTGCCAGGTGGTGGGTGGCCACGGTGTGTGCGGTGTCCACAATCATCCCGGTGTATTCCAGGTCCAGGCGGGCGTTGGCCTGGGTCATCCACAGCCACCCACCGGGGCCGGGATCATCGGTGCGGCGTTCGGTGATACCGTCGAACGGCGGCCCGGTCACCAGTCGCAGTGCCTGGGACAGGTCGGCGATGCCGCGGCTGCCGCGGCCCATGCCGCGGCGGCGCAGTCGGCGGAACAGTTCCGCGTCGATCAGCGCACCCTGGATGCGGTATTGCGCGGTGCTGGGCTCGTAGCGGCCGTCGGGCAGGTAGTCCCGACCGGTTTCCGGATCACGGCCCAGCCAACCCCGCAGCGTCGAGATCATGGTCTTGACCTTCGACTTGCCGGCCACGTCCGGGTCCGCGGGCCACATGGTTTCGGCGAACACGGTGGACGACACACCGGCCGGGCCGCGGGTGGCCAAATACACGGCCGCTTCGGTGTTGGCTCGAAGCTGCGGGCTGCGGGACGGCAACTGACCAGCGGCCCGGACCGTCGGCTTGCCCAGGACGGTGATGCGGGGACGTTGACAGCCTTGGTCGTACCAATCGGCCAGGTCGGTATCAAGGTTCGGGTCGTCGGCTTCCACTCGCTGGCCGATCTGCGCGTCGACCATGGGGGCCAAGACGTCCAGGTCGTCGGCGACCACTGCCGCGCTGTCCAGGTAGGTTCGGGCGGGCAGTGGCAGTAGCGAATCGCTTGGGTGGTCATCCTCGGCCAGGTGCAACTCGGCTCGCTCGACGTTCGGCCGGGGTCGGGCCGACAGCGTCAGGCAGCCCTGGGCGTCGGTGTCCTCGTCCCACGGCTGGCAGCCGTGGGCGGGTGGGCAGGCGGTGTCTTCTGCTTCGGCTGCCAGGGCGAGCATCTGCGCCAGCTGCGCGGCCTCGTCGACGGTGATCTGCTGGACGTGCAGCTGCACGCCCAGCGCCGGAATGTCCAGCATCCCGTCGGCATCGATGTGCAGCTGCCACCGCGCAGCGACCTGCCCGCCGGGGTCGTCGGCCGTCACCACCGCCAGGCAGCCGCGGCCAGGCACGCCGGTCACCGCTTCCCGGAGTTCGCCTAGTCCGGTCTGGGTGTCGGCCGCGCTGGTGTCGACGAGCAGGACGTGCGGCGCCCACCCGTCGCCGGCGTCTCCGGCGCGGCCGGCCAGCACCGCGTCGCCGCCGGAGGTGTCCAGCCACGTCGTGGCGTGAGCGATGGCGCCTGCCAAATCGGCGGTGTGCGAGAGGCGGTCCGGGTTCGCGGCGACCAGTTCGGAGCCGAAACCGACCATGGTTACCGTCAGCATTTCCGACCACGAGTTGTGCGCCAGCTCCGCGGCCAGGAACCGTGCCAGGTTCGTGCAGCGTTCCGGGTCGCCGGTCAGGGACAGAGAGCCGATGCGTTCCAGGTCGAGAAGCCACTGCTGCCCGGCGTCGGTGTAGCCGACGGATGCCAGCGTCGGGTAGGGGGCGAGCGAGTATTCGCGCCGCTGGGCGTCGTAGCCGGGCTCGTCGCCTCGGCCCAGGACCCAGCGTGTGCCGCGCTCCTGCGCCCGCCAGGGGTGTGGCGGGTCATCATCGGAGGTGGCAAGGACCAGGGTCAACTCCTCGCGCCCGAGGCGGGCGGCGATCACGTCGGGCATTCGTCCGTTCCGCTCGGCGGCGGTGTGTGCCAGGCCGCGCAGCGCACGATCCAGTACGGCCACGTCCACCAGGGCGGCGCGGCCGGCTTGGACGATGGCGCGTTCCGTGTCTGCCGACTCGGCCGGTCCGGTGGCGATCATCCGGCCGGGGCGTCGGCGGCGGAACTGGCCGCGCCGGTAGGCCAGCAGCGCCGTGAGTGACAACCCGGCGAGCAGCGCACCGCCGCCGGCGAAGGCCGTCACTGCCGGCCACGCCTGCCCGGTCGCAGCGTCAGCAGCAGCGCTAGCCGATGCCGATGCCGATGCCGGTGCGGCAGGTGGTTCCGCGGTTTCAACCGGGGACATCCCGCCTATGCCGGCCGGTGCTGATGGTGCGGCTGCCGGCCCGGTGTCGGATGGGGTGTCCGTGCCGGCCGCGCTGGGTGCCTGTCGGGTCGGTGACGGTGCGGAATCGGTGGGGCCAGCGCTGTCCGGCTGCGCCGTGCTCTGACCGGGTGCGGACGCGGGGGTAGTCGCCGGATCGTTGTGGCCGTCCGTCGGTGACGGGGTGTGGGGTTGCGCCGCGGCGGCTGGTGCGGGGATGGTGATACTCCATCCGGGGTAGATCAGGTCCGGGTCGTCGAAGTGGGCTCCGCCGGGTTCGGTGCGGCCTTGGTTGGCCCGCCACACCGCCGGCCAATCGCTGCCGTCACCGGTGGCCTGCTCTGTGATGCCGGACAGGGTGTCGCCGGGCTGCACCGTAACCGTGGTGCCCTGTGTTGCGGTGTCTCGGGCCGGTGGATCGGCGGGCAGCAGATCGGCGGGGATGGTGATCACCTGGCCGGGGAAGATCCGGTCGGGGTCGGTGATGTTGTTGGCGTCGGCCACCTCCGGATACAACTGCGCCGTCCTGGTGGCCTGCTCTGTGATGCCGGACAGGGTGTCGCCGGGCTGCACCGTGACCCGCGCCGGCCCGCTTGCCGGTGCTGCGGCGCGCGGCCCCGCGGCTGCGTCGGCAGGCAGGACGAGCACGGTGCCCGGGTCGATTTCGTTGTCCGGTCCGATTCGGCCGGTGTTCAGGCTCAGGATCTCCGGGTAGCGAAGCGGATCACCCAGCGTCCGTTCCGCGATGCCCCACAGGGTGTCCCGCGGCTGTACCCGATACGTCGGCCCGGTCGCCGCCGGGGCGGGCGACTGGTCCGGCGGCGCCGACGGGGCTCTGTGGGCGGGAAGGGTTCGAGCGGCGGCCGGGGCGGCGTGCGTAGCAGCGGGCGGCGGTGACGCCAACGCGACGGCCGCGCCGCCGATCATCGGGGTCACGGCAAGGCCGATCATGACGGCGGCGACCAGGGCGGCGGCGGGGCGTTGAAACACCGCAAGGCCGGGCAGTAGCCGGGTCGGGCGATGCCGTGCGGCCGCGGCGATCTCGCCGATCAGAGACAGGGTGAAAAGGGCCCAACACAGCCAGATCACCGCGGCCAGCACCACGACCAGCAGCTGCCCGGTGTCCCGCTGGGTGAGTGTGTCGCGGATCTGGTCCCATGCCGGTATCGCGTGGGGCACCAGGTGCAGAGCGCTCATCAGGGCGGGCACTCCGGCGACGACGGCGATCAGGACGAGCAGCGCCCCGAGAGCGCGGGCCAGGCGTCCGGCCCGCCCCGGCATGCCGGGATCGGGATGGCGTGTGTGCGGCATCTAAATGCCCTCCCCGCTGTTGGCGCCCACCAGCAGTTGGGCGGTGTGGTGGGCGGATTCGGTGACATCGAGCCCCAGCAATGGGGTTTGGACGTCGACCATCACATCGATGCGGATCTTCCCCGGCGCCATGACGGTGACGGTGCCGGTGGCACCGGCCGCGTCCAGGTAATTCCGGGCCGCTGCGGCTGCCCGGGCCGCGCCGCCGGTGGCGTTCGGGCCGGCCGCGGACACCGCCGCCCGGGCGGCCTCGGAGGCGTAGATGTCGGCGCGGGTCGCGGCCTTGATGGTGCTGCCCGCCTCTACCAGAAACACCGTCAGGGCAACGCCGATCAGCACGATGAAACACGCCAGCACGGACACCGAGCCCCGATCGGAGCGGGCGGGGCGGGTCATGGCCGGCTCCGGGCAGTGTCAACCGGCGAGACAGCCCGGTCGTGCAGCGTTTTCGCGCCGGGCAGGCCTGGCACGGCGACGTCGGACAGCTCGACGGTGCACCACACGTCCACCGTCACGGTCCCTGGCTGCCCGGCCGGGGCGGAAAAGCCGCTGGTGTCGGTGGCCACGGTGATACGGGCGCAATGCAGCCCGGCCGATGACAGCGCGGCGACCGCCGCGTCGCGGGCGGCGTGGTCGGCGTCGGTGGGGGTGCGGGCCAGGGAGGCCTCGCGGGCTGCGGTGCCCGCGACGCCGGCGATGCGGTCTGCGGCCAGCGCGATTCGGGCGCCGACGACCAGGAACGCCAATACCAGCAGGATGACAGGCAGCAGGATGGCCAGTTCCACCGACTCCGAACCCCGATCGCTATCCCACGGCGGCTCGGAGCCGCGGTCCTGCCCCCACTCCCGCTCAAACCAGCGCGGCCGGCGCGGCCGTCTCGCAGCGGGGGCGGTCATGGCCCGCCGCCGGGGGTGGTGAACATCTCCCGCGGCCGAGTAACGGTGGCGTCGACCGTCGGGGTGAACCCGGGCAGCGGAATAACCACGATCACCGTGGCGTGCACGTGTACCGATACGACGGTGTCGCTGTCGGTTTCGTTGCTCACGTGGCCGGTCAGCGTGCCGTGTCCGAGTCGGTCCAGGTAGGCGTCCGCGGCGCCGGTTGCGGCGCCGGGTGGGGCGCCACGCAGGCTCGCGGCCCGGGCGCCGGCCTCGGCGGCGGCCTGGGCCACCTCCCGCCCGAAGTACCACATGGCCGTCTGGGTCCCGCCCAGCAGCAACACCACGATGATCGGGAACAGGATCGCGAACTCCACCGCCGACGATCCCCGATCGTCCACGCGGCGGCGCCCGCGGCCGGGTGAGACTCGCCCCGCCCCGGCTCGCCGTCGCACAGCGCGCGTCGCCGTTGTCATGGCCTTTAGGGCTGGTCCTTGAACAGGTTGGTCTTGGTGACCACATATGCGGTGGCTGCGCCGAGTACCAGGGTGCCCACGCCGATCGCCAGGATCACCATGAATGACTTTTCGGTGGAGTCCGAGCCGCGGTCGTCGACGGCCTGGTTGCCGCGCAGACGATCAGCCAGGGTAGCGGCCATCACGGTCAGTGCAACCACCGTCGTCAGTACCGCCGCCCAAGCACGACCGGCCGACACGGCAATGCCGCGGTGGGAGGCGGTGCGAGCGGTGGTGTGGGCCGTGCTGGGACTGCTCATGATGGTCTCCTTCTGATGGCTGGTCCGGCGGATGCCGGACGCGAAAAAGTGCTTGCCGGTGTGGTGTTGGCCATGCCTGGTGGCCCCTTTCTGGATCGGTGATTTTCTGTTAGGTGCTGCCGAGCATGCGCAGCACGAACGGCACCATCACGAACAGCATCAGGCCGAACACCAGAAGCGACAGTGGCCTGGCCATCCGCTCGGAGATCAGGTTCGCCTCGGTACGGGCCTGAGCAAGTTCGGTGTGTCTCAACGTCCGCGCCGCCGCCAGCAAGCTCTGATACACAGCCGCCCCGTCCGCGGCCGTCGCCGCGATGTCGGACAAGTTCTTAAGCTCCGGCACCGCCAGTTCCTCGCCGAGGCGGCGCAGCGCAGCCCACGGCTTCTCCCCGGCGAGGTCGGCGCGGCGGATCACGCGCCGCATCGCCACGAACGCCCCGGTGCCTGAGACCCGCACGGCCTCGTCCAGGGCCTGCTCCACCGAGCCGCGGGCGCGTCGCTCCCCCGCCACCAGAGTCAAGAAGAACTCCAAATTCGTCCGGAACGCGGCCCGCGCCTTGTCGGCCAACTCCTTGGCCTGCGCCGACGGAGTCCGCCATGCGATGGCCGCGATCGCCACACCGGCCACCGCCGGGAACGCCGCGATCCCGCCCAGACCGAAGACTGCCAGCAGCACCGACAACGCTCCCGGGGCCAGGAATCCCGCCGCTGCCAGGGTGAGTTTGCGGGCCATCAGCTGCTCCCGGGTCCACCCCAAGATCGCCAGGTCCTCATCCGAGCAGCCGACCTTCCAGCCCGGCCGGGTAGCCAGGCGGCTCGCCCACCCGGCGGGCAGCCACCACCGGCTCGATCCCGCCCCGGTGGCCTGCGATGGCGCCGGGGCGCCGGACAGCCCGGCCAGCGCCGCTGCCAGCGCCGGCGGGGCGACCCGCCACGCCCGCACCGCCAGCACCAGTCCGAGCCCGGCGAGCAGGCCACCGGCGATCGCCATCTGTTCGCCGGTCACGGCGTCACCGCACCGGTCGGATCAGTCAACACGGCCGGCTCTGCCGGCGGGTCAGACAGGCGCCGCAGCCATCGCAGCGCCGCCACGAACACCCCCGCCACCACCGCCAGCAGCACCTGTCCCAGCACCCCCGAGTAGGGGGACAGGAACGTGCGGGAGAAGGCCATCAACCCTGCCACCAACACCGCGGAGACGATCACGATGGTGCGGGCGTTGGCCCGGGAGCGGGCCCGTTCGGACTCCACCTCCCGCAGCATCCGGGCGCGGTCTTCCACGTCCGTGGCCAGTTCCGTGAGCACGTCGGCCAGGCCCGGTCCGCCGTGCCGCTCTCGCAGGATCAGCACGCCGGCGATCTTCTGCGCGGCCGGATCTCCGACGTCGGAGGCGAACCGGCGCAGCGCCGGCTCCGGACCGGTCGCGTCCATCCGTGTCACCAGAGCGCGAACCGGGCCGGCCACCGCCGCGGGGGCCGCGGTCGCCGAGCGGGCCAGCGCATCGGTGATCGACCCGGCCGCGCCGGAGGACAGCAGATCCGCCAACCGCCGTGCCCACTCGGCCAGCGCGTCCGCCCGCTCGATCTGCCGGGCCGCCGCAGCACCACCACCGAGCACCGTCGGCACGAACACCACGCCGCCCGCCGCCGCCAGCGCCGCCACCGGCCAGCCCGTGACCAGCAACACCAGCAGCCCCGCGGTGACCGCAGCGCCGTGGATCGGCCGCAGCCGCCATCGGCGCCGCACCGGGTGGGCCGGCCACAGCGCCACCCCGCGCCAGGCGCACACGCCGGTCACCACGCCCCCGGCCAGCAGCAGCCCGGCCAGGGTTATCAGCAACGATCCGGCGGTCACCACATCACCCCCGCCTCGGGCGTGACCCAATCCGACCGTGCCGGGTCAAGCCATCCGGCGGCATCGAAGCCCACCACGTCCAGCCGCTCCGCCAGACCGGTCGACAACCGGCCCGGACCCACCGCCACGGCCCGCCCATCGGCGGGGCGGGGCGCGAACAGCGCCGGAAAGTCCGGGTAGGCGCGGTCTCCCACGTGCCCCAGTTCGTAGATGCCCGACACGTACCGCCGGTAGTGCCGGTCCCGGGACACATGCACCACCAGATCCAGCGACGCCAGCGAACGCATCACCAACTCCGACGGCGGGGGCGGTGTCGCCTTCAGCGCGGCGATGAGCACCTTGTCGAACAGACCCTCCGCGGTCGGTGAGTGAATCGTGCACATCACCGAGGACACCCCCGAGGTGACCGCGTCCAGCAGGGCCATCACGTAGCCGCCGCGCACCTCCCCCAGCGCGAGCCGCGTCGGGGACGCCCGCAACGCCTCGTGCAGCGCATCTCCCAGACCGAACCCGCCGCGGCCCTCCGCGTTGGGCATCCTGGACTCGAACGCCCGGCACACCGCGAACCGGCGAACCAACTTTCCCGACACCCGGTCTCGCCGCGGGAGATGCAGCCCCAGCTCGCGTTCGTCTTCGACGGTGATCACCACGTTGTCGAATCCGATTGCGTTGCACAGGCTCCGCAAAACGGTGGTCTTTCCGACCCCGGGGTTGCCCGATACCAGGATCGATGCGCCCGCGGCGACCGCGTGGGTCAGGAATTCTCGCATCGGGGTGTCGATCATGCCCAGACCGCGTAGATCCTCCAGGCTTGGATCCGGCAGTCGGTGTACCCGGATCACCCCGGCCGGGCGGGGCAGCACATCCATCGCGGCCTGCAGTCTGGCGCCGAGCGGGCCCACGCCGCGAAGCCGCACATTCAAGATTGGATGTGCGGAGGAGAACTCCCGGGCCGATTGCCCGTCGCCGGAGCGGGCGCCGATGCCCCGCAGCACCCGGATCAGCTCGTCGTCGCTGGTGGCGATCGGGGGGCCGTCGACGAACTCGCCGGTGCGTAGCCGCAGCACCGTCGGATCGCAGCCCTCGAAATGAACATCCTCCACATCGTCGCGGCCGACCAGCGGCGCGATGCGACCCAGCCCGTCCAGCTCGGCCAAAACCGCCGCGAACACTCGTTTTTCGGCGTCCGAGTCTGGCGCCGCTCGACCGCGCCCGGCGTCGTGCAGCACCCACTGGGTGTACTCGTCGCGGATCAACTGCCGTGTCAACTCTCGGCGCGCCGACGCCGGCAGCTCCCGCTGCTCGGCTGCCAACCGGGTGGACACCCGGCCGCGTAGTTCCTCCACCAGTTGGTAATCCACGCCGACGGCGGCGTCGCCGTCGGCGCGCTCGGTGGCCGTCGCACCCGGCAGTACCGTATCCAGGCTCACCTCGTCCAGGCTCATCTCGCCACCTCCGCCTGCGGTGCCCGGGCCGGTTCGGCGGGCTGAACAGTGGCCAGGCCGCGCGCCAGGCTGGCCGCGACTCGCAGCAGCGGCGAGCGGGCCAGCCGCGGCCAGGGCATCGCGGCCCCGTCCATCACCACCGCCGCCGCCCGCGGATCCGCCGGAAGGGCCCCCAGCACTGGGATGCCCAGCGCCGCGGAAATCTCGCCGGCCGTATACGGGCCGTTGCCGATCACCAGCGCCGACACCGACCCCACATCGCCCAGGCTCTCCCGCAGCCACGACACTGCCTGCGTGGCGGCGTGTACCGAGCGGACGCTGCTGCGCACCGCCACCAGAACCCTGTCCGCCGCGTGAAACAACGCGCCATTGGGGACTGAACTACCGGCCAGGCGCCCCGCATCGACCAGCGCATCTCGGCCCAACACCGCCGACGAGCGCTCCAACGCCAGCGCCAGCCGCCCCCACGTTTGCGAGGTCAGCGACCGGCCGGCCACCGCGTCGGCCACCCCCGGCAGCAGCCACAATCCCGGCCGCTCCGGCACCGTGACCGCATGCTCGGCCAGCAGGGCCGCGCCCTGCAGCGCGGGAACCTCGCCCCGAGCCGCGATCGCCCACGACAACAAGCCCCGAGCGACGTCGACCCGGCCAGCCAGGAACCCCGACGCCAGATCCCCGCCGA
The DNA here is from genome assembly GCA_937926105.1 of uncultured Actinomycetes bacterium. The sequence goes on along the minus strand of CALANS010000138.1, from coordinate 79,858 downwards.
CCGGGTCAGCGTCCGCGACCAGCACGCCCTCGCCCGGCCAGGCCAGGCCCAACGCCCACACCGTGGCCGACACCCCCGGCGAGGCCTTCCCCGACGTCACCACCGTCAACATCGCCGCCTCAGCCCCCCGCCGGCAGCACAATCACCGCCAGGTTCCCGGTCGAGGCCAGCCGCGCCAAGCCCGGCCCATCCGCTGCCGCCACCCGGACGTCCACCACCGTTATCCCGCTGGCAGCGTCCGTCTTGCCCACGCCATCCACCACCGCGTCCACCTGCGACACAGCGGGTTTCGATCCGTCGAGCGACCCGGCGCTACCCGGGGTGCCCACCACCAGCACGAGCTCCCCCGGCGACAGGCCCCGAGCGGGCAATTGCCCCAGCTTCAGCGGCAACGCCACCAGCTGCTGCCCGGCGACGAACCCGGTCGCGGCGCCGACCTGACCGCGCGTGAGCAGCTCACCTTTCACCAGCGGCACCTGCGCCACCATGCCCACCACCCGGTCGCGCTCGTCAGCCGGGATCGGGGACAGGTTCGGATCCGTGCTCACCGACGCCACCACCAAATCCGCCGACGTGATCACCTGGCCCATCGGAACATCCCGTGTCACCGCCAACACCTGGCTGTGTCGGGTCAGCATGTTCGCCCCGGCGAAGGCCAACACCCCGCCCAAGGCCACGACCAGCACCGCGATCAACAGTCCGCGGCGCGAGCGGCGCCGTGCCGCCGCCGCTCGGACCTGGGTTCCTGACTCGGTCCCAGCCATCGGTGGTGTCGCCGCCGCGGACGGGCTGCCCGGCGGGTGCCCGTCCCGGCCCGTCATCAATGGCGTGCGTGCGGCCCCGTTGCTGTGCGAACTCATCCCGTCACCACCGACTGCAACTCCGCCACAACGAATCTCTCCGTCGTGGTGGTGGTGTGCTGGGTCAACGTGCCCGAGGTGTTGCCCGACCCGGTCCATGTCAAATCCCAGGTGATCGCCAGCGTGGCCGTCACTTCCTCGTTCGGCTGCTGGCCCGAGGCGTGCTGGTAGACGTAGTCGCAGCCGCCCGGCTCCGCTATCGGGGCCCACGATCCCGGATAGGTGTACCGGGACGAATCCGGGTCGAAGACCATTCCCGGGCCTCGGCACGACACGGATGCGTGCCCGTCACCCGGTGTGAATGTCAACCGGGTGGGCGTCGCCGTGACCCTCGCCCAGTTCGCACCGGCCCTGGCGGTGGCCGACAACGGCTTCCACACCGATCGGTCGGTCCAGAACCACATGTGCGTATTCACCACCGTGTATGCACGGCCGTCCGGCATCGAGCCCGCCGGGAATCGGCCAGGCACCGGAACCGGCAACTCAAACGACGACTCCGCCTGCCGCGCCAAGGTCGCCGGCGACGGAGGCGCAGGCGACGGAGGCGTTGGCGCTGCTCGGCCCCACCTTCTCTCCAGGGCCGCGTACGACGACGCCGGGCAACCAGACGCCTTCATCATCGCAATCAGCTGATCCGGCCGCATCGTGTTCAGGTTTTGCTCGAGCATGGACTCGCATACGAATGACAAATCAGGAGTCGACCCGCCATCCCCGTCGCCCGATGCAGGATCAATCTCTGCATGCGATGTGGCGAGATCATCATGAGCCCCGCCACCCGAACCCGAGACGCCGTCACCCGTTGCAGGATCAGCCGTACCAGAACTGCCACCGCGACCGGATTGCCCCGGCGAAGCCGCGCCCACCGATACGCAATTCGGGTCGTCGACTGTGCATGCACTCGCGCGTGGCGGGATCAGACAGACGCACGCGAATGCGAGGATCAGCCCGGTAGCCATCGCGAGCGACAACCCGCACCGCCGCGTCATCGTGTGCATGTCTTCGCTCCATCGAGCCGAAGCGACACCATTACCCACGTCCCCTGAACCTTGAACATGGTCACTGTGGCTAGGTATGGGGGCGGCGGCGTGCGCACCTGTTGGGGGATCGCCTTGCCAGTCTTTACGTCGTACTGCTCCCACGAGCTGTTCGGTTGCGGGCAATCCGACAAGATCACCTCGTTAACCTTCGGCTTTGTATTGATCACCACTACGCGTCTCGCCCACGGCATACCCCGCCAGGCTGTGCCATGCTTGACCTCGTCCGCGATTGAGTCCTCCATGACCAAACGGCCTTGTCCCTGCGAATACTTCTCAATTTCGGAGGTGGGTGGATGGTTGGGATCTTTCAGGCCCGCGTCGTTGGCTTCCCTGACCTTGAGGTAAGCGTCCACTGCTGATTCGGCCGAGCCGTAATCCGGCGGCGTCCATGCGGTTGCGGTCGTCGTTGAGATTGATGTCTGGATGCTCTGGGTCGTGGAGTTCATCATTGACGCACTCGGGTCAGCTGACCCGGAGGTGACCCGCGAGTGGGACGTCGTGCTGCGCACAGGCAGAGTCGGCGTCGCGATGCTCCCTGGTGAGCTCGGGACCGTACTGCCGGGAGTCGGACGCGTAGACCGCTGCGATGGGCTGGCAGGCGTCGTGCCACTCGCACCGGACACGCTGATCGGGGTGCCGTCCCCGCCGGAGCAACCTGCCGTCAGCAGCGCGGCCAGTAGCGCCGTCGCAACGATCCGCATCTTCATGACCACTTCACCTCCGCACCCCGCGGCAGATTCGGTCCGTGCAGGCACAGTAACCCCATCCAGGCCACGGTGAGCACTTTCCGTGTCCGATTACTGACCATCCGTAGCCGGCAAGACTGTCGCAGCGCTCCACCAGTGTGGCATAGTGTGGTGGCGGATCGCCACTACATTCGCCGAAGTGTGTTAGAAGTGGAGGGTCATGGCCGTTGCCTGGGGGTGGATCGCGGTCGGCGTCGCCGCCGGCGGGTTCGCCGCGGTTCCGCTGCTGGTCGTCTGGGGTTTGCGGCGGCTCGACGCCGTCCGCTACGCCGCCTCGTGGCCGCTGCGGGGCGTGGCGGCGGGGGCTGGCGTCGTCGCGGGAGTGGTGGCCGTCGCGGCTGCGGATCGGGCGGGCTCACTCTGGTGGCTGCCGGCCCTTGCTTGCTGGTCGGCGACGCTGGCGGCGGCGACGGTGTGCGACGCCCGCACCCAGCGCATCCCCACCCCGCTGGTGCGGACAGGCATGGTGACCACCGGGGTGCTGCTGGTGGTGGCGGGCATCGTTACCGCCGACTGGCGGGCACCGGTGCTTTCTGCGGCGGCGGCGGCCGGCGCAGGGCTGGTTCTGCTTCTGTGTTGGCGATTCGCCGGGGTCGGTTTCGGGGATGTCCGCTTGGCAGTCCTCGGCGGGCTCGGCTTGGGCCATACCCATTATCGCGCCGTCATTCTCGCCGTTCTGGTGTTCGCCGTTCTGGCTGCCGCCATGGCCGCCATCGCATATGCGCGGACCCGCGATCGGCGGGCCATGATTGCGTATGGCCCGGCGCTAGCCGCTGGGTTTCTCCTCGCCGCGGTCGCCTGATCTTGGCGGTAGGGACTGGCGCACCGTAGCGTCGGGAATGCTCAGGACGGCCGCGATCCGCCCGATCTCTTGTTCGGAAGGATGTCGGCCGTGTTCGATCCGCCGATACCGAGTCGAACTCAGCCCGGCCCGTCGCGCGAGCTCGTCCAGGGACAGGCCCGCACCGCGTCGAAGTACGGCCAGGCTCGCGCCGTCACTGCCCTTGTACAGGGCACTGACGTCAACGCCCAACGCTGCCGCCAGCCGCGGGACCACCGACACTCCAGGCCGCTCCACCCCCCGCTCCCACACGCTGACCCTTGCGCGGCCAGACACCCCGACCATCGCTGCCAGCTGCTCCTGAGACAGATGGGCCTGAAGTCGTGCCCGCCGCAGCGCGTCGGGCGAGAACGACGCATCGGCCACGCAAGCAAGTCCCATCCACTCGACGAAAAAGGTGCGGCACGACGGCATAGCCAGGTGGGCCGGCGCGCTGGTGCTGATCATGCCAAACCCTGCGCCGACCCCGCACCGGGCATGACGGCGTCGCTCCGTCCACCCGCGCGGATTCCGCACCGACTCAACCGCCGGGGCACCCGCGGGTCCTTCAAGGGCGTCCGGAAAGCTCGGCCAGGGCGGCCAGGCGTAGACCGCCCGCCGGGTGGTCGGCCCGCATCCTGGACACCCACCCGATCGGGTCCGGCGGCCTCGTGGTGTGCTGCAGCGCCCAGGCCAGCGCCGGGCCGTAGCCGCAGGACGCGGCAAATGCGTCAGCGGCGTACTCCGTGGCGCGACCAGCCGCCGCGCGCAGCAGCGGGCAACCCACCGCAAGGATCGCCACGGCGGCCAGACACGCTGCCGCCGGCCATTCGCCCCGGCCGGCCGCCTGCGCCACGCCGTAAGCGATACCCGCGGCTGCCACTGCCACGAGCAGCCGGCGAGGCTGATGCCTGGCCGCGCTCAGCAGCAGGCACACCGTGATCACTGCGCCGGCGGCCGCCCGCCCCGGCATGGTCAGCCACCACACCGCCACCCCGAACCGGGCGCCGGGCACCACCAAGTGGCCCACCTCGTGGGCCAGTAACGCCTCGGTCACCACCCGGCTATGCCCTCGTGCCGCAAAATCTTCCAACGCCCGGCGAGAGACCGCCACGCTGTGCCCGCCCGCGGCGAATCCGTTGACCTGGCCGCCCGGCCGTACGTAGAAATCCACCCGGTCCGCCGGCACTCCCGCCGCGGCCAGCACACGTTGCGCGGCGTCGTTCAGCAGCGCCGCCTGATCGGCGCGCGGGCGGTGAAAACCGCAGGCCAGGCGCACCGCTACGCGCTCCCCCGGCCGGGTAAGCGCCGCTGCCGCGCCGCCCGCCCACACCGCCAGCGGCACGTACGCCAGCAGCGGCCAGGGCGCCAGCAGCGCGCACACGACGACCACCAGCAGCGCCGATCCCGCGATCGCCGGTCCGGACGCCACCACCTGCCACCACCCAGCCGAGAGCCGCCGACGCGTGCTGCGGCCGCTTTCCGCGGTCGGCCGCTGCTCCAGGAGTACCGCCATAGCACTCACCACCCGTGCCCGCCAGGCCCGTGACCGGCCTGTTCGCCGTTCAGCATGACACCGCCACCCGACAGGTAGGCTGGCGGATCGCCACGACACGCGAGCCATGTAGTCGCCCGTCGCTGGGCCGCCGCCCGCGACATACCTGCAGGAAACATCACGCTCATGGCCGCACACAGCAGTGCCAGACCGGCCGACCAGACCGAGGGACATCTGTCCCTCGGTGCACGGTGGACGGAGCAGAACGCTGAACCACAGCCAGGCCGGCGCAAGCCCAACATGAGCACCCGCGGCCGCGGCTACGGCGCCGGCCGCCAGCAACAGCACGTCTGCAACGAGGAGATCATCGCCAGCCTGAACGAGCGGGCTACCGAGCGCGGTCGGCACGGCGAGGTCGAGCAGCTGACCGTCAGCCCGGACACAGCCCGCGACAAGTTGGCCCCGAGACGCCGCACGGCCACCAGCCTCAGGATGTCCGTCATACGAACGCTGGCGAATCGGCCGACTGTCGCACCGGCAGCGCGGCGGCGGCCGCAGGTTCGTCGTCCAGACCCGTGGAGGAATGATGAGCTACGACACCCGCACCCTCGCGGAGAAGATCACTGACCGGAACGCGAAGATCGACGCGCTACAGCAGAGACTGACCTCCGCCGTCGAATCGCTGGTCACCGGCGACGACTGGCGACGCGCCATCGAGTTCGCCGCCCAGTTCCGATCCAGGTCGTTCAACAACACGCTGCTGATCTGGCTGCAACACTCCATCGCGCACGCCGAAGGACGAGTTCCCGACCCGTTCCCCACCTACCTGGCCGGCTTCCAGCAATGGCGACAGCTCGGGCGCGCCGTCATGAAGGGCCAGTCCGGCTACCAGATCATCGCCCCCGTCACCGCCCGGATGGCCTCCGACGAGCCCGACGACCCCGGTAGCTGGCACCGGCTCGGCCGAGGCGAGAAGCCCTCACCCGGCCAGACCGTCCGCCCCCGCCTGATCGGCGTGAAACCCGCCTACGTGTGGGACATCTCAATGACGAACGGCCCGCCCGTCGCGCAACTCCCACGACCGCAGCTACTCACCGGGCAAGCACCCGACGGCATGTGGGATGGGCTCGCCCGGATCGTCAACGAGCAGGGCTTCACCCTGCACGACGCCCCCGACGCCGCAGCACTTCACGGCGCGAACGGAATGACCAGCTGGGCCACCCACACAGTCCACGTCCGCGCCGACATGGACGACGCATCCCGAGCCCGCACCCTCGCCCACGAAACCGGCCACATCGTCCTGCACAGCCGCGACAACGCCGACGCCGCAACACATCGCGGCATTGCCGAAGTTGAAGCCGAATCGGTCGCGCTGATGATCGGCGCTGCGCACGGAATGGACACCACCCCGTACACCATCCCCTACGTGTCGACCTGGGCGTCGCGCGTGCCCGAGCAGGACCCCATCAAGACGATCCAGGACACCGCCAGCCGAGTACGCGCCGCGGCCATCGGCATCCTGGACCGCCTCGACACCGCGAAAACCCCCGACGGCACCCCGCCCGGACTCGACCGCGCGCTCGACCGACCCATCCATGAACAGCCCGACGTCAGCGCATCACGACCACCGCTGCGCCACAATCCGAGTCGAGACGGAGCCGCCATCGACCAGTCCGCCGACCTGCGCGGACAAGAGTCGGGCCAGGGCGGGTTTCCCGACCAGGACGCTGGGACGGAGGCCGTGCACCACGGCGGCCGCGCCTCCATATCTTTCGTGCCTGCGCCCAACGATCCGGGCCGCCCCGCGCACAACGATCGGCACACTCCGCAATTGCGTGTTCGTCCCGAGCCCGCGGCGGAGCCGCCGACGCCGGGCGATGAGGCGACACGCAGACCAGAGCGCCCGCCCGCCAGCGCTGAAGCCAGCGGCCCCTACATCCAGCACGGCCACCACGGAACCACCGTGCTGGGCACCGACAAATCCGACACCGAACTCCGCAATGCGCTCAAGGAAGCAGGCTTCAAATGGTCCAGCAGACAACAGCTCTGGTACCTGCCTCACGCGTACCGAGAGACCACGCGTAGCCAGAAGGTCCGCCCACTGCAACATTCCCTGCACGGCGGCGGACGGCGCGACCTGCCCGTCACAGCACCAGCCAACGACGTTCCGACCGCCGCGCCGACCCAGGACGATTCAGCAGGATTGCCCCCTCACGACACGCCCGCGGGCCGGACCGGCCCGTCCCGGACCAGCCCGCCCAGCAAGCAATGGCGCCCCCACCTGGCGGCCGCCGGCCCCGGCATCCTCGATGACCCCCATTGGCCCACCCTGGCTGCGCAACTTGACCGACTCGCCGACGCGGGCGCCGACGTCCCCGCCCTGATCGCGGCTGCCCAAGCGGGCATCGACCGGCCCAGCACCAGCCCCGCTCTTGACCTGGACTACGCCGTTGCCAACCTGGTTTACCGACCTCCCGACGCTCCCCGCGGGGCAGACCCCGAAACGACCACGTTCCGCTCCCCCGCGCCGCCGCTGGGACACGCGTTCCAGCCACGCCCCGCGCCCCCGCGGTAACCTCGGCGCCGCAGGACCCTCGACTACAGTGCGTCACTGATCGGGCGACCGGGCTCCAGTGTTTGCGCGTCATTCCGAGCCCGCCGTCTCGGTGCGAGCCTCTTCGCAAAGCGCCCTGTCCCGGAATCCAAATCCGGGCGACCTAAACGGTGACGAAGATCCAGTTGCGCATGGCATCGCGACCAGCGGCTCGGATGTCGCCGCTCATCGTTCGGCTTGTGGGGCAACACCAAATGGCCAACTGCGCGTGACACACGTCGGCCCGTGCAGAGGTCCGACCCAAATGGCTCGAGGCCACCCACTACAGCATGGTTTCCATCACCTACCGCGCTCCCTCGCGATACTGGCGTCCACACCTCAGACCTCATCCCCGACATCGGTGAGTTGCACCCTGAGTGCGCGGCCGTCACGCCGAATGCTCCGAGTCGGAGCGATGGATTGCGCGCTGTCTGCGATCCGCCTCGTCTCTCGGGCGATCGACTCCAGTCGTCCGCGGATCGACGTACTCGATACCGAGACGCCCTCCAGGTACATCGTTTCGGCCGACAAGGCGAACATGTCGGAGTACGTCGTCCCTCGGTCGTCGACGTACGCGACCACCACAGTCACGCCATCGGGGAGCGGCTCAGCGTTGATCATCTCCTGACTCCCGGGAACGCTTTGACCAGTCCACCACACATTTGAAAGTGCCTGCCCCGGGGCGATCATCGTGACGGGGCGGAGGTATCTTCGCCTGAGCGACGGTGTAAGCACGCCGGGATCGGCGGACTCGGGGCCAGGCAGGTCGGGCGTGAAGGTGACGCTGACGTTGCGGGCCACTGATTGGCCGACGTTGCGGACTCGGAGCATGACCGATTGCGAACCTGGCGCAATTCCCATGTCAGCAATGACATACGGGCGGGTCCGATCCCTGCTGTCCCTTCTTGCGCTCTCGATCGCCTGCCAGCCGAACCACGCGGTGGCTCCGGCGATTAACAGGCCCAGAACGGCGGCTATCGCAGTGATGGCATCCCACACGCGAGGTAGAGTCGCACGTCAATGGGCCACGCAAGCGGAGGCTCGCGGGTCGCCTCTCGATCCATCCGCCGATGGGCTGCGCGGCCCGCGGACGGTCTGGGGATCGACTCGGTTGTCGAGTCCGATCGCACCCAACTAACGGAAATTGTCCAGCGGGTACGGGACGACAACGGACGCCTGCGGACCAACATCGGCGACATCGCGAACCTCGATGATGCCATTGCCGCCCTCAACCCGACCGGGCGACGCAACGGAAGGACAGTGATCCGCGTGCGCCCGTAGAGAATAGGGCCGCCGTAGCAGGCCATACCTGAAAGAGCGGAGCTCGATCTCCCAGTGCCCTCGTAGGCCTATCAGATTTCGTGACTCTCCGCATGCCTGCAAGGGCAGCCTCGAAATCACGTCCCTCTCGCCGATCCCGATGCGGCGATCTGATGATCTTGAAGCTGAGTCCGGTTCGTCCACCGCCGTCGTGGCCGCTTAGCGTTCCCTCTCGAGGAAGTCCTGAATCTTGCGGGTTTCCAGGTTCCCCGATCGCGTCAGCCGCTCTACCTTGCCGTTCATTCGGGCCGGTCGAGGCGAGGGTCCCGCGGGGTGCTGCAGCGGCGGAACTTGACGGGAGCAGCAACGGGCTCGACATGACTTGGACGCGGGGCTCAACCTCGGCGCCGTGCTCCTTCTATCAAGCCGCTTATATGGTCTCGCCATTCTGCGTAAGCACCAATGAGTGGTGCTATTTGCCCACCGTTTGCAGCCAGCCAATCAGTTGGAGGACGCGAACTCATGTGACGTCGTGCGAATCCTTCGGGTCCGAGGAAGCTGAGTGCAGCGACTGGCCAGGAACGCCAACGTCGGGCCAGTATGTCACCAACGTGATGTTCTAGCGATTCGAGCGCCGCAAGTGCCCTCAGTGCTTCGTCCCCGGTAGGCCGGTAGCCTGCATGAACAACTCGGTTGCGGATCGCTGCAAGGTGTTCAGACCAGGCTCGGACAGGCCCTCTGGTGATTCCCCAGGAGCCACCGAGGATGCGTCCGTGATCCCTCTTCACTCGCGTTCTGAGGTCGCGGGCTAGCACGCTTGCGGCCCCTTCGTCCGTCTCGTCGCCGCGTCGTACGCGCTCCCACAGGGCTATCCCGAGTGCTCCGTCTAAGAGGATCTCCGCTGCGATCGCTGCTTGGGTGATGCTTTCGCCGTAGCGCCCATCGATTCGAAGCAACCTAAGGGCCTCAAGGCGACGCTCGGCCAGAAGCGCGAAAGGGTCACCGGCCGTCAATCGAACAGTTCGATCGGCGATCTGTGATTGCTCATTCGTATTCAGGGCCTCTGTCGGCGGCGTTGACATGCGCGAGAAAAAGTGGTCGAGAGTTATCAACAGAGTAGGGCCGGATGAACGCTCTTGTAGATCGCTGACCGCTGTAGGTACGAGAGGGTATAGCCGTTCGTATGTCAGTTCTGGTATCAGCGCGCCGTGGCTAGCCCGGTATCCGCGCACCCAGTCGATAAGCACGTCGATGACTCTGGTTAGCGGGTCCTTGTTGCCATAATCGATAGGAGGCCGATCGTTGTTTTGGAAAGTTACGCCGGCGACAACAGTGGCGTAATGCTCGTCCGTGGCCAATTCGGCGAGATGCTCCTGAGTATTTGCGGTTGTCCCAGTGGCCCGCGAGTAAATGTCAGTTGCCCGAGTGAGGACCATTGGCTCTATCTCCGCTTGAGGCGGCAGCGGGATCTGGAGGAACTGAAGCGAGACAACATTCTCTCCCCCCTCACACGGCATCTCTGGCAGATTTGGAGCGACGAAGATCGGCCCCGTCATCAGATCGGGCTCCACGGGCCCCACGGCTCGAGTAAACCCGTCGCCATGGTGAACGGGAATCGGATCAGGCAACACAAGGAAGAACGTGTGGCGGTGCAGTCCTCCGACCGCCTGCCCCTGTTCGGCGACATGCATTGTCCAGCCTCCGTAGTGCCCGCGCATAACCGACGATGCATAGGGTAGCCGTGGCCGACGTCGAGTCCGAGCGCCGTACCACGCGCTGGCGCTGGCGAACCGACTAGTGCTATACGAAGTACCGTGGTGCCCGCAGCGAGGAGTGCCGCTGCCCAAGGGGCCCGCCCCAGTGCGGCCTGACAAGTACTAAGCCAAGAGAGGTGTACCGATGACTGGCCAATTATCCGATGCCGATTCGGCCTTCAAGCGTTCCCAGCAACGGCTCCGAGGAATTTGGCGGGACCAAACGGTCAGTGAGGTGGTGGTTGTGCTCCCTCACGCTGGACCAGAACCCTTCGATTCCGAATCCACTGGCCTCGACATCTGCGTGCACAGCGGCGTGCACGAGATCAAGGTATTCGCATTCCCTACTATACCCATTCCTGGCCAGAATGTTGAGACGTTGGCGGCTCTCGACACCGCGGTAGGGCATCTGCGGTTAATGTTTTCTGTCGGCGACCTCGACCTTCACAGCATTCCACTGCCCGACTTGCCTGCGCACATCATGTCCGTGTTCTGCGTACGAATACCTCGAGCAGCAGTCATGCCTGAGAGTGCCACACCCACCGACAACGATTACGCAATAGCAGCGATGGATAAGGCGGTGGGCGCGATTCAGCGAGTTCTGCACGGTTACATGATCGCGACCGAGGATCCCAGGATTGATTACGATTCCATTCAGAAATTTGGAAAGTTCGCGTACATGCTTTTCGTTGACATCTCAAAACGTGTTCTCTGCGGGGGCACGTTCACACTGCAGCGCGAGCACCCGTATCAACGGCCCGACGACTACTTGCGTCGGCTCGATGACGGAATTGCAACAGAAATGTCGGAACATCCGATCGACCGAGTGGTGCTGTGGCGATTGCGCGCGAACCGCGCCTACCAAGGCGACCGAGACGACGCTGCCGCTGTCCTATTCCTCAACACGTCGGTCGAGATGCTCATTGGAGCGGTCTATCGGGCAATGTTGCGCGATGATGAGCGAGCCAACCTGTCGCGGGTGAAGCGGGGAATCGACCAGTTCATCCCACGACTCCGCGAAGTCGGAGAAAGGCTGCAATGCGGCCCCTGGAACCTGAAGGATACTGCGTCCGAAGTCGGGAGATACGTAGATCAGTTGTACGCCTTGCGGGGGCGCATCGTCCACGGCGGCTTCACACCGACGACGCAGCAAACCGAAGCAGCGTTCGAGGCCGGCGGTGACCTCCGCTGCGAACTGGAACGCCGGATCATCGACGCCCGGGCCCGATTCCCGGTGACGTGTCTGCTGCTTAACTCGCGTCAATCTCTCGAAGATCGAAAGCTATACATACGAAGAGTTCGCGACACCCACGAGCGCATGGTTCGTGACGAAGATCCTCGACACTGGTTCACGCCTCAACCGGCGTGACTCGCTTCCTGTCGTCTCACTCAGCGATCGGCCTGTGACGAACTGGCGATCTTGAGGTGGTGTCCGTTTCGTCCCTGGACGCTGTCGCCGCTCAGCGTTCGTGTGGCGGACGTCTTTCCGATGAGTCGAAAGCCTACCGGCGCGGGAGTCCTGTTGGTGAGGCTTGAGACCCCGACCGGTCCGGGCTTGGGAGGCTCAGATCGAGCCTCCCCGGACCCGGCCGGGCTCGAACCGGCAGTCAATAGGCTAGGACCCTCGACCAGTCGCCTGTCGTTGGTGTATCCGGCTGCGACAGCGCGACGACGCAGCGCTGGCTCGTGCGCCAGCTGCAACTCCGTGGACCGGAAGCATGCGGTCTGCTCGCGCCCCGCCATCATCGACCGTCATCATCGGAGTCATCCCACAATTCATGCATCGCGTCGATCATTGCGGCCTCGTCGTACTCGACAGGGAGCAGTTCCGGACTCGGGTCATCGGCGCTCGCGCCGAAAGGTTCGGAAATGCTGATCAGGGTCAGGAGCCACGTACGGGCGGCCGCGAGCAGGCTCGGGTCGGACGTCCACATCCCCATCTCGAGACTCTTGCGCGAGCTCTTGGTGAAGTTGGCCGACCCGATCCACACGCACTCTGGGATGAAGTACGAGTAGTCAGCGACGCCCCCCACGGGGTCCTCGTCGGTCCATCCCATCTGGCCAAGTAGGAGCATCTTCGCGTGAACGATCGGGACCAGGTGATTGTCGACCTTGCGGTAGCCCACCTCACGAACCGCTCCGATCTGGGCGGTATCAGGTCCGGACCAGGACGGCCCCACCAGGCGCGGCTGATCCGTAGGCACAAGTTCGGACAACTCCCAATAGGCGGACTGCATCAGTCCGTTATTGCTCGCCAGCGCCCGCAGTTGCTTCCCGGACTCTTGGTTGTACTTGTTCCGCGCCTGCTTCGTCACGACCACGCATGCGTTGGCCATTTGCCCGATCACTGCAAGAAGCTCGGGATCGTCCATCCACATCGTGCACCCGAGAACGCAAGGCCCCCAAGAGCGCTCCGTTCTGGGTCGACACGTGGCGTCCTGCAACACCGACACCAGGCCAGCCAAGACACCTCGGCCGAACGCCGCTCGCCCGGTGTCTATCTGGACGTGCAGGTCGATCTCGGGTCCGAATCCCATCTCGGGTCGCGTCATGCCATTCAGTCTCTCAATACGAGCGCTTGTGGCGTAGCCAGGGGCAAGCACTGATCTATACCGGCAGCGGATCCTCTATCGGATACGCCGCGGCACTCAGCACGTCGCTGAAGGCCGCCGCCAGGTGGTGACGGACAGTAGCGGCAGCACCCCGGTGTATTGCTGCAGTCGGCGTCACCATGCCGACCAACAAGTCGTTCTGCTCGGCATCAGTCGTGAATCTTGTGACCGCAATCTGAACTCTCAGCACGCGGCCGATCCGTGGCAGCAATCCAGCAGGTTCAGCGCCCCCTCCCGGTGAACGCACCCGCCGCCGGGAGGGGAGACCCATGCAGCCGCCCGCCACCAGCAGACCGGTCCGGCGCTGCCAGCATCCTGGGCACGACCACCGGCACGGGACTCGCGTGGCATACGTCAAGGACCGCTGCCGCTGCCCCGCGTGCACCGCCGCGAACAGCGCAGCCAGCCGCAACCGACGACGCCGCGCACTATTCGGCCACCAAAGCTCGTCAACACTCGTCGACGCCACGCCGGTCCGAGAACACATCGCTCAGCTCCGAGCCGCCGGACTCGGATACGACAGGCTCTCTCGCCTCGCCGGGACCAGCGCCCGCCACCTGCGCGACATCGCTTGCACCACCCCGACACCGACCCACAAGGCACCGATCCGCCGCATCCGCACCCAGCTCGCCGAGGCGCTCCTCACCATCGACCCCGCCACGGCCACCTACCTGCGAGACGCCCGAGGTACCCGCCGCCGACTCACTGCCCTTGTCGCGTTGGGCTGGCCGCTCCCACATATCGCTGCACTGTTGGGTCGCCGCCCCGATAGCCTCGCGCGAACCCTGACCGCCAACCAAGTTACCGCAGCCACCGCTGCCGCCACCGCCAAGCTCTACGACGACCTCGCAGAAGAGCCTCCATCCCACACGCCGACGACCTTGGCCGCCAAGCGGTACGCACAAGACCGCGGGTGGGTTCCGCCGCTCGCGTGGGACGACATCGACACCGACGCAGCCCCACACGATGCTGTCGCCGACCCAACCACCGACACCGACCAGCAGTACCTCGACGAGATCGCTATCGAAGCTGCCACCGCCGGCCGATTGAGCTGGCGCCAACTAACCGATGCGGAAGCAGCCGAAGCTGTCCGTCGCCTCGCCGCCCACGGCCGATCCACGCGATCTATCGCCAATCAGCTGCGGGCCAGCCGCACCGTCATCCGTCACTACATCACGGAAAGCGTCGCATCATGAATCCGCGCCCCTCACAAGAGAGCCGACACCAGCGTCAGACCGGGGCAACCTGCTGTCCGGCGAGCACGTCCCATGTCGTCGCCAGCGAGCCAACCATCGTCCGCCATGTCAAGGTCGGTGTGGAATGAACCACCACCAGCAAACGCTGACTCGCGGTGGGGTCCGGTCAGTTGACGACGGCGATCGCCTCCTGAGCACCACCGAGGCGGCCTCGTACACGCCCTATCACCCCCGGACCCTGGCCAATCTCCGAAGCGCCGGCCGGGGCCCGGCATTCATCAAGATGCGTAACGGAGCGGTCGCATACCGTCTTCGCGATTTGCTCACCTGGCAGGACCAAAACCGCCAGACCACCATCGACCAGCGTTAGGTCGGACAGACCCCCCCCCGTGAACGTCGCCCTCGCGGACAACCGCAGCAGCGACGGCGTATGCGTGCAGTCACGGAACGCGGTGCGCAAGGGGCACTAGGGAGCCCCTGCAATCCGCCACCGACCCCGCAATGGACGGCTTTATGCGGTCAGCTGCGGTACCGGCTCTAGGTCAAGGTTGAGCGCGTCGCCCATCGCGTCCGGAATCTCCTGCCGCCGGTCCAGGTAGGTGGCGAGTGTGTTCCGATCCGACCATCCGCACCAAGCCATGATCCGATCGTCCGACCATCCGAGTCGGTGCAGTCGAGTGGTCGTGTACTTCCGGCCAGCGTGGGTGCGTGCCCAGTCCATGCCGAACTGTGAGTAGAACCGCTCCACGGCTTTCGCGAAGTTTCGTGGGTCTCGGAACCGCGCCGGCTCAGTCGGGTTGCCGAACACGGCCGTATCGAGCGGGGCGTCGAGGTTGATATGCAGCCGTTCCGCACGGGCCCGGAGCATGGCGACGGCAACCTCCGGGAGAGGCAACACCCGCTTCGCCGCAGTCACCTTCACAGGCCCCCGGGCCAGCCCCTTCCCAGTGATCCTGCTCAACGAGCAGGTCACCCAGAGGTCACCCGGCCGAAGCGTCTTGGTCTCACGCCTGGTCTTGCCGCCGATCAACGGCACGTCAAGGGTCACCTTGCGAGGATGGTCGGCGAGATTGATCCGGTCCCAGGTCAGGCCCAGCATCTCGGCCTGGCGCAGGCCCACGGTGAAGAGCAGGAGCGTCGGGTCGGCGACGTCTAGACCGTTGACCTTACCGTCCGCACGTCCACCCTCGGGGATGCGCCCACGGATGCGCGGGCCCACTTGCGGCAGTGCTCGGGAGTCGCCGTATAGCGCGGTCAGCAGCTCCCGCACTTCGTCGTCGTCGGGTGCGCGGTGGTGGTCGATGCCGTCGTCGCGGGGCGCGTAGCGCGCCGGGTTGAGCGGATCCGACTTCGTGTACCGAATCTGCATCACGGTGTTGGAGGGAATCAGTCCATCGTCCACGGCGGCATGGAACGCCGCCCGAATCACAGCGCGAACACGACGAGCAGCACCAGGCCCGCTGTGGCGAGCCACAGCCGCGATCAACACTTTGAGGTCGGTCACCGTCACGTCCGGCACGCGCGCGTTCTCAATCTCGGCGAACGCGGCGCGCACAGGTCCGGCCGCACGATGAGTGCGGCCCGTGGTGGCCTTAAAGCTCTCGGAGTACTCGGAGCCGAACAACGCAGCCACCGTGTATCCGTAGTCGGAGATCGTCCGGGTGTGTACGTTGGCGGTGTCCAGCCCCTTGTGCCACCGTTCGACCAAGGCTCGCAGGGTGGGCACCCTGGCGGCTTCGGCGGCAGCATCCGCGCGCGCGGATGTCTCCTGCCGCCTCGCTCGCGCTGCAAACACTTCCGCGACGGCGGCACGTAGAGCGTTCTCGGCGGCTGCCACTGTGTGGCCGGTCGCCCGCTTGAACGGACTCTTGGGTCCGGTGTGCTCGGGGTCGCCATAGTGGGCTGCGGCTTGGTACTTGGGCCGGCCGTCCGGGTAGGTGCCGATGACCTTCGTCGTGATGTTGCCGACCTGCTGCGGTTGGAGCCTTGTCCTCGCCATGCAAGAACGCTAACACAATAGGTGTTCACTTGCACTGACGGTTCTAGAAACCCAAAGAGTGCCTTAAGTGTTCACTTCGCTATCTCGTTCAGCCGGACAGCGCATAGCAAACGGCCCCTGACTCAGGGTTTCCGCTGGTCAAGGGCCGTTTACGTCGTAGCGGGGGTAGGATTTGAACCTACGACCTCTGGGTTATGAGCCCAGCGAGCTACCGAGCTGCTCCACCCCGCGTCGGCGGTATCACCAGTGTATCAGTTCCACGGGCACGGCCCCACCGCCATGACACCGGCGAATGGGCCCGCACCAACCCAGGCCGGTCAGCCGCCACCGGCAGCCGACGCCGAGGACAGCGCAGACGTCACCGCCGTGCTATTCGCCCCGCTGGGACCGGCCACCTCCAGGTACTGCTGCACCGCGCGGTACAGATCCTCCGTCGCCGACCCGATGGCGCCCAGGTCGCCGGAAGCCTTCGCGCTGGACAGCGCCCGCTCGGCCCGCTGCATCGCCTCCAGCGCCTGCTGCGCATCGACCGGACCTCCCGGCCCCGACGTCGAGGTGCCCGGGGTCGGGGACGTGCCGCTCTCGGACGGGTTCGTCACCCCCTGGGATTGCGTCACCGTCGGCGTGGAATCAGACCCCGGAGACTGTGGCGACGTCGGCTGCGGGGAACCCGACGAGCCGCCGTTCTCCCCCGCTCCGGGGGGCAGCTCCGCTGGCGTCGCGTTCTCCAGCGCGGCCGCCAGACTGCCGCCCATCCCGACGTTGCCGTTGTACCAGACCAGCACCTGGCCCAGCTGAGGATAGGAGCTTTCCGAGACGCCCTGCAGATAGAGGGGTTCCACGTACAGCAGTCCCTTGTCCGTGGGCAGGGTCAACAGGTTGCCGTTGAGGATCTTCGATCGGCCCGCGGTGGTCCGGGTGGTGATGTAGTTGCTGATATTGGTATTGGAATTGAACAACTGCTGGATCAGCACCGGGCCCGGCGTCTGGGTATTCGCCGGCAATTGTTGCACCGTGATCTTGCCGTAGTCGCCGGGATCGCCGCTGGCGGTGATATACGCAGAAATGTATTCCCGCTCAAACCACGTCATCGCCGAGGTCAGCATGAACTGCGGATTGGGTTCACCCGGCAGCGCGATCTCCAGGTAGTACGGCGGCTGCGCCGCCTCGGGCACGCCACCCTCGGTCGGGTCGTTAGGCACCTTCCAGAAATTCGACCCCTGATAGAACTCCCGCGGGTTGGACACGTAGTACTTGCCGATCAGGCTGCGCTGCACCTCAAACAGGTCTTCCGGATACCGGAAATGCGCCCTCAGGTCGGGCGAGATGGCGCCTTCCGGCTGGATCAACCCGGGGAACACCGCCTCCCAGGCCTTGAGCACGGGGTCGTCGTTCTGCACCTGATACAGCGTCACGGTGCCGTTGTAGGCGTCCACCACGGCCTTGACGGAGTTGCGAATGTACGAGACCTGACTGTCGATCTGCGCCGTCGCTCCCGGTGCCCGCTGCGAGTTGTCAGTGGCATCGGAGAGCACCACGCTCTGCGCGTAGGGATAGTTCTTCGCCGTGGTGTAGGCGTCCACGATCCACACGATCCGGCCATCGACCACCGCCGGGTACGGCCGGGTGTCGACCGTCAGGAACGGCGCCGCCATCTTGACCCGCTCCCGCGGATCCCGGTTGTACAGCACCTTGGAGTTGGAGTTGATCTCCGAGGAGAACAGGAAATTCGCCTCGGAATAGTGCGTGGCGAAGATCAGCCGCTCGAAGAAGTTGCCGACCGAGACGCCACCGGTGCCCTGATAGGTGTACTGCGTGGTGTCGGTGTCGTACTCGCTGGGATTGTCGCCCTTCTCCGCCCCGACGACGGCATAGTCCGGTGCCAGCGAACCGTAGTAGATCCGTGGCTCCTGGACGGGAATGCCGCCCTTGGGGTTCTGCACGTCGGAGACCTGGAACACCGGGTACCCGTCCTGCAGCTGGTTCGCCGGCGCCGCCACGAACCCGTTGCCGTGCGTGTAGACCAGATGCTGGTTGATCCAGCCCGTCTGGCTGTCCCCGAAGTTGTTGACATCGATCTCGCGGGCGGCGACGACGTAGTCCTGGGTCTTGCCGGAGCTGTCGGTGTACCGGTCCACCGACAGCTGCTTGGCAAACCCGTAGAAGTTGCGCAGCTGCTCGCGCTGGGTGAAGGTGTCCGTCAACAGGTTCGGGTCCAGCAGGCGCGCGTTGTTGACAGTCCCGGGCTCCTCCGACGCCAGCTCGGACGGCTTCACCCCGACCTTGTCCCGGTCGTAGCGCACGTATTCGACGTCCTTGTCCGTGATGGCGTAAGCCTGCCGGGTCGCGTCGATGTTGCGCTCGATGTACGCGGCCTCCCGGGTGATGGCGCTCGGTGCGACGACCACCTTCTGCAGGATCAGCGGCCACACCCCGCCGATCACGATGCTGGACAGCACCAGCAGGGCCAGCGCGATGACCGGCAGCTTGATCGACCGCAGCGCCCCGCCGACAATGAAGCCGACCGCGCAGATGGCGGCGATACACATCAGGATGATCTTGGCTGCCAACACCGCGTGCACGTCGGTGTAGGACGCTCCGGTGAAGAAACCACTGCGATCGGAGAACAGCAGGTCGTATCGGTCGAACCAGTACTGCACCGCCTTGACCAGGACGAACACGCCCACCAGCAGAGAGAGCTGCAGGGCGGCCTGGGCGGTGACCTTACGATGCTTGCCGGCCGCCAGCCGGATCCCGCCGAACACATACTGCGTGACGAGGACGGCCACGAACGCCAGTGCGGTCGCCACGAATAGCCACGACAGCACCATCTGGATCATCGGCAGTCGGAACATGTAGAAGCCCACGTCGTTGCCGAACTGCGGGTCGGTCTGGCCGAAATCGCCGCCATGCATCCACAACTGCACGGTCTGCCACGAACCCTGTGCGGAGAACCCGCAGATCACCCCGATGAGCGCGGAGACGCCGAACGCGAACAGCTTCGGGTGGGCGGTGACGACGGTGCGGTACGGCGCCAACGGGTCGACCTCGGCGCTGGGCAGGAACACCGGCCTGCTGCGA
Organism: uncultured Actinomycetes bacterium; assembly: GCA_937926105.1. The sequence goes on along the minus strand of CALANS010000138.1, from coordinate 60,405 downwards.
TAGGCCAACATCAGGGTGACAAACATCACCCCTGCCATGCCGACACCGGCAATCACGAACAGCACGACGCGCGTCCACAGCTGGGTGGTGAACACCTCGGTGACGTGCACTTCGCGATACCAGGCGTAGTCGACGTAGATGCCGACGAACTGGAACCACAGGATGATCGCCACGATGATGGCGACGACGGCGATCAGCACTCGCTTGGCGCGCCGGGACAGCACGGGCATACCGACGGGGGGCCGGGTGGCCACGGATGGGCTCCTTTGACGGCAAGGGGCGGGCTGGCCGCCGAGTTCAATGGCTCTATCAGCTCCGGCCCCAGCGTGGTGGGCCGGCGTCCCGTGCCCGCCTGGCCGGCGGGTACGTCCCGTCAACTGTAGAGGCGACCGAGAGGTTCCCGGCCATCAGGCGGTGACGGCGTCGTCGGTGACCGTTGCTGGCCGGTGCGCATGCGACGGTGACGATCCCGACGGGAGGGAACGAACCCCGAGTGCGAGGATCCCGGCGGGAGAAATCCGATCCCGGCGGTGACGATCCCGGCGACGGTCGCCGTGACAGGATCGGATCGTGATTCCACCCTCGACTGCAGCCTCCGGCACCGGTGACCCCTCGGGGTCGAACGCCCTGCGCCGTGCGGTCGAGGAAGTCGAGGAGTTCGTCGCCACCGGCGGCTGGGACGCGCCGCGGCAGGTGTTCGCGTTGGTCCGTACGTCCGAACTGCTGGCCGCCGAGCCAGGCCTGGCCGCACAGGTGCACCCGCAGGAACCCTCGGAGCCCGCCGGTGCCGAGTTCACACCGCTCGCCCAGGAGGCGCTGCCCGGCGACAGCATTGCCGATGCGCTAGCGACGATCGCCTGGCCGGACGAGGTGGCCGGGTGCGTGCTGGTGCTGGAGATCCTGGCCGGCGCCGGCGAGGACCAGCGCGAGGCCCGGCTGGCAGCGGGGGTGCTGCGGGACCGGCCGGGCGGGGCGTGCCTGTTGCGCTGGCGGCACGCGCCAGACGGACCGGTGCTGCGCGGGCCAGACCTGGCGCCCGGCCTGCTGGCGGCGCTGCACGGCACCTTCGAGCCGTAGCTCCGCACCGGTCATCCCCGATGTTCGCGGGTCTGCTGCACGCCGAACCGGACATTCCGCCCCGGAACCGCGCCTGCAATCCCCGAACATGGCACATCCCGGTCGATCCGCGGGCGGCGGCCGGGGCTCAGCAGCCGGGTGCCGTGCCCCCCTTCGCGATGGTGTTCACCGCCGCTATCGCGTCCTGCAGCGTGGACACCTTCACCAGCGTCAGTCCGTCCGGGACCGCCGTCAACGCCTCGGCGCAGTTGTCGGCGGGTACCAGCATGAAATCCGCGCCGGCCGCCCGGGCGGTGACCTCCTTGAACGTCACTCCCCCGATCGCCCCGACGTTGCCGTTCAGGTCGATCGTCCCGGTGCCGGCGATGAACTTCCCGCCGGACAGGTCCCCTGGGGTGAGGCGGTCGATGATGCCCAGGGTGAACATCAGCCCGGCCGAGGGTCCGCCGATGTCCTCCAGCGAGATGTGCACCTGGAAGGGCGCGATGGGACGCTGCTGCACCCCCACACCGAGGAATCCCTGCGGACCCACCTGAGCATCGGCACCCAGCGTGACCTCCTTCGTCATCGCCTGGCCGTCCCGCTGCACCGTCACCTCCACCGTCTGTCCGGGTCGGGTGGTGGCCATCACCGTGGCCAGCGAGTCATAGTCCGTCACCGGCTGCCCGTCCACCGCGGTGATCTGGTCGTTCGGCTGGAGCAGGTCCCAGCTGGGCGAGCCCTTCTGGATGTCGCCCACGTAAACCACGTTCGGATAGCCCAGGTAGCGCAGCGCCTCAATCTCCGCGGCTGACTGGGAATCCTTGAACATCTGGATGTTTTCCTGGTTGACCTCTTCCTCGGTCTTACCCGGCGGGTAGTACTCCTCGAACGGCGCCAATGCGAACCGCCCGGAGACCCACATGGTGATCGCCTCGAACATCGGGATGTCCTTGATGACCCGGATGGTCAGCATGTTCAGATGCCCGGTCGGCTGCTCGGCCGCGGCCGCCGGGATGTCGTCACCGGTAAAGGTGATGACCTCGCTGCCCTGGCCGGACGCGATGGTGTTGAACGTCGATCCGGGACCCAGGGCCACAAACGGGACGGGGATGGCCGCGCCGAGAACTAACAGCACCACCCCGATGGCGCAGCCGATCCACAGCGTGCGAGCCCGGCGGGACAGTCCCCGACGGGGGCCCGCGGTCGCTCCAGTCTCGGTCGTCCCAGCCTCGGTCGCCTTGGTTGGCTCGGCCGCGGTCGGCTGATCGGGATCGGACACGACAGCAGAGCCTACGGCGCCCGGCTGTGTCGCGCCCGGATCGGCTCCCACAGACGGGCAACCCAGCCGGTCGCCACGCCTAGGCGGCTGTTCGCCCAGGGCGTGATTGCCGAGGCATCGCCGCTCGGTCCCGACACCGTCGGCCGATTGTCAGTACCGTAAATCCCATGACGAATGTGCCGTTCGGATTCTCGCTGCCCGGCGACGACGACTCCTCCGAGGGATCCGGCCCTCCGAATCCCGGCGCGTTCGACCTGAGCCAGCTGGGGTCGATGTTCTCCCAGCTCGGGCAGATGATGTCGCAGGCCGGCGCATCGGGGTCCAGCGGTCCGGTGAACTACGACCTGGCCCGCCGGATGGCGACCTCGCAGGTGCCGGCGTCGCACCCGGTCGCCTCGGTGGACGTGGCCGCTGTCCGGGACGCCATGGCCCTGGCCGAGGTGTGGCTGGACGGATCGACCTCGCTGCCGGTGGGCGCGACGACGGTCACGGCCTGGACCCCGCGAGAGTGGATCGACGCGACCATGCCGGCCTGGGAGATGCTCTGCTCCCCCATCGCCGAGCGGGTCTCGAAGGCGTGGGTCGAGGGCCTGCCGGAGCAGGCGCGCGCCCAGGCCGGGCCGCTGCTGGCGATGATGGGCTCGATGGGTGGCATGGCGTTCGGCAGCCAACTCGGCCAAGGGCTGGCGCAGCTGGCCGGCGAGGTGTTGACCTCGACCGACATCGGGCTACCGCTGGGGCCGGCCGGCACCGCGGCGCTGCTGCCCCGCTCCATCGCCGAGTTCAGCGCCGGGTTGGAGCTGCCCGAGGACCAGGTGCGGCTGTACCTGGCGGCCCGCGAGGCTGCGCACCATCGACTGTTTGCGCATGTGCCGTGGCTGCGGGACCGGATCGTCGAGTTGATCTCGAGCTACGCCGGCGCTATCGGCGTGGACTTCTCGGCGATGGAGGAGTTGGCGTCATCGATCAATCCGGCCGACCCATCGTCGATCGAAGCGGCGCTCTCCAAGGGCATGTTCGAGCCCACCACCAGCCCCGGGCAGCAGCAGGCCCTGCAGTCGCTGGAGACACTGCTGGCGCTGGTCGAGGGTTGGGTGGACACCGTGGTGGCCGACGCGGTCGGCGAGCGGCTGCCCGGCGCGGCGGCACTGCGCGAGACGTTGCGCCGGCGACGGGCGACCGGCGGTCCGGCGGAGCAGACCTTCGCCACGCTGATCGGCCTGCAGCTGCGTCCACGCCGGCTGCGGGCAGCGGCCCAGCTGTGGCGCGACCTGCAGGATTCGCGGGGCATCGACGGGCGTGATGCGCTGTGGGCGCACCCCGACCTGCTGCCCGGCAGCACCGACCTGGATGACCCGGCGGCGTTCGTGGCCCGGGATCGGGAGTTCTCCGAGCTGCTGGCGGGCATGGGCGACTGGGACAGCGGTGACGTGATCGACGGATCGAGCGGTGACGGCGCCAGCGAGCGGGCCGCCGGCGATGACGGCGGTCGCGGTGACGGCGCCAGCGAGCAGGCCGCTGGTGATGACGGCGGTCGCGGTGACGGCGCTAGCGAGCGGGCCGCCGATGACGACGGCGGTGACGGCGCTCCTGGTCACACCTGACTGGAGCGCCGCCAGAGGTTGATCCCTGACTCCACGGCATGCCGATCGATCGCCGCGAGCTCCTCGTCGGCGAACGCCAGGTTGTCTACGGCGGCCACGTTCGCCTCCAACTGCGCCACCGACGACGCCCCGACCAGCACCGACGTCACCCGCGCATCTCGTAGCGCCCAAGCCAGCGCCATCTGCGCCAGGCTCTGACCCCGACCCGCGGCCAGCTCGTTCAGTGCCCGAATGTGCTCGACCGCCTCGTCGGTGAGCAACCCGGGATCGAGGGACTTGTGCTGCGAGGCCCGCGACCCCTCCGGAACGCCGTGCAGATATCGGTCGGTGAGCATGCCCTGGGCCAGCGGGGAAAACGCGATGCACCCGACTCCGAGGTCGCCCAACGCGTCCAGCAGGCCGCCCTCGACCCAGCGATTGAGCATCGAGTAGGACGGCTGGTGGATCAGCAGCGGTACGCCCCGATCGGCGAGGATCGCCGCGGCCTGCCGGGTGCGTTCCGGCGAATAGGACGAGATTCCGGCGTACAGCGCCCGGCCGGACGTCACGGCGGTCGCCAGCGCACCCATCGTCTCCTCCAGCGGCGTGTCCGGATCGGCGCGGTGCGAGTAGAAGATGTCCACGTAGTCCAGGCCCATTCGGGCCAGCGACGCATCCAGCGAGGCCAGCAGGTACTTGCGCGATCCTCCATCGCCATACGGACCGGGCCACATGTCGTAGCCGGCCTTGGTGGAGATCACCAGTTCGTCCCGGTACGGGCGGAAATCGTCGCGAAGGTGTCTCCCGAAGTTGGTCTCCGCGCTGCCGTACGGCGGCCCGTAGTTGTTGGCCAGGTCGAAGTGCGTGACGCCGAGATCGAACGCCTGTCGCAGGATCTGGCGCTGCCGGTCGAACGGAACATCGTCACCGAAGTTGTGCCATAACCCCAGGCTGACCGCCGGCAGCGTCAGGCCGGAGTTCCCGACCCGGCGATACGGCAGGCGTTGATAACGGGACTCATCGGCGGCATAGGACATGCGCTCAGTGTCCCATCCGCTGCTCCGAGCCACGCCGGCGCCGACACGACCGCGACCCGCTACGCGCCGCTTGCGCGTGCGGCGCGCCCGCGGCGAGTACGGTTGTCCCCGACTCCGGGCCGCAGGTCCGGCCAGCCACCGGCCCTCCAACACCTGGCGGGCTCGTCAGGAAGGGGTACCCATGGCGGAGACCTACAACGGTTACTGCGTCAAGTGCAAGGAGAAGCGGGACTTCGAGGGTGAGGTCGCGGAGACCAACGGCCGTCGGATGGCCAAGGGCACCTGCCCGGTCTGCGGCACCAAGATGAACCGCATCCTCGGTAAGGCCTGAGCCACACGGCACCGCACGGCGGCCGGCGAGCGTCTGCTCGCCGGCCGCCGTCGCATCTGTGCCCGGTCGCGACTGTGCCCCCGGTCGCGACACCGCCGCATCTGGGCCCCGTGACCTGCGGTTTGGGGATGACGACGGCCTGACACGGGTGTGGCCCGTGCCGGATGTGGACAACTGCGTCGGCACGCGTCGCACCTGCCAGGCTGAACCCAGCACGGCGGCTGCGAGGAACGCTCGCCACATGGGCCCACGCCGCCCCAGTAGCTGACGAGGGGGCGCTATGGCGACCGCGCTGCCGGCGGGATTCGACTTCGACGGTCGCTATGCGCTGCCCGGCGACCTGCGGGTCGTGCAGCGGGACGAGACAACTCTGCAGATCGGCACCGAGCGGCCCCGGCGGATGCTGCTGGTGAACGCCCCGATCCACGCCACCGCGGTGCTGACCAGCCTCAACGGCGCCGTCACCGCCGCCGAGGCGGTCGCCCGGGTGGACGGGGACCCGCTGATCTGGCGCACACTGCTGGGCAGCATGCTGGCGGCCGGGATCCTGGTGCCGGCACCACCGGACCGGCCCCGGCCACCGCACCTGGCCGGCGAACGCCTCTCGCTCATCCACCGGCACGGCGTCCTCGTCGCCGACCGGCTGCTGGCGGCGCGCTCCGATGCGCTGGTGGTGGTGGACGGCGACGGCCCGGTGGCCGAGGCGACCGCGGCGCTGCTGGCGGCGTCCGGCGTCGGACACGTCCACCTCCACGAACCGGCGTCCGCGCCCGCCGGCGCAGGCGATCGGAGCCGGCGGGACCGCCAGCGGGTCACCTGGCAGGCCGCCCCGACGGTGCGGGTACACCGGCCGGCGCCCCAGGTGGCACCGACCGCGGTGGTACTGGCCGGCCCAGGGTTGCCCGACCTGGGTCGTGCCGCCGCCTTGGTCACGGCGCTGGTCCCGCATCTTGCCGTTCGGGTCACCCAGGCGCGGACCATCGTCGGGCCGCTGGTGCTGCCGGGGCGATCTGCCTGCCTGAACTGCCTGGAACGCCACCGGGTCCAGGCAGACCCGGGCTGGCCCGCAGTGGCCCGGGCGCTGCACGCACACCCGGCCGAGCCGGCACCGCTGGCCGCGCAGGTCGCCGCCGAGATGGCTGCGGAACAGGTGCTGGCGCTGATCGACGGGCTGCAGCAACCCGAATCGGTGGGTGCGACCCTGGAGCGACCCGTCGGTGCCACCGTGCCGCAGCGACGCCGCTGGCGCCCGCATCCAGACTGCGGCTGCCGGTTGCTGTCCGGGCACTGGTGATCCCGGCCTGGCTGTCTGTGTTGTCAAATCCGCGGCGCGGGTGCGGGCGGTTTGCCACACTGGAGCCGTGCCCGACATCCCGGAAGGCGCCCTCACGCGCACCGCTCGACTGGCTGGCCTCCCGCTGTCCGCGGCCGGCCGGTTCACGCTGGGCTGGGGGCAGCGGCTAATCGGCCGAGACCGAGCCGAGGTATCCGCCGACCTACAGCGCCGCACCGCGGAGCAGCTGTTCGAGGTGCTGGGCACCCTCAAGGGCGGCGCCATGAAGTTCGGTCAGGCCCTGTCGGTCTACGAGGCGGCCATTCCGGAGGAGTTCGCCGCCCCCTACCGGGAGGCCCTGACCAAGCTGCAGAACGCGGCGCCGCCGATGCCGACCGCGACCGTGCACCGAGTGCTGGCCGAGCAACTCGGCTCGACCTGGCGTGATCACTTCGACTCATTCGACGACGACGCCGCTGCCGCCGCGAGCATCGGCCAGGTCCACCGGGGCATCTGGCGGGACGGCCGGGCCGTCGCCGTCAAGGTGCAGTACCCCGCGGCCGGCGCCGCGCTGCGCGCGGACTTGGACCAGCTCGCCCGGATGGCCCCGCTGCTGGGTCTGCTGATACCGGGGGTGGAGATCCGGCCGCTGGTCGCCGAGTTACGCGAGCGAGTGCTTGAGGAGTTGGACTACACCCTGGAGGCGGATAACCAGCGGGCCTTCGCCCGCGAGTTCGCCTCCGACGAGAACATCCTGATTCCCCGGGTGGTGGCCAGCGCGCCCAAGGTGGTGGTGTCCGAATGGATGGACGGCACCGGGCTGGCGGCGTTGATCGACCACGGCAGTACCGCGCAGCGGGACCGTGCCGGCGAACTGCTGACCGAGCTGCACTTCTCGGCGCCGCAACGGGTGGGTCTGCTGCACGCCGACCCGCATCCGGGTAACTACAAGCTGACCGACGACGGGCGGCTGGCCGTCGTCGACTTCGGATCGGTGGCGCGACTTCCGAACGGGTCACCGCCCATCATTGGCCGAGTGTCGCGGCTCGCGTTGGCCGGCGACGCGCGCGCCGTGCTGGACGAGCTGCGCGCCGAAGGATTCGTCACCGACCGCTTCGAACCGGATCCAGAGGCACTGATCGACTACGTGGCTCCATTCGCGGAACCGTTGCGGCACCGCACCTTCCACTTCACCCGGCAGTGGATGCAGGGGCAGGCAGCGAAGATGGCAGACCTGTCGACCGCCGAGTCGAAGCTGGCCAGGCACCTGAACCTGCCGCCGTCCTATCTGATGATCCACCGGGTCACGTTCGGCTCGCTCGGGGTGCTGTGCCAACTGGACGCAACCGCGCCGTTCCGGGACATCGTGGAACGCTGGCAACCGGGCTTCGCCCAGCCGATCGGCTGACCGGCTACCACCACTGCTGATCGAGTCGGGCCTCGATGGAGCGCAGATGGCGCCGCGCGCACGACGGGCACACCCAGACGGTGCCGCGGCGGGGATCGATCTCCCGCATCCAGTCAATCGGCGGTGACGAGGTCGTGGCGCCGCAGGTCGAGCAGGCGACCGTTCCGGTCTCGGGGCTCACCCCACCACTATGCCCCGGCCACCGCCGCTGCGGACCGGGAGGGTGCACGCGGCAGGGTGCACCTCGACCCCGCGACCGGTCGTTCGGTCGCGGGGTCGAGGTTGGTGGCGATGCGGCGCTCCGGCGGGGTCACCGCGCGGCGCGAGCGGCACGCCGACGAGCGCGCAGCAACCGGACCTGGCGGGCACGCTCCAGGTCACGCTGCACCTCGCGCATTCGATCACGCGCGAGTTCTTCGGTGAGCAAAGACATGTCGATTCTCCTGACGATGGCGGCATCCGGGATCGGATGCACGGGGTCGATGACGGGGCACGTCCGCGCGAGGACGACGGCCGTGCCGAGATGCCGGTTCACGCGGCGACCTTCCGGGGCCTACCCCGGGGACGCTTGCGGGCGATCACCACTCCGTGGTCGAAGATCTGACCGCCCCACACGCCCCACGGCTCGGCCCGATCCAGTGCGCCGGCTAGACACGCTGCCCTGGCCGGGCAGTCGGCGCAGAGCAGCTTGGCCTGCTCCAGGTCGTCCGGACGCTCCGCGAAGAACAGGTCCGGGTCGACCGCGTGGCAGGGCAGGTCGTCGGCGAAGACCGGGTCGCTGGTCGGCGCCAGCAACTGCTCGATCACGAGCGCTCACCTCCTGATGTGATGGGTGTGGTCTTCGAGACCGGTTGGCCCCGAAGAAATTTCGGGCACTGGCCGGGCGGAAGAAACACAACGGCCGCGGCCCCTATGGTGGGAGTCCGCGGCCGGGAGGCGAAGCGCTGAGGTGTTAGTTCAGTCTTCTGCTCCCGCCCGACGGGCCGGCAGATCGCCGGCACCGGCGACGCTGCCCCGGCGCACACGCGCCTTCGGGGTGGCCGGCTCGTTGGTGCCCTGTCCGAAGGACACACCGGTGCCGTAGCCACCGCGATCAATGGTCATCATCACGAACATCGGCACCTCCCGAGCTTCTCGGCCTTCCCCTGTCGGGGGTCAGCAGGCAATGAGCTTGACTGGCATTCTGGCATTGCAGCGTGAACATCTGCATGATCACGACCGGTCCAGAGTAGGTGCCGCCCAGGGCTCCTCGCAACTTCTTTTTCGGTGCGCCGCCAGATTTTGCGAAAGTTTTGCCATCATTGGCGGGCTGCGACGACAAGTGCCACGACGACAAGTGCCACGACGTGGCTGCGCTTCGTCACCGAATACCGGTGACGATGGCGATCACCTCACGCCCATAACTGTCCAGCTTGCTCCGGCCGATGCCTGGGATGGCCAGCAGTGCGCCGTCGTCGGTGGGTCGCCGTTCGGCGATCGCCAGCAGCGTGGCGTCGGAGAACACCACGAAGGCCGGCACCGAGGCTTGCGCGGAGCGCTCCTTGCGCCACGCCCGCAGCGCGGCCACCAGTTCCGGATCCGCGGTGGACGGGCAGTTCGAGCAGCGGGCGGTCTTGATTTCCACCGGGGTGTTCAGTAGACCGCCGCACACCCGGCATCGCCCGGCGCGTCGACCACTGGTCCGGGTGGTCTCTGGCGCGAGGCCGGTGAGGAACCGGCTGCGCCGGCGGGACCGCCGACCACCCTCATGCCGTGACAGCGACCAGGACATCGCCAGTCGGGTGCGCGCCCGGGTGATGCCGACGTACAGCAGCCGGCGCTCCTCCTCCACGGCCTCCGGGGTGTCGGCGTGCTGGATGGGCAGCGTGCCGTCGGTGAGTCCGACCAGGAACACGGCATCCCACTCCAGCCCCTTCGCGGCGTGCAGCGAGGCCAGGGTGACGCCCTGCACCGTGGGGGCGTGCTGCGCCTCGGCGCGCTGGTCCAACTCGGCCACCAGGGCGGTCAGGTCGGCCGCCGGATCGGCCGCGGCGAGTTCCTCGGCGACCGACACCAGCGCGGCGAGCGCGTCCCAGCGGTCCCGCAGGGCCCCGGCCGGCGGCGGCGTGGCGGTGAGACCGACCGGTTCCAGCGCCGCGCGCACCGCCGGGATCAGCGGTTCGGAATCCGGCCCGCGCAGCGCGGCGGTGCGTAGCGCCGACACCGCCGCGCGCACCTCGGCGCGAGTGAAAAACCGCTCGCCGCCGCGCACCACGTACGGCACGCCGGCGTCGGCCAACGCCCGCTCGTAGCCCTCGGACTGGGCGTTGATCCGGTACAGCACCGCGATCGAGGCGGCCGGGGTGCCGCCGGCGACCAGTGCCGCGGCCCGGCCGGCGACCGCGGCGGCCTCGGCGGGTTCGTCCGGGTACTCGTCGAAGCTGGCCGCGGGGCCGTCGGGCAGCGCCGCGGTGAGCGTGAGGCGCAGCCGCGCGGTGGCTCCGGACGCACCGGCGATCACCCGGTTCGCCAGCGTCACCACCTGCGGGGTGGACCGATAGTCGCGCTGCAGTCGCACCACCGCCGCGTGCGGGTAGCGGCGGTCGAAGCCCAGCAGGTAGCGCGGCGAGGCCCCGGCGAAGGAGTAGATGGTCTGGTTGGCATCGCCCACGACGGTGAGCTCGTCCCGACCGCCGAGCCAGGCATCCAGCAGTCGCTGCTGCAGCGGGGTGACGTCCTGGTACTCGTCCACCACGAAGCACCGGTACTGGGCGCGAAAGGTCCGGGCGGCGTCCTCGTCGTTCTCCAGCACGGCGCACATATGCAGCAGCAGATCGTCGAAGTCCAGGGCCCGCGCCTCGGTCTTGGCGCGCTCGTAGCCGGTGTAGACCTTGGCGATGGTCTCGGCCGCGAGCGGGGTGTCGCGCCGGGCCGCGGTGACGGCGGACAGGTACTCGTCGGGAGAGATCAGGGTGGCCTTGGCCCACTCGATCTCGCCGGCCAGGTCGCGCAGCGTGGGAGTATCGGTGCCGGCACCGGCCCTGCGGGCGGCACCGGCGACCAGCCGCACCTTGTGTTCCAGCACCGGCCACAGCTCGCCGCCCACCGAGCGCGGCCAGAAGAAGCGCAGTTGACGCAGCGCCGCTGAGTGGAACGTACGAGCCTGCACGCCGGGGACGCCCAGGCTGCGCAGCCGCAGCCGCATCTCCCCGGCGGCCCGAGTGGTGAAGGTGACCGCAAGCACCTCCCCGACCGGGTAGCTCCCGGAGGCGATCAGGTGCGCGATGCGATGGGTGATGGTGCGGGTCTTGCCGGTGCCGGCGCCCGCCAGCACGCAGACCGGGCCGGCGGGTGCGAGTACCGCGGCCCGCTGGCCGTCGTCCAGCCCGGCCAGCAGATCTGTGGTCGCCGTCATGTCGTCACGATCGGGTCGTCAGGGTCAGGTTGGTCGCCATGTCTCAGCCATGCAACCACGGCGCTCCGACACGGCGGATCCGACCCCAGGCTCGACCTTGGCATCGGCACTGGATTCGGCGCGGCCCGGCGCGCTCACTCCGCGTACCGAGCCCCGATCCGCGTGCAACTCCCCGATCCGCGTACCGAACGCCGATCCGCGTGCCCTATGGAGCACGCAGCTGGAAGACCGGCACGCAGATCGAAACCACTGCGCTCACCCCGCCCGGACGAATCCCTCCACCATGCGGCGGGCAATGGAGATCGAGTCCGGCAGCGTCACCGGCTCCACACCGTCGCCCCGGCCCTCCAGCAGTGCCCGCAGCCGGTCCCGGGAGAACCACCGGGCTTGTTCGATCTCACCGGGCCGGGGTCGCAGCAGCGCTCCGCGGGGGGCCCGGGCGGCGAAGGCAATCATCAGCGACCGTGGGAACGGCCAGGGTTGGCTGCCCAGGTACTCCACGTCGCCGACCTGCACTCCGATCTCTTCGCCGATCTCGCGCACCACCGTGGCCTCCAGTGACTCCCCCGCCTCGGCGAACCCGGCGAGCACCGAGAAGCGTCCGGGCGCCCAGCTGGGTTGCCGGGCCAGCACTGCGTTGCCCGCGCCGTCGTGCACCAGCACGATGACCGCGGGGTCGGTCCGTGGGAACTCCTGATGCCCGGATGGGCAGCTGCGGCTGTGCCCGGTCGGGTCAGCCGTCGTGGGCTGCCCGCAGCGGGAACAAAACGCGGCGCCGGCGTGCCAGCCCAGCAGCGCGACGGCGGTGGTGGCCAGCGCGGCTTCGTCGTCGGCCAGCAGCGGTCCGGCGGATCGGATGGTGCCGGTGGTCGTCGTCGGTGCCGACAGCGATAACGACGACGGAGGTGACGTCGACTCGACCAATAGCGACGTCGAGGGTGAGGCGGTCGACGGCGTCGAGGGTGACGGTAGGGACGCCGACTCGACCAACAGCGACGGCGACGGTGACGAGACCGGCGGCACCGAGACCGGCGGCACCGAGACCGGCGGCACCGAGACCGGCGGTAACGCGGTCGGCAGGATCGAGGCGCCGTCACCGTCGGCCGGAATCGCCCAATAGTGCCGTCCGTCGATGCAGCCCAGCAGCACCGCGCCGGCAGGCGGCACCTGCCCCCAGCCGGCCGCATCGTCCAGCACCAACCGGGTGCCCGTGCCATCGGTGACCAGCGGCAGCGATCCCGCCGACCCCACCCGCAGCACCTTCGCGGCCGGCCAACTCGCGGTCACGCGCTCCGGCTCCCGAACGTCCTCGCTGCGATCCAGCAGCCCGCGGGACAAGGCGGGCACCTCGATATCGAAACTCGGCACGGCGGCAACCCTCAGGGCAGCTCGACGTCGCCGACCCGGACGAGCGAATCGCCCACGGCGTCCAGGTCCCCCACCACGATGCCCGTCACCGCCGACGGCGCGAAGAGTCGCTGGGCCGCCTGCGCCACCTGCTCGGTGGTGGTGGCCGCCAGGTTCGCCGGGTGCCGGCGCAGCCACTCGCCGTCCAGTCCGGATCCCGCTAGCACCGACAGCATCGAGGCATATCCGGCCTGGCTGGCCAGCGACGCGGCCAGCGAGCCGATGGCGTAGTTCCGGGCGGCGTCGACCTCGGCATCGGTGGGCGGCAGCAGCGCGATCCGGCCGAGCTCGTACCGGGTCTCCAGCAACGCGGCAGCGGTCGCCTCCGTGCTGGTGTCGTAGCCGACCGTCACGGCGGAGGCTCCGGGCCAGAACTCCAGCATCGAGTAGGCGTGGTAGGTGTAACCCTTGTCCTCCCGCAGGTTCTCCACCAGCCGGGAGGAGAAGTAGCCGCCGAACACGATGTTGGCCAGCTGCGCCGCGGGATAGCCGGGGTCCGAGCGCAGCACACCGGGCGTGCTCAGCCGGGCCTGCGACTGCACCGCTCCCGCGCGGTGGTGCGCGGTAACGGGGCCGGCCAGGACGTCCGGCGGTGACGTGAGCGCCGTGGCCGGGCGGGCTCCGGACCAGCCGGCGAGTGCCCGTTGCACCGTGGCCACGGTGCGGGCCGGGCCGATGTCGCCCACCAGCACCAGCGTGGCGCCGTCCGGCACGACGGACCGGCGGTGCAGGCCACGGATCGCTGCCGCACCGACCGAGCCGACCAGATCCGGGTCGGGGATCTCCAACGCGGCGGGGTGGTCGCCGAAGCGCTTGTACTGCAGGTGTTCCCGAGCGATCACCGACGGCTGCGCGTTGGAGATGACCAGATGCTCCACCAGCCGGTCACGCTCCCGGGCGACGTCGGTGGCCCGGTAGGCGGCAAAGCCGAGCACATCCGCCAGGATCTCCAACAGCACGTCCAACCCACTGGCCAACGCCGAGCCGGACAGCAACAGCCGCTGCGGGTCGACGCGGGCGGTGAGCTGCCCGCCCACCGCCGCAAGCTCGGCATCGACGTCCTGCCGGCCGCGCCTGGCGGTGCCGAGCAGGATGGTCTCGGCCAGCAGCTCGGCACGAGCGGCGTGCACCGGGCCCCGTCCGCCAAACGGGATCCGCAGCCGCAGCTCCACCATCGGGGAGCTCGGCCGGCGGACCGCGACCACGGCGAGGCCGCTGTCCGTTCGCAGCTGCGCGGCGCTGGGGGCGCGCCCGGACCGGGTGCGCTGCAGGTCGGGCAGCGGCCTGGGGCCGGCATCCGTCCGGGCGATCTGCTCGGCGGTCCGCGGCTTCGACGGGCGGCGACGGCTGGGGCCGCGTCGGGATGCGGTGACGGCCATCAGTTCTCCCCGGTCGGGACGACGCGCAGCACGGCGCAGCGATTCGGATCCAATGCCGCAGCGGCAGCCGCGATCTCGCCGGCGCCGATGCCGCCAGCGATGCCGGGCAGTTCGCCCAGCAACTCAGCCCTGCCGTGCAGCAGCTCGAACAGCCCCAGATTGCCGGCGCGCGCCATGGTGGCGTCGCACTCGCGGAACAGGCCGGCGACGAAGCGGGCCCGGGCTCGCGACACCTCTTCGTCGCTGGGTCCGCGGTCGGCCAGCGTGCCGATGATCTCGCTGGCAGCGTCGACGACGTGCTGCGACGGCACTGCGGCGGGGTGCAGCGCGCCGAGTACGAACACGTCGGGGTCGCGGCCGTCCAGCGGCCCCATCAGGCCGGGCCCGGCCCACGCCGAGGTGGCCAGCGCCCGGCGATTGACCAGTTCGGACTGCAGCGGCGAGGATTCGCCGTCGGCCAGCACCCCGCCCAGCAGCAGGTGGGCCAGGTAGCCGGGCAGGTCGGCGACCGGGTCGGGCAGTCGCCAGCCGATGGCCAGGGCAGGCGAGGGCGCCAGCGGGTCGGGCGAATCGGCGGTGCGCACCGCGTCGGGCCACGGTTCGGAGAAGTCCGGTCGTTCGGGCGCCGGTCGGTATGGGATGTCGTCGAAGTGCCGATGCACCAGCTCGGCGGCGACATCCGGGTCGAGATCGCCGCAGAGGGTCAGGACGGCATTGGCCGGGCAGTAGTACCGCTCGAAGAAGTCGGCACAGTCCTCCACGGTCGCCGAGCGCAGGTCCGCGAAGTCGCCGTATCCGTTGTGCGAGTTGGCAAAGGTGTCGAACAGCACCGGTGGCAGGTCGATCCACGGAAAGCCCCCGTACGGCCGGTTCAACACATTGAGCCGGATCTCCTCGGAGACCACGTCGACCTGGTTGGCCAGGTTCTCGGCGGTGATCGCGGGGGCCTGCAGCCGGTCCGCCTCCAAAAACAGCCCCCGCTCCAGCGCCCCGGCGGGTAGCAACTCGTGGTACTCGGTGTAGTCGAAGTGGGTGGAGCCGTTGAAGGTGCCGCCGGAGGACTGCACCACATGGAAGTGCTCCAGCTTGGGTAGCGACTCGCTGCCCTGGAACATCAGGTGCTCGAACAGGTGCGCAAATCCGGTGCGCCCCGGCGGTTCCGAGCGGAATCCGACGTCGATGTGCACCGAGACGCCCACCACTCCGCTGCCCCGATCCGGTGCGAGCACCACCCGCAGGCCGTTGTCCAGCGTCAGCCGCTGCACGGGATATCGATTGGCGGACGTGCTCGGTGAGCGGCGGGCTGCGGTGGCGATCACCCGGCCAGCCTAGCCATCCGGCCCCGGCTGACCGGGCGGGCGGGTCCGAGTGCGCGGCGCCGGCCGGGCAGCGGCCTCGCTCACCGGTGGGCGGGCTCGACGAGGAGCCGTCCGCGATCCGGCGACCGGCCGATCAGCGAGCGCGATCCTCGTCCGGTGCGGCCTCGGTCCCGCTATGGGTGAACAGCTGCTCGTCCACCATGACGAACCCGGACGGCAGCACGTGCGCGGGCTCCGCGACGTCGTTCGGAACGGGTTCGACCGGCTCCGAGTCGAACCCGGGGTCTGCGGCGCCAGGATCGTCGCCATCGGTGGCCGCGCTCTGCTGGTCGGGGCGCTCCCCGTCCGGCTCGTCACCGCTATCGGCGCCGCCGGCCTCATCCGCGCCGCCGGCCTCATCCGCGCCGCTGGCCCGTGCCCGCAACTCGGCGACGCTCACGCTGCCGCCCGCTGCCAGATGCCGGGAACGACGCCGCTCCACCAACAGCGCCACGGTGGCCAGCACGGCCACCAACCCCGCCGCCAGGATGCCGATCGGCAGCAACTTTCCGGCCAGGCCGGACCCGCCCGCCACCGTGGTCCCGGCCTTGCGCATCTGGTCCGGGTGCCCGGCCAGGTACTGCACCGCCAGCCGCTCGCCCCGCGCGAACCCGCAACCGCTGATGGTCGCCGTCCGCTCCGTGCCGCCGCCGGACAGCCGCACGGTGGTGCGGTTGCCGTCGGCGCAAGACGGCGAGGTGACCACGACGGCATAGGCATCCACCGGGTCGGCGTCGATGGGATCGGTTGTCGATCGCAGGTTCCACCACCACACGCCGAGCGCCAGCGCACCGGCCAGCAACAGGCAGATCCCCACTACCGGCAGCGAGACCTGCACCCGGCGGCGCGGGGTCCGCCTGCTCCGGCCGGTCACCCCGTCCGCGTGCCTGCCCATGGCCGGATCATGCCATGCCAGAGCGCCCCACGGCGGCCAGCTCGCGCCACAGATGCGCGACCGCCTCGGCGCCCTTGAGCAGCAGCGCGACCGGCGCCCGCTCGTCGGGGGCGTGGATCTGGTCCCCATCGGTCATCACCCCGAGGAACACCAGTGGCGCGCCGATCGTCTCGGCCAGTTCGGCCTCCGGACCGGACCCGCCCTCCCGGGTGATCAGCACCGTGTTGGTGTCGAATGCCGTGCCGAGCGCCCGGCGGGCGGCCAGGGTCGCGGGGTGATCGGCCGGCACCACCAGGGGCTTCACGCCCCCGTCCTGCCACGCCATGGTGGCGGTGACGGCGTCCCCGGCCTGCGCGGCGACGAACGCATCCACCGCCCGGCGGACGGCGGCCGGGTCCTGCCGGCCGACCAGCCGGAAGGAGAGCTTGGCGAACGCCTCGGTCGGCACGATGGTCTTGCCACCCGGCCCGGTGTATCCACCCTGGATGCCGTTGATCTCCGCCGTGGGGCGCATGCCCAACCGCTCCAGGGTGGAGTACCCGGCCTCGCCGACCGGCGCCTTCGAGCGCGCCGGACCCGTGATCCACGCCTGCTCGTCAAACGGCAGGCCGGCCAGCAGCGCCCGCTCGGTATCGGTGGGCTCGTCCACCCCGTCGTAGAAGCCCGGGATGGCGATGTGCCTGTGGTCGTCGTGGATGGCGGCCAGAATGCGCACCAGCTCGGTGATCGGGTTGGCCACCGCTCCGCCGAAACTGCCCGAGTGCAGGTCGATCTCGGGGCCCGACACGCGCAGCTCGCCGCCAACCAGGCCGCGCATCCCGGTGACCAGGCTCGGGGTATCCGCATCGAAGACGCCGGTGTCGGAGATCACCACGACGTCGGCAGCCAGCCGGTCGTGCAGATCTGCCAGCAGCGCCGTGATATTCGGCGAGCCGGATTCCTCCTCGCCCTCGACCACGATGGTCAGGTCGACGGCGGGAGTGCTGCGGCCGGTGGCGCGCAGGTGCGCCGCCAACCCCAGCAGGTGCATGGCGACGTTGCCCTTGTCGTCGCTGGCCCCCCTGCCGTGCAGCAGTCCGTCCACCACGTGCGGCTCGAAGGGCGGGTAGGTCCAGCCGTCGGCGAAGTCGGCGGGCTGCACATCGTGGTGCCCGTAGACCACCACACGCACGGCATCCGGGTCGCCCGATGCCCAGTGCGCATAGACGGCGGGCCGGTAGGGGCCGTCGCCGAGCACCTCGACGGTGGGGAATCCGGCCTGACGCAGCGCCCCAGCGAGATAGTCCGCGCTGGCCGCCACGTCGGCGTGATGTTCCGGGTCGGCGGACACGGACGGGATGGCGATCCAGTCGGACAGGGCCCGCAGGAAGGCCTCGGCACCGGCGGTGACGGCGGCGCGTTCAGGGGTACTCATGCCTGGTGAACCTACGCGGCACGAAACCCGGGGGACGCGCTCACCCCGGAGTGGCACGCTGTCGAGCATGAGCGCATCCGATGCCCTACCCGAGCCCAAGACCACGCTGCACCGCTACCTGAAGATCCATCGCGACGTCCTGGTCTGGAAGCTGGACGGCGCGAGCGAGTACGACGTCCGCCGCCCGCTCACGCCGACCGGAACCAACCTGCTGGGACTGGTCAAGCACCTGGCCGCGGTGGAGGCGGGATACTTCGGCGACAGCTTCGGCAGGCCGTTGCCGGACCGGCCGGACTGGTTCGACGACGAGTCGCCGAATGTGGACATGTGGGCCACCGCAGACGAGCCCCGTGCGCAGATCGTCGAGTTGTACCGCCGGGTGTGCGCGCACGCCGATGCGACGATCGAGGCGCTGCCGTTGGATGCCCCGGGCCGAGTGCCGTGGTGGGGGCCCGAACGCAGCGCGGTGACACTGCACCAAATCCTGGTGCACGTGACGGCGGAGACGGCGCGCCACGCCGGGCACGCGGACATCGTGCGGGAGCTCATCGACGGCAGCGCCGGGCTGCGCGCCGATGCGTCGAACCTGTGGCGCGCCGAGGGGCAGAGCTGGGCGGACTACCGTGCCCAGTTGCAGCAGGTGGCCGAGACGTTCCGCTGAGCCGCCACCAGCTCGCTCGACACCGCCACGACAGCACAAGATTCGGGGAATCATGCCAGCGACCTACGGCCGATCGGACGACCTGCAGGGCTCGAGGTTCACCGGCGCGAACCTGCGCGATGCCAGATTCGTTGGCACGACCCTGCGCGGAGCCCGGATCGCGGAGTCCGACCTAACCGGTGTGGTGATGCGCGGCGTCGAAGTGGACGGCCTGGACATCGATGCACCATGGCTCTCTGAGGGCGAGAACCCATTGCGGGTCAACGGAGTCGAGGTCGGACCCTTCGTCGAGGCCGAACTCGACCGCCGGTTCCCCGGGCGAGTCGAACGCCACGCCGACGACCCCGAGGGGCTGCGCGCAGCGTGGGAGGTGCTGCAGCACGCCTGGGCGGCGGCCCTGGATCGCGTCGCGGCCATGCCGCCCGGCACGGTCGACACATCGGTGGACGGCGAGTGGTCGTTCGCGCAGACCCTGCGACACCTGGTGCTGGCCACCGACATGTGGTTGGGCAAGGCGATCCTGCGGAATGAGCAGCCGTTCCACCCGCTGGGCCTGCGTGATGCCGGCACCGCACAGGACGATGCCGACTCGTCGGCCTCCTCGATCTTCTCGTCGAGCACGCCGTCCTACTCCCAGGTACTCGACGCGCGGGCCGGTCGGGTCGCGATGATGCGCGATTTCCTGGCCTCCGTCACCGCCGATGAGCTGGCCACGGAGCGCCACAACCCCCATGCGCCCGAGCATCCGGAGACCGTGCTGTCCTGCCTGCACACGATCCTGGAGGAGGAGTGGGAACACCTCCGCTTCGCCACGCGCGATCTGGACTCGCTCGGGGCGTGAGCGTCAATTCGTCGCGGTCACCTTGTTCAGCCCCTCCGGCGTGTCTGGGTCCATGCCCAGCGCCAGCGTGGTGCTGATGGCCAGTTGCTGGCCGCGGACCACCAGCGGGATCACCGCCAGCGCCTCGCCGAGCGTCTGCCGCACCGGCACTCCGAGGGCCCCATCGATGCCCCGCCAGGTGGCCTCGGCGCCGACTCCGATCACCGGCGAGCCGAGAGTCACGGCCCTACCCGCAGTCTCGGCCACATCGGCCAGCACCGGGCCCACGGCGCCGTAGGCCACCACCGGCACGTCCGGGCCGGCCACGGTCAGCGGCCCGTGCAGGAAATCGGCGCTGGAGTACCCGTCGTGCACCCGCCGGCTGGTCTCCTTCGCCTTGAGCGCGCCCTCCAGCGCCGCACAGTAGGTCAGGCCGCGGGCCAGGTGCACCGCCGACTCCCGGGGCGCCAACACCTGCACCGCTCGCTCGACGCTGTGCTGGTCGCCGAGGGCCGTCCCCACCACATCGGCGAGCGCCTCCCACGCCGGGTCGCCGCCGGTGTAGTCGGCGATTCCGGTCCCGACGGCCTCGGCCAGCAGGGTGACCAGGGCCAGCGATCCGGTGACGGTCTTGGTGGCCGGCACCGCCAGTTCCGGCGATGTGCCCACCGACAGCGTCACCGCCGCCGCGTCGGCCAGCGGCGAGTCGGCGTCGTTGGTGACGGCCACCACAGCGGCGCCGTTGCCCGCCAGTTGGGTTGCCACATCGACGATCTCGGGGGTACGCCCGGACTGGGACAGTGCGACCACCAGCCAGTCGTCCACTCGGGGAACTGCGTGGTAACGGGTGACGATGCTGGGTGCGACCATGCTCACCGGGATGCCGGTGGCCAGCTCCAGCAGGTAACGCGCGTGCACGGCGACGTTGTCGGACGAGCCGCGGGCGATCAGGCAGACGCCGCGCAGCCGCTCCGGGAGCGACGCCCGGATCGTCTCGTGCAGTGCGGGCCGGTCGGCCACGATCCGGGCCAGCACGTCGGGCTGCTCGCCCATCTCCGCAAGGACCTGCGTTCCGGCCACCCCGCACCTCCGATGATTATGACTGCTCATATCGTAGTAGAAATGAGCAGATCCGATCACATTTGGTCGTCGAAGCCGAGCCGGCGCAGCTGCTTCGGATCGCGCTGCCAGTCCTTGGCGACGGTGACGTGCAGATCCAGGTAAACCTGGCCGCCCAGCAGCTGCTCGATGCCGGCCCGGGCCCGCCGCCCAACCTGGTTCAGCCGAGAACCGCGGTGGCCCAACACGATGCCCTTCTGCGAGTCCCGTTCCACGTAGAGGGTGACGTAGACGTCGGTGAGGTTGTCCCGGCCGTCCCGCGGGCCCATCTCGGTGACGACGGCCGCCAGCGAGTGCGGCAATTCGTCCCGCACCCCGTCCAGCGCCGCCTCCCGGACCAGCTCGGCAATGCGGATGGTGACCGGTTCGTCGGTGAGCTCGCCGTCCGGGTAGAGCACCGGGCCCTTCGGGAGCCGGGCGATCAGCAGGTCGGTGAGCAGGTCGACCTGATCCCCCGCCGTCGCCGAGACGGGCACCACGTCGGCGAACTCCCGCAGCGCGGACAGCGCGAGGAGCTGCTGGGCGACCCGTTCCCGGCTGGCCAGGTCGGTCTTGGTCACGATGCCTATCACCGGCGTCGACCCGATCCGCTGATCCAGCTCGGCGGCAATCCGCCGGTCGCCGGGGCCAACGTCCTGGTCGGCGGGAATGCACAATCCGACCACGTCAACGTCGGACCACACGCTGCGCACCAGATCGTCCAGCCGCTCGCCGAGCAGGGTGCGGGGCTTGTGCAGGCCGGGGGTGTCGACGATCACCAACTGCGCATCGGGGCGGGTGACGATGCCCCGAACCGCGCGCCGGGTCGTCTGCGGCTTCGCCGAGGTGATGGCGATCTTGCTGCCGACGATGGCATTGAGCAGGGTGGACTTGCCGACGTTGGGACGCCCGACGAAGCAGGCAAATCCGCTGCGGCGCGCCGGGTCACGCTCCGAGGGCTCCGCATCGACGGGCGCCACGCGCCTGCTCATGCGCTACGCCGGTCGCGCGTCGATGGGCGCGGCACCAAGGGCACCGCCGGCACGGCGTCCTGACCCTCGTCGCAGCGGTCGTCACCGTCATCCTGCGTCAAGGCGTGCTCGGCTGCCCCGTCACCGCCGTTGCCGGTGTGCGTCCCGGCCTCGGCGGGATCGGCCCGCCACGCGCGCACCGTCATCACCCGCTGCCGGCCGCGCCGGTCCACCCCGCCCTCAGCCATCAGGTGCACCCCCTCGATGTCGGCCTGCGCGCCGGGCAGCGCCACCCGGCCGAGCAGCTGGGCCAGCAGGCCTCCGACCGTCTCCACGTCCTCCGCGGGCAGTTCCACGTCGAAGATCTCGCCCAGGTCCTCCACCGGAAGGCGGGCCGAGACGCGCACCGACCCGTCGTCCAGATGCTCGATCGGCGCGGGGGTCTCGGGGTCGTACTCGTCGGTGATCTCGCCGACGATCTCCTCGACGATGTCCTCCATGGTGACCAGGCCCGCGGTGCCGCCGTACTCATCGACCACGATGGCCACATGGGTGCGGTCCCGCTGCATCTCGCGCAGTAGCTGATCGACGTTCTTGGACTCGGGCACGAACACCGCCGGCCGCATCAACTCGGTGACCGCTGGCCCCCGATCCTCGCCATCGGCGGAGAGCAGCCGGGCGATCAGGTCCTTGACGTAGACCACGCCCAGCACGTCGTCGACGTCCTCGCCGATCACCGGGACGCGGGAGAACCCGGACCGGTCGGCCAGATGCACCGCCTGCCGCAGCGTCTTGGTGGCCTCGATCCACACCACCTCGGTGCGCGGCACCATCACCTCCCGCACGATGGTGTCGCCCAGGTCGAACACCGACTGCAGCATCTCGCGTTCGGACTCGTGCACCACACCGCGGTCGCCGGCCAGGTCGACCAGCTCGCGCAACTCCACGTCGGAGGAGAACGGCCCCTCGCGGAAGCCGCGACCGGGGGTGATGGCGTTGCCGATCACGATCAGCAGCTCCGCCACCGGTGCGAGCACCCGGCCGAGTGCCCGGGTGGTGCCGGCCGCGGCGAGGCCAACCGCGTACGGGTGCTGGCGACCCAGGGTGCGGGGCAATACTCCGATCACCACGTAGCTGACCAGCAGCATGATCACGATGACGACCAGCGCCACCACGAAGTGGAATCCCCAGGTGGACAGGGCAACGGCGGCCACGGTCACGGTGGCAGTCAACTCGGAGGCCAGCCGGATCAGCAGCAGCAGGTTGACGTAGCGGGACCGGTCGGCGGTGATCGCCGCCAGGGATGCCGCACCCCGGCGGCCCTCACGCTGCATCTCCTCGACCCGTGCCGAGGAGACGGTGGTGATGGCAGCATCGGCCGCGGCCACCAGGCCGGCGATCGGCACCAGTGCCGCGGCGATCACCAGCAGGATGATGTCTGCGGTGTCCATTCCTCCGGCCTCACTCGGCCCCTGGTTCGGGATCGGCCGCGGGTGGTTCGGGCTCGGGGCCCCGCACGGATACGGCATCGGGCGCCGGGTTCCGGCCGTTCGCCTCCAGCCCGACGGTGTCCAGGACGGCGGAATCGACCGCCCGCACCCGGCCCTGCTGCGCCGCGCGATCGCGCTGCTCGCGCCAGGCGTCGAGCAGGTCGTTCTGCAACCGGAACATCTCGCGTTCGGCGGCCGGCTCAGCGTGGTCGTAGCCGAGCAGGTGCAAAATGCCGTGCACGGTCAGCAGGTGCAGCTCGTCGTCCAGCGAGTGCCCGGCGCCGACCGCCTGCTCGGCGGCCACATCCGGGCACAGCACCACATCGCCGAGCAGGGCCGGGCCGGGGCCCACCTCGTCGGGGCTGCGCGCCGTATCCAACTCGTCCATCGGAAAGCTCATCACGTCGGTGGGGCCCGGCTCATCCATCCACTTGACGTGCAACTCCGTCATCGCGGGCACGTCCATCAGCAGCACGGACAGCTCGGCGAGCGGGTTGATGCCCAGTCGGTCGAGCACGTAGCGGGCCACGGACACCAGCGCGGGCTCGTCGACGCCGACGCCGGATTCGTTGGCGACCTCGATACTCACGCCCGACCGCCCTGCTCACGATGCCCGGCGGGTCGGTGCCCGGTCTCCCGATGGCCGGTGTCCCGATGCCGGTCGCCGTATCGCCGCCCGTCCCGTCCTTGATCGCGCTGATCGTCGGTGCTCTCGGCGTTCTGGGCGTCCCACCGCTCGTAGGCGTCCACGATGTCGCCGACCAGCCGGTGCCGCACCACGTCGGCGGAGGTGAGCCGGCAAAACACGACATCGTCGATGTCGGACAGAATCTCGCTGACCACTCGCAGTCCGGAGCGCTGTCCGCCGGGCAGGTCGACCTGAGTGACGTCGCCGGTGACCACGATCCGCGAGCCGAACCCGAGCCGGGTGAGGAACATCTTCATCTGCTCGGGCGTCGTGTTCTGCGCCTCGTCCAGGATGATGAACGCGTCGTTGAGAGTGTTGTGCGTGACGATGAAATCGTCGGTGACGTAAAGCGAGTCCTGTGCGGCGACCTGGATGCACACCGTGTCCATCACACCGGCGGGCTCGATGGCGTCGATGAACCGCATGGGTCGTCTGCCACCATCGGCGTTGTATCGGGCCTTCTTGCGCTGCAGCCGGAACGGCTCCACCCCGGACGGCAGCCGGATGTCCAGCACGTAGGCATCGTGCCGGTAGCCCACCGATCGGCTGTTTGCGCGACCGGGCGTGCGTCCCGCGGCGGCGCGGTTCCGGGTATAGGCCACGCCGCCTAGAGAACGCACCAGCATGGCGACATCGTCGGCCAATCTCGGCGACGTGGTCGTGTACTGAACCCGGCAGGTACGCCCGCGCTGGGTGACCGGGCCTCCATCGGTGTCCAGCAGGCCCTGCAGCACGCCGAGGCGCACCGTGGCCGAGTTGTTCAAGTACGCGGTGGGCACGAACTTCGTGTGCGAGCGCGACCCGTCCAGGCCCAGTTCCCGGACAACCTCCGTCACTGGATTCGCGATGCGCAGCCCGCCACGACCGACTCCGCGGTGGCGCAGCACGTAGTCGTAGTCGTGGCCACTGCGGCGCGCCACCTCGATGTTCAACTCGCCCAGCGCGGCGCCCAGCGCGAGGGCGAGTTCCGGGTCTGCGGTGGAGTAGACCGGGGTCGTACTCAACGTGATGCACCCGTCGCCCAGCAGCAGGCCCATCGCGTACGGGTCTATCGGCACGGGGTGCTGAGGCATCTGTGCAGGCTGCATCATCGGAAGTTCGTACCGATGGGTAACTCCGGCGCGAAGGTTGCCGATCATCTCACGGGTCTGCACCACGCGATGCTTGCCGCGGCGTTTGTCCGAGTGGGTGCGGACATTCCACAGATGCTCGCCGCACGCGAGCGTCGATGCGCCGTCCTGCGTCCGGATCCGGAACACCTCACGCGGGCCCTGGGGGTACACACCGAGCACGGGGGTCGGCCGGCCGTTCGAGCCGATGACGAGGTCCCCGACCCGCAGAGTGCCGATACTCCGGAACCCGTCGGGTGTGAGAACTCCGGCGGTCAGGGGCTGCGCCCGGCCCCGCATATACGCCAGAGGCGCCACCTCGATGGTGCCGGCGGCCATCAGCCGGGGGATGGAGTCCGGGTCGAGCATGTCGTGCAGCGCGTCGTAGAGCGGGCGCAGGTAGGGGTCGATCTTGTCGTTGAGGGTGCCGGGCAGGAAGCCGAGCCGCTCGCCGGCCTCCACCGCCGGGCGGGTCAGGATGATCCGGTTGACCTGCTTGGCCTGCAGGGACTGCACGGCCTTGGCCATGGCCAGGTAGGTCTTGCCGGTGCCGGCGGGGCCGATGCCGAAGACGACGGTGTTGGCGTCGATGGCGTCCACGTAGCGCTTCTGGTTCACCGACTTGGGCCGGATGGTGCGGCCCCGCCGGGAGATGATGTTGAGCCCCAACACCTCCGACGGCGCGCCACCGGGCTGCGGGTCGGCCAGGATGCCGACGGTGCGCCGTACCGCGTCGGGGGTGATCATCGAGCCTGACTCCTGCAGCGCCAGCAGCTCGCGCACCACCCGTTCGGCGAAGGCGATCTCGGGTGCGGTCCCGCGCAGCGTAATGCGATTGCCCCGCACGTGGATGTCGGCGCCCAGGGACTGCTCCAGTTGGCGCAGCACTGTATCGCGCGAGCCGAGCAGGCCGGGCATGGCGCGCTCGTCGGCGACGATGATGGTGGATTCGGCGCGAGCGTTCACATCCGTGGCCACGCCATTCACATGGGCGCCGGCGGGCGGTGGCGAGGTCACAGAGGTTTCCGGTCGAGCAGGCTCGCCACCGGTGTCGTTCGGATCGGTATGGGTCTGGCCGCGGCGGCTCGCCGCGGCCGCGCTGGTATCCGGCACCTGGTGTACTGCCTGCTTCCTGCCCCGGGAGGGGCGTCGTGCTCGGACCGCCGTGATCGAACGCCGTCCGGGCGCTGTCGTCGCCGGTGCTCCGGCGGCGTATCAGGCGATTCTACCGGTTACCCCCGTCACCGCCCCTGTTGCATTTCACCTCGGCCCGGGAGGGCCGGCTGAACATCGGTATGAGAGAAGTCCGATCCCGTGAACAGCAGGCTCTCGCCGGTGTGCTTGGCCAGCGCGTATCCGAAGCAGTCACCAAAGTTGAGCCCCGCGGGATGGTCGGATCCGCGTCCATAACGCCGGTAGGCACGTCTCGCAATGTCGACTTGCGGGCGAGTGACCGGTTCGATGCTGATCCCCAGGTCCTCGAGAAGGGTGTCGTAGGCCGACGAGAGCTCGGAGTCTCCTCGCGCATCGATGACGACGGACGCCTCGAGATACGACGCTGCCGACATCCGCGCCACCGGCGCATCGACGATCGCCGCGCGGAATTCATCCCGTTCGGGCTCGCCGCGCACCATCGCCATCACGGCCGAGGTCT
Source organism: uncultured Actinomycetes bacterium (assembly GCA_937926105.1). Next base: position 34,097 of record CALANS010000138.1, on the reverse strand, counting down.
CGACGATCATCTCGGTAGCCCGGTCTGTTGGTCGTACAGGAACGCGGTCGGATCTTCCTCTGTGACAGGTCCGAATCGCGCTGCCATCTGGTCCAACAAGCGGTCGATCCGAGCCAGACGCTCGGCCCGGGCATCGTCACGTTGGTGGTTCAGTGTTTCCAACTTCTCGACCAGCGCTTGCGCGATGATGCTGGTCATGGAGCTTCCGGTCCGGTCGGCGAGTTCTCGCGCCAACTGGTAGACCCGCTCATTCTTGATGTTGAGGGTCGGCACGCCCCACCTCCGGATCCACGCGACCGACTGCGTTCTACCATCGCGCACATGATTCTACCCCCAGCGGCGGGACCGACGCCGCCTTCTGCGGGTACGGCGAGTGCCAGTGGTGGGGTCAGCCCGGCGGCCAGCCGAACGGCCGGCCGCCGAGCAGATGCAGGTGAGTGTGGAAGACCTCCTGGCCCGAGTCCGGACCGGTGTTGAACACCAACCGGTACCCGTGCCCACCGACGCCCTCGTCAATGCCCTCGTCCCGCGCGATGGCACCGGCCAGGGCGACCAACTCCCCCACCACGGCGGGGTCAGCGTCGGCGGTGGCGGCGGCAGCCGGCTGGTGCTCGACCGGGATCAGCAGCACGTGAGTGGGCGCCTGCGGGTTGATGTCGCGGAACGCGACGATCCGGTCGGTGCGGGCGACGATGGTCGCCGGAATGTCGCCGGCGATGATCTTGCAGAACAGGCAGTCCGGATCGGCGGACGGCGTCGGAGTGCTCATAGACGGTGACGTTACCCATCGCCCGGCGCACCCGCCGGATGGGTCCGGTCTACCAGCCGACGGCGGCCAGCACCCCCGAGGCAACCTGGCGTGGCGTGTTCGTTCCCACGGTCACCACGGCATCGTCCACCCCGGCAGCGGCCAGGATCCGATCCAGCTCAGCGACCCGGTTCAGGTGCCAGTCGCGGGAGTCCGGGTCGAGCCGGTGGCGCTCCGTCAGACGCCGCCGGGCGACCTCAGCATCGACGAGCAGTCGGCACACCGTCAGCGGAAAGCCAGCCGACTGCTCCAGCCTGGCCCTCTCACCGCGGGTCTCGACCACCCCGGCGATGACCAGCAGACTCGCGCCCGCCTGTCTCGCATTCGCGGCGACCGCGGCCAGGTTCCGCAAGCACAGGCCGGTGTTGAACGGGTCATCCCCCGGCGCCGGCCAGCACCGCCGCAGCCAGTCCAGATCCAGCACCGCGTGGGGGGTGCGGCGCTCGGCGAGCAGATCCCCGATCGCCTCCGCGACGGTGGTCTTACCCGCCCCGACGGTGCCGTTGAGCACCAGCCCTCGCGGTAGATGCGTGCTAGGCATCATCTGGGACGGCATCATCTGGTACCGCCTCATCTACCGCATGATCTGGGACCACATCATCTGGGACGCCCAGCAGCGCCCCCAGCCGCTCCCGGCACACCGCCCAGGCTTCGTGGGCCGGGTCGATGAGCTCGTAATGTCCGACGCCGGGCAGCGTCACCAGCTCGGCGGGGTCGCCGGCCGCCAGCGCGGCTTCGACGTACCGCTCCGACTGGGCCAGCGGCACCTCGTCGTCGGCATCGCCGTGCACGCAGATCACCCGGGCGCCGTCCCCGACATGTGCCAGCGGTGAGGCGTGGTGGTAGCGCTGCGGCAACGATCCGGCCGAGCCCTCCATCAGGTCGATCACGGCTCCGTGGCCCAGACGCTCGTCGCTGGCGCCCACCAGATCCAGCACGCCCGCCTGCGACACCACCCCGACCAGCGGCAAGTGGTCGTCACCGGGCTCGGTGCGCCCGGGGGTGGCGTCCCGTAACGACCCGCGGTGTGCCAACCAGCCCACCAGGTGCCCGCCCGCCGAGTGCCCGACGGCAGCCACCCGGCCGAGGTCCATCCGGCCGCGCGCCAGGTACTGACCGGAGGCGGTCAGATCGTCCACGGCCGTGGCCACATCCACCAGGGTGTGCGGCCACCCCCCGGAGCCGTCGTCACCGACCCGGCGGTACTCCACCGCCACACCCACGTAGCCGTGCTGGGCCAGGTCGTCGGCCAGCGGGTCGGCCAGCGATACGTCATAGCGCTGCCGCCAGAACCCGCCGTGCACCACGACCACGACCGGGAGGTTCGAGCCGAACCGGGGTAGGTGCAGCCGGGCGAACTGGCTCGGGTCGGAGCCGTAGCGCATGGTACGCACGATGCTGGCAGGCACGGGCCCGATCATGGCACTGTTCGGGGCTGGAATCCGACTACCCGGGCCGTGCGGCCAGGTCTGCCTGGATCGTCCTGATGACCGTGGCGAGGACACCGGTGGCCAGCAGCCCGGAGCCCAGCGGCCCCGAGGAGTTCTCGCCCAGCGCCGGCAACCGCGCCAGCGCCGCCCGCGCCTCGGGCGTGAGGTGCTCAAGCTGCCACCGGATCTCGTCGCCGGTCGCTGCGGGCCGGTCGGGCTCGGCCAGTCCGGCGGCCTTCGCCGCGTAGGCGGCGGCGCCCAGCGCATGCGCGCCCATGTGCGCGACCCCAGAAGCCTGTGCGGCCGACCGGGCCGCTGCCACCGCCGCGGCACCACGCACCACGCCGGCCGCGCGCCCGGCCTCGAAGCGGCGCCGGATCTCGCCTGCCGCGTCGAGCTTGCCGCGGGCGAAGGCACGGGTTCGGGCAATGGCATCGCGCGGACGACCGTCCGCGGGCGCCTCGGTCTCGAACAGCGCCAGGACGTGCTCGGCGCAGTCGGCCGCCCAGGTGGCCACGCACCGGCGATCGATCTCGGTCAGGGTCTGCGGCGATGGCACACGGTCATGCTGCCAGCACGGTTACCGGCCGACCCAGCGACCGGCCAGCACCCCCAGCGCGCCGAGGGCGACCGCCGCGGTGGTCGAGGTCCGCAGCACCTCCGGGCCCAGCCGCACCAGCTGCGCACCGGCGCGGTGGAACAGCTCCAGTTCCTCGGGCGCGATCCCGCCCTCCGGCCCCACCACCAGCAGCAGGTCTCCCGCCGCCGGCATCGTCACCGATACCAGTGGCACTGCACCGGATTCGTGCAGCACCAGCGCCCTGTCCGCCGCCCGGATCAACTCGACCACACGGCCGGTGTCGGCGAGCGGCCGCACCACCGGAACCCGGCTACGCCGGGACTGCTTGGCCGCCTCGCGGGCCGCGGTCTGCCAGCGCGCCCGGCCCCGCAGCGCCTTGTCCGGCGAGCCGGTCCAGCGTGCCACGCACCGCGTGGACTGCCAGGGCACGATCTCATCGACGCCGGCCTCGGTCGCCAGATCGACGGCAAGCTCCGACCTTTCGCCCTTCGGCAGCGCCTGCACCAGCACCACGCGCACCGTCGGTTCCGGGTCAAACGTCGCCTCGGACACCTGCAGCGTCAACGATCCACGAGCCGTCGACATCACGTCGGCGGACGCCCGCCACCCTCGTCCGTCGGTGAGTATCACCCGCTCGCCCGGCCGCATCCGGCGCACCGTGGCCGCGTGCCGGCCCTCGTCACCGCTCAGTAAGAACTCGCCCGGCGCGGGCACCGCCTCGACCAAGAAGAAGGGCTCGCCACTCACCGGGTGGAGAACGAGTCGCGGATCCGGTTGAACAGCCCGCCGTGCGCCCGCACCGCCAGCTCCGGCTGCTCCTCACCGCGCATCTTGGCCAGCTGCCGCAGCAGGTCGGCCTGCGCCGGATCCACCTTGGTCGGGGTGACCACCTCGATGTGCACGTACAGGCTGCCCCGCCCGGTGCCGCGCAGCTGTGGCATGCCCTGCCCACGCATGGTGACCACGGTTCCGGACTGGGTGCCGGGCTGGATGTCCAGGTCCTGCATGCCGTCCAGCGCCTGCAGCGCCATCGACGCTCCCAGGGCCGCTGCCGTCATCGGGACGTGCACCGTACAGTGCAGGTCGACGCCCTCCCGGGTGAACCGCTCGTGCGGCAGCTCCCGCACCTCGACGTACAGGTCGCCGGGGGTGCCACCGCCGGGACCGACCTCGCCCTGGCCGGACAGCCGTACCCGGATGCCGTCGCCGACGCCGGCCGGGATGTTGGCCCGCACCGTCCGCCGGGCCCGCACCCGACCGTCCCCGTTGCACTGCCGGCACGGGTCGGGGATCACGTCGCCGAAGCCCCGGCACACGCGGCACGGCCGGGACGTGATGACCTGCCCCAGCAGCGAACGTTGCACCTGCTGGGTCTCGCCGGCGCCGTGGCAGACTTCACAGGTCATCGGGGAGGTGCCGGGGGTACAGCCGGATCCCTGGCACACGGTGCACAGGGTTGCGGTGTCCACCGTCAAGTCCTTGGAGACGCCGGAGGCGCACTCCTCCAGGGTCAGCTCGACCGGGATCAGGGCGTCCTCGCCCTGCCGCACTCGGGGACGGGGGCCACGCGATCGGCTCGCCTGGCCGCCGCCGAAGAACGCATCCATGATGTCCGACAGGCCCATCGCGCCGAACGGGTCGGCCATGCCCGGCCCGCCCGGTCCGCCGCCGGACGCGAGCGGATCTCCGCCCAGATCGACGACCTGCCGCTTGGCCGGATCGGTCAGCACCTCGTAGGCGGCGGTGACATCCTTGAACCGCTGCTGCGCGGCCGGGTCCGGATTGACGTCCGGGTGCAGCTCCCGGGCGAGCCGCCGGTAGGCGCGCTTGATCTCGTCCGGGGTGGCATCCCTGGCCACGCCCAGGATGCCGTAGTAGTCACGTGCCACGCTCTGCACCAGTACGCCTTCCCGCGGGCCCCTTCGCCCGCCCCTCACATCGTGGTCCGCGCCGCTCGCACCCCGGGACCGGGGGCTCTCGCCGACGACCGGCCCGCGCTCCGACGCCGATCGTCACCGGCCGGCGACGATCTCGCCGACGTATCTGGCAACGGCGCGGACCGCTGCCATAGTTCCGGGGTAGTCCATCCGGGTCGGCCCGACCACAGCCAGCCCACCCATCAACACCTCGCCACTGCCGTACCCGGCCGACACCAGGGCCGAGCTGGCCAGGTTCGCGTCCGCATTCTCCTCGCCGATCGACACCCGCAACACATCGGGCGTCTCCAGCGCCGCCAGCAGCTTGAGCAGCGTCACCTGCTCGTCCAACGCCTCCAGCACCCCACGCAGGGTCGCCGGCTGGTCGGCCCAGGCACCGGTGATGTTGCTGGTGCCGGACAGCATCAGCCGTTCCTCCGGATGGTCGACCAGAGCATCCTGCAGGACAGCGCAGACATCGCGCAGCACCTCCCGATGCTCCGCGGGGGACGAGTCGGCGAGGTCGGCCAGCGTGACCGCCGCGTCGCTCATCTGCCGGCCGACGACGCGGGATGCCAGCAGGGTGCGCACGGTGCCCACCGCGTCGTCGGTGACGGGGACGCTGGTCTCCACCAGGCGCTGTTCGACACGGCCCGCATCGGTGATGACCACCAGCAGCAGCCGCTCGCCGCCCACCGGCACCACCTCGATGTGCCGCACCCTGGCCCGGGCCAGCGTCGGATACTGCACCACGGCAACCTGCCGGGTGATCTGGGCCAGCAGCCGCACCGACCGGCGCAGCACGTCCTCCAGGTCCACTCCCTCGGCCAGGAACTGCTGAATGGCGCGCCGCTCGCCCACCGACATCGGCTTGACCTGGCTGAGCCGGTCCACGAACAGTCGGTAGCCCTTGTCGGTGGGCACCCGCCCGGCGCTGGTGTGCGGCTGGGCGATGTACCCGTCCTCCTCCAGCACGGCCATGTCGTTGCGGATCGTCGCCGACGACACGGCCAGATTGTGCCGATCCACCAGCGCCTTGGACCCGACCGGCTCCTGGGTGGCGACATAGTCGGCGACGATGGCCCGGAGCACGGCGAACCGTCGGTCGTCGGCGTTCACTCGCGCACCTCCCATTCGCCCCGATGCTCGCGTTAGCACTCCCCGCCCCGCACTGCCAAGTGTAGTGGCGCGCACGCTGGGTACGCTGAGCTCACGGCAGTGACGGAGGAACAAGCCAGCCCATGATCTTCAAGGATGTCCGTGACGGGCGCCCGTACGCCGACCATGGCCTGTCGGCCCGAGACTGGGCGAAGATCCCGCCGCGGCAGATGCGATTGGACGAGCTGACCGCCACCAAGCGGGAACTGCGGCTGGACACCTTGCTGGACGAGGACTCCACGTTCTACGGCGATCTGTTCCCGCACGCGGTGGCCTGGCACGGCGAGGTGTACCTGGAGGACGGGCTGCACCGCGCGCTGCGGGCGGCGCTGCAGGGCCGGTCCATCATCCACCTGCGGGTGCTGGACCTGGACGAGTTGCGGTCCTAGCGCCGCAACCAGCGGGCCGCCCTCAATCCAGCAGTCGCAGCGCGACCCCGTCGGCCAGCAGCCGGCCCGACCGGGTGAGCACCGCGCGCCCACCGGCCAGCGCAGCCGGATCCAGCAGCCCGCCCTCGGCCTCCCGCTCGGCCTGGTGCAGTCCGACCTCCGAGAGCAGCGCCAGGTCCAGCCCGGAGTTCAGGCGCAGCTCCAGCAGGATCCGTTCGCTGCGCCGGGCGGCGTCGTCCAGCACCTCCCGGGCGTGCCCGGGGGATCGGCCGGCACCCAGCGCGGCGGCATACCGGGCCGGATGCTTGACGTTCCACCAGCGCACCCCGCCGACGTGCGAGTGCGCCCCCGGGCCGATGCCCCACCAGTCGCCGCCGGTCCAGTAGGCCAGGTTGTGCCGGCAGCGATCCGCCGGCGACGACGCCCAGTTGGACACCTCGTACCAGGACAACCCTGCGTCGTCCAGCAGCGAATCGGCGGTGACGTAGCGGTCGGCGAGCACGTCGTCCGACGGCGCGGCCAGCTGTCCGGATCGGACCTGGCGGGCCAGCCGGGTGCCGGGCTCGACGATCAACGAGTACGCCGAAACGTGGTCCACCCCGGCGCCGATGGCGGCGCGCAGCGAGTCGGTGAAGTCGGTGTCGGCCTCCCCCGGTGTGCCGTAGATCAGGTCCAGGCTGACGTGCTCGAACCCGGCGTCCCGTGCCCAGCCGGCAGCCTGCAGGGCCCGTCCCGGGGTATGCCGGCGCTCCAGCACGGCCAGCACGTGCGGCGCGATGGACTGCATGCCCAGCGAGACCCGGGTGTATCCGGCCTCGCGCAGCGCGGCCAGCAGGTCGGAGTCGGTGGATTCCGGATTGGCCTCGGTGGTGACCTCGGCGCCGGGTACCAGTCCGAACGTATGGTCCACCGCGCGCAGCAGCGTGATCAGCTTCTGCGCGCCCAGCAGGGACGGGGTGCCGCCGCCGACGAACACCGTCTGCACCGGCCGGCGATCGCCGGAGGCGGCCAGAACCCGTGCGGCCAGGTCGATCTCGGCCAGCGCCGCGTCCAGCCAACTCTCCGGTGAGGCGGAGCTGCCGAGCTCCCCCGCGGTATAGGTGTTGAAGTCGCAGTAGCCGCACCGGGTGGCGCAGAACGGCACGTGCAGGTAGACCGACAGGCCGCGCTGGTCCATGCCGCGGTACGCCTGCTCGGGGAGCGATCCGTCCGCGGGCACCGGCTCGCCGTCGGGCAGGGTGGAGGGCACGCCCGCCATTGTCCCCGCCCCCACCGGAGCTTCTGGCCTGCCCGGCTGGCAGGATCGGCGCAGACGGCGTTCCAGGTGGGAAGGATCACGCGATGGGTCAGGCAGATGGCGCCCGCTCGGAGCTGGTGCACTACCAGGTGGCCGACGGGGTGGTGACGATCACTCTGGACTCACCCGGCAACCGCAATGCGCTGTCCGCTGCCATGCGCGCCCAGCTAACGGCCGCCCTGGAGCGGGCCGGCGCCGACCCGGACGGCCGGGTGGTGGTGCTGACCCACACCGGACCGGTGTTCTGCGCCGGGATGGACCTCAAGGAGACCGCGGTCGCCCAGCCCGGCTCGGAGGGGGTGCGCGAACTGCCGCGGATCCTGCAGTTGGTGGCGCACTGCCCCAAGCCGGTCATCGCGCGCCTGGCCGGCCCGGCCCGCGCCGGCGGCGTCGGCATCATGGCGGCCTGCGACATCGCGGTTGCGGTGCGCGCCGCCACCTTCGCGTTCACCGAGGTGCGGATCGGGCTGATCCCGGCGGTGATCTCGGTCCCGGTGCTGGCCCGGCTGAGCCCGGTGGCGGCCCGCGAACTGCTGCTGACCGGGGAGGTCTTCGACGCCGACCGGGCCCTGTCGATCGGCCTGGTGAATGCCGTCACCGACCCCGACGGCCTGGACGCGACCGTGCGTCAGTTCACCGACGCCCTGCTGGCCGGCGGCCCCGGCGCCCTGGCGGGTACCAAGGCACTGCTCGGCACCGGCGTGGACGACTCGGATGCGCGCTATGGCGAGTTGCTCGAGCTGTCGGCCCGGCAGTTTGACACCGACGAGGCGCGCGAGGGCGCACGCGCGTTCGCCGAGAAGCGCCCGACGTCCTGGCGGGCGGGCCGCTGACCGACCGGCCGCACGGAGTCCCTGACCACCACAGGCGACGCAAGGACGCGGCGTTCACCAGGGGCTCCGTCACCGCCCATCTGACCCGGGTCATCCGCTCCTCAGCGCAGCACGGCGACCACAATGCCGAGCACCATCAGCGCGACCAGCGCAATCGTCATCCACCGGCGCGTCACGGCCGGGAGTGGGCGCCTCACCGTCCCACCTTCGAGGTGACGAGGAGACGTAGCTGACCCACGGGCCGAGCCTACGGAACCAATGCCTGCCACCCCTCTTGGAGTGCTGCCAGCTCGATCTCCCCGTCCCGCCCAGCGGCGAGCACGCCGATCAATCTCTCTCGCTGGGCGACGGCGGCGGCCGCATCCTGCGAGCCGGGGCCGGCGCGCTACCGTGCCCGTCATGCGCGCCGTGTATGCCTCCCGACCCGATCCGGACAATCCACTGGACGCCATCGTGGTGGGTGAGCGACCCGACCCAGAGATCCAGGATGGCTGGGTTCGCGTCGCGGTGCGGGCTGCGTCATTGAACAGGCACGATCTGTGGACCCTGCGCGGTGTCGGAATCCGACCCGAGGAGTTCCCGATGATCCTCGGCTGCGACGCGGCCGGTACCACGGACGACGGCACCCAGGTGGTCGTCTACCCGGTCCTGTCCGACCCCGGCTTCTCCGGCGACGAGACCCTGGACCCGAAGCGGCGGCTGCTCACCGAGGGCGGCCATCAGGGCACTCTCGCCGAGTATGTGACGGTTCCGGCCCGCAACGCGCTGCCGCAACCCGCCGGGATGAGCCTCGAGCAGGCATCCACGTTGGGCACCAGCTACCTGACCGCCTACCGCATGCTGTTCACCCGGTCCGGGCTCACCCCGGGCTCGACGATGCTGGTGCAGGGCGCCACCGGCGGAGTGTCCACCGCGCTGATCCAACTCGGCGTGGCCGCCGGCATGCGGGTGTGGGCGACGGCGCGCACCGAGCAGGGCCGCGCGCGAGCCGATGCCCTCGGTGCCACGGCGTTCGAGTCCGGCGCCCGGCTGCCCGAGCGGGTGGACGCGGTGTTCGAATCGGTCGGCAAGGCCACCTGGGCGCACTCGATGAAGGCGGTTCGGCCGGGCGGCACCGTGGTGTGCTGCGGCGCAACCTCCGGCCCGGACCCGTCGGCGGATCTCCAGCGGCTGTTCTTCCTGCAGGTCTCGGTGCTCGGCTCCACCATGGGAACCCTGGACGAGCTGCGCCGGTTGATCGCCTTCTGCGAGACCGCTGGGATCCAGCCCGTGGTCGACGCGACCTACCCGCTGGAGCATGCCGACCAGGCGCTCGCGGCGCTGGAAAACGGCTCGCCGGGCAAGGTGGTCGTCACCCTCTGAACCCTGCGGATCCGGCGCACGGGTTCCCCGCCGTCGCCACCCGGGTGCACACTGCCCCCATGACCGCAGCGCCGGGCAGCTATCGCATCGAACCTGCGACCGCCGACCGCTGGGACGACGTCGCCACGGTGATGGGCACCCGCGGCGACCCGGCGCGCTGCTGGTGCCAGTTCTTCCATCTGCCGGGCGCAGACTGGAACGACACCAGGGTCACCGATCGGCGATCGGCGCTGGCCGAGCAGGTGTGCGCCGGTGATCGCGCGCCGGGGGTGCTGGCCTACGACGGTGACGAGGTGGTCGGGTGGTGCCAAGTCGGACCGAAGGACTCCTATGCCCGGCTGGCCACCGGGCGGGTGTCCGTGCCGGCGGCGGGCCAGCACGACCCGGCAGGGCTCTGGTCGACGACCTGCTTCGTGGTGCCGGTCGCCCGGCGCGGCCACGGGGTGGCATCGGCGCTGTTGGCCGGCGCCGTCGACCATGCCCGCGAGCACGGAGCCTCCCGGGTGGAGGGATACCCGGTGGTCACCGACGGCGAGCGTCGCAGTTCCAGTTCGCTGTACCACGGCACGGTGACGATGTTCGCCGGCGCGGGCTTCGTCGAGGTACGGCGCCCGTCCGCGACCCGGGCCGTGATGCGACTGCCGCTGCGCTAGCTAGCGCCGGTCAGCCGAACCGTCGTCGGCGGCCTTTGAAATTCGTTTCGGGGATGGTGTCGTATCGGGGCACCGGCGTTCGTGGAGTGGGTAAGCGGCCGACCGGAGCGCCGCAGCCGAGGAGCCGGCAGACGGCCCTCGACCGACCAGAAGGGAACCGACGGTGCCGAAGTATCTGATCGCATTCAACGACGAGTGGGTGCCCGCCCACACGCCGGACGAACTACGGAACAAGAGCGAGGCCTCGCGGGCCGTGCTCGATGAGATGAACGCGGCGGGCGTGTTCGTGTTCGCGGACGGTGGTATCGACGCCTCGACCGCGGTGTGCAGCGTCGTGAACAGGGATGGACGGCCGGTCTTTACCGACGGGCCGTATGTCGAAACCAAGGAGCACCTCGGTGGGTTCACCGTGATCGAGGTGCCCGACGACGAGGCCGCGCGCTACTGGGCGGGCCGACTCGCCGTGTCGCTGGACTGGCCGCAGGAGGTGCACCGGTTCCCCTCCGGTCCCGTGGAGATCATCGAACGTCAATCGCAGGAGAGTGAGTGACATGGCTCGATACATGCTGTCCGTGTTCGGACCGGCGGAGCGCAACGAATTCGGCGACTACCCCTCCAGGGAGGCGATGCTCGAGGCGTTCGCGGACACCGGCGCGTTCAACGAGAAGCTGGAGCGCGAGGGCCATTTCGTCTTCGCGGACGGCCTGGAGGCGGCCACCACCGCCACCACGGTAGACGGGCAGGGCGAGAGGCCGGTGTTCACCGACGGGCCCTATCTGGAAACTAAGGAGCACTTGGGTGGCTTCTGGGTGATCGAGGCCGCCGACCTGGACCAGGCCCTGGCGCTGGCCGCGGAGGCATCCAGGGCGTGCCGCGGCAAGGTCGAGGTGCGCCCGTTCCAGACCGCGGAGTCCTTCACGGCGCTGCTGGGGTCGTGACTGATACCCCGGTCGCCGAGGCGATCACCCGCGCCCACCACGACGAGTGGGCGCGGGTGGTCGCCACCCTGGCGCGCCGCTTCGGCGACCTCGACGTCGCCGAAGAGGCGACCGCCGACGCGTACGTCACCGCCGTGGAACGTTGGCCGCTGGACGGCATCCCAGCCAACCCCGGCGGCTGGCTCACCACCACCGCAACCCGCAAGGCCATCGACCGGCTGCGCCGCGAAGCCCGTCGCGACGCCAAGCACCAGGCGGGACTCATGGTGTCCGACGACGCCCCCGTCGAACCGGCCGGCCCGGTGCAGGACGACCGGCTCCGGCTGATCTTCACCTGCTGTCACCCCGCGCTGGGGATGCCGGCCCGAATGGCACTGACCCTGCGCCTGGTCGGCGGGTTGACGGTGGCGGAGATCGCCCGCGCCTTCCTGGTGGCCGAACCCACCATGGCGCAGCGGATCACCCGCGCGAAGGCGAAGATCACCGCGGCGCACATTCCCTATCGGGTGCCATCGGCCGAGGACATCCACGAGCGGCTGGCCGGGGTGCTGGCGGTGGTCTACCTGGTGTTCAACGAGGGATATCTGACCGGTGCCGGCGACCGGTCGCTGCGTACCGAGCTGACCGACGAGGCGATCCGGCTGGCCCGGTTGTTGCGTACCCTGCTGCCGCAGGACGGCGAGGTGGCCGGCCTGCTGGCCCTGATGCTGCTCGCCGAGGCGCGGCGAGCCGCCAGGGTGTCCCGCTCCGGTGAACTGGTCACCCTGGCCGAGCAGGACCGGGGCGCGTGGGACCGGGGACTGATCGCGGAGGGCCACGCCCTGGTCCGCGAGCGGATCGCCGCGGTCGCCGCCGGTAACGGACCGCCGGGGCGGTATCAACTGCTCGCCGCTATCAGCGCCGTACACACCGCCGCTCCGTCGGCCCGCGATACCGACTGGTCCCAGATCGTGGCACTCTACGACCGCCTGGTGGCCGTGGACGGCTCGCCGATCGTGCGGCTCAACCGCGCGGTGGCGGTGGCCGAGCTGGACGGGCCGGGCCCGGCGCTCGCCGAGGTCGACCGACTCACCGAGGCACTGGACGGGTACCACCCCTTCCACGTCGCACGCGCCGACTTGCTGCGCCGACTGACACGCAGCGCCGAGGCGCGCCTGGCGTACGACCGGGCGATCGCGCTCACCGGCAACCCCGCTGAGCGCGCCCACCTCACCCGGCGCCGCGACCAGCTGGCCGGCTGACCAGGACGGCAAGGCGGCCCTCCGTGGGCGGCCGCCCACCGGGTGCAGGATGTGACCATGACCACCGATCCAGAATCAGCTGCGACCACGGCCCTGCGCGACGTCTTCACCGACCACTTCGGCCGGATCCGAGAGCTGGTGCAGGACCTGACGAACGGGCTGTCCGACCAGGTCGGCGCCTATCGGCCGGATGTCGAGGCCAATTCCATCGACTGGCTCGTCTGGCACCTGACCCGGGTGCAGGACGATCACGTCGCGGGCATCGCCGGCACCGAGCAGGTCTGGACGGCCCACGGGTGGTACGAGCGGTTCGGGCTGCCCTTCCCGCCGGCGGTGCACGGCTACGGCCAGCCCAGCGACGACGTGGCGGCGGTGCAGGTGCCGGCCGAGCTGCTGGACGGCTATCACGCCGAGGTGCACGCCGCGAGCCTGGCCTACGTGCGGACGCTGACCGCCGGGGAGCTGGCCCGGGTGGTGGACGCTCGGTGGAGCCCTCCGGTGACGGCGGCCGTCCGGCTGGTCAGCCTGATCGGCGACTGCCTGCAGCACGCCGGTCAGGCCGCCTACGTGCGCGGCCTGGCCGAGCGCGGGGGCATCGCCTGATGGGCGAGACCGTCCGGTTGACCGTCGCGCAGGCCATCGTGCGCTTCCTGGCCGCCCAGTACTCCGAGCGGGCGGGCCGGCGCCAACGCCTGATCGCCGGGGTGTTGGGCATCTTCGGGCACGGCAATGTCGCCGGGCTCGGCCAGGCGCTGCTGCAGCACGAACTCGCCGCGGTCGAATCCGGCCGCGCCCCCGACCTGCCCTACGTGCTGACCCGCAATGAGCAGGCCCAGGTACACACGGCGGTGGGCTTCGCCCGGCAGCGACGCCGGCTGCAGACCTGGGCGTGCGCCTCATCGGTCGGCCCCGGCGCGACGAACATGCTGACCGGGGCGGCGCTGGCCACGATCAATCGGATCCCGGTGTTACTGCTGCCGTCCGGGACGTTCGCCACCCGCCGGGCCGCGCCGGTGCTGCAGCAGCTGGAGCGTTTCGAGGATGGCACCGTCACCGTCAACGAAGCCTTCCGTCCGGTGTCGCGCTACTTCGACGAGATCGCCCGCCCGGAGCAGCTGCCGTCGGCGCTGCTGGCCGCGATGCGGGTGATCACCGACCCGGCCGACACGGGGGCGGTGACGATCTCGCTGCCGCAGGACGTGCAGGCCCAGGCGCACGACTGGCCGGTGGAACTGTTCGCCGAACGTACCTGGCACATCGCCCGGCCGCCCGCCGAGCCAGACCGCATCGCCGCCGCAGCGGCGGTGATCCGTGCCGCGCGGCGGCCGTTCCTGGTGGCCGGCGGCGGCGTGCACTACGCGCAGGCGGAGCAGGCGCTGGCCGACTTCTGCTCCGCGACCGGCATCCCGGTGGGCGAGACCCAGGCCGGCAAGGGTTCGCTGCTGCACGGGCACCCGCAGCTGATGGGCGCAGTGGGGTCGACCGGCAGCACCGCCGCCAACGCGCTGGCCCGCGCCGCCGATGTGGTGATCGGCGCCGGTACCCGGTATTCGGACTTCACCACCGCGTCGCGCAGCGCGTTCCAGGCCGCCGGGGTGCGGTTCGTGAACATCAATATCGCGGGTTTCGACGCTGGCAAGCACGCCGGGCTGGCCGTGCTGGCGGATGCCGGGGAAGCCTTGCGGCAGTTGACATCCGCGCTGGCCGGTGACGAGCCCTACCGGGTGGACCGATCCTATGCGGAGCAGGCGGCCAGGCAGTGGACACGGTGGGACGCCTCCGTCACCGCCACCTACTCCCCCGGGCCGGACGTCACCGACGGTCTGGCGGGCGGCCTGCTGACCCAGGGGCAGGTGCTGGGTGCCGTCAACGAGCTGACCGACCCGCGGGACGTGGTGCTGTGCGCCGCGGGCTCCATGCCGGGCGACATCCACAAGCTGTGGCGGGTGCGCGATCACGCCGGGTACCACGTCGAGTACGGCTACTCCTGCATGGGCTACGAGATCCCGGCCTCGCTCGGCATCCGATGGGCCGACCCGACCCGGGACGTGTTCGCCATGGTCGGTGACGGGGGCTACCTGATGATGCCCTCCGAGCTGGTGACGGCGGTCGCCGAACACACCAAGATCATCGTGGTGCTGGTGGTCAACGACGGGTTCGGTTCCATCGGGGCGCTCTCGCAGTCGCTGGGTTCGCAACGGTTCGGCACCCGCTACCGGTTCCGCGACGAGGCCGGCCGGCTGGACGGTCCGGCGCTGCCGGTCGATCTGGCCGGCAATGCGCGGAGCCTGGGCGCGACCGTGCTGGAGCCCCGGTCCGAGTCGGACCTGCGCGAGGCGATCGCGACCGCCAAGGCGGCGCCGTCCGACGGTGGTCCAGTGGTGATCTGCGTGCACACCGACCCGCTGGTCCCCGGCTCACCCGACAGCGAATCCTGGTGGGATGTGCCGGTTTCGCAGGTATCGGAACTAGAATCGACCCGGGTCGCGTACGCGGACTACACCGAGCAGCGTCGCGCGCAGCTCGACCTGCTCTCCCCTACCGACGGGCCAGCAGCCCCGCGATGAGCAGTCGGTCGGCGGTCAGGAAGGCGCGCAGTACATGCGGCGCGGCGAGCAGCACGGCCAGGCCCAGGGCGGCGAGAAGGGCCATGGCGGGCCAGGTGTCCACGATGTGGCCGTTCCACAGCTGCGCGCCGCGGTGCCACATCCGGTCGCTACCCAGCTGGGCCGGCAGGTAGCTTCGCCACACGGGATACGTCACCGCCCCGAATCCCCAGCCGTACAAGCCGACCGCAACGCCGAACGTGACCGGCGCCAGCACGATCTTGATTCCGAAGTAGCCGGCGGCGCGCCACGCCGCGGCGTCGGCCAGCACGCTGCCGATCAGACCGGCGAAGCCCGGCGAGCGTCGCCGGAACGGGCCGGGCAGCAACACGGGCATGCCCAGCAGGGGCCGCGCGATGCTGGCCTGCAGCGCCCCGCCCAGCCTGGCCAGCAGCAGCGCGACCAGGATCAGCCCGACTCCGACGTACACCACCGTCAGGCCGATCCCGGTGGCCAGCAGGGTGACGAGCACGACGAAGAAGAACACCGACGGCGCCAGATCGACCAGGGCATAGGTCAGCTCGCCCCAGGTGCGCCGCGAGGTGAGCCCGGTGCGCGGGCGCACGGTCACCCGGCCGGGCCCGTCCTCGCGTGGCGGCGGGGAGTCCTGCCAGTCGATGCGTAGCGGCGGCGACGAGGCGGTGACGGTGCTCATGAGTCCATGGTCGCGGCCGGACGGGATCGCCACCATCGGCGCAGGCGGCCGAACCGGGGTGGACTTTTGCCTACCCCGACACCCGGCTCGGAAGGGGCCGGAGTCCCGCCGGCATCCACCGATCGGTGGATGCCGATCTGCCCGAGCGGTGGAGGTATTGGCCTGGCGCGGCCCGGCAGGATGGGCTCATGTCCATGATTGACGTGCGCACCCTGCGCAAGAACTACGGCGACCGGACGGTCGTCGACGGCATCAGCTTCGACGTGGCCGAGGGCGAAATCTTCGGCATCCTCGGCCCGAACGGGGCCGGCAAGACCACCACGGTCGAGTGCATCGGCGGGCTACGCCGCCCCGACGGCGGCAGCATCCTGGTCGCCGGAATGGACCCGGCCCGGGAGGGCACCGCCTTCCGGGAGGCGCTGGGGATCCAGCTACAGGAGTCCCGGCTGCCGGACAAGCAGACCGTCGCGGAGGCGCTGGAACTGTACTCCAGCTTCTACTCCCACCCCCGGGACTGGCGCGAGCTGGCCGAGCGGCTCGGCCTCACGGCGCAGCTGCGCAGCTACTTCGGCAAGCTGTCCGGCGGCCAGAAGCAGCGACTGTCGGTGGCGCTGGCATTGATCGGCAATCCGCGGGTGGCCATCCTGGACGAGCTGACCACCGGGCTAGACCCGGCCGCCCGGCGGGAGGTGTGGGGCCTGCTGGAGGATCTGCGCGGTACCGGCGTCACGCTGCTGCTGGTCTCGCACTTCATGGAGGAGGCCGAGCGGCTGTGCGACCGGGTCGTGGTCATCGACCGCGGGCGCATCATCGCCGCCGACACGCCGGAGGGCCTGGCCGCCGGCGTGGTCGCGGACCAGCGGATGAGCTTCGTACCGTCGGCCACCGTTGATCCCGCGTTTCTGCAGGCCCTTCCGGACGTGCACACCGTGTCGGACTCCGGCGACCGAACGGTGGTGACCGGCACCGACAACGTCGCCAGCGCCGTGATCATCGCCCTGCACGAACGGGGCATCGCGGCCACCAAGCTGCGAGTGGACCAGCCCAGCTTGGACGACGCCTTCGTCGCGCTCACCCGCGACGATTCCCACGGCGATCGCGCCGCCAACAATCAGACGGAATCGCGCACCGCAGAAGGAGTCCGAGCATGAGCGCCGCTACCGCGCTGATCCGCAGCGAAGCAAAGTTGTTGGCCCGCAACCCGGGTGTGATGCTGTGGACGGCGATCCTGCCGGTCGCCGCGGCGATCGTGCTGGCCGCCATCCCGGCGGTGCGCCACCCGTCGGACGCCCTGGGGGGGCTCAGCTTCTTCGCGATCTACCAGCCCATCCTGGTGCTGTTCGCCATCACCATGCTTGCGGTGCAGGCGCTGCCCGACGTGCTGACCCGCTACCGCGAGATGGGGGTGCTGAAAAGGTTGCGTACCACGCCGGTCTCGCCCGCGTTGCTGCTCTTCGCCCAGCTGGCGCTGACGCTCTCCGTGTCGGTGGGCTGCATGCTGGTGATGGTGATCGTGCCGGCGCTGGTCGGGGCGTCCTGGCCGCAGAACGTGGTCGGCTTCGGAATCGGCTACCTGTTGACCGCGTGGGCGCTGCTGGGGCTAGGCATGGTGATCGCCAGCCTGTTCCGCAACGCCAAGGTGGCGGCCGGTTTCGGCACCGTGCTGTTTTTCGTGTTGCAGTTCGCCGCAGGGCTGTGGCTACAGCGACCGCTGATGCCGGACTGGATGCGGCGCATCTCCGACCTCACGCCGAGCGGTGCCGGCACCCAGGCGCTGACCGACGCCGCCTCCGGGCACTGGCCACAGCTGCTGCACCTGGTTGTGCTGGCCGTGTGGGGTGCAGTGATGTCGGTGGTGGCGGTCCGTAAGTTCAGCTGGGAGTGACGGGTTCGAGGACGGAAAAGCGGCGACAATGGTGGCCATGGTGGTGACGGGGAAGCAGCCGGCCGACGCCGCGGTGTCGGCATCGGCGGCATCCCCGTCACCGCCTCCGTCACCGCCCGTGCCACCGCGCCCGTCACCGCCCAGCCGGCACCGGCCACTGCCCGTGACCTGGCCGGACGGCATCGATCTGCCACCGTACTCGGTGTGGCGACGCATCGAAGAATGGGAGCCGCGCGGGCGCTGGCTGCAGGACCGGCCGCAGATGGAATGGCCGGACACCGTGTACTCGACGACCAAGCTGCCCTGGGTGCTGCGGCTGCTGCTGCTGGTAGGGCTGGTCCTGGGGCAGGCCACGATGGCCGGCGGCCTCGCCGCGCACCTGAGCGCCGGGGCGCTGGTCGTGGTGCTCTGGGCGTGGATGGAGTGGTGGCAGACCTGGGATCTGACGCCGCTGCCCCGGCGGATCCTCGCCATCACCGTGCAGGGCGTGCTGATCGGACTGCTCATCGCCGTCAGCCCACTCAGCGCGCTGATCATCTGGTCGCACTACGTCATTTGCGGCACCTTCTTCACCGGCCCCCTGCTGCTGGCCGGCCTGGTCGGATCCAGCGCCCTGATGACGGCCGTCCAGATCGGCGGCTTCGACGAGTACTCGCACAACTGGTCGCTCACGGTGGGACTGCTGCTGCTGGACGTTGCGATCGGCGTAGTGACGATCGGCATGGCCAACCGGCGCGAGGAAGCGGTGATGCGTCGGCACGCGGCGACCCGGGCCTTGCTGGCCGAGCAGCAGCGCAACGCCGAGTTGCAGGAGCAATTGGTGGACCAGGCCCGTGTTTCGGGCATCCGCGAGGAGCGCGCCCGATTGGCCCGGGAGCTGCACGATACCGTCGCGCAGGGCCTGGTCGCCGTCGTGACCCAGCTGGAGTCCATCGACGACGACACGCTGCCGACGCCGGCCCGGCGCCGCATCAATAACGCGAAAGACCTGGCGCGGCAGGGATTGTCCGAGGCACGGCGGGCCGTGAACGCGCTGCGCCCGCCCGCGCTGGAAGGCACCGACCTACCGGACGCCCTGTCGCTGCTGGTGCAGCAGTGGTCGCAGGTCAACCACGTCACCGCGGATGTGCGGGTGTCCGGAACGCCGCGGCCCACGGCCGCCGACGGCGCGCTGATGCGAGTCACCCAGGAGGCGCTGGCGAACGCGGCCCGGCACGCGCACGCCGGCCGGGTCGCGGTCAGCCTGGACTATTCCGACGGCGAGGTGTTGCTGGATATCCACGACGACGGAGTGGGTTTCGATCCCTCGGCGGTGCCGGTGCCCTCGGCGGACGGTGGTCACGGGTTGCCCGGCATGGCCGAGCGGGTTCGGTTGGCCGGCGGCACGATGACCGTCGAGTCCGAGCCCGGCGGCGGCTGCGTGATCAGCGCGGGGGTGCCCGGATGACGGCGGTTCGAGTGTTGGTGGTGGACGACCATCCGGTGGTGCGCGACGGGATCCGGGGGATGCTGGAACGGGACGAGCGGGTGACGGTGATCGGCGAGGCCGCCGACGGTCGGGAGGCGGTGGCCCGGGTGCGGGCGAGCGACCCCGACCTGGTGCTGATGGACCTGCGCATGCCGGGTGGGGATGGGGTGTCGGCGATCCGGGAGTTGCGGGCGATCGACGCCACCCGGCCCCGGATCCTGGTGCTGACCACCTACGACACCGACCGGGACATCCACGCCGCGATCGATGCCGGCGCGGACGGCTACCTGCTCAAGGCCACCCCGCGCGCCGAACTCATCGACGCGGTGCTGCGCGCGGCCTCCGGGCAGAGTGTGCTGGCGCCGGTCGTTGCCCGCAGCCTGGTCGACCGGGGCCGGGCGGAGGCGCTGACCGACCGGGAGCTGCAGGTGCTGTCGGCGATCGCCCGGGGCGGCACCAACCGGGAGGTCGCGCGGGAGCTGCTGGTGTCCGAGGCGACCGTCAAGACCCACCTGCTGCACCTGTACCCCAAGCTGGGGGTCCGAGACCGGGCGGCGGCGGTGCGGGTGGCGTTCGAGCGCGGCTTGCTGCGCTGACGGGCCGGCCTGTCGGGGCGCCTTCCTAGGGTGGGGCCATGAACGCACCCACCCTGACACCCGGGCAGCAGCAGGTGGCCGACCGGGTAATCGCCGCGCTGGCCGGCGACGGCGCATCGCTGCGCGAGGACCAGCTAGCGGCGGTGACGGGGCTGCTGCGGCCGGGCGCCCGGGTGCTGGTGGTGCAGGCGACAGGCTGGGGCAAGTCGGCGGTGTACTGGGTGGCCACGGCGATCCGGCGGGCCGAAGGGGCCGGCCCGACGCTGGTGGTCTCTCCCCTGCTGTCGCTGATGCGCGATCAGGTGGTGGCCGCGGGTCGGGCGGGGCTGCGGGCGGCCACCCTGAACTCGTCCAACGTCGGCGACTGGGATGCCATCGAGTCCGAGCTGCGGGATGGCGCGATCGACGTGCTGCTGGTGTCCCCGGAGCGGCTGGCCAATCCCGGCTTCGGTGCTCGCGTGTTGGACGCGCTGGCCGGCCGGCTCGGCCAGCTGGTGGTCGACGAGGCGCACGCGGTGTCGGACTGGGGGCACGACTTCCGGCCGGACTACCGGCGGGTCGCCGACACGCTGCGCGCCCTGAATCCGGCGACGCCGGTGCTGGCCACCACCGCGACGGCGAACGAACGCGTCACCATGGATGTGGCGGCGCAGCTGGGCGAGCAGACCCTGGTGCTGCGCGGGCCGCTGGCACGATCCAGCCTGCAGTTGGCCGTGATCGACTCGCTGACCCCGCTGCAACGGTTCGCCTGGGTGGTGCAGAACCTGCCGTCGCTGCCCGGCTCCGGCATTGTCTACGCCCTGACCGTCGCGGATGCCGAGCGACTGGCGGCGGCGATCGTCGAGCACCACCGCGGGACCGTTCGGGTGGCCGCCTACACCGGTCAGCTGGACGGCGCGGAACGCGAGCGACTGGAGGATGCCCTGCGGGGTAACGAGCTCAAGGCGTTGATCGCCACCTCGGCGCTCGGGATGGGCTACGACAAGCCGGATCTCGGCTTCTGCGTGCACGTGGGTGCGCCACCGTCGCCGGTGTCCTACTACCAGCAGGTGGGCCGGGCCGGGCGGGGCATCGACCACGCGGTGGTCATGCTGCTGTCGTCCACCGCCGACGAGGGCGTGTGGGACTACTTCGCCACCGCGTCGATCCCGGACCCGGCGCAGGTGGCCCGGCTGCTGGATGTCACCCCGGGGCAGGGGGACGATGCGGCAAGCGTGGTCGCGCTGGAGGCGGAATCGGGGCTGCGGCGCACCCGGGTGGAGCTGATGCTCAAACAGCTCTCAGTGGACGGCGTGGTCGAGCGAACCCGGGATGGCTGGCGGCGCACCGGCACGGAATGGATCTACGACGCGGCGCACTACGAGGCGGTGGTCGAGTTGCGCCGGCGCGAGGCGGCGATCATGCGGGACTACACCCGCGGGCGGCGCTGCCTGATGCACCTGCTGCAGGAGGCGCTGGATGATCCGAGCGCGGCGCCGTGCGGCCGGTGCAGCGTGTGCACCGGCTCGCTGCCGGACGGGCTTCCGGCGGAGCCGGACATCGACGTGACCCGGTCGGTGGCCGGTGTGCTGCGGACCCAGACGCACCTGGTGCAGCCTCGCAAGATGTGGCCGGGTGGGGCCTTCGGGCCCCGCGGCCGGATTCCCGCGTCGGAGCAGCCGGAGGTCGGACGTGCGCTGATTGTCGCCGACGCACCAGAGTGGCGGGAGCTCGTGGCGCAGGTGTTCGGCGGGGCGGATGCCGGCCCGCCGGACGAGCTGGTCGATGCCGTGGTGGCGCTGCTGGCCGCCTGGCGACGGGACTGGCCTGCCCGGCCGGAGGTGGTGGCGGGGCTGCCGTCGGCCGGCTTCCGGAAGCTCACGGCAGGTCTGGCGCAGCGGATCTCGACCGTCGGCCGGCTGGAGACTGCCGAGCTGTCCCTCACCGGGACCGCGCCCGCCGACCTCACCTCCGCAGCGGAGGCGGCATTCTGGGCGAAGGCCATCGGGGTGCCCGACCCGGCCGCGATCACCGGCCGGGTGGTGCTGCTCGTGGCGGACGCCACCTCGTCGCTGTGGCCGGTGACCATCGCCGCCTCCAAGCTGCGCAGCGAGGGAGCGGCGGCGGTGCTCCCCCTGGTGATCCACCGCCGGCCGTAGTCAGGGCACCCTGGCCCGGAATTCCGGGACAACCCGGATGGCTCGGCGGCGCCGCGAGGCAACCATGGAGTGGCCAGCGGGAGCTGGCGATGCCGACGGAGAATCCCGGCCGGCAACCCGAGGTGCGAGAAGGGGCCCATCGATGACCACGAACATGCGCGCCAGCGACGCCGACCGGCAACTGGTCGCGGACATGCTGGCCGACCATCACGCGGCCGGCAGGCTGAGCCTGTCCGAGTACGACGAGCGGCTGGCCAAGGCCTACGGCGCGGTCTACCGGGACGACTTCGGTCCGCTGTTCGCCGATCTGCCGGATGGCGGGCCTCGGTTCGACGACGGCGGCGCCGCGGACCAACGAGTCCGGGGCAGCGAGGGGTCCGGTGGTGGCTCCTTCGCGGGGGGTGCGTTCGGCGCCGAGGCACGCTACGCCGTGGGCTCGCTGTGGCAGACGGCCCGCCGTCCGGCACGTGGTCGAGCGCATCCGGCGCTCATGGTGCTGGCGGTGATCGGCGGGCTGCTGCTGATCGGCGCGCTGGTTCACCTCCTCGTACACCTGGTGATTCCGGTGCTGGTGATCGGCGCCATCGTGCTCGTCATCAGCCGACACCGCGGGTCCTGTGTGCGGCGCGATGTCGGTGCCCCGCGATCCAGGTAGGGCTCAGTCCCACCGCTCCCGCAGCCACCGCAGCAGCACCTCGGCCTGGGCGCGCTGAAACGCCCTGACCGTCGGCAATCCCGGTGGCGGGTCGAGCAACGAGCTGGTGACGAAGTAGCCGAGGGCGGCGGCCAACGCGGTGTCGATCGCCGCGGGGTCGCCGCCGGTGAGCAACGGGTGTGTCCGTGCCACCCCGGCGGGGGCTGGGCCGGCCTCCAGCATGGCGAGCGCGGGAAGCATCAGCAGGGTGTCGACCCACGGCGCGCCCACGGCGGCGCTCGGCCAATCGACCGCCCAGGCACCCTGGTCGGTCACGAGGATGTTGTCCGGCCGGAGGTCCCCATGGGTGAGCGCGGATCCGTCGATCGCCGCCGACCAGCCGGACGCGGTCGCGATGACCCGCTCCAGGTGCCGGCAGAGCCAAGGGTCGTACGAGCCGAGACCCGGGTCGGCACCATCAACATGGCGCCAGCGGTCGAACGTCGCCGCATCGTCGGCGAGAGCGGGCAGGCCCGGAATCGGGCAGGGGTCGAAATCGGCCAGTCGTATCGTGAGATCGACGAGCCGGTCGACCTCGCCGGGCCGGCGCAGGTCGGGCGCGCGGCCGTCGATGTGCTCGATCAGCAGACACACCCACCGATCGCTGGCCACGTCCTCATCGAACCAGGCCAGCAGACCGGGCACCGGCGCCTCTCCCGGCATCTGCGCCAGCACGAGCGCTTCGTCACGGTACAACTGCGCACCGACCGGATTGGTGTTCTCGGCGATCGCCTTGACAAAGGCCCAGCGCCCGTCGTCCAACACCAGCGAGCCGGCGAATCCGTTGCTGAACCCCGCGGTCGCGGATCTCGCCGATGTCACCGACGACCCAACAGCACTCGAGATCCGCTGCCGCACCGCGGCCGGCAGCTGCTCCCAGCGGGGTCGGGGCGTCGCCGCTATCTGGTACACCGTCGGCCCCCGTTCGTCGTCACCGCTATTTTTTGGCGTCCTTCGCCGACGGCGAGTCGGTGGCCAGCGCGGCGATGAAGGCCTCCTGCGGCACCTCAACCCTGCCGACCATCTTCATCCGCTTCTTGCCCTCCTTCTGCTTCTCCAGCAGTTTGCGCTTGCGGGTGATGTCGCCGCCGTAGCACTTGGCCAGCACGTCCTTACGCAGCGCCCGGATGTTCTCCCGCGCAATGATTCTCGACCCGACCGCCGCCTGGATCGGCACCTCGAACTGTTGCCGCGGGATGAGCTCGCGCAGCTTCGCCGTCATCGCCGTGCCGTAGGAGTAGGCGGCGTCCCGGTGCACGATCGCGCTGAACGCATCAACGGTCTCCCCCTGCAGCAGGATGTCGACCTTCACCAGGTCGGCCACCTGCGTCCCGGTCTCCTCGTAGTCCAACGACGCGTACCCGCGGGTGCGGGACTTGAGCGCGTCGAAGAAGTCGAAGATGATCTCCGCCAGCGGCATCTGATAGCGCAACTCGACCCGAGACTCGGACAGGTAATCCATGCCCTGCAACGCCCCTCGCCGGGACTGGCACAGCTCCATGATCGCGCCGATGTAGTCGCTGGGCGAGATGACGGTGCACCGCACCATCGGCTCACGAACCTCGGCCATCTTCCCGGCCGGCCAGTCCGACGGGTTCGTCACGACGTGTTCGGTCCCGTCCTCCATCGTGACGCCGTAAACCACGTTCGGCGCGGTGGAGATCAGCTCCAGGTCGAATTCGCGTTCCAGCCGATCTCGAGTGATCTCCAGGTGCAGCAGGCCGAGAAACCCGCAGCGAAACCCGAACCCGAGCGCGCTGGAGGTCTCCGGCTCGTAGTGCAGCGCGGCATCGTTGAGGCGCAGCTTATCCAGCGCGTCGCGCAGCAGCGGGTAATCCGACCCGTCGATCGGGTACAGCCCGGAATACACCATGGGCTTCGGTTCCCGGTAGCCGCCCAGAGGCTTCGTCGCTCCCTTGACGGCGGCCGTGACGGTGTCGCCGACCTTCGACTGCCGGACGTCCTTGACCCCGGTGATCAGATACCCGACCTCGCCGACGCCGAGTCCCTGGGTGGGGATCGGGTCCGGGGAGATGACACCGACCTCCAGCAACTCGTGGGTGGCGCGGGTGGACATCATTTGGATGCGCTCGCGGGGGGTGATCCGGCCGTCTACCACCCGGATGTAGGTGATCACGCCGCGATAGATGTCGTAGACCGAGTCGAAGATCATCGCGCGGGCCGGTCCGTCCGGGTCACCGACCGGGGCGGGTACCTCGGCGACCACCCGGTCCAGCAGTTCGGCGACACCCTCGCCGGTCTTTCCGGACACCCGCAGCACGTCGTCGGCGGATCCGCCCAGGATGTGCGCGATCTCCTCGGCGTACCGGTCGGGCTGGGCGGCCGGCAGGTCAATCTTGTTGAGCACCGGGATGATCGCCAGGTCGTTCTCCAGCGCCAAGTACAGGTTGGCCAGGGTCTGCGCCTCGATGCCCTGCGCCGCGTCCACCAGCAACACCGCGCCCTCGCAGGCGGCCAGCGAGCGGGACACCTCATAGGTGAAATCGACGTGGCCGGGGGTGTCGATCAGGTGCAGCACGTAATCGGTGACGGAGCCGACTGCGTCTCCGGCGCCGGTCACGGACCAGGGCAGGCGCACGTTCTGCGCCTTGATGGTGATGCCGCGTTCCCGCTCGATGTCCATCCGGTCCAGGTACTGAGCCCGCATGGAGCGCGCGTCTACCACACCGGTGAGCTGCAGCATCCGGTCGGCCAGGGTGGACTTGCCGTGGTCGATGTGCGCGATGATGCAGAAGTTCCGGATCCGTTCGGGCGGGGTGAACGTGGTCCGGTGCGAGATCGAGGCGGTGCGGGCGGCGTGGGTCACGGGGGTGCGTCTTCTCCGGTTCTGCGCGAGCGGGTGCTGCGCCACCATCGTCCCACGCCGGGCGGGCGGTTCCGGGCACGGCGATGTCGGTGCCGGGTGATTCCCTGGCCGCATGACGACGGGACAACTGCTGCTGGGCGGTGTGACCGCGGTGGCGGCCATCGCCGCGGCACTGTTGTCGTGGTGGGCAGGGTTCCAGGCCACGGGACAGCGGGAGCACCAGGCCCGCCGGGAGGAGTGGTGGCGGCGGTTCCAGTGGGCCATCGAACTGACCGTGTCGGGCGACGACCCGAAAATCCGAGTTGGCCTGGCGCTCATGGCCTCGTTGTCCGATTCATCGCTGGCGACGGCGGACGAGTTGGACGCCATGTCAGCGGTGACGGACGAGATCTACGAGATGTCTGTGGCACGATTGGAGAGGAGGAAAGACAATGACTTCGTCCAGGTTGGCGACGCTGGAGAGGGACGCACCGATGCTGATTCCGGTCACCAAGACTGAGGTGCAGGCCGCCAAGCTTCGGATCAAGATCGACCGCAAGCGGGGCGTTCAGACGCCCGACGCGATCCGCAAGCTCGCCGATGCACGCCCAGCGACGGACGAGGAGGCGGCGCAATTGCGCGCGGCGGGTGCCTTCAGCTGATAGCCGGCGGAGGCTATCGAGGCCGGGGTCGGCGGCCACCGGCGCGAGCGCGCACCGGCGTCATCGATAGTCTCGCGCCATGAGCCACATCACGCTGTACCACAACACGGCCTGCTCGACGTCGCGTCATGCACTCGACGCGGCGAACGCCGCTGGCGAACCGGTCGACGTGGTGCAGTACCTGAAGGCCCCGCTGACCAGGGAACAGTTGTTGGACCTGATCGGGATGCTGGATGATGCACCCGCGGACCTGGTGCGCAAGGACCCGTTCTTCGTCGCGCAGGGCCTGCGACCCGAGGACTATCGGACACCGGAGCAGGTCGCCGACGTGCTGGTGCGATTCCCCCGACTGATGCAGCGGCCCATCCTGGTCCGCGGTGGCCGGGCGATCATCGGCAGGCCCAAGAGCCGGGTCGAGGAATTCCTGGCGCGGAGCACCTGAACGAAGGCCGCCCGACTAGAACGGGGGTGGGTCGTCA
This sequence comes from uncultured Actinomycetes bacterium, assembly GCA_937926105.1. Next base: position 7,503 of record CALANS010000138.1, on the reverse strand, counting down.
TCCGGCAGGTTGGTGGTGGGGGTGGCGGGTGCTGTTGTGGGGTTGCGGTTGTCCTGTGGGGGGCGGTCGAGTTCGGGGCTGTCCAGTAGCGGGTGGCCGGGTTCTGTCGGGTAGCGATGTCCGGTGGGGCTGATCCAGATCAACTGGCCGTCGGGACCGGGTTCGGCCCGCCATGCGGTGAACGTCTTGACCCGATGGTGCCATCTGCACAAGAGGTCCAAATCGCAGGGGCAGGTTGCTCCGCCGTCACCGAACGGCCGCCGGTGGTCGGCGTCGCAGCGTCGTGCGGATGCGCGGCAGCCGGGCCAGCAACAGGTGCGGTCCCGGGCGGTCACGTAGTCCATGACCGGATCGGGTGGCCGGTAGACGGCACGGCCGGCGTCCAGGATGGTGCCGCAGGTCCTCGACCGCGTCGGATTGTCGGTGTGGATACCCGAGTGTGGCGCGGGGTCCGGGCCATGCTCGGACCGCCCGGCGATGCTCGCGGGGCCGTCGTGTGTGGCGGGCCGGATGATCAGGGCTCGGATGGTGTCAGCGGATGCTGCCAGGGCGCGGGCGGTGTCGCCGGTGATAGTGCCGTAGCCGGACAGCTCACCGGGCCGGTCGGCCAGCCCGGCCAGGGTTGCGGCGTCCAGGTAGACGTTCAACGCGACGCTGCGCCGTGTGCCGGCAACGGTGCCAGCCCGGCCACCCGGGCTCCGGCCGGCGTGTGGGGGGTGCGTATCGGTGCAGTGGCCGTGGCATGACGCTACCCCGGTGACGCGGCCGGCCGGTGCGGAGACCGCGTCGTGGTCGCCGGAGCCTGCGGTATCGCCGGTACCGGTGATGGGGTGCACCGAGGTCAGGTGGGCGTGCCCGGTGCGGGCGAGCGCATGCCACAGGTCGCAGAACACATCCGCACGCAACTGGGACATGCCACGCCCGCCGGCCAGCCCGGCGGCGGCGATCGCCGCGGCCTGCTCGTCCAGCACACCGAATGCGATCTGCCCGTGCACCGCACCGACCGTGGCACGCAAGACCGCCATGTCGTCGCGGTCCTTGTCCAACCACACCCCACGCCGCGCCGTGGCCTGCCGGGCGCGTTCAGCGGCCGCGGCCGGATCCGCCGCGATCACCGCGCGGTCGACCTGGCCGCGCAACGCGCCCGGGGGGCGCGCCGCCGCGCCGGGCAGCACCTGCTGTACCACGGCCCGGCGCCGCTTCCCGTCCAGTACGTCGGTGGCATCGGTAATGATCGCCACCCGATACCCGTCCACGTCCCCGCGACATTGCGCCGTATGCGCCGCGGGCAGCGCATCAATCACGGTGGTGGCAGCCTCGGTGCGAATCCGTGCGGTGACCGGCGCCAGGTGCAACGCACACCCGATCTGCGCCGCCGCGACCCGGGCTGCGGTATCGGCCAATGGCCCCCGCCAGGCGGGGTGCGACAGCAGCGGCCGCAGGACGGGCTCCCCGTCGGCATCGGTCGGAAGGTCGCCGGGCAGCTCGGCGGGTGGGCGAAGCGCCCCCGGCACATGCCGACCCGGACGCTGACACAGGTCCACCAACTGCTCCAACGGGACTGCCACCCCGGGCCTAGCCAACGCGGCGATCCACTGCCGCTGCACCGCCTGGAAATGGTTGATCACCCGCTGCGCAGCCACGATCCCGTCCACGACCCCGGCCGGCCCCAAACCGCACGGCAGCGCCGCACCCTCGACCCCCGTCGGTGCGAGCACCTCGATCAGCCGGGCAACATCGCCGTCGGCCGGGTCGGTGGTCGCCGCGGCCAAGCGCTCGCGTAGCACCTGCGCCGAGGCGTCCAACGCCCACGCCGGCTCCGGCGGCTCGTCACACCACACTGCGGGTCCCTCGGGAACGCTGGGTGCTCCCAGGCCTGGTGCAGCACCCGATGACAACGTCACCTTTCCGCCCCCCGCCCATCACTAGATCATGTGTTCTATCATCAGAATAGTATAGAACACATGATTGTCAAGACGCTTGGACGAGAAGATTCGACAACCTGACCCGGGTGTCAGACCCGCCCGTCGCGACAGGCGATCAGATCGTCAGGGTGCCGCTGATCAGCGTCGTGCTCACCCCGCCCACCCAGACATCGCCCGCATCGTCGGTCGTGATGTGGACATCGCCTCGACGACCGAGCGCGGTGCCCTGGCGGACGGAGTACGACGGCGGCACCATCCCGGCTCGGGTCAGCCAGACGGCGAACCCGGCGTTCAAGCTGCCCGTGACGGGATCCTCGACCACCGAGACGCCCGGCGCGAACGCGCGGACTTCGTAGTCGGCGGGCCCCCCGGCGGGGTGCGCACCGATGATGCCGATCTTCATCTCACCCATGGCGGAGAAGTCGGGCCGCACCGCCAGGACCTCGCCCGCCGAGCGCAGCACTACGCCGATCCAGTTCGGCCCGTTGTCGATCCAGTTCATCGCCAGGACGTCGGCGGGCGCAATGGCCAGCGCAGCGCACACGCTGGCCGCCAGGACCGATTCAACCGGTCCGGATCGCAGCAGTGCCGGCGCCTTGAACGCCAGCCGCGCACCGTCACGGCGCAACTCGATCAGCCCGATCCCGCACTCCTGGACCACCCGGCCCGCCACCGCCGGCACTCCCCCGCGCTCCAGCCAGGCATGCGCACTGCCCAGGGTGGGATGCCCCGCGAACGGCAGCTCGCCACCCGGCGTGAAGATGCGCAGCCGGTAATCGGCGCTCGGATCGGTGGGACGCAGCAGGAAGGTGGTCTCGGACAGATTGGTCCAGCGGGCAAAGGCCGCCATGGTGTCGTCGCTCAGCGCATCGGCGTCGTGCACCACCGCGACGGGGTTGCCGGTCAGCGGGTCGGGAGCGAACACATCCACCTGGGAGAAGTCGAAGGTCGGCATGGACGCCATCCTGCCCGATCTGCCCCTCAGCGACACCGGTGGCTCCCGGCCGACCGCCATAGGCGGACCGCCGCGTCCACCAGCGAAATCCTTCGCAGCGCAGGCACCTCCACGAGCGGGACCCAGCGTGCCCCGTCGGTGGAGCCGCCGACCTCGTTGGTGAGCCGCCCACTAACCACCTGGGCCGAATACACCAGCCGGAGCGCCTTGAGCGGCCGGTCCCCGCCGGACAGCCGGTCGCTCGGCGCAATGACATTGACGTCGCTGCCGAGGTACTCGCCCAGCCGGACCGCGTAGCCGGTCTCCTCGCGCAACTCCCGAACCGCAGCCTCTTCGGGAGTCTCGTCGAGTTCCACACCGCCGCCCGGCATGGTCCACATCGGCACCTCGGGACCATTCCACAACGCGAGCAGCACCCGCTCGGCGTCGTCGACGATCACCGCATACGCCGCCACCCGCGTGTCGAATTGGTGCCAGTCCACTCGACGAACGTACTGCCACCAGGCCGGATGCTCAGGCCGAAGACCGTCCTAGGAAGCCCAGCAGCCGGGTCTGCTCGTCGGCGTCATCGGGAACCGCAACCTCGGGCCCGAAGGCACCGGAGGCTCGCCCCATGTCCCCCATCTGTTCGGCGAATGCCCGAACGAACGCGAGATCGCGCGCCGGGATGGCGTCGGGCAGGCCTGCCGCGCGCGCCAGGTCCCAGCGATGCACGACAAGGTCCACCGACATGAAGGAGCCGAAGGTGTCGCCCACCTTGCTGCGGCCGCCGAAGGCGTCGTATTCGGCCCCCGACTTCACCGGATCGTCCAAAATCCCCTGTACCGCGTCCCGACCATGGGCCCACGCGGCCGCGGGGTCGTCATCCAGGGACGGACCTTCGGGTAATTCCAAGCCCGCACGGCCAAGCACCGACGCATAGGTATCTGTTACGTGCCGGACCAGGTCGCGCGCAGCCCACCCGTCGCAGGGCGATGGACTGTCCCAGCGGTTGTCGGGAACAGCGTCGACGGTGGCGGAGAAGGTGCCGGCCAATCGGCGGAACCGGTCGGCGGGGGCTTCGGCGATCTGGGTGTCATCGGTCATGGCGCCATCATGCCTGTAGCCTCCGACAGCCCTCAGCGGAGCGGGGCCATTCGGAAACCTGGATATCTCGGCGGGGTGGCACAGTGGTACCCGGACGTTGATCAAGCACAGGGCCGCGACATGGCAGGAGACGGCATGGGAACAATCGCATTCGTCGGCGGGCATGTGGTGCCGATCCAGGGTGATCCGTTCGACGGTGCCGTGCTGGCCACCGACGGCGTGATCACGGCCCTCGGCCCGGACGTCGAGGTCCCGACCGACGCCGAACGCGTCGACGCGACCGGCCGGTGGGTGCTGCCCGGATTCATCGACGCGCACACGCATCTCGGAGTGCACGAGGAAGCCGAGGGCTGGGCCGGCCAGGACACCAACGAGATGACCGATCCGGTGACGGCGAACGTGCGTGCGCTGGACGCGATCAACCCACACGACATGGGGTTCGACGACGCCTTGTCCGGCGGAGTGACCGCGGTCAACGTCAACCCTGGCTCCGGCAATCCCATCGGCGGGCTCACGGTGGCCATCAGGACCCACGGCCGCACCGTCGACGAGATGGTGCTGCGTTCGCCGTCCGGCCTCAAGTCGGCGCTCGGCGAGAATCCCAAGCGGGTGTACGGCGAGGCCCACAAGACCCCGTCCACTCGGCTGGGCACTGCCGCCGTCATCCGGGGCGCCTTCGTGGACGCGCAGAACTATGCCGACGCGCACGCCCACGCGGAGCCCGGAAAGGCCGCCCCACCACGTGATCTGAAGTTGGAGGCGCTCGGCAAGGTGCTGCGCCGGGAGATTCCGTGGCGGCAGCACTCCCACCGCTCCGACGACATCGCCACCGCCATGCGCATCGCCGACGAGTTCGGCTACGACCTGGTGATCGATCACGGCACCGAGGCACACCTGATCGCCGATCTGTTGGCCGCCAAGAACATTCCGGTACTCATCGGGCCGCTGTTCACCTCACGGTCCAAGGTGGAATTGCGTAACAGGTCGCTGGCTAACCCAGGCAGGCTGGCCGAGGCAGGCGTGCAGATCTCCATCATCACCGACCATCCGGTGGTGCCCATCGGTTTCCTGGTGCACCAGGCGAGCCTGGCCGTCAGGGAGGGTTTGGATCCGGTGACGGCCCTGCGGTCCATCACCATCAATCCCGCGCACGTGATGGGAGTCGCCGAGCGTGTCGGGTCTCTACAGCCCGGCAAGGACGCCGACATCGTGTTGTGGACCGGCGATCCGCTGGACGTGATGCAGCGCGCGGTCGCGGTGTACCTGCGTGGTCGCGAGGTGTACTCCTACGACGAGGTCTCCCGCACCGGCACGGTGCTGCCCCGATAACGCGAGGCGGTGGCGTCCCGGCCCGCCCCGAACGCCACCGCCCGCGCGCGTCATCCGTCGGTGCTCAGTGCCGCGCACTCACCGGACGCGCTGCCGTGCACCACATTGTTCTGACCCTCGGAGTCCCCGACGTGCGCCGCGGGGGTGTTGTCCTGGCAGGCCAGCGAGCCCCAGATCTCGTTGGTCACGACCTCGGTGGAGTCGTTGAAACCCAGGAATTCCTGATACCCATCCGCCTGCACGCCGGTGATCAGTACCCGACCGTGCACCTGGTTGCGGATGAATCCGAACCAGCACCCGGTCCAACCGGAGATCGTGACGCTGCCGTGAATGTTGTTGTCCTTGATCGGGAAGTTCGACGGTGCACCACCGCGGACCGGCTGTGGGCCGCAGGTCACCTCCTGCCCACCGGTGACGGAGATAGAACCGGTGACGGTGCTGCCGAGAATCTGCAGCGCCAGCGGGTGATCAGCGACGATGGAGCCGTGCACGACATCCGCGGACGGGCCTTGCTCGTCCTGGCCGAGGCCGAAGTTCGCCCCGGGCCCGACCCGCACGTTGCCAGTAATCATGACGGTCGCGTAGTTCTCGGCGTCGAAATTGGATCCGGGCGAGACCACCAGGTCCCCGAGGACGGTTATGGTGGCGCTCTCCGGAACCGCGCAGGATCCCTGCACCAGCAACCCGCGATAGGTTCCGCTGGCAAGGGTTCCATCGCAGACGGTGACGCCGGCTGCACCCGCGACGGTTCCGGAGGAGGTGGGCTGCGCGTCGGCGGCGAGGGCACCGATCAGCAACCCGGCAACGGCGAGTGTCGCGGTGGCGATGGTCGATCGAGCGATGGACATGAGACCTCCCGGGTCCTTTCCCGTCGTGAGCAGGATCGTCGTGAGCAGGATCATTGACGGTAGGCCCGGGAATCGGCCCGGCGGCAGCCATCGAACCGGTGAGGCCACGCCCACCGGATTACCGCATATGCGCCGGTCGATCGTCGGCTCGTCACCGTGCCGGCGGGCCGTTGGTATGTCTGGGTAGTTCTTCCCGGCAACGGAGGCAGCCATCACCATTCGGTCCCCGCGGATTCACGGCGGGTACATAATGCCGGGCTGCCGTACCGTCGAGCGGTGACGATGTGGCCACGCTGGGCGGCGATCGGAGCGGTCTGCCTGCTGGCGCTATGGAGCTGCGTCGGGTGCACCGGCGCGCCGCCGACCGGTCGGCATGACGCGGCCCCGGCACCCGGCGATACCGCGTGGGCGCAGCCAGGCAGCGTCTCCCCGGCAAGCGGCGCTCCATCGACCCAGCCGGCCAGCGGCACGAGAGCGACCGGCGATTCCGCACCAACGGCAGCGCGCCCGGCGACCGCCGCGCCGCGCAGCTCTCCGGGCGCTCCCTCTCGGGCGCTGCCCGCCGTCACGCTGCCCGGCGTCAACGATCCGTCCTGCCGCTCTCCCGACCCGCCGGTGGTGCTGCTGCACGGTTCGTTCTCCACGGTGGCGTCCAACTTCTCGACGCTGGTTCCGGCGCTGCGCGAAAGTGGGCGGTGCGTGTATGGGCTCAACTACGGGCGCCGAGGGGTCGACGGCGTCGCCGGGTCCGCCCGGGCCGCGGCCCGGCTGATCGGCACGGTCCTGGCCTTGACCGGCGCACCGAGAGCCGATGTCGTGGGCTACTCGCAAGGCGGTCTGGTGCTGCGCGCCGCGCTGCGACTGGACGGTCAGGCGGCTCGCGTGCGGGTGGCGGTGCTCCTCGCGCCGTCGTTCCATGGCACTACGTCACCGCTGGCCGCTGCAGTACCGCCGGCGCTGTGCCCGGCCTGCGCCGACCAGGCCGCCGGGTCGGCGCTGCTGCGGCGTCTGGACGCCGGCGGCGACCTGGACGGCTCGGTGCGCTACGCCGTGGTGTCCACCTCCGACGACACGGTCGTGACCCCGGTGGCCTCGCAGATCCCGCGCGGACCGGCGAGCCGGGTGCGATCGGTGACGGTCCAGCAGGTGTGCCCGAAGGCTCACCTCGACCACATCGCGCTCCCTCACGACCCCGGCGTCGTGCACTGGGTGGTGGCCGCCCTGGCTGATGCCGGTCGCCCTCCGGAGGGCGCGTTGACCTGCGGCTGAGCAGCGCACCCTGTTCCATGCGGGCAGCCCGCCAGGTCCCGATGACTCATGTCAAGATGCCCGCTTCGATTGAGTCGTTGACTCATCGGGA
>CALANS010000137.1 GCA_937926105.1 uncultured Actinomycetes bacterium | reverse complement strand
GCGCGATCCGCAGGATTCTGCGACGCGCCGTCGCCGGAACGCCCAGGGCTTCGCACGGGCCGCCTGCGTACGCCGGCTCCCACGGGTTCTGGGGGTCTCCGCTCGATGTCCGACGGCTCACCTCGACATTGATCTGCATCCCTGCCGGCCCGCGGGTTCACGGCGCCACCCCTGGGTTGGGTGACATACCCAGCGAGGTGATCACGGTGGACGACGGTGTGGTGACGCCCGCACAGTAGTGCGGCGTTGTCCAGGTCGGTCGCGCCGCCGTCGATCCAATGCACGAGATGGTGGGCATCGCACCAGGCAGCCGGCACGTCGCAGCCGGGGAAGGTGCAGTGCCGGTCACGCCGCCACAGGGCACGAACCTGACCGGTAGTGAAGCAGCGTTCCATCGTGCCCTGGTCCAGGACCTCACCTCGGCCGCCTATCACGACCGGGATGATCCCTGCGTCACAGGCAATGCGGCGCACCATGTCCGGGCTGATCGGCTCTCCTGCCGCACGGCTGCCCAGCACCACGCCCGGCCCATGCGCCGTACCGACCTGGCCGGTGGGCACCGTGCGATTCCTACCGACGTCCCCGCGCCCGGTTCTCGACCGGACAGTCGACGCGAGCGACAACGAAATCGCAGCGGTGTCGCCGATGCGGGCGACCAAGTCGGCGTAGTCCATGGTGATCATGAGGATGGCCTTGGGTGAGGTCGGCACGTGCCGAGTAGCGGTCACCGACCGACGCAGCGCGGCGATCAGGGCTTCGCCGCGGCGTCTACCGACTGGACGCGTGTCCCGCGCCGTCGCGGACTGCCCCGCTCCGCCATCCGCCGTGGATCCACCCGGCGACGGGGAATCGCCGCCGCTGCCAACAGGTTTCGGAGCCGAGTCCGGGCCGATCACCGCTTCCAGCACGGCTCGCCCCTCACCGTCCACGAGGAGCCGGTAGTCCCACATTCCGGCTTCCGTCTGCCGGCCCGACGACAGTTCGATATGTCGCCGACGCCGTTCGCACTGCTCCTCGAACTCGCCGTCTTCGCCGTAACGGGCCAGGATCTCGTCTTTCAGGCGGCGCACGCCGACCGGACCGTGCTCGCAGGCGATATCCACCAGGCGCTCCAATACCAGCGGCTTCGCCGCCTCGGCCAGGTCGGGTACGAGCTTCGCGAACTCCTGCCCACAGGCCACGGCCGAGGCAAGATCGAGATCACCGTCGCACAGCGCTTCTGCCACCGGGGCGTATTCGTCGCGGGTGAACAGGCCTGCCGCCTTCGCGACCGTCGCCGATTCGCGCCGTGAGTGCCAGGCAGCGTCCGCGACCCAGTCCGCGGTCGAGGCGCACTGCGACGCGGCGATCACACCGCGCTGCTCGGCCTCGGCACTCACGGCCACCAAGCCGGCGCCTGCCAAGGCACGGACTTCGGCCAACTCAGCCGCCAGCGATGGGAGGTCTCGATCGCCGCACGCCACCAAGACCTCCCGGAGTCCCGCCAACGCACTCCGGCATGCACCGAAAGCGGCGCGACGAGCCTCGAGCGACACCAACGCTCCACCCGGGGCAGCAGCCTGCACACCTGTGGCCGCGGTGTGCCCCACCATCGACGTCGTTGTGCTCATCGAATCCATGTCAGCGACACTACGACACACGTCCGACATAGTTCCTGTGACATGGTCGGACAGGCGACTTCCGCTGACACGACCGCCCGATCCCGGCCCCATACTCCCTTCGACGTCGCCCCGAATCCGCCTGCAGCGGTCCCGGCCGCAGGACCGAGCTGCGCGACTGACCGGCTCCGAGTACATTCACGGCGATTGCGTCATACCCGCGCTTGTCGCTGCCTGGGGCCGGCGGTCCCGGCGACCGACGACCAGCGACCGCATTCCAGGCGCCTGCGTGCGCACTCGACGACAGCGCACCAGCTCGTGCGCTGCGAAGCGCCGTGTTCAGGAGCTATCGCCGCAGCCGGACCGGAGGCACAGCCGGTTACAGTCCGTCACCGAGCCGAGCGAGCGAACGCCGTCATATCGGCAAACCGACCTCGTCATATTTGACGGTGCGGCGCCGACGATAAGTGCGACAGGGTTGGAAAGCGGGCACCGACGTCCGAAGTGCCGCGTCCCCGGACGCGCACTCACAACGATCGCGGCGCATGTGCCTCCCGCCGCCGACGCAGGCGGCGGGACGGGCTCGGGGCATCGGCAGGATGCCGGAGGGGGAACGTCATCAGGCGGGGAACGAAGGTCGGGTCCTTCACCGCGGTCGCAGTGTTCGCACTCGCGGCCGGCGGGATCTCCGCTGCGTTACTAATTCCCGACGGCAGCGGCTACCCCGGAAACGTCATCATCGCCGGGCACCTGCAGGTCGAGATCAACCATTCCGACGGCACCGATTTGTCGCTGCAGAATCTGGCCCCCGGGGAGCATCGCGTCGCATATCAGCTGGTCACCGGGGACATGCGTGGCGTCGCATCAGCTGATCTGGGTATGACGCTGTTCTCGGCTGACGCCCACGGTGCGCCCGGTGCTGAGGACACCTGGCGTCTGTTCGCAGAGAATGCTTCCCTCGCGGTCTCCGTCAGCAGCCCCGAACCAGCGAACGGGATCGATTGGGCGGATGGGGTGTGCACGCCGACTCTGCCGTTCGTCGCACTGCCGGCGGCCACATTCACCCACATCGCAGATATGGCGGCAACCCGATCCGATGCGACATCGATTCCGCTCGGCTCCTTCACCGGCGTCGCGCTGGCAGGCGGTGTGCCCCTTGCTGGGAACGATGCCATCTGCATCAAGTTCGATATCGGTCTCGACGCATCCGCCGGAAACGATGTGCAGGCCGCGGCAGGTGGCTTCTCCATGAGCTATGCGCTCACGCAGACGGCGGCGACCTCATGACGGCGCTCGGGGCGCATGTCCGGTCGGTGAAGCCGAGCCGACCTCCGCGCAGCACCAGAATGCGTCGGCTCGGCGGTATCGCAGTCACCATGGCGCTGATCGTGCTGGGCCTGGGTGCGGGCCTCTGGCTGGGGAGCCCGGCGGGCGCGGCCACGCCGCCGATCAGGGTTGATATGGGCGACGGCGCGGGCTTCGTGGCGAGTACTAGTGCCACACTGCTGGACGTCTCGGCACTCGCCCCCGGCGGCATTGCGTCCGGCTCCATGAATGTGCTGGACAATTCGGATCACGATCCCGGGTCGGCGACGACGGACACCATCACACTGCTCATGACCGACGTTGCGACGGCCGGCGGACCGACCAATCCGGGCGCCGGCGTCGCGCTGAAAAATGCGCTGCGCTTCACCGTCACGGTGACGGGGCCCGCGGGATCGATGCCCGTGCACGGCGCGCTCACGACCGCCGACCTGCAGACGGGCATCGTCCTGGCCTCCGGCCTCGCCCGGGGTGACATCCTCGCGGTTGCGGCAACGGCGTCGTTGCCATCGAGCGTGGGCAATGAGGTGCAATACGGGCGGTTCGGATTCGATCTGGCGCTCGATCTCACCAGCGCTGCGCCCGGTGGCGCCAGCGACTCCGTCGGATCCAACGGTGCCTCGGCCGGCAGCGTCGATGACGCCGGCGCGGTGGGGAAACAGGTCAACGAGGGTACCCCCGAGGTCGCGGCCGAACACCAGGAGCTTCCGCCGGGCGAGGTGGAGAACGGCTCCCCGGACGACCACAACGTCCTGGTGCTGGGCGAAAACAAGTCGTCCTTGCCCAATACCGGTGTGCCTGTCGTCTCGCTCATCGCTGTCGGAGGCGTGGTCCTGCTGATCGGTATCGGACTGCTCCGGGCGTCCCGCCACCGCAACGTATAGCCACATCCTGCGGTTCACAGCCCGGGTGAATACCCGCCGAAGGCACCCGTTCACCCTCGGTGATCACTGACGCACAAGCTTCCCCTCTCGGGTCATCGAAACTTGGCCGAATGGTCAAAATTGTCGATGCCGTAACCATTCGTAACTATCAAGCTCACTTGTATAGCCCGTTCGGGGGTACGGGCCGGCAATTCTAGGGGGCCTGATGACAATTGGGAGCGACGTGGGCGCTCATTCGCTGCGGCCCGAGGAGCAGCCCGGCCACGTGGCTGCGCCAACGGGTGCAGCGCGGCGTCGATGGAGCGCGGTTCTGGGCACGGTGCTCCTCATGTTGATCGCAGTGGCTGTTGTCGGAGCAGCCGCGGTCGTGTTCGTCTTCCACCCACGGTTCGACACCGTGCTGTCCGGATCCATGCGGCCCGGGATACAGCCCGGCGACGTCGTGATGGTGCGCGCGGTGCCCACCGACGAGTTGAAGGTCGGCGACGTCATCGCCTACCTGCCGCCGAGTCACACGACGCCGGTGCTCCACCGCATCGTCAGCATCGACTCGACCGGCCTGGTCACCAAAGGCGACGCGAACAACGTCAGCGATCCCTGGGGCAAGGTCTCGACGGATTCGGTGACCACCCTCCGACTGGTCTGGGTGATTCCCAAGATCGGGCTGATCGCGCATAACCGCAGCACCGTCCTCATCGGCGCCGGAGCGCTCCTGGTTGCCGCGACGGCACTCACAGTCCTGACCCACCAGCGCGGCCGGAAGGACCACGCCCGTGGCGCGGATGAGGCCGCCAGCGGCCCGTTCGAGACAGACGACAGCAGCCCGTCGGAAGGAGGCAGCGGCGCTGTACCCAACGGCGTAGACGACGCCGGCACCTGGTCGCGCAATGCGATTCAGGACGGCGGGATCAGTTCAAGCACGGCAAGCACACTCACCACCACAGAAAGGGAACTCTCGTGAGACTCTCAACCAAACTAACCGGCATCGTCGCCGTGGGCGGCGTGGCCGCACTCGGGGCGGGATTGATTTCCAGCGGCGGGATCGGGGCCGCGTTCACGGATTCGGCGACGGCGACCGCGAACATCAACGTGGGCGATTTCGGCTGTTCCATTGACGTTCTTGGCGATGGGCAAGCCGCAGGCGATTCGGTAACGGTAGACCTTGGCAGGATCGACGGCTCACTACCGGGTCAAAAAACTGCGACAGTCAATGTCACGAATGATGGAACCATTCCTATGGTTGTTGTGTGGAGCGCCAAAGCGACCGGGGACTTCTTCGCCTCCGGCGCCGTAAATTCTTCTGTTATTCCGATTACCAACTATCAGAATTGGTCACTGACCGCTGGCGCCACTGGCACCTACACAATTGGCGCGAAATGGGGCGAGCTTGACAACAATGCGCTCACGCGCACGGGATCTGTAACGTACACCGCAGACTGCGTTGAGGCATCGGCCGCGACACATAACCTGTTCGTGGCAACGAAACTGCAAGCGGATGCGTCGTGGACGGACGGCGGTTTGAACTACGATCTGAGCGCCGACCCGAACTACACGGCCGTAAATACATCCCTGACGGACGTCAACGGCACCAACCTTCCGGCTGTTGAGCCATCAATCCACGCAAATAACGGCTCGGTCAAGATGCCGAAGTGGGTAATCACTCTTCCTGATGGAACGACATTCGGCGGTAACGCTGGGCCCGTGGGCTCCGGGACCGACGGTCGATGGTTTGTCAATCCCGGAACAGGCCCTGCTCCTGTTGGGATCAGCCTAAATGCTCAGAAGACCGCGTACATATCGCCGACCAACAGCATCTACTGGACCTGGCAACAGATTACAGATACATGGGGCGACCCACAGGTTGCCACCGCAGAACTCGTGGCGTTTGGCACATCAGGCATGAATGTCACGATTGACTGCGCTAGCTACCAAGGCTTCGATTACATCAGCAATACCGCCGGGACCTGCAATTGGAGTTGACGCGAAATGGAACGCTTGGCAATTGATCGACTATGCTGAGCGATCCCTGAAGGGCTTGTATCTGGCGCTTCCGGTGCGGCCGCAGACTTTTTCTTGCGGCCGCACCGGAGCGAAGTCGTATAGCTTTCTCCTGCCTTAGACGACTGTGAACGAAAGTGAAGCAACGCCCATGAACCGCATCCGCAGCATCGCCACCGCCGGCATCGTCGCCGGCTCGGTGACGCTCGCGGGTG
>CALANS010000136.1 GCA_937926105.1 uncultured Actinomycetes bacterium | reverse complement strand
CAGCTTGTCGCCGGCCCCCACCATCGACCCCGCTCCGGCAACCTCCTTGACCCGCCGCACCGTGATCGGCGCGCCGCGCATCGTGCTGGCGAATCCGCCTGGCACGTGGTTGGACTCAGTGGGCACCGACCGGGCGGCTCGTGGCAGCCCGCGTTGCGGCAGGCTCTCCGGCGTGGCCACCGCCTGCGCATTCCACCGCGGCCGCTTTGGAAGCTGGTCCGCTCCGGCTGCAGCGGGTTGGGGCTCGGGCACCCACCAGCGGGGCGGCTGCGAGACCGGTTCGAAGGGTCTGGGTCGGATATCACCGGGGCCGGCGAGCTTGCGCCGGACCTCGATCGGCCGCGCGACCCCGGAGGCGAACCGCTGCGCTGCGACCGCCACGCTGCCCAGCACTGCGGGCATCCGCGCCCCGTGCCGGGGCCGCGAGAAGCGACCGGCGGCGGCGCGACCGAGCCGGCTGCGGTCGTCCGCAGCGGGGCGCCGCAGCACGCCGGGCTGGTCGCTCATCTGTTCCGCCTCCGATCCGACACCCGGTCAGCTGGCCTGGGTCGAGCTACGGAAGCCCTCGTGCGCGATCTCCAGTTCCTCGGCGAGCACATCGCTGCTGGAGACGTTGAAGTCCGGGCCCTTCCACCGCACTGGAAAGCACCCGGACAGGTTCCAGGCCCGCAGCCGCGACCCGTCCGCACCCAGCGCGGTGATGGCGCCGGTGCATCGCTCGAGCTTGTTGCCGGCGGCGGCAAATCCCTCACCGGAGGTCTTGGAGAACCAGTCGAACAGGTTGTCGGACTGGATCAATCCGCGGGAGAGCACGATGTTGGGCCATTCCATCCGCCCCGGCAGCTTGCGCGCAAAGCCGTTCTGGCCGCCCTCGACGAGGTCCTCAGTCTGCACCGTGACCTGCAGACCGCTGACGGAGGTGAAGATTCCGATCTGGACGCCATCCACCTCCAGCAGGAAGTTGCTGGCCAGCTGCCCGTCGTGGCCGAGCATCGTCAACTGACTAGGCGAACTCACGCGCGGCCTCCCAAGCCCGTTGATTCAGTGACACGACCGCCCGGACCAGCCGGACCCGGTCCATATGCTCCAGATCCAGCAGGTCGTCCAGCGACCAGTGCAGGTGATAAGCCAGGTACGAGATCTCCTGCCACAGCGACTCGACCGGATACCGCTTCACCTGATCACCGCCCGATCGGCCGGGTCAGTCCGCGCGGCGCGGAATCTCCTCGACCCGCGCCCGCATCGGCACGGGCCCGCCCTGGGGCGTGCCCGGCTGATCGTCCACGGCTTCCGGCCCGCCGGGCTCGGCGTCGCCCGCCGGGATCGGGGCCGCGCTCGATCCCCCGTCACCGCCCGACCCAGCCACCGGAGCCGCCCCGGCCTGCGCCGCCAGCAACGCCTCGTACTCCTCCTGGGTGCCGAAGTTGATCACGCCGTAGAAGTCCTGCAGGAACGCCAAGTCGGCCGCGAACAACTCCTCGATCTCATTCGAGGTGATCATCGGCACGTCGCCGAGCTTCGTCACCACCCGGGCGAGGATGAGCACCGTGAGGCGCGGATCGTCCGGCCCGGTGATGGTGGGATGCCGCAGCGGCTCCAACTCGTCCCGGGCGGTGGCCAGCCGCATGGTGCCATGACGATGCACCCTGCCCCCCGAGTCGACATACCCGCGGGGCAGGGTGAACTCGTACTCGGTGCGCAAACTCACTTCTTCCGCTCGAGCCGCTCGATCGTCAACGTGATGGTCTCCTTGACCGGGTCGTTGGAATCGACGGAGAGCGCGTCGGTGGAGATCTTGCTGGGCCACCCGCCGAAGAAGTTGAACCGCGCCACCTCGGTCCCGGTCGAGTCGAACAGCACGATCGAGCCGTCCTTGCGCTCGGCCGTACGGTTACCCACCGGCATACCCGACTGATAGATCTTGTTGAACCACTCCCAGACCTTGTCCTTGGTGATGTCGGTCGGGGCGACGCGGGTCAGGCTCAGGTCCGGCGGCTTGATGTGGGTGCCCAACATCTTGCGGATCACCTTCTTGCCGTCCGCGGCGGCCTGGACCGTCTCGACGACATCCATCGTGATGTCCAGCCCGGACACCCCCGACAGATAGCTGACGACCTCACCCTTGATCTCCAGGAAGAAGTTCTGCGAAATCAGCGTGTCTTCTTCGAGAAATCCTGGCATGTGCTGTGCTCCTTAGCTTGTGCTTGACGGTAATGAACCGGGTCCGGTCAGCTCGCGGTCTGCTTCTGCTGGGCGATCCGGAACACCACGAACTCCGCCGGCTTGACCGGCGCGATGCCGACCTCGCAGACCATCAGGCCCTGATCGATGGACTCCGGCGGGTTGGTCTCGGCGTCGCACTTGACGTAGTAGGCCTGATCCGCCGAGGCGCCGAACAGTGCGCCCATCGACCACAGGCCGCGCAGGAACCCGTCCAGGGTCCGCTTGACGCCCTCCCACAGCTTCATGTCGTTGGGCTCGAACACCGCGTACTGGGTGCCCTGCGCGACGGAGGTCTCGATCATGTTGAACAGCCGACGCACGTTGATGTAGCGCCAGTCAGAGTCGCTGGACAGGGTGCGCGCGCCCCAGATGCGGATGCCCCTGGTGCCGAACGGCCGGATGCAGTTGATACCAATGGGGTTCAGCAGCGACTGCTCGTTCTGGGTGATCGCGTACTCCACGTCCAGGCAGCCCCGGATGGTGTCGTTGGCCGGTGCCTTCCACACTCCGCGAACGTCGTCGGTACGGGCCCAGACCCCGGCGACGTGGCCGCTCGGCGGGATGACCACCTCGGCGTCGCCGTTGGTGCCAATGGGGTTCTCCACCTTGATCCACGGGTAGTAGAACGCCGCGTAGGCGGAGTCGTACATGGCCACGTCGCTGCGCCAGTCCTTGACCTGCTGCGGGTTCATTCCGGGCGGGGCATCGAGCACCGCCATCCGGTTCCCGTGCTGCTCGCAGTGGCTGATCAGCGTGGTTTGCACCGACTTCCACATGCCCAGGTCGACGCTGCCGTCTTCCTTGGTGGCGGCGGTGATCAGGTCCGGCACGATCACCATCGTCACGTCCTCGGCGACGGCCAGGCCGTTGATGCCCTGCCGCGCGGAGGCGGAGCCGGCGAACTTGCGCCCGTTGACGGCCACCGGGGTGGGGTCGGCCTTGGCCAGCGAGTAGATGCCAGGCTTGACGACCTCCAGCTGTCCAGACAGGTCGGCCTTCGCATCGAGCAGTACCTCGACCTTGACCTTGGTGGAGGTGCCGTTGACGACCGACGCGACGTTGTGATCGCCCGGGGTGAGGGTGAGACCCTCGAAGCTCTCGACGTCCTGGCCGCCGATCCGCACCGTCAGGTTGAACGGGTTCGGCTCGTCCTCGGCGCCGCCGTCCTCGTCGGTGGTGATCTGTACGGACACGTCCGCGTCGGGCTCCAGGCTCTCCACGGCGATGGGCAGACCCAACGCGCGGTCCGGGGCCGGCAGTTCCAGCCGGGACGGCTTGCCGGACGGCTCGGTGTTGGGGATGCGCACGATGTAGGCGATCGACCCGCCGTTGGCGAAGTAGCCGTAGACCGACAGCGGCAGCACGGCGCCCTTGCAGAAGCTGCCGTAGAGCTGCTCGAACTGGGTCCAGCTGGTGACCAGTCGAGGGGCCAGGCCCTCGGGGTCGTTCGGGTCGTCGGTGGGCGCCTTCTCGGTGAAACCGACGAAGGCGGCGATGGCGGTGGGCGCCGCGGTGAGGGACTTCTCTGAGGACGGAACTTCCTCGACGTACACACCTGGTGCGGCATAGTTGGGCATACCCGCTCCTATCGGTCGATGCCTGCGAATGGGTGGACAGATTTACGACACCGAACCAGGGCGCGCGCCTGGGTCTGCGTCGGGGTCACGATGAGTGGCCCATTGGTTCGGCCCGCTCCCCGACCGCGGTCCACCACGAATCATGACATCCCGGCCGCGATGCCGGAATACCTGTACCCCGAATGCCAACTGCAAATTTGAGCCAGGGTGACACTCACCCGTTCGGTCCTGGGTTCACGGAGCCTGTATCACTCTCATGGGCGATGGTTAATGATCACGAAAGTGGCGATCGCGTCCCACCAAGGATACGGATCGTATCCGCGACCGCCTCACGATGCTTGAGTGCGCATCGAACCGGGGATCGTGATCGAGATGACGCCGCCGTAGGCGCACTGCGCCGTCGATCCGGCTACCAGCGCGGGCATGCCGCCGACCAAGGCGGTGGGGGCCCCCGGGGCCCAGGGGGCCACGATCAGCGGGGTGCAGGGCATCGGGGTCAGCGTGCCGAGCGCGGCCGCGGTCGCCGCCGCCACCGCGGGGTTGGCCAGCGACTGACACATGGCGAACGGCGGAACGTTTGTCATCGGCGCGATGTCCATGATGGTGGCCGCCGGCCGGCCCTCCACGAGAACGTTCGGCCGCACCACCACCATGCTGGACGGCGCCATGCCGAAGCTGCACATCAGGCTCGCGCCCATCACTACCGGATTCGGCATGGTGCCTTCCCTTGAGCCGTTCTAAAAGAATCCCGCTACTGCTTCGATCCCTTGACGGATCCGGTCAACGGGCCGCCGGTGGTGGTGATGAAGCACAGCACCGACCGGTCGTCGCCCTGCTGCCAGCTGCGCGCCGACGGCAGCAGATAGGTCATCCACAGCCCGGAGTCCGGAAGGCTGACGCCTACGTATCCGGTGAAGTCCTCGGCGCAGGCGCCCTTCGCGTAGGTGTCCAGGGCCGCATCGCCCGGGTAATCGTCGGATCCGTCCGGCGCCTGGTAGCGAGCGATCGCGTACAACTCCTGCTGGTGCGGCGTGCTGCACGGCACCCGCCCCAGATCGGACAGCTCGGCCTGCACCTGGGACGGCGCGACAAAGCAGTCGCCGACCGCGATGTCAAACACCGAGACCGGCACGCCGGTGTCCTTCTTGTCGCCGCCGAACAGCCCGGAGACCCACGAGCACGAACTCAGCAGCAGCGCCACCGCGAGCACCGCGACGGCCCTGCCGGCCTGCCGCCACCGGGCCCGCGGCACGAGCGGAATCCCCGAACGAGACGGGATCACGCCACTCCCTCCAGGCCGACCGGACGTCGCCGGGCATGCGCGCACCGCGCACGTCCGGCGAGGATCGAAAGATCACTCATCAGACTAGGAGGCGCCACGGGGCTCGCGATACCGGCCATTCGTGTCATGGTAGGGCGAACCGGGGGCCGGTTCGCCCTACTGAGTTCCTCACCAGTCGTTCTTCACCAGTCGATATTGCCGCAGGACGTGTGATCCGCGGGCTCGACCTGCAGCGTCGCGTGCTCGATGTGATACCGGCTGGCCAACAGGTCGCGGGCATGGTCCAGCACCCTGTGGTGGTCCGCCCCGTCGCCGGACACCAGATGGGCGGTGGCCACCGTCATTCCGGAGGTGAGCTCCCACAGGTGCAGGTCGTGGACGTCGGCAACGCCGTCGATGTCGGCCAGATCGGCGGCCACCTGGTGCGGGTCGATACCCTGCGGCACCTGCTGACCCAGTACCCGCAGCACCGATCGGCCCAGGCCGAGGGCGCGCACCATCACGAAGGCCCCGATCCCGACGGCGACCACCACATCCCAGACGCCGGAGCCGGTCCAGGCGATCAGCCCCGACGCCAGCAACACCCCCACCGACCCGGCCGCGTCGCCGAGCACCTCCAGGTAGGCGCCCCGCACGTTGAGGGACTCCCCCGCTCCTGCGCGCAACAGCACCAGGCAGGCGAGATTGATGACCAGGCCGACGATTCCGATGATCGCCATGGGCCCGGTCGCGATCTCCGGTTCGGCGCCGATCCGGCCGATCGCCCCGGCCACCACAAACACTCCGACGCCGACCATCAGCAACACCGCGAGACCGGCGGCGAACACCTCGGCCCGGTAGCGCCCGTAGGTGCGGCGGCCGGTGCGATCCGGCCGGGTGGCCAATCGGGTGGCGACCAACGCCGCGCCGAGGGTGACGACGTCGGTGGCCAGGTGCCCTGCGTCGGCGACCACGGCCAGCGACCCGGCGAGCAGGCCGACGGCCAGCTCGGCGACCAGCAGCGTGCTGGTCAGGCTGAAGGCGGCGATCAGCCGGCTGCGAAAGCGACGCGACGCTGGCACCGGCCGACCGCCGGCATCCCGCGCACCGCCGCCGATGCCGTGGTGATGGCCTGAGTGACCGCCCGGACGCTGCTGGTCCGGTCCCGTTCCGGTGCCGTGCTGCGGCATCCGGACCTCCTCGTGCCAGCGTGCCTCGTCACCTGCGATGCTATCGCCCGGCCGGGCCGCCGCCGTGGAGTTTGTGCGCCCGCTCGCAGCGAGGGAGGGGGCCAGCGTGCCGGACCCGGTCGGCCTGCCACCGGTGGTCGCCGCGGCGGTGGTGGGCTCGGCATTGCTGCACGCCAGCTGGAATGCGGTCGCCAAGGCGATCCCCTACCGGCTGCTGGCCAGCGCACTGATCGGAACCAGCGGCGCCGCGGTGGGGGTGGTGTGGTCACGCCTGACGCCGGTCCCGCTAGGCCCGAGCTGGCCCTACCTGGTCGCCTCGTCGGTGCTGCAGACGGTGTATCTGCTGCTGTTGACGGCCGCCTACGGCCGCGGCGAGTTCCGCCGGGTGTACCCGGTGGCACGGGGCAGCGCGCCGCTGCTGGTGACGATCGTGTCGCTGACCGCGCTGGGCGAGCACCTGGCGGCCGGCCAGCTGGTCGGGATCGCGTTGGTGATCGCGGCGCTGGCGGTATTGGCGAGCATGCCCCGGTCCAGGCCGCGCACCGGCACCGCTTCCGGGCTCGGGCTCGCCCTGGCGACCGGGGTGATGATCGCGGCCTACACGCTGGTGGACGGGATCGGGGTGCGGCAGTCCGGATCGGCCGCCGGGTATGCGGCCTGGTCCCTGGTGGTGCACGGGCCGCTGCTGGTGACGACCTGCCTCATCCTGGCGGGGCCACGTCAGATGATCGGATGGCTTCGCGGTGACGGCGGTGCCGGCGACAGCGTCACCAATCTGGCCGATCACCCGACCACCGGTGGCGCCGCGCCGGCCCGGACACCGGCGACGGACGGCGCGGTGATCGGTCACGCACCGGCCGGTGACGATGCCCGCGATACCGCACGCGGGTCGATTCGGAGCCCCCGTCACCGCCCTGCGGTGATGATCACGGCGGGGCTGCTGGGCGGGATCTTCTCGCTCGCCGCATACGCGATCGTGCTGTGGGCGCAGAGCCGGGCGAGCCTGTCGCTGGTGTCCGCGTTGCGCGAGACCAGCGTGCTGTTCGCCGGCCTGATCGGAGCGCTGCTGTTCGCCGAGCGATTCACGGCCCGGCAGACGGTCGCGGCCCTCGGCGTGGTGGCCGGCATCGCGCTGATGCAACTCGCCTGACCCGGCTCCGGACCGGCTCCGGGCTCGGGCTCGGCAACGGCTCAGGCAAGCACGGGCTCAGGCACGCAAGAATCGCACCTCGATGGGATCAAGGTCAGCATTGCTGCAGGTCGCGCGGTCCAAGATCCCCACGAGGCGCGGATTTTCCTCGTTCAGCATCAGGGACTCGGCGAGGGAGCGACCAAGATCCCCACGAGGCGCGGATTTTCCTGCCTGCCCCGACTCTCGTCCCCGGTAGCCCGACACCGGACGCGCGCTGCGGCAACAATGGCAACATGCCGCCTCCCCCGTCACTACCTCCCGGCCGCATGGCCGACCTGACCGCCGCCCTGCGCAGCAGCGGGGACACCGCCGAGGTACGGATGCCGTTCACCGGTCAGGTGTTGGTGCACCTGCCGACGACCGCCGTGGAGCAGGTGACGGAGGCCGCCGCCGAGGCTCGGATCGCGCAACGCGCCTGGGCCGCCACGGACGTCGCCGATCGGGCGGCGGTGCTGCTGCGCTGGCACGACGCGGTGCTGGATCGTACCGACGAGCTGCTGGACGTGATCCAGGCCGAGACCGGCAAGGCCCGCGCGCACGCGTTCGAGGAGGTCGCCGACATCGCCAACACCTGCCGCTACTACGCGCGGGTCGCCGCGAAGGCCCTGTCGCCACAGCGCAGATCGGGGGTGTTCCCGCTGCTCACCCGCACCGTGCAGCAGCAGCACCCGGTCGGTCTGGTGGGGCTGATCTCGCCGTGGAACTACCCGCTGACCCTGGGCGCCGGCGACGCGATCCCGGCGCTGGTGGCCGGTAATGCGGTGCTGCACAAGCCCGATTCGCAGACCACGCTGACCACCCTGCTGGCTCGGGACCTGGCGATCGAGGCCGGGTTGCCGCCGGCGCTGTGGCAGGTCGTAGTCGGTGACGGGGGCGTCGTGGGGCCGGCGGTCGTCGACCAGGTCGACCAGGTGATCTTCACCGGATCGACGCCGACCGGCCGGCTGGTCGGCGAGCGGGCCGGCCGCAGGTTGATCGGGGCCGAGCTCGAGCTCGGCGGCAAGAACGCCATGATCGTCTGCGACGACGCCCGGATGCGGGCCGCGGTGGCCGGCGCGGTGCGGGGCGCGTTCTCCTCCGCGGGTCAGCTCTGCCTGTCCATCGAGCGGATCTATGTGGCCGAGCCGGTCGCGGACGAATTCTGCTCCCGGCTGGTGGCGGCGGTGCACGAGCTGCGGCTGGGCGCGGGCTTCGACTACCGGTCGGACATCGGGTCGCTGGCCGGCCCTGCCCAGTTGGCCAAGGTGCGCGAGCATGTCGAGGATGCGGTGGCCCAGGGCGCCACCGTGCTGGTGGGCGGCCGGGCCCGCCCCGAGATCGGACCGTACTTCTTCGAACCGACCGTGCTGGGCGCGGTTCCGCCGCACGCCCGGTGTTTCTCGGAGGAGACCTTCGGCCCGGTGGTCTCGGTCTACCGGGTGGCCGACGATGACGAGGCGGTGACGGCGGCCAACGATTCCGCCTACGGACTGAATGCGTCAGTCTGGTCGACCAGCCGCTCCCGGGCCCGCTCGATCGCGAGCCGGCTGAAGGCCGGGACGGTGAACATCAACGAGGCGTACGCGGCCGCATGGGGATCCGTGGACGCCCCGATGGGCGGGGTCAAGGAATCGGGCACCGGGCGGCGACACGGGGTGGCTGGGCTGCTGTCCGGCACCTGGTCGCAGACCGTTGCGACGCAACGACTGTGGCCGATCGGTGAACGGAGCCCGCTGCGCGGCAGGAGGTTCCAGCGCGGAATGACAACGGCCCTGCGGGCCCTCAAGGCGTTGCACCGCGCCTGAGGGGCCCGCAGGGCCGCCTACTGTCTGCCGGTCTACTGTCTGCCGGTCGAGAGCGCCGGTCGAGGCCGCCGCCCTAGGCGTCCGATCATGTCACCAGCGCCCGGTGCATCATTCCGGCCACGGACTGACGCGTCATCAGCCTGGTGGGCTTGAACGTCCCATCGCCATAACCCTGGACGATGTTCAGGTTCGCCAACCATTCGATGGGACCGCAGAACGGATTCGACGCGAACACGTCGGAGAACATCCGATCCTCGGTCGGGTCACATGTCGGATCCGTCGGGGTGTCGGTGACCAACCGGTAGATCATCGCGGCGGCGGCCTGCCGCCCCACGACATCCACCGGATGGAACTTCCCATCGGTACCCCCGGACACGACGCCCATCGCTGCCAGCGCCTCGATCTCGCCACAGAACGGGTTCGACGCAGGCACATCCGAGAACCGCCGCTCCGCGCTCGGGTCGCAACTGGGCTTTTCGGTGCCCTCCGCGAAGCGATACATGAACGCCGCGATCACCTGCCGGGTGAGCGTGGCAGTCGGACGGAACGTGCCGTCGTCGTAGCCCTGGGTGATCCCGGCCTGAACCATCCACGCGATGTCGTCCGCGAACGGGTTGTCCGCGGGGACATCGGTGAACGTCTGCGATACCTCGAACGGAACCGTGGTGACGGTGCCGGTGCTCGCTCCCGTCACCGTCAGGTTCGCGGTGCCCACCGGGGTTCCCAGCGGCAACGTCACGGTGACGCTGGCGGTGCCGGTCTCGTCGTCCTTGGCGGTGCCCACAGTGCTGTTCACGTCGAAGGTGCCCAGCTCCGTGCCGTTCAGGCTGACGCTGACCGTCGCATCGGTGGCGGTACCAGTCGACATGGACAGCGAGGTCAGGTCGAACGACACGGCGTCGCCGCCCGCATGCCCGCCCTGCGCGCTGAGGTAACTCACACCGACGGAGCGCTGCGAGTTGTCCACCGGCAGCGGGGTGCCCTCGGGGGCGTTGGCCTTCATGTAGTCGACCATCCCCTGCAGGTCGGTCTGCCCGGTGTCCTTCTTGTTGGCGCCGTTGGCCAGCTCGAAGAAGTTGTCGCCGCCGGAGGCCAGGAAGGAGTTCACCGTCACCGAATAGCTGGCACCGGCGTCGATCGGCGAGCCATTCAGCCACATCGCAGTGATGTGGCTGCCGGCCGCTGCCGCCGGGTCGTAGGTGTAGGTGAATCCCTTCGAGATGCCCAACCGCAGGAACGGCCGCGATGCGCCGGCCGGCTGCCACTGCTGCTCCAGCACCGTCTTGATCTGAGCACCGGTGAGCGTCATGTTCACCAGGGTGTTGGCGAACGGCTGCACGGTGGCGGCCTGTTGGTAGGTCAGCACCGCCGGGTAGCCCCCAGGATTGCCGAGCATGTCGGCCCGCAGCCCGCCCGGATTCATGAAGGCGATCTGCGCCGACCCGGTGGTCTCCGACTCGGTGGCCCACCGCTGCGCCTCGGCCACCAGGTTCCCCAGGGTGGACTCACCACCGCGGTTCTCCACGCCGGCCGAGTCCTTGGCCCGGTTGAACTGCCCGGCAACCTCGCCGAGCGGCACCGCACCCAGCACCTCGGCGTCGGTCACCGCCTTGCTGACAATCTGACCGACCGTGCCGTCCGCGGCGTAGTTCGGCACCCAGATCTTCGAGCCCGGCTTGTTCGGGTCATCGATCTGCCTGGTCAACGCGATCGTCGTGGACTCGATCTTGGTGACCTGCTTGTCCGCGGACACCGTGAACAGCAACTGGTCCAGGTTGTAGCCGTACTGACCGGCCGACACCACCGGACGCTGTGTCACCGCCCGGCCCTCGTCCTGCCAACCCGGCACGTCGACCATGCAGTTGTAGGTCAGGTGGGTGTGACCGGAGATCACTGCGTCGACGTTCGCGTCCAGCTGGGTAACGATCTTCCCGAAGTCGTTGGTCGGATCGGTCACCGAGTCGCAGCTGGTGTTCGGGGCACCCTCGTGCACCAGCATCACCACGATGTCGGCGTCCCCGCTCGACTTCAGCTCGTCGGCCTCGGCGTTCACCGCCGTCGCGATGTCCGTCACCTCGATGTCGGCGATCCCCGCCGGCGACACCAGTTCCGGCAGGTGCTCCGTCACCGCTCCGACGAAACCGACCTTGACGCCATTGAACTCCCTGACCCACGTCGGGTCGAGCGCCGGGTCGCCGCTGTCCTTGAACTTCACGTTGGCGCCCAGGTACTTCCACTCTGCACCGCCGTACTTGTTGGTGTCCTCGTTGTAGGGCGCCATGACCCGGTCGACCAGATCGTGATAGCCCTGGTCGAACTCGTGGTTGCCCACCGCCGAGACCTCCAGGCCGGCGGCGTTGAGCGCGTCGATGGTCGGCTTGTCGTGCGCGATGAACGACTCGAAAGTCGAAGCACCGATCAGGTCACCGGCGGCGGCGAACACCGTGTTGGGGTTCTGCCCGCGCATATCGTTCACCGCCCCGGCCAGCACCGCGGCACCCGCTTCCTGACCGTTGGCCTGGATGCGGCCGTGGAAGTCGTTGATGCCCAGGATCTGGATCTGCTGCGACCCGGTCCCACCCGAGTTGACGCCGACCACGACCGGGTCGTGGTCGGAGGAGCGGTACGGATTGTCGTCGTAGAACAGCGTGCCGTGATAGTTGTACCGGCTGTACTCCAGCGCGATGGACTCTGGCGCGTTGATGTTCCAGATGTCGGCTCCGGTGGTGCGGGCCAGCGCAGAGGTGTTGGCCAGCACGTGGTCCAGCGACCCGTTCATCCCGCCGAAATTGTAGGACTGCTTGCCGGTCTGGTAGTGACTGTTGAGGTCGGTCCAGCCGTCGTTGTACAGGATATTCAGGGGATCTTCCATGGTGTAGGAGTTGAAGTCGCCGGCCAGGAAGACGTCGTCGACGCCGGTCTCCGGGATCAGCGTGTCGCTGACCCACGCGTTCAGCGCGGTAGCCTGCGCCACCCGGGAGGCGTTGGACGCGCCCTGCCCGTCACCGCTGTCGGCGTCGCCCGGCAGCGGACCGGCGGATCCCTTGGACTTCAAGTGGTTCACCACAATGGTGAACGGGTTGCCATCACCCATCGGCATGAACGCCTGTGCAATCGGCTCCCGGGCGTTGACGAAGGGTTCGCCGTCGCCACTCCGATCGCCCAGGGCGTGCGAGTCGCCGATCCGCCGCACCGTCGCGATCCGGTAGATGATCGCGTTAGTGATCACGTCCATCTCGGAGGCGGGCGGCAGGTCGGCCGACGACGGCACGTACGCCCACTTGGTGGCTCCCGCGTCGGCGTTAAGGGCGCCGACCAAGGTGGCGAGCGCAGCGTCCGCGTGGCCGGGGCCGTCCACCACCAACGAGTTCTCGATCTCCATCAGACCGACCACGTCCGCGTCCAGCGCATTGATGGCATGCACGATCTTGTCCTGCTGGCGTTGCAGGCTGGCGGTGTCCCAGGCGCCCCGCGGCCCGTTGGCGCCGGTGCAGCTCTTGGTGGTGATGCCGTTCCCGACGCGATCGGTGTACGGCGTGCAGTCGCTGCGGGAGCTGCCCAGCGTGGTGAAGTAGTTCAGCACGTTGAACGAGGCGATCCGCACATCGCCGGAACCCAGCGCCGTGGCATCCGGCACGGCTGCCCGGTTGTTGGTCCACGTCACCGGATAGTCGGCGGGGTCGCCCCCGCTGGGCGCAGTGACCTCGCTGGTGGGCTGCAGCTTCCAGGTGCTGTTGCGGTAGTCGACGATCACGGGATCGGTGAAGCTCACCTGCTCGCCGACCCGCAGCGGCTGGTCCATCGAAATGTACGGCGGGGTCAGGTCGGTGTTGGACGAGGACAGGAAGTTCGTGCTCGCACCGTCATCGAGAACGACACCCCGCGCTGCGTTGTCGGCCTCCACGGCATCGGCCTCCGGGGTGCTCGGCCTCGCCACGTCGGTCCACTGCATCAGCGGGGTGTCGCCGTAGGCCAGACCTACCTCGCCGTACTGGTTGGTGGTGTAAGTGTTCGAGATCGTGTAGGTACCGTCGCCGGCGAACAGCATCGACTCGATCGACTCGCGCTGTGCGTCGGTGGTCGGCCAGGCGTTGGTGATCGGCTTGGGCGCCACGATGCCGGCGCCATCCAACTGCTGGACGTCGCCGACCGCGGCAACGTTGATCTCGGTCAGCGATCGGGGTGAACCGGAAGCCTTGTACTCCGAGACGGTCCCGGTGACCTGCACGTAATCGCCGACCTCGACAGTGACGGGCCCGGCCGGCTGTGTCATGTAGACGTAGACGGCGTTGGAGACGGTGTGCGTGGCCAGGTCGAGATCGCCGCCGGTGTCCGGGGTCTGGATGACAAATCCGAAGTAGCCGCCGTCCGGGTAGGCGGCGGTGACGACGCCGGTGGTGGTGACGCTGGCGCCCACCAGCGGAGACGTGTCGCTCTCACCCTGGATCTCGGCGATCGTCTTGTCGCCGCCCACCGGTGGTGGTGGGTCCTCGACATTGACCGACCGCGGCGTCGGCGCCGCGGTCGCGAAGTCTGCCGCGTTGTCCGCGGAATTCGTGTGGTCGGGGATTCGGGACACCGACGTGGTGTTGCTGGCGCCCGGCGCCTGGCCGCTGCCGGCAAAGTGTCCCGCGGTCGTTCCGAAGGCGACCAGATCGATAACGACGTCGAGTTGGCTGGCGCAGCCGGAATCGCTGTCGGTGTCGTGGTCGACCGCGCACGCAGTGCCTACCGTGGCGGTCTGCGAGACGAGTGCAACGCTACCCGTGCTCCCCGAGATGTTCACGCTCCCACTGGCGTCGGCACTCGGCAGGCTGGCGCCCTCGCTGCCTCCGGCGCCCTGGACCAGGTAGTAGCCATGCGCTGCGATCTCGCCGGATAGCGCGATGGCACCGTTGAAGCCCTGGGTGCTCGTGTCCGAGCCGGAGGCATATTGAATGGACCAACCGTCCAGCGTGACGGCCGCGTCGGTCGTGTTGTACAGCTCGACAAAGTCGTTCTGATACGTCGCGCCGGCGTTACCGCCGCCGCCGTAAACCTCATTGATGATCACCGGTGCGGTGGCGCTGACTGCGGCGTTGGCCGCGACCGGCAGCGCCATGACCATGCCGGCGGTCAGTGCCACCGCGCCGACGACCGTCGTCGCCCTTCGGAATGCTCTTTTCACGAGTTCCTCTCCATGGCCCCTACCGGACCATTGGTCTGATCCCGGCGCAAAACCGGCCGAGAGATAAAGTTTGAGTGACAGTAGTGGACAAACACCGGCCGAGCCAATGGCCGTGGGGTGAATTTTCGTCGTCGGTTGTCCCGCGGAGTTCGCTTCGACGGCCTACGGCAACACCTGTCAAAGCGGCCGCGCGCACTTCGGTGGACTGTGCCCGCGCGATGGTCGCGCCGGTCGGCTATCAGCGCGGCGAGCGGCGGGCGGCCCACTCGTCGACCCAGCCCGCGAGGGCGTGCTGCAATGCCGGTCCGGCGGCCAGCACTCCCGACTCGGCCCCGGTCGGGGTCGCGGTCGTCACCACGGCG
Source organism: uncultured Actinomycetes bacterium (assembly GCA_937926105.1). The sequence continues at coordinate 78,336 of CALANS010000136.1, read as the reverse complement.
CCGGCCTCGGCGGCAATCAGGGCGCCGGCCGCGATGTCCCAGGCCTGTACGCCCTCCTCCAGGTAGCCGTCCACCGTTCCCGACGCCACCGCGCACAGGTCGAGCGCGGCCGAGCCGAACCGTCGGATGTCGCGCACCCGAGGCAGCAGCTCGGCGATCATCGAGCCCTGGGCGGCACGGCGCGCCGCGGCGTAGCCGAATCCGGTGGCCAGCAGCGCCCGGTCCATCGGCACCGGATCGTTGACCCGCAGCGGTCGGCCGTCGCAGTGTGCGCCGCCGCCCCGGGCGGCCGAGAACATCTTATCGGTGACGGGGTCGTAGACGGCACCCACCAGCGATCCGGCGCCGTCGCGGCCGGCCACGCTCACCGCGAAATTGCCAAGACCGTATAGATAGTTGACGGTGCCATCCAGCGGATCCACCACCCAGGTGATGCCGGAGCGTCCGGTCACCGAGGTGCCCTCCTCACCCAGCAGGCCGTCGTCCGGGCGCTCGGCGCGCAGCATCCGCGCCAACAACGCCTCGCTGGCCCGGTCGGCGTCGGATACCGGATCGGTGGCGCTGGACTTGGTGCCCAGTCCCTGCACATGCCCGTACCGGCGCATCAGTTCGGCGCCGGCCGCCCGTGCGGATCGAGTGGCCAGATCGAGCAGTGCGACGAGGTCCGGTGGCCGCGTGTGGTGGTCGGTCACGTCAGCTCCCGGCCCGCCCGGTGGCGGCCGGACCGGCCTGCGTGCCGCCCGCCGAACCCGTGCCCGCGCGCGGCGGGATCGCCAGCGACGGCACCGGCTCCAGGCGCACCGTCACCCGCTCCCCCACCGCCAGCGCGGACACCTCGGCGCTGGACATCTGGGCCGTCAGCACGGTGCCATCCGCGAGCCGGGCCTGCGCCCGACCGTGCGCGCCCAGAAAGCTCGTCGCCAGCACGGTGGCGGCCACCGCGGGGTCGTCCGCCGGGTCGGCCGGTGCCAGGCGTATCGCCTCCGGCCGGATCAGCACCGTCACCGGCCCCGACTCCGGCGAGCCCGGCAGCAGCGGCATCCTCGACCCGAGCACCGTGGCGGCCGCGCCCGACGAGGTCCCGGGCAGCGGCGTGGAGAGCCCGATGAACTCGGCGACAAACGCGCTGGCCGGCCGGGAGTACATCTCCTGCGGGCTGGCGATCTGCTCGATCCTGCCCTGCCACATCACTCCGACCCGGTCGGCGACCGCCAGCGCCTCCTCCTGATCGTGCGTGACGAACAGCGTGGTGATGCCAACCTCCAGTTGAATGCGGCGGATCTCGTCCCGAAGCTGCACCCGCACCTTGGCGTCCAGCGCGGACAGCGGCTCGTCCAGCAGCAGCACCTGCGGTCGAATCGCCAGCGCCCTGGCCAGCGCGACCCGCTGCTGCTGTCCGCCGGACATCTGGTGCGCGAACCGATCGGCCTGCGCCGACAGACCCACCAACTCCAGATACTCGCCGGCGATGCGTCGGCGCTCGGCGGATCCCTTGCCGCGCAGGCGCAATCCAAAGGCCACGTTCTCCCTGGCCGTCATGTGTGGGAACAGCGAGTAGGCCTGGAACACCATGCCCATGTCACGGCGGCTGGTGGGCACGCCCGAGACGTCCCGGCCGTCGACCAGGATCTGGCCGCTGTCGGCGTCCTCCAGTCCGGCCAGTACCCGCAGTGCCGTGGTCTTGCCGCAGCCGGACGGGCCCAGCAACACCACCAGCTCACCCGGGGCGATCGACAGGTCCATGTCGTCCAGGGCATGCACGTCACCGAAGCTGCGTCGCAGCGACCGCAGCTCCACCGGCACGCCGCGCTTGGCCCGCAGGTCCGGCGGGCCAACCGGTTCGGTCCGAATCGTCATGCACCCTCCCGTGATCGGCGCCCGCCGGAGAACAACGACAGCACCAGCAGCAGCACGAACGCCACCAGCAAGGCGACCAGCGACATCGTCACCGCGAGCTGCCCGTCGGACTGCGAGACCAGGAAGATCCCGGTCTGCAAGTTGTTGCGAGCCAGCAGCTCCGCGATCGTGAACTCACCCAGCACCAGCGCGATGGAGATGAAACATGCCGACACGACGGCGCTGCGGATATTGGGCAGCACCACCCGCCACATCACCGTGACCCAGCTCGCGCCCAGGCTGCGTGCCGCTTCCGACAGCGTCACCACGTCGATGGCGCCCAGGCCGGCATCCAGCGCCCGGTAGGCGAAGGGCAGCACCAGCACCACGTACACGAAACACAGCCAGATCGCGTTGGTGGACAGCATGTTCGACACGATCCGGTACACCGGCCCGAGCCCGACCACCAGCACGATCGCCGGGATGGTCAGCGGCAGCAGGCAGATGAATTCCATCACTCGCGACAGCCAGCGCACCCGCAGCCGGATCCAGGTCATGGTCGGCACCAGCAGTACCACCATGATCAGCACGGTGAGTAGCACCAGAATCCCGGAGTTGCGCAGGCCGTCCCACAGCTGTCCGTAGTTGGCGGGATCGTTGGCGGCCAGCGAACCCAGGTGGATGATGTCCGACCAGGCCTGGCCGGTCCACTTGCCGGACAACGGGAACCGCACCGAGAAATACAACATGGACAGCAGCGGGATGACGAAGAAGGCCATCACCACGGCAATGACGACCCAGCGCATCACCGATTGCTTGCGCCGCCGCCGGCGGCGTAGTTGCTGCGGCCGGACCGTGAGCGTCGGCCCAGCGGGGCGGGGCGCCGGCGGCGGCTGCGTCACCGCCGTCATCCCAGCCACCTCGATGTCCTGCGCTGCAGTAGGGCGTACAGGCTCATCACAATCGCCACCACCACGATCATGCCCAGCGCCAGCGCCTTGGCAATGTCGGCGTTCCCGACGTTGACCTCGTTGGTGATGGCGCCGGAGATCTGCAGCGGCACGATCGGGGTGGACTGGGTGATCAGCGCTCGGGCGGTGGCATAGGAGGAGAACGCGTTGGCGAACAGCAGCAACAGCGAGCCGAGGAACGCCGGCGCCAGCAGCGGACCGGCCACCCGCCGCCAGTACACCCAGGTGGATCCGCCCAGAGTCTCGGTGGCCTCCCGCCACTGGGCGCGGATGCCATCGACGGCGGGCAGGAACACGATCACCATCAGCGGGATCTGGAAATAGCTGTACACCAGCACCAACCCGGCCAGGTCGTACAGCCACGCGCCGGTGTTGGTCACGCCAAACCAGTCCTGCAGCAGGTCGGTGACCAGGCCGTTGTGCCCGACGGTCGCGATGAACGCGAATGCCAGCATCACACCGCCGAATTGGGCCAGCACGGAGCAGGCGGCGGTGACGACCTTGCGCGACAGGGATCGCGGCGAGCCGGTGACCAGCACGTAGGACAGCATCCCGCCGACCACCGCGCCAACGACGGCCGTGACCGCCGAGAGGATCACCGACTGGGCGAACGCGGACAGCACGCTGGAGGTGCCGAGCGCGGCGATATTGCTCCAGGTGAAGCCGCCGGTGGGTGACCGGAACGCGCCGATGACCACGATGGCCGTCGGAATCACCAGGAAGACAGTGACGTAGCCGAAGAACGGCACCGTGCCCAGGGCCGGGGCGGCGCGGCGCCACCCGTGCCCGCGGCGATCCGCGGGCACGGGTGTGGTCACGTCGGCGGCGGTCATCGGCATCGAGGTTCCGGCCGAGCCGTCAGCCTGCCACCTTCGACCAGTTCTTGTTCAGGTAGTCGGTGGCCGTCTTCTGCTGGGCGTCGGTCAGCTGCACGATCGGGCTGGTCGTCTTCGGCAGGTTGGCCTGTGCCTTGGCATCCAGGGTGCCGGCCTTCTTCATCGCGTCGAACAGCACCGGCTTGGCACCGCCGACCATGTAAAGGTTCTGGGCCTCGGCCGTGTACAGGTACTCCTCCCAGAGCCGGGCGGCCGCGGGATGCGGGGCGTCCTTATTGATGGCCTGCGCGTAATACGATCCGACCGCGGCATTGTCGGGCACGTACGACTTCCACTCGACCCCCTGCTTCTGCACCTCCTGCGCGAACCCGAGCTGGTTGTAGGACCAGTCGATGACCACGCCGGTCTGCCCGGAGGAGACGGTGGCCGGCGTCGGGTCCAGCGGCACAAAGGTGCCGGCCTTCTTCAGCGACAGGAAGTAGTCCACCCCCGGCGCAATATTGTCCGCCGAGCCCCCATTGGCCAACGCCGCCATCACCACGCCGCTGAACGCGGCCCCGGCCTGGGTCGGATTGCCGTTGAGCGCCACGGTGCCCTTGAACTTGGCCTTGGTGAGGTCGTTCAGGCTGGTGACGGTGCCGAATTTGGTGGCGTTGTAGCCGACCGACATCACGCCGGTGTAGTCGTTAACCCATAGCCCGGTGGATTCCTTGTTGGCGGCCGGGATGTCATCCCAGGAGGCAACCTTGTAGGGCGCGAAGACATCCGTACTGGCCAGCGCGACTGCCGAGCCGAGGTCGAACACGTCGGGTGCCTTGTCGGTGCCCTTGTTCGTTTTGGCGGCCTGGATCTCCTCCGCCGAGGATCCATTCGGATTCTGCGAGTTGACTTGGATGCCGTACTTCGTCTGGAAACTCTTGATGATCTGGCCGTAGTTCGCCCAGTCGGGAGGCAGGGCTATGACGTTGAGCTGGCCCTCCTTCTTCGCGGCGGCGACCAACCCATCCATGCCACCAAAGTCGGCCACAGAGGTGGCTGTGGCCGACGATCCGCCGCCCGAGGACCCCGACTGCTGCGTCCCGGTGGAGGGCCCACCGGATGTCTCGCCGGTGGCCTGGCCACCGGAACCCGACGAACCGCAGGCCGAGACGGCCATGGCCAGGACCGCCAGTCCCGCCACGGCGGCCACGCGAAGCCGGTGCACGTGCATGCCATCCTCCTCATCGTTCGTGCGACGGCAGCCAGCGTCCTGGCCGGCCAGGGCGTGCGTGGATGCGGTCGCGATGCTGCTGTGAGGCTAGCGCTCCCCGTGATCACCAGAGCCTCGAAACCGGTAACGGTCGGGTGAATAGGCGGTGACGGGGACGCCGCGGTGGGCGCTCGAGGGACGCAGCGCCACCCCACATGCGCGTTTGTAATATCAGCGTGACCAGTGCCATCGTCCCGCATGCGATGCGAGCCCGCGCGTGCCCTAGGGTGGCGGTATGGATCTTCGCATCTTCACCGAACCGCAGCAGGGCGCGTCGCACGCCGACCTGCTGGGCGTGGCCAGGGCCACCGCGGCCGGCGGCTTCTCCGCGTTCTTCCGCTCGGACCATCTGTTGAAGATGGGCAGCGCCTCCGGCCTGCCCGGTCCGAGCGACTCGTATGTCACCCTGGCCGCCCTCGCCGCCCAGGTTCCGGACATCAGGCTGGGCACCCTGGTCACCTCGGCCACCTTCCGGCACCCATCGATGCTGGCCATCGCCGTCGCGGGGGTAGACGACATCTCGGGCGGTCGCGTCGAACTCGGCCTGGGCAGCGGTTGGTACGAGGCCGAGCACGCCGCCTACGGCATCGAGTTCGGCAGCGGGTACCGCGAGCGCTTCGACCGGCTGGCCGAGCAACTGGAGATCATCACCGGGCTGTGGGATGCGCCGGCCGGCGGCTCGTTCTCCTTCCAGGGCAAGTACTTTCAGCTGGACGGCGCGCCGGGCCTGCCGAAGCCGGTGCAGGCCTCGCGTACCGGATCGCCCCGGGTGCCCATCATCGTCGGCGGGCACGGTCCGCGTCGGACACCCGCGCTGGCCGCGCGGTTCGCCGACGAGTTCAACATCGGGTTCTCCGACCTGGCCACCACCACCGCCCAGTTCGACCGAGTGCGGGCGGCCTGCGTGGATCGCGGCCGAGACCCACAGGAGATGGTCTACTCCGCGGCGCAGGTGGTGTGCTGCGCCTCCAGCGAGGCGGAGCTGGCCCGACGGGCGGCCGCCATCGGCCGGGACATCCAAGAGCTGCGAGACAACGGCATGGCCGGCACCGTGTCCGAGGTGGTGGACAAGCTCGGCGCCTGGGCCGAGGCCGGGGTACAGCGGGTGTACCTACAGGTGCTGGATCTCGCCGACACCGACCACGTCGCGCTGCTCGGCGAGCAGGTGCGGCCGCACGTCGCCTGACGCATCGGCTGCCACTACCCGACGACCGATCCGATCACCTCGACGAAGGTGCCCTGCAACCGCGGGTCCGCCGCGGCCTCGGTGGCGTTGACGACGATCAACCCGGCGCCGGCGATCAGGCCCTGAATCTGGCGGACCCGCTGTCGAGCGCCAGGCAACCGGAACTCGTAGCACCGAACGATGCGATCCGCGCCGTCCCCGTCGCGCACCCAGGAAAGGCGGAAGTCCGGGTAGTTGTTCGTCGACTCACGCATGGTCGACAGCGTCGTCGCGGCGAGCGTGCGCACCTGGTCGCGCGATCGGTGTGGATAGCGCTGCACGGTAATCGACGGCCGAAACCCGCCGTGCTCCCACGAATCGTCGGCCACGCACATCAGGTGCGACCCGCCATCGACCCGGACGGTCCAGCCGTCGGGCAACAACATCGAGACCTCAAGCATTTCCTCCCGCACGAAGACCAGCGGTAACGGGACTCCCGCGGTGTCGGCCACCCTGCTAGCTCTGCGCCAGGCCGTGCGGCGAATAGGCCGCATTGGCGTTCTCGCCCTTGCCATGCTTACCGGCGACCGTTCCGGCCAGGATCGAGGCGATATCGCGCGGCACGAACTGCAACACCTTGAGCTGTCCCTTGGTGACCCTGACGTCCACGTCCACCGTCTTCATCGCGCCGCTGCTGGATTGGGAGTCCGGGTATTCGACACCGAAGACTTCCTTGACCATCGCAATGATGTGGTTGTCGATCTCGTCGTTCTTGACCCTGATGAGCGTCCTCGGCCAATTCTCGTCGATGATCATCTGGATGTTTTCCATCTTCGCGTACTCGGCGGCCAGGTTCGCTTCGAGCTGATGCAATTTCCAGTCGCGATACTTCACCAGTCGGGGCCGGACGTCCGCGTCCAGCGATCGGCGAGCCAGGTCTGGGTCGGTGGCCTTCTTGCCGACCCCCCTATCGGTCGTGGCCAGCGCCTTCCACGACGCCTTCGCGATCTCCCGGTTGATCAGCACGGCGATCGGCTTGAAGTCCATCCCGAGGCCGAACCCACCGCCGAGGCCGGGCCCCATGGCACCCTCCGCCTTGCCCTTCAGAACCAGCGTGCCACCCTTCAGCGAGAATCCTCCCGAGGCCGACCCGCCGACCCCGGCGGAGCCGGAAACGCTCGTGGAGACGGTGAACGCCTTGCGCCCGTACAACTTCGCGCTCCCGGAAACTCCGACCTCGCCGGACACACCGGCGAAGGCCGACGCCGTACCCGACAGGGAGATCCCCTCGCCCAGCGGGTCGAAGGTGAAATCACCGCTAGCGTCCGCCCAGGCACCGGCCTTGGCGTCGTAGTCGGCACCGATGTCCAGGCCGATCCCGGCCCACTCGGCAGGGTTCATCGCCAGCGTGAACTCCAGGTTGCCGTCCGACTGGGCCCCCGCGAAGGCGGCCACCGATCCAGCAAGCTTCGCGCCGACCGGGAACGGAATGCCCTGGACCATCACGAGCTTGCCGCTGCCCTGCGCGGTCGCCTTGGCACCGGCGAACCCGGAGATCGCGCCCTTGAGCCCGGTGTATGCCTTGGTACCGAGTTTCGCCCGGAGCTGCCCCTTGGCAACCCCTTGCACTCCGATGATCGCGCTGGCCTGCGCCAGCGCGTCGTATTGCGTGACGGTCAGCCCGAAGGGAAGCTCGTGCTCGGCGGAACCGTAGGCGGCCCGACCGGTGACGGCGGCCCCGCCGCCGGCGTACACCTCGCCGGCCATCTGTCGCTTTTTCGTGACGTCGACGTCCGCCGCGTTCCCCTTCCGAACGCCGAACCAGAGATCGAACCCGGCCTGAATCTCCTGCGGAGACTTGTTGATGAATGCGGAGTTGGTGAGCAGCCCCGACCGCGCGATGGACCCGATGACGGCGTCGACATCGGCATCAGAGTCCACTGTCGTGCCATCGGCGGAATCGGGGGTCGTGAGCAGCTGCTTGGGGCCCATGGCCTGAGGCAGCGGCTCGGCGCCCGGATTCTGAGCGAGCGGCTTGGAACCGGGAATCTGAGGCAGGGGCTTGGGCAGAGACGTCTCGTCCCGGCGGATGACCGTCGCACGCTGCCGGTGCAGCGACACGAGACCGGTCACTCCCGCGCCGACCACGGGATCGTCGGACCTACGCCGCCGCAGCGGGGCCCCGTCACCTTCACGAATAACCGCCGGTGCCGCCATTAACCCCAGATCCGCAAGCGCCTCGGGCGTCGACGCTCGGTGCAGGCGGTCGTCCGTGGCGCAGGCAGCGCTGTGCTGGGGCCTTATTCGCATCTCGGTCACGACGCCTCCTGGCGCACTAGGACGACGCCGACAGCCGGAGTCTAGGCCTCGGCGTGTTTCGTCCGCTCGGCAGATTCCGGTGCCGTCCGGGTGGATCAGGAGACATGGCCCGACTCGTCCGACAGGCTGCGAATTACCGGGATCGGGCCTGCTCGGCCGGACGAGCGCGACGAGGTCGGCCTCGGCGCGACGGCGACGGCCGGCAGCGGCGCCCGGTCACGGACGGAGGCCATCCTTCCTCCGTCGCGGGGCATCCCGCGGTGGCCACGGCATCGGGCACCATCGAGACGTGATGATCGTGGACGTGGCCAACGTGATGGGCTCTCGGCCGGACGGTTGGTGGCGCGATCGAGCCGGGGCCGCGGCACGTCTGTGCGGTCAACTGCGCGAAGCGGTGACGGCGGGCCGCCTGGCAGGCTCGGTCATCCTGGTGGTGGAGGGCGCCGCTCGGGCCGGAGTGCCGGAGGGCGACGCGGCGGGCGGCGGTGACGCAATCCGCGTCGTGCACGCCCCCAGCAGCGGTGACGATGCGATCGTGCGGGTGGCCCACGACGCGGTGAGCGCCGGTCGCCCCGTCACCGTCGTCACGGCCGATCGGGAACTGCGCGACCGGGTCGGAGCGCTCGGCTGCGAGGTCGCCGGGCCGGGATGGTTGCTCGGCGTGCTGTGAGCGGAGCCGGGCCGACGTACCGGCCCGGGACATCCAGCCCAGGCAGGCCACGCTGCTTCGCGCGCACTCACCCCTGGCGACGCACCATCTCGGCGATCCAGGCCGGCGCGAACGGTGACGTGCAGCCCGGTGGGGTCGGGTAGTCTTTCAGCACCTCCAGGCGCTCGCCGATCCCGATCGCCCGGGCACGCTGTTCGGGGTGGTGAATGCCGATCTGCGCCAGGCACTCGTTCATCGACCACTGCAAGCGTTCCGGGGCTTCGCGCATCTGGGCTTCGATGATGTCCAGCAGGCCGGCGAGGTCCAGGCCCGCCGGCTCCTTGATCACTCGCTGGGACGTCAGCGCCCAGCCGGCGCTGGCGACCACCGGATCCGGGTCGGCGAACCAGATCTCGCGCAGCTCCTCGCGGTGCGGGCTCTTGCTCACCACGTAGTTGACCAGCCAGCCATGCACCTTGGGCACCCGCGCGTCGCGCAGCATGGCGTCCAGCTCGTCGGATCCGAATTCCCTGGGGCGGCAGATCAGAATTGCGACCAGCCGGGCCGCGGTGTCGCCGGTAGCCCACAGCTCGCGTGCCAGATCCTGCTGCGTCTTGAGCCGCTTGGCGATCGCGCGCAGCCTGCTCAGGTTGACGCCGTGATCATCGCCGTGCCGCTCGTTGACCGCGCGAATCTTCGGATCCTCCAGGTCGGCCAGCTCTGCTAACACGGCCGTCACGCTCGCTGTGGTGCTCACCACTGCAGCTCCCGTCAGTTGCGCCGAGCACATCCCGATTGTCATCCCATTGTGCCAAGGCAGCCGGGGGAACTCCGCCCGCCCGACCTCCCGTCCTGGCAACGGTTTCGTCGTCCTGGCAACGGTTTCGTCGTCCTGGCAACGGTTGGGGACCTTGCTGGGACGACGAAACCGTTGCGAAGACGAGAAAGACAGGCCGGCCGGGCAGCGCACTGGCCTCAGGCCGGCCGGGCAGCGCACTGGCCTCAGGCCGGCCGGGCAGCGCACTGGCCTCAGGCCGGCCGGGCCAGACCCTCGATGATCTCGGCCCCCGGCAGCGACGCCAGCGCCGCCCCGTCGATCACGATCTTCGACCCGCGAATCCCGGACCCGATCACCACAGGCCCGGCCGCCGCGACCGCGCCGTCGACCAGCACCGGCCAGTCGACCGGCAGCCCGATCGGGGTGATCCCGCCGTACTCCATCCCCGTCCGCCCGGTGGCCTCGTCCATCGGTGCAAACGAGATCTTGCGCACGTCGAGCCGGCGTCGCACGGCCCCGTTCACATCCGCCCGGGTGGTCGCCAGCACCACGACGGCCGCCCACCGCTGCTGCCCCTCGCGCTTGCCCATCGTGATCACGCAATTCGCGCTGGCCGCGCCCGGGATGCCGTAGTGCTCGCAGAACGCCGCCGTGTCCGACAGTTCCGGATCGATCGGCGCCGCCAGCACGTCCACGTCGGGCGCCGCGGACAGCGCCGCCAGCACCGGCGCAGCCAGCAACTCGGGCCGGTCGGCAGCCGGGGCCAGATCGAGCCCGGTGAACCAGGAGGGGCCTTCCACGGGAGCGTTCGTCATACCCGTCACCCTCGCATGCGACCGCGCCGGAGCACGCAGCAGGGACAATGGTCCGCGTGACCAGCACCATCCACCTGACCGAGACGCCGCTGAATGCGCGCCCGCCAGCATCGGCACTGCCCGGACAACGTCCGTACCCGGCCCTACAGGTGGGTCCGTTCGAGGTGTGGCCGCCGGTGGTGCTGGCGCCGATGGCCGGCATCACCAATCGCTCGTTCCGCCGGCTGTGCCGCGAGTTCGGCGCCGGGCTGTATGTCTGCGAGATGATCACCACGCAGGCGCTGGTCACCCGGAACCCGAAGACCATGGAGATGATCCGGTTCGCCCCCGACGAGCACCCCCGCTCGCTGCAGCTGTACGGGATCGACCCGCAGGTGGTGGCCCGCGCGGTGCAGATCGTGGTCGAGGATGACCTGGCCGACCACATCGACCTGAACTTCGGCTGCCCGGTGCCGAAGGTCACCAAGAAGGGAGGCGGCGCGGCGCTGCCGTATAAGCGGCGGCTGTTCGCCTCGATCGTGGCGGCGGCGGTGCGGGAGGCGGCGCCCGCGGGCATCCCGGTGACGGTGAAGATGCGCGTTGGCATCGATCCCGAGCACCACACGTTCCTCGAGGCCGGCCGGATCGCCGAGGACGCCGGCGTGGCGGCGGTGGCGCTGCACGGGCGCACCGCCATCCAGCACTATTCGGGAGGAGCGGACTGGACGGCGATCGCAGAGCTCAAACGAGCGGTGACGAGCATCCCGGTGCTGGGCAACGGCGATATCTTCCGCGCCACCGACGCGCTGGACATGATGGCTGCCACCGGATGTGACGGTGTCGTCGTCGGTCGCGGCTGCCAGGGCCGACCGTGGCTGTTCGCCGAGCTGGCCGCGGCCTTCGACGGTCGACCGATCCCCACTCCCCCTGGCCTGCGCCAGATCTGCGCGATCCTGCAGCGGCACGCGGAGTTGCTGTCCCAGGAGATGGGCCCGGATCGTGGTATTCGCGATCTGCGCAAGCACATCGCCTGGTACCTCAAGGGTTTCGCCGTCGGATCGGATCTGCGCTACGCGCTGGGCATGGTCTCTAGCCTGGACGAACTGGGCGAGCTGATGGCGCGATTGGACCTGGACCAGCCATTCCCGGCCGATGCGGAGGGTCCGCGCGGCCGGCAGGGCGGACCGCAGCGGCGGGTGCACCTGCCCTACGGCTGGCTGGACGATCCGGACTCGCTGATGGTCCCCGAGGGCGCGGAGCTGGACGCCGGCGGTGGCTGACCACACCGCCACCCCGGGCCGGATGCCCGACGGCGCACCCTGGCACATCCTCGGGCATTCGACTCCGCGGGGGGTCAGCGGCCGGCGCGGGATGGCGATCGTCGCGATGGTGGTGACGGCGATGGTGAGTGCGGCCTGCACCGGCGGCAGCCCCGATCCGACAACGCCCGTCGCGAGTGCCTCCGGCCACCCCTCGATGTCGACCGACGGTCAGGCACGGGCGTCGGCCGACGGTCGGGCCACGCCTCCGTCCGCCGACCTGGCCGCCATTCGCGACGTGGTCGACGCGATCAACGCCACGGCCGGGGGCCCGGTCGCCCGGCAGCGCTCCGAACTGGAGTCGCTGGCGGCACCGAATCAGTTGGCCCAGCAACGCGCCTGCCCGGTGGCGCACTCCACCCTGGCATTCCAGCCCGCGTACCGGGACCTGCGCCGGGCCTCCCGCACCGACGACCCCGTCACCGCTTCGGCGAGCGACTCTGAATCGGCGACGGGTACCGCATACCTGCTGCCGGCCTTCATCACGATCTACACAGGCGACCGCATTACCGGCACCGACCTGACCACCCTGCGCCTGTGGGTGGTGGCCGGCCACGCGCGGACCGGTGCCCTGTGCGTGTCCTGATTCCCGCGGCGTCGATGCACCCCGTGACCACGCCGGCAGCCCTGCCCGCCGCGCCATGCGGTTCCGGCACTGCGGGATGGCCGCGATCTGAAAGGGACCACGCGCCAGTTCGGCCATGCCGCATGGATGCCGGACCGCGCCTCTACGCCGACGGTGCCGTTGGAGGCGGCGCGACAACAGCGGTGACGGTGCCGGTCGGTCGAGCCGCCCGGATCGTGCACGTTGCACCATGGAGGGGCCGTACCATCGGACGTCGGTCCCCATCCATGGAAGGTGTTAGGTGAGCTCAGGCGGAGCGGACGAGCCCTCGCGCGCCGACGGCCCCGGGGAGCGGCAGCTCCCGGAGCCCCGCGAGGCGTCGGCGCCGTGGGAGCGACCCCGACGGTGGGCGCACGACCGGTCCGACGCCACCCGGGTGGAAGATCTGCTGGCACGGCTGTCCGGGACGGGCCTGCCGGCCGAGTCCCGGCGGCATCGGCGGTCCGGCGACGAGGCCGACGAGGCGGTGCCGGCCGGCGAGCTGATCGCCGCGCTCGGTGCCAACACCGGCGGCACATCCGTGGACGAGCAGCCCGCCGCCGCTCTCGCCGAACCCGACACGGAATCCCCCGTGCAGCCGGAGGCAGGGCCCCCGACCGCCGGCGCCGAATCGGTCCACGTGGACGCCGACGGTCCCGCGGAGGCCGCAGAGGCGGAACCGGCCCACCCGGATGCCGAGCCGCCAGAGACCGCCGCGGCCCCGAGCGCCGACGCTGCAGACGACGCCCCGACCGTGTTGCTCCCCGTGATCGGCGGCCCGCCGCAGTCCGCCGATTCCCCGGGCGTAGCCGCCGACCCGGACGCGTCGTGGAAATCGGTGCTGGCCTCGCTGCAACGGCAGACGGCGACGGGCGAGCCCGCTGCCGCCGCGACGACGGCGCCATCCACCCCACGCCGCCGCCCCGCCGGCGGCCCGGACCCCCGCCAGCATCACCGGCTGCTGATCGCGGGCCGGTCGGCGATCGCGCTGTTCGCGGTGCTGCTGCTGCTGATCACCGGCACCGAATGGGTGATCAAGGCGCGCGCCGATGCTGCGCTGAGGAACCGCCAAGTCTCCGCGATCGTGTCGAACGACCCCAACATCTCCACCCCGACGGTGGACCTGACCAGCGGGGAGCCCCAGGCGGGCGCGAACCCGCAGCAGCCCCACCCCGACGGGTCGGCCAAGGTTTACCAGGCGGAGAACATTCTGCTGATGGGGTCGGACTCCCGGGCCAGCGCGGAGGACCACGCACTCGGCGGCTCGGGCACGGTGACCATGCAATCCGATGTGCTGATGATCGCGCACATCTCCGCCGATCGCTCGCACGTCACCGTGGTGTCCATCCCGCGGGACACCTGGGTCGACGCGCCGATCTGCAAGGCGTGGGACTACGCAACCAACTCGCTGTCCGACCAGGACTACCCCAATCAATACTCCGAGTGGAAGATCACCAACGCCTACTCGGTCGGCGGGGCGCAGTGCACGGTGCGCGCGGTGCAGAAGCTGACCGGGCTGCGCATCAACCGGGTGATCATCATCGATTTCGCCGGGTTCAAGTCTATGGTCGACGCGCTTGGCGGCATCACGGTCAACGCCTGCCGGCCGATCATCGACACCAATCCGGGCATCGGCACGGTGCTGCCGCGAGCCGGCGAGCAGCACATCAACGGCACCCAGGCCCTCAAGCTGGTGCGCGCGCGCCACGTGATCGGCGACTCCGAGAGCGACATGGCCCGCATCCGCAGGCAGCAGAAGGTGCTGTCCACCCTGCTGGGGCAGGCCTCCAGCGCCGGCGTGCTGCTCAACCCGGCCAAGCTGAACTCGCTGTTACAGGCGTTCGTGCACAACACGCACACCGACAACGTCACCCTGGACGACCTGTTGAACATCGCGCAGTCGCTGGGCAATCTCGATCCGAAGCGGGTGACGTTCTATACCCTGCCCACCGTGCCGGACGGCGACGGCGAGCGGATGACCAAGGCCGGGTCGTTGATCTGGAACGCGCTGGTCAATGACCAGCCGCTGCCCGGGGAGGTGACGGCGCCGCCGGAGCCGCTGACCTCCAGCAGCCCGCCGGCGGGCAGCACGACACCGTCCACCTCCTCGCCCCGGGCGTCCCGTGCGCCGTCGACCCGCGTAGTCACCAGGGTGGTGACGAGCCTGGTCACATCGACTCCCGTGGTGTCGCAGTCGATCTCGGTTTCGCCCGGCGACGTGGACCTGCAGGTGGTCAACGTGGCGGGGCGTGGCGGCGTCGCCACCCAGGCCATGAACGCGCTCAACCCCCTCGGCTTCGCCATCTCGGACCCGGATCTGCTACTGATCGAGGGCGACGTGCGTGACGGGATCACGGTGGAGTTCTCCGCCGGCAACCGGGCGGCCGCGCTGACGGTCGCGTCTGCGGTGCCCGGGGCAACACTGGTGCGCACTCCGGGGCTGGGCCAACAGGTCCGGCTGATGCTCGGCTCGAGCTTCGACGGCACGGTGCGGAGCGTGGCGGTCGGCGACCCGCTGCCTGCGGCGCTGTCCACCACGCCGACGCCGGTGGTCAGCACGGTGCTGTCCACCCGCACCAGGACGGTGACTCCGAACGGCGGCGCGGCGCCCGTCCAGAACCCTGCCACGTCGGCCGCACCCACCACCACGGCTCCGACCACGACTGCGGTCACAACATCGACCCCGCCGGCCGGCCCGACACTGTCCAGCGGTCAGGTGGAGTCGGTCAACGCCGGCAGCTCCGGCTGCATCTGACGACCGCCGCCCGGCCGCCGGGGCGCACTCCCGGTCAGTCGCGGGCGAACACCGTGTCGGCGGCGTAGTCGGCAAACCCCAGCCGCCGGTACAGCCGCAGCGCCGGACCGTTGTCCGACTCGACGTACAACATCACACTGGTCAGGCCGAGCAGAGCCAGGTGCCGCAGACCGGCCACCGTCAGCGGCGTGCCCAGCCGACGGATCGGCGAGGCCGGATCGACGCCCAGCACGTATACCTCGCCGACCGGGCCGCTCGCGCCGGGCGGCGGCGTCGGATCGGCGGCGTGCACCTTGGTCCAGTGGAAGCCCAGGACGGTGCCCGGGGCCGGCTCCGCGCCGGTTCCCGGGTCGGCCCCCTCGGTGCCGTCCCGGTCGCCGTGCCAGACGGCCAGGAAGAAGCCGCCCGGGTCGAACCAGCGCTCGGCCATCTGGGCGGCCAGGCCCGCGTGGTCGAGCCTGCCCTGTTCCGGGTGCCAGGCGAAGGCCCGGGCGTTGACCCCCAGGAACGCCGCGTCGTCCTGCCCGGGGACGAAGGTGCGGATCTCGACGCCGTCCGGGAGTTCCGGGACGAAGGGCCCGGCCAGGTCGCGGCGCAGTTGCAGCATGCTGCGCACCGGTCGCGCACCGAGCGACTCGGCCAGCGCCGCCGCGGCCGGCAGCGTGCCGTGTGCCCAGATCCCGCCGCCCGGGAGCACCCGCTCGGCCAGCGCCCGGCCGTGGCCTCGGCGCCGGTGTGGCGGGTCGACGACCAGTTCGGCGGGGTCGTCACCGGACCGCCAGGCCAGGCCGACCAGGTCACCGTCCATCGCCGCCGGCAGCACGGCGGCGTCGGGGCCGGGCAGATCGCCCGCTCCGGGCCCGCGCCGGTCGCTGTCCCGGACCCGCGCGAACAGCGCGCGCACCGGATCCGCCTGTTCGTCGGTCAGGCCGGTCTGCCACGGCCCGATCGTCACCGCCGTCACGAGGCCCCCGCGACGGACGCGCCCGTCACCGGCGAACCCGCCGTCGGCATTCCCGCCCCGGTGGCCCCCGTCGCCGCCGGCGCCGGGCGCTCCTCGCGCGCCGCGCGGGCCGGCGGGACCAGCTTGTAGCCGACGTTGCGCACGGTGCCGATCAGCGCTTCGTGCTCCGGCCCGAGTTTGGCCCGCAGCCGCCGCACGTGCACGTCGACGGTGCGGGTGCCGCCGAAGAAGTCGTACCCCCACACCTCCGTCACCAGCTGTTCCCGGGTGAACACCCGGCCGGGGTGCTGGGCCAGGAACTTCAGCAGTTCGAACTCCTTGTAGGTCAGCTCCAGCGGACGGCCGCGCAGCCGGGCGGCGTAGGTGTCCTCCTCGACGGTGAGCTCGCCGATGGTCACCACCCCGGAGTTCCCGGCGGCACCGACCCGCCCGGCCAAGATGCGCAACCGGGCATGTACCTCGGCCGGACCGGCACTCGCGAGCACCACGTCGGCGATCCCCCAATCGGGGCCGATGACGGCGAGCCCGCCCTCGGTGAGCACGGCCAGCACCGGAATGCCCAGGCTGTCGCCCCCGAGCAGGCGGCACAGGGTGCGCGCCGCCGCCAGGTCGGATCGGGCGTCGACCAGCACCAGGTCGTACCGGTCGGCGGTGATCAGCGACGCAGCCTCGGGAGCGGCCGGGGTGACGGCGACGGGCAGCAACTCCAGCGCGGGCAGCACCACCACCGGGTGCGGATCGGCGGTCAGCAGGAGCAGGTCCATGCGACCCCCTTCCGGCCACCGGCGCGAGCTGGGGCGATTCTATCCGGCGGCACCGACGATCGGCTCGGACCATCCCGCCCCCGGCGCCGGCCGGCAGGTGCCACCGTGCGGTCCGGATACGTCACGATAGGGCGGTGACGATGCCGCCGGGATGGACGCCGGTCCGGACCGTCGCCGCCGACGGCGTCCGGCTGGCGGGGGTGCGGTGCCCGGGCGCGGGTGCCGGCGCCTTCGTCGTGGCGCACGGGTTCACCCACGACACCTCGGCACCGGCGGCCCGCCGGGTGATCGCCGGCCTGGCCCGGCACGGCACGGTGGTCGCCCTGGACTTTCGGGGCCACGGCCGATCCGGCGGGCGCACCTCCGTCGGCCGGGACGAAACGCTGGATCTGGACGCGGCGGTCCGTCTCGCCCGCGGGTCGTCGCCCCGACCGGTGACGGTGGTGGGATTCTCGATGGGGGCCGCGGTCGCGCTACGGCACGCCGCGATCGGGGACGAACCCGGCGACGCGGTGGCGTCGGTATCCGCCCCGTCGCGCTGGTACATCCGGCACACCGCGCCGATGCGCCGAGTGCACTGGCTCCTGGAACATCCGGCCGGTCCGCTGGTGGGGCGGGCGCTGGGCGTCCGACTGGGCAGGCCGTGGCCGACGGTGCCGCAGACCCCGCTGGAGCTGATGGCCGCGATCCCACCCCGGCCGCTGCTACTGGTGCACGGGGACGCCGACCGATACTTCGGCCCGGACGAGGCGATCGCCCTGCACCGAGCAGCGGGCGGCGCCGGATCGCTGTGGATCGAACCCGGGATGGGGCATGCCGAGACGGCCACGTCACCGTCGCTGATCGAACGCATCGCGACCTGGGCGCGGGCCGCGACCGGCGGCACCTGACCGGGGCCGAGCTCGTCAGCGGACCGCGACGGACTCGCATCGCCGGCAATTGGCGCGCCGTGCCGCTCGAGCCCCGCCGAGCCCGCTGACCTGCGCGCTATGCCCTTGCCCGGTCTGGCCGGGCAAGGGCATAGCGCCGGGCGAACCATCCGCCGAGCGCCACCGAATCGCCCGAACCGGGCAGATATCGTGCATTCCGGTCAGCAGGCGCCGAGGGGATCGACCGCCCTCGGCGATCCGCAGCCGCCGGGCACAATGACCAGATGCGCAAGCTGATCGCGACCCTCGTGGTGCTCGCCCTGATCCTGATCGGGGCGGACTTCGCCGGGCGGCTGATCGCCGAGCAGAAGGCCGGTGACGCCCTGAGCAGCGAGTTGAGCGCCTCCACCAGCCACGACCCCGCCACCGACACCAGCGTCGACATCGGGGGATTCTCGTTCCTGCTGCAGGCGGTCCAGGGCGACTACTCGCACATCGCCATCGACGCGACGAAGGTGACACTGGGACCGATCGACGGTGCACGCCTGCACGCCGATCTGTATGACGTGCACTTTCCGCTGTCGGACGCGTTCTCCGGTTCGCTGGATCACCTGGCTGCGGACCGGGCGACGGTGCGCGCCACGATTCCGAGCGCCGCGCTGGCCAGCGCGCTGCAGCGACCGGGGATGACCCTCTCCTCCGGCGGCGATGGCCTGATCCGGATGCACACCACCGTCGCGGCGGCCGGACGCACCTTCCCGGTGACGGTGGACGTCGCCGTCTCCGTCACCGACAATGCGCTGCACCTGGCGGCACGCCCGGTGTCCGCCGCCGACGTCACCATCCCGGCGCAGATCGCGGGACCACTGCGGCAGCAACTGACCCGCACCATTCCACTGTCCGCGTTGCCCTTCCCGCTGGATTCTGCGACGGTCACCGCGGGCGACGGGGATCTGACCGTCGCGGCCAGGGCCAGCGACGTCCAGATCGGAAAACTGGTCGCCGCGGGGTAACCCGGCAAACCGGCCGGCCCCGCTAGGGTGAGCGGCGTGGAAGCACTCTTCGTCGTCGTGCTGATCCTCGCCGCGCTGTTGCTCGCCGGGTTCGCCGGCTATGGCGCCTACCGCCTGGCCAAGGGCAGCCGGTGACGGCCGGCCAGGAACCGCCGGTGACGGCGTCCGGTGACGAGGCCGTCGCGGCGGCGGCCGCACGGGCGGAGGGCACCCGGGAACGCAACCTCGACTCGGTGGCGCCGCTGCCGATCCCGGCCGACACCGCCAACGTGCGCCAGGGCCCCGAGCTCAACCCGGCCTGCCTGTCGCTACTGCCCTTGGTTGGCGTGTGGCGGGGCACCGGCATGTTCGGCAACGACCCAAAAGAGGGCGCGCCCCAATTCGGGCAGCAGATCACCGTCTCGCACGACGGCCGGCCGTTCCTGCGCTACGAATCGCTGGCGTGGCTGCTGTCCCCCGACGGCGAGGTCACCGGCCCCGGATCGCGGGAGTCGGGCTGGTTTCGACCGCAGCCCGACGGGTCGGTGGAATTGCTGGTGGCGCACGCCGAGGGCCGGATCGAGGTGTTCTACGGCCAGGCCAGGTCGGTGGCGAGCTGGGCGCTCTCCACCGATGGGGTTTGGCGCACGCCGTCCGGTCCGCCGGTGATCGGCGCGACCCGGCTGTACGGCATCACCATCGACGGCCGGCTGGCCTACGTCGAGGAGCGCGCCCACGAGGACATCGCGCTGGCCCCGCACGCGTCGGCCGCCCTGCAGCGACTGGCCGGCTGAGTAGCGTCGCCATCCGCTGTCTGGACGGCGCGATGGCCGATAATGATCGGCACCGTCCGTCGAGCCTGGGAGCGTGGCCGTGTCCGATAACACCGATACCGTTGAGCGGTATCTGGAGGGGTTCCGGACCGGGGACCACACCCAGATTCTGGACTGTCTGACCGACGACATCCGCTGGACCGTCTTCGGCGCCTTCCAGCTGGCCGGTAAACCGGCCTACGACGCGGCGATCGACGGCGAGGGCTTCACCGGCCCGCCTCACCTGGAGGTGGTGCGGATGGTGGAGCAGGGAGACGTGGTGATGGCCGAGCTGACCGGGTCGGCGTCCCGGGAGGACGGGACGCAGCTGCGGATGTCGATGGCGGAGGTGTTCGTGATGCGCGGCGGGAAGATCGCCGAGCGCCGCGCCTGGGTGATCCCGCTGTCCGAGAACGACTTTCGCTAGTCGCTCACAGCGGACGTTCGGCATGCCGCGTCGGCGCACGACCGTGCCGCCTGGTGCTCACGGGCTCGCCGCAGGTGAGCGAGCCGTCCGCACGTGAGCGGGCCGTCCGCACGTGAGCGGGCCGTCCGGCTGCGAGCAGCGCACGAGCGGCGGGCAGGCTACCGATGATCAGGAGCACCACCGACGCGGCTGCAACGCCGAGCCCCGCGGCCTGCAGGCTGCCGGGCAGCACGAACGCGACGATCATCATTGGGCTGCTGGCGATCATTGCGACGGCCGCCCATCCGGGGATCACAGCGGCTCGGTGCAGCGCAATACCCAGCAGCACGTAGGCGACCAGGTGACCCAGGATGTAGATCATGAGGTAGCTGCTCATTACGCCGTCGAAGGCGAATAGGTCCCACAGTCCTGTGACGGAGCCGCCATCGGGCACGTGGGTCATGTCGACGGCGAGATCGTCCAGCGCCGTCAGCGCGGAGAATGGCAACCAGCCGAGCACCCCGAGCACTCCCCCGAGCACGGCCAGCCAGGGCGTTCGCTGCCGCGCCAGGTACGCCAGCGCCACCACTCCGACCGGCAGCAGGAACGATGCGATCACGAACGCGATCAGGTGTGTCGTGTTGGTGGCTGGGTTTGCCGTCGCATTGGCGGCGATCGTGGCCTGGCCAGCTGCGTGCGCGGCGGGCTCGAAGACGCCGCCGATCAGATAGCACAGCGGTCCCGCCACGACCGCCACCGCGGCGAGCCAGCGCACCGCGCGCTCAGGGCCCGCAGCGCCGCGACCAGATGATGGCGAGCCAGGCGTCGACGCCGATACGGTCATGACAGATGCCCTTCTGCTCCCTGCTCTTGCGACACGATCCCACCGCGGTTTCGGGTCAGCCCGACCTGGCGCGCCAACTGTCCCAGATAGTCGGTCGGTCCGGCCCGATCGTGCGCACCGGACCGGTGCAGGCCGAGCCGCCCACGCCGATCCACCCGCACGACGGTGCTGGCCGACGGCGAACGTGGTGCAGCAACCATCGTTTCGTCGTCCAGGACTGCAGCGTCGGGACCGAAGTAGCATCGCGCCTGCGCCACGGTCGTCGCCGGCGGCTGGCCCGTGAGGTTGGCGCTGCTGCCGTACAACCGGGGGAAAAGCTGCCACAGAGCGGCCGCGGGCGCCCACCATCCGTTGAAGACGCAGACTTGGCCGG
Source organism: uncultured Actinomycetes bacterium (assembly GCA_937926105.1). The sequence goes on along the minus strand of CALANS010000136.1, from coordinate 57,037 downwards.
CACGGACAGCGGGCGAGACCCAGTCCGGGTAGCGGCGGTCGTCGCGCAGCGGCAGCAGGCAGGTCAGATGCAGACGGAGCAAGGCACCGACACCGTCCAGCACAACTGACGGCAGGTCGAGACACCGCGTCAGGCCACGCCATTCGGCCGAGTTGTGCAGGGACACGGCGACGTTCTGGTCGAGGGCACGGTGCTTGACGGCGTTGACCGTGCGGGCCGCCGTCGCGATGAGGCCGTAGCTCATGGGTGGCGGATTGGGGATGACGAGGGCCTCCCCGGCCGCCAGGGCCGCGCAGGCCCGAGACAGTCCGGTAGCCCCGGGACCCCGCTGGAGTTCGCTGTGTGACACCTCTGGAATCTAGGAGCAGTCCTCCGGCAGATGGAAAGACCTATCCGCCATGACATGAGAGGCCGCACCTCTGGGGTACGGTCGGCAGGATGGAGCCAGAAGCCCGGCTGCTGCATTACTTCCTCGCGGTGGCCGAGGAGTTGAACTTCACCAGGGCGGCGGCGCGGCTGCATATCGCCCAGCCCTCGCTCAGCGCCCAGATCCGCCAGCTCGAGTCTCAGCTCGGGGTATCCCTGCTGCGCCGCAGCACCCATGAGGTCTCGCTGACCGATGCCGGCCAGGCGCTCATCGAGCAAGGCCCGGAGGCCCTGGCCGGATTGCAACGGGCATGGGACGCGGCCCGACATGCCGGCCGCGGCGACGTCGGAACCCTGCGCCTGGCCTACCCGCTCAGCGCCGGCCACGACACCGCGCCCCGGCTCGTTCAGGCACTGCACGAGGCCTGTCCGAGCATCACCGTCACCACCGACGTCCTACCGAGCCCGCAGGTGCTGCTCGCGGTTCGGGACCATCGAGCAGATGCCGGTATCGCTCGCGCGCCCGCACCCATGGCAGGCGTGCGACTGCAGCGGCTGCGCCAGGATCCGATGGGCGTCCTGGTCGCCGACGATCACCCGCTGGCGCGCCGGCGCGCCGTCGATCTGACGCACGCCGCGCACTACCCGGTCGTCGTGCATCCGCGCGCGGCGAACCCCTCCCACTACGACTTCGTCGTCGGGCTGTTCACCGCCGTCGGGCTGCATCCCAACTTCGTACAACGCGACATCGTCTTCGATCTCAGCCAGCGGGTCGTCAGCCCCGGCGATACCGTCACGCCGGTGGGTCGGTCCGCAGCGCTGGCACTTCCCAGCAGCGTGCGTTGGATCCCGCTGGCCGAGAAGTCCGCGGTGCCCGTCATGCTCGTGCTCCCCTCCGACGGATGCCGCCCGACCGCCGCGCAGCTGGGGCACATCGCTCGCAACTACGCCGCCGGCCACGGCTGGCTTCCGGAAACGGCGGCACGCCGCGCGAACGAGCCAGGATCACCCTCGCCCGCGGGCCCGTGAGACCTCACCCCTGCAGCGCCGCCGACACCACCTCGCGGGCCTCGCTCTGCACCTGCGCCAGGTGCTCCGGCCCGCGGAACGACTCGGCGTAGATCTTGTACACGTCCTCGGTGCCGGACGGCCGGGCAGCGAACCAGGCGTTCTCCGTGACAACCTTCAGCCCGCCGATCGGAGCGTCGTTGCCGGGCGCCGTCACCAACCTCGCGGTGATCTTCTCCCCCGCCAGCGAATCTGCCGTCACGTCCTGCGGCGACAGCTTCGCCAGCCGGGCCTTCTGGTCCCGGGTGGCCGGTGCGTCGACCCGCGCGTACGCCGGATCCCCGTACCGCGCCACCAGTTCCGCGTACCGCTCGCTCGGCGAGAGCCCCGTCACCGCCCGGATCTCGCTGGCCAGCAGGTCCAGGATGATGCCGTCCTTATCGGTGGACCACACCCGCCCGCGACGCCGCAGGAAGGACCCGCCGGCCGACTCCTCGCCACCGAAACCCACGGTGCCATCCAGCAATCCGGGCACGAACCACTTGAACCCCACCGGCACCTCGACCAGCCGTCGCCCCAGCCCGGCGACCACCCGGTCGATCATCGAGGAGGAGACGAGCGTCTTGCCCACGGCGACATTCTCGCCCCAGCCGGGCCGGTGGGTGAACAGGTAGTCGATCGCCACCGCGAGGTAGTGGTTGGGGTTCATCAGGCCCGCGTCGGGCGTGACGATGCCGTGCCGGTCGGCATCCGCGTCGTTGCCGGTGGCCAGGTCGAACTGGTCCCGCCGGGACACCAGGGAGGCCATCGCATACGGCGAGGAGCAGTCCATCCGGATCTTGCCGTCCCAGTCCAGCGTCATGAAGGCCCAGCGCGGGTCCACGGTGGTGTTCACGACGGTCAGGTCGAGGCCGAGCCGCTCGGCGATCTCCCCCCAGTATGCGACGCTCGCCCCGCCGAGCGGGTCCGCGCCGATGTGCAGGCCACTGGACTCGATGGCTGCGACATCAATGACGGTCTCCAGGTCGCCGACGTAGGAGCCGAGAAAGTCGTAGTAGCCGGTGGTATCGGCGTGTTTCGCCTGCTGGTGCGGCACCCGGCGTACCCCGTCCAGCCCGGACTCGAGCAGCGCATTGGCGCGGGCCGCTATCCACCCGGTGGCGTCGGTATCGGCGGGGCCGCCGGTGGGCGGGTTGTACTTGAAACCCCCATCGCGGGGCGGGTTGTGGCTGGGGGTGACGACAATGCCGTCCGCCAGTCGGTCGGTGCGGTCCCGGTTGGCCTTCAAAATCGCGTGCGAGACAGCGGGTGTCGGGGTGTAGCCGTCGTCGGCATCCAGCAGGACGGTGACGTTGTTGGCGGCCAGCACCTCCAGCGCGGTGGCGGTGGCCGGGGCGGACAGTGCGTGCGTGTCGGCCCCCAGGAACAGCGGCCCGTTGGTGCCCTGCCGGTGCCGGTACTCGCAGATGGCCTGGGTGATGGCCAGGATGTGGTCCCGGTTGAAGGCTCCGTCCAGGCTGGAGCCGCGGTGCCCGGAGGTGCCGAACACCACCCGCTGCGCCGGGTCGGAGGGGTCGGGATGGATCTCGTCGTAGGCGGCGAGCACCGCATCGACGTCGATCAGGTCACTGGGTTGGGCGGGCTGGCCGGCGCGCGGATCCATGGCGTTCATTCAACCCGACCCGGCGGGGTTCGGCAGCACGCCGACGCAAGGCGCACTGACCGGCGACGCATCCCCGATCGTCGCTGAAACAATCCCCGACCGACCCGCCCCGAGGCGCGCCGGCCGGACCGTTCCAGGCGTTCCCGCGGGAACGCCACTTCGGACAAACATCCCAGACGCCAGGACCCTTGACCCTGACGCAGCGACAAGGTTCATGCTGGGGGGATGCGGATCTCGGACCTCGCGCGGATGGCAGGAGTGAGCACTCGGACAGTGCGGCACTACCACGCCATGGGCGTGCTGCCGGAGCCGATGCGACTGTCCAACGGCTACCGGGACTACGGCGCGGCCGACCTGCTGATGCTGCTGCGGGTGGTGCGGCTGACCGGGTTGGGCCTGACGCTGGCTGAGGCCCGTTCGGCGCTGGCCGGCGAACAGGACGTGCGGGCACTGCTGGCCGATGTCGTCGCCGATATCGAGGAGCAGCAGGCCGCGCTGGATCAGCGACGCCGTGCGCTGGTCGAGCTGATCGCGTCGGACACTGCGTCGCCCAGCACCCCGGAGGTGGCAGCGCTATTGTCCGAGCTGGCCGAGGTTGCACCCGATGTCGCGCACAGCCGCGCCGAGCGCGACCTGCTGGAGCTGATGCAGGCCGCCACTCCGGCCGCGGAGTTCGACGCGGTCGCGCACGCCTACCGGGCCGCGATCCGCAACGATGCCGCGCTGGCCGAGGGCCGGCAGATCGACCGGCGGCTGGCTGAGCTAGCCGGCGCGCATCCGGACGATCCGCGGGTCGAGGAGCTGGCCGCGGCGATGGTGGCGGCCGGGAGACAACACTTCGGCAACCTCGCTGCGGCCGGATCGGACGCCGCCTGGCAGCTGGTGCTGGACACCATGGCTCCGGCGCAACGGCGCTGCATGGAGTTGGCGGCCCGGGCGTGGGCGGAGCCGCCCGGCAGGTCCGGCGCACGCGGCGGGTCCGAGGATCTCGGCGACCCTGGCAGTTCCGAAGCGCCCGGCGAGGGCGGCGGGTCCGGCGAGCCGGTGGGGAGTGAACGACGGTGACGGGGTGGGCGCGCCGGACCGCCCGTCGGCTGGTCGACGCGATCCGCTGGGCGCGAGGGCGCAGCGATGTCCGGCCCGGCAGCACGGCGTTCCGGTACGGGCACTCGGCCACCACGTTCCTATGGGTGATCACTGCGATGACGGCGGTCGAGACCGCCATCGTGGAATTCGCGGTGCCCTGGATGTGGCTGCGGGTGGTGTTGGCCGTGACCTGCATCGGCAGCCTGCCACTGATGGCCGGCATGGTGGCCGACTACCGGGTGCGGCCGCATCTGCTGGGCGAGCGCACCCTATTGCTTCGCTGCGGGTCGGCAATCGAGGTCGAGGTGCCACTGTCGGCGATCGCGTCCGTGGCCCGGACGATGGGCACCGCCCCGCGACACCCGGGCATTGTCGGATCCGCGCTGGAGCTCGGCGTCGGCACCACGGACATCGTCATCGCGCTGCGGTCGGCACAAACCGACGGCGACGAGACAGGCGCGCGGAGCTTCGACCACATCCGTTGCTCCGCAGACGATCCCGCCGCGTTCGCGGCAAGGGTGCGCTCCGCGATCTCCAGCCCGGCGCGCGCCTGACCAACCGATGGACGATCTTCAGCCGGGCGTGCCAGGGCGCGGCCGCCCCACCAGGTCGTCGCCGTCCACCCGGGTGAGGGCGAGATCGGTGACCGGCGCGTCGGAGATGACGGTGACGGTAGCGCCGTCCAGTTGCGTCACGGCGAACAACGCCGGCCCGACGATGTCCCCGGACAGTTCCTCGCTCCGCAGGTCCAGCACCAGCGCCTCGCGGTGTTCCCCGTCGACAAGCATCGGGCGTGCCAACCACGGCGCCGCTCGTTCGGCTAGAGCGGACGCCAGTCGATCCAGGACCGCCCCACCATGGCCCAGGTGTGCCGGATGCAGGCCGGACAGCATCGGATCGCCCACTCCCGACCACACCGAGATCGGCCCGCCGTCCTGGCGCTCGCTGACCATCTCGACCTCGCCGATCGGGTTCGGCTCCGCGCCGGTATTCCCCCGGACCAGGTTCCAGCTGCCCTGCCGGACGGCCCCCAGCGCCGGGCCGGTCGCCGCGAACACCGGGAAGTCCGGGCGCTTCGGCACCGGGTAGAACAGCACGTCGAACCGGCCCGGGCCGGGCAGGCACCACGAGCCTTGTCGGTCCGAGGACCGGTCGAGCGCGGCCCAGGCATCCCCGAAGGTGGTCCGGGCGATCGTCGCCTGGTCGCCGGTACCGGTGACGGTGACAAGACCGAAGGTCTCCGCCGTGCGGACCTCGGCCCGCCACTCGTCCTCCGGCACCGGATTGCTCGGATCATCGATCCGGGCCCTCAGACCGGCGAGCGGTTGGCTACCCGCCGCCTCGAGCACCATGCGGACGAACGACCTGCGCCGCGCTCCGTCACCGTCCTGTTCGCTGGGCATGCCGCAACCATAGGGGACCGGCTGGTAGGGGCGTCAGGATCGTTGTCGGATCTCCCGGTTCACTTCTCACGCTTCGGCTCAGGCTCACCAAGTCTTCATCAGCCGGGGTTCGGGCCGACCTCCACACGCAGAGCATCCCCCTCGACCTCGGCAGATGCGCTGCCGTCGGCGGACACCGTGACCCGCAGGCCCAGCCCGGCGACCCGCAGGCCGGACGCGGTCACCGCCCCGATCCGCGCCGAGGGTGTCACGCGCACGACGCCGTGCGGCACGTCCGCCTGTACCCCCAGGAACGCCTGCAAGATCACCACCGCGGCGGCGGCCGACCATGCCTGCGGGCGGCACGCCGCCGGATACGGGACCGGCACAGGGACATCGGCGCGGTCGAATCCGCCAAACAGCTCGGGAACTCGCCCGTCGAACGCGGCCCCGGCGGCGAGCAGCCCCTCGGCGAGCACCGCGGCCTGCCCGGGAAAGCCCGCCCGGATCAGCCCGTGGACCGCGATGGCGGTGTCGTGCGGCCAGACCGACCCGCAGTGGTAGCTCAGCGGCGAGTATCCGCCGGCAGCGGAACTCATGGTGCGCAACCCGAACCCGGTGGACATCGACGCGTGCACCAGGCGGTCGGCGATCGCCGATGCCTCGGCCCGGTTCAGCATCCCACTGGACAGCAGGTGGCCCATGTTGGAGGCGGGCGCATCGACCCGGGTCTTAGTGCCGTCCAACGCCATCGCCGGGTAGGGACCCAGGTCGTCGGCCAGCCAGAACCGGTCTCGGAAGGCCCCGGCCAGCCGACCGGCGTAGTCTCGCCAGCGGTCGGCACCCGGCCGGCCGAACGCGTCGAGCAACTCGGCGCCGGCCAGGGCGGCCTCGTGCGCGTAGCCCTGTACCTCGGCCAGCGCGACCGGACCGGCGGCGATCCGGCCGTCCGCGAACCGCACGGAATCGCCGGAATCCTTCCAACCCTGGTTGGCCAACCCACGGCCGGATCCGTCCACATACTCCAGGAACCCGTCACCATCGGCGTCGCCGTAGTCCACCATCCAGGCCAGTGCGCGCTCCGCGACCGGCAGCAGCGGCGCCACCACGGACTCCGCCAACCCCCACCGCCAGGCATCGGCCAGCAGGCACACCCACAGTGGTGTCGCGTCGACGGTGCCGTAGTAGGCGGGCGGTAAAGAGGTTGCCCCGAATGAGAATTCGCCGCGGCGCAGTTCGTGCAGGATCTTGCCGGGCTCCTCAGCGGTGCGCGGGTCCAGCGCGGTGCCCTGCCGGGCCGCCAGGGTTGCCAGGGTGCCCCGGGCGATATCGGTGCCCAGCGGCAGCAGCATGCGCGCGGCCCACATCGAATCCCGCCCGAACAGGGTGAGATACCAGGGCGAGCCGGCGGCCAGGAACTCGTCCTCCCGCCGGTCGGCAGTGCACATGCGCAGCGCGGCAAGGTCTTCCACGGCGCGCGTCACCAGCGGCGCGAGCCGGCGGTCGTCGGCGGTGACCGGCGGCGGCACGAACGGCGCCGGCCCGTCGGCGGGCACCACCACCGCATCCGGGTCCTGCACCCGCACCGACCAGCGGACACGGACGCGGCCACGGGCGGGGATCGTCACCTGCCAGCGGAACGTCCCACCGCCGGCGGTGACGATGGCGTCGGACCCGGCCCCGGCGAGCTGCGCGGCCAGGCGCGCGCCGCGCACGACGAATCCGTCACCGCCCGGATCGAATGCGGCGGGCACCCCGTTCGAGCCGATCTTGACGGTCTCGATCTCCGCCAGGTCGCCGCCCATGGCAACCTCGACCGTGGCGGGGATCGCGCCGGTGGACGCGTTGACCAGGGTGACGGTTTCCTCACAGCCGGCCGGCTGTGCCACCCTGGCGCGCCGCACCCAGACGGTCGGATCCGGAATGTCGTCGCCCAGATTGCGCAGCACCGCCAGGAACTCGGCGCCGCCCGGCCCCGTCGGCGTGCAGGCCACCGGCTCCGGCTCGACGCCATCGACGGTCAGCTCGGCCCGAGAGAGCACCCGCACGTCCGCCACGTACACCCCGTGCGCACCGCATCCACGCAGCTGGCCGTCCCGCGCCGACAGCACGGTCGTGGGGCTGGCCAGACAGGTCACCAAATGGTGCAACGCCGGCTGACGAGGGCCTTCTGACATGGATCCCATCCTCTCCGGTCGCTCTCCCTCGCCCTCACTGGTCACCCGATCGTCGGTCATCCGGTCCGCGACCGTCTCGTCGCGTGGCTCCGACGAGCCGGGTCTCCCGGAGCGGGCCGGGCGGGACTCCGCGTGCTTCGAGCGATCGGTGACGAAACGAGTCTTGACATCTCGGTGTGACGGGCATAACACTACGACCATCCTTGGATCGTTCCAAGAGCCGCCTGCGGTTGATTTGGATCGATCCAAGGCAGGAATGCCCGGCGCGATCGATCGACCCGCCGGGGATACCAGCGATCACGGGAGGGCGGCCGGATGGCCCCGACGGCGGCAACCGACCCGGCACCGCGCGGCGACACACCCGCCCCCGGTCGCGCCACGCTGGGGTCGGTGGCGGCACGCGCCGGCGTCTCCCCCCAGACGGTGTCCAACGTGCTCAACGCGCCGCACCTGGTCCGAGCGGACACGGCCGAACGCGTGCGCGCGGCGGTCCGTGACCTCGGCTACCGCCCCCACCGGGCCGCCCGGCAATTGCGCACCCATCGCTCCCACGTGCTGGGCCTGCGGGTGGAGGCCACTCCCGGCGACGGCATCTTCGACCGCTTCCTGCATGCCCTGACCGACGCCGCGGCCGAGCGGGACTACCGGGTGATGCTCTACACCGCGCGCGGCGACGACGCCGAGATCGCCGCCTATGCCGAACTGTACGACCGGTGGGACCTGGACGGCTTCGTGCTCACCTCCACCCACCCCGGCGACCGACGCACCTCGCACCTGGCCGAGCGGGGCATTCCGTGCGTCACGTTCGGGCGGCCGTGGGACTCCTCCGGTCACCACCCGTGGGTCGATGTGGACGGCGCCGCGGGAACGCGCGAGGCCACCGAGCACCTGCTGGCGGCCGGCCACCGCCGGATCGGATTCCTCGGCTGGCCGCAGGGACCGGGCGTCGGCGACGACCGGCACGCCGGGTGGACCGCGGCCATGCGCGACGCCGGGCTGGCTGCGGATGCGGTGGCCCGCAGCCAGAACGACCTCACCGAGGGCCGGGCCGCCGCCGCGTCCCTGCTGGCCGATCCCGCGATTACCGCGCTGGTCTGCGTCTCCGATGTGCTCGCACTATCGGCGCTCACTGAGATCACCACGGCCGGCCGTCGGGCGGGCACCGACGTCGCCGTGGTCGGATTCGACGACACCGACGTCGCACAGATGGTCGGCCTCAGCTCGGTGCACCAGCCGCTGGACCAGGTGGCCTCGGCGTGTATCCGGCTGATCACCGACCTACTGGACTCCCCCACCACCCCCGATCCCCCCCGGCGAGTACTGCTGCCGCCCCGCCTGGTCGTCCGAACGTCGTCCGGATCGGGGTGATCCATCGGCGTCCGCAGCACTATCCCGTCGGCAGCAAGAGCCATCAGATCCGTCCACGGCACCACCGATTGACCAAGGAGCAGCGGAATGACAGCACAGCGAACCATCCGCGTCGCACTGGCCGCCCTGACCGGAGCAGCACTACTGGTCACAGCCGGCTGCGGCAGCAGCGGTGGCGGCCCCGGCGCATCCGGATCCGCGGAGTCGACCGAATCATCATCACCAGCATCCGGCGGGCAGACCAGCACCCCGCAAACCCCTGCCAGCGGCGCATCGTCACCGATGGAGTCGCCGAGCGGCACGGCCTCCGGGTCCGCCGGCGCCTCGCAGAGCGCACCGGACTCCGGGTCCGCCGGCAGCTCGTGGACCGTTCCGGCGAACATGCCCAGGGCGAACCTGACGATCCTGTTCGGGTCCTCCGGCGACGCGGAGACCAAGGCACTCAAGGCCGCTACCGCCGACTGGGCCAAGCAGACCGGATCGACGGTCACAGTCACCCCCGCGTCCCAGATGGATCAGCAGCTGGCGCAGGGCTTCTCGTCCAACACCCCGCCCGACCTGTTCTACCTGGACCCCGGGAAGCTGGGCACCTACGCCAAGGCGGGGAACCTGTGGTCCTACGGCGACCAGCTGCCCAACAAGAGCGACTTCTACCCGGCACTGGTGCAGACCTTCACCTACGACGGAAAACTGGTGTGCGCGCCGAAGGACCAGTCGACGCTGGCACTATGGATCAACACCGAGGACTGGTCCAAGGCGGGGCTGACCGACGCGGACATCCCCACCAGCTGGGACCAGTTGGAATCGGTAGCCAAGAAGCTCACGGCGGACGGCCGAGTTGGGTTGTCGATGTCTCCGGGCCGCGACCGGGTGGATGCGTTCCTGGTGCAGAACGGCGGATATCTGGTCAATGACGACGGCACCAAGGCCACCGCGAATTCCGAGCAGAACGTACAGGCCCTGACGTACGTGCAGAAGCTCATGACCGACGGCAGCATGAAGTGGTCGTCAGATCTGGGCACCGGCTGGGGCGGTGAGGCGTTCGGCAAGAACAAGGCCGCGATGACCATCGAGGGCCCCTGGATGTACGGCGCGCTGTCCAGTGACTTCCCGAACATCAAGTACAAGATCGTCCCGCTGCCCGCGGGGCCGACCGGCACCCAGGGAACCCTGGTGTTCACCAATTGCTGGGGTATTGCGGCCGCCAGCAAGAACCACGACCAGGCGCTGAACCTGGTGGAGTACCTGACGCAGCCGTCGGTGGAGATGCAGTTCGCCAAGGCGTTCGGCGTCATTCCCTCGGTGCAGTCCGCGCAGGCCGACTACCTCAAGGAGTTCCCCAACAACAAGCCGTTCGTGGACGGCATCGCCTACGCCAAGGGTGTGGTCACCGCGGCCGGGGTGGGTGAGGTGCTCTCGGACTTCGACTCGCAACTGGCCACGCTGGCCACGGGCGATCCGAAGTCGATCCTGGACTCGGTGCAGACCAACCTGCAGGCGGCGCTGTCCGGTAGCTGATGCCGTTCCTCCGAGACCGGAGCGAATCATGACGACATCACCGAGCACACCCGGCGTCTCACCGGCCGCACGGCGGCCGGTGAGGCACCGGGGCGGTATCCGCGGGCGGGAGGGCACCGCGGGTTGGGTGTTCATGACACCCGTCATCGTGATCCTCGGGCTGTTCCTGCTGCTACCGATCATCGCCGCCGTCTGGGTGTCGATCTCGGACTGGAGCGGTCACGGCTCCCCGCTGGACGCCGGCTTCGTCGGCGCCGAAAACTACCAGACGCTGCTCGCCAAACCCGGCCTGTCACAGCAGAATCTAGCCACCTCGCTGCGAAACAACTTCTACTACGTCATCCTGGTGGTGCCGATCCAGACGGTGCTGGCGCTGTTCCTGGCGTCGGTCCTCAACGGCCGGCGACTGAAGGGCAAGGGCTTTTTCCGCACCGCCTTCTACTTCCCCTCCGTCACCAGCACCATCGCGATCATGACGGTGTTCCTGTTCCTGTTCACCACCACCGGCGTGGTCAACCAGATGCTGAGCTGGCTGGGTCTTCACGGCCCCAACTGGTTCCAGGACCCGCGCGGGGTGCTGCGGCTGATCCTTTCCGGCCTGCACCTGGTCGACACCAGCAACCCGCCAGGATGGCTGGTGAACAACCACTTCCTCGGGATGAGCTGGTACGACTGGCTCGCCGGGCCGAGCGTCGCCATGTGCGCGCTGATCGTGCTCGCGGTGTGGACCACCGGTGGGACCTTCATGCTGATGTTCCTGGCGGCCCTGCAGGACATCCCCGATGAGGTGGTCGAGGCCGCCCGGGTGGACGGCGCCACCCGCTGGCAATCATTCCGCAGCGTCACGCTGCCGGCACTGCGGCCCACCCTGTTCCTGGTGGTCACCCTGGGTCTGATCGGTACCTGGCAAATATTCGACCAGATCTACATTCTCGGTGGCGGCAATCCCGCCAAGACCACCCTCACACCCGCGTACCTGTCCTATCAGGCTTCCTTCGGTGACGGGAAATGGGGCCAGGGTGCGGCCATCTCGTTCATCCTGTTCGCGATCATCATCGTGATGACGATCATCCAGCGACTGGTGATGCGAGAGCGCAAGCACCTGCCCCGGCGGCGCCGGTTCCGGCCCGCGCCACCGATCGCCCGCGCCGAGCAGGGGGCCACGGCGCCGGCAGGGGGCACACGATGAGCACCATCGCCGCCAGCCCCACTCGCGCCCCGCTGGCGCCACTATCCACCGGGAGAGTGCGGCACCGTGGCTGGCACCTGCTGCGCACGGTGATCTCCTACCTGGTGTTGATCGCGTTTGCGATCCTGTACATCTACCCGTTTCTGATCGAGATCGCGACGTCATTCAAGACCGACGCCGACGCCACCGCGAATCCACTCGGCCTGATTCCCGAAACATGGACCACCAAGGCATTCCAGCAACTCGCGTCCGTCGATTTCCCGCGCTGGTTCGTCAACTCGATCGTCGTGTCGGTCATCGTTACCCTGGGCCGGCTATTCTTCGACTCGTTGGCCGGCTACGCGCTGGCCCGGCTGCATTTCCTGGGTCGACGCGCGCTGGGCGGTGCGATCATCGCGGTGATGGCGGTGCCCGGCGTCGTGCTGCTGATCCCGAAGTACCTGGTGCTGGTGCAGCTGCACATGTTCAATTCCTACCTCGGCATGATCATCCCGCTGATGGCCGACGCCGCCGGGGTGTTCATCATGCGGCAGTTCTTCATTGCCATCCCGGTGGAGGTGGAGGAGGCCGCTCGGATCGACGGGGCCGGCACGTTCCGCACCTTCTGGTCGGTGGTGCTGCCGATGGCCCGGCCGGCGCTGATCACACTGACGATCCTGTCGTTCCAGGGGTCGTGGAACGAATTCACCCACTTTCTGATCTCGCGCAACAGTCCCAGCCTGAATACGCTGACCACCGGCGTGGCACAACTGGTCTCCGGGCAGTTTGGAGGCAGTACCCAGTTCCCGCTCAAGCTTGCGGCGGCGCTGCTGATGACCATCCCGACCGCCGTCGTGTTCTTCGTCTTCCAGCGATACTTCATCCGCGGCGCCAGCGCCGGCGCGGTCAAGGGCTGACGGGGAGTCGATCAGACGTCCAGATCACCAGCGACGAGGGCGTTCTCGATGCGTTCGGCGGGGTACCGGGTGGTCGGCCGGCCCGCGTGCAAGCTCCAATAGAAGTCGTTCATCACCTCGGCCACCGGCGCGTAGCGCCGGACCATCGCGGCCAATGGTGCGGGCAGGCCGGGAGTGTCGCCACGTCGAGAACAGCGACGCAGGTACGCATTGCGCACGGCCGGACCGTCCGACACGACGAGGGTGCTGACCACGGTGTTGGCAAGCTGAGTCACCACGTATGCACGGTCGTGACGACCGGTCTGGTCGAAGAACCGCCGCTCGGCCGCGGAGAGGTCGAAGTGCCGGGACGTGGCGAGCCCAAAGTCCGAGAGGTAGAGGCGTTGATCGTCCGCGAGGATGTTGTGGAAGTGTGCGTCGAAATGGGACACCTGGTGCGACTCCATGCAGCGCACCGCGTCGAGCAGCTGGGCTTCGACGCGACGGCATGCCGCCGCGGCACGATCCTGATCGGCCAACAGTTGCGTGGTGAGCCACGCGTGCAGCGTGTGGGGGAGGTATTCCAGCGCGAGCACCAGGGTCGCCGGGGCATTGGCCAATGCCCGCAGCCGGCATCGGACGGCCAGCGAGCCGCCCCAGAACCGAACCGACTCCTCGATGGCGTCGGCATCCCCTAGCTCGGGAGCCGCCGCCATCGCGCGGGGCAGCACGCGCCAGTGGTGCAGCAGCGGAAAGTGCGCGCAGGCGCCGTCCAGCACCCATCGGGTGGCGCCTTCGAGCGACCGCAGCTCGCGCCACGCTCCGAATCCGGCCGAGCCGACGCCGTACTGATACCAGGTCGGCAGACCGAAGAGGTTCGAAGTGCGCCGGACATGCTCGCTTCGGTTCTCCCGACGGGTCAGGCGCACCAGCTTGACGAACACCGGTATTCCGCTCACGTCGATACGCGCCGTCGACCCGCCAATTCCGATACCCACCTGGTTGCCGGCGGCCAGCGCGGCGAGCAGCGTGTCGTCCGACCAGGAGGCCAACGCGGCGGACACGGTCCGGTGCCGTGCCTCGCGTTTGCCGACGCTGCTCATACGGTCAACGCTGCCACACGCGACGACGCGGGCGCCGGCCCGTCCGTGGTTCGGCGCCGTACCTCGTCCGCGCGCACCGGGCACGCCGGAACTCGAATCATCATAGTGATACATGTATAGTTCTTTGCATGATCGAGTTCCGGATCGACCGGCGCAGCGGGGTCGCTGCGTATGCACAGATCGTGCGGCAGACCCGGGATGCGCTGCTGCTCGGGCACCTGCGGCTGGGTGACCAGCTACCGACGGCCCGGGAGGTCGTCGCGTCCACGGGCATCAATCCGAACACGGTGCTCAAGGCCTACCGGCAGCTGGACGCCGAGGGCCTGGTCGAGACCCGCGCCGGGGCAGGGACATTCGTGGTGGCCACACCGGAGCGGGTGGTGGACGCCGAGGCGTCACCGCTCGCGGCGCCGCTGGCCGACTGGCTGGGCGAGGCGCGGTCCTCCGGGTTGGACCGGCCCGCCGTCGAGGCGCTGTTCAAGTCGCAGTTGGATGCCGTCTTCGAGGAGAAGGGACAGAGATGAACGCCACCATCGCGCCGACCGCTCCGCTCCGGGTGGACGGTCTCGGGCAGCGCTTCGGCCGAAAATGGGTGCTGCGAGACTGCTCGTTCGAGCTGCGCCCGCACGCGGTGACGGCGTTGATCGGACCGAACGGCGCCGGCAAGTCGACGCTGATGTCCGCCGCGGCCGGGCTGCTGCAGCCGACCCAGGGCCAGATCACCATCGAAGGAATAGCGGTGACGGCGTCTCCCTCGGGGTCCCGGCGCCGCCCGGCTCCGCTTCTCGGTCGCGAAACGCTAGAGAACCGCTGATCAACACCGGCGCCCGGCGGCCGGACGATACGCCGGGGCCGGCGAGCCGGCGGTTTCCGTTCAGCCGGCCTGCCGGTGGCTCTCGACCAGGCGGTGCTCCGCCAACCTGCACGCCATCTCGGCCAGCGAGTCGAACGCCACCGACCCGCGCAGATCCAGCAGCGCCGCAGCGACAGACTCGCCGATCTCGACGCGATCCGCCGGCCAGGGCAGCCGACCGGCCAATTCGGCGGTGAGGATGTCGACGAGGGCCCGCAGCCTGGCTGGCAGGACCCGCTCGCCATCGAGCCCGGATGGCTGCCAACCGGTGATCGTTCCGCCCACTGCCACTCCGTCGCTCACTCCGGGTACCGGATGGCTCGTTCGGCGCCGCTGGACTCCCCGACGATCACTGTCATGCCTTTAAATGCCCGCTACTGACGCGATGTTGCACCCATCAATGTTACAAACCGATAACGATGCACTCGGCCGGCCGGCTCAGGCGCCGGGTACCTGCAGCAGCCTCGCCAGTTCCGCCGTCACGGCAGGGTCGTTGTCCCGCGCGGTCCCGTCGATCGCGACGATGGGCGCCAGGATCCGGGTGCTGGAGGTCAGGAACAGCGCCTCCGCCGAGTGCAGCTCGTCCGCGGTCACCGGCTGCACGGCCGTCGACCATCCGGCGGCCTCGGCGACCCGCAACAACCGACGAGCGGTGATTCCGTCCAGGATGCCCTCCCGAGGCGGGGTCACCAGGCTCCGGCCCCGGGCCAGCACCACGGTCGAGGTCGGGCCCTCCAGCACACTGCCGTCGGTGTCGATGAAGATCACGTCGTCCGCGCCGTGCGACCGGGCGTACCGGCCGGCCGCCATGTTCATCGCGTACGAGAGAGATTTGGCGCCCACCAGCAGCCACGGCTTGGCGGCCACGTCGACCCCGTGGAACCCGCGATCCAGCAGCAGCACGGAGATGCCGTTCCGGCCGGCCGTCGCCGACTCGCCCAGCGCCGACCCGATGACGTAGCAGGTGGGTTCGCCGCCCTCCTCGGGCCCGCGGGTCGCGATCAGCCGCAGCACCATCTCCGGCCCGCCGGTCCAGGCAGCCAGCACGGCCTGGATGGCCGGCTGCCACACCTCCGGTGCGGGAAGCGCGAGGTCCATCATCCGAGCGGAGACCTGCATCCGCGCCAGGTGTTCGTCCAGATCCCGGGGTGATCCGTTGACCGCCAGCGTGGTCTCGAAGACCCCGTCACCGCGTAATACCCCCAGATCGTCCGGGCGCAACAGGCCGAGACTGGGCGGCACCAGCACACCGTCCAGCCGCGCAACGATCTTGAACGTTTGGGGCGTCGTCACCGACATATCGTACGGCGCCCTGCCCGGGACCGTCGGCACCACCACGCGATGATCGATTGCGCAGCAGCGTCAGCAATCAACAAGGGGAATGCTGGGGTCCAGCGCCTCGAGGTCGTGCCGATCCGAGGTGAGCACGGTGGCGCGGTGGCGTCGCGCCGCGATCACCACCGAAGCGTCAACCACATCGCTGGTGTCCGCGCGCCCGCACAGCACCCCCGCCGCCCGGGCCTCGGCGTCGGTCAGCGGTTCGATGACAACATCTCGCGCCCGCAGCACTCGCGCCAACCGCGCTTGCCGACCGCCTTCTCGCCATACCTGGCCGACCACGCCGGCGGGAATGATGACCGTTCGGCGGTCCAGGCGCGCCGCCTCGATGATCGCTGCCGTGGCACGATCCGCGCGGTCTACCGCAATGAGAGCACCGGCGTCGAGGACGAGACTCAATGCTGCTCAGCGGTCGCCAGCCGGGCGCGGGCCTCCGCTAGTTCGTATTCGGTCAGCGGACCTCCGGTGCTGTCGAACAGTTCAGCCAAAACCACTGCAAGGTCGTCGTTTTCCACTCGGGCGCGGCCAGCATCGTTCAGCCAAGCACTCACGGACCTCGCTCGTCCCTCAGCTACATCCTGACGCGCGCGGGCCGCGACTACCGGATCGAGGCTCACGGTCACCTTACTGACGGTCATACTTTTACCGTACCATCGGCGGGGGGC
Source organism: uncultured Actinomycetes bacterium (assembly GCA_937926105.1). The sequence goes on along the minus strand of CALANS010000136.1, from coordinate 40,446 downwards.
CACCCGTCATGAGGTCGGAGGTCGAACCGCCGAGGGACGTGTACGGTGCCAGGGCACCGGCCCGGTCACAGCTTGCGCAGCCGGATGTTCGTCACCGCATGGTCGGGTCCCTTGGTGAGCACCAGGTTCGCCCGCCCGCGGGTCGGCAGGATGTTCTCCACCAGATTCGGCTCGTTGATCGAGGACCACACCTCGGTGGCCATCGCCACCGCCTGCTCGTCGGTGAGCGAGGAGAACCGGTGGAAGAACGAGTCGGGGTCGGCGAACGCGGTCTGGCGCAAGTGCAGGAACCGGTGCACGAACCACTGCCGGATGTCTTCGACGGCGGCATCCACATAGATCGAAAAGTCAAAGAAGTCCGATACGGCCAAGGCACTGCGTCCCTCGTCGTCCAGCCGAGCCGGCTGCAGAACGTTGAGCCCCTCGACGATCAGCACATCCGGTTTGCGCACCACCAGCTCATCGCCGGGCAGGATGTCGTAGGTCAAATGGTCGTAGCGCGGCGCCGTCACCTCCGACGCCCCGGACTTGACCGCCGCCATGAAACGCAGCAGCGCCCGGCGATCGTAAGACTCCGGAAAACCCTTGCGCTCCATCAGATTGCGCTCTTCCAGCACCGCGTTCGGGTACAGAAAGCCGTCGGTGGTCACCAGTGCCACCCGAGGGGTGTCCGGCCAGCGGGCCAGCAGTTCACGCAGCACCCGGGCGGTGGTCGACTTGCCCACCGCCACCGACCCGGCCACGCCGATGACGAACGGGGTGCGCCCGGACCGCTCCCGCAGGAACGTGGAGGTGACGGTGTGCAGCATGCCGGTGCCCGCCACGTACAGGTTGAGCAGCCGGGACAGCGGCAGGTAGACCGTCGACACCTCGGCCAGGTCGATCGGGTCGCCCAGCCCGGACAACCGGGACAGCTCATCCTCGGTCAGCGGCAGCGGGGTGGACTCGGCCAGCGCCGACCACTCCTGCCGGCCCAGGTCGACGTACGGGGTGATGCCGTCCGGCAGGCCCGTCCACAGGGGTGCGGGCGGACCCGGATTCGCCGGTTCGCTCGCGGCCGGGGCGAGGGACGGGTGCTGGTCGGGATACGCCGCCATGCCCGGTGATTCTGCCCGGTCGGCCGCTCCGGGGGCACCGGCAGCCGGTGTGAGGTGTGCCGCACCTGGCGGACCGGAAGCCACGACCACCGCCCCGACCAGGGGCGCCGTCACCCCCGCCTACCATGGGCAGCGTGTCGTTACCCGTGTCCCCGCTGCTCGCCCGGCCCGGCGCGATCGCGACGCCGGACGACGACGAGCATCGCATCGATGTCGGCCTGGCCTGGCACTACGGCGACCCGCTGGGCGAGCAACGTGCCGCGCAGCGCGGGCCGGTCCTGCTCGATCGGTGGACGTCCGGCGAGATCACCGTCACCGGCCCCGACCGGCTGACCTGGTTGCACTCGCTGGCCAGCCAGCAACTGGCGGATCTGGCCGACGGCGACGCGACCGAGGCGCTCTGGCTGTCCCCCCAGGGGCGCGTCGAGCACTGGGCAGATGTCGCCGATCTGGACGGCACCGTGCACCTGCGCACCGAGCCGGGCGCCGCACCCGCGCTGCTGGCCTTCCTGGAGTCCATGCGGTTCTGGTCCAAGGTCGAGATCGCCGACACTACCGGCGAAGTCGCGACACTCACGGTGTCCGGTCGGGACGCCGACGCCGCGCTGGCCGCAGTACTACGGGTGCCCGTACCACCGGCCGGGCACGCCGCTCTGGTGCCCGACGGGCCAGCCGCCGGCGGCTGGCTACGCGGCTCCCCGGACGGGGTAGACGTGGTGATCCCCCGCGCCGGCGTCGGTGCCGCGGCGTCCGCGCTGATCGCCGCCGGGATCGCGCCCGCCGGTACCTGGGCCGCCGCCGCGCTGCGCATCCCGACCCGCCGACCTCGCTTTGGCGTGGACAACGACGAGCGCACCATCCCCAACGAGATGCCATGGCTGGCAACGGCAGTGCACCTGCACAAGGGCTGCTACCGCGGGCAGGAGACGGTGGCCCGGGTGGACAACCTCGGGCAGCCTCCCCGCCGGCTGGCACTGCTGCATCTGGATGGCTCGGACGAGACGTTGCCCGTCACCGGCGATCCCGTGCAGGGCGACCGGGGACGCACGGTCGGCCGGATCGGCACCGTCGCCTACCACTTCCAGGACGGCCCGATCGCGCTGGCGCTGGTCAAGCGAAGCGTGGGGCCGGACGATGCGCTGCTGGCCGGCCAGCAGGGTGGCGCGGTGGCCGCCCGCATGGATCCCGCCGACACCGTGGCCGCCGGACGCCCCTTCTCGGTAGACCGCGGGTCATTCCACGATTTCCGGAGGCGGTGACGTGACAACCGAAGTGGCGGTTTCCGGCGGTGACGATGCCGTCGGGATCGGCGGCGTTCAATCCAGCAGGGTTCAATCCAGCAGGGTTCAATCCAGCAGGGTCGGATCCGACGGGCCGCCGGAGACCCAGCCCCTGGTGAGCCTCGACGAGATCCGCCGGGCCGTGGCCCGCATCGCTGGGACCGCGGTGCGCACCCCGCTGATGCGCTCCCCCTGGCCCGGTCTGTGGCTCAAGCCCGAGATGCTGCAACCGGTCGGTGCGTTCAAGATCCGCGGCGCGCTCAATGCGATTGCGAACCTCGACCCGGAGCTGCGCGCCCGCGGCGTGTTGGCGCACTCCTCGGGCAACCATGCCCAGGCCGTCGCCTACGCCGCCCGCGCGTTCGGCGTCGACGCGCACATCGTGATCCCGGACAACGCCCCAGCCCGCAAGATCGACGCGACCCGGGCACTCGGCGCCACCGTCGAACTCGTCCCCATCGAGCAGCGCTTCTCCCGCCCGGAGGAGATTGCCCGGGAGACCGGCAAGCCGCTGGTGGCGCCGTTCGACGACCGGGATGTGATCGCCGGACAGGGCACCATCGGGTTGGAGATTGCCGACGACGTCTTGGCCCCCGGGCAGCCGGCCTGGGAACAGCCGCCGGCCGCGATCCTGGTGCCGGTCTCCGGCGGCGGGCTGATCTCCGGCATCGCCGCCGCGGTCGCCGCGCTGCTGCCGGACACCGCCGTCATCGGGGTGGAACCGGAACTGGCCGGCGACGCCGCCGAGTCGTTCCGGTCGGGGCAGCGCGGGTCGTGGACCCCGGCGCAAACCAGCCGCACCATCGCCGACGGGCTGCGCGCCTTCGGCCTCGGCGAGCTGCCCTGGCGGCACATCCAGGCACAGGTCGCGGACATCGTCACCGTCACCGAACAGGAGATCCTGGACGCGACCCGGATGGTGGCCCTGCAGGCCAGGGTGGTGGCCGAGCCGAGTGGCGCGGTCGGCGTCGCGGCACACCTTTTCCACTCCGACCAATTGCCGACCGGTACCCGGATCGCCGTGGTGTCCGGCGGCAACATCGACCCGGCACTGCTGGCCCGGTTGCTCGCCGATGGCTGACGGGCGGTTCGGCACGCTGCTCACCGTCGCCCCGGCCGCGGTCGACCTGCCCCAGTTGTTGCGCATCGCGATCGACGCCGAGCAGGTGGGCGCCGCACGGATCCACCTGGCGCCGGATCAACCGGACACCCGGCGGGCGGTGACGGCGATCCGGGAGCAGACCCGGCTGGTGGTGACCGCCGATCCGGACGGAGTGGCGGCACCGGCCGCGGACCGCACCGGGCCCGATTTCACCGAGCTGGTGTTGCCGGCTTCGCTGGCCGGCCCCGAGCTGCTGGTGGAACTGGCGCGCATCGCCCGGGCGCATCCGGGCGCCGCATCGGTGGGTGGCCGCGGACCGGCATCGCTGCCGGTGCTGCTGGCCGCGCTGGCGGTGGGGCTGCATCTGCGGGTCGGCACCGCCGATGCCGACCGGGCTCCGACCGGCACAGCCCCGAACGGCACGGCCCCGAACGAACCGGGTCCCAGCGATCGGCCCGAGCCCGCCGCCCCGGCCGGCCCCCCGCGCATCGCTCCGGCCGGCACTCCGCGCCCCGCCGACGACATCGCGCTGATCGCCCGCGCGGCCGGCCTGGCCCGGATTGCCGGCCGGCCGCCGATGCCTATTCCGCAGGCCCGGGCGGTGCTGGGACTTGACTGATCCACCCCTCATCGCAGCAAGGAACCACACGATGCCCGACTTCCCCGCAGGCCCCGTTCCGCTGGTCCGGGTGGTCCGCTCCGGCCTCACCGAATGCGTGCACCACGGCAGCGTGGTCGTCACCGATCCCTCCGGCGCCGTGCTGCATGCCGTTGGTGACGTCACCTCCCCGGTCTTCCCCCGCTCATCCAACAAGCCATTCCAGGCGGCCACTTCGCTCGCCTGCGGCGCCCCGCTGGCCGGCCGGACCCTGGCGCTCGCGGCCGCCTCGCATTCCGGCGAGCCCGAGCACGTGCGACTGGTGCTCGACGTGCTGGCCGCGGCCGGGCTCACCGAGGAGGATCTGGGCTGCCCGGCCGACCTGCCCCTGGATCAGGCCGCCCGGGACGCCGTCGTCACCGCCGGCGGCGCCGCTGCCCGTCGGTACATGAACTGCTCGGGCAAGCACGCCGGCATGCTGGCCGCATGTGTGGCTGCCGGATGGGACACCGGCTCCTACGTGGATCCCGGCCACCCGCTCCAGCAGGCGATCGCGGCGCGGGTCACCGCCCTGGCCGCCGAGCCACCCGCCGCGGTGGGTGTGGACGGCTGCGGCGCCCCGCTGTTCGCGCTGTCGCTGGCCGGGCTGGCCCGGGCGTTCGGCCGGATCAATGCCGCCGCGCCGGGCTCACCCGAGGCGACGGTGGCCGCCGCCATGCGGGAGCACCCGTGGATGGTGGCCGGCACCGGCCGCGACGACACCGTCCTGATGCGGGCATATCCGGGGCTGCTGGTCAAGGGTGGGGCCGAAGGTGTGCACTGCGCGGCGCTGCCCGATGGCACCGCGGTGGCGATCAAGGTCGCCGACGGAGCCGCCCGGGCCCGGATGCCGCTGCTCACGGCGACGCTGCGGCGACTCGGGCTGGACTCGGACGGATCCGGCGCGCTGGACTTGCTGGCCCGCGAGCCGGTGCTGGGCGGCGGACACCCGGTCGGGGTGGTGGAACTCATCCCGGGCGCGCTGGACTGGTAAGACGCGCTGCAACCGCGATCATCCAGTGGGACCGCGCAGGGCCACCCTGTACTCTTAGGGGCACGACAGATTCATGACATCCGGGGCCGCCGCCATCGGCCGCCCCGCCGGGTATGCGCAAGGGGGTCCGCCATGGGGCGCGGCCGTCAGAAGGCAAAGCAGACGAAGGTCGCTCGGGCGTTGAAGTACCACACCGCCTCGATCGACGTCACGGCCTTGCAGCACGAGTTGTCCGGCGGAGAGCAGGACTACGACGACCGGCACGCCGGCGCGCGCGAGGACGTCGATGCGGACGACGACCCGTACGCGGCGTACGTCGACGGCGACGACGAGAGCGATTACGCCTCACCCTCCCGCGGTCGCTGACCGGGCCGCGGCGCCGACCTGACGCGCAGCGGATCGTGACGCGGTGAGTAGCACCTATCCGGGTCCCTCGCCACTGGATCCCGGTGCCCTCGAGCGGCTCTGGGACTTCGACGACCCGGCCGGGTCCGAACACCGGTTCCGCACGGTGCTGGACACCGAACGGTCCCCGCTGGCTGGCGCCGAACTGGTCACGCAGCTGGCCCGCTCGCTCGGTCTACAGGGGCGGTTTGCCGAGGCGGATGCGTTGCTGGACGGCATCCAGATCGACGCTTCGTCGCATCCGGTCCTCGCGGTGCGCACCGACCTGGAACGCGGTCGATTGCGCAACTCGTCCGGCCATCCCGACCAAGCGGCCCGGCTGTTCGGGAGCGCCCTGCGGGCCGCCGAGGCTGCCGGCCTGGACTTCCTGGCCGCCGACGCCGCCCACATGCTCGCCATCGCCGAGCCGGACCGCGCCGAGGAGTGGACGCGTCACGGCCTGGCGATCGCCGCGGCCAGCGACGAGTCACGCTGCCGGCGCTGGGCCGGATCGTTGCACAACAATCTGGGCTGGACCCGGCAGGAGGCCGGCGATCTTCCCGGCGCCCTGGCGGAGTTCGAGGCCGCGCTGTCCGCGTACCGGGAGTTCGGCACGGCCGAGCAGGCCCGCTTCGCCCAGCAGGCGATCGACCAGTGCCGCACCGCGATGCGCGGAGCCGAATAGTGTCTGCGGAGCGCTCAACGCCCCGGCTCGTCCCAGCAACGGTTTCATCGTCCTCGCACGGTCCCCAACCCTTGCCAGGACGACGGAACCGTTGCTCGGACGGGCACGCTCACGACGTGGAGCGCGCCCGGCTGGCCCGGGCGGGTCGGTAGGCCGGCTCGGGCCACTCAGAACCGCAGGTGGTCGCCCGACAGCACGACCCGCTCGGTCGATCCGTCGATGGACGGCTCCACCATGCCCAGGATCACGCTGGGCACGTGCCGGGCGGTGAGCACCGCCATGGCGCGGTCGGCCTCGTCGGCCGACACCACGGCCACCATGCCGATGCCCATGTTGAACGCCTTCTCCATCTCCTCCCGGGTCACCCGGCCACGCGCGGTGATGAATCCGAACACCGGCGGCGGGGTCCACACCCGGCGATCCAGTTGCGCCGTCAGCCCCGGCGGGATCACCCGGGCCAGGTTGCCGGCCAGCCCGCCCCCGGTGATGTGCGCGAAGGCGTGTACCTCGGCCTCCCGGCGCAGCGCCAGGCAGTCCAACGCATAGATTCGGCACGGCTCCAGCAGTTCCTCGCCGAGGGTGCGTCCGAACTCCTCCACGTGCCCGTCCAGCGGTAGCCGGCCGATGTCCAGCAGCACGTGCCGGACCATGGAGAACCCGTTGGAATGCACGCCGGAGGAAGCCATCCCGATCACCACATCGCCGGGGCGCACCCGGTCCGGCCCGAGGATCTCCTCGGCCTCCACCACGCCCACCGCGGTCGCGGCCAGGTCGTAGTCGTCGGGGTCCATCAACCCGGGGTGCTCGGCGGTCTCCCCGCCGACCAGCGCGCAGCCCGACCGCACGCAGCCCTCCGCGATGCCGGACACGATGGTCGCGATCTTGTCCGGATCGACCTTGCCGCAGGCGATGTAGTCCTGCACGAACAGCGGCTCGGCGCCGCAGGGCACCAGGTCGTCGACCACCATCGCGACCAGGTCGATGCCGATGGTGTCGTGCACGTCCATGGCCTGCGCGATTGCCGACTTGGTGCCCACCCCATCGGAGGCGGAGGCCAGCACCGGCTGGTGATAGCGATCGGTCGGCAGCCGGAACAGCGACGCAAAGCCGCCGATGCCGCCCATCACCTCGGGTCGGGTGGTCTTTTCGGTGAAGGGTTTCATCAGGCTCACCGCGGCCTCCCCCGCCGCGATCGACACACCCGAGCCCTCGTAGGTGGCCCCCGATCCGATCGGGTGGTGCACCGTCATGAATCCATCGCCTCCGGGGCCGTGGCACCAAGCATCGTCATGGCAGCTACCTCGTCTCGTATCAACACCGGCCGCAACGGCCGAGCTCTCTCAGGGACGGCGCAGGGAGTCGGCGGCACCATAGGAGGCGCCCAGAGCGGTACCCACCGACGATCCGGTACCCACCGGCGCCCCCGCGGCAGCCCCGGCCCGGCTGACCGGTGCCGGCGCGCCGGGCAGCTGCGTCACCGCCCCGTCCGGCGGCGACTGCACGGACCGGGCGATGCCCTCCAGTACGTGCTTGCCTACCTGCTCGGGCACCGGTATCGGATACTGGCCGGTAAAGCACGCGGTGCACAGCCGACTGCGCGGCTGCTCCGACGCGGCCACCAGGTCGGCCAGCGAGACGTGCGCCAGGGTGTCGGCGCCGATCGAGCGACGCACCGATTCGACGTCCTCCGGACCCGATCCGGCGTTGGCGATCAGTTCGGCGCGGGACGGGAAGTCGATACCGTAGAAGCACGGCCAGCGCACCGGCGGCGAGGCGATCCGCACATGCACCTCGATGGCGCCGGCCTCGCGCAGCATTCGAACGAGCGCGCGTTGGGTGTTACCGCGCACGATCGAGTCGTCCACCACGATCAGCCGCTTGCCGCGGATCACGTCCCGCAGCGGGTTGAGTTTGAGCCGGATACCCAACTGCCGGATGGTCTGGGACGGCTGGATGAAGGTGCGCCCCACGTAGGCGTTCTTCACCAGACCCTGGCCGTACGGGATGCCGGAGGCGGCGGCGTAGCCGATGGCTGCCGGGGTGCCCGAGTCCGGGGTGGGGATCACCATGTCGGCCTCCACCGGCGCCGAGGCGGCGAGCCGGCGACCGATCTCCACCCTGGTCGCGTAGACGCTGCGCCCGGCGATGTGGGTGTCCGGTCGGGCCAGGTAGACGTACTCGAACAGGCAGCCCTTGGGCTCCGGCGGAGCGAAGTGCGCACTGCGCAACCCGTCCTGGTCGATGGCCAGCAGCTCGCCGGGCTCCACCTCCCGCACGAACGAGGCGCCCACGATGTCCAGCGCGGCGGTCTCGGAGGCGACCACCCAGCCGCGCTCCAGCCGACCCAGCACCAGCGGACGCACCCCGTGCCGGTCGCGTGCCGCGTACAGCGTGTTCTCATCGCAAAAGACCAGGCAGAACGCGCCGGCCAGATCCGGCAGCAGGGTCATCGCGGCCTCGGCCAGCCCGGTGTCGGTGGCGGTGGCGGCCAGCAGCCGGGTGATGATGTCCGAGTCGGTGGTGGCGGTGGGCCGGCGGCGGGCACCGTCGGTGGTGGCCAGCCGCGTGGCCAACTCGGCGGTGTTGACCAGGTTGCCGTTGTGTCCCAACGCGATCCCGGTGCCGACCGAGGTGGAACCGAAGGTGGGCTGGGCGTTCTCCCAGGTGGTCGACCCGGTCGTGGAGTAGCGGGTGTGTCCGACCGCGATATCGCCGTGCAGGCTGGACAGGCTCTGTTCGTCGAAGACCTGCGAGACCAGGCCCAAGTCCTTGAACACCACGATCTGCGCGCCGTCGGACACGGCGATACCGGCGGCTTCCTGGCCGCGGTGCTGCAGCGCGTACAGCCCGTAGTAGGTCAGTTTGGCGACGTCCTCGCCGGGCGCGAACACCCCGAACACGCCGCACTCCTCACCGGGAGGTGCTTCCAAGGGGATCTCGGTGCCGGAAGGCGGGCCGGGTGATACGGCGGTGACGGGATGTGGATGTGACCGGTCCGGAACCGTCAGCTCGTCGCTGCGCACGTTGTCCCAAGCCCCTTCGCCGCCCGATGACGCCGGTGCCCTACTCTACCGCCTGCGGCGGGTCGCCAGGTCGCGCGGGCGGGTCGTCGGCGCCGGAGGATCAGCCCAGCGGGTCGACCGCGGCCTTGGCGGTCGCCGTCACCGCAGCCACCGACGCCAGGAAGCCGGGGTCGTCGGCGAACGCGCTGACCTCCGGCACGTTCAGCCCCTCGGCATCCGGCGCGGCGGTGGACAGCACCACGACGATCAGGTGCGCGGTGAACCCCGCGGAGTGGATCGCCACCACCCCGCCCAGGCAACACCCCCAGCCCTGCTTCGACCCGGCGCCAGAGACGGCGTTCATGCCGAACTCCTGGTCGTAGCCGTCGGCGGCGGTGTGGCTGGCGGCCCGCATCGGTGCGGCCAAGTACGGGCCGATGCCAGGGTCGGCCAGCGTCTGCTGCAGCAGGGAGGCGATGTCGGCTGCGGTGATGCTGATCCCACCCCAGTAGCGCGGGTTCGACGCCGGTTCGGTGCCGGATAGGTGGTACTCGTCGGCCACTCGCTGCACGATGTCGCTCTCGCCGTGGTAGCCGTAGTAGTCGCTGGCCAGCGCATCGTTGGAACGGCGGATCATGTCGGCAAGGTCGGCGGCGGCGTCCGGATCCAGGTGGGAGCCGCCGCCCGCCCGGCGTAACTCGTCGGTCGCGAACAGCAGCTTGGCGATGCTGACGGCGGGCACCTCGCGGTCGGCGTTGAGCGACACGATCGGCGTGCCGGTCGCGCGGTCTAGCACGACCGCACTCTCGGTGATGCCCTGCTCGGCGGCCTCCTGCACCGCAGCGGTGACGGCCCGGGGTGATGCGGCCCGCCGAGGCGGCCGGCTCGGCCGTGATGGTGTCCGGGTAGCTGGCCGCCGAACTGGTCGACGGCCCGGGCGTGGACGGATCGTGCTGCTGGTCCGGCCTCGGGGTGAGCGGGGCAGTTGGCGAACGCTGCACGTGACCGGGGATCGAGCCGGTGGCCGTGCCGGTCCCGGTGTCGATGGAGCCCACCGGCCCACTGACGCCCAGCGAGGCGGTGACGAGCCCGGCGTCCGGCCGCCCGCTGCCCGGCACCGCGGCCGTGTCGGCGCCGCTCGAGGCGGCACCGCCGGACAGGGGCGGCGCCGTGACGGTGACCCCGGCGATCCCCGGCGCGGAGGCACCGGTGTCCGGCGGAACGTAGATCGTGGTCAGTACCGTCGTCTCGGTATCGGATCCGGGCGCCGCATCGGATCGACCGGCCCCGGTCGCGACCACTCCGATCACCACGGCGACGGCTACCACGACGGCGACCACGGCTGCCAGCGCCCACGCCGCCGATCGGTGCCGCACCGCATCCCCCCACCTGCTCACCCGCCGGTGATGCCCGGCTACCCCCGTCGCGGCCCGCGTTGACGTGCCACCCGCCGAGCCGTCGGGCGGCGAGTCGTCGCGCGCCGCAGACCCCGTGTCCCGGATGTCCGGTACACCGCCCGGACCGCGAGGCATTGTCGCACGTGGGACTGTGCATCCGCGGAGAGCGCGGTGGCGAGTTGCCGATCGGTGCTGGCCGACACCACCAGATACAGCGCGGAGAAGGCACCCAAGAACAGCGAAACCCGAACATGCTCGGCGGTGAGCGTGTACCGGTGGGTACCGACGGTGAACTGCCACCAGACGTCCGGTGACGCTCCCACCCAGGTATGGGTGACGGCGTCGCTGACCACCAGCACGCCGAACACGCAGAAGAACAGCGCCACCGACAGGCCCACCACCACGGCCACCACGGCGCGGCCCAGCGCGCCGATCAGGCGCAGGTTGATCCGCTCGGCCAGGGCCAACGGCGGCACCAATAGTCCGCCCGCCGCCCCGCCCTCCGAGGGCCCGACCGGCCCAGCGCCGCCACCGCCTGCCTGGCCGAACGCCGAGAACGCGCCCGCCAGTTCGGCCGGCAGGGCAGCCCGGATCTCATCGGCGTCGGCGAACTCGGTGTGATCGTCGTCGGTCGAGCGCAGCAGCGGGACCAGCGTCAGCGCGAGCAACAGCACGGCCGCCAGCACCAGCGGAGTGCCGGTGAGCGTGCCGATGGATTGCCAGGTCTCGGCAGACAGGAAGGTGAACACCAGCGCGACCAGCAGAATCGGCAGGATGCGCAGCATGCCGGCGCCGCTGCGCCAGGCCGCGCGCAGGAACCAGCGCACCGTGAACAGCGTGATCTCCGGCAGACCCACCACGGCCGCCAGCCCCCCGACGATCAGCGACCCGACCACCAGCACGGCCGCCAACCACGGCTCCCGAAACGCCGCGCCGTAGCCGGCGACGATCGCCGCCACCAGCACCCCACCGGCCACCAGGACCGCGACGATCAGCACCCACGGCCAGCGCCGGGCGACCGCCCCGGGCCGGGAGTAGCCGGAAACGAACGCCGGCACCCCGGAGTGGGACAGCCATCTCTCCACCAGATCGACAGGGACCGACGCCTCGCGGGCGCGCCGGCTCACCCGTCACCGCCGGCGTCCAGCGGCAGCACCGCGGACAGGTTCGCCCGGGTCCCGCTGGCCCGCACCGCCCCGGCGGCCAGCGCCTGCGACCAGGTGAGCCGCCCGGACACCAGCGCCAGCCAGGTGGCCGGATCGGTCTCCACCACATTCGGCGGGGTGCCCCGGGTGTGCCGCACCCCGGTGAACCCCTGGACGGCCGCGTACGGCGGGATACGAATCTCCACGGCCTTGCCCGGATGCCGCTGGGCCAGGGCGGCCGCGGTGTGCCGCACGGCGGTCGGGACGGCGGCCGGGTCGGGCTGGGTATCGGCCGCCACCAGTAGGGCAGCGCGCAGCTGCGCGTCGGTGACGGTCCGTCTGGCCACGACCGACCCTAACCGGCGGCCTCATGCCGAATGGTGCAGCCGTGCCAGACTGCGGGGCGGGGCCGGCGCCCTGTCGTCACCCCGGGGAGGAGGCGGGCGATGCCGGAATCGACCGACACGCTGGTGGCGATCGGCGGATACACCGATGCGGACGCACCGACGCCGGACGGCCTGACTACCTGGTGGTGGGACGGCGCCACCGGCATCGAGCCGGCCGGGTCGGCGCAGCTTCCGTCACCGTCGTTCGTCTGCTGGCACCCGAGAATGCAGGTGCTGTACGCGGTTTCAGAGCTGGATGCAGGGACGGTCACGGCGCTGCGGGTCGCCGACGACGGCGTGCTGGCGCCGGCGATCACCATCGCCACCGGCGGGTCGTTGCCATGCTGGGTGACGACCGATCCGGGCGGGCACGCGCTGCTGATCGCGAACTACGGCTCCGGCAGTGCCACGGTGGTCGAGCTGGACGACGCGGGGCTGCCGACCGGCCGGCCGAGGATCGTGCCGCACCGCGGATCGGGGCCGGTGGCCGGGCGGCAGGACGGCCCGCACGTGCATCAGCTGGTGCCGACGGCAGACGGCTTCGTGCTGGCCACCGACCTGGGCACCGACCGCATCGCGGAGTACCGCATCGACCCCGGGCCCGGCGGCGACACCGGCGAGGACACCGTGACCGAGGTCGGCAGCATCGCGATGCCGGCCGGGTCCGGGCCCCGGCACATCGCCCTGGCAGCCGACGGCCGGACCGGTTTCGTCAGCGGCGAACTGGACGCGACGGTGACGACGATCCGGCGCGACACCGAGGCGGACGGCAGGTGGGCTGCGGTCGGTCAGGTGCCGTGCTCCGGCCGGCCGGGAGCACAGCCGTCCCACCTGCAGCTGGCCGGCGGCGGCCGCTGGTTGCTGGTCGCCAACCGCGGGACGGACACCCTGGCGGTGCTCGACGTGGCCGACGGGCTGCGCATCGGGCACGAGGTGCCGACCGGACGGACCCCCCGGTATTTCGTGGCGGACGGGCACCGGGTGCTGGTGGCCTGCCAGGGCTCGGGCACGGTGAGCCTGTTGACGCTGGACGAGACCGACGGCAGCCTCACCCCGGTGGGCGCGCTGTCCTCCGGCGGGGCCGCGGCGACGGTGCCGGCGCCGTCCTGCGTGGCCCTGCGCCGCTAAAGCGAGCGAGCCCGAGGCCGAGCCCCGGGTCAGTGCCGCTGCTGGCCCTTGGGCATGGCGGACAGCCATCCGATCAGCAGCGCCGCCACGATCAGCAGGAACATGTACAGCCACAGCAGGCCGGGCAGGAAGTACGTGGTGTTGATGGCGCCGAGCGCGCCGGTGTTGTTCTTGCGCGCCTGATAGTCGCCGAGCTCGGCGATCACGCCGATCGCGCTGAGCCAGGCCAGCGTCACCGCCGGCCACCGCACCTGGCGCCGCAGCAGCACCCAGCCGGCCGCGAGCAGCAGCACCGCGGCGACCACGCACAGCACCACCGCGACCATGCGGATCGTGCCGATGCCGACGATGCCCGTCACCACCATGGCCGCCGCCAGCAGCACCACCAGCAGCGCGGCAACCCGCTGCCGCCCGGTCGCCGCCACGGTCGGCTTCGTCGCGGGCGCCGCGTCCTGCACTGTCGTCATCGTCCCTCCATGGCCATGCCGTTGCGCAGAGTCTGCCACGGATGGCGCCGCCGCGCGGGTCACGAGCGCCGGGCAGGGACGGGACCACACCCGCACCGGGTGAGTACCGGCGGCACCCGCACAGGGCAGGTAACCGGGCGCTACCCGAACAGGGCCGGCAGGGTGCCGCGCCAGGCCCGGTCCAGGTCGGGCAACGGCAGGCAGGCGACGCCGGCGATGTCCAGCGCCGGAGTGTCGGGGGTGACGGAACCGAGCGTGGTCCAGCGCTGGTCGTGCGCGTCGCACAGGTCGGTGAAGGCGGCGAGCACGGTGTCGGGCACCGCCACCAGGATGCGCGCCGTGGACTCTGAGAAGAGCTGCGTGAAAAGGCCACCGGACAGCGCGCCGGCGGGCGTTCCGGAGGGAACGCCCGGATCGCAGGGCAGCGCCACCCGGGCGCCGCAGTTCGAGATCAGGCACAGCTCCACCAGCGCCTGCGCCAGGCCGCCCTCGGACAGGTCATGTGCGGCCGAGACCAGCCGTTCGGACGCCGCCCGGCGCATGACCTCTGCCAATCGGGCCTCGGCGGCCAGGTCGACCACGGGAGGCCGGCCGCCCAGGTGCCCGTGCACCAGCCGGGCCCACTCCGAACCGTCCAACTCGTCCCGGGTCTCGCCCAGCAGGATCAACGTCTCGTGCGCGTCGGCCTCGGCCGCCTGGCCGCACCGCGGCCCGATGCGGGTCGTGACGTCGGCGATCACGCCCAGCACCCCGACCACCGGGGTGGGCAGGATGGCCTCGTCACCGGTTTGGTTGTAGAAGCTGACATTGCCACCGGTGACGGGGATGCCCAGGGCGGCGCAGCCGTCGGCCAGCCCATGCACCGCCTCGCGGAACTGCCACATGACGCCCGGATCCTCCGGGGAACCGAAGTTCAGGCAGTCCGTCACCGCCACCGGCGTCGCCCCGGAGGTGACGACGTTCCGGTAGGCCTCGGCCAGCGCCAGCTGCGCGCCCGTGTACGGATCCAGCGCGGCATACCGGGCGTTGCAGTCGCTGGCCATGGCCAGGCCGAGCGGCGAGTCGTCGGCGACCCGCACCAGGCCCGCGTCGGCGGGTTGGGCCAGCACCGTGCCGCCCCGCACATACCGGTCGTACTGGTCGGTGACCAGTTCCTTCGAGCACAGGTTCTCCGACGCCGCCATGCGCAGGATCAGCTCACCGAGCTCCTCGACCGTGGGCCGAGCCAGGTCCGCGGAGGTGTTGGCCTGCAGCGCATCCTGAGTTGCGGGCCGCTCGATCGGCCGGTGGTAGACGGGGCCGTCGTGCGCCACGGTCCGCGGCGGCACGTCGACCACCACCTCGCCGCGGTGCGTGATCACCAGCCGGCCGGTGTCGGTGACCTCACCGACCACGACGGCCGGCACCTCCCAGCGGGAGCAGACGGCCAGGAAGGCGTCGACCTTGTCCGGCTCGACAACGGCGCACATGCGCTCCTGCGACTCCGAGGACAGGATCTCCGCGGCCGTCATGCCCTCGGCGCGCAGCGGCACGGCGTCCAGATCGACGGCCATACCGCCGTCCCCAGCTGAGGCGAGCTCCGAAGTAGCGCAGGACAATCCGGCCCCGCCCAGGTCGGAGATGCCGACCACCAGCCCGGCCGCGAACACCTCCAAGGTGCACTCGATGAGCACCTTCTCCGCGAACGGGTCGCCGACCTGCACGCTGGGCAGCTTCGCGCGCGCGGTGCCGTTCCCCCCGATGGTCGCGGGTTCCAGACACGGCTTTTCGCCATCTTCGGCCGAAAACCGTGCTTCAGATCCGCGAACATCGGGGCCGGGGGCGTCGGCAAATGCCGCCGAGGCCAGCACCGACACCCCGCCGATGCCGTCCAGGCCGGTGCGCGAGCCGTACAGGATGACCTTGTTGCCGGTACCGGAGGCCTGCGCCGTATACAGGTCGGCGGCGCGCAACACCCCGACGCATCCGGCGTTGACCAGCGGGTTACCGGCGTAGCTGGCGTCGAACACGGTCTCGCCGCCGATGTTGGCCAGCCCCAGGCAGTTCCCGTAGCCGGAGATGCCGCCGACCACGCCAGGCAGTACGCGCGCCGTGTCGGGCGCCGACGCCGGGCCGAAGCGGAGCTGATCGGTGACGGCGACCGGGCGGGCACCCATCGCCAGGATGTCCCGCACGATCCCGCCGACGCCGGTGGCCGCGCCCTGGTAGGGCTCCACGTAGGACGGGTGGTTGTGCGACTCGATCTTGAAGGTCGCGGCCCAGCCGTCGCCGATGTCCACCACGCCGGCGTTCTCCCCGATGCCGGCCAGCATGCGCTCGCGCATGGCGTCGGTGGTGGTCCGGCCGAAGTAGGCCAGGTGGACCTTGGAGGACTTGTACGAGCAGTGCTCGGACCACATCACCGAGTACATGGCGAGCTCGGCCTCGGTCGGCCTGCGCCCCAGGATGTCCCGGATGCGGGCGTATTCGTCGTCCTTGAGGCCCAGCTCGACGTAGGGCTGCACCAGGTCGGGCGTGGTCGCGGCCCGCGCGACGGTATCGAGTCCGGCGGTGACGATGCTCGGTGCGGTGCCGCTCATCGGGCAGCTGCCGATACCGCCGGCGCGGTGCCGGATCGGCCGAGCGCGTCGATCAGCGAGGCGAACAGCGGCAGGCCGTCGGTGCTCGGGCCGGTGAGAAGGTCGATGGCATGTTCGGGGTGCGGCATCAGGCCGGCGATGCGGCCGTCCGCCGAGCAGACGCCGGCAATGTCGCGCAGCGAGCCATTCGGGTTGGCCGGATCGCGCGGCGGCCCGTACGCGTCACGCGGCTTGCGTTCTGCCTCGCCTGACGGAGCAGAACGCAAGCGTTCGGCACCGGCACTCCCACAGGGCGCGGGCGCCTCACCGGCATCCCCGCCAGCCGGCCCGGCGCTGTAGCGGAACAGCACCCGGCCCTCGGCCTCCAGCGCGTCGAGGTCCCGGTCGGCGGCGACGTAGCGACCGTCGGCGTGCTTGAGCGGGATCAGGATGTGCTGCCCCGGCGCGTATCGCCCGCTCCACACCGTCCCGGCCCGCTCCACTCGCAGGTACTGGTCGCGACAGCGAAAGGTCAACCCGGCGTTCCGCATCAACGCCCCCGGCAGCAGGCCGGCCTCGCACAGCACCTGGAACCCGTTGCAGATGCCCAGCACCGGCATGCCGCCCCGCGCCGCATCGATCACCGACCGCATCACCGGAGCCTGCGCGGCGATCGCCCCGGCCCGCAGATAGTCCCCGTAGGAGAACCCGCCCGGCACGATCACCGCATCCACCGCGTGCAGGTCGGCGTCGGCGTGCCACAGGGACACGGCCTGGGCCCCGACGGCCCGAGCCGCGCGCAGCGCGTCGACGTCGTCCAGGCTGCCGGGAAATGTGATGACCCCGATCCTGGCGCCGGCTGTGCCCGATTGTTCGCTCTGAGACTTGCCCAGCGCTCCGCTCCCCCGCCCTGCCACCGTGACACCGGCGTCCCTGACGGGCCGCACCCCCGCTACGGCGTCGCTCACCGCGACGTCCCGGCGTCGCTCTCGGCACCGGTGGGGGCCGGAATCCTCGTCACCGTCCAGGTCTCGATCACCGGGTTGGCGAGCACGGAGCCGGCCAGCGTCTCCAACTCATCGTCGGTCACGGCATCGTCCACCTCGAGGTCGAAGTGCTTGCCGGCGCGCACCGAACGCACCGCCTCGTGACCGGCCCGGCCCAGCGCCGCCAGGATGGCCTTGCCCTGCGGGTCAAGGATCTCGGGTTTGATGACGACGTCCACTGCCACGCGGGCCACAGCGTGCTCCTGTCAATCCGACCGGGGAGAATCGGCGCGATGGATGGCGCCCAGGCCGAACCGCTGAACACCGCCACCTAGCCTACCGAGCGCCCGAGGAGCCCGAAGATGCAGATCCGCAAGTACCGTCACTCCTGCCTGCACGTGCTGGACGGCGACGCCAGCATCGTGATCGACCCCGGTTCCTACTCGACGGGCTACGACTCGCTCACCGGACTGACCGCGGTGTTGATCACCCACGCGCACGCCGATCACCTCGATCCGGAGGGCCTGGCCCGGATGCTGCGCGCCAACCCGCAGGCGGGCGTGTTCGTCAACTCCGCCAGTGGCGCCCTGCTGGCCAAGCACCCGGCCACCGCGGACATAGCGGTGACGGCGGTAGGCCCGGGAGACGTGCTGAACGTGGGCACCCGGGTGCGGGTCTCCGGCGGGGACCACGCCGTCATCCACGCCGATCTGCCCATCGCGCCGAACCTTGGGTACCTGATCGGCGACCGGCTGTTCCACCCGGGCGATGCGCTGGCCGTGCCCAGCCGGCCGGTCGAGGTACTAGCGCTGCCGGTGTCCGCGCCATGGATGGCAGTGAAGGAGGCGGTGGACTATCTGCGTCGGATGGCCCCCGCCCGGGCGATCCCGATCCATGAGGCCGGACTGTCCGGAACGGCGACCGTCTACGGCATCCTCTCCTCGCTGGCGCCGGCGGGCACCCAGTGGACCGATCTGGACGACGGCACGACGTTGGAAATCTGAGCCGGGCCGGATTCGCCAACCGGATTCTGTCCGAAACACTCCCTGGCGTCCGATCGATGCGGCGATCTACTCGGATCTACCTGCGACCGGCCCGCGAAGATCCTTGCGCGACGGCGGGGAAGCCGGGACCATCGTCGTGCTGGTCGGCTGGTGCGCGGGCGATCCGACCCAGCGTCGGCCCGGCTCCGGCCCGGCGTGAGACTCCGGTGTCCGCATGTCGAGGTGATAGGTGAACGCGTCCACCGACGAACGTCCCAGCGAGACCGCCGATCAGCATCGGCACCCCGTGGTGGTCGCAAGGCTGATTACCGGCAGCGCCCTCATGTTGTTCTGTGAACTGGCGTTGATTCGCTGGCTCGGCGCCAATGTGGTACACCTGTCGTACTTTTCCAACTTCGTGCTGCTCGGGTCGTTCCTCGGCATCGGGCTGGGCTTTCTGATCTCCCGGCGGCGCTGGTCGATCCTGCCCTACACCCCGGTGATCCTGGCCGTCCTGGTGGCAGGCGTGTTCATCTGGCCCGTCACCATCAACCGCTCCACCGACCAGGTCATCTACTTCACCTCGCTGAACACGTCTGGGCCGCCTGCCTGGCTGGTGCTGCCGCTGATCTTCATCGCGGTCGCCGCCGTGCTAGCCGGCCCGGCCGAGGTCGTCGGACGGTGCTTCGCGGTGCTGCGACCGCTGACCGCCTACCGCTACGACCTGGTGGGATCGCTGATCGGTATCGTGGCGTTCTCCGCGCTGTCGTTTCTGCGTGCCCCGTCCGTGGTGTGGGGCGCCATCGTCGCCGTCACGTTCATCGCCCTCATCGAGGGATGGCGACGCTTCCTGCCAGTGCTGGCCGGCGGCGGCATGGTCGCGGTGCTGCTGATCGAGACGCTCGCCCCCAACATCAGCTGGTCCCCCTATTACAAAGTGAAGATCGCCTCGTACACCGCCGACGGCGCGCCACTGGTGGACATCTCCGTCAACGGCATCCCGCACCAGCTGATGGCACCGGCGCAGTGGAAACTGACCAAGGAGCCGGCGCACGACCAGTACGCGGCGCCTTATCTGCGGGCCGCCAACAACAGCCTGGACAATGTGCTGATCGTCGGCGCCGGCTCCGGCTCGGACGTCGCGATCGCGTTGTCCAAGGGCGCCAAACACATCGACGCGGTGGACATCGATCCCCGGATCCTGCAGATCGGCGAGCAGCGCAACCCGGACGGCGCCTACTCCGATCCGCGGGTGAGCGTGCACGTCAACGACGGGCGCGCCTTCCTGGAAACCACCAACACCAAGTACGACCTGATTCTGTTCGCGCTGCCCGATTCGCTGGCCCTGGTCAACGGCGCCTCGCAGATCCGGCTGGAGTCATTCCTGTTCACGCTGGAGGCGGTGCAGTCCGCGCGGGCGCATCTGAGGCCGGACGGCGCCTTCGCGATGTACAACTACTACCGGGACAACTGGCTGATCGATCGGCTGGCCGGCACCGTGCAGCAGGCGTTCGGCCACACGCCGTGCGTGGACGAGTTCGGCGGGGCGCAGGCCACCATCACGGCCGCCTTGGATCCGGCGAATCAGGCCTGCGGATCGCAATACGCCCCGAGCGGTCCGGTGATCGCGCCGGCCGATGACGACCGCCCATTCCTGTACTTCGAGGGTGGCATGATCCCGCCGCTGTACTTGTGGACCCTGGCGGGCATCCTGCTGATCTCGCTGCTCGCGGTGCGGCTGCTCGGCGGGCCGATGCGCTCCATGAAGCCGTTCGCCGACCTGTTCTTCATGGGTGCGGCGTTCCTGCTGTTGGAGACCAAGAACGTGGCCACGTTCGCGTTGCTGTTCGGTACCACCTGGTTCGTCAACGCGCTGGTGTTCGCCGGGGTGTTGGTGATCGTGCTGGCCGCGGTGGAGACGACCCGAAAATTCCGAACACCACCCTTACCGGTGGTGTTCATCGGGATCGCCCTCGCCCTCCTGCTGAGCTGGATCGTCCGGCCGGACTGGTTGCTCGGTATGCCGGTGGTGCCCAGGGCACTGGTGGCCATCGTGCTGGCATTCCTGCCGATCTACCTGGCGAATGTGGCGTTCTCCAAACGGTTCGCCGACTCCGGCGGGTCCTCCCGATCCGCGTTCGCGGCGAATCTGCTGGGCGCCATCGTCGGCGGCTGCCTGGAGTACGCGGCGCTGCTGACCGGGTATCGGAACCTGCTGATCCTGGTGGCTGTGCTGTACCTGCTGGCATTCCTGCTGACTCCGCGGGCGGCCAAGGTGCTCACCGGGTGACAGCACCGGTGCGGTTCGCCGCGCTGCGCGTACGGGACTGCCGGCGATCATCGCCTTGCGGCGGCGGGCGGCGGCGGGCGGCTGCGGTTCAAACCGCCAGCTGAGACACGGCCGCACCACAGAGGGCGCAAGAATCGCACCTCGTGGGGATCTTGAACCCGTTTCTGCAGGTCGCTGGTCTCAAGATCGCGACGAGGTGCGAATAGTGACCAGTCGAGCCGAACGAACAGTCAGGCGGCCTCCCCGTGCCGGCGCACCAGCTTTCCGGCCTTGAACACGTGCGTCAGCCGGTCGGTGAAGGTATCCAGGTCGAAGAGGTCGCCGTCGACCACCACCAGGTCCGCCCGCCGACCCGACGCGACGACGCCCCGGTCGGGCAGACGCAGCAGTTCGGCGGCCGACGAGGTGGCGGCGACCAGCGCCTGCACCGGGCTCATCCCGACGCCGACCATCAGCCGCAGCTCCTCGATGTTGCGTCCATGCGCGAACACACCGGAGTCGGTGCCCATCGCGATCCGCACCCCGGCCCGGACGGCTGCGGCGGTCATCTCCCGGTGCGTGTCGACCACGGCGCGTGCCTTGGCCTCCACCGCCGCCGGCACCCGCGACCCGGCATCGATGGCCTGAATCAGCGCGACCGGTGCCAGCAGCGTCGGGACCAGGAACGCCCCGGTCTGCCCCATCAGCTCGAAGCACTCCTCGTCGGCGAAGATGCCGTGCTCGATGGAGGCCACGCCGGCGCGCAGCGCGTTCATGATCCCGGGCTTGCCCTGGGCGTGCGCCATCACCGGGATGCCGACAGCCGCGGCTTCGGCCACGCAGACCTGCAGCTCCTCCAGGGTGAACTGCGGGTGACGGGGATCGTCGCGGGGCGAGAGCACTCCGCCTGAGGTGCAGACCTTGATCACTTCGGCGCCGGCCCGGATCAGCTCGCGGACCCGCACCCGCATCTGGTCCGGTCCATCCACCACGCCGGCCGGGCGGCCAGGGTGCGGCACCATCATCCGGTGCACGTCTCCGTGCACGGTCCAGCCGTCGGTGTGCCCCCCGGTCTGGCCGAGGATCGCGATGGCGGGCACGATGTCCGGCCCGTCGATCAGGCCTTCGGCCGTGGCCTGTTTCATCCCCAGGTCGGCGCCGCCGGCGTCCCGGACCGTCGTGACCCCCACGTCCAGGGTGCGCTGCAGGTTCTGCTGCGCGGCATAAAACTGGTAGGAGAACGGCTCCTGCATCAGCGCCAGGGGATCCTTGCCGGAGGCGACGGCGTGCACGTGGCAGTCGATCAGCCCCGGCAGCACGGTGTGACCGGCCAGGTCGAGCACGGTGTCGCCATCCGCGGCGGTCAGGTCGGGACCGACGTCGGTGATCACCCCATCCTCGATCCCCACGTCGGCGGAGAACGGGTCCGATCCGGTCCCGTCGAAGACCGTCACCGATCGCAGCACCGTTCGCATGTGGGGACTCCCGTCCGAGGGCTCGGGGTCACCCCCACCGGGCGGCCCACGCTGGGGGCATTATCGCGAGCGGCACATCTGGGCCCACGGGCCGGCCTGTATCGAAGCCGTCCTCGGCGTTTTCGTGGACCTCGTCTCCGACAAGGGCCTGCGGGCACACGACGCATGCTGCGGCTGGCCGCCGAAGCGATCTACAGCGTCTTCAGCGTCTCCAGCGTCTCCAACCGGCGCATGCCCGCCCCGCCCTCACAGTCCGACGCTGCCCTGCATGATGCCGCCGTCCACGAAGATCGACGTGGCCGTGAGGTATCGCGCCTTGTCGGAGGCGAGAAACACGACGGTCTGGGCAATCTCGTCCGGCTCGGCCATCCGCCCCAGCGGGATGGCGGCGTTGAGCGCCGTCAGCTTCGCCGGGTCGCTCTCGGTCGTGGCGTTGATGGGGGTGTCCACGGCGCCCGGCCCCACATTGACGATCCGGATGCCGTGCTTGCCGAGCTCGACGCCGGCCGTGCGGGTCAGCATCCGCATGCCGCCCTTGGACACGCAGTAGGGGGTGTTGCCCGGCATCGGCCAGTCCTCGTGGACCGAGGAGATGTTGATGATCATCCCGCCGCCGCCCTGCGCGATGAACTGTTTAGCGGCCAGCTGAGTGCCGAAGAAGGCGCTCTTGAGGTTCACGGCCATCACCGTGTCGTACTGCTGCTCGGTGGTGTCCAGCACCGAAGTGCGGGTTTCCATGCCCGCGTTGTTGACCAGCACGTCCAGCCGGCCGAACCGGCTGACGGCGGTGTCCACCATCGACGCCACATCGACGATCCTGGACACGTCCGCCTTGACTCCGACGGCCTTGCCACCGGCGGCGTGGATCTTGTCGATGATCTCCTTCGTCTCGTCGGGGTGCGCCACGTAGTCGATGACGATGTTCGCGCCCTCCGCCGCGGCGGCGAGCACGATGCCCTCCCCGATGCCGGAGTTCCCACCTGTGACGATCATGGTCTTGCCCTGCAACAACATCTGACGTTCGCGCTCCCTCTCATCGATCTACCGTTCGGTGGCCCAGCCCGTCCCGCGGATCGGGCGCCCGCGCCTCGACGGTAGAACTGCTCCGACCACCGCGCAGGTCGGTGCCATGGCCCGGTGCCGGCACCGCCCGGGGCATGACGCCCGGCGTGATGGGCCAGAATGCAGGTCGGGGTCCGCGGACAACGCCGCCGGGCAGCACCGGCGCCCGGATCCGGTCAGGAGGTGCCACCGGTGGCCGATTCGGCGGAACCCCGGATCGGCCTGCGGGTGACGGCGATGCCGGTGCTGACCCAGGCCATGGCGCACTGCGGCGTCGGGGTGCTCGAATCCCTGCAGGTCTGCACCGCCGGGCCCGCGGGGCTCGCCGCGGTCGCCGCCCAGTTGCGGGTGACCGTGTCGGCGGGGCAGGGCGTCGCCGCCGAGCAACCCGCGAACCTCGCGTCGATCGGGCCGGTCGTGGTGGGCTCCGTCACCGTCCCAGTCGAGCTGCCGGCCGCCGGCACCGTCGCGCCCACCGTCCCGGCGCTACTGGATCCCACCGCCGTCGCCCGGTTGCCGGCACCGGTCGCCGCCACGCTGCGAGCCTCGGTGCTGGTCGACGAGCATGAGGTGGCCGTCGCCGAGTGCCCGGTTACCGTGCTCGGCGGCGGCCAGTGGGTCGCCCGTCCGGTCCCGCTGGCGCTGGAACTGCTCGCCGCGCACGTGCTGCCGCAGGACCCGGCGGTCGACGCGATACTGACCGAGGCCGCGCGACCGCTGGAATCGGAGGTCGGTCTCGATACCAGCGCCGCGCTCCCGGTCGGCCGGCCGACCGACGGGTACCCGATCGAGCCGGAACGAGTGGACGAGCGAGTGCGGGCGATCGTGGACGCGGTCGGCGCCCGGCGCATCCGGCTGGCCGACCCCGGCCCGGGTTGGCCGCAGGAGCCGCAACAGATCCGCACGCCCACACAGGTTCTGGGCGACGGTGCGGGCACGGCGTTGGATCTGGCCGCGCTGGTGGCAGCCTGCCTGGAGCGGCGCGGTCTGCACCCGCTGATCTGGATCACCGGCGCCCGCCCCCTGCTCGGCTATTGGCGCGAGGACCGGACGCTGCCGGCGGCCGCCGTGACCGACGTCGACGGAGTGGTCAACCTGGTCGACCTTGGCCTGATCGGCTGCCTGGATGTGGCCGTCGTCGCCGGCACTGCCGGCGATCCCGTGACCGACACGTTCGCCCGGGCTGTCGCGGCTTGCCGCCCGCCGTTGCACGGCGACCTGGCGGACGTGCTCGGCGTCCTCGATGTGGCGGCCGCCCGACGGGACCGGATCGACCCGTTGCCGGTACTGGTCACCGCGCCGGACGGCTCCCCGCAGTGGATCGAGTGCCGGCCAGCGGACCGGGATGGCGTGATCGAAAACGGCGCGGACCGCGTAGCGGTGACGGGAATCTCCGGCGGCACCCCGCTCCCGATGACCGACGCGGCAGCCGGCGTCGCATCGGGAGCTGCCGATACGCGCGCGCCGGCAAGGCAAATCGAACCCGGTGGGGCGACCCCGGCACCGCCGATACCGGCCCGGGTGACGCAATGGAAGAACTCTCTGCTGGATTTGTCACTGCGTAATCGCCTGCTCAACTACACCGGGCGCGGGGCGCTCCCGCTGGCCGTCCCGCCAGGCATGCTCGCCGCGTTGGAGGACACCGTCAACGCCGGGGGAGCCATCACGCTGCTGCCCGCCGACCGGCTCTCCGACGTTCAACTGCGTCGCGGCATCCGGTCCGGCCGGGACCTCACCGAGGAGCAGCGCGCCGATCTGCTGTCGACCAAGCACGCCGCCTACACCGATATCCCCACCGACGGTTACGTCGGACGGATGCGCTCGCTGGCCTACCGCGCCCGCACCATCGCGGAGGAAACGGGCGCCAA
Source organism: uncultured Actinomycetes bacterium (assembly GCA_937926105.1). The sequence goes on along the minus strand of CALANS010000136.1, from coordinate 15,541 downwards.
TCACCTGTATCTCGCGCTGGGTACCCTGATGTGGAACCTGGACGGACGCGAACTCCGATCGCCGGTGGTGCTGGTGCCGGTGGTGCTCTCACCCCGATCGCGGCGCGGCGACTACCACATCGAGCTGGACGAGGCCGGCACCTCGACCCCGAACTTCTGCCTGCTGGAAAAGCTTCGTCAGGTGCACGGTCTATCCATCCCGGGACTCGCCGAGCCGAGCGAGGACTCGGCCGGGATCGACCTGGACGCGGCGTTCCGGGCGTTGCGCACGGCCTTGGCCGGGGCGGGCCTGAACTACCGCGTGGAGCAGACCGCCAGCCTTGCGCTGCTCGCCTTCGCCAAGTTCCGGCTCTGGAAGGATCTGGACGAGCACTGGTCCGACCTGGCCCGAAATCCCTTGGTGCACCATCTGATCGCCGACCCGACTGGAATGTTCACCGACCCCGTGAGCGACCTCGATCATGCACCGGATCTGGATGCACTCGCGGCGTCGCTGCCCATCGCCGCCGACGCCTCGCAGGTCGACGCGGTCGACGCGGCCACCGCGGGCCACACCTTCGTGCTGGAGGGGCCTCCGGGGACCGGAAAGTCGCAGACCATCACCAACCTGCTGGCACACGCCGTGGCGAGCGGCCGGCGCGTGCTGTTCATCGCCGAGAAGCGCGCCGCGCTCGACGTGGTGACTCGCCGGCTGGCGGAGATCGGGCTGGCACCGTTCTGCCTGGATCTGCACGACAAGGGTGCCAAACCCGCGATTGTGCGAGCGCAGATCCGAGCCGCGCTGGAGTTGCGGGTCGCCGCCGACCCGCAGGGGCTGTCCGCCGCCCAGCAGGACTTGGACTCCGCGGCCGGGCAACTGGCCCGATATGCCGAGCGGCTGCACCGCCGGAACGCCGCGGGGCTGTCGTTCTACTCGGCGCACACTCAGTCGCTGGCGGTGGGCGACGGGCCGGAGCTGCCGATTCCGCACACCGCCGTGGCGGCACCGGATGTCGACCTGGCGGCCGTCCGCGCCGCCCTCGCGTCGCTGCCCGACGTCGCCGATCCGGCGCATCCCGCTGCGAATCATCCCTGGGGGTTCGTCGACCCGGCCGACCCGTCGGGCATCGACGCTGCAGCGCTGGCCGAGGCCACCCAGGCGGTAGACACCGCCCTGAAGTATCCGGTCGCCGGCCCGGAGGTCGGTGCCGCGCTGGCAGTGGCCCGGACCCCTTCGGACATCGCAGATCTGGCTCGGTTCGCCGGGGGCTTCGCGGTCGACCTGGCGCTGCTCGACCTGGTCGTCACCGACCGGTGGCGGCGCGACGCCGAAGAGGTTCGGGCGGCCGTGGCGGCCTTCGCGAGCACTGCTCATCCGGGCCTGGACATCGCCACGCCGGAGGTGTTCGCACTGCCGGTCGACGCCATCAACGCCGATGCCCGCGCGGCGGATGCCTCCTCCTGGTTCGGCCGCAAGAAGCGCCAGCTCGCAGTTCTCGCGCGGCTGCAACCGGCGCTGCGGGACTCGATGACGGTGCCGCGCAAGCAGATCGCTGTCCTCACCGGCAAACTCGTCGCCGTATGGCAGCAGATCATCCGGCTGCAGGTGCGGGTCGCGCAGGTGCCGGGTCTACAGCCGCCGGACGGGTGGAACCCGCTGGTCGCCGACGGCCGGCGATGGTTGGACGAGCGCATCGAGTGGCTGGCTTGGGCCTCCAACACCGCGGCGCTGCGCGACCGGGAGGGCGTGGCACTGCGGGATCCCGAGCCGTTCCGGCAGGCGGTGCGCCGTCTGCTGGACAGCCGCGCCGTGGTGGGCCTGGACGATCGGGACGCCCTGGGAAGGTTATCGTCGGCGCTGGCCGACCTGGCCGAAATGTGCGGTGGGGATGTTCCTTTCGCCGCCTGGGCCGGCGGCGGTCTGCTCGCCGGCTGGCGGCGCACCGGCAAACACCGGCAGCCCGACCGACCCGGCCAGCCGGACCTCCGGCGCTATCTGGCGCTGCTGACGCACCTGCAGCCGCTCCGCGCGGCCGGGCTGCTCCGGGCCCGCGCGCTGCTACTGTCGGGCGCGATTCCGGCGATCCAGGCGGCGCGAGCCTTCGATGCCGGCCTCGCCACGACCTCACTCGGGGAGCGCGCCGCCGCCACTGGCCTGGATGGCTTCGATGCGATGACGCAGGACCGTGCGGTGCGCCGATTCGCCGACGCCTCGCAGCGAGTCCGCCGGCACCTCGCGAGCGCCATTCCGGACGGCCTTGTCGGATCCCGAACCTTCGACGTCACCTCAAGTTTCGGCCAAGTCGGCGAGCTGGGCCGGGAGCTTGCCAAGCGGCGGCGCGGCTTGGCGGTGCGACCGCTGCTGGCGCGCTACGGCGACCTCGTCACCGCCGTGATGCCGTGCATGCTGGTCAGCCCGGATTCACTGGCCCGATTCTTCCCGCCGCAACCCGGTCTGTTCGACCTGGTGGTGTTCGACGAGGCCTCCCAGATCCGGGTGGCGGATGCCATCGGGGGGCTGGGGCGGGCGAGGGCCGCCGTGGTGGTGGGCGATTCCAAGCAAATGCCACCGACGTCGGTCGCGGAGTCGATGGCAGACTCCCTGGCCGATCGGCTGGACGGCTCGAATCCCGCCGCGGCGGACCGGGAGTCGGCGGCAGACCTGCTCGCCGTGCCCGACGAGGAGTCCATTCTCTCGGAGTGCGTGCAGGCCGGAGTACCGCGCCGCTGGCTGTCCTGGCACTACCGATCGCAGGACGAGTCGCTGATCGCCTTCTCCAACCGGCACTACTACGCCGACCGGCTCTCGACGTTCCCGTCACCGTTGCATGGCACCGCCGATCCGGGGGTGCATGGTCACGGGGTGAGCCTGATCCGGCTGGACGGCCATTTCCTGCGCTCGGATGCTGGAAAGCTGCTGCGTACCAATCCGATCGAGGCCGAGGCAGTGGTCGCCGAGATCCGCCGGCGATTCGATGCGGACCCCGATACGCTGCCGTCGATCGGGGTGGTGACGTTCAATGCCCCGCAGCGCACGCTGATCGAGGCGCTGCTGCGTGACCTGGACGACGACCGCATCGAGGCGGCACTGGACCGCACCGACGGCGCGGGGTTGTTCGTCAAGAACCTGGAGAACGTGCAGGGCGACGAGCGAGACGTGATTCTGTTCTCCACCGCGTTCTCCGCCAATGCGCGGGGCGTGCTGCCACTGAACTTCGGTCCACTGAACCAGATCGGCGGTGAGCGACGGCTCAACGTGGCGATCACCAGGGCCCGCCGGCAGGTGCTGGTGTTCTCCTCGTTCGACCCGGAGGACCTGCGCGCCGAGCAGACCACGTCCCAGGGCATCAAGGATCTGCGTGCCTATCTGGATCTGGCACGGTCCGGAGCGGAAGCGGCGATGGGTGCCTCGCCCCGGGCACCGGCTCCGGACCGGCACCGGGACGAGGTTGCCGCCGCCGCCGCCGAACGTGGGCTGACGGTGCTGCGCAACGTCGGTCTGTCCGGTTTCACCCTGGATCTGGTGCTAGGGGCCGCAGACGGCTCCGACCAGGCTCCGTCCGGCCCGCGGGTGGCGGTCCTGCTGGACGGGCCGGCATGGGCGGCGCGTCGCACCGTGGGCGATCGCGACGGACTGCCCGTCCACGTGCTGTCGGAGCTGATGCGCTGGCCCGCGGTGCAGCGCGTCTGGCTACCGGACTGGTTGCGGGACAGGCAGGGGGTGCTGGACCGCCTGCAGGCCGCGACGCGGATGCCGGAGGGTGCCGGCGCACTCGCGAACGGTGCGCCGGGTGCTGACCCCGCCAAGCCAAGCCTGGCCACTGCGGCGGGGGCGGCGTCATCGAGCGATCACGATCATGGCGACGCGTCGGCTCCCGATGGCCGGCCGTCGCCCGACCCAGCCGCAGCCGATGTCCCGCCGGAACGCCACGGCACCGCGCCGGAGGAACGCGAGGCCGCGCGCGCCACGGATGCGGTCTTCACCCCGTGGATCTCCGGTTACCTGGGCGGCCGGCACGTGCTGGATCGGCTCCCGGCGCCCGACGCCGCCGAGCAGGTCGCTCGGGCGTTGCGTGCCGCCATCGATGCGGAGGGCCCGGTGCACGTCGACCGTCTGGCCAAGCTGGTCGCCGGCGGATTCGACCTCGGCCGGGTATCGGCGGAGCGGCGCACATCGATCCTGGAATGCCTGCCCGACGGCGTTTTCCGAGACCCCGCCGACCCGCAGTTCGCCTGGCCGGACGAGGTGGATCCCGAGGCGTGGACCGGATTTCGCTGCGCCGAGCGGCAGGCCGACCGACCGCTGGAGCAGGTGTGCGCCCGGGAGATCGGCAACGCCATGGTGGCCGTTTGCGTAGCAGGCGCCGGAGTCTCACGCGATCAACTGGAAGCCGAAACCCTGCGCCTGTTCGGATTCCACCGCAGAACCGCGGCACAGGTAGCCCTGTTGGACCGAGCGCTGCGGCGGGCGGCGCTCGAGGGCAGGCTGCGGGTGGACGACGACGTTGTCCGCGCCACGTGACGTCGACCCCGCGGGTTGCCCGCGATGGGTGTTCGGCGCTGAGGTCATCTGTCCTGATGCCCGAGCGCTGTCAACGGCTATGATGCTGATACTTGACGATCGTCACGTAATCACAATACGGTGGTCGGAGAGCCAGCATCATCAGCACCGCCACGGAGGACACCATGGCATCACCCAACCTGCGCCCGCTGGAAGACGGGATCGAGCGGGACGTCGCCGCGATGAACTACGGCAGCTACCTGCATCTGCACACGCTGCTGTCCGCGCAGGTCCCGGTGTCCGACCATCACGACGAGATGCTGTTCATCATTCAGCATCAGACCAGCGAGCTCTGGATGAAGCTGGTCCTGCACGAGCTGCGTTCGGCCATCCGCCTGATCGCCTCCGACGACCTCGGGCCGGCACTCAAGCGGCTGGCGCGCATCAAGCACATCCAGAAGCAGCTCACCGACCAGTGGTCGGTGCTGGCCACCCTTACTCCTAGCGAGTACGCGCAGTTCCGCGGGCTGCTCGGCCATTCCTCCGGCTTCCAGTCCTTGCAGTATCGGGTGATGGAGTTCCTGCTGGGCAACAAGAACGCCGCCATGCTGGCCGTCTTCCGGCACGATCCGGATGCGCAACAACAACTCCGGGACGCTCTGGACTCCCCCAGCGTCTACGACGAATTCCTGAAGTTCCTCGCGCGCCGTGGGTATCCGATCCCGCACCGGCTGCTGGAGCGGGATTGGTCGTCGCCGCACAGCCTGGACGAGGAGCTGGTCGACGTGTTCGTCGACATTTACGCGCGCCCGCGCGAGCAGTGGGATGTCTATGAGACCTGCGAGGAACTGGTCGACATCGAGGACAACTTCCAGACCTGGCGGTTCCGCCACATGAAGACCGTGGAGCGCATCATCGGCTACAAGCGCGGCACCGGCGGGTCGTCCGGGGTGGCATTCCTCAAGCGCGCCCTGGATCTGACCTTCTTCCCGGAGCTGTGGGCGGCCCGCACCGGCATCGGCGAGGGCGCATCCGGAGCCGACGCCGGGCCCCCCGACAGCGCCAACAGCGCCAACAGCGCCGCGAGCGCCGGGACCGAGGGGACGCAGCAATGATGCCCGCACCCGATCGCGCCGCCGCCGGAGCGCTGGACGCCGCCGACCCGCTAGCCCCATTCCGGGCCCGGTTCCTGCCGCACGGCGACGATGTGGTCGCCTACCTGGACGGCAATTCTCTGGGCCGGCCGCTCGCCTCGATCGCCGACGCCTGGCGTGATCTGGCCGAGAATCAGTGGGGGCACCGGCTGATCCGCTCCTGGACCTCGGGCGAGGCCGGCGCCTGGATGGACCTACCCGAGCAGGTCGGCGACGAGCTGGCCGCAGCCACGCTCGGCGCCGCCGCGGGCCAGACCATGATTGCCGACTCCACCACCATCAACTTCTACAAGGTGATGCGCGCAGCGTTGAACCTGCGCCCGGACCGTCGGACCGTCCTCATCGACCGGGACAATTTCCCCACCGACCGATTCGTGGTGGAGTCCATCGCCCGCGAGCTGGACCTGCAGATCCGATGGCTCACACCGGATTCCGCCGCGGGGCTCACCGCCGAGGAGGTGACGGAGTCGTTGGACGACGACGTCGCGGTGGTAACGGCCAGCCACGTGGCCTACCGTTCCGGGTACCTGGCGGACGTGCCGGCCATCACGGCCGCTGCGCACCAGGCCGGCGCGCTCGCCGTCTGGGACTTGTGCCACTCCGTCGGGTCATGCGAGATCGCCCTGGACGACTGGGATGTCGATTTCGCGGTGGGCTGCACCTACAAGTTCGTCGGCGCCGGTCCCGGCGCGCCCGCGTTCCTGTACGCCGCGCGGCGGCACCACGAGCGACTCGACCAGCCGCTGTGGGGCTGGCTCGGCCGGGCCGATGCGTTCGAGATGGAGCAGGGTTACCGCCCGGCCGCCGGGATCCGCTCGATGATGTCGGGCACACCCACCATCCCCGGCGTGCTGGCCGTCCGCGAGGGCGCCCGGGTGATCGCCGAGGCGGGTATCGCCGCGATCCGCGCGAAGGCGGTGGCGCTCACCGAGATGGTCGTCGCGCTGCACGACGAGTGGCTTGCCCCACGGGGTTTCACCCTGGGCTCCCCCCGGGACGCCGCGCAGCGGGGCGGTCACGTGACGATTTCCCGGGCGGACGCCCGCGAGCTGTCCGCGACGCTGATCGAGGCCGGTGTACTGGTCGACTTTCGCACCCCGGACGCGATCCGCATCGGCCTGTCGCCGCTGCCGGCCAGTTTCACCGAGGTGTGGGATGCCATGGCGGTGATCCGCGACCTGGCTTCGTAGGGTCGCGCCATGACCACCTCTTCCGATTCGCTGCCGCCGGACCGGGCCGGTTCCCCGAGTTCGCTCATCGTGACGTTTGCCGGCTGCTACCTGCGCCAGATCGGCGGCTGGATCGCGGTCGCCGACCTGATCCAGCTGCTGGTTCGGCTGGACGTGCCCGCTCCTGCCGTCCGGCAGTCGGTGCTGCGCCTGAAATCCCGCGGATTTCTGCGAGCGGAACGACGGGGAGCGACGGCGGGATACGCGCTGACGGACGCCGGCCGAGCAGACCTGGAGCCCGGCGACCGGCGCATCTTCCGGTACGGGCGGGCCGATCTGGCGGACGGATGGGTGCTGGCGGTGTTCTCCGTGCCGGAGTCGCAACGAAGCCATCGGCACCAATTGCGCTCGCAGCTGGGCTGGCTCGGCTTCGGCACCGTCGGGTCCGGTGTCTGGGCGGCCCCCGCCGTGCTGACCGACCCGGCTCGCGCGCTGCTGGCCGGCAACGGCCTGGACGGCTACGTCACCTGGTTCCACGCCCGTGCGCTGGATCCCATCGACGTGTCGGCCTGGTGGGATCTGGCCGCGCTGCGCGACCAGTACGACAGGTTCCTGCAGCGCTGGGCGCCGGAGGCGGCGCAGAAGAACACGGCTGTGACGAAGACAGCGGTAACGAAGGCCGCGCGCACGAGCACAGCGGTGACCGGGCCGCCGGGCAGCGGCGCCTTCGCCCGCTACCTGCGCCTGGTGGACGACTGGCGACTGTTCCCGCGCATCGACCCCGGCCTGCCTGCCCAGTTACTGCCCGCCGACTGGCCGGGGCCGGCAGCCTGGCAGACATTCTCGGCGTTGCGTGACCATTGGGCCGAGCCCGGGCTGGCGTACCTGCGCCGAGTCATCCACGCCACCGACACCGACACCGACACCGACACCGACGCTGCCGCTGCACCGCAGCCTGCTGGCCGCTGAACCCCACTGCCACCCCGAGCCCCACTGACCCCAACCCAAGGCTCCGGCAGCCCGCTCAGCGCCTCGCCTGCTGCCGAAGCCGGGCGGCCTCCCGGGTCAGATGGTCGCGTTCCGCCGCGCTAGTCGCCGCCCGCGCGGCCTGCGCGTACAGGTCGGCAGCCAGCGCTGTGTCACGCGCGCGCTCGTGTAGGTACGCCGCGGCGGCGGTGTGGCGCGGCAACGCGGCGTCCACCTCGGCGAGCGCGGCCAGGCCGGCTTGGGGCCCGTCGGCCTCGCCCACCGCGACCGCACGATTGAGCGCCGCCAACGGGCTGCCGGTCAGCCGCAGCAGCTCGTCGTACCACTCGACGATCTGCACCCAGTCGGTCTCGTCGGCCGTCCGGGCATCGGCGTGCAGCGCGGCAATCGCCGCCTGCGCCTGATACTCACCCAGCCGATCACGGGCCAGCGCCGCCTGCAGGATCGTCACCCCCTCGGCGATCGACGCCTCGTCCCACCGGGTTCGGTCCTGCCGGTCCAGCGGCACCAGCCGGCCCGCGGGCCCGATGCGTGCGGCGCGCCGCGCGTGGTGCAGCAGCATCAGGGCGAGCAGGCCGGCCACCTCGGGCTCGTCGGTGAGAGCGTGCAGCTGCCGGCCCAGCCGGATCGCCTCGGCGGCGAGATCGACGTCACCGCCGTATCCCTCGTTGAACACCAGATACAGCACCCGCAGCACCGTCGCGAGGTCGCCCGGCCGGTCCAGCGGGAGTCCCGCGATGCGTCGCTTCGCCCTGCTGATGCGCTGCGCCATCGTCGCCTCCGGCACCAGATAGGCCGCAGCGATCTGCCTAGTCGTCAGGCCCCCGACGGCGCGCAGGGTCAGCGCGGTGGCCGACGCCGACGGCAGCGACGGGTGCGCGCACAGGAAGTACAGCGCCAGGGTGTCGTCGGCGCTCGGCACCGGGCCGGCGAGCGGCTCGACATCGACGGCGGTCTCCCGCGCCCGGCGGGACCGGTCGGCGCGGCCCCGATCCAGAAACTTGCGCCACGCCACCGTCACCAGCCACGCCACCGGATCGCGGGGCGGATCATCCGACCACGCACCGAGGGCCTGCAGCAGCGCGTCCTGCACCGCGTCCTCGGCGGAGTAGAAGTCCGCCCCGCGCCGCACCAGCGCCCCGATCACCGCGGGCACCTGGTCGCGCAGCAACTCCGGGTTCATCCGGGTCCTAGTCGGTCACGGTGGGCGGCGCCGCCAAGAATGGCCGGACCTCGAGCCATTCGTGGATCGGCTTACCGCCGGGACCGGGCGCCGCCGACAGCTCCCCGGCGAGTTCCACCGCGCGCTCCCAGGACGCCACGTCGATCACCATCCAGCCGGCGATCAGCTCCTTGGTCTCCGGGAAGGGGCCGTCCACCACCGGCGGCCGGCCCTCGCCGTCGTACCGCACGAACGCGCCGTCCGGCGCCAGCGCCTGGCCGTCCACGAACTCGCCGGTGCCCTCCAGGCGGGCGGCGAAATCGTGCATGTACTGGATGTGCGCATCGACCTCCTGGGGCGTCCACTGGTCCATCGGTGCGCAGTTGACCGCCGGCGCGGGGGTGCCCCGGTAGTGCTTGAGCAGCAGGTACTTCATGGTGACTCTCCTCTCGTCGCGCGGCCCCGGTCGGCCGCTCGTACTGCTGAGACGGAGCCGACGGCCCGTTCTCGACCATCCTGGGGCAGATGGGCGCGAGAATTTTCGCCACCGTGCACGCCGGACTCCCGACCGGTCCGCTGATACCGACGGAGCGGCCGTCCCGCACCCTGACTACCCGTCGCCGACGCCCGAGCCCGCCATCTCCACCAGTGTTCGCGCGGCACCCTCCAGCGCCACGCCACGAAGCCACACCGCCCGGAGCCGGCGCCGCACCGACAGCCCCGTCACCGCTATCGGCGTCAACCGGCCGGCCGCCACGTCCCCCCGCACCGTCAGCTCCGACAGCACCGCCGGCGCGCTGCCACCCACCGCAGCGCCACGGATCGCCGTAGTCGTGGAGAGCTGCAGAGCCGGCGGGGCGAGCGCGCCACAGCGGGCAACTGCGTGCTCCAGGGCCTGCCGAGTGCCCGACTCCGGCTCGCGCAACAGCAGCGGGGTGGCCAGGAATTCGGCCATCGGCACCGGGGAGCGACGCGACGCCCAGGGATGCTCCGGCGCGACGACCACGGCCAGCCGGTCGCTGCCGACCTGCGACCAGGCCAGGGCCCGCGGCACCGACGGCCCCTCCACGAACCCGACGGGCACCTGCCGCTCGCGCACGGCAGCCACGACGTCCGTGGAATTGGCCACCTGCAGGCGCACCGCTATGCCCGGCTGCTCGGCGTGCAGCCGGACGAGCCACTCCGGCATCAGGTATTCGGCGATGGTCAGGCTGGCGGCGACCGTCAACTCCGCGGAGCGCCGCTGGCGCAGGGCGGCCACCCCGCGGGACAGTTCCTCGGCGGCGGCCAGCACCGTGCCACCCCAACCGACCACCAGCTCCCCGGCCGGGGTCAGCGCCGACCCGCGAGTACTGCGCACCAGCAGCTGCACGCCCAGGCGTCGCTCCAGCGCCTCGATCCGGCCGCTCGCCGACGGTTGGCTGATCCCCCGGGCCCGCGCCGCACGACCCAGGCTGCCCCGCTCCGCGACAGCTGCCAGCAGCGCCAACGAGTCGAGATCGGGTAATCGCAGCTGCTGGCCCTGTCCCGGACTGCTCATAGCCAGATCCTATGGCCGGGGCGGCGGGCGTCCGCGACCGAGGCCCACCCCGTCACCGGCTGCTCATTGCCACCCCGCACTTCACCGGGTGTGCACGACCGGTCACTGCGGCGATAATCGACAGCATGGTTCGCCCAGCCGCTGCTCCCCCACGACCGGGCAGCGGTGACGATGCCTCCCGGCTGGCCGCCGCCCTGGGAGTGGTGGATGCGCTGCTGTTCCGCCGGGTCAGCCCCACCCGCTGGGCACATCTGGGAGGGCTGGGCCGCGGCCGCTCCTGGGCCGGCATCATCGAGGTCGACGAGGCCGACGACCCGCTGACCTCCCGGATCCCCATCACCGTCGGGGAGGTCCGGCGCGCTCGGTTCGCGGAATCCACGCGGCTGCTCGGCCCCTACTACGCGGTGTCGGGGGCCGTTGTCAGGGTGAGCAACGATGTCGCGGTGGTGCTGGGCAATCCGGTCGAGGATCTGGCGGCTGCCGACGACGCCGAGTTGCTGCACGTGGCAGCGCTGCTGGACACCGACATCGACGACGTGCTGCCGTCCAAGCGGCTGGCCGACGAGCTTGAGGTGCTGCACACGGTGCGGTCGCTGATGGCGGCGCCGACCAATGCCGGGCTGGTCGACACCCTGCAGCATCTGGTGACGGTCGCGACAGAGGCCCTCAGCTGCGACATCGGCGTGCTGCGAGACGGCGCCGGGCGGCTCGCGATCGCGCCGGAGCCGTTCGGGGCCGCTTCACGGCCGGCCTCGTCGGACTGGCACGCCGCCCTGGACGAGATCGCGGCGCTGATGGGGCCCTCGCTCTGGTGCCTGCAGGACGTGTCCTCCGCACCCACCCTCAAGGCGGTGACGATGTTGCCGGGGGTGCGCTCGCTGCTGGCGGTGCCGGTTCCGCCGCCCGCCGGGGGCATGCTGCTGATGGTGCACACCGCGGCCCGGCCGCGGGGCTTCACCAGCCAATGCCGGCGGCTCGGCCAGCATGTGGTGGACGCGGGCAGCGTCGTCGCGCACGCCGCGGCGCTGCGAGACGACCTGCGGGCGGCGGCCGACCGGGCGGCACGGGCCGCACGCACCGATCCGCTCACCGGACTGGGCAACCGGCTGGCCTGGGACGAGGCGGTCGCGGCAGCCCAGGAACGGGTGGACGCCGGCGCCACGGTCAGCGTGGTCACCCTGGACGTGGACGGGCTCAAGCAGGTCAACGACCGGCACGGGCACGACGCGGGCGACGACCTGCTGCGCCGCTGCGCCGACGCCATCCGGTCGCACTGCGAATCCGAGGACGTCCCGGCCCGGATGGGCGGTGACGAATTCGCCGTGCTGCTGCACGCGGATCGAAGCGCGGCGCAGCGCCGATACCGGGCGCTGGCCGAGACGGTGGGCGCCAGCCGCAGCGGTTTGCACACCGTGGCGGCCAGCGTGGGAGTCGGCACGGCGGCGCCGGGCGGGCGGCTCGCGGATGCGGTCCGGGACGCGGACGTGCAGATGTACCGGCACAAGCGGGAACGCCGTCGGCGGCACCCGGAGCCGGGCCTGGCCGGTCGATGAGCTCGCGCGGGGATCCACCGCTGCCGGCCGTCGACGGGGTACCTGCGGCTCGGCTACACCTGCCGCGCGGCGGGGCATGGTCGACGGTGGCGGAATTCCTGCTGGACCGGACCCGCAAGGCACCCGGTGTGCAGCGGCGGATCGACGCGGGCGAGGTGCTGCTGGGCGACGGCAGCGTGGTCCGGCCGGGCACGCCCTACGTGCCGGGCGGGTGGGTATACCTGTATCGCGACCTGCCCGACGAAGCACCGGTTCCGGGCGAGATCACCGTGCTGCACGCGGATTCCGACATCGTGGTGGTGGACAAGCCGCATTTCCTGGCAACGATGCCACGGGGCAGGCATGTGGTGCAGACGGTCGTGGTGCGGCTGCGCCGGGAGCTGGGTCTGCCGGAGCTGGCGCCGGCGCACCGACTGGACCGGCTGACCGCGGGGGTGCTGCTGCTCACGGCGCGGCGAGAGATCCGGGGCGCCTACCAGGAACTGTTCGCCCGACGTGAGGTCGCCAAGACCTACCTGGCGCTTGCCTCGGTCCGCGCCGACCTGGCGCTGCCCACCGAGGTGCGCTCACGGATCGTCAAGCCCCGCGGGTCCCTGCAGGCCATCGAGGTTCCCGGTGAACCGAATGCCGTCACGCGGGTGGAACTGGCTGGGGCGCCCGGTGTTGCCAGTGCCGCGAATGGCCGGGGCAACGGTGCCGCGCTCTACCGGCTGACCCCGTCCACCGGGCGCACGCACCAGCTCCGGGTGCACCTGGCCGGTCTGGGCATCCCGATCGTGAACGACCCGCTGTACCCGGTGGTGCTGGACCGGGAGCCGGGCGATTTCACCCGGCCGTTGCGGCTGCTGGCGCACCGGCTGGAGTTCACCGACCCGCTGTCCGGAGAGCGTCGCAGCTTCGCCTCCCGGCGAGTGCTCGGCGGACCCGGCACATGAGCCGGTTGGCGAAAGTCTGGCGGCACGCGCGCGATGGGCCACGCGCCACATCAACCGTCATAGGAGAGTCGGGCCGGATCGCCAATCACGCCTGGTAGGCAGCAAACTCAGCTTCGATCAGTGCCACACCACTCGATGAATATCGTTGTTCCCGCTGTCAGTGACATACAGCCGACCGGCCCGATCTACCGCAAGGCCCTTGGGGTACGCAAGCTTCGTGGCAGTCGCGAGCCCCGGTGTCGGCCGACCACGGACGCCCGACCCGATGACGACGAACAGAATGCCCTTAGGCGTCACCTTCACCACTACATTGCTGCCCTGGTCGGAGATGTACAGGTTCCCGGCCGGACCGACGACCACGCCGGACGGATAGCGGAGGGGACTGTCCGCGGCAGGGCCCGGAACGGGAGGAAGAGCGATTCCCCTACCCACAACTACCGACAGCATCCCCGCCGGCGTAACCTTCGCGACCACGCCGTCGAAGGAGTCTGCGATGTAAATGTTGCCCGCGCGGTCAACGGTCACCGCTTCCGGATTCCCGAGGTCCGCATCTATTGCGCGGCCGGGTTTGAGCACACTGGAGTGGCCTCCTCCGGCCACGACAGAGAGTATGCCGTCCGGGGTGACCTTAGAGACCATGTTCTGATGCGCGATGTAGACATTCCCTGCGGAATCGACTGCGACGTCGTAAACGTGCGCAAGATAGTAGGACGTAGCAGGGCCCGGCGTGATGCTGGGAAATTTTCCTCCGCCGCCAGCAAAGATGGACAGCACTCCAGCGGGCGTAACCTTTTCCACCCGTTGGTTGCGCTGGTCAGCAATGTACACGTTTCCGGTAGCGTCAACCGCCACCCCCGTCGGCTCATCCAGGGCGCTCGCCGTGGCCGGCCCGGAGGTTGGCCGACCCGAGGTCCCGTTACCGGCGAAGATGCTTAACTTCCCAGCAGGAGTGACCTTTTCGATCACATCGTTCGCCGTGTCTGCGATGTAGAAGTTGCCCGCGGCATCGACCGCCACTGCCGACGGCTCCCGCAGTGCACTGGCTTTCGCAGGTCCCGGGGTCGGAGACCCCGAGCCCCACACCCCGGCGACGAGGGACAGGATGCCGTCCCGGTCGACCTTCTCGACGTACGCGTTGTGGGTATCGGCGATGTAGAGGGTGCCCGCCGCGTCGACGGCAACTCCGAACGGCTGGTCGAGCAAAGTGGCCGTGGCGGGTCCCGGCACGCTCGGCGGCGTTCTCCCACCTCCGGCGAAAACGGACAGCACCCCGTCAGGAGTCACTCTCGCCACCCGGTAGCTGCGGCTGTCGGCGATGTAGATATTGCCGGAACCGTCGACCGCAACCCCTAGGGGCTGTTCGAGCGCGGTGTCCGTCGCCGAGCCGGGCGTCAACGGTCCCCACTCGCCGATACCCGCGACGATGGACAGCACTCCGTCCGGGGTGACCTTCTCGACCACGTAGTTACCCGTGTCGGCGATGTAGAGGTTCCCGCCGCTGTCGACGGCGATCCCGTGGGCGTGGTACAGCGAGCTGCTGATGGCCGGGCCGGGCACCGGCGTGCCTGGCACTCCCGTACCGGCCACGATCGACAGCACACCGCCCTGCGTGACCTTCTCCACCACATTGTTGCCACTGTCGGAGATGTAGAGATTGCCGGCGACGTCCACGGCAAGACCAGAGGGGGCGCTGAGTGGGCTGGCCACCGCTCGGCCCGGCACCGGCGGCGCGGCAGTACCGGTGCCGGCCACGATGGACAGCACTCCGCTCGGCGTGACCTTCTCCACCATGTTGTTGTCGGTGTCGGCGATGTAGACGTTTCCGTCACCGTCCACGGCGACTCCACGCGGGGACGCCAGATTGCTGGCGATCGCGGCACCCCGCGTCGGGGCACCATCGACACCAACTCCGGCAATGACGCTGATCGTGCCTTTCGGTGAGACCTTCTCCACCATGCTGTTGTAGTAGTCGGCGATGTACAGATTGCCCTTGCGGTCCACCGCGATGCCATCCGGGACGAGGGTCGATGACGTCGCCGCGCCCGGATGAGGTGTGCGGGTGCGACCAGCAACAATCGACAGGTCCGGCCCGTAGGTGTAGCCGGTGTGCTTGGTGGGCACCGAAGTTCCATCCTCGGTGAGGACTCGCACTGTGACGGTTCCCGCGCTGTGCGCCGGGGCGAGGACAGTGATCCGGAAGTCCGACAGGACGTGCAGGCTGGTGCCGGCCGCTGGGTGGTCGGCGGCCGGCCGATCGAAAGTCACCGCGGTCACATCCGACAGTCCACGCCCCGCAATCGTGACGACGCGACCGCCCAGAATGCCCCCAGTCGCGCTACTGAGACCGGTCACCGTCGGGAGCGGAGCGCCCGAACCGAGCGACATGGTTCCGGTGTCGTTCAACCTGAACAGGAACGCCGCCATGACTTGCCTGGTCACCACGTCAGTTGGATGAAAGCCCGGCAGGGTGTGCCCTGGATCGGCGTGGCCCTGACTCAGACCGGTTTCGGAGCCTGTCAAGCTTTTTGAGACACGGTCTTGCTGGGTTTAGTGAGTCGGAT
>CALANS010000135.1 GCA_937926105.1 uncultured Actinomycetes bacterium | reverse complement strand
ATCAGCTTGGGAAGCTGAAGTTCTGCCACTGAACTACGCCCGCAGTGACCGTGACTATACCGAATGCCGAGCGGCTGCGTGAAACCTCGGCGGGAAGGCGTCGGCCACGGCGGGCCGCGCTCAATAGGTGTCGACGGGGTATCCGGGCTGGCGATCAGTCTGGGCGAGCGTCGCGGGAACGACCAGCGCGAACGTCGGAGACGTGGGACCGACCAGCACCAGCCGCGCCCCTTCGGCCTCGGCCAAGCGGCGCGCGTACGGCAGCCCGAGACCATGACGGGTGGCGTCGGCCCGGGAGGTGCCACCCCTGCCGTCGCTGACGGTCGCAGCCTCACTTCCGCCGAACAGTTCCCAGGCCTCCAGGGTGAGCGTCGGACCCTCGTCGGAGACTTCGACAGAGATTGCCTCACCATCGCCCGAGTCCGACATGATCAATCGGGCCCCGATCTGTACCGCGCCCCGGCCGTGCCGTACGGCGTTGTCCAGCAGGATATCCAGGATCTGGGTTGCGGCAGCCGACGAGATCTGCAGGTTTGCGGGAACACGCGGCTCGACACCCAGGCGAAGGGGCCTGTTGGCTGCCGCGAGCGGGCCGTACCAGCGGTCGAATGCCGCTTCGAGCAGCACGTTCAGATCGGAGGGTTCGCGTGGCGTGATGTCTCGAGCCAGTTGGATGACATCGGTGATTGTCGCGTCCAGACGGTCAACGGTGCGAATGGACCGAGCGAGGGCGCGTTGACCCTCCGGGCCGATGCCCGTGTCGGGCGCCGCATCGGCATCGGCGGCATCGGCTTGTATCGCTTCAAGGTCCAGTCGCAGACCGCTGAGTGGCGTGCGGAGCTGGTGCGAAACCTCTGTCGATAACGCGCGCTCCTTGCCGATCAGTGCGTTGATGCGTGCGACAGTGCGGTCGAGCGTGTCGGCGAGCGCGTCGATCTCGGCGATGCCGCTGCGCGGCATCCGTGCGGACAGATCCCCGGAACCCACGCGTGCCGCCCCGGCGGTGAGTCGGTCCATGGGGCGGGTCAGGCGCCGCGCGAATAGCCAGGCACCCAAAGAAGCGAGGAGCGCGGCGGACACGCACATCCCGGCCAACGCGAGCCACGCGCGGGCGGTCTCGGAACGCACTGTGTCCAGCGGCTTGCTGAGTAGCAGAGCGGCCACGACCTGATCACCGTCGGAAATAGGCGCGGCCACGGTGATGGAGTCCGCTACTACTGCGGCCGTCTGCTTGCCCGCCCACGCGTCTTGTATCGTCGCGGGCGCGTCGAGGGGCCCCGGTCCGGATACGCGCCGGCCCGCCCGGTCATAGACAGTCGCCTGAATCGCAGGATCGTCCACGCCTAGATCACCCGGTGCAGTGGCGATGTCGCCGCCTGCGCGTACGGCGGCGGCGACGGCTTGCCGCTCCACTCGCAGTTGTTCGGCCTGCAAGTATCCGTGGCCGGCCAGGATACCGAGGGGCACTGCCAGGAGTGCCACCGCGACTAAGGCAGTGGCTGCAGCGAAGAGCACCATCCGTCGGCGCATGGCCGGCTCCTCCCCTCGATCCGTCACATGCCGTGCACTCGAGCAGCCCAGCGTACCGAGTGTGACACGTACCCACTCGCGCCGAACCAGATTTTGCCGCGCGGTAACCATCACCGCCCCTATCGGTTACCCAGGCCTTCCTATCGTCGAAAGGGCTGGACGAGTGAGTTGTCCAGATACCCACAACGACCCGGACACACCATCTCTCGGAAGTGATCACATTGAGAAAACACACACCCGGACTGGTGGGCGAACACGAATACCCGGTACTTGGTCGATCGCGCGGACTGCGAGTGGCCGTCGTCGCAGCGTTCACGTGCGCCCTGGCACTGGTGTCGGCAGGCTGCGCCACAAGCCCCGCCGCGCGATCTTCGTCAAGCGCGCCCGCGTCCGCCGCGCACTCCGCCGCAGATGGCAGCCGCGCAGTAGCGTCGCCGCAGATCGAGATGAATCCACCGGGCGACATACCGGACAACCAGGCGTTCGTTCCCTACCGTGGGGCCGGGTTCTCGGTCGCCATACCGGAGGGATGGGCGAAGACGACGACACCGAATGCTGTCGCGTTCACCGACAAGTACAACAGCGTCACCATCACCGTGGCGCGGAGCCAGACCGCGCCGACTGTCGCGACGGTGAAGTCGGCGGTCGTCCCGACCATCGAATCCGCCGCGAAAGGCTTCGTATTCGAGTCGGTCACGGCGGTGCAGCGGAGGGCCGGAGCCGCGATACTCGTGGCGTTCAAAGAGTTGTCACCGGTCAACGCGGTCACGGGGAAAGTGACCGAGCAGGCCGTGCAGCACTACGAATTCTGGCGGCAGGGAACTCTCGTGACGCTGACTCTGGCCGGGCCCGTCGGGGCCGACAATGTCGATCCGTGGCGGACCGTCACCGACTCCTTCGCATGGGCGTGACGATCGTGGACACACACGGGGCGCGGGGATCGACCGGCGACCCGGGCCCGGACGAGGTGGGTGTACGTGAGCCCGCCATTCGGGCGCAGGCGCTGTACCGATTCTTCCACGCCGAAGGCGAAGAAACCCAGGCGCTGCGCGGGGTCTCACTCCAGGTCGACTCGGGTGAGTTCGTCGTCGTCGTCGGACCGTCAGGTTCGGGGAAATCAACCCTGCTGGCATGTCTGGCGGGGATGGACGAGCCCGACGGCGGCACCGTGTACGTCGCCGGACAACGGATCACCAGGCAACCCGAACCACAGCGTGCCCGACTGCGCGCCCGGATGATCGGTGTGCTGCGACAGACCGGCAACCTGTTCGACCACCTGTCGCTCACCCAGAACGTCACCTTGGCTCGTCGACTCGGCGATCTTCCGGCGGCAGATACCCACGCGATGCTCGACAGTCTGGGCATTGCACGCCGGGCAGACGCGCTACCGGAAACGTTGTCCGGCGGGGAGCTGGTACGCGCCGGCCTCGCCATGTCGCTCGCCTGCGAGCCCTCGATTCTGCTCGCCGACGAACCGACCGGTGAACTGGACAGCAGATCCGAGGCACGAATCCTCGATGTGCTGCGCGCGCGGGTCGCGGGTGGAACGGCGCTGTTGGTGGCAAGCCACAGCGACGCGGTGGCGCGCGCGGCCGACCGCGTCATCCGAATACAGGACGGAGTCGTGAGTTGATATGCAGCCATCGGATATCGCGGGCACGGACGCCGCAGGAGCGCACGCCCACCGCCTCTCTACTGCGACGGCGGGCACCCCGCGCGCTGTGCTGGGCCAGCCCTTGATCTCCTGCGCTGGAGCCGGCCGCACATTCGGTGCGCGCGGTCGACCCGTCGTCGCCCTGTACGACACGACCTGCACGATCGTCGCCGACGACCGCATCGCCATCACCGGGCCTTCCGGATCCGGCAAGTCCACGCTGCTGCATCTGCTGGCCGGCCTGGAGGAACCAACTGTCGGCACGGTGACGTGGCCGGCGCTCGACAGGCGCCCCCACGATCCGGGCCACGTCGGCCTGGTGTTTCAGGCGCCTACGCTCATTCCGAGCCTCACGGTCGCGGAGAATGTTCGGCTGCCGTTGCTGCTGGCCGGCCACACCACCGCGACCGCCACTGCCCGGGCAGCAGCCGCGCTTGACCTGTTGCAATTGGAACCGCTCGGCCTCGACCTGCCCCAGCAACTATCCGGCGGGCAGGCACAGCGAGTGGTCATCGCCAGGGTGTTGGCTTCCCAGCCGCTGGCGATCCTTGCGGACGAGCCCACCAGCCAATTGGACCGCGCCACAGCCGACCACGTCATGGATGTGCTGCTCCAAGCGGCCGACGAGGCCGGGGCGGCGCTGGTGGTCGCGACCCACGACCAGTCCGTTGCCGGACGCATGGCACAGAACTGGCCGATCAGCGACGGCAGACTGCTCGCCGACGAGCCGGTGCCGAGCTTGACTCGACCGCGCCCAACGGCCTTCGGCCTCGACGACTGGAGGACCGGATCATGACTCGACTCTGGTTGGCAGGATTGCTTCGCCGGCAGCCGATGCGGATCGTCGGGGCGGCCATCGGCGTGGCCGTCGCCGTCGCGTTGCTGGCCAGCCTGGGCGCGTTCCTCGCGCATGCCAAGGCGTCGATGACGGCCCGCGCGATCGACTCCGTGGCCGTCGATTGGCAGGTACAGGTCGGATCAGGCGCCGATCCCGCGGCGGTAGCGAAACTGGTGGCCGGCCTCCCGTCGGTGCAAGGCAGCCGGACCGTGGGGTTTGCCGACGTGTCCGGGTTCTCGGCCAGTACCGCAGGGACGACGCAAACGACCGGAGCGGGGGTCGTACTCGGTGTCCCCGACGGCTACGCGGCACTCTTCCCCGGTGAGATTCGGACGCTGGCCGGCAGCGGGTCCGGCGTTCTGTTGGCCCAGCAGACAGCGGCGAACCTGCACGCCGCACCCGGCACCAAGGTGACCATCTCAAAGGCCGGGCTGCCGCCGACGACGTTCACCGTCGACGGCGTCGTCGACCTGCCGCAGGCCAATTCTCTCTTCCAAAAGGTCGGTGCACCGCCGGGGGCGCAACCGTCGGCGCCGCCGGACAACGTTCTATTGCTGCCGAGCCGGCAGTACCGATCGTTTGTGGCGCCACTGGCGAAGAACCGTCCGGACCTGGCCTACACTCAGGTCCACGCGAAGGTCACGCATGCGCTGCCGGCTGACCCGGCGGCCGCATACACCGCAGTGACCGGCGCGGCCCACAATCTGGAGGCGGCATCCACGGGAGCCGCGACCGTCGGAGACAACCTGGCGGCGGCGCTCGACGCTGCACGCGGTGACGCGGCGTACGCGCAGATTCTGTTCCTCTTCCTCGGCCTGCCCGGGGCGGTGCTTGCCGGGCTGCTGACCGCCACCGTTTCTGCCGCAAGCGCGGAGCGCCGCCGCCGCGAACAGGCCCTGTTGCGCGTGCGGGGATCCTCTCAGCGGCAACTGCTGCGTCTGGTCGGCTCCGAGGCCGCACTGATCGGCGCGATCGGCTGCGGCATCGGACTGGGCGCAGCCACGGCGCTAGGCGCCATCGCGTTCGGATCGCCGAGTTTCGGGGCGACCGCACGCTCGGCCGTGTTATGGGCCGGTTTGGCGGTGATCGCCGGACTCACGATCACGGTCGCAGCGATATTGCTGCCCGCGCGCCGTGACGTCAAAGAGCACACCGTGGCCGCAGATATGGAGCAGGTCGTCACCCACCGCAGCCCTGGCTGGTCACGCTACGGGATCGACATCGCCGCTCTGGCCACGGGTTTCGTGGTCTTCTGGGCCGTGGGGCGGGGCGGCTACCAGCTGGTGCTGGCGCCGGAGGGCGTCCCGGCGATCTCGGTGTCGTACTGGGCGCTGGCCGCCCCGGCCCTGCTCTGGGCCGGCGCGGCACTCGTCATCTGGCGTCTGGTCGATCTGCTGCTCCGTCATGGGCGACGGCCACTGGGCCGATTGCTGCATCCGATCGGCGGGGATACCGCGACCCTTGTCGGCTCCAGCATCTCTCGGCTGCGGCGGCCACTGGTCCGCGCGGCCGTGCTACTCACGTTGGCCATCGCATTCGCGATCTCCACCGCGACCTTCAATGCCACGTACGCGGCGCAGGCCGAAGCCGATGCGCAACTGACCAACGGCGCCGACGTCACCGTCACCGAATCGCCCGGTTCGGCGGCGAGCCCGTCGTACGCTCGGACGTTGGCGACCATCCCCGGGGTGGCCGCGGTCGAACCGGTGCAGCACAGGTTCGCCTACGTCGGATCCGATCTGCAAGATCTCTATGGCGTCAATCCCACCTCGATCCGTTCGGCGACCGCGTTGCAGGACAGCTACTTCCAGCTCGGTGGCACCGCGGCCCAACTGATGCACACGTTGGATCTCCGGCCGGATTCGATCCTGGTCAGTGCGGAGACCGTCAAGGACTATCAGCTCACCCTCGGCGACCTGATCAACCTGCGCCTCGTCGACGGCAGGACTCACCAGCAGATCACCGTGCCATTTCACTACGTGGGGGTCGTTGCGGAGTTCCCGACGGCGCCCAAGGACAGCTTCTTCGTCGCCAATGCGCGTTACGTCGCCCACCGCACCGGAAGCGATGCCGTCGGGGCGTTCCTGATCGACACCGGTGGACACAACGTGGCGACCGTCGCGGACCGGGTGCGGAACGTGGTCGGCCAGGGTGCGGCGGTCACCGATATCGCGGCCGTGCGCGGCACTGTCGGTTCGAGCCTGACCGCGGTCGATCTGGCGGGGCTCACCCGGGTCGAATTGAGCTTCGCGCTGGTGCTCGCCGCGGCATCGTCGGGCCTCGTCCTGGGCCTGGGGATGGCCGCGCGCCGTCGGTCGTTGGCGATCATGCGCGCACTCGGAGCACAGCGACGTCACCTCAGCACCGTGGTGGTCGGCGAGGCCGGTGTGGTCGGCGTAGCCGGCGCGATCGGAGGCGTCGCGCTCGGCGTGCTGTTGGCGAATGTGTTGGTGAAGGTACTTACCGGCGTCTTCGACCCGCCGCCGTCGCAGATCGCGGTGCCGTGGAGTTACCTCGGCGCGCTCGCGATCCTGACGGCTGCCTGCCTCGTCGTCGTGTCCGCCGGGACGTTACGCGTCGCCACCCGCAACCTGCTCGGCGTCATCCGGCGCTTCTAAGCGGTAGCCGAAACCGCGCAGGGTCGTGATGTCCGGGGCCGGCACGCCGGAGAGCGCCGACGCGTCCGCGAGTGCGCGTCGCAGCCCGGCGACGTGCACGTCCAAGGTCTTGGTCGATCCGAACCAGTGTTCGTCCCACACGTCGCTCATCAGGGTCTCGCGGCGCACGGCCGCACCGCGGGCCGCCGCGAGGCGGGCCAGCAGTTCGAACTGCTTCGCTCGCAGGAGGAGGTCGACGTCGCCCAGGGACGCTCGGCGCGTCGACCCCTCGATCCGCAAACCGCCGACGGAATAGGTCATCGCAAGCGCGTCCGCGTGGTGCGAGCGCCGCATGTGGGCGCGCACTCTGGCGACGAGCTCGGTGGATCGGATCGGCTTGGTGAGGTAGTCGTCCGCTC
>CALANS010000134.1 GCA_937926105.1 uncultured Actinomycetes bacterium | reverse complement strand
ATCAAGTGCACCTTGTCCTCGCGAATCAGCGACCGGATGGCCGGAGTGGAGACCATCACCTCGCAGACCACCACACGTCCGCCGTTCGGCCGCGGCAGCAGCGACTGCGCGACCACGCCCTCCAGGGCGTTCGCCAGCTGGGCCCGGATCTGCTGCTGCTGCGCGTGCGGGTAGATGTCGATCAGGCGGTCGATGGTCTGCGCCGCCGATTTCGTGTGCAGCGTCGCGAGCACCAGGTGTCCGGTCTCCGCCGCCGTGATGGCGACGGACGTGGTCTCCAGATCGCGCAACTCGCCGACCAGGATGATGTCCGGGTCCTGCCGCAGCACATGCTTCAGCGCGGTCGCGAAGTCCGATGTGTCCGAGCCGACCTCACGCTGGTTGACGACGCAGGTGCCGTGCCGGTGCAGGTACTCGATCGGGTCCTCGATGGTGACGATGTGCCCGGAACGGGTCTTGTTCGCGACATCCAACAATGACGCGAGTGTGGTGGACTTGCCCGAGCCGGTCGGCCCGGTCACCAGCACCAGACCGCGCGGCAGCTGCGAGAACCGCTCGACGGCGTCGGGCACACCCAGCTCGGCCAAGGAACGGATCGTGTGCGGAATACCGCGGAAGGCGGCACCGACAGAACCGCGTTGCCGATACACGTTGACGCGGAACCGGCTGACCCGCGGAATCGCATAAGCGAAGTCGAGCTCGTTGTCGGCCTGAAAGCGGCGCCACTGCTCGTCGGTGAGGATCGACCGGATCAGACGTTCGGTGTCCTCCGGCCCCAGCGGTGACTCATCGGTCAGCCGGTGCAGGTCGCCGTCGATGCGGATGCACGGCTCGATGCCGACCGTGATGTGGAGGTCCGACCCGCCGCGCTGCACCATCGTGGTGAGCAGCGCGTCCACCTCGCGGTTCGCCGTCGTCGCCGCACGCTCCGCCGAGACTGCCACCGCTTCCGCGGCAGGCGTTGCGACGCGCAGCGCCTCCTGCTCGTCGGCCGCGGCGTGGCGGCGACTCGGCAGGTCCACCGGATCGGATAACATGGCCACTGGCGATCACCTTCCCGCTTGGGCGCGTTGACGCATCCCGCCTACCACTTCCGGCAACTCCGAACTGCCATCGCGCGATCGTAGACCCTACCGAGCGCCTGCGCTCGCGGATGCGCCCGGCGGCCGCGAGCGCGCCGTATGACTCTAGTAACGACATCACCGCGCAAAAGTTAAAGACTGGCACGGCGAAACCCGATATCACCTGCATGTCCGCCCGCCACTATGCTCGCGACGACGCATCGCCACAGGATCTCCAGACGGCGACAGTGGCGACGCTGCCCGCGACGGCCCGGATGCCGGAAGCGATACCGGGCCAGCGGAGTCCGGAATCGGCGGAGTCGGCCCGATCCGAGGCGCCCGGAGTAGAACTGGAAGCACCCGCGGATCACGAGCCGGGCGGCCACGACATGCCACAGGCGCGACTCGAGGAGCTGAGAATGGACCCAGCCAGCGAGCCACTCGTCATGGCCTTGCGCCTGCGTGGCATGGACGACGACGTGCTCACCGGTGCGCTCCGCACCGCCGAACGTACCGGCCGGACGTTGCAGTCCGTCCTGGTGGACGATCAGATCGTCACCGAGTTCGAACTCGCGTCCGCCGTCGCGGACGCCTTCGGCCTGCAGGCGCAAGAACTCGGCACGCTCACCGTCGAGCCGGCCGCGATGTCGCTGTTGCCGCTCATCCTGGCGCGCCGCCACCAGATGGTGCCGATCTCGGCCACCGCGGACTCCGTCACGGTCGCGCTCGCAGACCCCAGCAACGTCCTCGCCCTGGACGACGTACGCGCCGCGACGGGGCTGCGCGTCAACCCGGTCGTCGTCACCGTCGGGGACCTCGCCCGGCTGCTGGACCGCTACAGCCGCAGCAGCACGGACCTGGATGCCGCCGCCGCCGAAATGGGCGCCGAGGAAGCGCCCGTCGACGCCGTGGACGTGGACGACGACGCCCCGGTCGTCCGCTTCGTCTCGACCCTGCTGGAGCGCGCCATCACCGCGCGCGGTTCGGACATCCACCTGGAACCGGGCGAGGATGAGATGCGGGTGCGCATCCGCATCGATGGCGTGCTGCATGACGTGGATACCGTGCCCCGGCGAATCCAGCCGGCTCTGATCTCCAGGCTCAAGATCATGTCGGGCCTGGACATCACCGAGCGGCGCGTGCCGCAGAACGGCCGCATCACCATGACACTCGAGGGCCGGCACGTGGACCTGCGGGCCGCCACCCTGCCCACGGTGTGGGGCGAGAAGGTGGTGCTCCGCATCCTGGACACCGGCGGCATCGACCTGGATCTGCGCAAGCTCGGCTTCACGGAGCACAGCTACGAGCGTTTCGCCGCGAGCTTCCGCAAACCGCACGGCATGGTGCTGGTCACTGGACCGACCGGCTCCGGCAAGTCCACCACGCTGTATGCCACGTTGACGGAGATCTCTCGGCCGGAGGTCAACGTGATCACCGTGGAGGACCCCGTCGAGTACCGCATCGGCGGGATCAACCAGGTTCAGGTGAACCCGAAGGCCGGGCTCACCTTCGCGGCGGTGCTGCCGGCGATCCTCCGGTCCGACCCGGATGTGGTGCTGGTCGGCGAGATCCGCGACCAGATCACCGCGCAGTTCGCCATCGAGGCGGCGCTCACCGGCCACCTCGTGCTCTCCACGCTGCACACCAATGACGCACCGTCCGCCATGACGCGACTCATCGAGATGGGCATCGAGCCGTTCCTGGTGGGCTCCTCGGTCGATTCCGTGCTGGCGCAGCGACTGGTGCGCCGACTGTGCGAGTGGTGCAAGGAGCCGTACCAGCCGGAGCGCGACGAGCTCGCCTCCGCGGGTTGGCCCTACGAGACACTGGGGCGGCCCACGGAACTGTTCCACGCCGTCGGCTGCCGCTCCTGCTCGCAGACTGGCTACCGGGGCCGGCTCGCGGTCAACGAGATCATGCCGGTTTCCGAGGAGATCGAGCGACTCACCGTCGCCCGAGCGGCGGCCAGCGAGATCGCGAAGGTGGCGCATGCCGAGGGCATGGTGCCCCTTCGGGAGGACGGCCTGGGCAGGGCTGCCCTCGGCATGACAACGATCGAGGAAGTACTCCGCGTCACGATCTGATCCGATCGGCGCAGCGCACCACGCTGCCGCTCGTGACTGTAACGGATTGTCACCCTGCGAGCGATTCTATGCAGGAAGTCTCAAGTCCGCGCGGTGCACCCCGATGGGAACGATATGGCGGCAACCGTGTTCACATACCAGGCGCTCGATGCGTCCGGCAAGACGGTGAAGGGCACGCTCGAGGCGGACAGCCCCGAAGCAGTCATCCAGACCCTCACCGTCCGGCGGCTCACCCCGCTCTCGGTGACGGCCGCCGGGCAAGGCCTGCAACGCGAAATCTCCATTCCCGGTCTGAAAAAGCGCACCAAGTCCAAGGATCTGGCCCTGTTCACCCGCCAGTTCGCCTCCATGATGTCCGCCGGGCTCAGCCTGCTGCGGGCGCTGTCCATCCTCGAGCAGCAGGTGAGCAAGCCGGGCCTCAAGGGCGCCATCGCCCGGGTGCGGGCCGACGTGCAACACGGGTCTCCCCTGTCCAACGCGATGGCGGAGCACCCGGACCACTTCCCCACCCTCATGGTCAACATGATCAAGGCCGGGGAGACCGGCGGCTTCCTGGACGAGGCTCTCATCCGGATCGCGACCATGTACGAGGCGGATGCCGAACTCCGCGCCCGCATCAAGGGCGCCATGACGTACCCGGTGATCGTGCTCTGCTTCTCGCTGCTGCTGGGCACCGGCGTCATCGTCTTCATCGTGCCGGTCTTCGAGAGGATGTTCGCGCAGCTCGGCGGGAACCTGCCGCTGCCCACCCAGATCCTGGTGACGCTCTCGCACAACGCCTGGTGGTGGGTGCCGCTGATGCTGGTGGCGATCATCGGCAGCGCGGTCGCCTTCCGCAAGACCTACCGCGGGAATGACGCTTTTCGCCTGAAGGTGGACCGGATCAAGCTGAAGCTGCCCGTCTTCGGGTCGCTCTTCACGAAGATCGCCCTGGCCCGCTGGGCCCGGAACCTCTCCACGTTGCTGCAGGTCGGCGTGCCCGCGCTGCAGGCCCTGGAGGTGGTGGGCGGCACGGCCGGCAACGCGGTGATCGCGCAGGCCATGGACGACGTGCGCGCCTCGGTGCGGGCCGGCCGGGCCATGTCCGAGCCCATGGCAACACACGAGGTGTTCCCGCCGATGGTCGTCCAGATGGTGGAAGTCGGCGAAGAATCCGGCCAGATCACTGACATGTTGAACAAGACTGCCGATTACTACGACCACGAGGTGAAAACCGCGACCGACGCACTGGCCTCCGCCATGGAGCCACTGATGGTGGTCGTACTCGGCGCCGTGATCGGCGGCATGGTGATCTCCTTGTACCTGCCGATGTTCACGATCTACCAGAACATCGGCAATTAGGTAACACCCACCGGCGTGCTGCACGAGGCAGTCGCCCCTGACGAGCTGGGAGGCTCACATGTTTTCGAAGTATGACGAAATCCGGGCCAGACGGGCTCGGGGGGACAAGGGGTTCACCCTGATTGAACTCTTGGTGGTTGTGGTGATTATCGGTATTCTGATTGCCATTGCGATTCCGGTGTATCTGAACTACCAGAAGAGTGCGGCGAACAAGTCCGCAGAGTCTGATGTGCGAAACGCAGTGGCCGCGATAGCGCAGGCACAAGCCGACTGCGGTGCATTCCCGAATGTTCCGGCAGCGGCGGAAACTGCGGCATTCGACCTTACGTGTAGCAACGACGGCGGTACAACCAGCGCGAAAGTCGTCGTTAGCGAAGGCAACTCGATCATTTTCACCGCACCAGACACCGACAATCAGTACACGGTTACCGGAGTCGCAGGCGATCCCGGCGACACGACATACGTATACACAAGCAACGACGGAAAGATCACAGGCTCGCCCACTACCGCTCCTGCCGCGTGATTGAACAGGCAAGGACCGCAGAGTTAACTAAGGACCGCAAGTGAAACACCGCACGCAATCCGCTAACCGCGTGAGCGTCGTCAATTCCGATGGGCATGTGATCGGGATCGACCTCGGCGCCACGGCGGTGCGCGCTGCGGTGCTCTCACCGAAGGTCCATTCGGGTCGCCAGTCGGTCAGCGCGCACGGGCTCGGGTCCGTGCCGCTGCCCGACGGGGCGGTGGTGGACGGCGCTGTGGCGAACCCCAGCGCCGTCACCGCCGCGCTGAAGCTGCTCTGGACCGAGAACAAGTTCAACTGCAGGCGGGTGGTGCTGGGCGTCACCAGCCAGCAGGTGGTGGTGCGCGACCAGAAGCTCCCGAACCTGCCACCCGACCAACTCCGCAAGACCCTGCCGTTTCAGGCGCGGGATGTGATCGCCCTGCCGCTGGAGCAGGCCCTGCTCGACTTCTCCCCCGTCGGGCCACCCGACACGGCGACGAACACCGTGACCGGACTGCTCACCGGCATCCCCAAGGCGCCCGTGGTCTCCGCCGTCACGGCCGTGGAGAAGGCCGGCCTCACCGTGGCCCGGGTGGACCTGGCCCCGTTCGGCCTGCTGCGCGCCATCGGCACGTCCGGGCCGGCCATCGAGGCGCTGATCGACATCGGGGCGCACCTCACCACGATCGTCATCCACACCAACGGCATCGCCCGGGTGGTCCGGGTACTGCCCCGCGGCGGCGCCGAGTGGACCATGCAGCTCACCGAGAAGACGGACATTCCCTATGACGAGGCCGAGGCCACCAAGAAGGCCATCGGCATCACCGGAACCACGTCGGCGGCACGGACATTGAAGGACGCGATCCGCCCGATCGTCACCGAGATCCGCGGCTCCATCCACTTCTTCGCCGCGCAGCAGCGGACCACCGTGGAGCGGGTCGCGCTGACCGGCGGCAGCGCAGGGATGCCGGGACTCGCCGAATACCTCCGCGAGCAACTGAACCTCGAGGTGACCGTCGCGCAGCCGATGCGGCATATCGCCGACGCCAGCGCCCAGGTGCGACCCGGGGACGAGTCGACCGCCGTCGCGGTCGGCCTGGCCATGGGAAACACCCGGTAGGAAGGGGCGTAAGGACATGGCAGCGCCGACCACCGGCGAGATCTCCCTGGGAGACAACGCCTCCGGCCACCCCGGCAGCATGCCGGGCTGGCACGTCGTCGCCGACCTCACCCCGCCCGAACTCATCGCGGCCCGGCGGCTCAAGGTCGTGCGGCTGCTGGTGCTGGTCGTCGTGGTGATCGTCGCGGCGGCCTGCGGCGGCGGCTACTACCTCGCTCGCCAGCAGGCAGCGGCCGCCGCTGCGGACCTCGAAGCCGCGCAGGCGACATCGACCACGCTGCAGGCCCAGCAGCGGAGCTTCGCCGGTGTCACCGCGCTGCAGGGCACGCTCGACGCGGTGCGCAGCCAGATCGCCACACTGCTCGCGGGCGACGTCGACTTCGCGAAGCTTCTCGGCGACATCGGGGCGGCGCTGCCACCGGGCATGACGATCGATCAGGCTGCGGTCACGATCACGCTGCCCACGGCCACAGGACGCTCTGGGTCCGCTGATGCCGGCGGGGCCAGCGCACTGGATGCCTCGGGGGTCACCCACATCGGCACCGTGACGCTCGCCGGAACCGGGCAGACGCTGGAGGATCTGCCGGTGTTCATCCAGCGCCTCGGAGCCATCGACGGCGTGTTCGACCCGTACCCGCTCACCAACCAGGTGGTGGAGGCCGGCACCACCTACAGCGTGCAGATCACCGTCACCGACGCGCGGCTCAGCCACGCCTTCGATGTGGAGGCCAAGTGATGACTCGGGCCGTCTCGTCCAAGCCGTGGATCATCGGCGGGGCGCTGCTGTGTATCGTGCTGGCGGCTGTCGCATGGTTCATGTTCATCAGCCCCCAACTGGACGACCAAGCCTCGACCGAGCAGCAGGTCGCCGACACCGAGATGCAGAACTCGATGCTGCAGCAGCGCATCGTCAAGCTTCGCGCTGACAGTGAGCACGTGGGCGACCTGCGGCAGCAGATCGACGCGGAACGGGCGGGACTTCCGTCCGATCACCGGATGGACGACTTCACCGATCAGCTCACCGCGCAGGCCGCCGACGCGGGAGTGACGCTGGTCAGCATCACGCCGGCGGCGCCCACGCTGGTGACGAACGCCGCGCCCGCCGCGCCGACGACGGCCTCTCCGGCTTCTCCGGCCGACGGCGCCGGACCGACGGCCGCCGCCGAATCCGCAGCCGGGGCGGCCGATGCTTCCGCCGAGTCCGTGGATGCTGCAGCCGGGGGCGGCGCTGCTGCTGCTCCTGCTGCTTCCGCCGGTCCCGCGGGACAGATCTACTCGATCGCCGTCACGGTGGTCGGCAACGGCACCATGGCGGCGAACCGGGAACTGCTGTCGAAGATCGAGAAGCAGGGTCCGCGCCGCGCGCTGGTGACCTCCGCGTCGTTCGCCCCCGTCGTGAGCCAGCAGCCGGCGCCCGGTGGTGGTCCGGGGACGCCGGCCGCATCGGTCACAACTGCTGCGGGAACCGCTACGGCTACTGCGGGGACAGCCGCGACGGGCGTCGCCGCAACCACCGCACCTGCTCCACCGCCCACAACGGATCAGGTCTGGACCATGACGGTCCAGCTCCAGGTGTTCGTCGCACCGCTGTCACCCGACCAGCAGGCCGCGCTCGCCACCGTGGTCGGCGCCGCCGGCTGAGCACCGCGCACATCATCTCAGCCGCAGCCCCTACCCCACGTCGGCTCGGGCGGCGGGCAGCGGCAGCGGGGCCGCCCCCTGCCCGGACGACGTATCGACCGCTCCGACGGTGACA
>CALANS010000133.1 GCA_937926105.1 uncultured Actinomycetes bacterium | reverse complement strand
GATAGCTGCGGCGCGGGTCGCCGACTCCGGGACGTTCGATCTTGATCACCTCTGCGCCGGCGTCGGCGAGCAGTGAGGTGCAGTACGGCGCGGCGATGAATTGTTCCATCGAGATGACACGGATGCCGTCCAGTAGACGAAGACCGTTTCGCATAGTATTCCTTCTCATTGCCCTGACCAGAGTGCTCGGCGGCTCGGGCGCACCGCCGGGGCGAGGTGGCGGGACGGTGCCCGGCGGTGGCCGCTCAGTACATCAGTTGCCCGCCGGTCACGTTCAGGGTGGCGCCGGTGACGTAGCGCGCGTCCGGCCCGATCAGGAACGCCGCGGTGTCGGCCACCTCCTCGGGCGTGGCCATTCGCCCGAGGGGCACCTGATCGATGGAGGCCTGCAACTGCTCGTCCGTCAAGCCGCCGCGCATCATCGAGGTATCGACGAATCCGGGGGCGAGCGTGTTGACGCGGATGTTGTGCGGGGCGAGCGTGCGCGCCAGGCCGCGGCACATGGAAACGATCCCGCCTTTGCTCGCCGCGTAGGCGACGGAGCCGCCAAATCCTCCCGTCCACCAGCCCTGCGAGGTGAAGTTCACGATCGACCCACCGGTGCCTTGCGCGATGAGCAGGCGCGCGACGGACCGATCGACGAAGAAGGCGGCCTTCAAATTCGTGTCGATCTGGTAGTCCCAGTCGTCTTCCGTGATGTCGTCGATGCTCATCCGGCGGCGCAGAACCGCGGCCAGGTGCACCATTCCAGCGAGGTCCACGACCGATGCGGCGATGTCCGCCATCGCGGCATCCTGCTGGCCCAAGTCGGCGAGATTGACGGCGTGGGCGCTGTGGCCAGAGCCAGACAGTTTCTCGAGCAGATCGTCGAGTCTTGACTGGTCCAGGTCGATCGCCGCCACCTGCGCACCGTCCCTGGCGAGCCGGTGGCATACCGCGGAGCCGATCCCGCCGGTTGCCCCGGTGACGATCACCGTCCGTCCGGAAATGCCTGTCGTCATCGCATGATCCTTTCTACCGTTCGGATTCGCCTGTGGCCGTGGATGTGCCACGGCCGGTACTGCCTGTTGTCTACGTGTGCCGGAGCAGCGTGTCCACGTCGTCCGAGTCGATGCCCCGATCGAGGATCCGGTCGGCGAGGCGGAGGGGTTCGTCGGCCAGGAGGTAATTCCACTTGTCCCGCAGTAATCGCTGACCATCCGGGCCGCTCGGCCGGTATCCGGGCGGTGTGTCGGCACCCGCCGATGTCGTGCCCGTGGGCGTGGTCGCGGTGACGCTCGTCGTCAGCACACTGTCCCGGTCGGGTTCCACCGTCACCATGGACCGCAGCGCGGTGGAGGCGTCGGTCGGCGCCAGATTGAATGGGTCGCCGGAGAGCCAGGCCGCGGCGACGGCGCCGCGGAGGTCCCACCACGCGCCGCCCGGATCGCCGCTGGTCGCGTCGGCGACGGGCTTCGCGACGTGGACAGTCAATCGCGTCGGCGTCGCCATGTCCGATCTGGCGCGCGATTCTCGGCCCAGCCGCGCGGCGAACTGGACTGCGCCTTGCGCGAAGCCGTTCACCGGGAAGATCCGGACGGAGGTGTGCGCGATGATGTCTACCTGCGCCGGTGCGGACGCAGGGCGATCCGGTGCGAGCAGCGTGAGCAGCCCGCGCGGCCCCTCCAGGATCGCGGCCGGCGGTTCGGCGCCGGTGGCTGCGAACTCTGCCGCGAGCGCTCCGGTCACGGCGGCCGCCGAACGGTGGAATGCGCCGGTCGCCGATCGTTCCAGGATCGATTGGCCCAGCCCGCCTGCCATGGCGGCGGCGTGTCCACAGGCCGCGGTGAGCGCGGCGGTGTCGAGGCGCATCACGACGGCCGCCGACGCCGCGGCCCCGATCATGCCTGCCGTCGCGGTGACATGCCATTGTGCGGCGTGCCGGGGGCCGAACAGCGCGGACAGGTAGCCGGCAATCTGGTAACCGGTGCGGGCCGCCCGCGCCAGTTCGGCGCCCGTGCTGCGATACCGCGCGCCCAAGTCCAGCACCACCGGCCAGATGACCGACCCGATGTGCGTGGCCGTCGGCCAGTAGATGTCGTCCAGATCTGCTGCGTGGGCCCGCAGACACAGCTTCGAGAGGCGGCAGCTGACCTCCCCGAGCGCTGGTGGCGGGTCCGCGGCCAGGGCCCGCCCGGTACGGTCCACGGGGGCCGCTTGCATGCAGGCGAGCGCATCGGCGAGAAGTACCCGTAGATCGTCACCGGGCGAGGGGGCGTCCGCGACCGTCTCAAGGCAACCTGCGACAACGGCGGCTGTCAGCATGTTCCCCTGAGATCGTTCACCAGACATGTGCACCGCGCCTCGGGGTCATCGCGATCGCCCACTACTCCCGGTACCGATTCACGACAGATTCGTCTACCTCGATGCCCAGGCCCGGTCTCTCGATGGGCGGATAGACCCATCCGTCGATGTGTTCGATGGGTTCCGGGACCAGTTCGTGCTGCATCGGGTTACGGAGCGGCTTGAACTCGAAGAGCTTGCAGGCCGGGCTGGAGAAGCTGATAGCCAGGCTCGCGGCCGTCACGATCGCCGACGACCACGCGAGGGCGTTGGCCTGCCGCCGGAAGTATTCGACGCGATCGGCAACCTTCTTGAATCCGGTGATTCCTTCGGCGCGGCCTGGGTCGACGCCGATCACATCGCAGGTCTCGGTGGAAAGGACACGCTCGTAGCCGTCGAGGTTCCACTCCCGTTCGCCGTAGGCGATGAGCGTCTTGGTCTTCGCTCGTAGCGTGGCGTACCCCTCGGGATCCCACGCGCCGAGGGGCTCTTCGATCCACGCGATGTCGTACTCGTCGAAGGCCTGCACCCGCTTGACGGCAGTAGAGACGTCCCACTTGATGGCGTACCCCAGATCGATCATGATCGACTTGTCGGGGCCGAGCGCCTCCCGCATAGCCCGGACGTAGTCGACGTCACGATTGTGCTCGTATCCGAGCCGCGCGTTGCCCCGCTTGCCGAATCCGACCTTCATTCCCTGGAGGCCGCTCTCCATCCACCCGAGCGCCTCCTCTGCCATGGCCGGGATGGACTCGTGGTGACCGTGCGACGAAGCGATAGCCGGCAGCTTGTCGTGAACTGGTCCGCCCAGCAGGTTGCAGACGCTGACACTCAGCGCCTTTCCCTTGATATCCCAGAGGGCGATGTCGATTGCCGCGATGGCGTTCGACGCGAGACCGCCGCCGTAGCCATACCACCAGGCGCGTTCTTTCATCGCACGCCACGTCGCTTCGGTGTCGATGGGGTTACGCCCCACGATGAACTCGCTGAGTCCGTTGATGATCGCCGCGACCGCGGGATTCGCCTCGGGGAATTGCGTGATGGATTCGCCCCAGCCGACGATTCCGTCATCGGTGGTGATTTTGACCAGACAGAGATAGCGGGTCGCGTTGAAGTCGTTCGGCTCCGGATACGCCACCGGGATCGGTTCGACCTTAGCAATCTTCATCGTGCGACTCCTCACAGATAGCGACGGATAGATGGAATGTAGGCAGGTGCTCGGTCATCGCGCGATCGTGTCATTCGTACAGGGGATCCATCGAAGGCTGATGAGGTGGAGTGAGCCACGGTGGGGATTGCGCCCGAACTATCGATCGACGCGATATTTCTCGATGAAGTCCTCGTCGAGAACCCAGCCGAAGCCGGGCTCGGTGGGCAGTGGCAGGTGGCCGTCGATGAGTTCTGGCCTGTTGGCGATGAGGTTCCAATAGATCGGATCGCGGGTCGGCGAGAACGCTTCCACATACGTGCCGTTGGGCATCGAGGCGAGCAGGTGTGACGAGACCTGTGCCTCTTCGTGGTGTCCGAGCTCGACGTCGAACGACAATGCGAGGGCGGCAACCCGGCGCCACTCGGTGGGGCCGCCGCCCCATGAGGCGTCAAAGTTGCAGACGTCCACCGCGCCCGCCACGAACATCTCCCGCATCCCGACACGGGAGATTTCGCTCTGGCCGGCGGCGACATTGACGTTTCCGCGTAGCCGCACATCGCGTAGACCGCGCCAGTCCGCATGCCACCGCGTGGGCTCCTCGAACCAGCGAAGCTGCACCTCGCCGCCGAGGCAGGCCAGGAACTCGAGCGCCTCGCGGACGGTGTAGCCCTGATTCGCGTCGACGACGAAGAGGAAATCGTCACCGACGATACGGCGCGCCGTACGCAAGCGGTCGGCGTCGAGCTCCGGCGGCTTCCCGCCGATCTTGAATTTCATGCCGACCATGCCGTGCTGTTCTTTGAAGAACGCGAGTTCGCGTTCCAGATCTGCTTCGCTGGTGCCGTAGTAGCCGCCGATGCCGATCATGGGGATCCTGCTCCGGTAGCCACCCCACAGCTGCCAGAGTGGCTGGCCGGCGATCTTGCCATACGCGTCCCAGATGGCACTGTCCACGCACGCGATCGCCTGCATGGGGAGCCGACGATCGCGAAGCTGATCCAGTGTGACGGGCAGCATGGCGTGCCAGCACCGCTCGACCTGCTGCACGTCCAGGCCGGTCACCAGCGGGGCGATCTCGTCGTTGATGATCTGAAGGATCTCGGTCTGTTCCTCGTCGGAGTCGGCGTTGTACGCCTCACCGATGAGCCCGTCGGACGTCCGTATCCGCGTGATGATCGTGCAGCGGTTGCGCATCTTGTAGTAACTGCCCTTGTACAGATGTTTCAAGGGCACCCGGAGCGGGATAGTTTCAATTGATTCAATGATCGACATCGAGTACGTGCCTCAGGTGACGTAGGGGAGGGGATTATGGCTGTTCGATGACGGCGACGACGGTGCCGGTCGAGATCTCGTCACCCGGTTCGACGAGTTGCTCGACCAGCACCCCCTTGACCGTGGCGGGAATCTCGGCTGTCGACTTGTCGGCGTCGACGCTGAGAATCTCGGTGTCGGCGTCGACCTCGGCTCCGACTTCGACCAGCCATTCGTTGACCACCACCTCGTCGATGGTTTCGCTGACTCGGGGCAGAACCACTTCCACGCGCACGATCAGTGCCCTCCCGCCATCTGGAGTTCCGGCGACCACACGTTGCTGAACATCGACGCGACGGGCGGTTCCGGAGCGGCCATCGTTCGTTCGATCACCGCGGCGATCTCCGTGACGACCTCGGCTTCCAGCGCGTCCAGCGTCGCGGCGTCCGCGTTCCCGCTGAGCGCTTCGCGCTGCAGCTTCACCGGGTCGCGCTGCCGCCACTGGTCCAACTCGCCCTCGGGTCGGTACGATGCCTGGTCCGCCCGGGAGTGGCCCGCGAACCGGTAGGTGTGCGCTACCAACAGCGACGGCCCGTTCCCCGCTCGCACGCGCTGCACGTGTCGGCGGACGGCATCGGTGACGGTGTCGAGCACCATCCCGTCGACACTTTCGCCCGGCATGCCGTAGGACGTCGCGCGCACCGCCAGGTCCTCGACCGGTGTCGTGAGATTCATCCGGCTGTATTCGCCGTACAGATTGTTATCGACGATGAAGAGCACCGGAAGCTTCCACACGGCCGCGAGGTTCAGGGCCTCGTGGAAGGCGCCGATGTTGGTCGCCCCGTCACCGGCGACGCACACGGCGATCTGATCGGTCTGCCGGGTTTGGAACGCGAGGGCGGCTCCGGCCGCGACCGGGAATCCGGCGCCGACGATGGCCATGGTGGGCAAGAGCCCGACGTCCGGATCCGAGAGGTGCATCGATCCGCCGACGCCACCGACGCAACCCGACTGGCGCCCCATGATCTCGCCGAGCACGCTGTCCGGTGTCATCCCGAGCGCGAGCGCCACGCCGTGGCCGCGGTAGGTGCAGGCGACGGCGTCATCGAGCCGGAGGCTGGCGGCGATGGCGACATCCAACGCCTCCTGGCCCTGGCAGGTATGCGTCGTCCCATGGACCAGGCCGCGCGCGAAGAGGTCCATGATCTGGTCCTCGAACGTCCGGATCTCGAACATTCGGCGGTACGCCTCGATCGGATCGTGTAATTTCGAGCGGCGCTCCACGTCCGCGGGTGCTGTGGTGCTCATCAGAACATCCCCTTTTCGGTCTGCCACCAAGGGCTTGGCACGTTTCCGGTTGCCAGGTAGCCGCCTAGCTGACGGGCGACGAGTTCGCTGGTCGGCAGGTAGCGCGCTTCCAGCGCCGGCGTATAAGGGACGGGCACGTCGGGGCTGCAGATCCGGAAGGGGGCGGCCTTCAATTCGGAGAATAGCTGCGAGGTTGCCGACGATACGATTTCGTGACCCCATCCGCCGCTGGCCGGGCCTTCTTCGACGACGATCAGGCGGCCGGTTCGCGCCACGGACTCAAACACGCATGTCCGGTCCCACGGAACGATGGTGCTGAGATCGATGATCTCAGCATCGATTCCAGCCACAGCTGTCGCCGCCATCGCGATGCCCACGGTCTGTCCCGACGCGACAATCGTGACGTCCTTGCCGGGGCGGACGATCTGGGCCTTGCCGATCGTCGCGATCGCGTCATCTCCGGTGGTGACGTCTCCGCGAACCGCGTACAACGCGCGGGGTTCGAAGACGACGACCGGCCCGTCATGCCGGATGGCCGCTCGGGTCAGGCTGTAGGCGCTCTGGGCGTCGCTGATGGTGACGAGGCACAGGCCCGGCGTCGCGGAAAACCAGTTCTCCAGGGTTTGGCTGTGCTGCATGCCGAAACCGAGTCCGCTGCCGACCGAGGCACGAACCGTCATGGGCACGGTCACCCGTCCACCGCTCAGGAAGCGGAATTTCGCTGCTTCCGTGACGACCGTATCGAGTGCCACGCCGAGGAATTCGATGAACATGATCTCGGCGACCGGTCGCAGACCCATCGATGCCGCGCCGACGGCCGCGCCGGTGAAAGCCATCTCCGAGATGGGCGTATCGCGAACCCGTAGCGGTCCGAACTCGTCGAGGAGCCCCTCCGACGTTTTGAACGGGCCGCCGGCGACGGCGACGTCCTCGCCCATGAGGATCACCGACTCGTCACTGCGCATCTCATCGGCCAGTGCTGTATTGATGGCCTGCCGCACCCGCATCTTCATATTGCCTCCTCAAGACCGCCGATCGGCGGTGAAACTCAGCGGAATCCGGTCAATTCGACGACATATCGGCCGGAGCGGGTCGCGATGGTGGCACCAGACCACCCCCCGGGCGGCGAGATCATGGTCGGGAGTTGCCGTCGGCGCCGCTACTTCGATAGGTCAACGGCCACGTTCCTTAACTTCCTTCGCATGACGACCACTGCCTGTCCGGCCCGTCACCATCGGTCGCGCCCCACCCCGCGCTCGGGAAACGATTTCAATAGTAAATAATAGCTGCCGAGGCCCTTGTGTCAAGAGGAGGCATGTGAGGTGAATGTTCGGATCGCGGCGGCAGCCGGAACCGTCCACGGTGGTCGGCGCCGCTCGTGGAACGGCGATTCAGCGGACGCAGGGGAGGGGCGCTCCGGGCGATCGGAGCCGGGTAAGAGTTGTCTCGATTGAGAAGGAGTGTGGTGAATGAGTCAGACATATTCGGTCGCATCCATCGGCGGTGACGGGATCGGACCCGAGGTATGTGATCAGGCGCGGCTGGTGCTGGACGCCGCCGCCGAACGGTTTGGGTTCGCATTGACCTGGGCCGGGTTCGATTGGAGTTGCGAGCGCTACCTGGCGACGGGGGCGATGGTGCCCGATGACGGGCTGGCGCAGTTGGCCGCCTTCGACGCCATTTTCCTCGGCGCCGTCGGTTACCCGTCCGTGCCGGATCACGTGTCGTTGTGGGGGTTGCTCATCCCGATTCGACGGGCCTTCGATCAGTACGTGAACCTGCGCCCCGCCCGGCTGCTGCCGGGGGTGGCGGGCCCGCTCCGCGATGTGCCGACCAGTGATTTGGACATGGTGATTGTGCGCGAGAACTCGGAAGGCGAGTACTCGACCGAGGGCGGCCGCTACGACATTGGTACCGACACCGAGGGCGCCACCCAGGTCGCGCGGTTCACCCGACGCGGTGTCGAGCGGATCGCCCGCTACGCGTTCGAGGTGGCGACGGCCCGGTCGGGGCGCGTGGCCTCGGCCACCAAGTCGAACGGCATCGTCCACACGATGCCGTTCTGGGACGAGGTCGTCGACGAGGTTGCCGCCGACTATCCGCAGGTAGAACTGCGGCGATTCCACATCGATGCGCTGGTCGCGCGCATGGTGACGCATCCCGGATCGCTGGACGTGATTGTGGCATCGAACCTATTCGGCGACATTCTGTCGGACCTGTCGGCCGCGTTGGTCGGCGGGCTCGGGCTCGCGGCCTCCGGGAACCTGAATCCGGAGCGCACAGGGCCGTCGATGTTCGAGTCCATCCACGGGTCCGCGCCGGATATCGCTGGACAGGGTATTGCGAACCCGATCGCGCAGGTGGCCGCGGGAGCGATGATGCTGCGGCACCTCGGGCAGGGAGCAGCCGCCGACGCGGTGGAGCGAGCGGTTGCCGCGGTGTTGGCGGCGGGCGAGGTGCGCACCCCGGATCTGGGCGGCTCGGCGTCGACCGCCGATATGGGGGCTGCGCTGGTGGCGACGCTGATCTCGGCTACCTGAGACGCCCCTTCCGCGGCGCCGGTCGCGACGGCGTGGCTGGATGATAGTATCGTTTCCATTCACTACGCAGGGATGGCGCGCAATGACCGATGACATGTTTCGTCTGGATGGCCGCGCGGTAGTGGTGACGGGCGCCGCCGGTGGTATTGGCCGCGCCGTGGCCCGGGAGATGGTCGATGCGGGCGCCCGGGTATTCCTTACTGACGTTGCAGCGGAGCCGTTACAGGAAACGCTTTCCGACATCGGGCCGGGGCATTTCGCGGAGCCCGTGGACTTGCGCGATACCGCATCGATTGCTCGCCTGGTAGGTCGAGCCTATGAATTGCTGGGCGGTATTGATGTTCTGGCCTGCGTTGCCGGGGTCATCATCCGCCGCAACGAATTGTCGGAGGTCACCGAGGGCGACTGGGATATCCAGTTTAGTGTGAATCTCCGCGCGACGTTCTTCCTCAATCGGGGCGTCGCCGAGGTGATGGCGCTGGGCGGTGGCGGCAGCATCATCAACTTCGCCTCGCAGGGGTGGTGGACCGGGGGTTACGGCGG
>CALANS010000132.1 GCA_937926105.1 uncultured Actinomycetes bacterium | reverse complement strand
ACTTCACCGCGCTGCCCCGGATCCGCTCCGAACGTCCCGCATTCGACCTGCACCACCCGTGGCTCGCCGAACGCCTCGCCGCGGAGGCCGCGGGTGGTCACGCCCGGGGCTGGACGCCGATCGACCGCGCGGAGCTGGACAGCTACCTGGCCCAGCATGCGGTCGAGGCGCAGCCGTCGGCGCGGCCCGAGCGCTGAGCGCCGGGTGGGCACTGCGCCCTGACGGTTCAGGTCACCGGTTCGACGTCGATGCGGTGCTCGTCGGCATTCACCGCCGTCAGGCGCACGGTGACACGCGATCCCTCCACCAGGTGATCGGGGCCGCACCGGGCACGCACCGGCGGGTCGTCCAGCAATACCGTGGCGCGATGCCGATCGGCGTCGATCTGCACCACGATCCCGCCGAACTGCTCCCCCACCCGACCGGCCAGCAGGAACTCCGACACGGCATCCGCACAGGCCCGTTCCAGGGCGTCCGAGACGCGGTCGGCGGCGGTCATCGCGGCGGGCAACTCGGGCAGTGCCGCACGCACCCAGTCCGGCACCGGCCGGCCGGCGTGCAGTGCCAGGCAGACCTCGGTGCCGAACCGGTCCACCAGCCGGCGTAGCGGGGCGGTGACGTGCGCGTACGGCGCGCCCACTCCGCCGTGCCCGGTCTCCTCCGGCAGCGTCCCGTCGAACGGGGTGTACCCGGCGCCTCGCAGCAGCCGCACAGCGTCCTCCAGGAACGCGGCCTCGCGCGGCTTGGACGAGTCCAGGGCGCTGACCACGTCACCGGGTGGCTCGTCGTTCGGCCACGGGATGCCGAGCACCGCAGTGGCCCGGCGCAGCGCCGCCACCTGGCCGCGGGTTGGTGGCGGCAGGGTGCGCAGGATGCCGACTGCGCCGCCGAGCATGATCCGAGCGGCGCACATGCCGGTCAGCAGACTGATCTCGGCGTTGTACTTTTCGACCGGGAGGATGGCGCGACGCTCCAGGGTCCAGTGGCCGTCCCCGTCCGGCACCACCTCGGAGTCCGGCAGGTCGAGGTTGATCGCGTGTCGGCGGCGGGCGGCCTCGGCGCGCAGCTTTCCGATCTCCGGCAGCAGCGCGATCGACGGATGCAATCGGCCGCCGTCCGCGTCGGCCTGGACCCCGGCGTAGTCCAGTTGAGCGCGGGACCGGACCAGGCTGCGGTGCAGGTCCACCCCCACCGGTTCGCCCGCACCATCTAGGTCGATGGTCCACAACACCGCCGGTCGATCCTGTT
The DNA here is from genome assembly GCA_937926105.1 of uncultured Actinomycetes bacterium. The sequence continues at coordinate 32,376 of CALANS010000132.1, read as the reverse complement.
CGGGCAGCAGCGATGCGGCGTCCTCGCTGAGCACGGTGGGGTGCAGAGGCGTGCGGGTGTCAGGGCTGTAGAGCGTCATGCCGCGACGCCGGGTCTCGGCGTCGAGCGCTTGGCCGGGCGCGACGAATGCGGCGACATCGGCGATGGCATAGTGCACCCGGAACCCGTCCCCGGTGCGCTCAAGATGGACCGCCTGATCCAGGTCGGTGGAGCCCAGCGGGTCGATCGTCACCAGCGGAATCGCCCGGTCGTCGACCCGCGACTCTCGATGATCGGTGGGCCGGGAGGCATCGGGTGCCGGTGGCAGCCGGGCCGTGGATCGCGCCACCACGGTAGCGGCCGACTTGGCGTCGGCCAGCGCCTCGGCCGGGTAGCCGCGCGGGATGTCCAGCGAGTCACGGATCGCGGCGAAGTCGATCGGGGTCTGCGGGGTGCGGATCTTTCGGGCGAGCACGGCGCTCAGGGTACGGGGTCGGTTGCTCCGAACGGAGGACGGCGCGGCCGGCGAACCGTCCCACGATGTCCCGCGGGCCTCGGGACGTCGCACGGCGCATGCGCTGGCTACCATCACCGGGTGGCCGAATCACCGGACGAGCGCCGCCACGCCACCCCAGGGCCGATACCCATCACCCAGCCGTCCGGAGTGCCCGCGGCGCCGCACACCATTGTGCTGGACTGCGATCCCGGCCACGACGACGCGATCGCCATGATGGTGGCGCACGCCCATCCGGCCATCGACCTGGCGGCCGTGACGACGGTCGCCGGGAATCAGACGATCGAGAAGGTGACCCGCAACGCGCTCGCGGTGGCGACGGTCTGCGGAATGACGGACGTCCCGATCGCGGCCGGCGCGGCCGCCCCGCTGGTTCGGCCTGCTCGGGTGGCGCACGACATTCACGGGGAGTCCGGCATGGACGGTCCGGCGCTGCCCGCGCCCACCGTGCCGCTGGACCCCCGGCACGGGGTGGACCTGATCATCCAGACCGTTCGGTCCCGACCGCCCGGAACTGTGACGCTGGTGCCGACCGGCCCGCTGACCAATATCGCGCTGGCCGCCCGGCTGGCGCCCGACATCGTCGGCAGCGTGGCCAGTGTCGTCCTGATGGGCGGCGGCTACGGCGGCGGGAACACCACCGCAGCGGCGGAGTTCAACATCCTGTCCGATCCGGAGGCGGCGCAGGTGGTGTTCGGCGCCCACTGGCCGGTGACGCAGGTCGGCATCGACCTCACGCACCGGGCGACCGCGACCCCCGATGTGATCGCGCGCATCGCGGCGATCGGCGGGCGGGCCACTGCCTTCGTCACCGCCTTACTGCAGTTCTTCGGCGACACCTATCGCGCCGTGCAGGGTTTCGATGCTCCCCCGGTGCACGACGTATGTGCGGTCGCGTTGGTGGCCGATCCGGACGTGATCGCCACCCGGGCGGCGCACGTCGAGGTGGAACTGGCCGGGGCGCACACCGCGGGAATGACGGTGACCGACTTCGTCGGCCGCAACGGGATTGCGCTGGACCATCGGGTGGCGGTCGAGCTGAATCGGGACCGGTTCTGGGATCTGGTGATCGGAGCGCTGGCCCGCATCGACCGGGCGCCACGGCCAGGCTGAACTCCGTCGCCGGGTACCGGGTGGCGCATGACTCAAAGCCGAGTCACCAGCCAGAGGGTCACTACCCCGGCGGCCAGGCACGGCGGGACCGTGACCAGGCCCAGCACGGTGAACCGCCGGATCGACGGGCGCCACTCCTGCCGGTGTAGCACCCGACGCCACAGCAGCAGTGCCAGCGAGCCGCTGTAGGTCAGGTTCGGTCCGATATTCACCCCGATCAGGACAGCCAGCACGGACGCGGCCGCGGGATGCGAACCGAGCGCAGCCAGCAGCACCAGGGTCGCCGGCAGGTTGTTGATCACGCAGGCCAGCAGGGCGCCGACGCCGGCCAGGATTGCCAGCGACACTAGCGACGTGTCCCCCGGTAGCCGCGCGGCCAGCCAGTCCGCCGGCCCGTGACCGGTGGCCGCATCCACCACGATCAGCAGCGCCGCCACAAACAGCAGGAACAGCGGGTGGGCCGCGGCGATGAGACCGCGTGCCCCGATCCGGCCGGCGGCCACCGCCGGTATTGCCATCACCACCGCACCGAGCACCGCGACCAGGTAGGCAGGGACGCCGGCCAGCGGCGCCAGCAGGAAGCCGAACAGCACCATGCCCAGAATCGCCAGCGGACGCCGCGGCGCCGCCACGTCGGTGGAGGTGTTGGTGTTCGGGGCGGGATCCGGCTCCGCGGGGGATCCCGTCGTGGCCGGGGAGGTCCGGTCGGGCGGTGACGAGGCCGGCGGCGCACCCCGTCCCAGGTCGCGGGCAAAGAACCAGCGGAACGCCGCGTACTCGACGGCCAGGCAGGCCAGGAACGGGGCGGCCATCAGCCCGGCGAATCCGACGAAGGTCAGATCGGTCCGGTGGAATGCCAGCAGGTTGGTCAGGTTCGACACGGGCAGCAGCAGCGACGCGGTGTTGGACAGGTGAGCGGTGGCATACAGCGGCGGCGCCGGATCGACCCGCGCCCGGCGGACGGCGCGCAGCACGGCCGGTGTCAGCAACACCACGGTTGCGTCCAGGCTGAGCACCGCGGTGGTGGCCGCGGCCACCACAAACACCGACGCCAGCAGTCGGGCCGGTGAGCCGGCGCGGCGGGCGATCAGCGAACCCAGCCAATCGAAGACGCCCTGCGCGTCGGCGACGCCGGCCAGGACCAGCACGGCTGCCAGGAATGCCAGCGTGGGCGCGAACTGGCCTAGGGTGCCGGCGGCCTGGTGGGGCGACGCCAGACCCAGGACGATCGCGATCCCGGCGGCCGGCACCGCCACCACCGCCTCTGGCAAGGCCCGGGGCCGAGCCAGTGCCCAGGCCAGCACGACCACCAGCAGCAGCACACCGGTGACGGTCGCGGCGACGCCCGTCACCGGCGTGCCCGGTCCGGCGGCAGCAGCGCGTCCGAGCCCACCGACGAAGCGTACGGCGGGCACGCATCCGGGCGGCGCGCTGCCGGTACCATTGCTTCTGGACGAGGCAGCCGGGCGGCCGCGTCACCGGTACCGCGCAGGCGGGCCGGTGCCGAGGAAAGTCCGGGCTCCACAGGGCAGGGTGGTTGCTAACGGCAACCCGGCGCGAGCCGCGGGACAGTGCCACAGAAAGCAGACCGCCCCGGGGCCTTCGGGTCTCGAGGTCAGGGTGAAACGGTGGTGTAAGAGACCACCAGCGCCCCGGGTGACCGGGACGGCTCGGTAAACCCCACCCGGAGCAAGGTCAAAAGCGCCCGGTTTGCCGGGCGTGCGCAGGCGTGATCAGGGCGGCCCGCCCGAGCCTGCGGGTAGACCGCTGGAGCGTGCCGGCGACGGCATGCCGAGATGGATGGTCGCTGAACGGGACCGCCGCAAGGCGCCCGGGAACAGAACCCGGCTTACAGGCTGCCTCGTCCTATTTATGCCTATGACCTGCCGCGATGCGTTGGCTATGAGCCGTCGTGCCTTATCTGTGCCTCATAAGCACCGAGGACGGAGTCGACCGCGTCGCGGGTTCGATCATCCGAGTCGGGCCACAGATGGGAGTACGTGTCCAGCGTTTCCGCCGCGCTAGCGTGTCCGAGCCGAGCCTGAACCACCTTCACGGACTCCCCGTGCCGGATCAGCAGGCTGGCGTAGAAGTGCCGGAGGGCGTGCAGGCCTGACCGTGCCGGAAGCCCAAGTTCGCGAGCGATTGGTCGCCACAGAAACCCGAACGCCTGCCTGGTGACCGGTCTGCCACCAAGGGTGAACACCAGCGCACCGGGCTGCCGAGGGCCGTACTCCTTCAGGTGCGCCGCGAGCGCATCGACCACCACCGCGGGCAGCGGCACTACGCGGTCGCTGGCATCCGTCTTCGGCGGTCCGAACACGGGCGCCCCATCCCTGACGGCGACCAACTGCCGATCGACCTTCACCGTTCGGCGGAGCATGTCCAGACGATCAACCGTCAGGCCGAAGCACTCCCCCTGTCGAAGCCCCGTACCGGCCGCAAAGGTAACGAGTGTCTGCAACACGTCAGGAAGGGCGTCGCGGATCGCGCCGACCGTCTCGATTGGGAGCGGGACAACTCTCCGCCTGGTCACTTTGGGCAGCTTGGTTCCGCCGCACGGATTGGCGATGACCAGCCTGTCCCGAATCGCGGCGCCGAATACCGTGGAGATGATGCCGTGAATGACGCCAATCGTGGCCGGTGCCAGCGCGGAGCCCGACACGAGCGCTTGTACGTCGCTGGGCAGGATGCTGGAAATCTTCCTGTCCCCCATCACGGGGTAGACATGCCTTCGAAGCATCGTCTCCACATGAGCCGCGCTCGACGGGCGGTGAGGCTGCAATGTTCGCCACCGCTCCGCGTACTCGCGGAAGGTCACGTTGCCGGCCTTCGGGTCTACGTACTGCCCAGTGACGATGGCCGCGGTTTGCTCGTCCAACCAGCGCTGCGCGTCCACTTTCCGGGCGAACACCTTGCCCTGCTGCTTCCCGGTGGAGTCATAGAACCTAGCCCGCCATGTGCCGTTGGGGCGCTTCGTAATCGAGGCCATCAAGAACTCCTGTCATGCTTGCGCGGTATGGCCGGGAAGCCCATCGGCTGCAACCACTCGCTCAGATTCATCTCGCCACCAACCCGTCGCCTGGCAACAGCCGTCCGGAGGGGTCCTTGCCTACCGACTATCCGCGGGCCCGGACAAGTGCCGTCGTCTTGGCAGCCTGGCCGGCCGGCTTCAACGGCGCCTCGCGCAGGTCCGAACAGCTCCTTGTCAGGCTGCACCGGTCCGGCCGCTGCTAGCAAGAGCGCTCAGCCAGGCCTGGACCGCCCGTCGTTCATACCGGACGTGTCTACCGATCTTGAAGCTCGTCGGGCCGGTGCTGCAATGACGCCAGTACCGCAGCGTCGCTTCCGGTACGCGCAGCAAATTGGCGACCTCGTGCAGCGTCAATAGGGCGTCTCCACCGTCCGCGTTGTCATGATCGTGTTCGTTGCCCATTTCGTCCTCCCGTAGCTCTCACGGTCTCGCTACCGAATAGGGCACGGATGCGACGACTGTTGTGACACCGCTCGATAATCCACGGCAACCGCTGGCGCAGTGCAGGTGGGCTCTGCAAGCCCCGAACGACGCTGCGGGGGCACGGGCAAGCCAAACAGCCGCCGGGCAGTCGGCGGATGCCTGCGGATTGCTCGCGGCGCCTCGCGGCGTGCGCCGTCGTCAGCTTCCAAGCGCGCCAGTAGCAGGGCCAAGTCCGGACCGGCCCCACAGGACACGGCGAACTGGTCCGCAGCAAGCTCGCCGCGGCGACTGGCCCACGCATTGATCGTCGGACACGCCACCGCGCAGACCGCGACGGCGGTCAGCACTACGGCCGCGGCGAGGTGACCGTGCTGTACGGACTGCGCTATCGCGATCACCACGCCGCCGGCCACCACCACCGCCAGCATGCCGCGGGGCTGCCGCCGAGCGATCGGCCAGCACAGGCCGAGCACCAGGTGACGGGCGGCGCGCCACGGCCACGCCAGCCAAGCCACCGCCAGACCGTATCGGAGGCCACCGATGGCGTGATGGCCCAACTCGTGCAAGAGCAATGCCTCCATCTGGCGCGGCGGCAACGACCCGGACAGGAAGGCGGTCAGCGCGCCGGTCGTCACCGCCACGCTGCGCCGGCCGGCCGCGTACGCGTTGATGCCACCGTCGCGTTTCAGGTACAGATCGACATCGGTGACGGCAATTCCTGCGGCGCGGCACGCGGAATGCCACACAGGGTCGAGCGCGGCCCGCACGGCCCGACTGGGTGCGCGGAACCGGCAGCCGACGGCGACGGCCTCCCGCTCCCCCACCTTGGTGTGCAGCGCTGGCACAACCGCAAGCCACCCGACCAGCAACGACGATGACCACCCGCCGAGCGACACACACAGCAAAGCCAGCAGCAGCCCGCTGGCGAGGACCGCTAGTAGGGCGGCAGCGAGCCTGAGCCCCGCGAGATGCCGGCCCGCGGCGCTGACCGGAGATCGCGTCACGCGGACCATCCGTAGGCAGGGACCCACGGTGACCTCCCTCGAATGGCGACCACCGGCAGAGTGTCACACGTCTATGACACGGACCGTCCGCGATCAGGAGGTAAGTGGCTGTCGCAAGGTCCGCCGACGTCGCTCGGCCCCGGCGATTGCACGACCAGTCCGTGACCGATCTGTCACCGATGGCCTCGATTTTGTGCCCTAGAGATCGAGTGCGCCGGAGAACGGGGGCCACATGGATGGCGCGATTGCCACCACACCGCGGCTAGATCTCGGCGAGGGGAAACACGGGCCGGCCACAGTCCCGTGCCCATCGCGCGACGTCCTCGCGCAGCCATACCTTGCCCATGCTGAGCCGCGCCACCGGCGCCGGAAAGTCCGGTCCGGTCACCAGCTGGAACACCCGGGCGCGCTTGATCCCGAGCATGCGACCGATCTCGGCGGCGGCTACCACCAATGGCTCCACCCGCCAACACTATCCGTCGCGGCAATCAGACGAGCAAGCTATAGACTAGAAGTCCAATAGTGAGTGAACACAATCGCGCCCGCGGTGCCCGCCGCAATCCACCCGCGCTCACACGTGCAGCGCTTGAGGGCTCCCCCGTTCCGCCTTCGGAGGTCGCCATGGCCGGCTCCCCGGAGCGCCGCCACCGGGCGAGTACCGCGCGCCTTCCCGCAGTAGCGGTGGCGCGCGAGAACCTCCTTCAGCTGCATCAGGACGGCCATCAGACCCCATCTTCCGGGAGCCCAGAGCAGTGCGACGTGCCCAGCCGGCCTGTGGTGGGTTGCGCGCATCTCGGCCGACCCCATCGCCACGGCACCCGCGCGGCGTACGTCAAAGATCGTTGCCGATGCCTTGCCTGTACCGCCGCCAACGCCGTCCGAAGCCGAGAAATCGCCCGGGCTAAGGCGACCGGCCGGTGGCGCCCCTACACCGACATCGGCCCCGTCCGCGCGCACGTCGCTCGGCTCCGCAGCGCCAATCTCGGATACCGGCAGATCGCGCTCGCCGCTGGGACGTCCACCGGCCACATCCGCGAAATTGCGGCCACCAGCACCCGAAGCGCCGGCCGACCACCGATCACGCGTATCCGTGGCGAACTTGCCGAACGCATCCTGGCAATCAAGCCCGGAACTGCTGTCCCGTCGCCGAACGCGAAAATCACGGCCACCGGAACATGCCGCCGAATCCAAGCGTTGATCGCAGTCGGCTGGCCGTTGGCCGAGCTCGCGGCCCGCTTGCGCCGCAGCCCGAAGCGATTGGCCGCCATCCTGCAAGCCGAGCGCGTCACGGTACGCACGGCACGCATCGTCGAGCACCTCTACCGCACGTTATGGGACCAGCACCCACCGACCAGTACGCCGGAACAGCGCGACGCCGTCATCGCGGCCCGTCGGTGCGCTGCCGCAGCCCACTGGGCGCCACCGCTAGCGTGGGATGACATCGATGCAGACCCGGGGCCAGTTCCCAGCAAGTGCGCGGATCCCACGTTCCTCGACGAAATCGCCGTGGAACGAGCTGTTTGCGGCGACCACGTCGAACTCTCCGATCTGACCCGCGCCGAGCAGACCGAGGCCGTTCGCCGGCTGACCAGACTCGGACGATCCATCCGCGAAATCGCTGATCAGCTGGCCACCACCGAGCGAACCGTCGCGCGCCGCCGGACTGCCGGCGGTGACCCCGCTTGAATTGACGGATAGCTATGCCGGTCGCCCACGGCGCATTCACGGGCAGGTGCCTACTGGACGTGCGGCGGGCTGGGCTGCTCCCTGCCACGCGCCCGCTCTCGGATCTTGCGATCTGCATGCGGTGCCGGCATAGGGACAACGGCGACCATTCAGCGCCCAGCCGCGACCGTTACCCCGAGCGAACCGCCAGGATCTGGTCCACCCCCATGCGGCCGGGTGTGAAGGCCAGTGCGCTGCCGGCCAGGTAGAGCCGCCACACCCGGCAGACATCCTCCCCCAGCAGCGATACTGCCCGATCCCAGTGCCGCTCCAGATTCGCCGCCCACGCGTCAATAGTCCAGGTGTAGTGCTCTCGGAGTGCCTGCACGCCTCGGATCTCGAGCCCTGCTGCCGCGAGCAGGCCGACCGTGGTTGCCAGTGGCTTCATATGCATGTCCGGGGCGATCCATGTGCGGATGAACGGTCCGCCGTCGGGCGCGATCCCGGTCCTGGACATCTGCTGCACTAGTGCAAGTCCGCCAGGACGCAGTGCGCGGCAAAGCAAATCGGCGAAGCCAGGGTATTCCCGATCCCCGACGTGCTCCCCCATCTCCACGGAGGTGACCGCGTCGAACCCGCTGACGTCCGTCAGCTCCCGGTAGTCGGCCCGCCATACCGTCACGGCGCTGGAGAGCCCTTCGACGTCGACTCGTCGGGTCAGGTACGCGGCCTGCTCCGCGGACAGCGTGACGGCGGTGACCGTCGTGCCGAAGTGTCGCGCGGCGTGGCACGCCAGCGATCCCCAGCCACACCCGATATCCAGCAATGTGCTGCCGGTGTGCAGTTCGAGTTTCCGGCAGATCAGGTCCAACTTCGCTCGCTGCGCGTCCGCCAGGCTCTGACTCGGCTCAGCGAAATACGCGCAGGAGTAGGCCATCGAGTCGTCCAGGAGCAGTTCGTAGAACGCCGGGGGCAGGTCGTAGTGGTGGGCGATCACGGCGCTGTCACGCGACCGGGAGTGCCGTCGGCCGGTGGTGCGGATCGGGTGGGCCGCCCGTCGGGGCGGCGGACCGAGGGCTCCGAGACGGACCGCTGCGAGCGCGACATTGAGCCACCTTGCGGCTCCGGGTCGGATCGGTGTGTCGGGACGGTGTCGGACCACTGACCGCAGCGCCTCGAGCGCCTCGGTCAAGTCCCCGTCGACGTCCAGGTCACCGGCGATGTAGGCGTCGGCGAGTCCGAGTTCTCCCGGTCGATAGACCATCCTTCGGATGGCGCGACGGCTGCGCAGCACCGCCGCCGGTCCGACTGCTGGACCGGTCACGCTGCCGTCCCACGCGTGGATCCGGATGGGCGTCGGACTCCCGGTCACCGCTCGTACCGTCAGGCCCACCCGATCCGCCACCGTGACCACCGCGACTTGCCTCCTCCGCCGGCTCGGGACGTCCGTGTGGAAGCCCCACCGTTGCCGATTCGGCGCCGAACCGGTCGGAGATGGGTATTCGGGGGGCGCAGACCAACCGATCCGTCCGGCCCACCCATCCGGCAGGGTGTTCTGCTCCGAATGAGCAAGGACGGGAGAGGATGGGACCCATGCCACAGCGACACCTGTCCGCCGTGCCTGGTGGTGACGACGAGTCGCCACCCGCCGCATGCGCGGCGCCGCGTGCGGCTGGTGCCACGCCGCGCGGGGACCACCGCGATTCGGGGCGGCCGGAGGAGCTGCTGCGCCGCGTCGCACTGGGAGAATCGGAGGCGTTCGACCAGCTGTACACACTGTTCGCCTCCCGCGTGTACGGGATCGCGCGGCGGGTGGTGCGCGATCCGGACCAGGCCGAGGAAGTGGCGCAGGAGGTGTTCCTTGAGGTGTGGCGCCGCGCGTCCCGGTTCGATCAGACGCGGGGATCGGCGACGGCGTGGGTGATGGCACTGGCGCATTCCCGGGCGGTGGACCGGGTCAGGTCGGCGCAGGCCGCCACGGACAGGGAGGTCCGGGCCGGCCGGGCCGCGGTGGAGCGGGACATCGATTCGACGATGGAGGCCGTCGAGCACCGTTGGGAGCGGGCGGCGGTGCGCCACTGTCTGTCCACGCTCACGGAGCTGCAGCGGCAGTCGGTGACGATGGCCTATTACAGCGGCTACACCTACCCGGAGGTCGCCACCTTGCTGGGCGCGCCGTTGCCGACGGTCAAGACCCGGATGCGTGACGGGTTGATCAGGTTGCGCGACTGTCTGGGGGTGTCGCGATGACCGCCGCCGTGCACCTGGATGCGGCCGCCCGCGCTCTGGACTCGTTGCCCGAGGCCGAGGCCGTGGCCTTCGACGCACACCTAGGCGAGTGCGAGACCTGCGCGGTCGAGTATGCCGAATTCCTCGCCACCGCCGCCGTCTTGGGATCAGCCGCGGCCGAGACGCCGCCCGAAGGGTTGCGCGAGAAGGTGATGCGGGCGGTCGCGCGCACCCCGCAACTGCCCCCGCTGATCGACGTGTCGACGACCCCGCCTACCGCGCCGGCACTCGTGCGCGACGACGGTGGCGATGATCCTGGTGGGCTGTTTGCTGCGGGTCGGCATCGACGGACCGCGCGCTGGTGGCGCCGGCCGGTGCCGCTGGTTGCCGCGGCGGTGGCCGCTGCGATCATCGCCGGCGGCGTGGTGGTTGCGACCCGCTCGAGTGGGCCCACGCCGCAGCAGGCGGCGGCGCAGTGCGTCGCGGCAGCCTCCGATGCGCGCGTGCAGCATCCGAGCGTCGGGTCGGGCGGTTCGGTGACGGTGGCCAGGTCCTGTGACGCCGCGGTCGTTCAGGTCGCCTCGATGCCTCAGTTGCCGCCCGGCCGGGCTTACCAGCTTTGGGTGATGGCCGGCAGCGCGGCACGGTCCGCCGGAATGGTGGCGAACGTGGAGAACTCCGCACGTCGGATCGTCGTGACCGGCATCGCGGCGAGCGACACCGACATCGGCATCTCCGTGGAACCGTCGGGAGGGTCGAAGGCTCCCACCACCGCGCCGGTCTGGGTCGTGCCCTTGACCAGCTGAGCTCACCCGGACAGCGCCCGCCGGGGGCGGTGAGTCTATCGACGGCACCGCCTCGGGAAGGCGCCTGCGCGCCCTGCTCAGAGGGTCAGATACAGATTGACCTGGTGAAACACATCCCGGTAGTTCACTTGAGGGCTCCGAAATCACCGGCACAGTGGGAAAAAAGTGGGCACGGGAATGATCTTGGGGGCCCGGGGTGGGCGCAGCCGACCAATCCTTCCCGTTCGACCGCGACCACGCGCCGAACGTCGGCGACGCCCAGCAGCACAGATCATCGGTGCCGTCGCCTCGCCACTACTGCGCCAGCACGTGGGCGCAAGTCCAGCGGCAGGTCTGGGCCGGCCGCCACTCCTCCCGATCCTCGTACACCAGCCGGACCACGAAGCGCACCATGCGGCCGTTCGGGCCCAACGGCACCTGGTCGAGCTCGGCGGCGTTGCGTGGTCGCGCTAGTGGCGGGTAGCCCTCAGCCCACGCGTGACGTGTCAAGAAGGCATCAAGATTCCCGCAGCGGCTGTCAAGATGCCGTCAGGATGCGCCGGTGTTGCCCGGAACCTTCCTACCGTCGTCGTCGAAGGTCGTCGATAGGAGGGGCGTGATGGACTTCGCCGCGGGGATTCTCGCCCTGTTGCTGCTGGGTTATCTGGTCGTGGCGTTGATCCGTCCGGACCGGTTGGGATGACCGGATCTGTGGCGGCTGCAATCCAGATCGCGGTGTTGGTGGCCGCTCTTGCGCTGGTGCATGTCCCGCTAGGGGATGCGATGGCGGCGTTGCTGCGGCCGGGGAGGCATCTGGCGGTGGAGCGCAGGTTGTACCGGTTGGTGGGGGTCGATCCGAACGCCGACCAGCGCTGGAGCACGTATCTGCTGTCGGTGTTGGCGTTCTCGGCGGCTGGTGGTGGCTTGTTGTGGGCCGTGTTGTCCGCGCAGCGGTGGTTACCGCTGGATCTGGGTCGGTCCGGTATGCCTGCGGCGCAGGGTTTCAACACGGCGGCCTCGTTTGTGACAAATACCAATTGGCAGTCCTACGCGGGGGAATCGGCCCTGGGTATTGGGGTGCAGGCGTTCGGGCTGACCGTGCAGAACTTCCTGTCCGCGGCGGTGGGCGTGGCCGTCGCCGCGGCGCTGATCCGCGGGTTGATCAGGCGACGCACGGCCCGCCTGGGCAACTTCTGGGTGGATCTGACCCGGCTGTCGCTGCGGCTGCTGCTGCCACTCGCGGTCTTGGGCGCGATCGTCCTGGTATTGACGGGGGTGATCCAGAACTTGCGGGCACCATTCACCGTGACGACGCTGAGCGGCGGAACGCAGACGCTGCCGGGCGGTCTGGTCGCTTCCCAGGAGGCGATCAAGGAGTTGGGCACCAACGGCGGCGGATTCTTCAACGCGAACTCGGCGCACCCGCTGGAGAATCCAACAGCCTTCAGCAATCTGTTCGAGATCTTCCTCCTACTGATGATTCCGTTCTCGCTGCCGCGCGCCTTCGGCACCATGGTCGGCAGCCGCAAGCACGGGCTGGCCGTACTGACCGCGATGGCAGTGCTCTACGCGGGGTCGTTGGCCGCGACCCTGGCGGTGGAGAACGCGCATCCGGGGGCGGCGTTGCAGGCTGCCGGCGGTGCGATGGAGGGCAAGGAGTACCGGTTCGGGGTGCCGGCGTCGGTGCTGTTCGCGGTGTCGACGACGCTGACCTCGACCGGCGCGGTGGACTCGATGCACTCCTCCTATACCGGGCTCGGCGGGGGGATCCTGCTTCTGAACATGCTGCTGGGTGAGATCGCCCCGGGGGGAACGGGTTCCGGGCTGTACGGGATGCTGATCCTGGCGATCGTCACGGTCTTTGTCGGCGGGTTGATGGTCGGCCGCACCCCGACCTATCTGGGTAAGTCCATCGGCGGCAGCCAGATGCGCTGGGCGGCCGGGTATCTGCTGGTGACGCCCGCGGTCGTGCTGCTGGGCACCGCGGCAGCGCTGCTGGTGCCATCGGCAACGGCGGCAGCGTTGAATGCCGGGCCACACTCCCTGACCGAGGTCGCCTATGCGTTTGGTTCCGCGGCGAACAACAACGGCTCGGCGTTCGCCGGGCTGAATGCGAACACAGCCTTCTACAACATCACCCTGGGTATTGCCATGCTGCTGGGCCGGTTCGTGCCGATCGCCTTCGTGCTGGGGCTAGCCGGCTCGCTGGCATACCAAGACGTTCGCCCAGATGACGCCGGAACACTGCCCGCCTACCGGCCGCAATTCGTGGTGATGCTCGTCGCGGTGGTGCTGCTGGTGGCCGGCCTGACCTACGTGCCGACCCTGGCCCTCGGGCCTTTGGCGGAGGGATTGTCATGAACACGCCGCTCGCGTCAACGGTCACGGAACCGGCCGGCAACCCCAAGGACCCCCCGCCGGACAACGCCAACGGCCCCGGAATGCCACCGACTCCGGTGCGCGTCGGGGCGGGCGCGTTCCGCATTCGCAGCCTGTACCAGGCGCTGCCGGATGCACTGCGCGGCATGGACCCGCGGCGGATGATCCGCCGACCGGTGATGTTCGTCGTGCAGGTCGGCGCCGCACTGACCACAGTGTCCTGCTTCCTGGAACCGGGTGCCTTCGTGATCGTCACCACCGCCTGGTTGTGGTTCACCGTGTTGTTCAGCTGCCTGGCCGATGCGGTAGCCGAGCGGCGCGGACGAGCACAGGCGGCGACGCTGCGGGCCGGCCGGGCCAGCCTGACCGCCCGACTGCTTGCCGACGACGACTCCTACCAGACGGTCCCCGCCTCCACCTTGCAGGTCGGCAGCCGGGTGATATGCACTGCCGGTGACGTGATCCCCGGAGACGGAGACATCATTGAGGGCGCCGCGAGTGTCGACGAGTCCGCGATCACCGGCGAGTCCGCGCCGGTGATCCGCGAGTCCGGCGGGGACCGGTCGTCCGTGACGGGCGGGACACGGGTGCTGTCCGACCAGGTGATCATCCGGATCACCGCGCCGTCAGGACGCTCCTTCGTGGACCGCATGATCGCGCTGGTCGAGGGCTCGGTCCGCGGCCGCACGCCCAACGAGATCGCGTTGAACGTGCTGCTGGCCACGTTAACCATCGTCTTCCTGCTGGCTGTGGTCGCGCTGCAGCCGATGGCAGCCCATGCGGGGTCGCCGCTGCAGATCGTGGTATTCGTCAGCTTGTTGGTCTGCCTGATCCCGACCACCATCGGGGCACTGGTGTCGGCAATCGGGGTCGCCGGGATGGATCGGCTGGTACAGCACAACGTGCTGGTCGCCAGCGGACGGGCGGTGGAGGCCGCCGGTGACGTGTCAACCTTGCTGCTGGACAAGACGGGCACCATCACATTCGGCAACCGGCGCGCGGTTGAGATCGTGCCGGCCCCCGGCGTGGACCTGGGTACCGCCGCGCGGGCGTGTCTGCTGTCGTCGCTGGCCGATCCCACCCCGGAAGGCCGCTCCGTGGTGGATCTGTGTCGCGAGCGGTACGGGCAGGACGTGCCTGCGGCGCAGCGACTGGCCGCGGCGGGGAGCGCGGTGCCGTTCACCGCGGCCACCCGCATGAGCGGGGTCGACCTAACCGGCGGCGCCGGATCGGAGTCCATCCGCAAGGGTGCCACCTCCGCGGTCGCCAACTGGCTTGCGGCCAGCGGAACCGTTCTACCGGCGCGGATCATCGAGCAGTCCGATGGGATCTCCGAAACCGGCGGAACCCCGCTGGTCGTCGCCGAAACCGGTCGCACACTCGGGGTGATCCACCTCAAGGATGTCGTCAAACCCGAGATGGCTGCGCGATTCGCCCAGTTGCGTGCGATGGGCATTCGCACCGTCATGATCACTGGCGATTCGAAGCTGACCGCTCGAAGCATCGCACGCGAGGCGGGCGTGGACGACTACCTGGCCGAGGCGACCCCGGAGGACAAGCTGGTCTACATCCGTGCCGAGCAGGCCGCCGGACGGATCGTGGCGATGACCGGTGACGGCACCAACGACGCACCCGCCCTGGCGCAGGCCGATGTCGGGGTCGCAATGAACTCGGGCACCGCAGCCGCCAAGGAGGCGGGCAACATGGTCGACTTGGACTCCTCGCCCACCAAGCTGATCGAGATCGTGCAGATCGGCAAGCAGCTGCTGATCACCCGCGGTGCGCTGACCACCTTCTCCATCGCCAACGACGTCGCCAAGTACTTCGCGATCCTGCCCGCAATGTTCGCCGGTGTGTACCCCGGCCTGGCGGCTTTGAACATCATGCGGCTCGGGTCGCCGTCCTCGGCGATCCTGTCCGCGGTGATCTTCAACGCCCTCATCATCGTGGCGCTGATCCCGCTCGCACTGCGCGGCGTTCGCTACCGACCGGCGTCCGCCGCTCGGCTGCTGAGCCGAAACCTGTGGATTTACGGCCTGGGCGGGCTGGTTGTGCCGTTTGTGGGCATCAAACTGATCGATCTGATCGTCGGCCTCATACCCGGATTGGGATGACAAGGATGACGAAGGCAATGAGCGGTCGAGACATTCCGGACGGTAACGGAACCCACCCCGCAGACCGAGGCCGGCCGTCACCGCCCTCGGTGACCGCGGTCGCGGCGGTGACGGGGCGTCAGTTGCTGATCGCACTGCGGGTGCTACTGGTTATGACGATGATCCTCGGCATCGGATACCCGCTGACCATCCTGGGCATCGGCCAGGCGCTCGCACCCGGCCGGGCCCAGGGCTCGCTGGCGACCGGGCCCGACGGCACGATTGTCGGATCGACGCTGATCGGGCAGGCATTCACCGGTGACCGGTGGTTTTGGCCGCGTCCGTCCGTGGCCGGCAACGGATACGACGCGATGGCCTCCGGCGGCTCGAACCTGGCCGCAGACTCCCCGGAGCTGTTGCACCAGGTCCAGCAGCGACGCGCCGCACTCGCCGCCACGAACGGCGTCGACCCTGCCTCGGTCCCACCGGACGCCCTGACCGCCTCCGGGTCCGGGCTGGACCCGGACATCAGCCCCACCTAGGCGCTGCTGCAGGTGAACCGCGTCGCCAAGGCCCGCGGCCTCGACCCGGCGGCCGTCCGTTCCCTGGTGGAGGACCATGTGCTTGGGCGCCAGTGGAAATTTCTGGGACAGGAGCGAGTCAACGTGCTGCAGTTAAACCTGGCCTTGGCACGGTGGAACGGATCGTGAGCGGCCATGATCGACGCCGAACCGGATAGCACGGCACACGATTGCGACGGGACGCCCGCCGTGCGGGGCGCTGCGGTCTGCCCGGGCCGTCTGCGGGTGTATCTCGGTGCTGCTCCCGGGGTTGGCAAGACGGTCGCGATGCTGGCCGAGGGGCGCCGCCGGGCCGAGCGCGGCACCGACGTCGTGGTGGCCGTGGTCGAAGACCACGGCAGGGAATACACCGCCGCCCAGCTGGCCGGCATAGAGACGGTGGCTCGCCGCGCCGTAGCGCACCGCGGGATCACTCTGACCGACATGGATCTTCCCGCCGTGCTGGCCCGCCGGCCGCAGGTCGCGTTGGTCGACGAGCTGGCCCACACGAATGCTCCCGGGTCCGAACACGCCAAGCGCTGGCAGGACGTGACGGCGCTGCTCGATGCGGGTATCGACGTGATCACCACGGTCAACATCCAGCACTTGGAATCGCTCAACGACGTGGTTGCCGCCATCACCGGCATCGTCCAGTCCGAGACCGTCCCGGACCAGGTGGTCCGCTCCGCCGGCCAGGTCGAGCTGGTGGACATGACACCCGAGGCGCTGCGCCGGCGCATGTCCCACGGGCACGTCTACCCGCCGAACATGATCGACCCGGCGCTGGCCAACTACTTCCGGGAAGGCAATCTCGGAGCGCTGCGCGAGCTGGCGTTGCTGTGGGTGGCCGACCCCCTGAGGCCGGCCGCGCATTCACGAACGCGCTTGTCCCTGCCGATGCTGGACGAGCTGGTTCCGGCCATAACGATCACTGCATTACTACTTGCCCCGCCCGGATCAGCCGCATCGTCAACCTGATCGTGAGTCCGCTGACCTCGCCTCGATCATCGCCCCCGTCGACGAAACGACCTCCGTGTCCTACATGCGAGCCCACCAGCCGAACCCCAACGACAGAGCACATAACCCGACGGTCTACGCAACGCCGCTTATGTGGAATTCCACATAAGCGGCACACGACGGCGTCCTTGGCGATCAGTGCCGGGGCGAATGTCGAGCCCGTCCAGCGCATGCTCGGGCACGCTTCCACGGCGATGACCCTGGATACCTACGCCAAGACCTATTCGCCGGCGATCTGGAGGACGTTGCGATGCGCGTGGATCGCGCAGCGTCGCTGGAAAGTGTGGAGAAGTGATCATCATCTTGAAGAACGAGACTATGCATGGTGCCATGACCTGCCGAACCGTGGGCTCCCCCGGCAGTGTCCCCCGGCAGGATTCGAACCTGCGCACCCGCCTCGGGAGGGCGTCGCGGCCTGACGCATCGGTTCAGCCGGCCATGCTCGCTGAGTGGCAAGAATCCTCGGTCGACGCCGCGTCCGGCCACCCGGTCCGCAGCAGCGCGCCGCAACATCGCCGTCGGCCTGGTGCCTCGACGTCGAGCGCCAGCGCCATCGATCGCGAAAAAACCTGTTCCCGCGACCCATCCGCCACACGGCCGACGCCGGATAACTACCGAGGGCAGATCCGCGCATCTGGTTCGACGAGCCCGCTGCGCGCCCCCCGGTTGGGGCACCGTGTCTCGGCCGCATCGAGTGGAAGGGAATCCACGCTCATGTCCACACTCACTCGCTTGGCGGCGCCGTTCGCGGTGGCCGGCATCGCGGCGTTCGCCGGCCTGGCGCTCACCGTGCCGGCCAATGCTGCTGCGGCGTCCACCAGCTACGAAGCGACCCTGTCGCCGGTGTCGATGAACACCCCTTCGGGTGCGGCGTCCGGAACGGTCATGCTCACCCTGGACGGCAACCAGGCCACCGTGACCGAGACCGTGAAGGGGCTGGGCGACAAGCTGCCCACGGACAAGGACACGCTTGCCGCGCTGGGGATCCCCAGTTCCTTCGCCGGGGCGCAGTTCCCGCACGTGCAGCACATCCACATCGACGGGCAGGGCACGTGCCCGACGGCGTCGGCCGATGCCAACGGTGACGGTGTGATTAGCACCGTCGAGGGCCACGATGCGTACGGCATGGTCGGCACCACGCTGTCGACCAAGGGCGACACCAGCGCGAAGGCCTTCGCCGACGTCACCGTCGCTCCCGGCGGTGGCATCTTCACCTACCAGCGCACGTTCACCATGAACGCCGACACCATCGCGTCTATCAAGGCCGGCACCGCGGTCGTCGTGGTACACGGGCTGAACCCGGCCACCGCGCCGAAGGCGTCGCTGTCCACCCCGAACTCGTTGGACGTGACGCTGCCGGGTCAGAGCAAGAAGCTGGCGCTGATCGGTACCGCTCCGGCGCTCTGCGGCGCGCTGCAGGTCTCGCAGATGGGCACCATGCCGTCCGGTTCGGCGGACACCGGGGGCGGTTCGATGGCCGCCTCCGGCGGTAACGGCGCCGAGATCGCCCTGGGCGGGCTTGCGCTGGCCGCCGCCGCGGGCGCCGGCGTCGTCGCGCTGCGTCGTCGTCGCACCAGCGAGGACTGATCGCCATCCTGACCGGTCGACGATAGCCGGTCACGGATCGCCGCAAGACGGTGCGGGCCTCGGGGTGCGAGATCCCCGGGGCCCGCACCACCGGCAGCGCGCCAGCACCACGAACCCTGCCACGCCGCCTACGCAACGCCCCGAAAACGTGGAGGGAGCAAACCGATGGCCAGACATAGCGATTCGGCATCCCGGGCCGACCGGCACGCCGCGACCGGGGGACGTCGCAGCGCCTGGTACGCCGCGTTGGCCGCGCTGCTCGCCGCTGTCGGGATCGCCCTGCTTGCCGTCGGATGCGCAGCCAGCCAGCCGGGGCCACCGCAGCCGCCCGCGTCGGCCGCCGGGACGATCGCAGCAGGGCCTCTTTCGTCGCAGGTCACGTCCAGTGTTCCGGATTCGAGTGCCGTGGGGGTCACATCGAATACGGATGTCCCGGCTGGTGCGCTCTCCGCGGGTACATCGGAGCCGCCGGAATCCTCGTCACCGCCGAAACTCTCGACAACAGGGCCGGCGCAGGCGACGACCTCCGCCACGGTGCCATCGGATCCTCATGTCACGCCATCGGTCTCCCCCGGTTCCACCACCGGTCACGCGAAGAGCAGCAAGATGGAGTCGAAACCGAAGTCGCCGTCCGGCCCGGTCATCACCGGACCGGTACTGCCCGAGTCGGCGCCGGTAAGGCTGTCCGTGCCGGCCATCGGCGTCAACACGCCGCTGCTCAGGTTGGGGCTGAATTCCGATGGCACCGTGCAGGTCCCGCCGCTGGACGACCCGGACTCCAAGGCCGGCTGGTATGACAGGTCGCCGGCGCCCGGCACGCCAGGCCCGGCGATCATCCTGGGTCACGTCGACTCCGCCAAGTACGGACCCGGAGTGTTCTACCGACTCGGTGACCTCAGGCCGGGCGAGCACATCGACGTCACCCGCGCCGACGGAACCGTCGCCGTCTTCCGGATCGACGCGGTGCGTTCGTACTCCAAGAGCGACTTCCCGACGTTGCAGGTATACGGCAACATCGATCACGCCGGTCTGCGGCTGATCACCTGCGGCGGCGAGTTCGACTACGACGCGCGTTCCTACGAGAACAACATCGTGGTGTACGCATCGCTGCAGTCCTCCCACCGCGAACCGTGAGTGGGCCTCGCTCGCCATACTCACCCCAATCCACCGGACGAAGGCCACCATCATGATCAGCCACTCCCCTACCATCGCCACGGGCGGCGGGTCCCGCCGATGCACCGACACTCCGATCCGATCCGCGGCACGCTGGCCGGCCATCGCAGCGCTGCTGGTCGCCGCGGCGGCGCACATCCCGGTCATCGCGCCACATCTCGCGGAGGCCCCCTACATCGGCGCCCTGTTCATCGCCCTGACCGTCGCCTGTCTGATCCTCGCCGCGGCACTGTGCATCGCGGACACCCGCACCGTGTGGGATCTGACGATCCTGGTCGCCGGCCTGGCGGTGCTGGCCTACGTGCTGTCCCGAACAGTAGGCCTGCCCGAGATCGGCGACGACGTCGGGAACTGGGCCGAACCCCTCGGGCTCGTCTCGATCATCTCCGAATCCGTTGCAGTGCTGTGTGGATGCATCGCATTGGCCCGCAGGCCAGCACGGGGCTGACCGGCACCGACGGACGCCGATCCGAGTGACGCCTTCCGCGAGATGCCCAGCGCACCGCGACGTGCCACACCGATGTGGCGAGCGCCTATGAGAGCGGCTGGCCGTCCGACCGTCACCGGCGGGATCCGGCAGCAGATCTCGACCACGCGGCGCTCCTACACCTACCCGGACGCTTTCGGTGCTCTCGACCGGGCAGGCGTCCCCTGCGGGCCAGGGTCGGATGCAAAGGCGTACATCGCTTCGGTGACGTCTGCCAGGAAGGCGAGCACCGTCTGCGCTTGTTCCTCGTCGAGCCGTCGGGTGATCGCGTTGATGGCGTGGATCATCGGCTCGAGCGTGGCGCGCACTTCTTGGCGGGCCGATTCGGTGGTGTACAGGGTGATGCGGCGACGGTCGTTGGGATGCCGTTCGCGGTTCAGGTGGCCGGCTGCCTCAAGCCGGTCGACGAGCACGGTGGCTGACGCGGATCGGATGCCGAGACGGTTCCCGAGTTCGACCGGGCCGATGGGCTCGCCGGCCGCAACGAGTTCGTCCATGGCGTTCAGGTCCGTCTCACCGAGGTCCAGACGGCGACCCATGGCTGCCTGCATGTGCCGTCCGGCGCGCAACAGGGCGCGCACGGCAAGCGAGATCTCGTTGCCGTGGCGGGCCTGCCGGGACGTCGGATGAGCGGTCATGGCCTTTCGCACTTGTCCCTAGTTTGTCGAGCAACTAGCTTGATACCAGTACCTGGCGGGTAATCATCTGGTGTCGATTCGATGCTAGAACATTCCGCCGCCTCTTACGGGCCCGACGCAAGGCCTCCGCGACCGGGACACATCCGCGGCGCCCACGGCAACGAATCACCTTTAGTTGGCTGTCCAAGCCCGCCGGGAAGGGATACGAACAGATGGTCGAACATCGCCGGAGCGTGGTCGTGGTCGGCAGCGGGATCGCTGGTCTGACGGCTGCGTACCTGCTGCAGCGCCGCTTCGACGTGACGCTGTTGGAGGCGGACGACCGGCTCGGTGGCCACGCGGACACGCAGGACGTCTGCACGCCGGACGGCAGGTGGCTGCCGATCGATACCGGGTTCATCGTGCACAACGACGTGACGTATCCGAACCTGCTTCGGCTGTTCCGCGAACTGGGGGTGGCGACAGCGCCAACGGAGATGAGCATGTCGATCTCGTGCGGGCGGTGCGGGCTGCAGTACGCCGGCGCGCGTGGGCTGGCCGGGGTGTTCGCGCAGCCCCGTAGGACGGTCGATCCGCGCTTCTGGCACCTGCTCGCCGAGATCCGCCGCTTCCACCGGGACGCCCGGGCGCTGCTGTCCGCAGACCCCGGCGACGTCGAGGCCGTCACGCTCGGCGGTTTCATCGCGATCCGACGGTACTCGCAATATTTCGTCAACCACTTTCTCCTGCCGCTGGTGGCGACGGTGTGGTCGTCCGGCACTACCGTCGCCGCGTCGTACCCGGCCAGGTACCTGTTCGAGTTCCTCGACCACCACCGGATGCTGACGGTGCGCGGCACGCCGTTGTGGCGGACCGTCACCGGCGGCTCGCGGGAATACGTGCAGCGGGCGGTCAAGGACCTCACGGCGGTACACACGGCGACTGCGGTGCGGTCGGTGCGCCGTCACCCGGACGGTGTCGAGGTCCGCGACGAGGCCGATCGAGTGTTCGCTGCGGATCATGTCGTGCTGGCGACGCATCCGGACCAGGCGTTGGCGCTCCTGGTCGATCCGACACCGCTGGAGCGGGCAGTGCTCGGCGCGATGCCCTATTCGACGGCACGCGCCGTCCTGCATACGGATTCACGGCTGCTGCCCACCGCCCGGGGCGCGAGGGCATCGTGGAACTACACGGTCCCGACCTGCCGCGCGCGCACCGACGAGGTCACCGGCGTGAGCTACTACATGAACCGGCTGCACGGCCTTCGCGAACCGGTCGACTACGTGGTCTCCCTCAACTGTGACGGCGTCGTCGACCCCGGCGCGGTGCTGGCGCGCCGCACCTACCAGCACCCGATCTACACCGCACAGTCGGTCACGGCCCGGCGACACCTGCCGGCCCTGAACGCCGGACGCACCGCCTATGCCGGGGCGTACCACGGGTGGGGATTTCATGAGGACGGCTGCGCCAGCGGCGTCGCGGCCGCGGCAGCGCTGGGAGCAAGCTGGTGAGAGCTCCGACGCATCAGGGGTTCCCGGGGGACGGTCATACCCCGAAACTGTCCGCCACGTCCGCATCGAAGGGCCCGCCAGCGGCGTCGGCCGCGGCGCTCACGCCGTGCCTGTACCAGGCGGTGGTCGCGCACATCCGCCACGAACCGGTCCGGCGCCGCTTCTCGCACCGCGTGTACTACTGGCTGATCGACCTGGACCAGCCGGACCCGGCGCCGTGGTGGCTGCGCCCGCTGGCCCGCTTCCGCCCCGAGGACCACATCGGCGACCCGGCACGCAGCATCAAGGACAACATCACCGCGTTCCTCGCGGATCACGGCATCGACCTGCCCGGCGGGCGGATCGTGATGCTGGCCAACGCCCGCAGCCTCGGGTACGTGTTCAACCCGATCAGCGTGCACTGGTGCTACGGCCCCGACGGCGCCCTGGCGTGCATCGTCGCGGAGGTACACAACACCTACCGGCAGCGGCACGCCTACCTGCTGCGGCCCGACGACGCGGGCCGCGTCACGCAGTCGAAGGACTTCTACGTCTCACCGTTCCTGACGGTCGATGGCGAGTACCTGATGCGCTTCTCCCCGCCCGGTGAGCGGCTGGCCGTCACCATAGCCCTGCACCAGCACGGCGCGACGGTGTTCACCGCAACCCTGACGGGACGGCGCCGCGCGCCCACCACCCGGGAACTGCTGCGCGCGCAGGCGACCCGCCCGGCCATGGCCGCGTTGACCTCCATCTGGATCCGCGGGCAGGGCATCCGCCTGTGGGCACGGCGGCTGCCCGTCGTGCCTCGCCGTACCGTCGGCCCCGACGGGCTTCGGCTCGACCACCGGCATCCACCGGGCGGGCACGGCGCCGACACGGACCCCACGCCATGACCGGCCTTGCCGAAGAACCGCTCGGCGCTGTCGACACGACCGCTGCCGGCGATGCGGGCGCGCCGGCCTTCTCGTTGCCGGCGGCCTCACCGGTGCGACGGTCGTGGCTCCGCAGAGCGCTGGCCGACCTGGTCTTCCGGCACGCGGTCACGGACCTGCCCTTGACCGTGATCCTGGCCGACGGATCGCGGCTCGGGACGGGTCGTCTCGCCGACCCTGTGCTCCGGATCAACCGACCCGCAGCGTTTTTCGCTCGGCTCGGATCGGACGCGAAGCTCGGCTTCGGCGAGGGCTATCAGACGGGCGATTGGGAGCCGGGCACCGGAACCGACCTCGCGGACCTGCTGACGGTGTTCGCCGCGCGACTGGCCGACCTGGTGCCGGCGCCGCTGCAGCGGCTGCGGCCGCTGGTGGAGCGCCGCCAGCCCACCGACGCACGCAACACCCCGGCCGGCGCCCGCGCCAACATCCACAGGCACTACGATCTGCCCCCCACCTTGTTCCAGGCATTCCTGGACCAAACGATGACGTACTCCGCTGCCATGTTCGCTCCCGGGGACGACCTCGCGGCCGCGCAGCGCCGCAAGATCGACGCGATCCTGGATACCGCCCACGTGGGGCCGGGGACCGTCATGCTCGAGATCGGCACCGGCTGGGGCGAACTGGCCATCCGGGCGGCGCGACGCGGCGCCACCGTCACCTCCGTCACCCTCTCGGCGGAGCAACGCGATCTGGCGCGGCAGCGGACCGCAGAGGCGGGCGTCGCAGATCGCGTGCGCGTGCAGTTCGCCGACTATCGCAGCGTCACCGGAGATTTCGACGCGATCGTCAGCGTGGAGATGGTCGAGGCAGTCGGCCACCGATACTGGCCGACCTTCGTGGGCACGCTCGAGCGTCTGCTGCGCCCGGGCGGCACCATCGGGTTGCAGACGATCCTGATGCCGCACGATCGGATGATGGCCACCCGGAATTCCTACACATGGATCCACAAGTACGTCTTCCCCGGCGGAATCATCCCGTCCTATCGGGCACTGGACGAAGCCCTCACGCGGCACACGTCCCTGAGAATCGTCGCCCGCCATGAATTCGGTCAGGACTACGCACGGACCTTGCGGCTGTGGCGGGAGTCGTTTCTGCAGGCCTGGCCCGGGCTGCTCGCCGGCGGCTTCCCACCCGGCTTCCGCCGCATGTGGGAGTTCTACCTGGCCTACTGCGAGGCGGGATTCCGCGCCGGATACCTGGACGTCACCCAGCTCCGCATCATCAGGCCCGGCCGATGACGCCCGCGGCCGTCGTGCTCCGGTTCCGCGGGATCGCAGGCTCAGTCGAGAGTCCTGCCGAGCAGGTGCCGCAGCGCTGGTTCGAGTCGCCAGTAACGGAACTCGTGCCCGGCTGCGGTGAGCGCGGCCGGCACGGCACGCTGACCGGCCAGCGCGAGTTCCCGGGCACCCTCGGCGCCGAGCAGCAACTGCGGGCCGAACGCCGGTGTGGGGATGACGGCAGGGCGGTGCAGCACACGCGCGAGGGTGGCGGTGTAGTCGCCGTTGCGGACGGGCTCCGGGGCGGTCGCATTGATCGGGCCGGACAGCGCCGGGTCCACGATCGCGCGCAGGTAGATGTCGAGCAGGTCGTCCAGGCCGATCCAGGCGGTCCACTGCCGGCCGTCGCCGAGGCGCCCACCCAGACCGGCTTCGAACAGCGGCCGCAGCAGCCGCAGTGTCCCGCCGGCCGGGGTCTGCACGATCCCGGTACGCACCCGCACCACCGGCACCCCGGCGTCGGATGCGACGGCGGTGGCGTTCTCCCACTGCTGCACCACGTCGGCCAGGAACCCGTCGCCGCGTTCGGACTCCTCGGTGAGGATCTCGTCGCCCCGGTCGGGGCCGTAGAGACCGACCGCCGACGCGCACACGAACCGCGGCCCGCCCCCGTCCGGTGTCACCGTGCGGGCGGCGACCTCAGCCAGCCTGAGAGTGGGGGCGACGCGGCTGTCGAGGATCTCACGCTTGTGCGCCTCGGTGAACCGGCCGGCGATCGGTGCGCCGGCCAGGTGGACGAGCGCGTCCACGCCGTCCAGCAGGTCGGGCTCGGGATCGGCGGGGTTCCACTGGCGCGTGTCCGGCGCCGGAGACGGGCGGCGCCGCAACCGGATCACCCGATGCCCACCGGTGTTCAGGAGTGCGCACAGCGCGGTGCCGATGAGGCCGGAGGAGCCGGTGACGGCCACCGTCAGAGGCTCCGGTCGCAGCCCCCTGGCCCGGCGGTGCGCGGACAGGTCCCCGGCGAGTTGACGCCCGCGGTAGGCGAACATCGAGCCGAGCAGCGCATCCGGAACGCGGCTGTCGACCCGGTCGGTGATCCGGGTGCGCCCGCCTCCGTCGTCCTCGAACAGATGCCGATGCCGCCAGCCCAGCAGCGGCGCGAGCGGCCACGACGTCAACTCGTCGACGAACTCGTGCGGCGGGCGGAAGCCGGCGGGGCGGTGGGTCGCGACCCAGCGCAGCCCCCCGGTCAGCGCCAACACCGCGGCCCCGTCCCGCAGCGACCCAGCTTCCTTGACCACCCGGACCGGTTGCCACGGCGGCGCGAGGCGGCGCAGCGCACCGGGCCGCCCGTGCCACGCGAAGACCTCGTCCACGGCCGCGTCCACCACCGTGACGTGTTCGAACATGCCTGCGCCCTCCGATCACCACATGCTTCTGTAGTTTGTCAGATTACTAGTATGACGAGTTACCCTGGAATGGTGGATAACGATCCAACGCCCTTTGGTCGGGGCCTGCGATCCGGCGATAGCCGTCCGCGACGGGAGATGCCGTGACGACACCGGCCATCTTGTGGTTCCGCCGTGACCTTCGCCTGGCCGACAACCCCGCCCTCCTCGCCGCCGCCCAGGCCGGACCGGTACTACCCGTGTTCGTGTTGGACCCCGTCCTGCTCCGGCCTGCCGGCCCGGCACGCCTGGCCATGCTGTACCGGACGCTACGGGCGCTGGATGGAGAGTTGCGCGAGCGCGGCGGCATGCTGACCGTGCGCACTGGCGACCCGGCGACCGAGATACCGGGGCTGTCGGCGGAAGTGGGGGCCGCCGAGGTGCACGTCGCCGCCGATTTCGGGCCGTACGGCTCCGCCCGCGACGCTGCGGTGGAAGCCAACCTGCGGGGCGTCGCGCTGGTGCGCACCGGATCTCCGTACGCTATCGCCCCCGGGCGAGTCCGCAATGCCACCTGCGAGCCATACCGGGTGTTCACCCCGTTCTACCGCGCATGGCGACGCCACGGCTGGCGGCGCCCGGCCGCGGCGTTGCCCCCTGACACGCGATGGCACCACGCCGGCGGCGAGCCAATCCCGGACGATCCCGCCGCGGCAGCGGACCTGGAATTGCCCGAAGCCGGAGAAGCTGCGGCTACCGCACTCTGGCACCGGTTTCGCGACGACCGACTACGCTGCTACGCATCGCACCGCAACACGCCGGCCATGGACAGCACCTCGCAATTGTCCGTGCACCTGAAGTTCGGCACCATCCATCCGCGCACGCTGCTCGCCGACCTCGGCGCGCAGGACGACGCGTTCGCCCGGCAACTGGCCTGGCGGGAGTTCTACGCCGCCGTCCTGCACTTCTGGCCGCACAGCGCACGCCGAAGTTTCCAGCCCGCGATGGACCACCTGCCCTGGTCCACCGGGGCGGCCGTGGACGAGCAGTTCACCGCCTGGTGCTCCGGCCGCACAGGCTATCCGCTGGTGGATGCAGGCATGCGCCAACTTGCCGCCACCGGGTGGATGCATAACCGGGTCCGCATGGTCACCGCGTCGTTCCTTGTCAAGGACTTGCATATCGACTGGATCCGCGGTGCCCGGCATTTCATGCGTCTGCTGGCGGACGGGGACCTCGCCAACAACCAGCACGGCTGGCAGTGGGTGGCCGGTACCGGAACCGACGCCGCACCCTTCCATCGCATCCTGAACCCGACCACCCAGAGCGAGCGCTTCGATCCCACCGGCGAGTACATCCGCCGTTGGGTACCGGAACTGGGAGCCGTCCCCGCCCGGCAGATCCACCAGCCGGGGCGCCTGCCCGGCGGACCACCCAACGGCTACCCCGCACCCATCGTCGACCACGCCGCCGAGCGCAGGGCAGCACTCGACGCGTATCGGCAGGCCAAGAACCCGTGACGGCGCCGCCTCCGATCCTGCCGACCACATCAGATCCCGCCGACCCGATCCGGAGAAGACATGACGTGCTACGTGGTCTCGGTCCAGCGACACATCGACGCGCCGCCGGACCGGTTGTTCGACCTCGTCGCCGACCCGGCCCAGCACCCGGTGATCGACGGCTCTGGGAGCGTCCGCGCGGTGTTGCCGGGCAACCCGGCACGGCTCTCGCTGGGCGCGACGTTCGGCATGGACATGAAACTCGGCGCCCGTTACCGGGTCACCAACACCGTGATCGAGTTCGACGAGCCACACCGAATCGCCTGGCGGCACTTCAACGGCCACATCTGGCGCTACCTCTTCGAGGGCGAGATGGGCGGAACCCTTGTCACGGAACAATGGGACGCCACCCGCGTGTGGAACCGAGCGCTGCTCGCCATCATGGGCTTCCCGCGGCGGAATCGTGAGGGTATGACGAAGACCCTGGAACTGCTCGCCGATCTCGACGCGAATCGCTCGGCAAGATCATGACTCGACGGCAGCGTCGCCCCGGCCGCACCGATCAGCCTGGCGCTTCGAGCGCGGGCGACAACGCGGGCGACGCGACGGAGGTGGCCATGACAGATGACGTAGTCGGTGACGAAGGCGAACCGGGCAGCCACGCCCAGGAAGACTTCGGGGCAGCCCCGGAGCGGTCGCCACGGCGTCCGCGGAAGCTGCGGCTGCTGTTACCCGCACTGCTGGTGGTGGTGTGGCTGGCAGTGGGCGGTATCGGCGGTCCCTTCGCCGGCAAGCTCAGCAGCGTCGCGAGCAACGACAGCGCCTCGTTCCTGCCCTCGTCGGCGGAATCCACCCGCGTGCAGGCCGAACAACGAGCGTTCTCTACCTCGCAGGATCTGCCTGCGGTGATCATCGCCGCCCGCGACGGCGGGATCACCCCGGCGGACCGCGAGTTCCTCGCGGCCGCCCTGCACCGGATCCAGCAACTGCCGCACGTCGATGCACGCTCGGTGTCCCCTCCGATCCCGTCGAAAGACGGCAAGGCCCTGCAAGTGTTCGTCCCGATCAGCGACTCCGCCGCCGCCGGCGACACCGTCGACGCCATGCGCCACGACCTGACCGGCGCACCGGCCGGTCTGACGGTGCTGGTCACCGGGCCAGCCGGGTTGATCGCCGACCTGGTGACCGCCTTCGCCGGCATCGACGGCCTGCTGCTGCTCGTCGCAGCCGCGGTGGTCGTGCTGATCCTCGTGGTGGTCTATCGCAGCGTGCTGCTGCCGCTGATCGTGTTGCTGTCCGCGGTGTTCGCGCTCGGCCTGGCCAGCCTGGCCGTGTACGTGCTCGCCGACACGGACGTGCTGACCCTGAACGGCCAGAGCCAAGGAATCCTGTTCATCCTGGTCTTCGGCGCAGCCACCGACTACGCCCTGCTGCTGGTATCCCGATTCCGGGAACAACTCCGCGACACCCCCGACCGCGTCGCCGCGATGCGACTCGCGTGGCGGGCCACCCTCGAACCCATCGCCGCATCCGCCGGCACCGTCATCCTGGGGGTGCTGTGCCTGCTGTTCTCCGACCTGAACTCCAACCGCAGCCTAGGCCCCGTCGCCGCCATCGGGATCGCCGCCGCATTCCTGGCCTCGATGACGTTCCTGCCCGCGATCCTGGCGCTGATCGGCCGCGGCGCGTTCTGGCCGCTCCGGCCCGCCCACGGATCGCAGCATCCCGAGACCCGCGGCTGGTGGGCAGCCCTCGCGGCCCGCATCACCCACCGGCCCCGCACCGTGTGGATCGTCACCGGCATCGCACTGTTGATCTTCGCCGCCTTCCTGCCGCAGCTACGCGCGCAAGGAACGTCGCAATCCGCGACGTTCCTGCGGCCCGTCGACGCGGTCGCCGGGCAGAACCTGCTCGCCGAACACTTCCCCGGCGGCAGCGGCAACCCGACCGTGATCATCGCCAACGCCGACGCCGCACCCCAGGTCCAGGCCGCCGCGAAGATCCCCGGCGTGGCCCAGGTCAGCACGCTGGCCGGCCGGGACGGCCAACCCACAGTCGTCGACGGTAGGACCGAGATCCAGGCCGTCCTCAGCGCACCCGCGGGCTCCGAACAAGCAGTCACCACCGTCGCCAGGCTCCGGAAGGCCGTACACGCCGTGCCCGGCGCGGACGCCCTCGTCGGCGGCCAGACCGCCATCCAACTCGACACCCAACAGACCTCCGAACGCGACCGCACGGTGATCATCCCGATCGTGCTCGTCGTGATCTTCCTGATCCTCGCCCTGCTGCTGCGGGCACTGATCGCCCCCTTGGTGTTGATCGCCACCGTGGTGCTCTCCTTCGCCGCCACCATGGGAATCACCGCCCTGGTGTTCAACCACCTGTTCCACTTCCCCGGCGCCGATCCCTCCGTGCCGCTGTTCGGGTTCGTCTTTCTCGTCGCCCTCGGCATCGACTACAACATCTTCCTGATGACCAGAGTGCGCGAGGAAACCATCCGGTCCGGGACGAGGGATGGCACCCGCAGGGCGCTGGCCCTGACCGGCGGAGTGATCACTTCGGCCGGCGTCGTACTCGCCGCCACATTCGCCGCACTCGCCGTCATCCCCCTGCTCTTCCTCGCCCAGATCGCCTTCATCGTTGCGTTCGGAGTGCTACTGGACACCCTGGTGGTGCGCACCCTGCTCGTGCCCGCCGCCGTGATCGACCTCGACCGCCGCACCTGGTGGCCCTCACGCCTGATGCGCGCCGGCCACCAGCCCGGCGAGCGGGCAACGCCAGCGCGGCGAGTGTCATGAACTGCCACCACCGCGCCGACGAAGCGGTCGCTACCGCGGATCGGACGGCGCCGCGACCGCCCCATCCCCGGCTGCTCTACGCGCGTCGCCCGCGAGATCCGCGGGCGGTCGTGCTGGTGTTGCACGGCGGCGGCGGCGACGGCTCGCAGCCGGTCGGCCTGCTGCAACCATCCGTGCTGCGGACCGTTCCGCTCGCGCGGTGGATCGCCCGCACCAACCGGCATGTCGCAGTGCTGCGACTGATCAACGCCACGAGGGGCTTCGGGAACGATCCACTGCGTGACATCCACTGGGCGCTACGCCGAATCCAGCAGCGGTTCGCCGGCCCGCCGGTGTGCCTGGTCGGGCATTCGCTGGGTGGTTCGGTCGCGCTCGCGGCCGCCGGCCACGCGGGTGTCGTCTCCGTCGTGGCGCTCGCGCCGTGGCTCTCCGGTGACGAACATGTCCGGCAGTTGCGCGGCCGGCACACCTTGATCGTTCACGGACAGCACGACAGCGTCACGAGCGCACCAGCCTCCGAGAGGTACGCCACGCAAGCCCGCAGCGTCGGTGCCGCCGTGAGTGTCATCTCGGTGCGCCACGGGGACCATGCCATGCTGCGTCGCTTCCCGGTCTTTGACCGGCTCGCGGCCGACTACGCGGCACTGAGCCTGCCCATCGACTCGGAACCCGGTCGAAGGTGGCGACCGAACCGTAGCCGTGCGGCGTACCTGGTGGCACGCGCCCTGACCACGCCAGGCAGCTATGTGCTCTGAGACTACGGATCTGGGTCGTGCCCGAGATGTGGCACTGTCGAGCGGCAACTCGCGCAGCGTCGGCGAGGACCCGTCGCACGACGCGCGACACTACCTCGGCTCCCCCGGATCGCTGACCCGCGCATTCAGCGCGGTCGCGAACAGCGACCAACCCAGATACGGCGCGAGCGCGGACGCCGCGAGCCGACCTCGGGGCGCCAGGGCGGCGATCTCGGCGGCCAGCACCGCATCCAGCATTGCGATGACCGTGAGGGACGCCCGCTTGTCGCGCACCGTGAAGAACACCCACGGCCATGCCGCGTTGAGCAGCAGCTGCCCGCCATGCAGCCCCCACAGCCGAGCCGGCACCGCGTCCCGCACCATCCGCCGACCGGCGACGCCGATCGAGGCGTACAACGCCGTCCACACCGGTCCGAACAGCCACGCCGGCGGAGCCCAAACCGGCTTCTCCAATCGCGCATACACGTTCGGCGCACGCCGACTGCCGGACGAACCGACAACGCCGGCGACCACGGGCGGACCCCAAGCCGTCAACACCTCGCGAATCGTCACACAACCGTCGTACCCGCAAGGAACGGCGGTGAACCTGATCGCACGCCAACGTCGCACCACACCATCAAGGCGATTGGGCAACGCCGTCGCGATTGTGGACCACCGATCAAGGGGATGATCAATCCATGAACCGCTCCGTCACGCGATTTCGACGTATCACCGGCGCGGCAGCGGGCGTCGCCGCCACCACGCAACTCGCGGCCTGGCTCGCCTCCCGCCGCGCCGGACGGGTCAACGTCGTCGACGTCGCCTGGGGACCGGGCATCGCTGGGATCGCTGCCACATCCGCTCTGCTGGGCCACGGCAGGCCCGCCCGGCGGTGGCTACTCGCCGGCAGCGTCGGCGCCTGGGCCACCCGCCTTGCCGTCCATGTGCACCACGCCGGCGCAGGCCGAGGCGAAGATCCCCGCTACCAGCGCATGCTCGACGGAGCCGGAACCGCCAAGAAGGTCGTCAAGGTCTTCGTCCTGCAAGGCGCCCTGCAATGGCTGATCTCCCTCCCACTGCAGGCCAACGCCGCGGCTCGCGACAACAGCACCAGGACCAGCGCCATCGACACCATAGCGGCGACTCTAGGCGCGGCGCTTATCGCCGCCGGAGGCATCACCGAAGCCGCCGCCGACCGGCAGAAGGCGAACTGGAAGAAGGATCCGCAGCACGGTCCGGTCATGGACCGCGGACTGTGGTCCTACTCCCGACACCCCAACTACCTCGGTGATGCAGCCCTGTGGTGGGGCGTGTATCTGGCGGCCGCCCCCCGCAAGGCTTGGTGGACCGTCGTCTCGCCGGCCGCCATCACCTGGCTGCTGGTCTTCGGCAGTGGCGCCAAACCCGCCGAGAAGCTTCGAGACGGCGACGCCGACTACGCCGCATACCAACGACGCGTGTCGTTCTTCTTGCCCCGGCCACCGAAGAGCCTGTGACGAGCACTCCGGGTCGATGATCCCTGGTGCCGTTCCGAGTCACCTGCACCAGGATGCAGGACACTCACGTGCGGAACGGAGCTCAATGCGACCCCGCAACGGTGGCGTCCCGCTGGGTGGTGGAGTTTCTCGACACCGTGCGGGTCAGCTGTTC
>CALANS010000131.1 GCA_937926105.1 uncultured Actinomycetes bacterium | reverse complement strand
ACCGAGTGGAGTCGAAGGAGACGTGACCTTTCGGGCCGAAGATCTCGATCCCTAGTTGATTGGGTGCACCGTTGGCCACGCGGCTCAGCTGTACGGCGCCCACGCAATCGGACGCGAACCGCAGCGTGAGCAGCGCCGTGTCATCGGTCGTGACGATCCCCGTCTCGGTCTCAGATGCCTTGGCAACATGGCCGATGCCTCCTCCCGTCGGCAGCGGACGCTCGGCGATGACGGTGTGCAGTGTCGCGGAGGACACCTGGCTTACCGGGCCCAAGGCGTGCGTGAGCGCGTCGATCACATGCATGCCGATGTCGATCAGCGCGCCACCACCGCTCTGCTCTTGCACGTACCGCCACGTACGGGGAGCCATCGGATCGGCGGCATAGTCGGCGTAGTAGAACCCACGGGCGAAGTAGGGGGTGCCGATGACCCCGTCGCGCACGGCCCGCTGCGCTGCTGCGAGAGCGGGCACACGGCGGAACGAAAAGCCGACGCCCGCTACCCGTCCGCTTTCGCGTGCGACGTGCGCAAGTGTTTCCGCTTCTTCGGCGGAGGTTCCCAGTGGCTTCTCGGCGAACACGTGCTTGCCGGATCGCAGGATGCGGGTGAGCACATCCAGATAGGCGAAGTTTGGCAGCGCCACGCTGACCGCGTCAATGTCTGGGTCGGTGAGCATCTCATCGAGGAACGCCGTCGTGCGTCTGAATCCGTAGCGGCGAGCGACCTCCCCCGCGAGCTCCAGATTCGGGTCGACGACTGTGTCGAGTGTGATACGGAGCCCGCTCAGGGCGTCGCTCATTTGTGCATTACGGTAGCCGAAGGCGTGCGCCTGGCCCGCAAACCCCGCGCCGACGAGCGCGATGCGAATGGTCTGAGTCATGCGCGGTCCTCCCTGCATGGTAATGGTTGTGTTTCTAGTGTAGAGCGCTCTACATTAGAAATGTCAAGTCATACATTCATTAAAGGAGGCGGTATGCACCTCGGATTCCTCACGGATGGGCTCGGTCACCGCCCGTTCGTCGAAGTGCTGGGCATCGTGGCAGATCTCGGGTTGAGTGAGATCGAGCTGACGACGGGGAACTGGTCGCGCAGCCCGCACGTGGACCTTGAACTGCTGCTGGCCGATGGCGCCCGACGCGAGAAGCTGTCTTGGGAGCTTGCTGATCACGGACTGCACATCGGCGCTCTGAACGCGAGCGGCAATCCGCTGCATCCGATCACCGGCTCTCAGCACGACGCGGTGACTCGCGACACGATCCGATTGGCGGGCCTGCTGGATGTTCACAAGATCGTGATGATGTCGGGACTACCAGCTGTGTACGAAGGCGATCGGACCGCTCCCTGGATCACCACCTGCTGGCCGCCGGAAAATGTCACCAATCGGCAACGGCAGTGGGAGGCGGCCGTGGAGTACTGGCGGAATCTTGTTGCCTTCGCGCACGATCACGGCGTCGACCGCATCGCCGTGGAGATGCATGCGGACCAGTTGGTCTACAACGCACCGACGCTGCTGCGGCTGCGTGAGGCCGTGGGCGGGGTCGTAGGCGCGAACATGGACCCGAGCCACCTGATGTGGATGGGAGCAGACCCCGTGGCCTCGGTGAAACTACTCGGAGATGCCGTATATCACGTGCACGCGAAAGATGCCCGTATCGAGGCAGCAGCTGCTGTCCGCACCCATCTGGAGACGCTGCCGTTCAAAGAGCGCGGTGAGCGCGCTTGGAACTACGTAACCCTGGGCGAAGGGCATCCGGGTGGTGTCGAATTCTGGCAGAGGTTCTGCCGTGCGCTGCAGCAGGGTGGTTATGACGGAGTCCTCAGCATCGAACATGAGGATGTCGCATACACGGCGGAGGAGGGCCTACGCCGGTCCGCCGCGCTCCTCGGCGGCGTGCTGGGCTGAGATGCCCGGAAGGGGGAGGCCGCACAATCCGTCGTCCCCCTTCCGCGCTAGACGGTCACAACGTCGACCGCGCGGCCGGTGCGGCTGGACTCGAGAGCAGCGCCCACGACGTTCATCATGCGGGTAGCCGTGGCGAAGTCGGTGTCCATCGCGGTGCCCGAGTCCACGGAACGGAGGAACTGCTGGATTTCCGCGGTGAAGGCCTCGGCATAACCCGTGCCGACTCCCGCGCCCGGCATCGCAGCGACATCTGTGAAATAGGGGTGCGCCGGGCCGGTGAACACGCGCCGTGGTCCATTGAAGGCAGCCTCGGCTACATCGTTCTGGAACAGATGGAACTCCCCGGCGGAGATCGAGTCGAACGACGCGCTGCCGCCCAATCCGTAGACCTCTACTCCCAGCGAGTTTGGCGTGCCTGACGCGATGCGGCTGAGCGCGATCTGGCCGATCGCGCCCGACGCGAACGACGCGGTCAGCAGTGCGATGTCGTCGTTGGTAACGGGGCCGGTTTCGGTCGAGGCGGAGGCGCCGTGGCCGATTGCACCCTGTGCGGCCTTGGGACGTTGAGTGATGATCGTTCGCAGTGTGGCGTTGGTGACCGTTGAGATCGCGCCAGCGACGAACTGTACTGCGTCGATCGCATGTGCACCGATGTCCAGGAGGGCGCCACCACCCGCCTGCTCCTGTGAGTATCGCCAGGATAGGGCCCCTGCAGGATCAGCCGCGTAGTCCGCGTAGTACCAGGCACGCACTGTGTGGACATCGCCGATCGCGCCGTCGGCGACCGCGCCGGCCAAGGCCGCCAGGCCGGGCAGGCGGCGGAAGGAGAATCCAACGCCCGTGACAGCGGAGGATGCCTCGGCGAGCTGCTGCAGGCGGGCGGATTCCTCCGGTGTGCGGCCGATCGGCTTCTCGGCGAAGACGTGCTTCCCGGAAGCGAGGGCTTTGGGCAGGATCTCGCTGTGCAGGAAATTCGGAAGGGCAATGCTCAGGACGTCGACATCGCTCGCGATCAGCGCGTCGACGTCCGCGATCGCTCGACGGAAGCCGTAGCGGTCGGCGACGGACTGCGCCAGGGCGAGATTGGGGTCGGCGATGGTGTCCAGCTCGACACTGATCGGTGCGGACACGGACATCATTGCGTTGCGGTACCCGAATGCGTGGGCTTGGCCCGCCATCCCGGCGCCGATGATACCGACTTTGATGGCTGTGGACATTAGTGCTCCTTGAGGGTGGTTGAAGGTTCAGCGAAAACGCGCGGGGGCGCCGCAGCCTTCGATGTATTCGCGGGTGCGAACGGCTATCGGCAGGGGCAGCGAGAAGTCCCCGACGGGATACATGTCCTGCTCGATGATGGCGAAGATGCCGGGCATGACCCGCGCAGCCTCGGTGAGGATTGGCGCATACTCTGGGACGCCCAAAGGAGGCTCGACCATGACACCCAGCCGGACGGCTTCGACGAACGAGATCTCGTTCTTGAGGACGTCGGCAAGTAGGTCGGGCTCGACCTGCTTGAGGTGCAAGTAAGCAACGCGCTCCGGGAACTCACGAATAAGACGCTCGCTGTCGCCCCCGTAGTAGGCGAGGTGGCCAGTGTCTAGGCACAGATTTGTGTAGGCGGGGTCGGGGCCCTCTAACAGTCGCGTCACCTCGCGGTAGGACCCGATGGGGCTCTCGGCGTGTGAATGGAACGCCTGCGTGATACCGAACTCCTCGCGCAGGCGTCGGCCGATCTCGTCGTGCCCGGCGAGGAATGTACTCCATTCAACGCTGGAAAAGGCGCGCGCACCACGCACTCCGCCATCGTCCCCACGCTCCCATAGGCCCGGGATCGTGATTACGTGCGTAGCACCCAGCGCTTGCACGACTTCGGCGACTGCGCGCACGTCCCGCCAGGCGTTGTCGATTTCCGCCGGGCTGCGGTGGAGATTTGTGAAGACGGTCCCCGCGGACAGGCTCAGATCGTGCTGAGCGAAATCGTCCCTGAGTTTGGCGATCTCGGTGCCCAAGTATCCGAACGGGCCGAGTTCGGTCCAATGGTACCCCGCCCCCTGGACCTCGCTGAGGTACTGGGTGGACGGCGGTTGACGGTCGTCATCGGCGTTCCATACGCCCCACGAATCCGGAGCGATGCCTACGCGGGGAGCGTCTTCGTTGGTGCGGGGCACAAGGGTTCCCTATCATTTCGGGTTTGAGATATTGATAGAACATGGCCACCGTATGGCAGTGAGTGAGGGGTGTCAAGGTCTATGTCCAGCTGCCGCGGCAGGCGGGCTAATAATTGTAATATTGTCGGGACAAATAGAAGGAGAATCATGCCACTGGTCCGCATCGACCACAGCTCGGCACGGACGAACCCCGGCCAGATCGCGGCCGCTGTCCACGAAGCGATCGTCGCGGTCTACGGCATCCCCGACCGCGACCGCTTCCACGTGATCACCGCGCACCCCGCGGCGGCGATCGTGGCCGAGGACGCCGGGCTGGGCTTCGATCGCACCGACCCTGTCGTCATCCAGATCTTCACGCAGCGCGGGCGGACGGACGACGCCAAGCAACGCCTCTACGCAGAGATCGCGCGACGCCTCGACGCGGTGGGCGTCGCGGGAGAGGATGTCTTCATCGGCTACGTCGAGAACGGGCCGCAGGACTGGTCGTTCGGTTTCGGTCGCGCCCAGTATCTGACCGGCGAGCTGGCGGTGCCAGAGGCGTGACCGGTCGCCGCCGGCCGCCGCAACCAGTTCCCCATGGCACACCCCACCGTTCTGCACTGACGTCGTCCGCACGTCATCTCATGCGCACGCCGTGCGCCTTCGGTCCTCTCAGAGGGCAGGGGTGACGATCGCGAGCCCGTCGAAACGACGGAAGTCGCGATCGAATGTCGCTACCGGGCATCCCAGACTCAGCGCGACCGAGGCGATGTAGGCGTCGGGCACCAGGTTTCCCGTGGCCTGCGATTGCTGGCACAGCTCAGCGAGGCGGGATGCGGAATCGTCCGGCGTTCGCACCGGCCGGTATGCGGGTGCCGAGATCACGTCGTGGACGAAGGAGGCGGCTTCGTCGATGGATGACGGCTGTCTCATCGCGGATGGATGGGTGACGATGCGCAGGAACCCCGACCACACCGCGTCGGGAACGATGACATCGTCGAGACCGCCGAGTCGCGTGGCGAGCCAGGGGTACGCGGCCTCGTGATGAGGATGATCGCGTCGAAACGCGGCGATCAGCACGTTCACGTCGAGGACGATCATGCGACCTCGACGCCCATCGCGTCGTAGAGCCCTCGGTTCGTCGTCAGGTCGACACCGGGCTGCGCACCTCCGGTTGCTCGGGAGATCGTGAGGTGCACGTCTTGCGGCGTACGTTCCGGCGTTGCCAGGTGCTGACGCAGCACTTCCTCGATATAGCTGCCCAGGGTGCGCCCGTCTGCCTGCGCCCGCGCCTTCGCGCGAGCGAGGAGTTCATCATTGATGGACACAGTGGTGCGCATGATGATCATGGTAGCGCATCACACGCATCACATGGATCACCGCGTCAATCTGCGCGATCCGAGCCGCGCTCACCCCTGGGACTGCAGCGCGGCCCACACCTCGGCGCGGGCCGGGAACGAGCCGAGGTCCATGCCCAGCAGCTGCTCGGCCAGGGCGACCCGCGCGCGCACGGTGTGCCGGTGCACGCCGAGCACCTCGGCGGCGACGTCGAAGCGCGCATCGTGCTCCAGCCAGACCCGCACGGTCTTCACGAGGGCGGCGCTCGACGACGCGTCGTGCGCGACCAACGGCGCCAGCAGGGCCAGGGCCAGCGCCCGGCCGTCGGCGGTGTCCAGCGCCGACAGCACGCCCGTGCCGGTGATGTCGGCGAAGTGCGAGACGGCGTCCGTGCCGCGCTTCAGTGCCGCTCGCGCCTGGTCGACGCCGCGTCCGACGGCCGCATAGGGGACCGGTTCCGAGACGCCGACTCGCGCCCCGAACCGGCGCGCGAGGTCGTCCAGAACGGATGCCGCGCCCTGCGCGACCATGAGCGTCAGCGCATCCTCGTCGCGGCCGAAGAAGACCGTGCCACGTCGTTCGTCGGCGCGCAGCTCGAGCCACTCCGTGACCGCGTCGCCCGGGGCATCCGTCACGCCCACGAGCACCGGGGCAGGGGGAAGTCCGCCCCACATGTCGCGCGCGATGCGACGAGCCAGCGACGCGTCGCCCGACAGCAGCGACTGCAGGACGCCGCTGCGCATGAGCGCCCGCGCCCGCGCCAGCCCGTCGCCCTGCTCGAGGGCGAG
>CALANS010000130.1 GCA_937926105.1 uncultured Actinomycetes bacterium | reverse complement strand
GCGCTTCCCTGACACGGAAGAGGTCACTGGTTCAATCCCAGTATCGCCCACCACTCTGACCAGCGGAAACGCTGGCGGACCAAGATCACGTGCCTCATACGTGCACCAGGCTCTGACCTTCCGGACTACCGGAAGGTGGCTACTGTGCCCAGCACCATTTCCAGCCCCGATCCCATCGGAAGTAGCGTCCGACGACTCCCCACCTGTGCAGCCTGCACACCGCCGCGTCGGATCTCCGCTCGACCTCTCGTGCGCTGCCCGCTGCCCCGCAATGCGCGACGGTCGTCATCGATCTGGCGTCGGGAACGCGCTGCTGTCTGACGTGTAGACCGCGAACGAGCTGGCCGAGGCGCTGACCAGAGCGTGGTATGCACGCTGGACGACGCGGCCGATACTGCCGCCGAGGTGACGGCATGATGACGGCGCGGGCAACCATCATCGATCTGATGATGGTTCCCTCCGTGGTAATTTTTGCCACGAAGGCCGGTCGTCATTTTGACTGTGACTGCCACCGGTTGTCCGTCGGCGCCCGTTGGCACGGTGACGGCGTAGTCGACCTCAGTGGGAAGTGAAGCCCGGCCGGCGCGGTCACGTCGGCCGGGCTGTCAAGCTCCTGCGAGTAACGGAGCTCAACATGACCGTCATTCAGGATCGACTTGCCGCCGGCGCGGCGTGGCCTCTCGCAAGACCAGGGAGCGCAGGCATCATTCCGGTGGATCCGGGGCCACCGCGCGCCGATGGCCGGGCCCGGGCCGGGCAACGATCGTCGCACTCGGAACAACGGTCCGGCCACGCCGATCGCGAATCGAAATATGGAGATCGACACCCGCCTCGGTGCGGTAGATGATCGGCGCCCCCTCTGGAGCTGCCCAGGTATCACCCCACTGCGTCAACGCGATGAGGGCGGGAGCGACGTCGCGGGCCTTCTGCGTTGGTAAATACGCACCATCGTCACAGTCGAAGACGCCCTCCCTGACGAAGCGTGCGAGTCGCTCGGCCAGCACATTGGTCGCAATGTCCAGGCTCTGCTGGAACTCGCCGTACCGGGAGAATCCGCGAAACAGCGCGTCACGCAGGATCAGCAGACTCCACCGATCGCCGAACAACTCCAGTGCCCGCGCGATCGAGCAGTTCTGCTTGGGATAGTCACGACCGAGCATGACCCTCAGCCTACCTTGCGTGATGCAAGTTAAGCAGAGTAGCCTTTGCTTGCATCACACAAGTTCGCCAGTGGCATTGAGCGCGGGAGATGACCATGAGTGCCGAGACGATCGCACGAAGCTTCCTGACTGCGTTCTACCGCGGCGACTCCACGTCGGCGCGAGAATTCCTGACCGACGACTTCGACTTCGCCGGGCCTTTCGTCGCACTCATAGGCGCCGACCAGTTCCTGGATAGTGCAGCGCCGCTGCTGGACGCCGCTCGGCACACCCTCGTCCGGCATACCTGGGCACAGGATGGCCACGTCTGCGTCATCCATGACGTCACGCTGGATGGCGCCCCCGATCCGATCACGATGGCCGACTGGTTCACAGTTCGCGACGGCCGGCTGGCCCGCGAGCGAGTGGTGTTCGATACCGCTCCGCTGCGTGCGGTGCTCGCTCACCATCCGCCTGCGGGCCGGTGAGCCGATCGGGCCTGGCTACGCTTCGGTTCGGCCGGTCATTCGACGAGGGTTGAGACCGGTGATCTGCCATCGGGTTCGACGCGCGTAGCGGGGAAGTACCGCCACGCGTCGCGGCCGCAGCGCGTGCAATTGTCGCCGCCGTCTGCCTGGCTTCCTGCACCGCGATGCTGGGCGCCTGCGCCGCTCCCGGCGGCACCGAGATCCTCAGCGGAGAGTGTTTCCGCTCCTGCGCCGTCGCCCGTTGCCGCGAGTGGTGACGCACGTCCCGCACCTTCGCCGGCGAGCGAACGGTGGTGACGGGGCCGACTGGCGGTGCCACCTCACCGGGATCGACCGGCGTGACCGCGAAGGATGGCGCCACCAATGGGTCTGCCCGCCAGGGGACCGGACCGGCGTCACCTCTTTTCGGCTCGACCACGGCGCAGGGGACAGCTCACCACCTTCTCTGCCTGGCACCGCCGTCGCCGACCTGAAAGCCAACGCGGCGCCGCGGCGGCGTCTCGGGGCTGCGCGCCGAGTTCCTGAAACATCCGGCGCCCCGCCCGGTGCCGCCGGCTCCTAGGATCGGAGCCGTGCCAGTGCCCCGACGTTCCCGCCGCCCCGCCCCGGACTCGGTCGATCCGTTCACCGGATTCCCCGTCACCGCTCTGGACTTCTACGACGACCTGGAGGCCGACAACTCCAAGACGTTCTGGGACGCCCACAAGGACCTCTACACGGCCGCGGTCCGCGTGCCGATGGTCGCGCTGACCGATGCGCTGGAGTCGGAATTCGGCCCGGCCAAGGTGTTTCGGCCCTACCGGGACGTGCGTTTCGCCGGCGACAAGACTCCCTACAAGACGCATCAGGGCGCCTTTGTGGCTGTGGCACCCGCGACCGGCTGGTACGTGGAGATCTCCGCGCCGGGCGTGCGGGTGGCGGGCGGCTTCTACCATGCCAGCTCCGCCGGCACCGCCGCCGTGCGCACCGCCATCGACGGACCGGACGGTGACGCGTTGGCGACGATCGTGGCTCGGCTGCGCCGCGCTGGCTGGGATATTGGCGGCGAGCGGCTCAAGACCACGCCGCGTGGCTACGGTGCCGATCACCCGCACATCGAACTGCTGCGTCACAAGTCGCTGACCGCGGCCCGGAACTACGGCTTCGACGCCATGATCCACACCGCGGATTTGCTCGCCCGAGTGCGCAAGGACTGGCGCAGCGTGCGACCGTTGGTGGAGTGGCTGGCGCCCCGGCTGGAGGGCACAGCCGAGCCGCGCTGATGCCGCGGGCAGCCTTAGACCGTGGCCTCGTCCAGCGCCGGGTGGGTGGCGACCAGGTCGGTGTCCACCCCGAGCGCGCCGATCTTCGCGGCGCCGCCGGGTGAGCCCAGCGGCGCATCCTGGCGGGGGAGCGTATCGGTGAAGAATCGCGCGTTGTCGTCGGTGTAGACCTGCCACTTCTCCGGGAGGTCGTCCTCGTAGAAGATCGCCTCCACCGGGCAGACCGGTTCGCAGGCACCGCAATCCACGCACTCATCGGGGTGGATGTACAGCGACCGGCCACCCTCGTAGATGCAGTCGACCGGGCACTCCTCCACGCATGCCCGGTCCATGACATCGATGCACGGCTCGGCGATGACGTAGGTCACCTCGTCGCTCCCTTCGCAGCCGATCCCACCGCGGTGTGGGTGCGGGCGCCGTGAGACGGGGGTCGTCGTCGACGCTCGCACCACCAGTTTATACACGAAGTGTTTCGTGAAAAAAGAGGCCGGGGTCAGCGATCGGTCAGCACGGTCCGAGCCAGGTGGTGCAGCATCCCCGCGAACGTCACCGCCCAGACCGCCAGCGCAAGCCAGCTCTCGCCCACGCCGATCGCCTCCACCAGTGGTAGATCGTCGGCCTGGCCCAGGTAGTGCGCGCCCACCCCGTACATGCCCAGTGGGAACACCACGCTCCACAGCGGGGCCGTGTAGGTCAGCGGGATACGGTGCACCAGATGGCGCCACAGCCCCGCCGCCAGCAGCACGGGGATCAGCCAGGTGCCGAACGCCCAGAACACCACCGACACACCGGCCGCCAACCCCCGGGTGGCCGCCACCATCGGGGCATCGGCCATCTGCACGATGCGGGCGCCGGCAACCACCGTGATCGCGGTGGCGCCCATCGAGACGAAGTACGGCGGGGTCAGCTCGCGCGGCCCGAGCGGGTAGATCATCATTCGCGCGGCGACGAAAATACCGGCGGCCCCGTATAGGAACAGGCCCACCGACCAGGAAACCACGGCCAGGATGGCCAGCTCGCGACGCAGCCCGTCCAGCTGCGGTTCCAGACCGGCCGCCAGCACCGCGACCGACTGGCTGGCCACCACCCAGATGAACCACGTGCCGTTCGCGTCGGACAGGACCGATCGGTGACGGGACCGTCCGAGCACGGCCGTCCACGGCACGACGTAACCGAGTATGAGCCACGCCAGCCCACCCACGGCCAGCAAACCCAGTGCCGCACCGTAGGACTGTCGGCCGAGCAGCGCGGTGCCCAGCACGTCGGTTCCGGCCACGAACGTGAAGTAGCCGAACGCGAACTGCGGGTTGCGCAGGTTCATCAGCATCTCGGCGCGGTGCACCATCAGCCGGCCGATGGTCAGCACCACCAGCACCACGTAGCAGACCATGGCCAGCACCAACAGGGCCAGCGACAGCCCGGGCAGTCCGTGGTTGTCCATCGCCACCGACACGATGCCGGTGGCCATCACCAGGGCGAAGTAACCGGGGTTGAGCGTTCGGACGCCGGTCGCGATCCGTCCGCGCAGCGTCGAGATCGTCATCGGCTAGTACGGTGTGCCGATCTTGCGCCACTTCCGGCCACCCGTGCCGGGTTCCGCCGGATGCTGGGCACGCCGGCTGCGGAACACCACGAACGGCCGCCACAGATACCACAGCGGATAGCTCCAGGCGTGTACCAGCCGGGTGAACGGCCACACCGCCCAGATCACCCACGCCGCGACCGCG
Source organism: uncultured Actinomycetes bacterium (assembly GCA_937926105.1). The sequence goes on along the minus strand of CALANS010000130.1, from coordinate 149,305 downwards.
TGCAGCTGGTAGACGAACGGTGCCGAGACCACCGGCGCCACCTGCGGGTTGAAGCTGAACAGGCCACGGAACCAGGGTGAGATCGTGTGTCGGTAGTCGTACGGTTCCACCACCAGGTTCATGGCGGTGGGGATGATCCCGGTCAGGATGATGATCAGCAGCAATACCAGCGCCAGGTAGTCGACCCCGGTGGTGGCGGCTCGGACCCGCGCCACGAACAGCCGGCGCAGCGCCAGCACCACGACCCCGGCGATGACCAGGACGGCGGCAACGGTTCCGGCGATGGCGGCGAAGGCGTGGTAGAAGTACTCGGAGATGCCGATCCCGCTGACCCAGGATGCCGGGATCAGGATGCCCAGCACGTGGCCACCGATTGCGGCGAAGGTCGCGTAGTGGAACAGCGGGCCACCCCACCGGAGCAGCTTGCGCTCCTGTAGCTGGGTGGAGCGGCTGGTCCAGCCGAACTGGTCGTAGCGCCAGCGCCAGATGTGGCCGACGACGAAGATCGCGAGGGCGGCGTACGGTAGCGCCACCCACAGCAGGATCTCCCAGGCGGTGACGTTCGTCATGACTGCGGCTCCTGCGCGGGTCGGGATTCGCGGTGCCCGTAGCCGGCCAGGTAATCCGGTGGGGCAAAGGGTTCCAGGCCCACCTGTTCGGTGGGTGGCCCGGATTGCCAGGCGGAGGTCACCTGCCGCAGCTCCCGCCGACCCAGCGCGGGCAGACCGGTGCTCACCGCGGCAACCACCTCCGCGTAGGGCGACTCGACAGCGGTCAGCGCCTGACGCAACAACTCCAGGTCCGTGCGGTGGCCGTGCAGCAGCCGGCGACCCCGCTCACACAGCGCCGCGAATTCCAGCACCATCGGCAGGTAGTCGGGCAGCTCGTCTTCACGCGGAGCGAAACCGGCCGTGCGGTAGGCGTTCTTGAATTCGACCAGCGCCATGCCACGGTTGCGGGTGTCGCCGTACCGGTAGTACGTCAGGTACAGCGCGCAGCGGCGACGTAGGTCGAAGGTCTGCACGTAGTGCCGCGCGACGTCCTCCGGCGAGGTGTCGGCCAGCCACGCCACGAAGGTCACCAGGTGCTCGCGCGCCTTGCGGGGCGAGGCGTCGGTGGCCGCTGCCGACAGCACGTCCAACCCAGAAAACAGCGCCGCCGTCGGATACTGCAGCAGCAGCGAGGCGAGTTTGAGTGTGGGATCGGGGAGCGGTGACGGATCCGATGGGGCCGCACGCGCAGCGGTGACGGTGGCGCTCATGCCGGGCCGGCCTCGGGGGCAGATTTGTTCCTGCGCCAGAACGGGATCGCCGACTGCTTGGCGCCGGGCAGGGGCTGCAGGGAGGCGTCCGCGGCGCCGGCCATCTCGAATCTGGCCTGGCCGTCCGAGGCGGTGAAGGTGGTGGTCGCGCCCGGCGCCCCGGTGGCCTGGAACGAACCGATGCCGTGCGGTCCGGGCGGCCCCATGCCGCCCATGCCCGGTCCGCCATCGGTGTCCAGGCTGCAGAACAGCTGCTCATGCTGGCCCATCAGTCGCCCGGCCTCCTCGGCGTGCGCCGGAGGGATGACGTACCGGTCGGAGTACTTGCCGATCGCCAGCAGCCGGTACAGGTCCTCCAGGTCGTCGGCGGTGGCGCCCACCGACGCGGGCAGGTCCTCGTCCGGTGGCAGCCCCAGTTGCTTGGCACGCTGGATCGCGCGGATCGCGGTGAGTTTGCGCAGCACGCGGCGGATCTGGTCGGAGTCCCCTGCGGTGAACAGGTTTGCCAGGTAATCGATCGGGATGCGCAGGGCGTCGATGGTCGCGAACACCTTGTCCGGATCGGAATGGTCGTAGCCCTGCGCGTGCACGATGTCGGCCACCGGCGACAGCGGCGGGATGTACCAGACCATCGGCAGCGTGCGGTATTCCGGGTGCAGTGGCAACGCGACCTTGTGCCGCACCGCCAACTCGTACACCGGGGACCGTTTGGCCGCCTCGATCCAGTCGTGCGGGATGCCGTCCCGTTCGGCGGCGGCCTGCACCTCCGGATCGTGCGGGTCCAGAAAGACGTCGAGCTGGGCCTGGTAGAGGTCCTGCACATCGGGGGTGGCGGCCGCGTCCAGCACCCGGTCGGCGTCGTAGAGGAACAGGCCGAGGTAGCGCAGCCGGCCCACGCAGGTTTCCGAGCAGATCGTCGGCTGCCCTGCCTCGATCCGTGGGAAGCAGAAGGTGCACTTTTCCGCCTTGCCAGTGCGGTGGTTGAAGTACACCTTCTTGTAGGGGCAGCCGGACACGCAGAATCGCCAGCCCCGGCAGCGGTCCTGGTCGACCAGCACGATGCCGTCCTCGGCACGCTTGTACATCGCACCGGACGGGCAGGACGCCACGCAGGACGGGTTCAGGCAGTGCTCGCAGATCCGCGGCAGGTAGAACATGAACACCTGCTCGAACTCCATCTTGACCTGCTCCTGCAGGCCCTTGAGGTTCGGATCCAGCATCGCTCGCTCGGGCGCGCCTGCGAGGTCGTCCTCGAAGTTGGAGCCCCAGCGGACGGTCATGTCCTTGCCGGTGAGCGCGGAGATCGAGTGCGCGCTGGGGTTCGGCGTGCCCAGCGGTGCGTCCAGCACCGTCTGGTAGTCGTAGGTCCACGGGTCGCCGTAGTCGTCGATGGTGGGCAGGTCGGGGTTGTAGAAGATGTTCAGCAGCTTGCGCAGCCGCCCACCGGCGCGCAGTTGCAGCCGGCCCTTGGAATCCAGGGTCCAGCCGCCGTGCCACTGGTCCTGGTCCTCGTACCGCTTGGGATAGCCGACGCCCGGCTTGGTCTCGACGTTGTTGAAGTACACGTATTCGGTGCCCGGCCGGTTGGTCCACACCTGCTTGCACGTCACGGTGCAGGTGTGGCAGCCGATGCACTTGTCCAGGTTCATCACCATGGCGACGTTCGCCATTACGCGCATGCCGTCACCGCCCCGACCGTTTGTGGTGCGCTGGATGCTGGTTTCAACGCCGTCACCGGTATTGCACCTCCTGGGAGCGCCGGCGGATCACCGTGATCTCGTCACGCTGATTGCCGGTGGGGCCGTAATAGTTGAAGCCGTAGGAGAACTGCGCGTATCCACCGATCATGTGCGTCGGTTTGATCACCAGCCGGGTCAGCGAGTTGTCGCCACCGCCGTGCCAGCCCGATATCTCCGACTTCGGCGTCATCAGGTGCCGGTCCTTGGCGTGGTACATGTACACGGTGCCCTTGGGCATGCGGTGGGTCACCACGGCACGGCACACCACCACGCCATTGCGGTTGTAGGCCTCGATCCAGTCGTTGTCGGCCACACCGATGGTCTGCGCGTCGATCGGGCTCATCCAGATCACCGGGCCGCCGCGGAACAGCCGCAGCATGTGCAGGTTGTCCTGGTACTCGGAGTGGATGGACCACTTGGAGTGCGGTGTCAGATACCGCACCGTGATCTCCGGCCGACCGTCGCCCATCTGCTGATTCCCGAAGTGCCGCAGGTAGTTCAATGGCGGCCGGTACGTGGGCAGCTGCTCCCCGTACTCGCAGATCCAGTCGTGGTCCAGGAAGAAGTGCATCCGCCCGGTCAGGGTGTGCCAGGGCTTGAGCCGTTCGACGTTGACCACGAACGGCGAGTACCGCCGGCCGCCGGTCTCGCTGCCGGACCATTCCGGGGAGGTGATCACGGCACGCGGCTGGATCTGGGTGTCGTGGAAGCTGATCCGCTCCCCGGACCGTTCTTCGGCCAGGTCCGCCAGGCGCATCCCGGTGCGCTGCTCGAGTGCCTTCCAGCCCTGCACGGCGACCTCGCCGTTGGTGGTACCGGACAGCGCGAGGATCGCCTCGGCCATGTCGGTGTCGCGGGCCAGGGACGGGCGACCGTCACCGACCCCGCCACGGATCCGGCCGTTGGCCCGCCCCAGCAGATCCACGGCGCCGGCGGGCTTCCAGCTGATGCCCTTGACCCCGGTGCCCAGCGAGTCCACCAGCGGACCCAGCGCCACCATCTTCTCCGCCACGGCACCGTAGTCGCGCTCGATGGGGATCATCGAGGGCATCGTCACGCCCGGCACCGGGTCGCACTCGCCGCGCGACCAGTCCAGCACCCGCCCGCCCGGCTGGGCCAGTTCGCCCGGGGAGTCGTGCAGGATCGGTGCGGCGATCACGTCGGTCCGGGTGCCGAGATGGACCGCGGCGAGTCGGGAGAACTCCCGGGCGATCGTCTGGAAGGTCTCGAAGTCGGTGCGCGTCTCCCACGGCGGTGCGATGGCCGGGTTGAACGAGTGCACGAACGGGTGCATGTCGGTGGTGGAGATGTCGTGCTTTTCGTACCAGGTGGCCGCGGGCAGCACGATGTCGGAATAGGTGCAGGTGCTGGTCATGCGGAAGTCGATGGTGGTGATCAGGTCCAGCTTCGCCCGAGGCGCCTCCTCACGCCAGCGGACCTCGCTGGGGCGCAGCGATTCCGGTGACTCCTCGGCCCGGACGGCGTCATCCACGCCGAGTAGATGCCGCATGAAGTACTCCATGCCCTTGCCGGACGATCCCAGCAGGTTTGCCCGCCACACGGTCATGATCCGCGGGATGTTCTCCGGCGCGTCCGGATCCTCGCCCGCGAAGCGCAACCGGCCGGCTCGCAACTCGTCCACCACGTGGTCGGCGATCGGCTTGCCCGCTGCGACCGCATCGTCGGCCAGCTGCAGCGGGTTCCGATCGAAGGCCGGATGCGAGGGGGTCCAGCCCATCCGGGACGCCTGCGCGAGCGTGTCGGCGAACGTCTTGCCGCGGAAGATCCCTCGACCCAACGGGCTGGCCAGCTCGTCGGCGGCGAAGCTCTCGTACCGCCACTGGTCGGTGTGCAGGTAAAAGTAGGACGTGCCCGTCATGTGCCGGGTGGGCCGCTGCCAGTCCAGTGCGAACGCCACCTGCTGGAAACCGGTGAGCGGGCGGACCTTCTCCTGCCCGACATAGTGCGCCCAGCCGCCGCCGTTGACGCCCTGGCAACCGCACAGCATGGTCAGGGTGAAAAAGGTGCGGTAGATCTGGTCGGAGTGGAACCAGTGGTTGGTGCCCGCCCCCATGGCGATCATCGATCGCCCGTGGGTCAGCTCCGCGTTGCGGGCGAACTCCCGCGCCACTCGCGCGACCGCCTCCGCTGGCACCGAGGTGATGTCCTGCTGCCAGGCCGGCGTGTAGGGCTGGGTGGTGTCGTCGTATCCGGTCGGCCACTCGCCCGGCAGACCGTCCCGGGGCACCGCGTACTGGGCCAACAGCAGGTCGAAGGCGGTGGTGACGAGGCGATCGCCGATCCGGATCGCCGGCACACCACGGCGGATCACCCCGCCACCCTCGGTCTCGCCGACGTCGAAGCGCGGCAGGTCCACGGCGACGGACTCGGTGTGCCTGCCGTACACCGACAGCACCGGGTCCACGCCACCCAGGTCCAGGTTCCACCTGCCCTGGCCGGATGCCGAGAACCGTGATGCCAGTGTGCCGTTCGGAAAGACCGGATCCCCGCTGGCCGAGTCCAGCAAGACCGTCTGGTGCTCCGCGGCCTGCTGCTCGTGCCCGAGGTCAGCGGCGGTCAGGAACTTGTCCGGCAGGTGGGCGCCGTCACTGCCCTCGCGCAGGGTCACCAGGAACGGCAGGTCGGTGTAGCGCTTGACGTAGTCGGTGAAATAGTCGACCTGCCGGTCGCGGAAGAATTCGGTCAGGATCACGTGCCCCATCGCCATGGCCAGCGCAGCGTCGGTGCCCGGCGCGCAGGGCAGCCAGTCGTCGGCGAACTTGGTGTGGTCGGAGAAGTCCGGGCTGACCACCACCACCTTCTGACCCTTGTACCGGGCCTCGGTCATGAAATGCGCATCCGGCGTGCGGGTGATGGGCAGGTTGGTGCCCCAGATCATCAGGTACGCGGCATTCCACCAGTCGCCGGATTCCGGCACGTCGGTCTGGTCGCCGAACACCTGCGGGGAGGCGATCGGCATGTCGGCGTACCAGTCGTAGAAGGACAGGATCACTCCGCCGATCAGCGACAGGAACCGCGTGCCGGCCGAGTACGACACCTGCGACATGGCGGGGATGGGGGAGAAGCCCGCGATCCGGTCCGGGCCGTAGGCCTTGATGGTCTGCACATGGGCGGCGGCGATCAGTTCGGCCACCTCGTCCCAGGTGGCGCGCACGAACCCGCCCTTGCCACGAAAGTTCTTGTACTGCGCGGCGCGCCCCGGATCACCGGTGATGTCGGCCCAGGCCAGCACCGGATCACCCAGCCGTGCCTTCGCCTCGCGCCACAGCGCCAGCAAGGGGCTGCGGATGTACGGGTAGCGCACCCGCGACGGCGAATAGGTGTACCAGGAGAACGACGCGCCCCGCGGGCAACCGCGTGGCTCGTACTCCGGGCTGTCCGGGCCCACCGACGGGTAATCGGTCTGCTGGGTCTCCCAGGTAATGATCCCGTCCTTGACGTACACCTTCCAGGAACAGGATCCGGTGCAGTTGACGCCGTGGGTCGAGCGCACCTCCTTGTCGTGCCGCCAGCGCTCCCGGTAGAACTCCTCGGCGCCGCGCCCACCACGACGGTGCAGTTCTCGATGGTCCGGCGACGGGGTTCCCGGGGTGAAGAACTGCGCCTTGCGCAGCAGCGCCTCGACCGGTTCGCCGCCAGGCAGCAATGGTGCGAGCCGCCCGGACCCTTCACGGGTCCCGGCGCCGAGGCGATCTGCGGGTGCCGGGCTGGTGCTGGTCATTCGGCCACCTCTGCTCTCACACGGTCCGCCGGCGAGTGGTTCAGGGCCGGCCCGCCTGTCGCGCTATGGTCTCGCGTCGCCGCGCCGGGCGGGCGCGCCCTGTCCGCCGATCCTAAGCGGCGCAGCCGATTCGCGCGCGGTGAGGGGTGGTGATTTCGCAGTTATTTCAACAACTTTTCCGTGGAAAAATAACCGGATGCGAGAACCCGAACTCAGCCAGCACGTGGCACCGCTGCACGATGCGCCGCACCGCCGCCGCGGCGAGGTACTCGAGGTGCTGCAGCATTGCCGGGAGGCGTTGCCGGTCGGGGAGGTGGCCGAACGGGTGGGCCTGCACGTCAATACCGCTCGGTTCCATCTGGAGCAGCTGGTGCGGTCCGGGGCGGTGGAACGAACGCCGGAGGTGCGGAGCACACCCGGACGGCCGCGCACGCTGTATCGGGCGCTGCACGGGCCTTTCACCGATCGGCGCAGCTATGGGCTACTCACCGAGATCCTGGTCGGATCCTGGGCCAGTCACGTCACCCATCCGGCCGAAGTCGCCGCCGAGGCGGGCCGGCAATGGGGGCGTGCCCAGGTGCAGCGCGTTCCGGGCAGCAACCGGCCCGATATGGCGTCTGCGAGCACCGCCCTGGTCGACGTGCTCGATCGTGTGGGATTCGCCCCGGAAGCGGTGACGGAGGGTCGGCGCCGCCGCATCCTGTTGCATCACTGCCCCTTTTTGGAGGCTGCCCAGCGGAACCCGGAGGTGGTCTGCGCCATCCATCTGGGCCTGATGGAGGGGGTGCTGGGCAAGCTACGCGCCCCGCTGGTCGCCGACCGGCTCGAACCGTTCGTCACTCCCGAGCTGTGTGTGGCGCACCTGACCTCGCAGCGGCGAACCGGCCTCGCCGCATCCGCCGCCCGCTGACGCCCTGAGGGCAGTGCGCGGCGACGACTTCCAGTCGGATCGGCCGCGGGAGATGCTCGTTCAGGTGATGAGCTCACTCGCGGGTTCACGCGCGTCGACCGGGCGCGAGATGCCCGATGGCCTCGTCGATTCACCCCACCTGCCGGCTGCCCGCGGCGGACCTAGCCATGCTGCGAGGCGAGGGCCTCCAACGCCAGCGTCGAGTGAGCGTAGGCGCCGCCCGCGCGCATTTCCGCGGCGACCCAGATTGCCTCCATGATCTCCTCATCGGAGGCGCCCTTGCGGTGGGCAAGTTTGGTGTGGCCGTTGATGCAGTAGGGGCACTGGGTGGTGTGTGCGACGGCCACCGCGATCAGCTGCTTGGTCTTCTCGTCGAGGGCGCCCTCGGTGAACACCGCCTTGCTGAACGCCTCGAATGCATCGTGCACCTCGGGCGCCAATTCCTTTCGGCGCCGGGCGATGTCGCCAGTGGTGGGGTGATAGAGGCTTTCGGCCATGGGTGATCCTCCGTCCGCGGCGGCGAGTGCGGTCGCTGGGAACACCGTACGGCGGCGCGCTCGCGGCGCCCGGGGCGGGGTGGGTCGCTACCGGCGGTGCGACGGCCGGGCCGGCGCGGCCGCATCATGTGGTGCCGGCGGCACATCGGTGACCCCGGTCCGGCCATCGTGGTCATCGCATGTCGGCCCGGACACCCCCGACAGGCCCACAGCCCCACCAATACCGCGGCCACCAGTTCGACGGCCGCGAGCCCGCGCTCCACGGCACCGCCAACGTGCCACAGCGATACCGGCGCCACCCGTCGGATGATCGAGCCGGCGAGGAACAGCGCCAGCAGGAGGATCGCTACCACTGCCAGCGCCCGGGCGATGCCGGGAAGTGCCGAGCAGCCCTCGGTCCGCCGGTGCCGGCGGCCCAGCAGGATCGGCGCCACCGGCAGGGCGCCGAATGCCACCATGCTGGCGGCCCAGTGAATCCAGCCGTCGGTTGTCAGGACTCCGTCCGTGCTGCGATCCGGGAACACCACCAGAGTCACCAGCGCCATGGCGCAGATCAGCAGGGCCAGCGACTCCGCCGATAGCCGCGCCAACTGGCCGGCCCGTACGAGGCCAACCAGCAGCATGCCCAGCCCGATGGCGACCGTCGTCACGCCGCCGTCGAACAGCCATCCCGCCGTGGTCAGCGCGTACAGACTCAACGGCTGCGTGAGGGGGTCCAGCCTGGCTGGCGTGACGTGCAGCAGCGCGATCATCACCGAGCCGCCGAGCACGCCGACGGTGCCGACCACGCCGATCCAGGGGTGCACACGGAGTTCCTGCCGTGCCGTCGCCATCGTCTGACCGCCCATCGCCGGGGCCGTGCTCGCCAGCCTGTCGTTACCATTTCGTAACAATCAGGTTCCCGACGGCCCGGGGTCTCAACCGGGGGCGGGTAGCCGGCGCTGGGAAATCACTCGATCGGTGCACCCTGCGACGTTGGTCTTGCTCTGGGTGCTCAACCAGGCAGCTGGGCCTCGATCGCCGACACCAAGGCGGGATCGTCCGGGGTAGTGCGAGAGCGGAACCTGCCCACCACTTCACCGGCGGGGGAGATGAGGAACTTCTCGAAGTTCCAGGCGACGTCGCCGGCTTCGCCGTCGCTGTCCGGATGCGCCGTCAGCTCGGCGTACAGCGCATCGCGACCCGCCCCGTTGACCTCGATCTTGGCGAACATCGGGAACGTCACCCGGTAGCTGGCCGAGCAGAACTCCGCGATTTCCTCGGCCGTGCCCGGCTCCTGGCCGCCGAACTGGTTGCACGGAAATCCGAGAACCTCGAATCCGCGGTGCCCATAGCGCTCCCGCAGCGCCTCCAGGCCGCCGTACTGCGGGGTGAACCCGCAGCGGGATGCCACGTTGACGACCAGCAGCGCCTTGCCGGCGTGGTCGTGCAGGGTGGCTGGGGAGCCGTCCAGCGCGGTGACGGGATGGTCGTAGATCGACACGGAGACCTCCTCGGGGTCGCCCTCCAGTATTGCCCGCGGACCTGCCTGGCTTGTCGTGGGCGCAGCGGAATCGGTCCGTCCGGGGCGCAGCGCCCTGGTGGCCCGGATTCGGGGCCGCCGGTGCCGGTGCGAACCGCCGTCGAGGCGTCGCCGCAGATATCGGTGACGATGCCGCCCGCGCGGTGGATAACATCGCCAGGTCAGCAGCGGCTCCGTCAGAGGTCGCCGCCACCCCACCGACAGGAGACTCTCGTGCCCTCGCCCGCCGCACCCCCAGCCGCAGCCGCGCGTGTGAGGGTTCCCGCGGGCACTACCGCGTCGGCGGCGGTTGGCGAGGCCGGGCTGCCGCGGTCCGGGCCGCATGCGGTGGTGGTGGTCCGCGATCCGGACGGCCGGCTGCGGGACCTGGCCTGGGCGCCGGAATTCGACGTCGAGGTCGAGGCGGTGACGGCGGACTCGGACGACGGTCGTTCGGTGATCCGGCACTCCACCGCGCACGTGCTCGCCCAGGCCGTGCAGCAGGTGTTCCCGGACGCCAAGCTGGGCATCGGCCCGCCGATCCGGGACGGCTTCTACTACGACTTTGACGTGCCGCGCCCGTTCACCCCCGAGGATCTGGCCGAGTTGGACCGCCGGATGCGCAAGATCATCAAGGCCGGGCAGCGGTTCTCTCGCCGCGTCACCACCCCCGATAATGCCCGCACCGAACTTGCCGGCGAGCCGTACAAGCTGGAGCTGATCGGGCTGAAGTCCGGCAGCGACGGGGGATCGGCGGCAGCCCCATCCGGGTCGGTGGACGTGTCCGAGGTGATGGAGGTCGACCCGTCCGGTGGCGAGCTGACCATCTACGACAACCTGCACGCGCACACCGGCGAACGGGTGTGGGGGGATCTGTGCCGGGGCCCGCACCTGCCCACCACCCGCTACATCCCGGCATTCCAGCTGACCCGCACGGCGGCCGCCTACTGGCGGGGCAATGAGCACAACCCGCAGCTGCAGCGCATCTACGGCACCGCCTGGGAGTCCGACGAGGCGTTGGTAAAGCACCTGGATTTCCTGGCCGAAGCCGAGCGCCGCGACCACCGCAGGCTCGGGACCGAGCTGGACCTGTTCAGCTTCCCGGACGAGATCGGTTCCGGCCTGGCGGTTTTTCACCCCAAGGGCGGGGTGATCAAGCGGGAGATGGAGGACTACGTCCGCCGCAGGCATATCGAGGAAGGCTTCGACTACGTCGGCACTCCGCACATCACCAAGCAGCACGTCTTCGAGCTGTCCGGGCACCTGCCCTACTACGCCGACACCATGTTCCCGCCGATGGAGGTCGACCAGGAGCTGGGGCCCGATGGCGAGGTACGCAAGCCGGGGCAGACCTATTACCTCAAGGCCATGAACTGCCCGATGCAGAACCTGATCTACCGTTCCCGGCAGCGTTCCTATCGCGATCTGCCGATCCGGTACTTCGAGTTCGGCACCGTCTACCGGTACGAGAAGTCCGGCGTGGTCCACGGTCTGACCCGGGTGCGCGGCCTGACCCAGGACGATTCGCACTCCTACGTCACCGCCGAGCAGGCGCCCGGTGAGGTTCGTCACTTGCTGAACTTCGTGCTCTCGCTACTGCGCGATTTCGGGCTGGACGACTACTACCTGGAGCTGTCCACCCGGGACGAGGCGAACATCGCCAAGTTCAAGGGGTCCGAGGAGCAGTGGGCAGTGGCGACCGCCGTGCTGGAGGAGGTGGCCGAGGAGACCGGCCTGGATCTGGTGCCGGATCCGGGCGGGGCAGCCTTCTATGGCCCGAAGATCTCCGTGCAGGCGCGGGACGCGATCGGCCGCACCTGGCAGATGTCCACCATCCAGTACGACTTCAACCAGCCGGAGGGCTTCGAGCTGGAGTACGTCGCCCCGGACGGGTCGCGGCAGCGGCCGGTGATGATCCACTCGGCCAAGTTCGGCTCCATCGAGCGATTCATGGGGGTGCTGACCGAGCACTATGCCGGGGCCTTTCCGGCCTGGCTGGCGCCGGTCCAGGTGGCTGGCATTCCGGTGGCCGATGCGTTCGCCGATCACCTGGACGCGGTGGCCCGGACGCTCAAGGCCGCCGGGATCCGGGTGGAGGTCGACCACTCCGACGACCGCATGCAGAAGAAGATCCGCACCCACACCACGCAGAAGGTGCCGTTCCTGCTGCTGGCCGGCGCAAAAGACGTTCAGGAGCAGGCTGTTTCGTTCCGGTTCCGGGACGGCTCGCAAATCAACGGGGTGCCGATCGCCGATGCCGTGACGGCGATCACCGAGTGGGTGGCCAGCCGCGAGAACGCGTCCCCGACCGCGGAGAACATGCCGGTCCGAATCGGTGACGGTGCTGCCCAGGGGGCGGGCTGACCGATGGCGGCACCGCAGCCGGGCATCGCCGGTGACGGCATCGATGCGCCGCACATCCAGGACGGTGTGGGCAATCCCGACGGGCTGGCGCGGCTGTGGACCCCGCACCGGCTCGCGTACGTGGCGGCCGCGCCCGCCAACGGCGCCGCGCCGGCCTGCCCGTTCTGCCGGATCCCGACCCTGCCGGACGGCGACGGACTGATCGTGGCGCGCGGACGGCACGTGTACGCCGTGCTGAACCTGTACCCGTACAACCCGGGGCACCTGATGGTGGTGCCGTACCGGCATGTGGCCGAGTACACCGACGCGAGCGGTGACGAGGTCGCGGAGATCGCCGAGTTCACCCGGCACGCCATGACGGTGATCCGGGCGGTCTCCGCCCCGCACGGATTCAACATCGGCATCAACTCCGGTGCCGCGGCCGGCGCCGGGATCGCCGCCCACCTGCACCAGCACGTCGTGCCGCGGTGGGATGGCGACGCGAACTTCATGCCGGTGATCGGCCACACCAAGGTGCTGCCCCAGCTGCTCGGCCAGACCCGGGACATGCTGGCCGCGAGTTGGTGACGACGGGGCGGATGCGCCTGGCGGGGACGCGCCGGTCGTCCAAGCAACGGTTTCGTCGTCCCAGCAAGGTCCCCAACCGTTGCTCGGACGATGAAACCGTTGCCCGGACGGGGCTGGGCCGGAGTATGGCCGGGGCGGCGCCGCAGCAACGCCGCAGCAACACCGACCCGCAGGCTGGGACGTAGGTCCGCGCGGGGCGACTATCGTGTGATCCTGCCCCTCGCCGCGTCGAGCATGGGCCGCTAGCCTGACGGACCGACCGGAACGGAACGAACAACATGCTCAACGCCCTCGCGCGGGCGTCGGTGTCCAAGGTCACCGACCCCATTGGCAGGGGGCTACTCCGCATCGGTCTGAGCCCAGACCTGGTGACGATCGTCGGCACCGTCGGCGTGGTGGCGGGCTCGGTCGGGCTGATCGCCACCGGATACCTGCTGGCCGGCACGATCGTCGTCACCGCCTTCGTGCTGTTCGACCTGCTGGACGGCGCGATGGCACGCGCCCGCGGCTACGGCACCGATTTCGGGGTGGTACTGGATGCCTCGTGCGATCGCATTGCCGACGGGGCGCTGTTCGGATCCATTGCGTTCTACGCGTTCGTGCACGCCGGATCCGACCCGCTGGGGGTGGCCGCGCTGGTGGCGCTGGTGTCCGGGCAGGTTGTCTCCTACGTCAAGGCACGAGCCGACTCGGTGTCGTTGCGCATCGGCGGGGCGCTCGCCGAACGGGCCGAGCGCAACGTGTTGGGACTGGTGGGCACCGGGCTCGCCGGGATCGGAGTGCCGCGCGGGCTGGACGTCCTGCTGTGGGTGCTGGCCGCCGCCTGCGTCATCACCGTGGTGCAGCGGCTGGTCCAGGTGCGGATGACCTACCTGCGGCGGATCCGGGAGTCCGAGACGACCCAGGTGGACGCTGCCCGGGCGAACCCGGCACCGTGAGCGACGCCGGAGCGGGCGAGGCCCGTCGTCACGGAGTGACAGGGTCCGGCCGCGGAGCGCGGAGCGAACCATGGGCACCGTGCGACGCCGGAGCGGGCGAGGCCCGTCGTCACGGAGTGACAGGGTCCGGCCGCGGAGCGCGGAGCGAACCATGGGCACCGTGCGACGCCGGAGCGGGCGAGGCCCGTCGTCACGGAGTGACAGGGTCCGGCCGCGGAGCGCGGAGCGAACCATGGGCACCGTGCGACGCCGGAGCGGGCGAGGCCCGTCGTCACGGAGTGACAGGGTCCGGCCGCGGAGCGCGGAGCGAACCATGGGCACCGTGCGACGCCGGAGCGGGCGAGGCCCGTCGTCACGGAGTGACAGGGTCCGGCCGCGGAGCGCGGAGCGAACCATGGGCACCGTGCGACGCCGGAGCGGGCGAGGCCCGTCGTCACGGAGTGACAGGGTCCGGCCGCGGAGTGCGGAGCGAACCATGGGCACCGTGAGCGGGCAGTCGAGCGCCGCCGCGGGGCGGGCCCTGGGGCTGGCCTATCGGGCGGGATGGGCCACCGCCGCGCGGCTCCCCGAACACGCCGTCACCGCCCTGTTCAACCGGATCTCGGACACCCTGGTCGCCCGCCGCGGCCCGGGCGTGCTGCAACTGGCCCGCAACCAGCGGCGCGTGCTGGGCGGCCACGCCACCCCCGCCGCGTTGCATGCGGTGGTCCGGGCGGCGATGCGCTCCTATGGTCGCTACTGGCTGGAGACCTTCCGGATGCAGCGCTGCGACACCGGCGACATTGCCGATCGCGCGCTGGCCGGGTCGGTCGGGCTGCACCACATCACGGCGGCCCGGGACGCCGGGCGGGGCATCATCCTGGCGCTGCCGCACTCCGGCAATTGGGACGTGGCCGGGATGTCCATGGTCCGGCTGCTGGGCGGCATCACCACGGTGGCCGAGCGGCTGGACCCGGCCAGCGTCTACCGCAGGTTCGTGTCCTACCGGGAGAGCCTCGGGTTCGAGGTACTGCCGCTGACCGGCGAGTCCGGGGCGGCCGGCGCCTCGGGGCGCTTGCTGCGCCAGCGCCTGACCGAGGGTCGGATGGTGTGCCTGCTCGCCGACCGGGACCTGGGCACCGGCGGCATTCCCGTCACCTTCTTCGGCGAGGCCACCACGATGCCGGCCGGGCCGGCGATGCTGGCGGCCCTGACCGGCGCCGCGCTGTGCCCGGTGCACCTGGCCTATACCGACACCGGTTGGATCCAGTACGTCGGGGCGCCGGTGCCACTGGCGGGGGAGCGGCTGGCCCAGCAGGTCCGCTCCGGCACCCAGGCCATGGCCGACGTGTTCGAGGACCGCATCTCGTTGTTTCCCGCCGACTGGCACATGCTGCAGCCGCTGTGGATCGCCGACCGCGCGGCGGTCACATTGGGCACCGACCGCGGAGCGGTCACATCAGATGCCGACCGGAGGCCCGGCGCATGAGGGTCGGGCTGGTCTGCCCCTACTCGTTCGACATCCCGGGCGGGGTGCAGTCCCACGTGGCCGACCTGGCCAGGGTGCTGATCGGCCAGGGGCACCAGGTGTCGGTGCTGGCCCCTGGCGATGACAGCGACGACGCCGCCACGGAGTTCCCGGACTTCGTCGTGCCGGCGGGCCGCAGCGTGCCCATTCCGTACAACGGCTCGGTCGCGCGGCTCTCGTTCGGCCCGGTCTCCTACACCCGGGTGCGCCGGTGGATCCGGGCCGGTCGCTTCGACGTGTTGCACGTGCACGAGCCGGTGGCGCCGAGCCTGTCCATGCTGGCGCTGATGGTCGCCGAGGGCCCGATCGTGGCGACCTTCCACACCGCCAATCCGCGCTCCCGGATGTTGGCGGCGTTCCAGGGCATCCTGCAGCCGTTCCTGGAGAAGATCACCGGCCGGATCGCCGTCTCCGAGGCGGCACGACGCGTGCAGGTGGAGCATCTGGACGGCGACGCGGTGATCATCCCCAACGGCGTCGACGTGGACTTCTTCGCCTCGGCCGATCCGCTGCCCGGATACCCCCGGGCCGGCGGCACCCTCGGATTCGTCGGCCGTTACGACGAGCCCCGCAAGGGCATGGACGTGCTGCTTGCCGCGCTGCGCACCCTGGTGCCGGAGCGTCCCGGCCTGCGGCTGGTGGTCGCCGGCGGGGGTGACGAGGACGACCTGCGGCGGGACGCCGGCCCGGACCTGGCGCGACACCTGACCCTGCTGGGCCGGGTGTCTGACGCGGACAAGGCCCGGATGCTGCGCTCGGTCGATCTGTACTGCGCGCCGAACCTGGGCGGTGAGAGCTTCGGCATCATCCTGACCGAGGCGATGAGCGCCGGGACCGCCGTGGTGGCCAGCGATCTGGACGCGTTCCGCACCGTGCTGGACGACGGCAGCGCCGGGGTGCTGGTGCCGGTCGGTGACCCGCTGGGCCTGGCCTCCGGTATCGCGGCGTTACTGGACGATCCGGCGCGGCGGGCCGCGCTCGCGGGTCGAGCGCGCACGGTGGTCGGGGCGTACGACTGGCAGGTGGTGGCGCGCACCGTGGTCAAGGTGTACGAGACCGTCATCGCTGCGGACCCGCGCGCCGTCGCCGAGGCCGAGTAGGGGCGCACCGTTCGGGGTGAGTCCGGGTGATCCGTGCCCCGACGGTCCGGGCAGGATGGGACATACCATCGGCGGAGACGGGGGCGTGTGTTGACCACCACGATCATCGTCATCGTCGTGGTACTGCTGTTGCTGGCCGCCTTCCGGCTGTGGCTGACGGCGAATCGCCTGGACCGGCTGCATGTACGCACCCAGGCGGCGTGGGCGGCGTTGGACGGAGCGCTGGCCCGGCGGATCGTCGCCGCCCGGGCACTGGCCGCAGCCGGGCGGTTGGATCACGGCTACGCCAACGATCTGCACCGGCTCGCCGATGCCGCCGACGCCGCCGACCGGGCGCACCGGGACGAGGCCGAGACCGCCCTGTCCCGGATGCTGGCGCAGATCTCGCCGCAGCAACAAGCCGAGCTGGCCGCGGAGCTGTCGGACGCCGCCGAGCGGGTCCTGCTGGCTCGGCGGTTCTACAACGACGCCGTCCGCGACACCCGCGCACTGCGTGCCTCCTGGTTCACCCGGTTCTTCCGGCTCGCCGGGCGGGCGCTGCTGCCGGACTACTTCGAACTGCCGGAGGAAGCCGGAGCCGGCCCGGTGCGGCGCACCGCGGGCCGGGTGGTGCTGCTGGACGGCGAGGGCCGGGTGTTGCTGCTGCACGCCACCGAGCCCGATGGCCACGTCTATTGGTTCACGCCCGGTGGGGGGTTGCGCCCGGGGGAGGATCTGGTGGACGCGGCGCTGCGCGAGCTGGCCGAGGAGACCGGGGTGCGGCTGCGGTCCGCCGACCTGGTCGGGCCGATCTGGCGGCGCACCGCCCGGTTCAGCTTCCCCACCGACACCGAGCAGACCTCGTTCTTCTTCACCGCGCGGGTGACCGAGACCGTGGTCCCGGACACGGCGGGCTTCACCGCACTGGAGCGGGCGACCATCACCGAGTGCCGCTGGGTGACTCCGGCCGAGCTGGCGACATTGGCAGACCCGGTCTACCCGGTTGAGCTGATCGACCGACTGCCCGATGCGGCACGGATGGTGCACACCAGGGTCACCCCGGACATTCCGGAAGCCATCGACTGACCCTCCCCAGCGGCGATTAGACCGGGTGGGTGATCCCACCGGCCAGATGAGCGCGGCGCGGGGTTCATCGGCGTCGGCCCGCGATGGCAGTCGCTACCGTGGCAGGGGCGATACCCGCCACGGTGGCGCCGCCGGATCCCCGCGTCACCGACCCCGCCAGCTCACCTGTGAAAGGGACGTGCATGCGCTCCCAACACGCCGCCACCGCGGTGCTCGTTGCCGTCGCCGCGCTCGTCGTGGCCTGCAGCGGTAGCCCCGATACTCCGCCGACCACCTCCGCCAGCACCTCGACGGTCGCAACCAGCTCCTCGACGAGCCCGTCACCGACCCCCACGACGTCCAGCATGGTCACCTCGAGTTCCTCGTCGAGTTCGTCGAGCAGCGCCACGTCCAGCAGCACCACGTCCCGCAAGCCCAAACCCAAGCCGGCGCCGAAGGATCCGCTGACCGGGTGGAAGCTCTCGAAGAACCCGGTGCTGGTCGTCA
The DNA here is from genome assembly GCA_937926105.1 of uncultured Actinomycetes bacterium. The sequence goes on along the minus strand of CALANS010000130.1, from coordinate 131,628 downwards.
AGATCGACAACACCGCGGCGGGCTTCCCGCAGTTCGGCATCACCGCCGCCGACATCATCTACACCGAGCAGGTGGAGGGCGGGCTGACCCGGCTCATCGCGGTCTTCCACACCGACCTGCCCACCGAGGTCGGCGCGGTGCGCAGCATTCGCTCGACCGATATGGAGCTGCTGCCCAGCTACGGCAAGCCGATCCTGGTCGGATCCGGTGGCGCCCCCCGCTGGGTGCGCGCGTTGGGTGACTCGTCGCTGGTCGGCGTGCTCAACGACGCGGGGGCCGGTGGTTTCTGGCGCTCCTCCTTCGGCGACGGAACGCACAACCTGCACGCCAACCTGCAGACCATCGCCAAGAACCACGCCGGTCAGGGCAAGGCTCGCTACATGGGCTTCACCTTCGCCGGCAAGGACGCGCGGCTCGGCAAGGCGCCCAAGGTCTCAACGATCGACGTGACGATGCTGGCCGGGAGCTACCAGTTCAGCTACACCGGTGGTGCCTATGGCAAGTATTTGGCGCAGCACGCCGGATCGCCCTATGTCGACCAGCACGGCCGGAAGGTGTACGTGCAGAACGTGCTGGTGCAGCATGTGCGTGACGTCCCCGACGGCCAGCTCGACCCGATCGGGAACCCGTCCTATCTCTCGCGCACCGTCGGCTCCGGGACGTTCACCCTGTACCGGAACGGCCGAGCGATCTCCGGCACCTGGAGCCGCAAGGCGGAGTCGGATCCCACGAAGTTCGTGGACGAGAAGGGCAAACCGGTGCGGCTCCGCGTGGGACGGACCTGGGTGCTGCTGGCGCCGCAGTCCTCCTCGGTGAGCCAGCACTGACGCGGCCCGGCCGGGGCGCCCGCGTGACTGCGGTGACCGACCTGCGGTGGCCTCGCCGCCGCGGCCGGGCGACGTGCCGGCGGTCGGCCGCGCCCGCGGATCGGGAGGTCCGTACACCGGCGTAAAATCGCAGGTGGGCGCGCATCCGGCGCGCCACTACGCTGTGCGGCGTGCGTCGCCGCCCCATGCCAGGAGCCCACACCGTGTCCACCGAGCAGTTCGACATCGCCGACAACGCCACCCCCACCACCGGCACCGCCCGGGTCAAGCGCGGCATGGCCGAGATGTTGAAGGGCGGCGTCATCATGGACGTCGTTACCCCTGAGCAGGCCAAGATCGCCGAGGATGCCGGCGCCGTTGCCGTGATGGCCCTGGAGCGAGTGCCTGCGGATATCCGCGCGCAGGGCGGTGTGGCTCGGATGAGCGACCCCGACATGATCACCGGCATCATCGAGGCGGTCTCCATCCCGGTGATGGCCAAGGCGCGCATCGGGCATTTCGTGGAGGCGCAGATCCTGCAGTCCCTCGGGGTGGACTACATCGACGAGTCCGAGGTGCTCACCCCGGCCGACTACACCCACCACATCGACAAGTGGGCGTTCACCGTGCCGTTCGTGTGCGGCGCCACCAACCTGGGAGAGGCGCTGCGGCGGATCACCGAGGGCGCCGCCATGATCCGGTCCAAGGGGGAGGCCGGCACTGGTGACGTGTCCAATGCGACCACGCACATGCGCTCCATCGGCGCCGAGATTCGCCGGTTGACCTCCCTCTCGCCGGACGAGCTGTTCCACGCCGCCAAGGAACTACAGGCGCCGTACGAGCTGGTGGCCGAGGTCGCCCGGGCCGGCAAGCTGCCGGTAGTGCTGTTCACCGCGGGCGGGATCGCCACGCCGGCCGACGCGGCGATGATGATGCAGCTGGGTGCCGAGGGTGTGTTCGTCGGCTCCGGCATCTTCAAGTCTGGCAATCCGGCCGCGCGGGCCGAGGCGATCGTCAAGGCGACCACGTTCCACGACGACCCGGACATGCTGGCCAAGGTGTCCCGCGGGCTGGGCGAGGCGATGGTCGGCATCAACGTCGACGACATCCCGGTGCCGCACCGGCTGGCCGACCGCGGCTGGTGATGTCGCCGAGTGACATCTGCCTCGATCGAGGGGCATGCCGATTCGGTGCGCCCCTCGGCGACCCAGGTAGGAGAGCCGTACCGTCGGATTCATGAAGATGACGATCTTCCTCCGCGCCGCGCCGCAGGGGGTTTCGATCGTGTCGCGCGGGCACGGGCTGGCCTGGTCGGTGTTCTACCGATGCGCTGCCGAGCAGCACGCGGACGAGTTGACCGACGCCGATCTGACGACGAAGATCGATGATGCGATCGACGCCGTCGGGCAGCCAGGTGATGAGTCCGTCGAGCTGCGTCGCACGGTGAACTCCCGCGTGGCCGAGGTGCCGGACGAATGGTGATCGGTCGCCGAGGCCTGCTATTCCTGCGTTTCGATGGGGTCCGTGACGAGCAGGCCCAGATGCTCGGCGACGACCTTCATCATCGTGTCGTGCGTCGCTATCGTGACCGGCTCACCGATCAGGATCGCGGTCGCGAGGTGCAGGGCATCGAGCGTCTTGACGTGCCGCTCGATGGATTCGGCGACCGTATGGGTCTCGCGACCGAGATCGACCAGCCCGACGCGATCCAGCAGCGGCGCACCGTCGGTGAGCGGCCTGCCGTCTCGCCGTAGCACGCGGATCACCTCCGTGCGCAGCAAGCGGGATGAGACGAAGGTCGCGCCCGCCCGTTGCATCCACGATTGCAGATGCTCGCGCTCGGGGACGTCCAGGATCGTGCGGAGTGCCACCGACGAGTCGAGATAGACCAGGGCCACGGATCAGCGGTCCCCGCGCATGTCGTCGAGCAGCGCCTCGGCCTCGGATTCGGTGTATGCGGGTCCCCCCGGATGCTGGGGCCACGGCGCGGGCTCTGCCGCTGGCGGGGTGTACCGGCCTTCCCGCGCCAGTCGCGCCAGTGCCGTGTCCCGATCGTGGACAGCTCTGACCCGCCAGCGCGGTTTTCCTCGCTCGGTGACCACGACTTCGTCCGTGTCGGTGACCAGGTCGAGCACCGCCGCCGTACGCTGGTTGAGATCGCGCTTGGTGACCGTTCGCATGGATTCAAGTGTAGTACCCGTGTCAGACATTCCAGCTGCGCAGATCGGAACCCACAGTTCCATCCTCGGTCGGGAGAATGGGCGAGCCGACGTTTCTGCCTGTGTTGCTGACGCGCACAGGTGCTCTGATCGTTCGATCCGAAAGGACTGAGCCGCGACCGACCCGACATTGTCTGCGTCTGCGCCTCTCCTCGGTTCGCGGACGAGGTGAGCGCGGCAAACCGTGCCCTGACCCACGCGCAGGGAGATCGCCTACGCCCGCGCCACCGGCAAGCCGGTCGCGTTCACCGATCCCGACTGGCCCGCGGACGGGCCGTGGTGCGCGTGCGCAACGAGTCTCGGCCGGAGCCGGGCAGGAACCCGGGCTCGGACGGCGGGTGGCCGAAAAACCCCTTGCCATGGTGCGTCTGTTTCGGGATCCTGCTCTACTGCTCACGTGACGGAGAGGAGCCGCTGATGCCGAAGAAGCAAGGGTGACCCCAGGACGCCAGGCCGAACCCGCTGTTCGGCCGCTGGTGGTCACGAGGAGTGTGCGTCGTGCGCAACCACGACGAGAAGATCAAGAACATTCAGCGGAGTGTGCTGCCCTCAACCTACCGGAAGAGCGCTCGTGACGAGCGTCGTCGGATTCACCGGGCCGCGCGTTCCCGTGAGCGTGATGCGCTGCGTGGCCTGGACCGCGGAGCCGATCCTGGCGAATTCGACCCCGACTTCCGGGAGGGACGTCGCACGTCGAGCATCAACTCGATGGTGTTCGACCGCCGGGTGGGTGACAAGCTCGGGCCGCTCACCCGATGGGCCGTCCGCACCGTCCGCGCCGACGCTGACCTCTATCGTGCTGCCCCGCATGAGCAGGTCGCGTACTTCGAGAGCCTGCTGCCGGCGGACCTGATCGGCCAGCACGCGGTATTTCACATCGAATTCGCGCTCCGGTGGGAGTTTCACGGCGACACCTACTGGCACCACTTCTCTCGTCCGGACCGGCCGTCGCGCGAGGAGCGCCGCGCCCGGGTCGCCCGTGACGCCGCCCGCATTCTGCGGGACGGCCGACACCGGGAGGTGAACGCCGCCCTGCGTCACGCCTTCCAGGCCGGGCCTCCCGCGACGGCGGTGCCGGGGCGGTTCGGCCCTGCTGTGGAGCCGCCAGCGATGCGGCTGCTGCTCGGCATCCACGACGTGGACGCCTTCGCCGACGAGATCTCACGCTATCCGTGGGTGTGCGAGGTCGTCGCCAAGGTCGCGGGGTCGGCCAGGCCGATCTAACGCGGTCGATCGTGTTCCTCGATGGTCGTGCCGCCACCGTGCGGTGCCTCGCGGCCGATAGACTGATGATCACACATGAATGGGAGGGCACCGGTGAGTTCACCGTCTACGACATCGTTTTGCGGCACGAATAGGCCGGCCCCGGCTGGTGACCGATGACCTGGTCCATCGTTGCCCGCGATGCGCGGACCGGCGCGTTCGGTGCCGCCGTTGCGACCAGATTCGTTGCGGCGGCCGGCCTTTGCCTCAATGTGGCGGCCGGGGTGGGAGCGCTGTCCACCCAGGCGACCATCAACCCCACCTACGGCCCGCGCGGGCTGCGGCTGTTGCGCGAGGGCGTTCCGGCCGAGGCCGCCCTGGCCGGGCTGCTCGAACCCGATCACGGCCGGGAGCACCGTCAGGTGCATCTGGTGGATTCTTCCGGGCGGGTGGCGGCGCACACCGGGTCCGCGTGCGTGCCGTGGGCCGGCCATCGCAGCGGTGACGGAGTCTCGGTGGCGGGCAACCTGTTGGCCGGGCCGGGCGTCGTCCAGGCCACGCTGGAGGCGTACCTGGAGGAGCCGGACGCGCCGTTCGTCGATCGTCTGCTCGGCGCGATGGCCGCCGGCCAGCAGGCGGGCGGGGACGCCCGCGGCCAGCAGTCCGCCGGGATCCTGATCTACGGCGCCGAGGAATACCCGGACCTGTCGCTGCGGGTGGACGAGCATCCGGCGCCGCTGGACGAGCTGCGCCGCATCTACGACCTGTGGCTGATCGAATTCGCCGCCGCCCGCAAGTACATGGCGACCGGTGCCGACCCGGCCGGGGTCTTCGATGCGGAGGTTATCGACGCGGAGGTACGCCGCCGGGAACTCGACCCAGCCAGCCGCATCTTCCCGGTGTGACCCGCCCGCGGCGGGCGTGTCGGGTGGTCGCATCGCCCGGGCCGACCGATCGTCAGGTCTGCCCACCGGCCTCAGGTGAGATCGGATGAGCGCATGCGCCGCCGGCCGATGCGCTCGATGCGCATCACCACTCGCTCCTCCGGATCGGGGCAGCAGACCAGCGAATCGCGTTCCAGCCAATCGTTCTCGGGCAACTGCCGCTGTTTGGCCGGCAGCAGCGGCAGCACCGACTGCAGGGCGAAGATGCAGAAGTGCTGGCCGGCGGGGATCCGCAACTCCGCGCTGTTGACCAGCTCGAAGTAGTCGCCGACCGCCATCCCGCACACCGAGCGACCCTCGATCCGCTCCACCGTCACCCGCAGGTCGTACAGCTCCATGTCGCCGTCGTCGCTGGGCGGACCCACTGGTGCGGCACCGCCCGGGCCGGCCGGCTGTTCGCTCATCCCGTCACCCCCGCTCGATCGTCTCGCACCACGGCGCCACCCTTCATCACCCAACGCAGCGACCGCAGCGCCGAGATGTTCTCGGTGGGGTCTTCGTCCATCGCGATCAGATCTGCGCGCTTGCCCGGCTGCACCGTGCCGATCTCGTCGCCGACACCGAGCCAGGTGGCCGGCACGATGGTGGCGGCCCGCAGCGCCTTGATCGGGGGCAACCCGAACTCGGCCATGTACTCCAGTTCCCTGATGGTGGCGGTGGTCCCGTCGATTGACCAGAACGGCGGCATGTCGCTGCCCAGCATCACCGGCACCCCCGCCTCCAACGCCATCCGGTAGCTTTGCACGTGCCGCTCGCCGGCGCCCAGCGATCGCCGCTGCATCCATTCTGGGACGCCGAGCGAATCGAAGAATTCCTTGCAGCGGGTGACGATCAGCGTGGGAACGAGATGCGTTCTCCGCTGCGCCATCGTTCCGGCCACGTCTGGAGTGAGCTGATAGCCGTGCTCCACGCAGTCCAGGCCGAGGTCCACCGCCGTCTTGATGATCGGTGCCGGCCCCGCATGCGCCGTCACCCTCCGGCCCCAGGAATGCGCCGTGTCGATCGCCGCCCGAATCTCGTCCTCGGTCAGCTGGGGAGTGCTGATCTTCTCGTGCTCGCCGGCGATCCCGCCGGAGATCATGATCTTGATCAGGTCGGCACCGGCCGAGACCTGGGCGCGGACGCCGCGCCGGAAGCCGTCGGCCCCGTCGCACTCCAGGGTGTCCGTCCCGTCATGCCCGTGGCCGCCGGTACATACCAGTGCCCGGCCAGCGGTGAAGATCCGTGGACCGGCCGCCAGGCCCGTGTCGATGGCCTCGCGCAGCGCGAAGTCGGCGTGCTCCTTCTCCGCCACGCAGCGCACCGTGGTCACCCCGCCGAGCAACGTGCGGCGAGCGCCGGAGGCCATGTACAGAGCCAGGGCGTGCGAGGTGAGCGCGCGCACGGCATCGCCGCCCGGACCGGGCAGCGAGAGCGAGAAGTGGGTGTGCATATTGAGTAATCCGGCGGTGACGAAGGCGCCGTGCAGGTCGATCGTCGCATGGTCTGCCGGTCCGGCCGCCCGCACGACGTCCGGCGGACCGGCCAGCACGATGCGGCCATCGGCGATCAGCAGGTCGGTGTTCGGCCGGGCCCGCTCGGTGACTCCGTCAACCAGGTTGCAGCCGGTGATCAGGACGTTGCTCGTGGCATTCACCCCGACTTTCTATCCCATCGAACGCGGCAATGCCAGATCGAACACGGTGACGGAGTAGTTGAGCGGCCCCTTTAGAACAACCGCGGGGTCACCACCGACACCACGACGACCACCTGGTCGGTGTCGTTGTGCAGGTGATGTGGGATGGAGGACTTCAGATGCAGGCTGTCGCCGGGGCCTAGCCGATGAGTGGTACCCGCGACCGTGAAGGTCAGTTCTCCGGAGACGACGTAGGCAAATTCCTCCCCCCGGTGGGCCTCCGGTTCGCCGACGGTGCCGCCCGGCGCGATCTCGACCAGCATGGGCTCCAGCAGCAGACCGGCGGCGCGCTGCGAGAGCATCCGGTAGGTGCGGGTACCGCTGAGGAACTGCGAGGTGTGCTCGCCGCTGCTCCTGGTCAGGGTGAAGTACTTGTCCGGCGACGAATATCGCGCGTCGCCGGGTGCGGCATCCGGGCTACCCGAGGGGACCGGGTCGTCGATCGCGGCACCCGGGCCGGGCCCGGTGGTGGGCTCGGCGGTGGACCCGGCGGTGGGTTCGGACTCGGGGCTGCCGAGGATCTGCTCGTCGAAGAACTCCACGATGTCGTGGCCGAGGCACAGCGCCAGATCCCGCAGGTTGGTCAGCCCGATGGACGTCTGGCCGCGCTCCAGTTGCGACAGGAATCCAACCGACAGTCCGCTGCGGTCGGCCAGCGACCGGAGCGTCTCGCGCTGCTCGGTCCGGAACGCCCGCACGTGCCGGCCGATGACCGCGGACAGCCCCGGCTTCGCTGCATTCTGGCCGGGGTTCTGGTCGGGCTTGCGGCCACGTGCCACGCCCCCTCCTCTCCCGATGGTGCGGTCACTCCTCTGGTCAGCTTGTTCGATCCTGCTATACAGTGCTGACAGATACCAGCTCGACCGAAAGCTACCCGTCTCGAGAGGCCGATAGCCGGGGAGCCTGCGTCCTGTCGGTCTGCTGGTTCGCCCTGCCGGGTAGTCCAGCAGGGCGCGGCCCGGTGTGAGCACCGAGGGACGAGGCAGAGACATGCAACAGGACATGCAACAGGACATGCAACAGGACATGCAACAGCAGCCGGACGTCGTCGAGGTACCGGAGCGCCGCGAGATCGCCGCGTTCCTCGAAGCGCTGGATTCCACCCCGCCCGACGCGGTGACGGCCTGCCGTGGGTGGACAACGCACGAGATCATCGCCCACCTGGCCTCCGGCGCCGATGCGTTCGCCAACCAGATCGAGGCGCACCTCGCCGGCCGGCCGGTGCCCGAGTTCGGCGCCTGGCAGGTACGGGAGACCCCCTACCGCGCCATGGACGATTCCGCGCTGCGGCGGCGGGTGGAGGCTTCCGAACACCGCATGTCCGAGGCGTTCGCCGCGATGCTCGCCGACGATCCGGATGCCCGCGACGATGCGGTGGGCTGGGGACTGCCGGTGGCGGAACTGGTCAAGCACATGCGACAGGAGTACGCGGTGCATCGCTGGGATCTGATCGGCGACGACCAGACCGGGATGGATCTGCTCGGTCAGCAGGACCTGCTGGTGCATTCGGTGCAGTTGCTGGGCGATTCACTGTTGCGGGTCGGGCTGGCCCGCGATCCCGAGCCCGGCGAACCGCTGACCGCCCGCCTGCGCTGCTCCGGTGAGCCCGACCTGGTGCTGTCCGTGCAGGACGGGGCGGGGACCCTGACCCTGGATGGCCCGGTCGATGCCCCCGATGTCATCGAGACCGACCCCGCCGCGCGGCTGGTTATGCTCTGGGGTCGCCGGCCGGCCGACGCCCGCCGGGTGCGCAGCACGCTTGCGCCCGAACGGCTGGCCAGGCTGCAGACCCTGCTGTCCGGTTACTGACCCTGCTGTCCTGCTAGTGACCCTGTAGCGGAGCGCGCGGGTGATGGCGGAACGGAATCTGTTATCGACCCGTGATTGACTCGGCGGCCGGCGTCGCGTTTAGTGGTACCGAAGCGTGTTCAGCCACACTAGACATGCGGTCGGCGTACCGCGCCTGACCGATCGGCCGTCGCCGGCGCGTGCCCGCGACGCGAAGGGAGCACCATGAAGGCTGCACCACCGGCCCGGCGGGTCCTGGCCACGACGGCGGCGGTACTGCTGGCCCTGGCGGGTCTGGTGGCCTGCGGCAGCGACGACGCGTCATCCGGCTCGGATGCCACGCTGACGGTCGATACCTCGTTCGTGGTCAAGAGCCTGGATCCGGGTGTCGTCTACGAGCCCACCGGCAATGTGGTGGTGCACGCCCTGTACGACACCCTGGTCACCTTCGACGGTGCCGACATTTCCAAGCCCGTCGGCGATCTGGCCAAGTCCTACCAGGCGTCCGACGATGCCAAGACATTCACCTTCACCCTCCGCGACGACGCGGTGTTCTCCGATGGCACCCCGGTCACCTCGGCGGACGTGGTATTCAGCCTGAATCGGCTCAAGAACCTCAAGGGCAGCGCGGCGACCATCGTCAAGAACCTGACCGTCACCGCGCCGGACGAGCACACCGTAGTGGTCACCAGTTCCGTCGCCGACCCGAACATTCCCATCATGCTGACGATGCCTGCCGCCAGCGTCCTCAACTCCAAGGTGGCCAAGGAGCACGGCGGCGTGGACGGCGAGAATGCCGCCACGGCCGACAAGCTCAGCAACTACCTGAATACCACCGCGGCCGGCAGTGGCCCGTATGTCATCGAGTCCTTCGATGCGGCCTCCCGGATCGTGCTGGCGACCAATCCCAAGTACTGGGGTACCAAGCCGGCCTTCGGCCGGGTGGTGTTCCAGAACATGGACATCCAGAACCAGAAGCTGACGCTGTCCAAGGTTCCGACGGCGGAGATCGCGCTCGACCTGTCGGGCAGCTCGTTGGACGGCCTGCCCACGGAGTTGCAGCAGACCAGCAGCCCCAGCGTCTACTACCAGCTGCGGCTGGATGCCGACCCGGCGATCAGCAAGGCGACCTCCAACCCGAAGTGGGTCGCGGCCCTGCGGGCAGCCATGGACTATCAGGGCATCGCCGATCTGTTCGGTCCGGGCGGCGAGCCGGCTGCCGGCATAGTTCCGACGGCCTACGCCGGGGCGCTGCCGGCCTCCGAGGCGCAGAAGCAGGATCTGGCCAAGGCCAAGCAGCTGCTGGCCGAGTCCGGCGTGGGGGACCAGAGTGTCAAGCTGCTCTACCCGGCGCTGACCTTCGGCGGCGTCGACCTGGGCACCATCACTGCCAAGGTGCAGAGCGACGCGGCCAAGGCGGGCATCAAGCTTGAACTCGACCCGGCGCCGATCGCCTCCTTCCTGGACCAGCGCAAGGCCGGCAAGGTACCGATGAGCTTTAGCCCGCAACAGCTCAACTACCCCGTCGCGGCGTCCCAGGTTTCAGACCTCATGCCAGGGGGAGCGGACGCTATGAAGGCTGGTTGGACCGAGGAGCGGGCCGACCCGGCCACGGTGGCCGCGGGTAAGAAGGTGCTCGCAACGCTGGATCCGGCCGATCAGGTGAAGGCGCTGCAGGACTGGCAGCGGTTGATGCGGGAGCACTCTCCCTACATCACCCTGGCCTATAACTCCGGGGTGCTGGTGGCGAGCCCGGATCTGACCGGAGCGACCTACACCGCCGCCGGATGGACCGTCGACGTCGCGGACATCGGCCACAGTTGACCGGCGGCACTCTCGGCGCGGACCCGGTCGACCTGACGCCGGACCGCGCACCGGACACCGACGCCGGTGCACCCCACGCGGTGCACCGGCGTCGTGCCCTCGCCCGGTTCGTTGGGCGCAAGGTGCTCATCACCATCGGGCTCCTGGTGGGCGTGACGGTAGTGACGTTCCTGCTGGTTCAGCTGGTGCCCGGGGATCCCACCGCGACCAACCTGTCGGAGACGGCGCAGAATGATCCGGCGATCGTCGCGGCGTACCGGGCCAAGTGGGGGCTGGACAAGCCGTTGGTGGTCCAGTACTTCACCTATCTCGGCAACCTGGTGCACGGCGACCTGGGCGTCTCGCAGAGCACCGGTGACTCGGTGCTGTCCGACCTGGCCAAGTACGTGCCGGCCACCCTGGAGATCGCCATCCCGGCGATGGTGCTTTCGCTGATTATCAGCGTGGCGGTAGGCCTGTGGGCGGCCGTGCGCAAGGACCGGGCCGCCGACCACGCGATCCGCGGCGGCGCGTTGCTCGGCCTGTCCACGCCGTCGTTCTGGCTGGCCATCGTGCTGCTGTACGTCTTCTTCTACGTGTTGGGCATTGCTCCGAACGGCGGGCGATTGAGCGCCAAGTATGCCCCGCCGGAGCACATCACCGGCATGTACACCGTCGACGCGCTGCTGACCGGCAGGCCGACGGTGTTCTGGGACGCGGTGTGGCACCTGGCACTTCCGGTGCTGGTGCTCACCTGTCTGACGGTGTCGGCGCTGATCCGTTTCGTCCGATCGGCGATGCTCGAGGTGCTGGACCAGGACTACATCACCGCCGCCACCGCCAAGGGCCTGCCGCGCCGGGTGGTGCTGCGCCGCCACGTGCTGCGCGCCGGGCTGGTGCAGGTGATCACGGTCAGCGGACTGGCATTCGCCTCACTGCTGTCCGGCACCGTGCTGATCGAACAGATCTACAGCTGGCCGGGAGTGGGGCAGTACGCCTACCGGGCCGCGGTGAACCTGGATCTTCCCGCCATCATGGGTGTGGGCCTGTTCGTCGCGCTGGTGTACACCCTGGTGAATCTGGCGGTGGACCTGCTGTACGGCGTGATCGACCCGAGGATCCGACTGTCGTGACCGGACCCGAAATCCAGGCAGAGCTGCGCGACCCGGCGCAGCTGACCGATCCGCGCGCGGCACGGGCATTGGCCCCGCGACGCTGGTGGGGGCTGCGCAAGGGTCGGCCCGGCGACACACGCCACCGGCCGGTGGGCGCGCTGACCATCGCCGCGGCGGTCATCCTGCTCGCCTGGGTCGTGTTGGCCATCGCGGCGCCGGCGATCGCCCCGTACGACCCGCTGGCGCAGTCCGGTCCGTACTACCAGCCGCCGTCCGGGACGCACTGGTTCGGCACCGACCAGCTGGGCCGAGACATCTTGAGCCGCATCATCTATGGCGCCCGACTGTCACTGCCGCTGGCAGTCGTGATCGTCGCATTGGCGCTGCTGGTTGGCGGCGGGCTGGGCCTGGTCGCCGGCTACATCGGCCGCGGCGTCGACGAGGTGCTGATGCGGCTGACCGACCTGGTCTTCGCCTTCCCGCAGATCATCCTGGCCATGGCGGTATCGGCGGCCTTCGGGCCCAGCACTCGCAACGCCGTGCTAGCCCTGGTGGTGGTGTCCTGGCCGATCTACGCCCGGGTGGTGCGCAGCGCCGTGCTGTCCATCCGCAGTTCCGATTTCCTGCACGCCTCTCGCATGCTGGGGGTCGGGCCGTGGCGGGCGCTGCGCCGCGATGTGGTCCCCAACAGCGTGGGACCGTCGGTGGTGCTGGCCAGCCTCGAGTTGGGCAACGCCGTGCTGCTGCTGGCGTCACTGTCGTTCCTGGGGCTCGGGCCCCGCCCTCCGGCACCGGAATGGGGCGCCATGATCGCGGCCGGCTCCACCGATCTGTCCAAGTGGTGGGTCAGCATCCTGCCCGGTGTGGCCATCCTCTCGGTGGTGCTGGCGTTCAACCTGATCGGTGACGCGGTGCGCGACTGGCTCGACCCGCGGACCAGGAGGGTGTCGTGACCGGGGTGCCAACCGCGTTGCCGCAGCCCAAGCCGTCGCCCGACCCCTTGCTGCAGGTGTCGAACCTGGCCGTGTCGTTGCCCGGGCCGTCCGGCCCCGTCGAGGTGATCCGGCGGATGGACCTGACGGTGTCCACCGGCGAGATCGTGGGAATCGCGGGGGAGAGCGGATCCGGCAAGAGCCTGACCGCGCTGACCCTGCTGAACCTGCTGCCACCGGGCGCCACCGTCACCGGTTCGATCCGATTCGCCGGGCAGGAGCTGCTGGGCCTGGATCGGCTGGGCTGGCAGCGAGTGCGGGGCTCGGGCATCGCGATGGTGTTCCAGGACTCCAGTTCCGCGCTGCACCCGATGCTCACCGTCGGCACCCAGCTCACCGAACACATGCGCACCGGGCTGGGGCTGGATGCCGCGGCCGCCCGCGATCGGGCGGTCGAACTGCTGGACCAGGTGCGCATCCCGCAGGCTCGTCGGGCGCTCAAGGCCTACCCGCATCAGTTCTCCGGGGGCATGCGGCAGCGCATCGCCATCGCCAGCGCGCTGGCCTGCCGGCCCCAGCTGCTGATCGCCGACGAACCGACCACCGCGTTGGACGTCACGGTGCAGGCCGGGATCCTGAGCCTGCTGGACGAGCTTCGCACCGAGTACGGCCTGGCGGTGCTATTCATCACGCACGATCTCGGCGTGCTGTCCGCCCTGACCCAGCGCGCGTACCTGTTCTACGCCGGCAGGGTGATGGAAAGCGGCGCCACGACCGGGGTTCTGACCGCTCCGGCGCACCCCTACACGGCGGCCCTGCTGGGCGCCCGGCCGCATGGCTTGGGCAGTGGACGCACCCTGCGGGCCATTCCAGGCGCGCCGGTCGTGCCGGGGCAGGCACCGCCGGGATGCCCTTTCGAACCGCGCTGCAGCTTCGCCCAGCCGGTCTGCCGGCAGGCGGTGCCGCCCCTTCGGGCACTCGGCGACGGCCGAGCGCTGGCCTGCGAGGTGGCCCCCGATCTGACCGAGGTGACCGGATGACCGACCTGCTCACCCTGGATGGCGTCAGTGTGGAATTCCGGTCCAGCTCTCGTGGTCTGGTGCGGGCCGTCAGCGACGTCGATCTGAGCGTCCGGGCCGGCGAGGTGCTGGGCCTGGTCGGCGAGTCCGGGTGCGGCAAGTCCTCCCTCGCGCGGGTGGCTGCCGGCCTCGCGGCCCCCAGCGGCGGGCAGATCCGGTTTGCCGGCGAGCCCGTGCTGCCGGTCCGGTGGCGCCGCCGACCGGATGCCCAGACCGGGCTGCAGATGATCTTCCAGGACCCGTATGGCTCGCTGAACCCGCGCCGGACGGTGGGATCGCAGTTGTTGGACGGGATTCCGTCCGGTGCCGACGGTCCGGAGCGCCAGCGCAGGGTGGTGGAGTTGCTCGAGCGGGTGAGCATGCCTGCCAGGGCGGCCGACCGGTACCCACATCAGTTCTCCGGGGGACAGCGGCAGCGGCTGGCGATCGCACGTGCCCTGGCCGCCGAGCCGCGGATGATTATCGCCGATGAGCCGGTGACCGCGTTGGATGCGTCCGCGCAGGCTCAGGTGGTCTCGCTGCTGCTGTCGCTGGTGCGCGAGATGGACATGGGACTGCTGTTCATCTCTCACGATCTGGCGCTGGTGCACGAGATCGCCGACCGCACCGCCGTGATGTATCTCGGCCGGATCGTGGAGCTCGCGCCCACCCGGCGCCTGATGGCCACGCCCCGGCATCCATACACGCAGGCGCTGATCCGTGCCATTCCGCAGGTCTCGGCGACGCCGTCGCTGCCGGTGGCACTGCGCGGTGAGGTTCCAGACGGCGCCAACATTCCCACCGGCTGCCGATTCCGGCCGCGCTGCCCGCACGCCGACCAGCGATGCCTGTCGGAACCGGCGCTGCGCTCGACGATGGACTCGCTGGTGGCCTGCTGGCGAGCGGAAGAGATTGCCAGTGAAGGGATTCGGGTGTGACGCGGGCAGCGCAGCAGGATCGGCGGGAAGCCGCCGACGGACGAGACGGTGGGAACGGGCGGCCGGACCCCCGGTTCAGCCTGGGCATCCAGACCGACAAGCCCGTCGACGAGTACCGCCGGATCGGCCGGCTCGCCGAGGATCTCGGGTTCGACGGGGTGAGCACCTTCGCCGACCTGGGCTTCGGGCCGCCACTGCCGGCGCTGCTGCACATCGCCGCCGTCACCAGCAGGATCCGGCTCGGCACCGCCTGCCTGAACGGCTCGCTGCTGCACCCGGTGGAGATTGCCGGCCAGATCGCCGCGCTGGACGAGGCCTCCTCGGGTCGCGCCTACCTCGGGCTGACCCGCGGCGCCTGGTTGGGCAGCATCGGCATCGACACCGTGGGCGGCGTCGGCAGAACCTCGGAAACCATTCAAGTGGTGCGCCGGCTGCTGGCCGGCGACGACACCGGGTTTGCCGGGCGGCACTTCACGATCGAGCCGGGCTTTCGGCTGCGATACCCGCTGCCGTCCCGCCCACCGGCGCTGCTGCTGGGCGTGTGGGGTCCGCGAGGTGCCAGGTTGGCCGGACGGTACGCCGACGAGGTCAAGCTCGGCGGCTGCGCGAACCCCGACATGGTGGCGCTGATGGCGTCCTGGCTCCGGGACGCGGCCGAGTCCGCCGGCCGCCCCGCTGACGCCGTCGGGGTGGTGGCGGGCGCCGTGACGGTCGTCGACGGTGACGGCGACGCCGCCCGGCGCCGAGCTCGCACCGAGGTGGCGATGTACCTGGACGTGGTGGCGCCGCTGGACCGCACGGTCACCCTGGACTCCGGCATGCTGGCCGCGGTCCGGGAGCGACTGGCGACCGGCGACCATGCCGGGGCGGGTGCGTTGATCCCGGACGACGTGCTGGACCGGTTCTGCATCTCCGGGACCCCTGGCGAGGTGGCGCGCCGCGCTCGCGGGCTCATCGACGCGGGCGCCACTCGCATCGAATTCGGTACACCGCACGGGTTGTCGGCGAGGGCCGGCATCGAGTTGCTGGGACGAGAGGTGCTGCCGGTGCTGCGGCGCGTCGCGCCGGTCGCGGCCGGCGCGGGCGGCGCGGGCGGCTCGATAGGTGGGGGAGATCGATGACCGAGCGGATCCGCGAGTTCGATGGTGCGGTCGTCGCGGCGACCCGCGGCATGTACGCCCGGCTGGGTGACCGGCCGGGATTCGACGCGCACCTGCATTCCGACATCACCATCTGGGAAAGCGACGAGCCCGGCCCGCTGATGGATCTGGCCGGGCTGGATGCGCTGCGAGACCGGCGGGGTTCGGCGTCCGACGACGCCGCCCCGCCTGCGGGTCGAGGATCCGGTGGTCGACCGGTGGGGCGAGCAGGTGGCGGTCATCCGGTATCTGCTGCGCGCCGAGGTCGATGGGGCGGTGACGACGTTCCGCGTCACCGATGTGTTGACCAACGACAACGTCGGCAGCATCGACCATGCTGGCGGTTCCGACGCGTCCTCGCCGTGGCGCATCGTGCATCACCATGCCGAGCACCTGGCCGACGCCGCCACCGATACCCCCGGCACCGAGAGCTGACGCCGTGCTCGGTGACCGGCTGCGCGAGCTGCGGCTGCGGCACGGGATGACGCTGCGCGAGCTCGCCTCGGCCGCCGAGGTATCACCCGGGCTGCTCAGCCAGCTCGAAAATGGCGTCACCGACCCGAGTCTGGCCACCCTGCGCCGGCTGGCGTCGGTGTTCCACGCCGAGGTGGCGGCGCTGTTCAGCGAGCCGAACGCCCCGCTGGTGCACCGCTCGCGGCCGGGTGAGCGCATGTTCCTGACGGCCCCGTCCGGGCAGATCAGCTACGAGCGCATCACCCCCGGCCGGGGCGATCTGGAGGTGCTGCGCGCCGAGCTGGAGCCCGGGGACGTGTCCGCGCCACAGCGCCGCGGGCACGAGTCCACCGAGTGCCTGGTGGTGCTCGCCGGCGAGGTGGTGGCCGAGGTCGGTGACGACCGGCATGTGCTGACGGCGGGGGAGGCGCTGACGTTCGACTCCCGGCTGGCCCATCGCTACTGCAACGAGAGTGCGCAGCCGGCGGTCATATTGCTGGCCATCACGCCGCCGGTGCCGTAACGGCCCGTGTCCGGCTATCGCGCTTCCGCCACCGGCACTTCCGGCTTCGGTGCGAACAGCCAGCGGTGGAAGATGACGTACTTGGCGACGAACAGCACCCCGTAGACCAGCATGTAGGCCACGGCATTGATCATGGTGCGAACCCCGCGGGGCTCGTCGGCGAAGATCGCATTGGCCGCACCGGTCCCCAGCGCCGCCAGCGCCGTGGAGACCAGCGCGGTGGCCCAGTAGGGAACCACCTCGCGCCAGAAGTCCGACCGGCCCGTCCGACCCCAGGTCCACGAGCGGTTCAGGAAGTAGCCGGGGATGATGCCGGCGATGGACGCGACGACCGCCGCGCCCTTGGAGCCGAGCAGCCCGGGCCAGAAGACCGCGACGAACACCACCTCGGAGACCCCGAAGCAGATCGCCGAGCCCGCGGTGTACCGGGAGAATCGCAGCCAGCCCGGCAGCCGGGGGTGTCGCCGGATCACCAGCTCGTGCAGGCGATCACGCGACCCCGACCGGGCCGGACGGCGCTCGGTCACCCGCGGCTGGTGGGCCCGCACGCGGGTCGGCTCGGTCGGCACGCTCACCTGCTGGCCGACGCCTCACGATCGGCCGCCGCGCCAGCCGACCCCACAGCCCTGGCCGCCACACCCACGGCTCCGGCCGCCACGCCCACGGCCGCGTCACCGGCGGCGAGATCCGCCCGCCACAGCGACTGGCAGGGGATCTTGTCCAGCACACACCGCTCGGCGTACTTCTGGGCGATGTCGGTGACCTCCTGCAGCAGGCCGGTCTGCAGGGTGATGGGCTCCAGGCCCAGGTCCAGCAGCTGCCGGTTCTCCACGAACAGCTCGTTCTCCGGGTCTTCCTTGCGAGGGTTGGGCACGTTCGCCACGGTCGCCCCGGTGATGTCCGAGATCATCGCCGCCAGGTCGCGTACCCGGTGCGTCTCGGTCATCTGGTTCAGGATCCGCACCCGTTCCCCTGCGGCTGGCGGGTTGGCGATGGCCAGCGCGATGCACCGCACCGAATCCTGTAGATGGATGAACGCCCGGGTCTGTCCGCCGGTGCCGTGCACGGTCAGCGGGTAGCGCACCGCGGCCTGCATCAGGAACCGGTTGAGCACCGTGCCGTAGTCGCCGTCGTAGTCGAACCGGTTGATCAGCCGCTCGTCCCGGCTGGTCTGATCGGTCTGGGTGCCCCACACGATGCCCTGGTGCAGGTCGGTGATGCGCAGCCCGTCGTTCTTGGCGTAGTAGGCGAACAGCAACTGGTCCTGGGTCTTGGTCATGTGGTAGATCGAGCCCGGGTTCGGCGGGTAGAGGATCTCCTGCTCGATCTCCCGGCCGTCGTCGGTCTCCAGCTTGACCCGCAGGTAGCCCTCCGGGATCTTCATGCCGGCGGTGCCGTAGCCGTACACGCCCATGGTGCCCAGGTGCACCACGTGAATGTCCTGCCCGGACTCGACGATCGCGGCCAGCAGGCTGTTGGTGGCACCCAGGTTGTTGGACACCGTGTAGCGCTTGTTCCGCGAGGACTTCATCGAATACGGCGCGGAGCGCTGCTCGGCGAAGTGCACCACCACGTCGGGTCGCCATTCGGTCACCAGCCCCAGCAGCCGGTCGTAGTCCTGCGCGACGTCGAAGCGATGGAAGGTGATCTCCCGCTCGCCCAGGTCGCGCCAGGCGGCCAGCCGGATGCCCATCGGGGAGATCGGCGTGAGCGACTGCGCCTCCAGCTCGTTGTCGATGTTGCGCCGGGACAGGTTGTCCACGATGGCGACGTCGTGGCCGAGCGCGGACAGATGCAGCGAGGTCGGCCATCCGCAGAACCCGTCACCGCCGAGGACCAGAATCCGCACGCCGCACGCTCCATTCGTTGCCCGCTCCCGCCGGCGGCGGGGATGGATCCATCATGCGCTCGTCAGCCTACGTCGCCGCGCCCACGGCCCGGCCACCCCGAGCGTCTCGGCCGCCCGCGCCGGCGCGGGCTACCCGGCGAACCGGTCGGGGTCGATGGCCAGCGTGCTGGGCCAGACCAGCACCCGGTAGGTCCCCACCCGGTACACGTGCTCCGGGCGCCCCAGCGCCGCGGTGACAGAGGCCTGGTTCACCCCGCCCCAGTTATCGCTGGTGTCGAACACCAGGAACTGGAACTGCTGCCCCTCATACCAATCCCTGGTGGACTGCCGGCCGTACCGCACCACGTCACCGTTCTGCATGGTGATCGGCCGGACCCGAACCGTGTCGTGCGAGGCGACGGTGGTCATCGCGGCCGTCCAGTAACTGCCGACCCCGTCGGTCAGGTCGTGGTCGGCCAGGAAGGCGGCCAGGTCGGAGGCGGTGACGGGGCGCACCGGCTGTACCGAGGTGACCACGAACGAGGCGGCGAACAGCAGCGTCAGCGCCGCGCCCGCGCCGGCGATCGACCGCCGCACGACGCCGGCCGGCATCCGCGCGTACGCCCGCCCGGCCATCCGGGCGGCCAGCAGCGAGCCAAACACCACGAACGGCGCCAGGTAGCGCAGGTAGCCGGGCAGGCCGCTCTGCGCCGCGTACACGTAGAACGCCAGGTCCGCCAGGCAGGCCAGCAGCAGCATGTCGTCGATGCGCCACGACTCCCCGCCAGGTCGTTGACCGTGGGCAGTGCGACCCGGGCGGCCCGCGAACACTCCGGTCAGCATCGACCACAGCGCCACCAGCACGGCGACCAACACGACCACGACCGCCACCCAGCGCACCGCGGTCAGCGCGGCAGGCACTCCGTTGTGCCCCCATTCGCCGGTGCCGACCCCGAACACCCGGGGCAGCCAGGACGGAATGTTGCCCAGGTTCTCCCAGCGCTGGTCATGGCTGGCCGAGGCGTTGATGGTGCCGATGGTGTAGGCGCCCAGTGCGCCCAGCAGCTTGCGCAGCAGTACCGCGCCCAGCACGGCCGCCGCTCCGGCCGTCAGGGCCGGCGCGCCCGCGAGCCAGCGCCGGGTCCGGATCGAGGCGAGGATGCCGGACAGCACCACCGGGCCGATCCCGTAGGCCACCGTCTGCAGGTCGCCCAGCAGCCCGGCGATCAGCAGCACCACGGCCAGCCACCAGCCGCGGCCCCACCGAGACGAGCGCAATCCGAGGAACGCCAGCAGGCACCACAGCATGGTGGCGACGTGCCAGGCGCCGTGCAGGAACAGCGTCGCCCACACGTCACTGGGCAGCCCGATCAGCGCGATCAGAGTGCCGACCGCGGCGACCGCCGCGCCGCCGCGCAGGCGCTCCCGGGCCAGCTGGGCGGCCGTGATCAGCAGCAGGGCCGCCAGCACGCCCGGCACCACGTACATCAACACCGGGTCGACGCCGGTGACGAGCACTCCCAAGGCGTAGAACGGCACCTCCACGGTCCAGTAGGAGTCGTACAGCATCCGCCAGCCGTTCAGCAGCACGTGCCCCTGCAGGATGGACTGCGCCTCCAGGATCGGGGTGGCTGTGTCCGACTCGATGATGCTGACGCCGGGGTTGGCGGTCAGCCGGGCAGCAGCGTTGGCCAGCAGTGCGACCACAGCGGCGAACCCGGCGACCCACACGGCCGCGGCCACCAGCGGTGGAACGGACAATCGGCCCCACTGCCGGCGCCTGGCCCACCGCCGGGATGGCGTGCCGTCCGGCTCGGCGTCGTTGGGGGTGACGGGGCCGTCGGGGCTGAGGGCGAGGCGATCGGTGACGGCGGGATCTGTGACGGCGGCGTTGGATCCGGGCCGCGGCGGGCGATCGATGCTGTCCGGGGCGGCGTCCACGGCTGCCACCCTAACGGTGCGACCTGGGCGGAGCGGGGCGCATGGTGCCGTCGGCGGGCGGACGGCACTGGTCGACGCGGCCGCCGGGCCCGCCGTCGTCACCGATACTATGGCAGCGTGCACACCCTGCTGGACGTCCTGCATGTCGTCGCGGCCGTCTTCCTGATCGGCCCGATGGCCATCCTGCCCATGAGCGCGATGCGGGCGGTGCGATCTGGTGACGGGGCGGCGGTGCTCACCACAGCGCGCTCCACGATGATCTTTTCGTTGGCCTCGCTGCTGGTGGTGCTGTTCGGCTTCGGCGTGCTCGGCATGTCCGACGAGAAATACAACCTGTCGATCGCCACGCCCTGGGTGCTGATCTCGATCATCCTGTACGCCATCGCGCTGGCGCTGAACGTGCTGGCCGTGGTTCCAGCGCTGCGCAGCGCCGGCGAGCATCTGCAGTCGGCCGAGACCGGCACCCTGCGCGGCAACGACTATCGACGCATCGCCGTCACCTCCGGAGTGGTGACGGTCCTGCTGGTCGCGGTGGTCGTGCTGATGGTCGCCAAGCCCTGATCTGTCCAGAACGGCGATCACGTGACGAACCAGGCTGCGTTCATGACCAGGTTCACGGCCAGCCCCACGATTGGCGTGCTGGCCCTGCAGGGGGACGTGCGCGAGCATCTGCGGGTGCTGGCCGGGCTGGGCGCGCGGGGCAGGGCGGTGCGTCGGCCGACCGAACTCGCCGACCTGCACGGCCTGGTGATCCCCGGCGGTGAATCGACCACCATGAGCCGGCTGCTGGACGTATTCGACCTGCGAGAACCCCTCACCGAACGGCTGCGCTCCGGGCTGCCGGCCTACGGATCGTGCGCCGGGATGATCATGCTTGCCTCGCGAATCCTGGACGGCCGACCGGACCAGCAGCCGCTCGGAGCGCTGGACATCACGGTGCGGCGCAACGCATTCGGTCGGCAGGTCGACTCCTTCGAGACCGACCTGGACGTGCGGGGGGTGGCCGGAGGCCCGTTGCACGCGGTCTTTATCCGGGCCCCCTGGGTGGAGGCGATCGGCCCGTCCGTGCAGGTACTGGCCAGCGTCCCGGCGGCCGAGGGTGACGGCGGCGCACCCCACCCGGTCGCCGTCCGGCAGGGCCTGGCGCTGGCCACCTCGTTCCACCCAGAGATCACCGCGGACCACCGCATGCATGAACTGTTCCTGCGGGTGGTCGCCGAGGCGTGATCGGTGTCGTGCTGGCGGCACCGGGCGGCCCACCGATGCCAGACGCGCCCGGTGGCAGGATCTCGCCGACGTCGCATAGGCTGGTGCTGACACGCTTGTGCCGGCGCCCCGCGCGCCGGTTCGACGCCGGACAGGTCGACCCGGATGGGCGCCTCCGGCCAGGGGAGGAACTGATTCATGAGTAAAACGCGGCTCTCTGGTGCCGTCGCCGTGTTGGCCGCCTGCGCGCTCGCGCTGAGTGCGTGTGGCAGCTCGCCGGGGCAGGCTGACCAGACCGGCTCCCCGACGTCGGGCGCCGGTGCGTCATCCGGCGGCGCGGCGGGCTCGTCCGGCGGCGCCCCGACGGACACGGGCACCGGCAGTGCGCAGGGGTCGGGTTCCGGCAGCACGCAGGCGTCGGGTTCCGGCAGCGGTTCGGCGGATGCGGGCACGGTGGGCGGATCTGCGTGCGGCACGCCGCACGGCCCGTACGACGACCCGGGCGCGGAGCCGACCGGTACCGTCAAGGCTGGCTTCAACGAGTTGGCGTACTCGCTCAACAATGTCTCCGGCCACGGTAATTCGACCTACAACGCGAACCCGATCTACATCATGGACGGGCCCGGGCTGTTCTACTACAACGACAAGAACGAGCTGATCAACAACGACAGCTTCGGCACCTGCACGCTGGTCTCGTTGGACCCGCTGACCGTGAAGTACACGATCAACGACGGCGTGAAGTGGTCCGACGGCGTCCCGGTCACGGCGGCCGACCTGCTGTTGAACTGGGCGGCGGGTAGCGGGCTGTACAACACCGCCGAGGCCGAGTACGACGACGATGGCAACCTCAAGCCGAGCGCCGGCATCGCCTTCGACATCGCCAACCCCGGCATGGCCCTGGTCACCGACTTCCCGGAGATCGGCGACGACGGACACTCGTTGACCATCACCTACTCCAAGTTCTACGTCGACTACGACGTCGCGCTGCAGGTTGGCGTGCCGGCTCACGTGGTCGCCATGCACGCGCTGAAGGTCGACGACCCGACGGCCGCGACGGACGACCTGGTGTCGCTCCTGAAGGACACGCTGGGCAAGGTCAAGGATGCAACGGATGCGCAGAAGTCCCAGTTGAAGGCTGTTGCGGACTTCTGGAACACCGGGTTTGACACCACGCAGATGCCGACGGATAAGTCGATCTACGTGTCCAATGGTGCGTACACGCTGACCGATTGGAAAAAGGATCAGTACATGACGTTCACCGCGAATCCGGATTACAACTGGGGTCCGAAGCCGCAGGTGAAGACGATCGTGTGGACGTATGCGAATGATCCGACGGCGGCGGTGCAGTCGTTGCAGAACGGTGATCTGGACATCATCAATCCGCAGGCGACGCCGGATGTGAAGACCGGGTTGGACAAGTTGGCCGATCAGGGTGTGAAGACGATCGCGATCGATGGCGCGGTGTATGAGCACGTGGATTTGGTGTTCGACAATGGTGGTCCGTTCGACCCGAAGACGTATGGCGGGGACAAGGACAAGGCGTTGAAGGTGCGTCAGGCGTTCTTGCAGACGATTCCGCGGCAGTCGATTGTGGATACGTTGATCAAGCCGTTGAACCCGAATGCGGTGTTGCGGCAGTCGTTCATGTTGTTCCCGGGTCAGCCGGGGTATGACGAGATGGTCAAGCAGAACGGGTCCGCTGAGTACACGAATGCGGGTTCGCCGGATGCGATTGCGAAGGCGAAGCAGTTGTTGTCCCAGGCGGGGGTGAAGACGCCGGTGAAGGTTCGGTTGATGTATGCGGATGCGAACCCGCGGCGTGCGTCGGAGTACTCGCTGATCGCGGCGTCGGCGGCGAAGGCCGGGTTTGACGTGATCGACGGCAAGAACGCCAAGTGGGCGTCGTTGCTGCCGAACAACAAGATGTACGACGCCTCGCTGTTCGCGTGGCAGTCCACCTCCACTGGTGTCGGGCAGAACCCACCGAACTACCTGTGCGAGGACAAGGCGACGAAGACCGCGTGGGGCATGAACAACGTCAACCACTACTGCAACGCCGACGTCAACAAGGACATGATCGATCTGAACAGCCAGCCCGACGCCACCAAGCAGATGGCCGACATGATGGACGCTGAAAAGCACCTGTGGGCCGACGGCTTTGGCACCCTGCTGTACCAGTTCCCGGACATCGTGGGGTACAACTCCACGACGGTGACGGGCGTGACCGATGCGCCGCTGTCCCCGACGTTCCTGTGGAACTACTGGGACTGGAAGACGGTCGCCCACTGAGCATGGTCGCCGTCGGGGATCACGGGGCGCTGCACCCGTATGTCGAGTTCCTGTTCGATGCCGACCCGGTGCTGGCCGGCGCCCACGGTGACGACCGGCGTGCCGAATCGCTGGGCTCGGTCGACCCGGACGCGCTGTCCGAGGTCGCCGAGCGCCGGCGGGCATGGCTGGACGCCACGACGGCCGAGCCGGAACCCGCGGTCGGCACGGTGGAATGGCTCGATCGCGAGGCGCTGCTGCTGGAACTGCGAGGCGCGGTCGCCCGAGACGAATTCGTCCGGCCCTGGCAGCGGGCGCTCAACTGCTACCCGGAGCGGATCGGGCAGGCGCTCTCCGGAGCGATGACGCTCACCGACCCGGACCGCGCCGCTCGGGCGCTGCTGGGCAGGCTGCGCGAGATCCCCGGCCACCTCGGCGACGCGCGGCGCAACCTGGTATCCGACCCACCGGCACAGTGGGCGCAGATGGCCGTCGGATCCTGCGACGGGCTCGGTCGCTTTCTGCGCTCCGCGGTACCGGGGTTCGTCGCCGGCGGATCATCGGCGCTGGCTGCGGACATCGACCGGGCACTGCCCGACGCCGGCCGTGCCATCGACGAGTTCGCCGCGCTGGCAGGCGAACTGGCGGGCCGCGGGTGCCGGGGGTGGCCCGGCGGCGGGGAGTATCTCGACCTGTTGCTGGCCCGGGTGCAGCTCGTCGACCTGGACGCCGACGGACTGGCCGAGCTGGGTGCCCAGCGAGTGCGGGACGAGCGGCGGCGGCTCGACGAGGTTGCCCGCCGGGCCGACCCGGATCGAGGCTGGCGCGAGCAGATCGACCGGATCAAGGACGACCATCCCCAGCCGGAGGACTTCCTTCAGACCTACCGGCACGCGATGCTGGCCGCCGCCCGGCACACCGTCACCGCTGACCTGCTATCGCTGCCGGACGGCGAACAATGCCTGATGGACTGGGTTCCGGAGTATCGCCGGGAGGGGCTGCCGCTCGGCGAGATGGTCACCAGCCCGCCCTATGCGCCGAATCTGGCCAGCCGGTTCCTGCTCACCCCGGCGGATCCGACCGCCACTCCCGAGCGCCGCGCCGAACATGCCCGGGACAACTGCTACACCTTCGCGCTGTCCATCGCGGGGCACGAGACCTACCCCGGGCATCACGTGCAGTCCGTGCACCACAAGCTCGGCACCCCCCGATCCTCGATCCGCCGGTTCGTGCACAGCCCGCAATTCGTCGAGGGCTGGGGCCTGTACGTGGAGGATCTGCTGGCCGAGACCGGTTACCGGGCGGGCGATCTGAAGATGGAGCTGTTCACCCGGCGCAACGCCTTGTGGCGGGCACTGCGCATGGTGGTGGACGTCGGCCTGCATACCGGCACGCTCAGCATCGAGCAGGCGGTGGACCTGATGGTGGACCAGGCCGGCATGGACCGGCACATGGCGGCGGGGGAGGTGCGCCGCTACACCCGGCACGACAACCCCACCTATCCGTCCAGCTACATGCTGGGTCGAGATGCCTTCCACCGGGTCCGCACGGAGGTGTCCACCCGGCAGGGCAGCGCCTTCCGGCTGCGGACCTTCCATGACGCCCTGCTGTCCTTCGGGTCGGTGCCGGTCGCCCTGGTGGGGACCATGATGTGCGCCGGCGCCCCCACCGACGCAGTGCCCGAAATATCGGAAGGTACGCCATGATCGACACCAGCGCCGCCTCCCGCGAGGTCGCGGACCGTTATCTGGCGGCCCGCGCCGAGGTCGACCCGGAGGCGGCGGCCGCCCTCGGCCGCGAGGTTGCATGTCTGCTGCCCGACCTCAGCCCGGACGGATTCGCTGCCCGCACCGAGGTCGACCGCACCGCCGCGGCCGCGTTGCCCGAGCGGCCCACCGACCCGCTCGGTGCCGCGCTGGCCGAGCGACTGGCCTCCGACATCGCCTTGTACGACTGCGGTTTCACCACCACCCTGTTGGCGCCGCTGGCTACGCCGGTGCACGGGCTGCGGCAGGTCTTCGACGACCTGCCACGCGGCGACGAGGGCGACTGGGAGCGGGTCGCCGACCACCTGGATGCGGCGGCCGCCGGGTTCGGCCAGTACGCCGTGACCCTGCAGGCGTCGGTGGCCGCCGGCCATCGCCTCGCGCTCCGCCAGGTCGCCCTGGTCGCCGACCAGTGCGCGGGATGGATCGACCCGGCCGGCACCGACTTCTACCGCACCCTGGTGGCCAGCTACCCCGGCAGCGGACCGCTGGCCGGTCGGCTGACCGCCGGGGCCCAGCGGGTCAGCGCCGCGGCCGACGACTTCGTCACCTTCCTGCGTCGCGATCTGGCACCGCAGGCCGGCTCGCCCGACGCGGTCGGCGCTGAGGTTTACTGCGTCACCTCCGGGGCCTTCCTCGGCGCCACCGTCGACCTGGTCGAGCTGTACGACTACGGCTGGAGCGAGCTGCGACGGCTGTCCGACGCGGCCGGCCGGCTGGCCACCGAGCTGACCGGGCTCGACAACCTGGAGGCGGCCCGGGCGGCGCTGGATGAGATGCCCGGCGCTCGGGTTGCGGTGGGGGACGAGCTGATCGGCTGGTTGCAGCACCGGCTCGACCGGGTCAGCGCCGCACTGGACGGCCCGCACTTCGATATCCCGGAGGCCACCGGCCGGGTCGAGGCGCGGATGGTCACCGCCGGGTCCGGAGTCATGTACTACTCGCCGCCGGACCCGGGACTGACCCGGCCCGGGCGGGTGTGGTGGACCGTTCCGCCGGGCACCACCGAGGTGGCGACCTGGCGCGAGGCGAGCACCGTGCACCACGAGGGGCTGCCCGGGCATCACCTGCAGCACGCGGTGACCCTTGCCGTGCCCGAGTTGCATCCCTGGCAGCGGTACCTGTGCCAGGTGCACGGCTACGCCGAGGGTTGGGCGCACTACGCCGAGCAGCTGGCCGTGGAGCTCGGCCTGGTCGACGGTGGCGCAGAGCAGCTCGGGGTCTACGGGGCGCAGCTGTGGCGGGCGGCGCGGATCGTCATCGACCTCGGTCTGCACCTCGGACTGCCCATCCCCCCGGGTAACGGGCTGCTCGACGCGACGACCTGGGAGCCGGCGATGGCCGCGGAGTTCCTGGCCGCCGTGGCCGGCACCGATCCGGCGACCGCCCGTTACGAGGTGGATCGCTATCTCGGCTGGCCGGGCCAGGCGCTCGCATTCAAGGTGGGTGCGCGGCTCTGGACGCAGGCCCGGTCCGAGCAGCAGCGGCTGCGCGGGGACGCGTTCGACCTCAAGGACTTCCACATGACGGCCCTCGGGTTGGGCCCCATGGGGCTGGGCCCGCTGCGCGATCTGCTGGCCGCGCGGGCGCGGGCCGTTCCGCGGGATGGCGGGCCGGAACGGCCGGCGACGTAGGATCTCGTGTCGGACACGGGCACCGCGCGACGGGCGCGAGACCGGCCACGATACGAAGAGGTGAGGCAACAACCGATGAGCGGCCACTCCAAGTGGGCTACCACCAAGCACAAGAAGGCGGCGATCGACGCCAAGCGCGGCAAGCTGTTCGCCAAGCTGATCAAGAACATCGAGGTGGCGGCACGTACCGGTGGCGGCGACCCGGACGGCAACCCGACGCTGTACGACGCGATCCAGAAGGCCAAGAAGTCGTCGGTGCCCAACGACAACATCGAGCGGGCCGTCAAGCGCGGCTCCGGCGCGGAGGCCGGCGGAGCCGAGTACCACTCGGTGACCTACGAGGCGTACGGGCCCAACGGCGTGGCGATCCTCATCGAATGCCTGACCGACAACCGCAACCGGGCCGCGACCGACGTTCGCCTGGCCGTCACCCGCAACGGTGGCAACATGGCCGACCCCGGCAGCGTGTCCTACCTGTTCAACCGCAAGGGCGTGTTCGTGATCCCCAAGGGGACCCTGTCCGAGGACGACCTGCTGCTGGCGGTGCTGGACGCCGGCGCGGAGGAGGTCACCGACGACGGCGACTCCTTCGAGGTGGTCAGCGAGGCGGGCGACTTCCTGGCGGTGCGTGCGGCCCTGGTGGATGCCGGTATCGAGTACGACTCGGCCGAGCCGACCTTCGTGGCGTCGGTGCCGGTGCCGCTGGAGCTGGAGGGCGCGCGCAAGCTGGTGCGGCTGGTCGACGCGATCGAGGACCTGGACGACTCGCAGAACGTGTTCACCAACGCCGACATCCCCGACGAGGTCGCCGAGCAGCTCGACGAGGAATGAAGGCCGCAGCGGGCGGTGGCCGATCGACCCTTGTCGCGCTTGCGAACTCGGCTACTCCCGTCACTCCCGTCACACATCGGCCGAGTTGATCAGCGGCGCCGGATCGGGGGCGTGGCGATGCACCGGCCCGACGGCCCCGCTGAGGTAACGTCTGCGGCGTACAGGTGTTCGGCGAGCGGCGAGGAGGACCGGCGTGCGGGTGCTGGGCGTCGACCCGGGGCTGACCAGGTGCGGGGTCGGCGTCGTCGACGGGGGCCCGGGCCGGCAGCCCACCCTGGTGGAGGTCGTCGTGGTGCGTACCCCCGCGGGCGCCGACCTGGCCGAGCGACTGCTCGCCGTGGCAGGGCAGGTGGAGGCCATGATGGATCGGCACCGGCCGCAGACCGTCGCCGTGGAGCGGGTGTTCAGTCAGCAGAACGTGCGCACCGTGATGGGCACCGCGCAGGTGTCGGGCGTGGTGGCGCTGGCCGCGGCGCGGCGTGGCATCCCGGTCGCCTGGCACACTCCGAGTGAGGTCAAGGCGGCGGTCTCCGGCAACGGCCGCGCGGACAAGGCGCAGGTGACGGCCATGATCACCCGGCTGTTGCACCTGCCCGCCGCCCCGAAACCGGCGGATGCCGCGGACGCGTTGGCGCTGGCCGTGTGTCACCTGTGGCGCTCGCCGATGCAACAGCGCCTGGAGTCCGCGGTCGCGTCCGGACGGCGCACGACCACCGGACGGACCGTCGGACTGGGAGTTGGCGCCGCCGCAGGCCCGTCGAGGGGCAGGGTGGCGCGGTGATCGCCTCGGTGCGCGGGACGGTGACGGCGATCGGGCTGGACCACGCGGTCATCGAGGTCGGTGGGGTTGGCCTGGCGGTGCGCACCACGCCCGGCACCCTGGCCGGTCTGCGACGCGGGCAGCAGGCCACTCTGGCCACCACGCTGGTGGTCCGGGAGGACTCGCTGACCCTGTTCGGCTTCGCCACCCCCGAGGCCAAGGAACTGTTCGAGCTGGTGCAGTCGGTCTCCGGGGTCGGGCCCAAGATTGCGCTGGCGTTGCTCGCGGTGCTGGAGCCGGATGAGCTGCGGCGAGCGCTGGCCGGAGGCGACACCGCGGCGCTGACCCGGGCCCCCGGGATCGGCCGCAAGGGTGCCGAGCGCCTGGTGCTCGAACTCAAGGACAAGGTCGGCCTGGTGCCGTCCGCCGAGCCGGATGCCGGCGCCCCCATGGCGCCGTGGTCCGATCGGCTGGTCGAGGCGCTGGCTGGGCTGGGCTTCACCACCAAGCAGGCCACCGACGCCGTGGCCGCGGTCGCCGCCGACGAGCAGGACCCCGCGGTGGCCGCCGGCGACGTCGGCGTATTGCTGCGCCGGGCGCTGTCCGTGCTGGGACGTAGCCGGTGATGAGTGTGCGGCGAGGCGATCGATGACGAGCCCGGATGGCGGTGACGAGACCGACCCGACCGGCGACGATCTGGTGCGTCCGGGCCTGTCGCCGATCGACACGGACGTCGAGGCGTCGCTACGCCCGGCGTCGCTGACGGAGTTCGTCGGCCAGCCGCGGGTGCGCGAGCAACTACAGCTGATGCTGTCCGGTGCGAAGCTGCGCGGCCAGCCACCCGACCACGTGCTGCTGGCTGGGCCGCCCGGTCTGGGTAAGACCAGCCTGGCGATGATCATCGCCGCCGAGCTGGGCGCGGCCATCCGCATCACCTCCGGTCCCGCCCTGGAGCGCGCCGGGGATTTGGCCGCGATGCTGTCCAATCTGGTCGAGGGCGACGTGCTGTTCATCGACGAGATTCACCGCATCGCCCGGCCCGCCGAGGAGATGCTGTATCTGGCGATGGAGGACTTCCGGGTGGACGTGGTGGTGGGCAAGGGCCCGGGCGCCACCTCGATCCCGTTGGAGATCGCCCCGTTCACCCTGGTCGGCGCTACCACCCGCTCAGGCCAGCTGACCAGCCCGCTGCGCGACCGGTTCGGGTTCACCGCGCACCTGGAGTTCTATGCACCCGACGAGCTGGCGCACATCATTACCCGCAGCGCCGCGATCCTGGGCATCGAGCTGCGCCCGGACGGCGCCGCCGAGATCGCCGGCCGGTCTCGTGGCACCCCGCGGATCGCCAACCGGCTGCTGCGCCGGGTGCGGGACTACGCGCAGGTCCGCGCCGACGGCACTGTCACCGTGACCGCCGCCCGACAGGCGCTGGCCGTCTACGACGTGGACGAGCTGGGCCTGGACCGGCTGGACCGCGCGGTACTGACCGCCCTGTGCCGATCGTTCGGGGGCGGACCCGTGGGGCTGACGACGCTGGCCGTGGCTGTGGGGGAGGAGCCCAGCACCGTCGAGGAGGTATGCGAGCCGTTCCTGGTGCGCATCGGCATGCTGGCCCGCACCCCCCGCGGGCGGGTCGCCACGCCGGCAGCCTGGCAGCACGTGGGGCTCACCCCGACCGATGGCGACTCGACCACCGGGACCCTGTTCGACGAGTCGTAGCCGATCCCGTCACCGCCAGTGCTGATCTTGTCCGGTTTCCGGTACTGTGGATGCGGACTGTTGTGCCCGGTGATTCGCGGCACTGCCGGGGTCGTGGGGGCTTGCGCCGCATCCCGGTTCCGGTCGAACTCACGGGCACCGGCCCACCGAAGAACGCCACACCGAGGAGAACGATGCAGAACCTCGCACTGCCCATCCTGATGTTCGCGGCCCTGGGACTGATGATGTTCTTCGGCATGCGCAAGCAGAAGCGTCAGGTCGCCGAGACCAAGCGGATGCAGGAGTCCGTGGTCCCCGGCGCTCGCGTCATGACGACCTCCGGCCTGCACGGCACCGTCACCGCCGCCGCCGACGACACCATCGAGCTGGAGATCGCGCCCGGCGTGCGCACCACCTGGGTGCGGGCCGCAGTGCGGGAGATCGTCGTGCCGGTTGCAGAGGACGACGCCCTCGAGGTGGACGAGGACGAGTCCCGCCCGTCGGACGTCGGTTAGGCTTCCCGGTTGGCCCGGTCCGGCTGCGAGTCCGGGGCCCCGGGAGAAGGTGGTCCGGCTGCGCGCGCGGCCGGCAGCGGTACGCGCCGACCTCATCTGCGTCGTAGGTGGTCCGGTGCCCTGAGCAGATAGGCAGCACGTGGCAAGTCCAGCCGGTCAGTTCCATCCGTGGCGACTGATCATCACGTTCCTCGTGATCACCGCGGGGCTGTACGCCCTGCTGCTGTTCACCCCGGGGTCCACCGCCCCGAAGTTGGGTATCGATCTGCAGGGCGGCACCAGGGTCACGCTGACCGCGCGCACCTCGGATGGCTCCGCCCCGACCCGCGATTCGATGGGCCTGGCCCGCGACATCATGGAGCGCCGCGTCAACGGCTCCGGCGTGGCCGGCGCGCAGGTGCAGATCGACGGGTCGAACCAATTGGTGATCACCGTTCCAGGTCAGGACAACCTGGAGGGTCTCACCCGCAGCGCCAAGCTCAACATCCGACCGATGATCGGCCAGTGGGTCAACCCGGCGGCGCTGGCCGCGGCGTCCGGCACCGGGACGGCGACTCCGACCGGCACGGCCGCCGGCACCACGGGGGCGACGGCGACCGCCACCGGTACTGCCTCGGGGACCGTGTCTGGGGCGAAGACCGGCACGCCCACCGCCGAGGCGCAGAACCAGACCAGCGGAACGAAGGCGAGCGGCACGACGGGCGACACGGCCACCGGGACCACGGGCTCCGGCCAGGGCCTGCGTGCTCCGGCGGCTGCGCTCGCCACCACCCCGACGGCCGCCTCGGGCACGGCAGGCACCTCACCGGCGTCGCCCGCGGCCACCACCGGCAGTGCCGCACCCAGCACCACCGGCAGTGCCGCACCCAGCACGACCGGCAGCGCCGCGCCGGCCACCACCGGCAGCGTCAATCCGACCGCGCCGGTCACCAGCAAGCCTCCGGCCTCGGTGTTCCCGGCCGGCAGCAACCCCGACGTACCCACCCAGCCGAAGGGTGACGACGCCTCGGCCATCCAGGCATGGGAAGCCGCGGCGAGCGCCTTCGCCTCGGGCGGCGGCCCGACCTGTGCTCAGATCGAGTACTACCAGGGACTGGATAACGCCAACAAGCCGCTGCTGGCCTGCGACGAGACCGGCACGTACATCTACCTGCTGGACAAGACGCTGATCCCGGGCACCCAGATCAGCGACGCGACCTCGGGCTACGACACCCAGAGCGGCCAGGGCTGGATCATCAACGTCACCTTCAAGGCCGACGGCTTCAAGACCTGGTCCAACTACACCACCGCGCACTACGACACCACCAATGGCAGCAACCCGCCGGCAGCCTCCTACACCGCCTTCACCCTGGACAGCGAGGTACTCTCCGCACCGGTGATCCAGCAGCCGATCACCACCGCCACCACCACGGTGTCCGGCAGCTTCAACCAGGAGAGCGCCAAGTCACTGGCCGACTCGCTGAAGTTCGGCGCCCTGCCACTGGCCTTCGACCGGCAGGAGTCCGAGCAGGTCTCCGCCGAGTTGGGCTTCCAGTACCTCAAGGCGGGCCTGATCGCCGGCGGCATCGGGCTGGTGCTGGTGGTGCTGTACTGCCTGCTCTACTACCGGCTGCTGGGCCTGATCACGATCCTGTCGCTGGTGCTGTCCGGCGGCCTGGTCTACGCGGTGATGGTGCTGCTTGGACGCTGGATCGGGCTCAGCCTGGACATGGCCGGCATCGCCGGTCTGATCATCGCCATCGGTATCACCGCGGACTCGTTCGTCGTCTATTTCGAGCGAATAAAAGACGAAGTGCGGGAGGGGCGTACCTTCCGCTCGTCGGTGCCGCGCGGCTGGGCCCGCGCCAAGCGCACCATCTTGTCCGCGGACGCCGTCACCTTCCTGTCCGCGCTGATCCTGTACATCCTGGCGGTCGGCGACGTGAAGGGCTTCGCGTTCACGCTGGGCCTGTCCACCGTGCTGGACCTGGTCGTGGTGTTCCTGGTGACGCACCCACTGGTGGCGCTGGTCTCGCACGCCAACGTCTTCGCGCATCCGTTGTGGTCCGGCCTGGGCAGTGTCGCCCGCGCCGGCCTGGAGCACCGCACCGCGACCGCCCGCCTGCAGGCGAAGGAGGCCTGAGATGGCAGACGAGTCACCGACCCTGGAGCCCACCGGCCTACCCGAGGGCGCCGCACCGATCACCGCCGAGGCCACCAAGGCGGCCACCCGGCACCACAACGTCTTCTCCCGGCTGTCCACCGGCACCGGCGCGTTTGACATCATCGGGCACCGGCGCTGGTATTACGTGTTCTCCGCCTCGCTGGTCCTGCTGTCGCTGCTGTTCATGCTGGTGCGCGGCTTCAACCTGTCGCTGGACTTCGTCGGCGGGACCCAGCTGACCTTCCACCCCAACACCACCCTCAACCACGAGAAGGTCACCGAGGTGATCTTCCAGGCCACCGGCGAGGAGACCGACAGCGTCATCGATGTCGGTTCCAACCTGCAGGTCAGCATGCCCAGCCTGACCGCCGACAAGGTGACCGCGGCGAAGGAAGCGCTCACCCAGGCGTTCCAGCTGACCCAAGCGGTATCCGACTCGGCGGTATCCGGGACCTGGGGGAGTGAGATCTCCACCCGCGCATTGATCGCCGTGCTGGTGTTCCTGGTCGCGGTCGCGGCCTTCATCTGGCTGCGCTACGAGTCCCGGGTGGCGGTCGGTGCCGTGGTGTCCGTGCTGCACGACCTCGTGGTCACGGCCGGGGTATATGCCCTGATTGGATTCGAGGTTGCCCCCGCCACCGTCATCGGTTTGCTGACCATCCTGGGCTTCTCGCTGTACGACACGGTGGTGGTCTACGACAAGGTGCAGGAGAACAGCAAGGGACTGACCTCGTTGCTGCGCCGCACCTATCCGGAGGCCGCGAACCTGGCGATCAACCAGACCCTGATGCGCTCGGTGAACACCTCGCTGATCGCGTTGCTGCCGGTGGCCGGGCTGCTCACCGCCGGTGTGGTGATCCTCGGATCCGGCACTCTGAAGGACCTGTCGTTGGTGATGCTGGTCGGCATGCTGATCGGCGCCTATTCGTCGGTGTTCCTGGCGGTTCCGATGGCCGTGGACATGAAGATGCGCGAGCCGGTCATCAAGTCGCACACCGCTCGGGTGCTGGCCCGGCGCAAGGCGGAGGGCCTGATCGTGGACGCGGATGGCGACCCGATCGCCCGGGTCGGCGTCACCGCTGACGGGGGCGGCGAGGTGGCGCACGTGCATCGCAGCATGCCTGGTGCGCAGGCGGCGCCCGCATCGCCGTTGCTGCGGCCGGGCTCCGGTCCGCTGCCCGGCGTCAAGCCGGTGCGAGCCAGCGGCAAGGCGAGTGTGTCGGCGCCGCAGGGCAAGTCGAGTCGAGTGGGGTCGCCCCGGCCGGCCGGTAAGCGCGGCCGGTGACGGTGCCGGCCGGTCCCGACCCTGCGGTGACGAATCCTGCGGTGACGAACCCGTCGGCCGGTGCCGGTCCCGACCGGCACGACACGTCCGGAGTGCCGGGCGAGCTGGCCGCAGCCGCGATCGACCGGCTCACCAGGGTGGTGCCCGACTTTCCGACCCCCGGCGTGCTGTTCCGGGATCTGACCCCCGTGCTGGCCGACCCGCAGGGGTTGCGCGCGGTGACGGCCGGGCTGGCGGCGGCCCCGGGCATCGATACCGTCGACCAGATTGCGGCGCTCGAGGCGCGGGGCTTCCTGCTGGCCGCCGCGCTGGCCGGGCATCTCGGCGTCGGTGTGCTGTCGGTGCGCAAGGCCGGCAAGCTGCCCGGCCGGGTGCTCGCGCAGCCCTACCAGCTGGAGTACGGGACCGCGGCGCTGGAGGTCAACGCCGACGACGTCCGTGACGGCGCCCGGATCCTGGTGGTGGACGACGTGCTGGCCACCGGCGGCACCGCGGCCGCGGCCCGGTCGCTGCTGGAGCGGGCCGGTGCGCGCGTGGTGGGGCTCGCGGTGGCGATCGAACTTCTCGCCCTCGGTGGCCGGGACAGGCTGCCCGACCTGCCGGTGACGGCCCTGCGACGCTACTGATCGTCGGTGGCGGGCCCGCACTCACCGGGCGCCGAATCGAGGCATCGTCACCCCGATCGGAGCCCGCTGCGGACGGAAGGTTCGATCGACGCTCGGCGTTATGCTCCGGTATGGGGAGGTGACACATGGCAGACGGCCAGGCGACGGTCCGAGTAACCGCCGATACCACGGCGGACGGCGCCGCGCGCAAGCAGGCCGCGCCGGTGGTTCCGCCGGGCGCCTCGGTGGCATCCGCTCCGGCTCGCCCGGAGGTCCGCCCGGACGCCGCTCCGCCCCGCCCGGACGCGACCGTGCCCGGTGTGGACGGTTCGGACGCGGCCCCTTCCCGGCCTGCCCCGCAGCCGGCCAAGTCCGCGGCGCGTGGCACCGGGGGCACCGGCACCGCCCCATCCGGGACCGCGGCCCCCTCCGGGACTGCAGCACTATCCGGGACTGCCGCCGCCTCCGGTGGCGTGGCCCCGTCGGGCCCCGCACCGGCCGCCCGCCCCGCCAAGCCCGCGGTGCGCAACACCGCGGGCACCGTCACCGCCCCGTCGGCGTCTCGCCGGGTCCGGGCCCGCTGGACCCGGCGGATCAGCGGCCAGCGACAGAGCGGCCCCTCGGCGCGCACGGTGCTGGAACCGCTGATCGGCGCGCACCGCGACCTGCACCCCAAGGCCGATACGAAACTGCTGTTGCGCGCCTACGAGGTGGCCGAGGCCGCCCACCGCGGCCAGTACCGCAAGTCCGGCGACCCGTACATCACCCACCCGCTGGCCGTGGCCACCATCCTGGCCGACCTGGGCATGGACACCACCACGCTGGTCGCCGGCCTGCTGCACGACACCGTGGAGGACACCAGCTACGGCCTGGACCAGCTCACCGAGGACTTCGGCACCGAGGTGGCCCGCCTGGTGGACGGCGTCACCAAGCTGGACAAGGTGCGTTACGGAGCCGCCGCCGAGGCCGAGACCATCCGCAAGATGATCATCGCCATGGCGAATGACCCCCGGGTGCTGGTGATCAAGCTCGCCGACCGGCTGCACAACATGCGCACCATGCGCTTCCTGCCGCCGGATAAGCAGGTTCGCAAGGCCCGCGAGACGCTGGAAGTGCTGGCGCCGCTCGCCCACCGGCTGGGCATGTCCACCGTCAAGTGGGAGCTGGAGGATCTGTCCTTCGCGATCCTGCATGCCAAGCGCTACAACGAGATCGCTCGGCTGGTCGCCGACCGGGCGCCGTCCCGGGATACCTACCTGGCGGCGGTCACCGACAAGCTGCGCACCGAGCTGGGTGCCGCGAAGCTGCCGGCCGACGTGGTCGGCCGGGGCAAGCACTACTACTCGATCTACCAGAAGATGCAGGTCCGCGGCCGGGAATTCGACGAGATCCACGACCTGGTAGCGGTACGCATCCTGGTCGGCACCATCCGGGAGTGCTACGCCGCCATGGGTGTGGTGCACGCCCTGTGGGCGCCGATGCCGGGCCGGTTCAAGGACTACATCGCGCAGCCCCGGTACGGGGTGTACCAGTCGCTGCATACCACGGTGATCGGCCCGGAGGGCAAGCCGCTGGAGGTGCAGATCCGCACCAACGACATGCATCACACCGCCGAGTACGGCATCGCCGCGCACTGGCGCTACAAGGAGACCCGCGGCACGCACGCCGGGTCCCTGGCGTCCGTGGACGAGATGGCCTGGATGCGGCAGCTTCTGGACTGGCAGCGGGAAGCCGGTGACCCCGGCGAATTCCTGGATAACCTGCGCTACGAGATCCGCTCCAACGACATCTTCGTGTTCACTCCGAAGGGCGACATCCACACGCTACCAGCGGGTTCCACGCCGGTAGACTTTGCCTATTCGATCCACACCGAGGTGGGCCATCGGTGCATCGGCGCCCGGGTGGACGGTCGGCTGGTCGCGCTGGAACGCACGCTGAGCAACGGCCAGATCGTGGAGATCTTCACCTCCAAGGCCACCACCGCCGCGCCGAGTCGGGATTGGCTCGGCTTCGTCGCCTCGTCCCGAGCCAAGACCAAGATCCGGCAATACTTCGCCAAGGAGCGCCGTGAGGAGGCGCTGGAAAATGGCAAGGAGGCGATCGCCAAGGCGGTGCGCCGCCAGGGCCTGTCGGTACAGCGGCTGATCTCCCAGGATGCGTTGACCGAGGTGGCCAGAGAACTCGGCTACAAGGACATCTCGGCCCTGTATGCGGCCGTCGGCGAAAGCCATGTGAGCGCGAAGACCGTTGTCACCAAAGTGATGTCGGTGCTCGGCGGGGAGGACGCATCGGGCCACGAGATCGCCGAACCGGCCGCGCTGACCGGCACCCGCCGGTCCCGGCCGTCCACCGACGCTGGAGTGCTGGTCAAGGGCGTCACCGACGTGCAGGTCAAGTTGGCACGGTGCTGCACTCCGGTCCCGGGCGACACCATCCTCGGCTTCGTCACCAAGGGCGGTGCGGTGTCGGTGCACCGGACCGACTGCACGAACGCAGAGTCGCTGCGAGCCGAGCCATCCCGGCTGGTGGACGTCACCTGGGATCCCGGCGCGTCCACGGTGTTCCTGGTGTCCATCCAGGTGGAGGCGCTGGACCGGCACCGGCTGCTGTCCGACATCACGAAGACACTGGCCGACGAGAAGGTCAACATCCTGTCGGCGAATCTGTCGATGTCCAAGGACCGCATGGCGATCAGCCGGTTCTCCTTCGAGATGGCCGACCCCAAGCACCTGGGGCACGTGCTGCGCGCGGTCCGCGGGGTGGAGGGCGTCTACGACGTCTACCGGTTGACCAGCGCCTGACACGGCACGGGCTGCCGCCCGTCACCGTGGGTTGCCATCGCTCGGCGCGGGCGTCTGCCGGTCACCGCGGCGCGATCGTCGGTGACCGGGCCGAGCGGACCGCTGGCGCCGCCCGCGGTCAGTCAGTTGGTCGTGGTACCGGTGGCCGAGCCCGGGGCCGACGAACCTGACGTGCTCACCGCGCCGGATCCGGACGTCGACGCCGAGCCACTGGTGCTGGCGCCGGTCGACGGGCTCTCGGACCCCGTTGCGGTGGCCGCAGTATTGGTGCTACCGGTGCTGGTGCTGCCGGTGGCCGGGGGTGCCGTCGCGGTGGCGTCCGCCGCCCCATCCGGGATCGTCACCGATGTGATCGTCACCGTCTCGGCGGGCGCACCATCGGTACCGCCGCCCTTCACGCCCTTGGCCGCGATCGCGTCGATCACGTCCATGCCCTTGGTGACCTTCCCCAGCACGGTGTAGGTCGGGTTGAGCTGGGAGTCCCCGTACACGATGAAGAACTGTGAACCGGTGGTTCCCGGGGAGCCGCCGTTGGCCATCGCGATCACCCCGCGGGTGTACTTCTCGGTGCCGGAAACCTCGTCGGGAATGATGTAGCCGGGTCCGCCGGTCCCGGTGCCGCTCGGATCGCCGCACTGCAGCACCTTCAGACCCTCGCTGGCGGTGAGCCGGTGGCATGGCGTGTCGTCGAAGAAATGCTGGCTGGCCAGCGACAGGAACGACTCCACCGCGCAGGGGGCATTGGCGCGGTCCAGCGTGAAGGTCAGGTTGCCGGAGTTCAGGGCGACGGTGGCATCCACCGTGCCGGTGTCGGCCGGCGTGAGGTTCGTCGGCGCCTTGACCGACTTGGCGGCGGTACCGGATGCCGGATACGAGCACGGCCAGGTTGAGGCGGTCTCGGAGGTCGAGGTGGTCTCGGAGGCGGTGTCGGACACGCTGGCGGCGGTGTCTGCGGACGGCGTCGCGGAGCTCGATTCCCCCGAGGCGCCATCGGCGGTGTTGGACCCCAGACCGGTAAACAGCCAGACGCCGCCCGCGATGATCAACACCGCGGCGACCACGCCGACGATCAGCAGCCGCCGCCGCTGCGCCACCGCGCGCTGCTCGCGCCGGACGAGTTGGCGCTGCAACTTGCGCTTGGCGGCCTCGCGGCGCTGCTGGTTGCTCGGCACGGGGTGCTCCTTTGCATGCGGTGGTGGTCACCAGGCGGCGCGCCCGGGCTCCGCGCGGTGCGGCCGCGGCGGAATGCTCGGGAGCATGGCTCCGACGGGCGAGTGTAGGTGCCGCCGAGCCGCGCCCGGTACAGATTGCCTGTGAACCGGATGTGTACCGGGGTGCCGGCGGGCGGTGGTGACCCGCGCTGCGGGTAGGGCACCGGCCCGCCGATCGGCTCCGGCCCTCGGGCGACCTGCCCCGATAGGGTAGCGGGGTGCTCGTCGCGGGATTCCCGGCCGGTCCGTTGGCCGCCAATTGCTACGTGCTGGCGCCCGCCGCGGGGGCGGACTGCGTGGTGGTGGACCCCGGGCAGGGCGCGACGGAGCGGCTGCGGGGCGTGCTGGACGAGCATCGGCTGCGTCCGGTCGCGGTGCTGCTCACGCACGGGCACCTGGATCACGTGGCGTCCGCCCGCGCGGTCTGCTCCCGGGCGGAGGTGCCCGCCTACCTGCACGACGCGGACG
The DNA here is from genome assembly GCA_937926105.1 of uncultured Actinomycetes bacterium. The sequence continues at coordinate 92,072 of CALANS010000130.1, read as the reverse complement.
AGTACATGCTGGACGATCCGCTGGCGGCGCTGTCCCCGCAGCTGCAGGCGGGGATCGCGGCGCTGTTGCAGCCCGGTGACGACCTGGACGCGCTGCGCCCGGACGAGGTGCAGTTGCTCGGGCATGCCCGGAACACCGTGCTGGATCTGGCCGAGTTGTCGATCGACGTGCTCGGCACCCCGGGGCATACCGGGGGCTCGGTGGTGTACCGGATCGCTGCCGACGGGGACCGGCCGGAGATCCTGCTCACCGGGGACACGCTGTTCGCCGGGTCCGTCGGGCGCACCGACCTGCCGGGTGGATCGACGCCGCAGATCCTGGCATCGATCTCGGCGCAGTTGCTGACCCGGCCGGACGACGCCGTGGTGCTGCCCGGCCACGGGCCGACGTCCACGATCGGCGCGGAGCGGGTCGGCAATCCGTTCTTGCACGATCTGGCCTGACCGGCCGGGCTCGCGAGCTGCCGGGGCTCGCGGCGGCTTCGACTCGCGGTGCGGCGGCGAGCTGCTGAGTGAGCTGCCGGGCGGCCTGTCACCCGGCGGCCGAGCCCGCCGGCGGCCCAGTTCCTGGCAGGAATCGCACCTCGAGGGGATCATGGTCGCGCCGACCTGCGGCGATGCCGACCAAGATCCCCACGAGGTGCGACTTTTTGTCTGCCGCCCCGATCACCTGCCGGGCGGCGCCGGTGTCCCGGTCAGCTGCCGGGCCGGATCGCCAGCACGTCCACCGGCGGAATGGGGAGCGGCGGCCGCGCCTTCCCGGTGCTGGTGTCGATCGGAACGACGCCGTTCATCGCACTGACCAGCAGGTATCGGCCGTCCGGCGAGAAGACCAGCAACTGGGACGTGTCCGCGGCCATGGCGCCGCTTATGTCCACGGGCGTGCGCACCACCTTTCCGGAGTTCATGTCGATCAGGTCGACCGCGATGCCGGTGCTCCCAAAGTTCAGCACTGCGGCGCGAGTGCCGTCCGGCGAGATGACGCCCGACCCCTGCAGGGCGCCGACGCGCACCGCCACATCGGGCAGCGGATGTCGGTCCCAGGTCGCGCGGTCGATGGCCACGGCGCCGCACCGGGCGTTGTCGTCGCACTCGTAGGCCAGGAACCCGGTGGGACCGACGGCCATCAGATGGCCGTGCGTCACCAGATGCACCGCGTCCGGGCGGACGTCGTAGATGCCACCGACGCCATAGGCCAGGGCGTACCCGGCGCCGTCCGGGAGAATGCCGTACGCACCCGCGGAATACAGCGCGGCCGGCAGATCGATTCTCGTGCCGAGCTGTGTCCCATTCGCGTTCACCAGATTGAGCGAAACATTGGGCGCGAGAATCTGCTCGCCGGAGGTGTCGGTGCCATCCGCACCGCTGCCCTGGGTGGTGGCCGCATACGACTCTTGCACCACCCAGAGGTCGCCGGGGTGCGGGCCGGGCAGCGCCTTCGTGCCCTGTGCGAGCAGCCCGGCCAGCGGGCGGGCGGGCTTGCCGTCCGACACCAGATAGCCGTCGACGTTGTCCATGGACCGGATGATCGCCGCCGACCGCGTCACCACGAACGAGAGCAGATTGTTGCTGAAGATCGTGGGCACCGGGGTGACGGTGAGCGCGCCGGTGCTCGGGCGGTAGCGGACCACGCCGTTCGACCCGAACCCCAGCAGCTCCCAGTCGCCGGCGCCGGGCAGCGCCTGCTTGGGCACGGTGGTGGTGGACGGCGAGGTGGTGTCAGGCACTGTGGTGTCGGGCGCGTCGGTGGGGCCGTCCCCGGCGGTGCCGCCCACCTGGTGTGCGGAGCTGAGCGAAGCCAGGGCCTGGGAGAGTGCGGTGTCGATCGACTCGGTCGGCGCGTACGACCGGGGTCCGTCCGAGGTCGTGTGGTCCGGCGCGGCCGTCGACGACGCCTGCTGGGTGGACGTGCGGTCGGCCGGTGACGGGGTGGTCTGGGCATCCGACTGGCTAATGGCCACGGTGCCGGAACCGGTGATGGACCGACCGGTGGCGAAATGCTGCACCGCGATCACCGCGACCAACACCAGAAATCCGACCGTCAGCGCGATCCACCGGGCACGCCCGGTACCGCCGGATCCCGTCGGGGGTCCGCCGTGGTGTGAGCGGCCGGGCCCGGCATCGATCCACAGCTCGGCCGGCTCCGGCTGACTGTCTGGCACAGGGCTGTCTCCGTGCGCCCCGTCACCGCCCGTTCGTCCCATTGCGGACACTGTGCCACATCTAAGCCACTTTTGTGCCGGTCAGATTGCGCCACGATCTTCGCGAGCTGCGGAAACGTGCAGCGTTGCGGACCTGTCCGACACGTCAACGGCGAACCCCTCGGGGTGACGGCCACCCCGGCTGCTGGGACAATGCCCCAGTGAGCAAGATCGCCCCGCTGAGTGGCTTCCCGGAGTACCTGCCCACCGACCGCATCGTCGAGCAGCACTTCTGCGACGTCATCCGCGAGGTCTTCGAGCTGCACGGCTTCTCGTCCATCGAAACGCGGGCGGTCGAGCCGATCGAGCGGCTCTCCTCCCAGGGCGAGGACGCCGACAAGGAGATCTACGCGATCTCCCGGCTGGCCGCCGGCGCCGACGACAAGGGTGAGGGCGACCGGGAGGCCCGGCTCGGTCTGCACTTCGACTTGACGGTGCCGTTCGCCCGCTACGTGCTGGAGCACGCCGGGTCGTTGCAGTTCCCGTTCCGGCGCTACCAGATCCAAAAGGTGTGGCGCGGAGAACGGCCGCAGGAGGGGCGCTATCGCGAGTTCACCCAGGCCGACATCGACGTGGTGGACGTCGGCGAGCTGTCCGGCCACTTCGAGGCCGAGATGCCGCTGGTGATCGCGGATGCGTTCGCCCGACTTCCGGTGCCGGACTTCGTGATCGGCGTGAACAACCGCAAGGTCGCCGAGGGCTTCTATCACGGCATCGGGCTGGACGACGTGGCCGGAACGCTGCGGATGGTCGACAAGCTGGACAAGATCGGCCCGGATGCCGTGGCCGATCTGCTGCGGGCCGCCGGTGCCAGCGCGGAGCAGGCGGAGCAATGCCTGCGGCTGGCCGAGATTCGCACCGCCGACGAGTCGTTCGTCGATCGGGTGCACGCGCTGGGCGTCGCCCACCCGCTGCTGGACGAGGGGCTCGAGTCGCTGGCCGCCGTGGTGCACACCGTGGCGACCGCCGCACCGGGAAGAATCGTCGCCGACCTGAAGATCGCCCGGGGGCTGGACTATTACACCGGCACCGTCTACGAGACCCAGTTCGTCGGGTACGAATCGTGGGGTTCGTTCTGCTCCGGCGGCCGCTACGACTCACTGGCCTCCGACGGCAAGGTGACCTACCCCGGGGTGGGTATCTCGATCGGGGTGTCGCGCATTCTCGGCCTGCTGCTCGGGCAGAACCTGGTGCGAGCCAGCCGGTCCACTCCGGCATGCGTGCTGGTGGCGCTGGTCTCCGACAGCGACGCGGATCGTGCACGGTCGGTGGGGGTGGCGACCGCGCTGCGCCGGCGGGGCATCGCGTGCGAGGTGGCGCCCACGGCGGCAAAGTTCGGCAAGCAGATCCGGTACGCCGACCGGCGCGGCATTCCGTTCGTGTGGTTTCCGGGGGCCGGCAGCGATGGGTCAAGCGGCGCCGATAGCGGTGACGGAGCCGGCGGGATCGAGCGCGGTGACGAGGTCAAGGACATCCGCTCCGGCGAACAGGTCTCGGCCGTCGCCGGCAGCTGGACCCCGCCCGCCGAGGACCTGCGACCGACCGTATCTCGGGTGGTCTGACGCGACGGCGCGCCGAGCATCGGGACCCCGAGCGTCGTCACCAGCCTCGGAGTGTCACCACCCGGAGCGTCGCTGCCGGCCTCCAGGTCCTTCCGCTCGGAGCGTCGTCACCGCCCTCCCGCCCCGAGCGCCGTCACCGCCCGGATCCGATGGTGCCGGCCAGCCACGCGCGCATCCGTGCCAGCTCCACCCGCAGGTGCCCCCGCACTTCGATCCGGGACAGCCGAGCCAAGCGCCGGGCCAGGTACGCGGCGGCCACCCCGGTCACGACCGCGCCGGCCAGCAGTCCGGCCGGAGCGCCAAACCGCTGGGCAAGCACGCCGATGACGGGGCCACCCGCTGCCGCCGCTCCCAGGGTCACCAGCATGTACACCCCCATCACGCGGCCCCGCATGGTGTCGCCGGCGGCCAGCTGGATGCTGGTGTTGGCGGTGATCAGGAACGGCATGCCGACCATGCCAATGAGCACGAAGGCGCCGGTGACGCTCGCCATGCCGGAGGCGGTCGCCGCGATCAGCTGGGCGCCGGCCAGTCCCGCCGCCAGCGCGACCAGATGCCGCAGCCGGGTGCCCGGCCTGCGGGCCGAGATCAGCGCGCCCACCAGGGATCCGACGGCCAGGGCGACGGTGAGCAATCCGTAGCCGCCCGCGTCCAGATGCAGGTCCTTGGCGAACGCCGTGAGCGTGACGGCGAAGTTGGTGGTGAAGAACGCGCAGATGCCGGCCAGCGCGATCGGCCAGAGCAGGGTGGGGGTGCGGGCGATCTCGGCCACGGCCTCGCGCAGCTGGCGCTGCCCGCGGACCAGCGGTGGGGCGCTGCGCAGCTCCGACCTGCGGATCAGCGCGAAGGCCAGCGCGACCAGCACGTACCACCCGGCACACGCCACGAAGGCCCAGCCGGTGCCCACCGCCGTGATCAGCCCGGCGCTGATGGCCGGACCGGCCAGCGCGCCCAGCTGGAACACCGCGGAGTTCACGCTGACCGCGTTGCGCAGCCGGTCGGGTCCGACGATCTCGTGCACCAGCGCCGACCGGGTGGGGTTGTCGAAGCAGGCCGCGGTGCCGGTGAGGAACGCGATCGCCAGCACATGCCAGAGCTGGACGGTGCCCGTCAGACACAGCAACCCCAGGATCGCGGCACACGCGCCCAGGCTGGACACCGTGCCGAGCAGCACCCGGCGCTTGTCGAACCGGTCGGCGACCAGACCCGCCGGCATGCCGAAGATCAGCGTCGGCACAAATTGCAGGGCGGTGGCGACACCGACCGCGAACGGGTCGTGAGTCAGGGTGAGCACCAGCCAGTCCTGCGCCACCCGCTGCGTCCACAGCCCGCTGGTCGAGGCGGCCTGGCCGACGACGAACCAGCGGAAATTGCGGATGCCGAGCGCGGCGAACATGCCGACTCGGCGCGGGGTGGTGGGGGTAGGCGGGGCGGGCGCCTGTCGGTCGCCGGGCGGGAGGGTGGTGGTCACGGTGCTTTCACGAAGGGGTAGCTCGAGTACTGCCCTCCATGGTCCGGATCCGGAATCTCGGGCAGAGCCGGATCGGTCGAATCAGTGTTATCGCGTTTGGTGATGCACGCGCCAGGGATCCGGCGGGCGATGCACGCCCGTCACCGCCCGCCGGAAGGATTGTCTGGAAACCAACAACTGCGCTCGGTGGCGACCCGTGCGCCGGGGGAAGAACCGCTGCCCGGCCGGAGCGCTCGTCATCGCCCGATGCCGGGCGCCCACCGTCCGCGCATCCGGTCCAGAGCCATCCGCAGTTCGGGCTGGACCGCGACATGGGTGGCGCGAGCGAGCCGATGGCAGACGTACACCGCCGCGGCGCTGACCACCAGCCCACCGGCGATCAGCCCCGTCCGGGCGCCGCCCCACTCGGCCAGGAAGCCGATCGCCGGGCCGCCGGCCGCCGCCGCGCCGATCACCACCAGCATGTACACGCCCATCACTCGCCCGCGCATGGCATCCCCGGCAGCCAGCTGGATGCTCGTGTTGGCCGCAATGCCAAACGGCACGCAGGCTGCACCGGTCAACGCCAGGGCCACGGCGAGGGTGACCATTCCGGGCATGCACGCCGCGAGTAGCTGGGCCGCCGCCAGCGCCAGCGCGAGCTCCATCAGATTGCGCAGCCGCGCGCCGGGACGGCGGGCCGAGTAGAGCGCACCGGCCAGCGAGCCCACCGCCAGCGCGCAGGTCAGCAGCCCGTAGCCGCCGGGTCCCAGGTGGAAGTCCTTGGCGAAGGCCGTCAGCACCACGGGGAAGTTGGAGGTGAAAAAGCCGCAGATGCCGGCCAGCACAATCGGCCAGCACAGCTCCGGCCGCCGGCGAATCTCGGCCAGCGCGGATCGCATCTGGCCACGGCCACGGGCCAGCGCCAGACCGCGATGCAACTCGGCGCGGCGAATCACCCCGAGCGCCACGACCACGACCGCAAAGGATCCCGCGTTGGCGGTGAACGACCACCCGATGCCGACGGCGCTGATCAAGGCCGCGCTGACCGCGGGGCCGACCAGGGCCCCCAGGTTGAACACCGCCGAGTTGATGCTGACGGCGTTGCGCAGCTGGCGCGCTCCGACCATCTCGTGCACGAAGGCCTGTCGGGTCGGGTTGTCGAACGCCGCCGCCGTGCCACCGGCGAACGCGATCACGGCGATGTGCCAGAACTGCACGACGCCGGTCAGGCACAGTCCCGCCAGCAGCGCGGAGCACAGGCCGAGCGAGGATTGCGTGGTCAGCAGGATGCGTCGCTTGTCGAACCGATCGGCAGCCAGCCCGCCGAGCATTCCGAAGATCAGCGTCGGAACAAACTGCAGGGCGGTGACGATGCCCACCGCGGCGGCGCTCCCGGTGAGGGTGAGCACCAGCCAGTCCTGTGCGACGCGCTGGGTCCAGGCCCCGGTGTTGGAGACCACTTGGCCGGACACGAAGATCCGAAAGTTGCGGGTGCGCAGGGAGGAGAACATGCTCCCGCCGGTCCGATGCGTGCGAACGCTGGTCGGCGCGGTCCGGGGCCGGACGACGCGCCTGCGGGCGACCCTCCGGATGGCGGATGGCGGAGTGGGGGTGTGGGCGCTGGTGTCGTGGGGAGGGTCGGCGTGGAGCTGGGCCGGGGCGGCGGTGGTCACGATGTCGTCCGGGGGTTGGCGGTGCGATGCGGCTTGCTTGACCACTTCATCGTCCCGGAGCCGGGTACATTACAGTAGCGGATTGATCAAATCACTGTCATCGCGTCACGTGATAGGGCGGGGTCGTGTACGAGCCGGAGCAGTTGCGCAGCCTGGTGGCCGTGGCGGAGACGTTGAGCTTCACCCGTGCGGCGGCCCTGCTGGATGTCGGCCAATCCACGGTGAGCCAACACATTCGCAAGCTCGAGGAGGCCGTGGGGCGCTCGCTGTTCCTGCGGGATACGCGCACCGTCACGCTGACGGCCGATGGAGAGGCCATGGTCGGCTTCGCGCGCACCATCCTGTCCGCGAATGAGCAAGCAGTGGCGTACTTTTCGTCCTCGGGACTGGCCGGCCGGCTCCGATTCGGAGTGTCCGACGATCTGGCCCTGTCTCCGCTGCCGCGGATCCTGCGCGACTTTCGCCGGTTGTACCCGCGGATCGATCTGGAACTGACCGTCGGCCAGAGCGGAGTGCTGCACCGGCGGCTGGAGTCCGGTCACGTGGACCTGGCGTTCGTCAAGCATCAGCCCGGCGATCGGAATGCGCGCGTGGTGCGCAAGGACAAGCTGGTCTGGGCCGGGGCGGAGGGGACTCGGCTGGAGCCGGATCGGCCGGTACCGCTGGTGGTGTACGCGGCGCCGAGCCTTTCCCGCTCCCTCGGGGTGCAGGCGCTGGAGGCGCAGGGCAGGCGCTACCAGGTGACCTGCACCGTGCGCGGTGTCAACGGGGTGCTGGCAGCGGTGCGGGCCGGCCTGGGGATCTCGATCTTCGCGCGCAGCCTGCGGCCGACGGATCTGGTGGAAATGCCTGCCAGCAGCAAACTCCCGCCGCTGGGCGGGATCGACTTCGTGTTGCTGACCGGCCCGCGCGCGCCGGGGGAGGCGACCGCCGCACTGACCTCGGCGATCCTATCCGGCGGGCGGTTTGGTACCTGAGAGTCGGCCCGCGCGGGCACTATCATGGCCGGATGATGACCGCCGTGCACACCCTGATCTACGCCGACGACCCGGAGCGGGCTCGCGCGTTCCTGCGGGACGTGATCGGCTGGCCGTACGTGGACAGCGGGGGAGGGTGGCTGATCTTCCGCACCGGTGCCGGGGAGATGGGCGTGCATCCCACCTCAGGCGGCGCTGGTGACGATTCGTGGTCCATCGGCCAGCACCACGAGATAGCCCTGATGTGTGACGACATCGAGGCGACCGTCGCGGAGCTGACCGGCCGTGGGGTGGAATTCGCCCGCGAGGTCCGTGACGACGGGTTCGGTCTGACCACGGAGTTCGTCGTGCCGGGGGCCGGCAGCATGCTGTTGTACCAACCCGCGCACCCCACCGCCTACGACCTGCCCGAGGGCGCGTCCACGACGGATTGAACCCGATCGCGTATCGGTCTTGACTTATATCAAGGATCGGTTATATTCGACTGGTGCACGCGTTCGATGTCCTCGGCGATCCGGTCCGGCGCCGCATCTTGGAGCTGTTGAGCCGGGGTGAGCTGTCGGCGGGCGACATCGTCCGGGTAGTCAGCGAGGAATTCGGAATCAGTCAGCCGGGAGTCTCGCAACACCTCAAGGTGTTGCGAGAGGCGGGGTTTACCGACGTACGGGCCGAAGGTGCCCGTCGCCTGTATTCGCTGAATCCGGAACCGCTCCGGGAGGCCGACGAATGGCTCGACCCGTTCCGGAGGTTCTGGGCGCCCCGCCTGGACGCGCTCGCGACCGAGATCGCGCGCGGCAAGAGACAACGACGAGACGGCACATCGCCGACATCGACCAGGAGACGGGACCGACCATGACCGAGCAGCCAGACGACCTCATCGCCACCCAGCCGGACGAGGTTCGCCGCGGTCTGAGCATCGAGCGCGACGGCAACACCCAACGCACCGTTCAGAGGCTCAGCCAGTCCTACCCGACCACGATCGACGACCTATGGGAGGCCTGCACCACCCCCGATCGGCTGGCGCGTTGGTTCGCGCCGGTCACCGGCGACCTTCGGCTGGGCGGGCGCTACCAGGTCGAGGGCAACGCCTCGGGTGAGGTGGTGGAGTGCGAGCCTCCCCGCTCGTTCACCGTGACGTGGGAGTTCGGTGGAGACTCCAGCCAGCTCCGGCTGCTGCTCACCCCCGACGGCGACGGGGCACGGCTCACCCTCGAGCACACCCACAGCGGTGACGCGGACTCCGAGTTCTGGGCCCAGTTCGGCCCGGGTGCCACCGGTGTGGGCTGGGACCTGGCATTGCTCGGCCTGGCGATGCACCTGATCACCGGGCAGGATCGGCCGGCCGATCCGGAAGCGTTCACCCAGACCGCGCCCGCCCGGCAGTTCATCCGCGCCGCGAGCGCACGGTGGGGGGACGCGTCGGCGGCCGCCGGAACGCCGGTCGAGCAGGCAACCGCCGCCGCGGGGCGCACCACGGCCTTCTACCTGGGCGAGCCGACCGGGGGCTGAGCGAGCGCTCGCCGGCGCACCCGAACGGTCAGTGTGCCCCACCGCCGCCGAGGCGTTCGTGCTCGGGCCGGTCGCCCGGCAGGCGGGTCAGCTGCACCTCGCGCAGCACCGCCCAGGCGTCCGCCACCGGGCCGAGGTGCGCCAGCTTGTCGGGATTGAGCATGGCCCGGATCGCCTGAATCTGCCCGTCCGCGACGTCGATCGTCCAGGTGTTGATGATCCTTCCGTCTCGGTCCCGGAAGATGGCCCCCGGTTGGCCGTTCAGCTCCTGCCGCTGCACGGTGCCGCCCAGCCGCGCGAATGCGGGGAACAGGGAGACCAATACCCGGCAGACGTTCGGCGCTCCGGCGATCCCACGACCCCACAGCGGTGCCTTCCCGCCACTGTCGCCGACCATCAGCACGTCGCTGGCGAGCAGCTCTCGCAGGCCCTCCACGTCACCGTCGGTCAGGGCGTCGAAGAAGCTGGTCGCCAGGCGCTCTCGTTCTCGACGATCCGCCTCGAAGCGGGGCCGGCCCGCGGCCATATGCGCCCGCGCCCGGACCGCGAGCTGCCGGCACGCCACCTCGGAACGGCCCACCGCGGAAGAGATCTCGGCGAAGTCGAAGGCGAACACCTCGCGCAGCACGAACACCGCCCGCTCGGCCGGGCTGAGCCGCTCCAGCAACAACAGCGAGGCCGTGGACAGGGAGTCGGCCAGCTCCGCGGTGCGCGCGGGATCGGAGTACGGGTCTTCCACAATGGGCTCGGGGAACCAACTGCCGGTGTACGCCTCGCGCCGCACCCGCGCGGAGCGCAGCACGTCGATGCAGATGCGCGTCACCACCGCCGACAAGAATGCCTTGGGCGAAGCCGGCTCCGGGTTCGAGGCACGGTAGCCCTGATACCGCAGCCATGCCTCGCCCACCGCGTCTTCCGCCTCGCTGACGGTGCCCAGCATGCGGTAGGCGATGGAGAACAAGAGCGGCTGCAGCCGCCTGAACTCTTCGGTGTCGCCGCTGGCCCGGGTCATGCCAGTCATGCCAGCGCAGTCCGGAAGCCCTCGCGCCAGGAGGGGTAGCGCAGCTGCCAGCCCAGTTCGGCTCTGGCCTTCGCGTTGGAAAACCCGCGGCCCTTCGTCATCATCGTCACCGCTATCTCGCCGGCCAGCAGCCGGGCCAGCCAGGCGGAGACCCGGCGGGGCGGCTTGGCACCCGCGCACGATGCCAGGTACGGCAGCCACTGGTTGGCCGCTGCCGGCTCGTCGTCCACGATGTTGAACACTCCGGTGGCGCGCTGCTCCACGGCCAACACGGTAGCGCTTGCGGCGTCGTGCAGGTGGATCCACGAGGTGTGGCCGGCCCCGTCGCCGACCAGCGGGAACATCCGGCGGCGGACCAGTTCGACCTGGTCGTCGGTCGCGCCGGGTCCGTACAGCCCGCCGTAGCGCAGCACCGCGCCGCCGGCCTGCAGGACCGCCCCCTCCAGGTGGCGCAGGGCGCCCGCCACCGGCTCGGCCGGCGTTCCGGCCAGGGAGTCCAGCGGGTCGGCCTCGGTCTTGATCCAGCCGCCGGTCTGCAGGCCGTTCCAACTGGCGTAACCCTGCGCGACGAGGTGCCCGACGCCGGTGGCCTGGGCGGCCGCCACCAGGTGGTCGGTTCCCTCGATGCGCAGTCTGTTGGTCCCGGCGAACCAGCGATCCATGTGCTTGAAGTTGGGCTTGCCGGCGTGCGTAGCGGAGATCGCCGTCATCTGGTGCACGATCACCTCCGGGGCGGCGCTCGCCACCGCATGCCCGACCGAGGCCGCGTCCAGCCCGTCCATCACCACCGCCTCGGCACCCAGCCGCTGCAGCGCACCGAGCTTGCTGGGATTGGTGGTGCTCGCCGTCACGTGATGCCCGCGAGCCACCAACTGCGGGATCAGATGCTGCCCGAGAAGTCCCGATCCGCCCGCTACGAAGACCTTCATGTCCGTCACCTTCCGTGTTGTGTCCTTGTTGTCGCTTTGCTGTGCCGTATACGGGACGAGTCAGCCGGTGCTGCCGTGACATCGCCGCCCCCTGCCATGCGGGGAGGTCACCGCGATGGCGCAGCAGCGAACACTTGTGCTATGTCGGATCGAGTCGCTAACCTTGGCACAGATGTTCGGTGGTAGCGGTGACGGGAGGTCGGCGGATGCGATGGCAACAGCAAGAGCTCACCGCCGACGATCCCGAGGCGCTGCCCGGGTTGGGGCGTCTGGCGGGGCTGGTGCGCAGCGTGCGGACCCCGGAGTTCGCCGGGGTCACCTTCCATGAGGTGCGCTGCCGGTCGGCCCTGAACCGAGTGCCGGGTTCCTCGCCGATGCCGTTCGGCTGGACCATCAATCCCTATCGCGGGTGCACCCACGGGTGCCGATACTGCTTCGCGAGGCGCTCGCACGAGTACCTGGAGTTCGACTCCGGCATGGACTTCGACACCCAGATCGTCGTCAAGACCAACATCGGCGCGGTGCTGCGCCGGGAGGTGACGCGACCCGGGTGGCGGCGCGAGCACGTGGCGATGGGTACCAACACCGACCCGTATCAGCGCGCGGAGGGCCGGTATGCGCTGATGCCGGAGATCATCCGGGCGCTGGCCGACAGCGGAACCCCGTTCTCGATCCTGACCAAGGGCACCGTGCTGTCCCGCGACCTGCCGTTGCTGGCGGCGGCCACCGCCTCGGTGCCGGTGGGCATCGGAGTCTCGCTGGCGCTGCTGGACCCGGCCCTGCAGGAGTCATTGGAGCCGGGTACCCCGTCCCCGGCCGCGCGGCTGAAGCTGATCCACCGGATCACCGAGGCGGGCCTGCCATGCGGCGTGCTCATCGCACCGGTGCTGCCCTACCTGACGGACTCGGAGCAGCAGCTGACGGCATTGGTCGCGGCCATCCGGGACGCCGGAGCGACCGGCATCAGCGGCTTCGCGCTGCACCTGCGCCCGGGCGCGCGAGAGTGGTTCCTGCGCTGGCTCACCGAGTGCCGCCCGGATCTTGTGCCCCGGTATCGCAGGCTCTACGTCGGCGGATCCAACCTCCGGCGTGAGCTGCGCGCCGAGCTCTCGGGACGCATCCGGCGGATCTGTGACCGGCTCGGGATGGGCTCCTACGGCCAGGAGTTCCGCGACATGCCGCACGGTGCCGAGTCGGCAGGTCCACCGGGCACCCCGCCAGCGGGCGGAGCCCCGGCGGGGCCGGAGTGTCAGGCCACCCTGTTCTGACTCCGGTGCCGCCCGGCGGCGAAGCGGGTCGATGGCCCGGACGTCATGCCGCCGCGCCCGGTGGGTCGATCCGGCCGGATTCGCAATTGCTGCCCGGAGACGGTGGCCCGGCGGATTCGCGCCAGCGCGGCGGCACCCACCGGGCGGGTGATCTCTACCACCGAGTGCGCCTCGAAGATGTCGATCCGGCCCACGTCGGACCCGGACAGGCCACCCTCGCCGGTGATCGCACCGACAATCCCTGCCGGCCGCACGCCGTGCCGACGGCCGACCTGCACCACGTAGCGCACCGTCTCGGAGCCCAGCCGGGCCACGGGCTGCCGGCGAGCTCCACCGCTGTGCTGTTCCGCCCTGCCCCGACCGTGGTCCGTCCGCTCGCGGCGCGCCGACCGCTCGGTGCGGTCCGGTCGATCCTGTCCCGACTCGCGTGGCGCATGCCCGCGACGCTGCGCTGATGCGGCGTGATCCCCTGAAGGGGCAGCGGGCTCGGGGACGGCTCCGTCGTCGCCCACCGTCACCGCCAGCAGCGCCGCCGCCAGCTCGGCCACCGCCAGCCCGGATTCGTGTGCCGCGGATTCCAGGGCCCGTCGGCAGTCATCCAGCCGCCCCGCCGACTGCCGGGCGATCGCCTCCCGCAGCCGGGCCGCCGCGCGATGCGCCGTCACCTCCGCCTGGCTCGGCGGCAGCACCTGCTCCAGTCGTTGCCCGGTGGCCCGCTCGATGGTCCGCACCCTGCTCAGCTCGCGCGGCGTCACGAACAGCAGTGCCTGCCCGGCCCGCCCGGCGCGCCCGGTCCGGCCGATGCGATGGATGTAGGTCTCCGGATCGGTCGGCGCGTCGAAGTTCACCACCAGACCGATCCGCTCGACATCCAGCCCGCGGGCGGCGACATCGGTGGCGACCAACACGTCCACCTGCCGGGCGCGCAGTCGCGCGATGGTGCGCTCGCGTTCGCGCTGGGTCACATCACCGCTGATGACGGCCGTCGAGACGCCCCGTTCGGCCAGCCCGGCGCCCACCTGCTCGCAGGCGCTCCGGGTGCGCACGAACACCACCGCCGCATCGGCCTCGGTGTCGGTCTGCTGGGCCAGCGCCAGGAAACGGACCAGCGCGTCGGTCTTCTGCCGGAACGGCAACACCGCATACCGCTGGCGGATTGCCGGGACCGGGGTCGCCGACGGTGCCACGCTGGCATCCACCGGGTGCCGCAAGTGTTGCTCGGCCACTGCCCTAATGGCCTTCGGCATCGTCGCCGAGAACAGCGCGGTCTGCCGGTCTGCCGGGGTGGCATCCAGGATGCGGTCGGTGTCCTCGGCGAATCCCATTCGCAGCATCTCGTCGGCCTCGTCGAGCACCGCGAAGCGCACCCCGTCCAGCTGCAGGCTGCCGCGCTCCAGATGGTCGATGATCCGCCCCGGGGTGCCCACCACCACCTGCGCACCGCGGCGCAGCGCGCCCAACTGCGGCCCCATCGGCGCACCCCCATAGACGGTGGCCACCTCGACATCCGGCAGACCCGCGGCGAACCCGGCGAGGGCGCCGGACACCTGCAGCGCCAGCTCCCGGGTCGGAGTCAGGACCAGCGCCTGCACCCGGCGGTCGGCCGGGTCCAGCGATGCCAGCAACGGCAGGCCGAAGGCCGCCGTCTTGCCGGTTCCGGTCTGCGCCACCCCGGTGACGTCCCGCCCTGCCAGCAGCGCCGGAATGGCCGCCGCCTGGATTGCGGTGGGGCGGCGAAATCCCATCGACCGGATGGCGTGCAGCAGCGGCGCGGGAAGGTCGAGATCCTCGAAGGACGGGGACACCGCCGACGTGGCATCGAGGGTCGGATCGGACGCACCGGCAAGCGGGAGCGCGGCAAGGCTGGACACAGCAAACCCATCATCGAGAAGGCGGAGGCTCGCGGACCGGCCGGCGGCCGATCAGGGTCGCAGGGCCCGCATGATCCATCACCCGGTGGGCATCGCGACAGCCCGCAAAACTCGATCAGTCTACCGGTTCGCGACGCCCGCGCTCGGCGGCAGAGGCGGTGAGCCCGCCCACAGCGAGGTCCGTTCGTCGGCACGGGCTGCGCACGACTGGCGCACTTCCCGGATGTCCGCTGCCGCGCCGCGGCCGAGAGTGGGCGAACGGATCCCGGACACCCGAGGCGATCAACGGCCCCGACCCCAAGGAGAGTGCATTATGGTCCGACACCGCAGGACCCTCGTGGCCGCGCTGGCCGTCGCCACCGTGGCCGGCCTGGCGGCGGGAGTGACCACGACGGCGGCCATGGCGAACCCCATTCCCGCCGGGGCCGCCGGGCACGTGCGCCCCATGCTGCCGCCGACCAGCATCGACCCGCCCACCATCACCGTGCCGACGATCACCACCGGGACAACCATCACCCCGCCGCCTCCGCAACTGACCGCCACTATGACCAGGACGGTGTCCGACCCCAGCGGCATCGCGTTCCCCGGCAGCACCGTCACCTTCGACGCGCTGATCGAGAACACCGGCACGGTCCGGGTGCAGGACGTTTGGATGGGGGGCTGGCCGTCCGACCTCGGTGCCGGCGCCGCCAATGCCGTGCCGTGCGTGTCCTACGTCCGCAACGGCGTCCGGGTGACGCCGCCGTGGTCGACCGGGACGCCGCCGGCGGCGCAGCCCATGACCGACGCCTGGGGCGATGACCTGGTCGACCTGTTCTTCCCGTCCGTCTCGCTGCACGTCAATCTCGGGGTGGGGGCGAGCAGTTCGGCCAAGGGCTACCTGGATCCGGGGCAGCGCCAGCGCGTCACCGTCACCCTGAAGATGGCCGACACCGCCTGCACGTCGGCGCAGGAGATCGGCCTGCACTCCTTCGTCGACTACACCGACCAGGACGGTGGTGGCTGGTTCGACGCGAGTTTCGTCCCGCCGTGGCGGGTGGCGCCGGTGGCCTTCGGTGGCGCCCTGGCCGTGCCGGTCGGTCACGACGCCATCGTCACCGAAGCCGTCCGATACCCATCCACTCAGGGGGACGAGTCGTCGGTGTCGATCCATGTCGCCGGGCCAGCCTCGTTCGTCAAATCGGCCTCCGCCAGCGTCTCACCAGCGGCACCGGGTGTGAGCTTCAAGATCACCCCACCGACCGTCGGCCGGTACGAGATCACCGGTGCCTTCGACGGCGACGCCGTCAACCTCCCGGCCACCGCAACGTCGGCCACCCTGATCGCCTACTTCCACGACTACGCGCCGGGCGCGACGTTCTTCGACGATGTGTTGTGGCTCGCGCAGCGCAGGGTCACGCTGGGGGATGGGGTGGACTTTCGCCCCGTGGATGTGGTCTCCCGGCAGGCGATGGCTGCCTTCCTGTACCGCATGGACCACGACGGTCAGGATGCCGGACCATGCGCCACCGCGCCGTTCCCGGACGTGCTCGCCAGCAACCCGTTCTGCGGGGCGATCGCCTGGCTCGCCGAGCGGCAGATCACGCAGGGCGGCAGCGATGGGTTCTTCCATCCGACCGCCGCGGTGTCCCGACAGAGCATGGCCGCGTTCCTGTATCGATATGCGAATCCGTCCGGGCTGGTGCCGCAATGCACCACCGCTCCCTTCACCGATGTCGCTGCCGGATCGGTGTTCTGCCCGGAGATCGGTTGGCTCGTGTCGCAGGGCGTCACCCAGGGATACGCCGACGGGACGTTCGCTCCGGCCGCGCCGGTCTCCCGGCAGGCGATGGCTGCCTTCCTGCACCGACTGTCGGGCTGACCTCCTCGTGTGCCGGCGGCCGGCGGCGGTCTGCCACGTAGGATCGGCGCCGACCCCCGCGACGGCCCGTTCGGACCCCTCGCGCCCACAACGCTACGAAGGAACGACGTGCTCCGCGACCACACTGCCGGATCCCTGCGCCCCACCGACGACGGCGCCACCGTCACCCTGGCCGGGTGGGTGGCCAGGCGGCGCGATCACGGCGGGGTCATCTTCATCGATCTGCGCGACGCCTCCGGGGTGGCACAGATCGTCTTCCGCGAGGGCGAGATGGCGCAGCGGGCGCACCGGTTGCGCAGCGAGTTCTGCATCCAGGTAGTGGGGACCGTGGGTCTGCGGCCGGAGGGCAACGAGAACCCGGAGCTGCCCACCGGGGCCGTCGAAGTGACGGTGACGGAGCTGACGGTGTTCTCCGAGTCGGTGCCGCTGCCGTTCCCGATCGAATCCGATGCGCAGCCCGGTGAGGAGGCCCGGCTGCACTACCGGTACCTGGACCTGCGTCGGGCCCGCCCGGCGGCTGACCTGCGGCTGCGCTCGGCGGTCAACCGGGCCGCCCGCGCCGTGCTGGACGCGCACGAGTTCGTCGAGATCGAGACCCCGACGCTGACCCGCTCTACCCCCGAGGGGGCCCGGGACTTTCTGGTGCCTGCCCGGCTGAAGCCCGGCTCTTGGTACGCGCTGCCGCAGTCCCCGCAGTTGTTCAAGCAGCTGCTGATGGTCGCCGGCATGGAGCGCTACTACCAGATTGCCCGGTGCTACCGGGACGAGGACTTCCGCGCCGACCGGCAGCCGGAGTTCACCCAGCTCGACGTGGAGATGTCGTTCGTCACCCAGGACGACATCATCGCGCTGGCCGAGGAAATCGTCGCGGCGCTGTGGCAGCTGGTCGGGTATCAGGTGCCCCGGCCGATCCCGCGAATCAGCTATACCGACGCGATGAACCGCTACGGCTCGGACAAGCCCGACCTGCGCTTCGACCTCGAGATCGCAGAAATGACAGCGTTCTTCGTCGACACGCCATTCCGAGTGTTCCAGGCCCCGTACGTCGGTGCGGTGGTGCAGCGCGGTGGCGCGTCCACGCCGCGTCGCGGGTTCGACGCCTGGCAGGAATGGGCGCGCCAGCGCGGCGCCAAGGGCCTGGCCTACGTCACGGTCGCGGAGGACGGATCGCTGGCCGGCCCGGTGGCCAAGAACATCTCCGACTCCGAACGAGCCGGGTTGGCCGCGGCGGCCGGCGCGCAGCCCGGTGACGCGATCTTCTTCGCCGCCGGGGCGCGCAAGGCCTCCCAGGAACTGCTCGGCGCCGCCCGGCTGGAGATCGGCCGGCGGGGCGGGCTGATCGACGAATCCGCCTGGTCGTTCGTGTGGGTGGTGGACGCGCCGCTGTTCGAGCGGGTGGACGAGACCGACGACGTGGCAGTCGGTTCCGGCCAGTGGACGGCTGTGCACCACGCCTTCACCTCGCCCCGGCCGGAGTTCCTGGACACCTTCGACACCGACCCCGGCTCGGCGCTGGCCTACGCGCACGACATCGTCTGCAACGGCAACGAGATCGGCGGCGGCTCGGTCCGTATCCACTCTCGGGAGGTGCAGGAGCGCGCCTTTAAGGTGATGGGGCTCTCGCAGTCGGAGGCCCAGGAGAAGTTCGGTTTCCTGCTGGACGCCTTCACCTTCGGGCCGCCGCCGCACGGCGGGATCGCGTTCGGTTGGGACCGCATCGTGATGCTGCTGGCCGGCGAGGAGTCGATCCGGGAGGTTATCGCATTCCCCAAGTCCGGCGGCGGCTACGACCCGCTGACCGGTGCCCCGGCGCCGATCACCGTCGCGCAGCGCAGGGAGGCCGGGGTGGACGCCAAACCGGCCAAGCAGACCCAGGCCGCCGGAGCTGTCCAGCCGAAGGAGCAATAGCCCGGCTTCGAGGCGGTCGTCGGGATAGGGGGTCAGGCCGTGCTGCATCTGCGACTGCTGGTCGCGCGGGATCGCACCGAGGCCGTGCTGGACCTGCTCGACCGGCACACCGGCACGGCCAACTCGACGCTGATCCGGGATGTGGGCCGGGACCGGCCGTCCGACCTGATCGACGTCCAGGTGGCCCGGGAGGCCGCCGACGATCTGCTGGATCGGCTCTGCGAGTTGGGACTGCCGGAATCCGGATCCATCACCGTGCTGCCGGTGGATCTGGAGATGTCGGTGGCCGCCGACCGGGCCGAGTCCGAGGCGCCGGGCAGCGGCACCGATGCGGTGGTGTGGGACGAGGTGGCCGCGCGTACCGGCGAGGATTCCGAGCTGACCGGTGTGTTCCTCTCCCTGCTGGTGATCGCCACGGTGCTGGCAGCCATCGGGGTCATCACCGACTCGCTGATCACCGTCGTCGGCGCCATGGTGGTGGGGCCCGAGTTCGGGCCACTGGCGGCGCTGGCGGTGGGGCTGGTGGATCGACGCTGGACGCTGGTGCGGCGGGCGGCGGTGGCGCTGCTGGTCGGCTTTCCGGTCGCCATGGCGGTGACGGCGGGCGCCACCGTGCTGGCCATAGCCGCCGGGCTGGTGGACGTGCGGGCGCTGGATTCGTTGAACCGAGCGACCGACTTTATCTTCCACCCGGGAGCGTTTTCGCTGATCGTGGCGCTACTCGCGGGCGCGGTCGGCATGCTGTCGCTGACCAGCGGCAAGTCCGCAGCACTGGTCGGGGTGTTCATCTCCGTCACCACGGTGCCCGCCGCCGGGTACGTCGCCGTCGCGCTGGTGTCCGGCGAGCCGCAGCGTGCGTGGGGTTCGCTGGCCCAGCTGGTGATCAATCTGGCGGGCATTGCGACCGCCGCGGCCGCCGTGCTGATCATTCGGCGGATCATGGCCAGCCGACTCCCGCACTGGCGCCGTCACCCGGTGCTCCCGGTGCATTCCCGGCATCGCCACCGTCGCCCTGCCACGTTGCTGCGCTCGGTACGTCCGGTCCGCGGCTCGCGGCGACCCACGCCGTAGCGGGTGCGCCGGCCGGCTGCCCACCCGGCGGTGGGAGGATCGCCGTGCGTGGTGAGGTCCACGACCGGCACCCCAACTCACGAGGATGGAAGCGCATGACGCAGATCAGCAGCCCCGCAGTCGCGACGGACCGTGAGATTGCGAAGGTGACGGCGTTCTCCGAGCCGGGCTCGGTGTCGGACTGGCCGATGATCATCGGAGGGCACCCTGTCGAGGCAGCGGCGGGGGAGTGGATCGACGTCGTCAACCCGGGGCGCGGATCGGTGACGATCGCCCGGGTGCCGCGCGCCCGGCAGGCCGACGCAGAGCGGGCGGTGACGGCGGCCCGCGCCGCCTTTCCCGGGTGGCGGGCGCTGCCCTTCACCGAGCGGCAGAAGGCACTGCTCGCCATCGCCGCGGCCCTGGAGGAGGCAGCCGAGGACCTGGCCCGGCTGACCGCCGCCGACACGGGCAACGCGTTGCGCACCCAGGCCCGGCCCGAGTCCGGGCTGTTGGTGAACCTCTTCCGCTACTTCGGCGGGGTGGCCGGGGAGTTCAAGGGTGACGTGCTGCCGGCCGGCGATGACCAGTTGCAGTACACCCGCCGTGAGCCGCTGGGCGTGGTCGCCGCGATCCTGCCGTGGAACTCGCCGCTGATGATCGCCGGCTGCAAGGTGCCCGCGGCGCTGGCCGCCGGTAACACCGTGGTGCTCAAGGCCGCCGAGGACGCGCCGCTGACCATCATCAAGCTGGTCGAGATCTGCTCGCGGTTCCTACCGGACGGGGTGCTGAACGTCGTCACCGGCTACGGCGCCGAGATCGGCGAGGCGCTGGTGCAACACCCCGACGTGGACAAGGTGTCGTTCACCGGGTCGACCCTGGTCGGCAAGCACGTGGGGGAGGTCGCCGGTGGCCGGCTGGCGCACTACTCGCTGGAGCTGGGTGGCAAGAGCCCGAACATCGTCTTCCCCGATGCGGTCGCAGAGAACCCGGACGCCACGGTGGACGGCGTCCTGACGGCGATGCGCTTCACCCGGCAGGGCCAGTCGTGCACCGCCGGCTCGCGGCTGTTCCTGCACGCCGACATCTACGAGGAGTTCCTGCAGCGGCTGTCGGCGCGGGTGGCGCAGCTGCGGGTGGGTGACCCGGCAGACGAGGCCACCGACATGGGCTCGATCATCAACGCCAAGCAGTTCGACCGGGTGCGCGGCTACCTTGCCGACGGCAGGGCGCAGGACGGCGTCCGGGTGGCGCTGGACGGTGACACGTTGGTGCCGGCTGGATTGGACGGTTTCTACGCCGGGCCGACGATTTTCGCCGGGGTGCAGAACTCCTGGCGGATCGCTCGGGAGGAGATCTTCGGGCCGGTACTGGTGGCGATCCCGTGGCAGGACAAGGACGAGGTCATCGCGATGGCGAACGACTCGCACTATGGGCTCGCCGCGTTCGTGTGGTGCCGGGATCTGTCGGCGGCGCTGGACACGGCGAACCGGATCGAATCCGGGTGGGTGCAGGTCAACCAGGGCGGGGGCCAGTTGGTGGGCCAGTCCTACGGTGGCTACAAGTCCTCCGGCATCGGCCGGGAAATGTCGATCGAGGGCGCCATCGAGGCGTTCACCCAGATCAAGCAGATCAACGTCAAGCTGCGCTAGCAGATCGGCGCCGGGCCCTGGGAGCCGGTCATCGCGACCACGGTCGGCGCAACCGGAAGCGCCTCGTCCGGCATCTGTCGTAGCGTGACTTCTCATGGCCGGAGACGATCAGACGGCGGGTGACGACCGGTACCGGATTGCACCGCTGTCGGGCGACACCTGGGAGGCTTTCGCCGCACTGGTGCAGCGGCACAACGGCGGCGGGTTCGGCGGCTGCTGGTGTTGCTGGTTCCATAACGCCTCGGTGGCCGAGAAGCGTGAGGCGGGCGGCGGGGACTGGCGCGCCTACAAGGAGCGGCTGGTCCGTACCGGCGGTGCGCATGCGGCGCTGGTCTTCGACGGCGACGCTGCGGTCGGCTGGGCGCAGTTCGGTAGCCCAGCGGAATTGCCCGGTATCGCGCACCGCAAGGAGGTCGAACTGCCTGGCGAACCATGGCCGGACTACCGGATCACCTGCATCTTCGTCGACCGACGGTATCGTCGCCGCGGTGTGGCGGCTCGCGCCCTGGCCGGTGCGCTGCAACTGATTTCGGACGCCGGCGGCGGAACGGTGGAGGCGTATCCGCAGGACACCGGCGGTCGCCAGATTTCCGCGTCGTTCCTGTACAGCGCCACCCGCAGCATGTTCGCGGACGCCGGGTTCGACTATGTCCGGCGCAAAGGCAAGAACCACTGCATCATGCGGGCGGTGGTGCCGGGATGACAGGGCGCGGCAGCGCCGAACGGTCGGACCCGGAATCGGCGGCGGCCCCCGGGGCGCCCGCCCTGGGCCCGTGGGGCAGGCTCCGGTACGCGTGGTTCCGGCTGCTGCACCAGGTCAATCTCGGCGGCGCGGCCGTCTATCTCGGCATCGCCTCGCTGCTCGGCGCGGACGGCCTCGCGCTGCTGGTCGGGGCGGCCGCGGTCTGGCCGGTCGGCATCGGCGCGCTCATCGCGGTGGCGGTCGGTGGGTACCTGGCACGCGGTCGGATCCGTGCGCTCGCCCGTCGCCTGAGTGCCAGGCAGTAGCGCGCATCACCGGTGGTGGAATGTCGCCGGGATCGCCACCTCCAACGGTCGGTTGACGTCGCGCGTCCTGGCTGTCGCCGGGCCGGCCGTGCTACCGGACCCCGAGCCGGCGCAGCCCGGCCGTTCTATCGGACCCCGAGCAGGCGCAGCCCGGCCGTTCTATCGGACCCCGAGCAGGCGCAGCCCGGCCGCGACCCCCGCGGCCGCCAGCACCACGGCCACGAACGGCGCCTTGCGCCACGCCAGCACCCCACCCACCGCAACACCGGCGGGTCGTGCCCACCCGGCGAACGACTCGCCGTCCAGCGCCGTCGCGGTGGCGATCAGGGCGACCAGCAGCACGACCGAGGATGCGGCGAGCACGTGCTGGGTGCGGGGGGAGACGGTGATCCGGGACTGCAGGCTCGCTCCGGCGAACCGGAACCCGAAGGTGCCCACGCCCAACGCCACGCCGGTCAGCACCGTTGCGGTCACGGTCTGGCCCCGACGGAGTCGTCACCGGCCGGGGCAGTTTCGGCGGGCACGGCGCGGAATCGGCCGATCATGGCCAGTGGTAGCGCGGCCAAGGACAGCAGCACCGGCAACCCGGCCGGCAGCAAGGGGCTGAGTACCACCGCCAGCACGGCGCCCACCAGCGCCGCCGCCCGAACTGCTCGGTCCTTCAACGAGGGCAGCATGAGCGCCAGCAGCACCGCCGGGAACGCGGCGTCCAGGCCGAAGGCGTTGGTGTCCTTGATGGCCGCGCCGCCGAACGCCCCCGCCATCACGCCGACGTTCCAGCACACGAATAGCGCCGACCCGCACGCCCAATAGGCCGCGCGCCGCCGGGCGGGTTCGGTCTGCGACAGCGCGAACGCCACGGACTCGTCGATCATCAGGTGACTGCCGATGATTCGGCGCAATAGACCCGACCCCAATACCGCGCCGACCGCTAGTCCGAACGGCAGATGTCGGGCGTTGACCAGCAGCCCGGCGGCCAGCGCGGCCAGTGGGTTGCCGCCCGCCGCAATCAGCGCGATGAACATGAATTGCGAGGCCCCGGCGAAGACCACCACCGAGAGCAGCATCGGCAGCCAGATCGGCAGCCCGGCGGCCACGGCGATGGCACCGAAGGACAGCCCGACGATGCCGTCCGCCAGGCATACCAGGGCGATGTCCCGGGTCAGCGTGCGACCTAGTCGGCCGAGCGTGGTCTGCCATAGCGAACGCATGTAGTTTATGGTGAACGATCGTGAGGCGTTCGTCAAATCGGACGCATATCAGGATGGAGCGAACGCATGGTCGAGGGCAACGGGGCGCCGTTGGACGTGGTGGCGGCGTCGCTGGCTCGGGAGCGGCGGCGCGCCGGTTTCAGCGCGGCCGAGCTGGCTCGCCGCGCGGGCATCGCGAAATCAACTGTGTCGCAACTGGAGTCAGGATCAGGTAACCCCAGCATCGAGACCCTGTGGGCCATCAGCACCGCGCTGGATATCCCGTTCTCCCGGTTGGTGGCACCGCCCCGCGGCGGCGTGCATCTCATCCGTGCCGGCGAAGGCCCGGGCGTGGCAGCGGCCAGCGCCACGTACGTCGCCACGTTGCTGTCGGCGTGCCCGCCCAACGCCCGGCGAGACGTATACCTGATCAGCGCCGAGCCCGGCCCCGCCCGGGAGTCCGATCCGCACTCGCTGGGCGTGGTGGAGCATGTGGTGATCGGGCACGGGCGGGCGCTGCTGGGGCCGATCGACGCTCCGGTGGAGCTGGGGCCTGGCGACTATCTGGCCTACCCCGGAGACGAGAAGCACACGTTCCGGGCCCTGGACCGGCACACATTCGCGGTTCTGGTCTCGGAACATGTGTGAGCTGGGGAGTCTCGGCCGGGCGGCGCTGTTTTTCGGCGGCTGGATGGCACCAAGATCCACTTCACCTGGGCAAACGCCGCGGAGCGGCCATCCAGACGGCGAAAAGCGGCAACTTCCGGCGGGGACCACGCCCCGAGCCGGGCCCGGCGTCCTCAGGCGTCCAGTACACCGGACCGGGACACCACCGGTGGCTCGGTCGACCAGGGGAAGTTGATCCACTTCTCGGTGCTGCGCCACACGAAGTCGGGCACGATCACCGAGTGCGGCTTGGCATATAGCACCGCGGTGCGTGCCTCGGCGACGTGGCCGGAACAGAACTGCCGCACGAGTTCCAGGGTCTTGCCGGTATCGGCCACGTCGTCCACGATCAGCACCGCCGCCCCGGTCAAGTCGGCCGCGTCCAGGAAGGGTGGCAGCATCACCGGCACGTCCAGCCGCTCATCGACGCCGGTGTAGAACTCCACCGACAGCGTGAACAGATTCTTGCAGTCCAGCGCGTAGGCGATCGACCCGGCCGGGAGCAGCCCGCCACGGGCGATGCCCAACACGATGTCGGGGGTGAAGTCCGAGTCGGCGACCTGCTGCGCCAACGCCCGGCCGGCCACGCCGAACATCTCCCAGGTCAGCACCTCGCGCTCGTCCATCGCACTCCTCGTCTCGTGGCGGGCCAGGACCCTAGTGTCCGTGATGCGCGTTCGCCGTGCCATGCCGGGGCGGCGGAGGGTCGCGACCGGAGTCGGAGCCGGCTGGGACAATGGCGGCCGTGACCACCGACGCGCTGTTCTCCGCGCCCTCCGCGGGCGGCGATCCGCGGGTGTCCGACGGCGGCCGGGGCGGTCCGCTCGGCGGTGATGCAACCGACCCGAACGCTCCCCTCGCGGTGCGGATGCGCCCTCGCACCCTGGACGAGGTGGTTGGCCAGCACGCGCTGCTCGGCCCGGGCGCGCCGTTGCGCCGCCTGGTGGAGGGCGGCGGAGTGTCCTCCCTGCTGCTCTACGGGCCGCCCGGGACGGGCAAGACCACCCTGGCGATGATGGTCGCCGGCGCGTCGGGGCGCAGGTTCGCACAGCTGTCGGCCCTCTCGGCGGGGGTGGCGCAGGTGCGCGAGGTGATCGCCGGGGCGCGAAAGTCGTTGCGCGCCACCGGCGAGCAGACGGTGCTGTTCATCGATGAGGTGCACCGGTTCTCCCGGACCCAGCAGGATTCGCTGCTCGGCGCGGTGGAGGATCGCACCGTCATCCTGATCGGCGCCACCACGGAGAATCCGTTCTTCTCGGTCGTGTCGCCGCTGCTGTCCCGCTCTCTGGTGCTGCAGTTGCAGCCGTTGACGGACGAGGAGATCGGCCGGCTGCTGGATCGGGCGCTGGGCGACGAGCGTGGACTGGCGGGAGCCTTTGCGCTGGCCGACGAGGCGAGGGCGCATCTGGTAGCGCTGGCCGGGGGCGATGCCCGGCGTGCGCTGACGGCGCTGGAGGCCGCCGCCGACACCCTGACCGATGCGGTGGTGACGTCGGGTCCAGTCGCTGCGCGCGAGGAGGCGGCGCCCCAGCAGGTCACGGCAGCCGGATCGGGCACCGATTCCGACGCCGATTCCGACACCGATTCCGAGGCGGCGCGGGCCGACGCCGCCGGTGGGCCGGTGACGATCGACCTGGCCGCCGTCGAGCGGGCGGTGGACCGGGCCGCGGTCCGCTACGACCGGGCCGGCGACCAGCACTACGACGTGATCAGTGCCTTCATCAAGTCGATCCGTGGCTCGGACGTGGACGCCGCGCTGCACTACCTGGCCCGGATGATCGAGGCGGGGGAGGACCCACGGTTCATCGCCCGGCGGCTGATGGTGCATGCCAGCGAGGACGTTGGCCTGGCCGACCCCACCGCGTTGCCGACCGCGGTGGCTGCGGCGCAGGTCGTGCAGCTGGTGGGCCTGCCGGAGGCGCGGAATGCCTTGGCCCAGGCCACGATTCACCTCGCATCCGCGCCGAAGTCCAACGCCGTGATCACCGCCATCGATGCGGCGATGGCCGACGTGCGCGCCGGCAAGGCGGGACCGGTGCCGGCGCCGCTTCGGGACGGGCATTACGCCGGGGCGAAGCGGCTCGGGCACGCACAGCGATATGTCTACCCGCCGGACCTGCCGGACGGCATCGCCACGCAGCAGTATCCGCCGGACGATCTGGTGGGGGTGGATTACTACCACCCGACCGGCCGGGGCGCCGAGCGCGGTATGTCCGAACGGATGCCCAAGCTGCGCCGGGCAGTGCGCGGCACCAAGGACGGACCCGGCCGTGCGGACGGTTCATCCCGCTGATCGATCGGTCTGCTTCGGTGCCCCGACCCGCCGACCCGCCGACCGGCCAGTCGATCATCCGGGCCAGAGCCCAGTCAGCCGGCGAGCGCCGGTCAGCCCGTCGGGGCCTTCGCCGGCAGCGTGCACAGTGTCACGATGCTGACAACGATCAGCAGGATGCCGCCGAAGGTCGCGAACGTGCCGAGCGCCAGCCCCGGCAGCGTCATCACCACGATCCCGGCGACCACACCGATGATGCCGCCCACCACCGCCATCCAGCGGGGACCGACCGTGCTGCCCGCGATTCCGGCGACCACATCATGGATGCCCTCGAAGATCCACGCGATGCCGATCATGATCGCCAGGAATACCAGGGTCGCGACGGGTCGGGCTAGGCACAGCACCCCGGCGATCACCATCAGCACGCCGAGAATGCCCATCAGCCATCGGAAGCTGGCCTGCACCTGCACCGTGGCGCCGAACACGATCCGGTACACCCCGGCGATGATCAGGGCAATGCCGAACAGGGTTGCCACGGCCAGCAGCGTGATGCCGGGCCAGAACAGCATGATGACGCCGAGCACGATGCCCGCGACGGCGGTGACGATCATCGACGAGCGCATCGCGTTGATGGCCCGGCCGACGGTATCGGCCAGGCCCTGACTTCCGGTCATGGTGGGAGCCTCCCGAGGTGAGTCGATCACGGGTAGGGGGAGCGTAGCCCCGCAGCACCACTCCGACCACTGGGCGCGTTCCGCCGGGAGGCCGCACGACCGGAAGTAATACAAAACAAGTATTGCGAAAGAGATGTTGTGCGTTGTACGGTGAGCGCCATGGCACGCATCACCGATCCGAGAACCATGCGGGCGTTGGCCCATCCGCTACGCCTGCAACTGTTGGAGATGGTCGTTGCCCGCGGCCGAGCGACGGCCAGCGAGCTGGCCGCCGAGCTGGGTGAGAACGTCGCGAACTGCTCGTTCCACCTGCGCAAGCTCGGCGAGTTCGGCTACCTGGAGCGAGCCGACGATGCCACCGGCCGGGAAAAGCCCTGGCGGGCACCGGACATCACCCAGGACTTCGCGCCGGATCCGGACGATCCCGACGCGGTGGACGCGTCGGTGGCCGCCGGGGCGGCGGTGCGGGAGTGGGACGTGGCCCGCATGCAGGCCGCCGACGGCCGGACCAACCCGCCGGCCTGGCGCGGCGTGACGTTCCAGCGCGGCGCGACCCTGATCCTCACGCCGGCGGAGGCGGCGGCGATCGGCGACGCGCTGAGTGAGCTGCTGGCGCCCTACCTGGGCCGTCTCACCGACCCGAGCCTGCGCCCGAGCGGGGCCGGCGCGGTGCGGCTGTTCACCGCCACCACCTACCTGCCCGAATACCAGGGCCTGCTGGACGGACAGCCGCACCGCGACCCGGAGCCCGACGGCGGCGCGGGCGCCGGTGCCGCACCGGAGGAGCCGCCGGCTCCCGGCCCGGATCTCGCAGGTGCCGACAGCGAGCCCCGGCCATGAGGGCGCTGCTGCGCCTGGCCCAGTTCCGGAAGCTGCTCGGGGCCTGGACGATCGGCAACTTCGCCGACAGCGCGCTGTTTCTCACCCTGGCCGTGTGGGCCAAGGACCTGACCGGGTCCAGCGGGGCCGCGGGCCTGGTGTTCTTCTGTCTCGGCGTGCCGATGCTGGCCGCGCCGCTTTTCGGTCTGCTGGCCGACCGGGTGCGTCGTCGCCCCCTGCTGATCGCCAGCAACCTGCTGGCCGCCGGTGCCGTGCTCGGACTGCTGGCCGTGCGCACTCCGTCGGACGTGTGGCTGCTGTACGCGGTGACGGTGGTCTACGGGGGCCTCGGGTCGTTGAACGGCGCCGCCCAGTCGGGGCTACTGCGCACCATGCTGTCCGACGATGACCTCGGCCCCGCCAATGCGATGTTCATGACAATCGATCAGGGGCTGCGGATCGTGACCCCGCTGGTGGGAGCGGGCCTCTATGCGGTGTATGGAGGGCCGACCCTGGCGGTGGCGACCGCCGTCATGTTGGCCGTCACTGCCGGCGGATTGGCGCTGGTGCGCGTGGTGGAGCCCAAGCCAGATCGGGGCGGCGCCACCGCGCAGTCCGACGCCGGCTGGCGGGCGCTCGCGGCGGGCTTTGCGCACCTGCGCCGCACCCCGCAGCTGCTGGTGATCGTGATCGGCCTCGGCGCGGCACTGAGCGTGATCGGCCTGTTCGATTCGCTGCTGTTTGCCGTGGTCGAGCACGGCCTGCACCGGTCTCCGGAGTTCTTCGGCGTGCTGATGAGCGCGCAGGGCGCCGGGTCGATCCTCGGCGGCCTCACGGCGGTTCGGTTGATGACGATGTTCGGACCGGTACGAGCGGTCGGGGTGGCGCTGCTGACCATGGCGGCCGGCTCGGTCCCGTTCCTCAGCGGCAATGTCGTCCTCGTGCTGGTGGGCATGGCGGCGGCGGGCGCGGCGATCCCGTGGGCGTTCGTCTCGATGGCCACCACCCGGCAAAAGCTCACTCCGAACCATCTGCAGGGCAGGACCGCCTCCGCCACCGGGGTGTCGCTGCAGGTCCCGCAGCTCGTCTCAACCGGAGTGGGCGCGGCCGTCGTCGCGCTGATCGACTACCGGCTGCTCACCGTGATCGCCACCGTGATCATCGCGCTCGCCGGGCTGTGGTTGCTGCGCCGGGCACGACAGCTTCGGGTCGATCCGCAGGTGACGGCGGCACCCGCCGGAGCGGCGCCCGCGGCGTCGGCGTCGCCTGACACCTCGTCGCCTGACACCTCGTCGACGGTGGCCGGCGAACCGTTGCGCGGCTAGCCGGGGCGTACCGTCCGGGGGTGCGCCGCAGCAACCTGACCGTCGCGATGTTCGCCGGCGGGTTGGCCACCTTCGGTGAGCTGTATGCGGTGCAGGCCGTGCTGCCGGCGATGTCCGACTCCCTGCGCCTGACGGAATCCACCGCGTCGCTGGCGATCTCGGTCGCCACCGGCGCGTTGGCGCTGGCGGTGTTGCCCTGGGCGGCGGTGGCAGACAGGTTCGGGCGAGCGCGGACGATGATCGTCGCGCTGACGGTGTCGGCGGTGTGCGGGCTGCTGATCCCGCTCGCACCGGGAGTGGCGACGCTGCTCGTGTTGCGGGCGGTCTCCGGAGCGGCGCTGGCGGCCGTCCCTGCGCTGGCGATGGCGCACGTGGTGGAATTTGCCCGGCCGGGGCGGGCGGTCGCCGCTGGGGGCACGTATGTCGCGGGCACGTCCATCGGTGGCCTGTCCGGGCGGTTGCTGACCGGCACCGTCGCCGGGGTGGTAGGTGGCGCGGACGGGTGGCGGTGGGGTCTGGCGGCGACCGCGGTGGCGGTGACGGTGCTGGCTGTGGTCTTCGCCGTCCTGCTGCCGCACGACGAGATCCGGCGTGCACCAGGGCATTCCGGCCGCCTTCGGCGGGCGCTGGATGGTCGTGCCGGCTGGGTGCTGTACGCGCAGGGCTTCCTGCTGATGGGCGGCTTCGTCACGCTGTACAACCTGTTGCCGTTCCGTCTGCTGGCCGCCCCCTATCGCGTTCCGGCCTCGGTGGTGTCGCTGATCTTCGTCACCTACCTGGTGGGGACGGCGGGCTCCTCGATGGTGGGGCGTCTGGCTGGCCGGTTCGGTCGACGCGCGGTTGTCATCGGCGGCGGCGTGGGCATGGTCGCCGGGTCGCTGCTGATGATGACCCGGCCGTTGTCGTTGGTGGTCGCGGGTCTGGTGGTGGCCACCTTCGGATTCTTCGTCACGCACGCGATCGCCGCGGGGTGGGTTGGTGCGCTGCTTCCGGATGCGCGATCACAGGCCACGGCCCTGTACTCGCTGTGCTACTACCTGGGATCCAGCGCGCTGGGTTATCTGGGCGCGCTGATCTTCACCATCACCGGCTGGTGGGGTGCCGCGGCGATGGTGACGGTGTGTGCGGGGGTGGCCGTCGCCCTGGCGGCGACGCTCGCGCCGTCCCGCGGCGTCGGATCAGCCGATCCAGACGGCGGTGTCCGGCGGTAGCGTCCCGTCCCCGGGCAACGCCGCCGAGGCGAGCAGGACACCGCCCGGTGGTAGCGCGACCGGGCTCCGGCCCAGGTTGGTCACCACGGTGACGCCCTGAGTGGCGAATGCGACCACGTCCGTGCCGAAGTCGCGCACCCACGACAGCGTGCCCCGCCCCAGCCCGTGCTCGCGGCGCGATCGGAGTGCCGTGCGGTACATCGACAGCGTGGACGCCGGATCATCCTGCTGCCGGTCGCGGGCCAGCCGGGCGAATGACTCCGGTTGTGGCAGCCAGCTTTTCCCGGTCGAGGAGAAGCCGAGCGCGGGCGCCGCGGACTCCCACGGGATCGGTACCCGGCAGCCGTCCCGGCCGCGTTCGGTGTGCCCGGAGCGCTGCCAGGTCGGGTCCTGCCGGGCCGAGTCGGGCAGCGTGGTGTGCTCGGGCAGGCCGAGTTCCTCGCCCTGGTACAGGTACGCCGACCCGGGCAGCGCCAGCATGGTGAGCGTCGCCGCGCGACCCCGCCGCAGGCCCAGCTCGGCGTCCGGCTGCGGGTCGTCGGCGCCGATCCCACCCCGCCAGCGCCCGCCGGCCAGCCCGAACCGGGAAGGGTGTCGGACCACGTCGTGGTTGGACAGCACCCAGGTGGTGGTCGCGCCGACGGACGTGTTCACCGCCAGCGAGCGGGAGATCACGGCGCGGAGGACCGCGGCGTCCCAGGGCGCCTCCAGGAAGTCGAAGTTGAACGCCTGGTGCATCTCGTCCGACCGGACGTAACGCGACAGTCGGGTCAGCGGCTGCACCCACGCTTCGGCAACCAACATTCTCGGCGGGCTGTATTTGTCGAGTACCCGGCGCCAGTCCCGGTAGATCTCGTGAATGCCGTCCTGGTCCCACATCGGGCCCAGGTGGCTGACCCCCTCCGCCGCGGGTGCGCCGGATGAGCCGCCGTCACCCTTGTCATCGCCGTCACCGCCATCACCCTTGTCGCTCTCGCCAACGGCACCGACTGTGTCTTCCTCGTCGGCGTCCTCGTCACCGGCGGTGGGCACCGCGAAACCCAGAGTGCCCAGCGCCGGATCCGCGACGAAGTCCGGCAGCCCTGCCTGCTTGACCAGCCCGTGCGCGACGTCCACCCGGAATCCGTCCACCCCGCGGTCCAGCCAGAACCGCAGTACGGCCTCGAACTCCGTGCGCACCTCGGCGTTGTCCCAGTTGAAGTCGGGCTGGTGCGGGTCAAACAGGTGCAGGTACCACTGCCCGGGTGCGCCATCCGGCCCCGCGACACGGTTCCAGGCGGGGCCGCCGAACACCGACTGCCAGTTGTTGGGCGGCTCGGAGCCATCCGGGCCCAGGCCGTCACGGAACAGATACCGGTCCCGCTCCGGCGACCCGGGCGCGGCAGCCAGCGCGTCGACGAACCAGCGGTGACGATCCGACGAATGGTTGGGCACCAGGTCCACGATCACCCGCAGACCGAGATCGTGCGCCCGGGCGAGTAGGGCGTCGAAGTCGGCCAGGGTCCCGAACAGCGGGTCCACCTCGCGGTAGTCGGCGACGTCGTAGCCGGCGTCGGCCTGCGGCGAGCGGTAGAACGGCGACAGCCAGATCGCGTCCACCCCGAGATCGGCCAGGGCGCCGAGCCGGTCGGTGATGCCGGGCAGGTCGCCCATGCCGTCCCCGTCGGCGTCCGCGAACGAGCGCGGGTAGATCTGGTAGACGACTGCGTCCCGCCACCAGTCGTCGGTCTCGCCGGCGGGGGTGGGCGTCACGGTCCGTGCTGCTGTGCTCATGCTCGCCGTGGTCCTCCGGGGTCGCTGCTGACGGTGTCGCGAGTGCCGACACTACCCAGCCGGCGAGCCCGGTCGCGCCGGGCGGGTGGCGGGCGCACGGATCGGTCGGGCGGGCCGGGTGATCCGCTCAGCCGATGCCGAGCTGATAGTCGTCCAGGTAGCCGGCTTCGAAGCCCGCCTCGGAGTAGGCCAGGTAGAAGGTCCACATCCGCAGGAAGGTTTCGTCGAAACCGAGCTCGGCCACTCGAGGCAGCGCATCGGCGAAGGCGTGCCGCCAGCGGCGCAGGGTCGGGCCGTAGAACCGGCCCAGGGTGCGCGATTCCAGCACGCGCAGGCTGGTGTGGGCGGCCAGATTCTGCTGGATCGCGGTCACCGACGGGATCCGGCCGCCCGGGAAGATGTACTTGCCGATCCAGCTGTAGGTGCGATGGGTGGCCAGCAGCCGGTCGTGACTCATGGTGATCGACTGCAGCCCGAATCGGGCGCCCGGTTCGAGCATTCCGGCCACCGAGCGGAAGTAGTCGGGCCAGAACGCCTCGCCGACGTTCTCGATCATCTCCACGCTGGCCGCGGCGGTGTACGCGCCGGGGTGCCCCGCGGCATGCACCCGGTAGTCCTGCAGCAGGATCTGCACCCGGTCGGCGACCCCTGCGTCGGCGACCCGACGACGCGCGAGCTGCTGCTGCTGCGACGACAGCGTGAGGCCGACGACCGTCGCGCCCCGTTGTGCGGCCCGGATGGCCAATGAGCCCCAGCCGCAGCCAATCTCGATCAGCCGGGTGCCCGCTCCCACCCTGGCCAGGTCCAGTACTCCGTCGATCTTGCGCAGTTGGGCCTGCTCGAAGCTGTCACCCGGTTCGAACCATGCCGACGAATAGCACAGCGTCGGGTCCAGCATCAACTCGAACAGCTCGTTGGACAGGTCGTAGTGCCGATGCGCGTTCTCCCGCGCCACATGGACGGTGCCCTCTTCGGCGGTCGGCAGGCGGTGCTGCCAGGCCCGGCGCAGCGACCGCAGCGGGCTGGGGACCAGCGTCGCGGCGTGCCGCGCCAGGACCGTGAGAGCGGCGGTCAGCTCGTCGGTGGACTCCGCGACGGTCCGGCCATCAGGGAACGCCGCGCCCGTACCGGGCGGCGCTGTAGCGCCCTCGCCGGGCGGCGCTGTAGTGCCCTCGCCGGGCGGGCGGGGTACCCAGTCGCCGGCGGTGACGTCACCGGCCATCCACGCCTCTCCCAGGCCGATCAGCCCGTCCCGGCCCAACCGGGAGAAGAACGCATCGGGCCGCAGCACACGCAGCCGCGGCCCACCCCGGCCCCATCGGGTACCGTCCGGGAACTCCATCAGCAGCGGCAGCCGGTGCACCGCGGAGCGGACCACCGCCCGGGCGCCCGCGGCGAGTAGCGGAGAGTGCGGCGGGTCGTACAGCCCTGGCCATACGCCCGCCGTCGGTTCGGGTATCGCCCGTGGCGAGGTGCTCACTGTCATGGTCGCGTGGGGGTGCCGACTGTCCGGGTCGTCGATGCGATCATGCACCGTCTTGTCGCCGGTGCCAACCCGGGGTGGTGACGTGGCGCCGTGCACGGCGGCGCGCCTACCGTGGGGACGTGCCGGCACCGGGTCCAGGTGACCGGGAGGTGCGCCGAAGGGAGCGGAACCCGATGAGCATTCCGGTGGAGTTGGGCGAGCTGGCCGATGCGATGGCGGTGTACCGGTTCGGGTACCTGCTGACCATCGCCGACGACGGGCGGCCGCACGTGGTGGCGGCCCGGCCGGCGGTGACGGGCGACACCGTGACCGTCGCCGACCTGGGCCGGCGAACGTCGTCCAACATCGCGGCGCGTCCGCCGGTGACGCTGCTGTTCCCGCCCGCCGAGCCGGCAGGCTATTCGCTCATCGTGGACGGGCAGGCCGCCGTCCGCGACGACGCGACGGTGACGATCGCTCCGGAGCGGGCCGTGCTGCACCGCCCGGCGCCGGGCCTGGCCGACGCGCCGGAACCCGCGGTGGCGGGTGAGCCTGCGCCGGGCTGCGGGTCCGACTGCGTGGAGATCGACCTGACCGCCGGCTGACCGCGGTCCTGATCAGACCGGTATCAGGGTCAGACTTGGATCGAGTCGGCGGAGGTCGCTGGGATCGCTGGTGGCGACCGGCGAGTTGCGGGTGCGCGCGCAAAGCGCCACCGTCGCGTCGATGACGTCCGCTGTTCTCGTCACACCGCAGAGTTGGCCGGCAGCGCGGGCGCCACCGTCGTCCAAGCCGATGACATGTACCGAATCGGAGGCGAGCAGCCGGGCGAGTGCCGCTTGCCGTCGCCCGTCGCGCCACGCCTGGCCGATGACCCCCACCGGGACGTAGAGCGGTTCTCTCCGCTCGCGGGCTCGCGCGATGATCTGGATCGCTCGACGATCGCCCCGGTCGAATCCGATGAGCGCACCCGCATCCAGGGTGAGGCCTACTGCCATCCCGCGGCCTCGTCCACCTCGGCGCGTTCGGCGTCGGTGAGCGGCCCGCCGGAACGCTCCAGCATCTCCGCGAGCAGAGCATCGAGGTCATCCGCGGCGGCGCGCTGGCGCAGGCTGTCCGCGACATAGCCGGATACGCTGCTGGCGCGCCCGGCGCGGACGGCGTCTCGGGCGCTCTCGACGAGGTCTGCCGGCAGTGTCACGGCAATCTTCGCCTTTGCAGTCATACCGACCATCATACCGTCTCGTTCGGGGCCGCCGAACCTGAATGCCCCAGGACGCGCGATAGCGCGTCCTGGGGCATTCAACTCGGGATGGGTCAGCCCCGGAGCGCCTCGGCGATCAACGATGCCACGGTGCGGTGCGGGCGGCCATCCAACTGCTCCAGCTGGGTGATGCAGGAGAACCCGTCCATCGCCACCACGACGCCCGACTGCACGCCGCCCGCGGAGTGCACCGCCTCGTCCAGCTTGGGCAACCAGTAGTCCCGGGCGATGGACTCCGAGATCGCCGCCGTGCCCGCCGAGAACCCGTACGAGCCGGCCAGCCCGCAGCAGCCGGCGTCCAAGGTCTGTGGCCGGTACCCCAGGCGCGCCAGCACATCCCGGTCGGCGGCGGTACCGACGGCGGCCCGTCCGTGGCAGTGCGGGTGCACGATCACCGGGCCCCGGTCGGACAGTGGGGCGTTGGACGTGCCCGCGCCGTCACCGCCTGTCGCCGCGCCCGACCCGCCGACGCCCGTGCCGGCCGGTGCCAGCCGGTCCAGCGCACCGCTGGCCAGCAGGTGCTCGGACAGCGAACGTGCCAGTCCGGCCAGCCGGGCCGCGCGGGGGTCGTCCGGCAGTAGGTTGGGCAGCTCGTCCCGGAAACTGGCCAGGCAGCTCGGTTCGGGCACTACCACGGGAATCCCCCGGGAGGTGAACGGATCCAGGATGTCCAGCACGTTCCCCAGCGCGCGACGTGCCAGGTCGAGCATGCCGGGGTCGTACAGGGTCCGGCCGCAGCAGCCCCATTGCGTGGGTACGTGCACGGTCTCGCCGGCCGCGGCCAGCGCGCCTGCCGTGTCGGAGCCGAGCTGCGGGTCGAACGCATTGGTGAAGGTGTCCGGCCAGAGCACCACGGTCGCCCGATCCGCCTGGTTCAGCGCCCGGGCGGTGCCGCTGCGGCGGAACGGCGTCCGCGCGAACGCCGGGGCGGGCCGGGACGTCGTCACCCCCGCCGACCGGCGCAGCAGCGTGCCGATGCCGCGGATCCGAAGCGCGCCCGAGGCCAGCCGGGGCATGCGGGTGGCCAGCCGGGACGCCCAGGGCAGCAGCCCCAGCGCGTACATCACCCGGGGCCGGATTCGGCGCGCGTAGAAGTGGTGGTTGAACTCTGCCTTGTAGGTGGCCATGTCCACGCTCACCGGGCAGTCGGTCTGGCATCCCTTGCAGGACAGGCACAGTTCCAGCGCCTCGTGCACGTCGGTGTTGCGCCAAGAGGTCTCGGTGGTCTCCCCGTCGAACATCTCGACCAGCATTTTGGCCCGACCCCGGGTGGAGTGGCGCTCGTCGCGGGTGGCGCGGTAGGACGGGCACATCACCCCGGTGTCGTCGCGCCGGCACCGGCCCACCCCGACGCACCGTTCGGCGGCGGTCTGCAGCGATCCGCCGTCGCGAGGGAACGCGAACGTGGTCTGGCGGGCGATCGGAGCCTGCCGGTAGCCGGGCCCGTAGCGCAGGTTGGTGTCCAACGGGTACGGGTCGACCAGCTTGCCCGGGTTGAGGATGCCAGCCGGGTCGAACAGCGACTTGACGGTGCGGAACGCCTCGATCACCTCGGAGCCGAACATCCGCTGCAGCAGCTCGCCCCGGGCCTGCCCGTCGCCGTGCTCGCCGGAGATGGACCCGCCCAACTCGGCCACCAGATCGGCGGCGGACTCGATGAACCTGCGGAATGTCGCCAGGCCCTCGATGGAGTGCAGGTCGAACGGGTTGCGGGTGTGCACGCAGCCCTGGCCGAAGTGCCCGTACCAGGCGCCGGAATATCCGAACTCGGCCCACAGCGCCGTCATCCGGCGCAGGTACTCGCCCAGCCGGGCCGGTGGCACCGCCGCGTCCTCCCATCCCTCGTGGTTGGGTGGCTGGCCCGGCGGGTGCGCGGTGGCGGCCAGGCCGGCCTCTCGAACCAGCCACACCGCCTTGATCTCCGCCGGATCCTCGAATCGCTTGGCGTGCACCGACTCCGGCAGACCGGCGATGAACTCGTTGGTGCGGCGCTCGGCGACCTCAGGGTCGTCGTCACCGATCTCGGCCAGCAGCCAGCCTTCGCCGGGCGGTAGCAGCGCGATGCCGTCGGCGTTGAGCCCGATCGCGGCCGACTGCCGCACCAGGGTGATGTCCATGCCCTCCAGACCGAGCAGGCCGAACGAGACCAGGTCGGGCACCGCGTCGGCGGCGGCGAAGATGTCCGGGAAGCCCAGCGCCACCAGGTGCCGGTGCTGGGGCGAGGTGGCCAGGTCGAGCTCGGCCTCCACGGTCAGCGCCAGTGTCGACTCCGAGCCGACCAGCAGCCGGGCCAAGTGCAGCGGTGCTCCCGGCAGGACGCGGTCCAGGTTGTAGCCGGAGACTCGGCGGGGGATGTCGGGGAACGCGGCCTGGACCGCGGCGCCGTAGCGGCGGCCGGTCTCGCGCAGCCCGCCCAGCAGCCGGGCCAGGGTGCCGCCGGCCGCGACCGCGTCGGCGTAGTCGGCGTCGTCGTAGGCGCCCACCCACAACTCCTCGCCGGCGGCGGTGACGATGCGCAGCCGGCGCACGTTGTCCACCGTCTTGCCCGCATACAGCGCGTGCGTGCCGCAGGAGTTGTTGCCGATCATCCCGCCGAGGGTGCACCAGGCATGGGTGGCAGGATCCGGGCCGAAGGTCAGACCGTGCACCTCGCAGGCCGCGCGCAGGTCGTCCAGCACCACGCCCGGCTGCACGCGGGCGATCCGGCGCTCCGGGTCGATGGACAGGATCTTGTTCATGTGCCGGGAGAAGTCCAGCACCACACCGACATTCACGGTCTGGCCGGCCAGCCCGGTGCCTGCGCCGCGGCCCAACACCGGTGCCCCAGCCTCGGCGCAGACCCGCACCACCGCCTGCACATCCGCGGTGTCGAGTGGGAACACCACGCCGAGCGGCACCTGCCGGTAGTTGGACGAGTCGGTGGCGTACACCGAGCGGGCGGCGGAGGAGAAGTCGACCTCGCCCCGGATGGCGGCGGTGAGCCGGTCGGCCAGCAGCATCCGGTCGGCGGGGGTGACGGGGGACCGGTCGACCCGGGATCCGGGCGGGGCGACTGCGCTCATGTCAAGGGGCTCATGTCAAGGGTCACGAGGAGCCTCCAGCGCGGGCGAGTCATGCCGAGATCCGGCGGGCATGACGCTACCGGCCGCCCTCGGGCGCATGTCCGCTGGCCCCGTACTGGGATGCCGGCCGCCGCCTCGACGGGTACCCTGGCCAGGTCGTGCGGACCCGCTGCGGTCGTGCACCACCGCCGACGATGGCCGACGCGGGGCGGGCCGGACGGCTCGTCACCGCCCGGCAGCACCGACCAGCCAGCAGAAGGGATGCCGCCGCCCGTGAAGCGCGTGTACTACTTCGCCGCCGGAGTCGCCCTCGGAGCGGCGGCTACCCGCCGGACCCGGCGCGCCAAGGAGGCGGCGAAGGCGGCGCTGGCGGCCAAGCTGACCCCGTCGGCCATTGCCGCCGACCTGGCCGACGCCGTTGCCGAACTCGGCAACGCGGTCGGCTCGTTCGCCGCCGACGTCAAGATGGGTGCGGCCAACCGGCGCGCCTCGTACCGGCCGATGATCGACGGCGCCACCGGGTCGACCGTGATGGTCGCGCCGGAACACGCCAGCCAGATCCTCGCCCAGCAGTCGGCTCCGGTCGGGCGCGCCACCGACGCCGCCGACCACCGAGCATCCGACCGGCGCCTGCCCCGCTCGGCCTGATCCGGGCCGGGCAGCGCCGGACCCTCGACCCCACCGCATCGTGCCTTCGCGCCCGGCCCATCGAGACCGTCGCCGGGCGAACCGGGGCGGGCAGCCGGGCCCCGTCACCGCCTGGCAGTGCGCACCACCGCGCACCACCGCGCACCACCGCGCACCACCGCCCGCCGCCGCGCTGGCCGGTACCCGGCCTGCCGACACCGTGCCGCCCCGCCCAGCCGGTACCGACGTGGACGCGGCACACTGACACCGCATCATCAGCACAGTAAGGACCCACCATGCAGACCCACGAGATCCGACGACGGTTCCTGGATCACTTCGAACGCGCCGGCCACACCGTCGTGCCGTCCGCGTCGCTGATCAGCCAGGACCCGACGGTGCTGTTCACCATCGCTGGCATGGCGCCGTTCAAGCCGTACTTCCTCGGACAGGCCACTGCGCCGTTCCCGCGC
Source organism: uncultured Actinomycetes bacterium (assembly GCA_937926105.1). Next base: position 53,312 of record CALANS010000130.1, on the reverse strand, counting down.
GCCACCAGCGTGCAAAAGTGCGTGCGGACGCTGGACATCGACAACGTCGGCGTCACCACTCGGCACAACACCTTCTTCCAGATGGCCGGCAACTTCTCCTTCGGCGATTACTTCAAGGAAGGCGCCATCGAGCACGCCTGGCAGCTGGTCACCGGCAGCGTCTCCGACGGGGGGTACGGCTTCGACCCGGAGCGCATCTGGGCCACGGTGTACGAGAACGACGACGAGGCGCTGCAGCTGTGGCGGGATGTCGCGGGGCTGCCGGCCGAGCGGATACAGCGCCGCAGCGGCGAGGACAACTACTGGGACATGGGGGTGCCCGGCCCCGGCGGCCCATGCTCGGAGATCTACTTCGACCGGGGCCCCGAATACGGGATCGAGGGCGGCCCGGCCGCCGACGAGGACCGCTACCTGGAGATCTGGAACCTGGTCTTCATGCAGGACGTGCGTGGCGAGGAGAGCCCCAAGTACGGGCATCCACCCGTCGGGTCGCTGCCGAAAAAGAACATCGACACCGGCCTCGGCGTGGAGCGGGTGGCGTTCCTGCTGCAGGGCGTGGACAACGTCTACGAGACCGACCTGCTGCGGCCGATCATCACCACCGCGGAGGAGCTCTCCGGCCGGAAGTACGGAGCCGGAGAGCACGCTGGACATACAGACGACGTGCGCTTCCGGGTGATCGCCGACCACATCCGGTCGGGGGTCATGTTGATCGGTGACGGGGTGACGCCGTCCAACGACGGCCGCGGCTACGTGCTGCGCCGGCTGCTGCGCCGCACCATTCGCTCCGCCCGGCTGCTGGGTGTGGACAAGCCGGTGATGCCGACCCTGGCCGCGGTGGTGCGCGACCTGATGATGCAGTCCTATCCCGAGCTGGCCGCCGACTTCGCCCGGATCCAGACCGTGGCCGCCACCGAGGAGGAGGCGTTCCTGCGCACCCTGTCCTCGGGCTCGCGGCTGTTCGACGTCGCCGCCGAGGAGACTCGCTCGTCCGGCGGCACCGTCGTGCCGGGAGCCACGGCGTTCGCCCTGCACGACACGCACGGCTTTCCCATCGATCTCACCCTGGAGATGGCCTCCGAGGCCGGGCTGACCGTGGACACGGAGGGCTTCCGGGAGCTGATGGCCGAGCAGAAGGCCCGGGCCCGGGCCGATGCCCGAGCGCGCAAGGGCGGCTTCGGCGACCTGACCGTGTACAAGCAGCTGCTCGATGCCGGGGCGACCGAGTTCACCGGGTACTCCGAGCTGGAGTCCGAGGCCACCATCCGGGGATTGATCTCCGAGGGGGCGCGCGTCCCGTCCGCCGGTGAGGGCGAGATCGTCGAGGTCGTGCTGGACCGCACCCCGCTGTACGCCGAATCAGGCGGGCAGGAGTCCGACGCCGGGATCATCCTGGCCGACGGCAGCTCCGCCGAGGTGATCGACGTGCAGAAGGTCAACCGCAAGCTGTGGGTGCACCAGGTGCGCATCACCGCCGGCGAGCTGCGCGAGGGCAGCGCGGTGCTGGCCAAGGTGGACCCGGAGTGGCGGATCGGCGCCCGGCAGGCGCACTCCGGCACCCACGTGGTGCACGCCGCGCTGCGCCAGGTGCTGGGCCCGCAGGCGCTGCAGTCCGGGTCCTACAACAAGCCCGGCTACCTGCGGCTGGACTTCGCGTGGAACTCGGCGCTGTCCGACGAGACACGCAGCGAAATCGAGGAGGTCGCCAACCTCGCGGTGCGCCGGGACCTGCCGGTGGCCGTGCAGTACACCACGCTGCCACAGGCCCGGCAGATGGGAGCGCTGGCGCTGTTTGGGGAGACCTACGACGAAACCGTCCGGGTGGTGGAGATCGGCGGACCCTGGTCCATCGAGCTGTGCGGCGGCACCCACGTGGAGCACTCCAGCCAGATCGGACCCGTGTCGCTGATCGGCGAGTCGTCGGTCGGCTCCGGGTTACGCCGGGTGGAGGCCTATGTCGGCATCGACGCGATGCGCCACCTGGCCACCGAGCGGGCGCTGGTCGCTCAGCTGGCGGATCTGTTGAAGGTGCCGGCGCCGGACCTGCCCGGCCGAGTGCAGGCGCTGGTGGAACGGCTGCGGGTCGCGGAGAAGGAACTCCAGCGGGTGCACACGCAGGCGGTGCTGGCCTCCGCCGGGACGCTGGTCGACGGCGCCGAGCAGGTGAACGGGACGGCCCTGGTGGCGGCGTCGCTGCCGGACGGCCTGTCCGGCGCGGACCTGCGGGCGCTGGCGACCGACATCCGGGGCCGGTTCGGCGATCGGGCCGGGGTGGTGGGGCTGTTTTCGGCGACGCCGGCGGCCTCCGGAGGCTCCAACGGCCACGGCGGTGACGGTGCTGCCGGGTCGGTGTCGTTCGCGGTGGCCTGCACATCCTCGGCGGTCTCCGCGGGGCTGCGTGCCGGGGATCTGGTCGGATCGTTCCGGGCCGAGGTCCAGGGGCGGGGGGGCGGCCGTCCCGACCTGGCCCAGGGTGGCGGCAGCAACTCGGCCGGGGTGCCGGCGGCGATCGTCGCGCTGCGCGCCGCGGTGGCGGCGCAGGGCGGGGCGTGACGGCGCCCGGGTCGGGGGGACACGCGCCGCGCAGGGGAGTGCGGTTGGGGGTGGACGTCGGTACCGTGCGAGTCGGGGTGGCGGTCAGCGACCCCGACGGCGTACTCGCCACCCCCGTCGTCACCCTCGCCCGGGACGAGGACACTGCGCGGGACTTAGACGAACTGGCCGCGCTGGTCGACGAGCGGCGCGTCGTGGAGGTGGCGGTGGGCCTGCCCCGAACCTTGCGTGGCACCGATGGCTCGGCTGCCCGCGCGGCTCGGGCCTATGCGGCGGCGCTACGCGAGCGGATCGCACCGGTCTCGGTGGTGCTGGTGGACGAGCGGTTGACCAGCGTGCACGCCAACCGGGTGCTGGCCGATCGGCGGGTTCCGGGCCGGGCACGGCGCGCCGTCGTCGACCAGATCGCGGCGGTGGCGATCCTGCAGACCCGACTGGATCGGCTGCGGACGGCTGGCGGCGCCGGTGACTAACCACTCCGACGACCACCTCGGCCTGTTCGACGACCCGGACGAGGACGCCACCGGCGAGGTGGATCTGCAGGAGCTGCGTGAGGCGCTGAGCCGGCATGGCGAGCCCGGACCGGAGGCGCGCCGGTCGGCCAGCCGCACCGTCGCGCGCCGGGAGCACCGGGCGCGCGAGCGGCGGCGCCGGACCCGCCGGGTGCGCTCCACGCTCATCGCGGTGCTGGTGATGGCGTTGATTGCGGGCGCCGTGGTGGTCGGCCTGGTGGTGTGGCGGCGCAGCACCGAGGTACCCACCGACTGGGCGGGGGTGGGTGGCACCGTCGTGGTGGTCCGGGTACAAAGCGGCGACGGGCTCACCGACGTCGCCCAGACGCTGGTGGACGCCGGTGTGGTGGCCAACGCCGAGACCTTCGTGAGCGTGGCCAAGGACAACGCTGCCATCAAGGGTTTGCAGCCCGGCTTCTACATGGTGCACCAGCACTCCTCGTCCCGGGCCGTGGTGGGTGAGCTCGCCGACGCCGACAGCAGGGTCGGTGAGCTGCGCATCACGCCCGGTCAGACCCTCGCGGACCGCACCGCCGTCGCCACCTCCGGCGCCCAGACCACCCGGGAGGGGATCGTCTCGGCGATCGCGAAGGCGTGCGTGCCGACCGACGGCCGGGCGCAGTGCTTTTCCACCGACGCACTGTGGAAGGTCGCCGAGACGGCCAGCCTGAGCGACCTGGGCGTCGTCGGGTGGGCTGTCGACGACGTCCGCAAGGCCCCCGACCCGCGCAAGCGTCTCGAGGGTCTCATTTTGCCTGGCGACTACGACATCGCGCCGGGGTCCACCGCCCAGCAGGCGCTGTTCACCGTGATCAGCGCATCGGCGTCGGAGTGGAACACCACCGGCATCGTGGCGGCCGCGAAGGACCAGGACGTGACCCCGTACCAGCTGGCGACCATCGCGTCGTTGGTGCAGAGCGAGGGCCTGGCACCGGACATGCCCAAGATTGCGCGGGTGATCGACAATCGACTGTCGATCGGCAAGAAGCTGGAGTTCGACTCGACCGTCAACTATGGGCTGGACCGGGCGCAGATCTCCACGACCGACTCCGAGCGGCTGGACTCGGCCAATGTCTACAGCACCTACGCCCATCAGGGCCTCACGCCGACGCCGATCGGATCGCCCGGCCCAGACGCGTTGGACGCAGCAGCGGATCCCGCGTCGGGCAGCTGGCTGTATTTCGTCGCGGTCGACCTGGAGGGGCATACGTGTTTCTCCACCACCGACACCGAGCACGAGGCGTGCGTGGCCAAGGCCCGCGCCAATGGTGTGTTCGGATGAGCTGTGTCTGATTCGACTGTGTCTGATTCGACTGTGCCCGATCCGGCTGTGCCCGATCCGGCTGTGCCCCATCCGGTTGGGCCCGATGGCGAGGCCGGAAGCGGGGAGGCTGTGGGCTCGCTGGCGCCGAGAGTGGAGTTTCCTCCGGGGTGGCCGTCCGGGGGGCGACGCGCCGGCGTGCTGGGGTCGCCCATCGCGCATTCGCTGTCGCCGACGCTGTACCGAGCCGGATTCGCCGCCGCCGGGCTGGACGACTGGTCCTTCGAGGCCGTCGAGTGCGATGCCGCGCGACTGCCCGCGCTGGTGAATTCGCTGGACGCCGACTGGGCCGGGCTGGCGGTGACGATGCCCGGCAAGGCGGCCGCGGCATCGGTGGCGACGACGCGGTCGGCGCGGGTGATGGCGCTCGGGGTCGCCAATACGCTGCTGCGTCGCGAATCCGGCTGGTACGCCGAGAACACCGATGTGGACGGCGTTGTCGGGGCGCTGACCGCGGCAGGGGTGGCGCCCGCGGGCGGGGTGCTGCTGCTCGGCGGAGGAGGAACCGCGCTCGCGGTGGTGGCCGCGCTGGCGGAACTCCGGTGGGACGGGCCGCTGATCCTGGCGGGGCGGCGGCCGGAGAGCACCGTCACCGCAGTGTCGTTGGCCGATCATCTGGGTCTGCGGGCCCGCGCCGTAGGGTTCGGCGCTGACGAGATCGGTGCAGTGGCAGGCGGTGTCGCATTGGCGGTGTCGACCGTCCCGGCCGGCGCGGCTGATCTTCTGGCGGGAGTGCTGGCGCCGGTTCCTGCGCTGCTGGACGTGGTGTATCACCCGTGGCCGACGCCGCTTGCCGGCGCGGGCGGCCCCGATCGGATCACCGTGACTGGGCTGGATATGCTGCTGCACCAGGCATTGCGTCAATTCCATTTGGTGACGGGGGTTTCCGCGCCGGCCGATGCGATGCGATCGGCGCTGCGGGCCGCCGTCGGGTCTGGCCCGCCACTGCCGGTGTGAACATCCCTGACCGTGCTTATCGATTCGGCGGGCGCTGATCAACTCGGCTCGGATGTGACTGGCGTGACGGGATTCGCCGAGTTCACACGCGACACTCCAGCGACTGTCGTGGTCGTTAGACAGGAAGCCGGCCGGTGGGGAACCCCCGTTGCTGTGGATCAGCTGTCCGTTGATCCAACATCCCTGCTCGGACAGCAGGAACCGCACCAGGTTGGCGGTGTCGTCTGATGTTCCCAGCCTGCCGGTCGGTTGCAGAGCGGCTAGCCCGGTTGCGCACCGCATCGGTCATCCAGCCGGTGTCCACCGGTCCTGGGTTGATGACGTTGGCGCGCAGGTTCTTTCCACCGAACTCATGCGCGGCGGCCAGCACCATCCGGTCCAGGGCCGCCTTGGTCGCTCCGTAGGGCACATTGCCAACCGTATCGCTGGTCAGGGCGATGACGCTGCCGCCGTCCGGCGGCAGCTGCTGGGCGAATGCCCGCAGCAGCAACCAGCTACCGCGGACGTTCACGGCATAGTGTCGGTCGAAGCTTTCCACGGTCGTGTCCAGGATGGTGGAATCGACGCTCTCACAGTGGGCGAGCACCAGGGCGTGCAGTGGGCCGAGGGTGGTTCGAGCCGCGCTGACGAACGCGCCAGGCGCGACCGGTTCGCCAAGGTCGGCTGGGAGGAGAGCGACCTTGGTCGTCGTTCGGAGTTGATCGGCGATGTCGCTCGGATCGTCCGGTCCGTGCTCCAGTCCGAGCCGTTCGTCGTAGGGGCGCCAGCAGGAGAGGGCGAGGTTCCAGCCGTCGGCAGCCAGTCCCTGAGCGATTCCCGCGGCGATGCCGCGACGTCGTCCCACCCCGGTGATCAGCGCGGTGTGAGCCATCGATCCATCGTCGCCGCGGACGATGGCGGTCGTGAACGGATATCGATGAGTACTCGGTGCTAGCTGACGGTGCGGTCCGAGGTGACTGTCGTACCTCTATCGTACAGTCGTCGGTATGAGTGGATTGGATCAGCCATCCAGCGACACGGATCGGGTGGTCGGTGACGACGCCGCCGGGGTGCAGGTGTTCTGCCCGGCGGATCCGGGTCGGTGCGCGGCGATTCCTGGCGCCGGGGTAGGGCTGGAGCTGGAGGGTGACGCCGCGGTACCACCTGCGTTGGCCGGTGCGCGCGAGGCGGTGGCAACCATCGCCGCCGGGATCCGGCGGCTGCGTGAGTTGAAGTGGTGGACGGTGGGTGAACGGGACCTGCTGGATGTGACCCGCGAGGTGGAGACGGTGCTGCGGTCTGGGTTCGGAGCGCAGGTCCGGCTGGCGGGGGAGCTGCACGAGCGGGGCGTGGCCGACATGCTCGACGCCCGGTCCGCGGCGCACCTGTTGCACGACACGGTGACCATCACCGTGTCCGACGCCCGTGGCCGTGTCGCGGCGGCGCGGGCGTGCCTGCCGTCGGAGAACATCTCCGGCGCCACTATCTCGCCGATCGCGCCGGAACTGTTGGCCGCGATCGATGCCGGGGCGGTATCGGAGGGGCAGGTGAAGGTGATCACCCGCTGCTTGGCCAAGATTCCGGCCGGTGTGGACGGTGATACCCGCCGGTTGTGTAGGGACACCCTGATCGATCAGGCGAGCCAGCGGGACGAAATCGGGTTGCGGCAGGTAGCCGAGCAGATCTTGTTGCGGGTCGATCCGGATGGCGACTTGTCCGGTCAGACCCCCGAGGAACGGGCCGAGTTGCACATCGGCCGTGCCCGCACCGATGGGCTGACTCCTGTTCGGGGTGCGTTGTCGCCGCTGACCGCGCAGCAGTTGCGGGTGGCGATCGAGGCGTTGGCCGCGCCGAGGCCGATCGATCAGGACACTGCGGATCCGCGGTCGCCCGAGCTGCGCCGGGAGCAGGCGTTGGGGGAGATCCTGCACCGGCACCTGACAGCCGGTGCCGGGCCCCGGGACGGCGGGGTACGGCCCCAGGTTGTTGTCACTATCAGCCTGCGCGACCTGATCGGCGCCATCGGCCGGCACCGGGCCCGACAGGCCGACGGCTCCAACGAGCATGCCAGTTCGGACAGTGCTGGTGGCCGGTTTGGTGGTTACGCCTGGTCGGACTACGACGGGGTGCAAACTCCGGCGCTGGCCCGGTTGCTGGCCTGTGACGCGGCGATCATTCCGCAGGTCCTGGGCGGCGAGTCGGTGGTGCTGGACCAGGGCCGTGCGATGCGACTGTTCACCGCGGCGCAGCGCCGCGCCGTCACCACCCGGGACAAGGGATGCGCCTTCCCCGGCTGCGACATTCCACCGGCGTGGTGCGAGGTCCACCACCTCATCTGGTGGTCCCACGGCGGCGCCACCGATATCAGCAACGGAGTCCTGCTGTGCCGACGGCATCACGTGCTGATCCACCAAGGCCGATGGCGCGTCGACCCCGACCCGGGCGGTGGGCGGCCCCGGTTCATCCCACCCCCGCACATCGACCCGGCACGAAAACCTCGCCGCAACACCCACTTCCACCTCCCCGACCTGCTCACCACCATCAGCAGACGGTGACGGCTCGGTGGTACCGGATGAGCGGTCGTCAATCGTGTCCAACCCGATCGGCTCGAAAAATGTGAGGCGTGCGGCAACCAGCGCATTTGGCGTGAGACGAGACAGAACGGGTTGCGGTTGCAGGGCTACCTGTGTCCCCTCTGGAGCGTCGCGAGGTCGTGCCCCCACGCTCACTCGCCTACCGCTTTTGGCTCAGCCCGACGCGGTCTCGGCGCGCCCAGCGCCCGCGTCCGGCGCCGGGAGCTCCGTATGCTGCCCTCGGCTGAGCCGGGAGGGCCACCAGATCCGTCTGCCGATGTCGATGGTCAGCGCCGGCACCAGCAGCGAGCGCACGATCAGAGTGTCCAACAGCACCCCGAACGCCACCAGGAACGCGATCTGAGCCAGGAACAGGATCGGCAGCACCGCGAGAGCCGAGAAGGTCGCCGCCAGAACGACCCCCGCGGAGGTGATCACCCCACCGGTCAGGGCCAGCCCGCGCGCCGTCCCGCGCCGGGTGCCGTGTCGCACCGCCTCCTCACGAACACGCGTCATCAGGAAGATGTTGTAGTCGATGCCGAGCGCCACCAGGAACACGAACGCGAACAGCGGCACCGCCGGGTCCGCGCCAGGGAATCCGAAGACATGGTTGAACATCAGCGCCGATACGCCGAGCGTTGCCGCGAACGACAGCACCACCGTCGCGATCAGCACCAGCGGTGCCAGCAGCGCCCGCAGCAGCAGCGCCAGTACCAGGAACACCACCAGCAGCACGATCGGGATGATCACCGTCCGGTCCCGTTCGGAGGTCAGGTTGGTGTCCAGCTGCAGCGCGCTCTGCCCGCCCACCAACGCATCCGCGCCGGGCACGGCATGCACCGCATCCCGGATCCGCTGCACGGTTGCGAGCGACGCCTGCGATCCGGTGGCATCAGTCAGCACCGCCGCGATCTGTGACCGCCCGTCCACCGTCAGCGGCTGACCCCCCGCTCCGGGGATTACCGTCACCGATGCCACCCCGCTCACCCGCGCGGCTCTGCTCACCGCCTGAGCTGCCTCGGCATTCGCGACGATCACCGTCGGCGAACCGGTTCCGCCGGGGAAGTGCGCATCGAGCACCTGCTCGCCACGCACCGAATCCACGCTGGATAGGAACACATCGGACTGCGCGGTTCCGGTGGCCCGCAACTGTGGCACCAGCGCCGCACACCCGGCGAGCACGATCGCCGTCACGATCCAGATCCGGCGCGGATGCCGGTCCACCCCACGCGACACCCGGCCCCACAGGCCGCCGGTCTCCGGATGCTCGGTGCCGGCCCGCGGGACCAACGGCCAGAACGGCGCCCGCCCACATAGCACCAGCGCGGCCGGCAGAAACGTCATCGACGCGAGCCACGCCGCAGCGATCCCGATGGCTGCCACCGGTCCCAGACCCCGGTTGGAGGTCAGGTCCGAGAACAGCAGGCACAGCACGCCCAGAATCACGGTCCCGGCCGACGCCGCGATCGGTGCGACGGTGGCGCGCCACGCCCCACGCATCGCAACCACCCGGTCGCTCTGCTCGCGCAATTGCTGCCGGTAGCGTGAGACCAGCAGCAGTGCATAATCGGTCGCTGCCCCGAACACCAGGATGAACAGGATGCCCTGGCTCTGTCCGTTCAACTGGACCACCCCGGCCTTGGCCAGGTGATAGACCACCAGCGCGGCCAGCGACAGCGCGAACACCGCGGAGGCCAACACGATCAGCACCAGCAACGGCCCCCGGTAGACCAGCAACAGGATCAGCGTCACGACGCCGCCGGCCACCACCAGCAGCAGCCCGTCGATTCCGGAGAATGCCTCGACCAGATCCGCGATCTGCCCCGCCGGCCCGGTCACGAGCACCGTGAGCCCGGCGGGCGCGTCGGCGAGCGTGTTTCGCAGTCCCTGAACCTGCTGCCGTGCCCCGTCATCGGCCGGAACCTGCACCACGGCCTGCGCCGCGAGCCCATCCTGGGACACCGTCACCGCTTGCTGACTCGCGCCGCCCGCGCCTGGACCGCCGCCCATACCCGATCCGCCGGTGGCGTCGGCGAACTCGGCGATCGCGCGCGTTAGAAACCCGCGATCGCCGTCGCTGATGCCGCCGTCCCGCTCGGCCACGACCACGGCCGGCAGGGTCTCGTTGGTTCCCGCCGGCCGGAACGACGCCAGCTCGGCCTGGACCCGCGCCGACTCCGAACTGGCCGGCAGGTAATCGGCCGAATCGTTGCTGGCGACACCGCTGAGCTCGCCGATCGCCGGCCCGCCGAATGCCGCGACCGCGAGCCAGCCGATCAGCAACACCGCCGCGATCGCCAGCAGCAGCCGGCGCGCAGATCCCCGTTCCGCATCGTCGACAGGGTCGCCGGGGGACCCGCTCTGCGTCATGCCCGCCCGGGTACCCGCTCGATGATCGCCGCACACTCGGCCGGCCCCAGGTCGAACACCGTGCCCGCCCCGTCGACCGGCACCACCGACACGGTGATGGTGTCCGGATAGACCGCCACCAGATTCAGCGACGCCGACGTGGTGGTCCGCTCCCGGCCGAGCGGGGCCAGGACGTCGGTGCGGATCGCCACCGAGCCCGCCACCGCGACCGGCACCCCGGCCAGCGTGCCGGACTGCGCCAGATGATGGTGCCCGGCCAGCACCAGGCGCACGTCCGTCCCGGAGATCACCTCGGCCAAGGCCGCGCGCGAATCTCGGTGCAGTGCAAAGTAAGTCAGCAACGGCGACGGCGGCGGAATTGGCGCATGGTGCAGCACCACGATGCTGCCGTGCTCGGCCGGGGTGGTGAGCACGTCGGCCAACTCGGCCAGATGACTGGGCTCGAGTACGCCATCGCCGGCACCCGGAACCGTGGAGTCCAGCGCGATCACCCGCAAGCCCGACAGGTCGTGCACCTGCAGCACCGGCTCGGGCAGGTCGGGCAGATCCAGCACGTGCTCGTGGAACGCCGTCCGCACATCGTGGTTGCCGTTTGCCCAGATCACCGGCAGGTCCAGCGATTCCAGCGCGGTGCGCACCCGCCGGTAGGCGTCCGGGTCGCCGGTGTCGGTCAGGTCACCGGAGGCAACAACGGCGTCGAGGCCGACACCGTCGGCGATCGCGGTGCGCAGCACCTGCACCGCCCGTGCCAGCGTCGCGTCGGCATCGATCACCCCGTTGTAGGCGACGCCGCGAGCCGTCAGGTGGGTGTCCGACAGATGCGCCAGCACGTGGCTGGGGCGTTCCGGGGGGACACCGTCGGGGGTGGTGGGGGTTCCGGCGGGCCATCCGCCCGCGATACTCGGTGAAGTACTCACCCACCGGATGGTATCGGGAGCACCCGCCTCGCGTGCCGGTACCGTCGATGCCGATACCCGCAGGCAAGGAGGCGGTGCACATCGCCAGCACCACGGCTGTCAGCTCCGAGGCACGTCGATGACGTCGCTCGACGGGCGACTCGCTGCGCGCCGGACGGCCGGCCTGCTCGCGGCTGCGGGCGGGCTGGCGCTGATCGGGTCGACGTTCCTGGGCTGGATCAGCACCGCCATGCAGACAGGCGGGCGCACCACGATCTCCGGCTGGGGCGCCATCTCCGGTGGGAGCGACCTGGTGGACGGCGTCAACCTGAACACCCTGATGGACGGGATGGGCAGCTATCGACCGGCAATCCCGGTGGTGATCGTGGGTGCGGTGACGGTGATTCCGGCGCTGGTCCTGGCGGTGACGGGTGCCGACGTGCGGCCGCGCCGACTTGTCGGTGCGCTGCTGGCCGGCTGCGGGATGCTGGCGACGGCCTGGGCGCTGGCCAAGGTGATCGCCCCCGGCGACGCGCTCGGGGTCTTACCCGCGGGCGAGGCGGGCACCGGGACGGGGCCGGTGCTGGCCACCGTAGCGGGCTTGGTGATCCTCGCGGTCGGAGCGACAGTCCTGTTCGGAGTGCTGGATCCGCCGGCCCGGAAGGCGATGCGAGGTATTCAGGCTCGCCGGTGACGAAGGCGCGAGCGGCGGACGATCAGTCCCGGTCATAGAGCTGGGACTTGTCAAAGCCCCGGCGGGTCCGGCGACGGCTGGAAGGACGGCGCTCGGCGAGATGCCCGTCACCGCTGGTGGGTGTGTCGCTCGGGGCACGCGCGTCACCGTTCGACCCGTTGTCACCGCCGGGACCCTCGTTATTGTCCGAACTCTCGTCATCCGGGATCCCGCCGGAACCCCCGTCACCGCTCGCCGATCCCTCGTCCGAAAGGTAGATGTCCTCCGCCGCCGGGTCGGTGACCTCCCGATAGATGAAGTAGCCGATGCCGAGCACGGCGATCGCGCCGAAGGCCAGCCACTGCAGCGCATAGGAGAAGAACGGCCCCGAGTCCTGCTGCGGCAGGCCGATCGGGTCGATCACACCGGGCGAATCCTCGGTCAGCTGCAGGTAACCCCGGTACACCGGACCCGGGGCGGCCAGTGCCGAACTCGCGGCGGTGTACTGCATCCGTCCGTCCGGGGCGGCGACGGGCGGCCGGTTCTTCGGATCGGTCTGGTCGGCCTGCACCCGGCCGGTCAGCGTCACCGTCCCGGTGGGCAGCGCAGGCAGCGCCGAACCCTGCTGGACCGAGGCGAACGAGACATAACCCCGATCCACCAGCACGGCGGTGCCGTCGGCGGTGATCAGCGGCACCACCACTTCGGATGCCGGCCGGCCCTCGCCGTCTTGCCGCAGCCGGATGTAGGCCTCCCGGGACGCATCGAAGGTGCCCGTCACGGTGACCCTGCGCCAGATGGCGTCCCGATTCGGTTGCACCGTGGTGGACATTCGCTCCGCAATCGGCACCGGCGGAGCCGTGATGGCCGCTGCCACCGCCGCGTTCTGCTCCGACCGCTCCGCGTTCCTCCCGAACTGCCAGGGCGCCAGGATCAGGTAGCAGGCCAGCGCGAACGAAATCGCCCCCACCATCAGCGCGATCCACCGGGGTGTGATCAGGAAACGCAAGGAGTGCTTCGCCGGCGGTGACGGGGGCTCGGGGTGAGGGCCTGGCGGTGACGAGATCTCGGGGTGAGGGCCGCCCAGCGGTGACGGAGTCGCCGGTGGTGACGAATGATCCGGGCCGGGTGCGCCGCTGTCCGGTGGATCGCCCACGGGCTGCTGCGGGTGAGTCATCCGATCCGGGACCTGACCTCGTTGACCACCCCGGGGGCCGCTGCTCGCAGCATCGCCAGTACCTCTCGGTACTGCTCGTCCGGATGGCCGTACGGGTCGGGAACCTCGTCGTGATCGGCGTCCGGGTCGAACGACCGCACCAGGTGCACCCGGGACGGGTCGGTGGCCACGTCGCGCAGCGCCCGCAGGTGTCCGCGGTCCGCGGCCAGCACCAGATCCGAGGCGTTCACCATCGCGCGAGTGACCTGCCGCGCGGCGTGTGCGGTCGGGTAACCCGCGTCGGCCAGGATGCGTCGCGCAGGAGGATGTGCCCCCTGCCCGACATGCCAGTCGCCGGTGCCCGCGCTGGACACCGTCACCGCCTCACCCAACCCCGCCTCCGCGAACGCGCGCCGCAGCACCTGCTCGCCCATCGGGGACCGGCAGATGTTGCCGGAGCACACCACCAGCACTTCGAACCGCCGGTCTGCGGGGATCTGCTGCGTCACCCCTCCATTGTGGCCTGCCAGACTGGGGGCCGATCCGGGCAGGAGGGAGCGGGCTGACCATGACAGTACGGCTGACCGAGATCATCGCGGCGCTGGACACCGCCTACCCGCCCTCGCTGGCCGAACCGTGGGACACCGGGATCGGCCTGACCTGCGGCGATCCGGACCAGACCGTGCGGCGCGTGCTGCTGGCGGTGGACGTAGATCCGGTCACGGTCGGTGAGGCCGTCGAGATCGGCGCCGACCTGCTGCTGACCCATCACCCCTTGTTGTTTCGACCGGTGCAGTCGGTGGCCGCCGACACCGCCAAGGGTGGCCTGCTGCACCAGCTGATCCGGGCGGGCATCGCGCATTTCGCCGCGCACACCAACGCCGACCGCGCGCCCGGTGGGGTGAACGACGCGCTCGCCGACGCGGTCGGGCTGCGCGATGCCCGGCCGCTGGTGCCGGCGCCGCCGATGCTGGACAAGCTGGTGGTGTTCGTGCCGGTCGCGGACGTGGAGCGGCTCGTCGCTGCGCTGGCTGCGGCGGGGGCGGGCACGATCGGCGACTACGCGGAGGCCGCGTTCGTCTCGGCCGGCGAGGGCCGGTTCCGGCCATTGCCCGGGGCGCGCCCGGCGATCGGCGAGGTGGGACGGGTTGAGCATGTGCCCGAGGCGCGGGTGGAGATGGTACTGCCGCCATCTCGCCGGGCCGCGGTGGTGACGGCGCTGCGTTCCGCGCACCCCTACGAGGAACCGGCCTTCGACATCATCGCGACGGTGCCGGTCCCGGAAGCGGCGGCGGCTGCCGGGCTCGGCCGGGTGGGGGAGCTGGCCGAGCCGATGCGACTGCGTGAGTTGGCGCGGCACGTTGCGGAGGTCCTGCCCGCTACCGCGGTGGGCGTGCGGGCTGCCGGCGACCCGGATCGACGGGTGTCCGTGCTGGCGGTGTGCGGAGGTGCCGGCGGCTCCGAGCTGGGCGCGGCGACCGCGGTCGGGGCCGACGCGTACCTCACTGCCGACCTGTCGCACCACACCGTGGCCGAGCACGTCGCGGACCCGAACCGGCCCGCCGTGCTGGAGGTCGCGCACTGGGCGAGCGAGTGGCCGTGGCTGCCGCGGGCGGCGGAGGTGATCACGGCGGCGGCGAGCGGTAGCGTCGCGGTGACGGTGTCCACCCGGCGCACCGACCCGTGGACGGTGCACCAACCGTCCCGGTCGGCCGGGAACGCCTGACCCGGGGCGCCGAGGCGATCCGGGAAGATCGGCGCTGGACCCGCAGCGCCCGCAGCCAAGGAGCGTGAGAAGTGCCCACCGCCGATCCCGCCGCCCAGCGCACCCTGCTGGAGCTGGCCGACGTCGACCGGGCCGCCGACGCGGCTCGGCACCGGCGCGCCACCCTGCCCGCGCTTGCCGTCATCGCCGAGGGCGCGGCCCGGATCGACGACCTGTCCGGGCGGCTGGTGCTGGCCCAGACGGAGGTCGGCGATCTGGACCGGGCCGCCCGCAAGCTCGATGACGAGATCGACTCGGTGCGCGCCCGGGCGGACCGGGATCGGGAGCGGCTGGCCTCGGGGGCCGTGCCCGCCAAGGAACTGGAGAACCTGCAACGCGAGGTCGAGTCGTTGGGCCGGCGGCAGGGCACCCTGGAGGATGACGCGCTGGAGCTGATGGAACGGCGGGAGGCGGCGGACGCCGCCATGGCCCAGGCTCAGGCAGAGCTGGATGCGGCCATGGCCGAGGTGGACGGCGCGACAACCTCCCGGGACGGGCAGTTCGTGACCATCGACGGCGAACTTGCCGAGCTGGCCGGCAAGCGCGAGGGCTTGGTGACGGGCATTCCGCAGGACGTCTTGGCGCTCTACGAGCGGATCCGCAGCTCCGGCAAGGTAGCCGCCGGAGCGTTGATGGGGGATCGCTGTGGTGCCTGCCGGATGGCATTGGACCGGCAGACGCTGGAGGAGATTCGCACAGCGGCACTGGATTCCGTGCAGCGCTGCCCGGAGTGTGGGGCCATCCTGGTGCGGTGATGATGCAGGGCTGTGGTGAAGTGGTGGCCCGTCGATCCGCGCCCGTCTCAGTGTGAGATATAGGTGAAGTCGTGTAGCTTCACGGTCGCCAGTTCTGCAACCCCGCGGAGGACCGCGTCGTCGCGCGCGATGACGATCTCGGGAACGTGCGGAATACGACCGAGGAGCCGCTCACGCAGCGCCGCGGCGACTGCGGGGTGACGTAGTGGGGAGCCATCCAAGGTAACCAGCTGCGGGTCGAGAATGATGATCATCGCGGCGACAGCAAGCGCGAGTATGTCGATGATGTCGTCGTCGGTCTGCGATGGACCCCTCGACGCTTGCCGCGGTGAGTATCCGCCGCTCCGGCGGGCGCTTGCCCGCTTACCCTTGTCGAGACCGTCCGAGCGGGCGGCAGCGAGCTTGGACTCCAGTGCGCCGTAGTCGGAGTAGACGTCTTGGAGTGAGAGCCGATCGGTGAGCAGGAAACCGATCTCTCCCGCTTCACCATTGACCCCGCGGTAGAGCTCGCCATTGGTGATGATCCCGGCGCCGACACCGTGATCCACCAGGATGCCGATCATGTTGTTGACATCGCTGTGCCTCACGGCGCGGAACTCACCGTAAGCCATGGCGTTCGCGTCGTTCTCGATGATGATGGGCAGGGGGAGTCGGGAGCGCAGTAGGTCACCGAGCGGGAGCCGGACCTCGCCCATTCCGGGGATATGGCTCACCTCGCCGCCGAGGGCGTCGACGACCCCGGGCACCGCCACTCCGATTGCCGTGCACTGCGTGCCCAGGTCCGTCGCGCGTGAGATGAAGTGCTGGGCGACCTCGTCGATGGCTGCCACCTGCTCATCGGCAAAGGCTCGCGCCGCGGTCGCGTCGGTGGCGTCATGGCGCGCTCGAGAGATCGCCACGACGTGACGCGCAACGATCTCGTCGTCCAAGTTGATCAAGGAACCGGTCACCGCGTCCTGCTGCACACGCAGCGCGGCCACTGAACGCGCGGCGCCCAGGTAGCGCAACAAGGTCGGCGGGCGACCTCCGGTTGATGCCTTCTGACCGGTACGGGCCAGGATCCCGTCATGGATCAGGCCGTTCGTCAGTCGGTTGATGGTTGCCGTGCTGAGCCCCGTAGCATTTTCGATGTCCGCTCGGGAGAGCGGCCCGGCCGCCCGTAGCAGTTCGATGATCGTGGTTCGGTTGACCTGTGCGACCGTCCCGGTGGTTGCTGCTGCTTTGCTACCCACACGATCACGCTGCCCTTCTCATCGGTGCCGCGGCGGCAAGGGCCGCATGCAGCATGGCAATTTACCGCGCCGAGCTGGTGGTATCCAGGTGGATCACCTCGAATCGGCCGATGGGCGGGAGTGTGAGGGTAACCCACCCGCCATCGGCAGCGACCTCGATCGGCTGGTCCGCAACGAGGGCCCGGGCGGCCGACACGGCGCCCCCCGGATCGAGTGTCAACCGGTGCGCAGGCAGATCCGCTGGGGGTGTGAAGCCGTGCTGACGCATTCCAGTCAGATTGTTGATGCTCACCATGACACCTCGCGCCCCACGCGCAAGGGTGATGCCAACCTGCTCCGGCAACGTCGTCTCCAGCTGTCGATCGGCGCCAAGCAGGCCCAGTAGTCGGTCGACGAGCGCGTCCCGGTGTGCAGTCAATCCTTCTGACCGGTATGCCGTTCCGGGTGTCCATGGCATTGTCGTGCTGGCTCCGCGCCCGTAGTGGTAGTTGATCCACCCTGGCTGGTCGCCGATCTCAACGTGGCCGTAACACTTCTCTGGCGGGCCGTATGGCGCGCGGGACAGCACGGACATGCCACTGGTGGCGCCGTTCCGCAGCGTGGTGACGTGATATGAGCCGATCACGGGAATCGGGAAGTCATCCGGCGACGTCGATGCGGCGGCGCCGTGCAGGTGCATCGACCATGTCGCGCGCCGGCCGCGCAGAACCGCGAGTTCGTCGGCTGCGCCCGACGAGCGAAGCTGCATGGTGCGGTTGTCGAATCCTGACGACCCGAGCACCAGGAGTCGGCCGCCGTCGAAGACCCATTCATCGACGGCGGTGGTGACGGCGCTCCCCAGCGCACCGAGGTCCGGCAGGATCAGCAGCGCATATCGCCGAAGATCCACCTCGGCGAGACTCTCGATACCGACCACATCAAACGGAACGTGCCGCTCGGTCAAACCCACGTACACGCCACGGAACTCGGCCAGAGCCTGCGCGCAGCTGTCGGCGGTCGCCTGCAGGGGACTAGGCCTGACCAATGCGGTGCGCGCGATCGAGACCAGCCCGTCATACAGGTCCCGATTCCTGGCGTGGAACCGGGTGATATCAGCCCCGACCCGAAGGCTTTCATACCGAATGCGATCCGGCGTGGCCATGATGTAAGTGGACGGGATGGCTCCGCGTGAGATGGCCTGGATCAGGTATTGCGCAAAACGTTCTGGCTCCTCGCCGGCCAGACGATAGGGCACGTCGATGTAGGCCATGGCGTTGACCAGAACTGGCTGGTTCGGTCGTCGAGACTTGGCCAGGCTGACGGCCTCTTCGGTCTGGAAGTGCCAGACCGTGTCGCCGATCTTGTGATTGCCCTCGTGGAAGATGATGTCGCCGCTTGGTTCCTCCATGATGAGCGGCGCCTCCGGGCGCATCGCGGAGATGACTCGACGTGCTCTGTCGGTCAGATCGTAGAGCGTCGCCGCTGCGTAACGCTGCCAGTGCTGATATGCGGCATCGGCCGGACCCTCTGGGAGGGCCATGCCCGGGAATGCCTTGGTAAACCCGTCCCAGCAGTGCCGGCACTGGCACACGCCCCGATAGACCTTGTCGTAGTCGTGCTCGTTGAAATCCATCCAATTGAAGAAGAATCCGTCGACAGCGTAATTCTCGAGCACTTCGGTGACGATGGCGAACATGTTCTGCTGATAGTAGGGTCCACTGGGGCAGGTGGACACCAGCCCGTTGTAGGTCTGGCGTTCGCCGTGTGAATCCACAAAGCACCAGTCCGGGTGTGCCTCGGCCAACGCGTGGGGAACCTTGGAGAAGTCCATGCGAGCGACAAGCTTGACACCCCGTGCGTGCGCTTCGCGGAGCGCGTCACCGACCATGTCGTGTGAGGGTCGATGATCGAGAACGGGGTTGCGGGTCTGGAACGGCAGATTGGTCGGGTAGTTCGATATAATTCCACCGACGCTCACCATCCATGCGACGGCGCCGTAGTTCTGGATATCGTCGAGTACCTGGTGCACATCGAGGTCCGCGTCAATCTCGCGGATGTTGGTCTGGAACATGCCGAACGGTCGCCGCCACCACAGTTCCGCCGGCGCCGTGCCTGCGTCGAGTGCCGTGTTGTCGGGTTCTACTGCAGTCATGGGAATGTCACTCCGGGGGAGACTCGAACGGTGCGCCGGCGGTGCTGCGGGCTGGCGTAGCGTCATCGGTGGACTGGATTTGGCGGCCCAGCGCGATCGCGCCGTGCACCGGTGGCACCGGCAGAATCGAAAAGTCCAGATCCGGATCCAGCCGTGCCGCGTGCTCCCGCACTGCTTGGAAAAACGATTCGTTGTTGGTGATCACGCCGCCCGCGCAGACCACCAGTCCACCGACCGCGCCCTGGCTGCGTATCCGGTGGATATCAACGGCTACTTCGGCGGCGCCGTGCACGATGATCTCGCGTGCCGCCACAGACCCGTCGGCGGCCGCCGCGAAGACCTCTTCGACTGCCTCACCTCGGGCGGAAATGTCCCGCTCGCGGGAGAACGCATCGATCAGATCGAGTTCGTCCGCGACACCGAATAGACGCATGATCCGTTGCGCCAGCACATCACGGGGACGGCCACTGTCCCGGTCGACCAGGATTCGCCGGACCGAGTCGCGTACCAGGGCGACCGCGCTGCCCGGATCGCCGAGCAGCCATCCATACCCACCGGCTCGTAGGTTTTTTCCAGTGGGATCGACCCCTACCACGATGGACCCGGTTCCTACGACCAATCCGATGCCTGGTCCTCGATGTGCCGCCGGGACAACGAGCCGAGCATCGTTGGTCACATGGATCGGTCCGCAGTGGCGTTGCTGCAGGGCACTGGTCAGTCGATCACATTGCTCCGGAGTCTCGCAGCCGTGCGCACCGACGACGAGCGTGGTCTGGAGTTGCCCGTCGAGAAAGTCGCTGACCAGACCCCACAATCCCGTGACGGCATCCGCATCCCAAATACTCCCTGACCGCCACCAGGACCGGGTGGGTACGACCTGCTCGCCTGCGGGTCCCGAGGCTGAGACGGCCAGCAGGTGAGTCTTCGTACCGCCGACGTCAACGCCGAGGATCATCTGGGGTCGCTGTAGGGTGGCTGGCGAATCAGTGCGTCGCCGGCGTGAGCGGACCGCGGATTAACTTGTGCGCTGCGGCTTGCGCGACCGGCCGGATGGTCATGCGGTCGATATTGACGTGACTCGGTGCGTTGAGGGTGTACGCGATCGTGTCGGCGACGTCGTCGGCGGTGAGCGGTTCGGGCACGTTGTTGTAGGCGGCGGCTGCGCGCGCCGCGTCCCCGCGGAATCGCACCAGCGAAAACTCCTCAGTCTTGACTAGCCCGGGGGCAATCTCGATCACGCGAATCGGTTCCCCTGCGAGCTCCAAACGGAGCGCGCCGACCAGCGCGGCCTCGGCGAACTTTGCGGCGTTGTAGCCTCCGCCGCCCTCGTATGCCTCGTGCCCAGCGGTCGAAGTGATGGTGACGATGCTCGCGCTGTTTCCGGGTTGGATTCCGCGGCGAAGCAGCGGCAGAAGTGCACTGACGACGCGTTTGGTACCCAGCACGTTGATATCGAACATCTGCTGCCAGTCGTCTACCGATCCGGCTTCTACGCTTTCCAATCCGATCGCACCACCGGCGTTGTTGACCAGGGCATGGATCTCGCCGCTGCCGTCGAGGTAGTCCCGCAGGTGGTCGACACCGTCCTGCCGTGTCAGGTCGGCGGTGACGACCAGGGCGCCGGTCTCCTGGGCGAGTGCAGCCAATCGATCGGCCCGCCGGGCAACACCCACGACGTCCCACCCGTCTGACCGCAACCGCCGCACCGTTGCGGCACCGATTCCGGAGCTTGCGCCGGTGACAACAGCCCTGCGACTCATCAGGTCTCCTCAAGTGTCCGAGTTCTTTTCACTCAGAGTGATATTAATGATTTAGGTGTGTGTTGTCAAGCCTGGGAAACGGCGACCGCGGCCATTCGTCGCACTCGGGCGAACGACTGCCCGCCTCGCGAGGTCTGTCGATACAGGGATGGCAAAGTGCGTCGTCTCTGGCCGGTGACCGGACCGGGGCCGTTCTGCCCTGCGCGTCGACTCGCGATCAGGGCCCGTCACGCCCATTCCACCAGTACCAGATCCATCACGTCGATCTCCGGCAGCGAGATTCGCACAGCGCCGTCGCGGAATTGTGTGTCCAGGTCGGTGTCCCTGACCAAGGATCGCGCCGCAGTCACGCGTGTGGACGAGCTAGGAGTCCGTAATACGATCTCCTGACCACCCAGCGGAAGCGTGTGCCGGATGATGCCGCGCATTGCCATTGGATTGGTCAGGTTGACCACCCCGACCGCGGTAGCGCGCGCGCCGTGATAGACCGCCGTGTCCACAAGCCCAGGGCCCGTTACCTCAGCGACCGGACGATCGCGGAGGCACCAACGCACCGCGCGATTGATCAGGCCCAGGTGATCCGGAAGCTGCGCCTGCCAGAATACCGAGCCAATGTTGAACGGAAAGTAGGCCACCCGCCCGCCGGCTGGATGCTGATAGGCGATGAGCGCCGGTTCTCGGGCCGGTTCTCGGGGGTAGACCTCTTCCATCGGCAGATCCGGGTATTCCGGGATGAAGTGCAGCGGCGTGCTGACGCCCGGCATGGGGTCGGTAAGGAGACGGAACGTTCCACCGATGATCCGCTTGGCCGGCCATAGCTGCTCGGTGAGCGGGCTGGTCGAGTCGACCTCCAAATACCCGTTCTTGATCATGGAAGTGTTGAATTCCCGTAATCGGACGCGAAACACGTCGCCGAGGCGCAGATCCGGCAGGGTGGCGCCGTCCTCGTCGACCAGCGAGCTGTCGAATGCCGCCACCACGCTGCCACCGTTGGCGACGAAATCTCGGATGGTCGCACAGTGGTCGTGGCCCAGACGCAGCGCTCCCGGTAGCACCAGTACGCGGCATCCTCGGAGCGCGTCGGTGGTCAGGGCGCCGGCGGAGACGAGCTCGAACGGAATGCGTGACTCGGTGAGCGCGTGGTAGAAGCCCCCGAAGTTCGCCGCGCCCGGCTCGCCGTCCAGGCTTGCCTCGGCGAGCTCGTCGCCAGAATCGACGAGGAGAATCTCACGCACCGTATCCAAGCTCGTGAGCGTGGGGGCGATCCTGCGATGCAGCTCGAGGACATCGGTGACCGGCTCGACCCACCGGGGATCAGGCACCTTTCCGTTGAATTTGGTAAACCACGGAAAGGCTCCGTGCACGATGCCGTCGGCGGCCCAGGTGCGAATCTCGTCCGGTGAGTTGACCGAGTCCTTCCATCGGAAGACGCTGCTCTCCGGCCCCACCGAGGTGATCAGACCGACCGGGCGATCCCGGATGATCCCTCGGCAGCGCTTGGCGTCGCGGCCGGCTGCCAAGGGCGTCTGCAGGCCTTCCCTGCCTTGGTGGTCGATCAGGAAGATCGGGCTGCGGGTATCGACCGTCGTGCGGTCGAGTTCGTTGACGGTGTCGGCGTCGAGATTCGGAATGAAACGTGCGGTGGGTCGGATCGCACGCACTGTGTCGTCCCACAGCGCGACGATGGCACCGAGTTCGCGCTGCCGCCAACTGCGATAGGCACGCCACGCCTCGTCGTCAGGTTGCATATCGGTGGTCGGCAGATCCAGACCCGAGAACGCATGGAAGGAGGCACGTGCATCGTCCCCGTAGGAAACGCCGTGACCCGCCCATCGATTCGCGAAGATCGCATCGACATCGTATCGGCGGACCACTTCTTCGATGACTTGGGGAAGGAACTCGGTGCTGTAGCTGCTGTGCATGCAGGTGACCCACGCACCCGGCGTCGACCAGTGTGCGCGCGGCGCGCCGTCTACGGTCCGCGCCAGCCATTCCGGGTGTGCCCGCGCAACGTCCGAGTGCACCGCGTGTGCATCGATTCGCGCCATCACCGCCATGCCCAGCCGGCGGGCCTGAGCCACCAGGTAACCAAACGGGTCGTCGTCACCCAAATACCGGCTGCGGTAGTGATTGGGCACCGCGGTCGGGTAGAACGCCATGTATCCGCCAGCGCTCAGACACACCGCGTTCGCGGCGGTCCGCTCCATGAGGTTCACCCAGAATTGCGGGTCAAATGTGCCGGGATCGTCCTCGACAAGGGTCAGTTGCAGCCAACGGTTCGCCGACTTGAGCCATGCCGGGGCGGAGTCGCGGGGCGCGCTTTCGCGCCCGAATGCGCGGTCCGTTGCCATCGTTCGCCTTCCTACTTCAGCCCGGTCGTCGCGATTCCGCGTACCAGATGGCGCTGTGCGACGGCGAATACGGTCAGCACGGGCAGTACGGACAGCAGGGACATGGCCAGCAACATGCCCGTTCCCTGTTGGGTCTGATCGTTGACGAGGGAGTTGAGCGCTACCGACACGGTGTACTGCGGTGTCGAGGTGAGGTAGATCAGCGGAAGGAAGAAGTCGTTCCAGGTCCAGATGAAGGTAAAGATTGTCGTCGTTGCTAGCGCCGACCGCATGAGCGGCAGGATCACGCTCCAGAAGATCCGGAAAGGCCCCGCTCCGTCGATGGATGCCGCCTCGTCGAGCTCACGCGGAATGGTGCGGATGAACTGGACCATCAGGAAGGTGAAAAAGGCGTCAGTAGCGAGAAACTTGGGTAGCAGCAGGGGATAGAACGTGTTGAGCATTCCGACCTTGGCGAACATGACGTACTGCGGGATCACCAGGACGTGGATCGGCAGCATCACCGATACCAGGGTGATGGCAAGGTACAGCCGCTTACCCGTGAAATTGAGCCGGGCGAGTGCGTAGGCCGCCATCGAACAGGAGGTCAGGTTCCCAATGATGGAACCGATGGTGACGATGAACGAGTTGATAAAGAAGGTGGAGAACGGCTTGTTCAGCGCGTTCCAGCCTTGTCGGTAGTTCTCCAGCGTGAGCTCGCTCGGGATCAGACCGGTTTCCGTCAGGACGAGATGATTGGGGCGGAAGGAGCTGACGATCATCCACAACACGGGGTAGAGCATCACCAGAAGGAATGCCAGGAGAACGAGATGGCGGACGACGCCACGGAATCGTCTGACGCGCCTGCCCCGGCCCAGTGCGGTACTCATGACCCGTCCGAGTAGAAGACCCAGTACTTGGATGCGAAGAAGTGCCCGGCTGTAATAAGCCCGACCACCACCAGCAGCACCCACGCCATCGCCGATGCGTAGCCCATCTGGTAGTTGAGGAATGCCTGCTGATACAGATATAGCGTGTAGAACAATGTGGAGTCGACCGGCCCGCCCGTTCCTCGACTCACAACAGACGCTTGCGTGAACGCTTGAAATGCGTTGATGGTTTGCAGGACGAGGTTGAAGAAGATCAATGGGCTCAGGAGTGGGATCGTAATGCTGCGGAACTTTCGCACCGGTCCGGCACCATCGACCTCGGCAGACTCGTGCATTTCTCGTGGAATCTGTCGCAGGCCCGCCAGGAAGATGATCATGGGGGACCCGAAGGTCCATACGTTCAGGACGACCAGGGTGTCCAGTGCGGTGGCCGGGTTCTGCAGCCAGTTCGTACCACCGATTCCGATGACAGAGAGTATGGAGTTGACGATCCCGTCGGATCCGAAGATCTGGCGCCAAATGATCGCCAGTGCCACACTGGAGCCGAGCAGGGATGGAAGGTAGAAGGCGCTGCGATAGAAGCTCGTTCCGTGGAACCCCTTGTCCAGCACCATCGCGAGTAGCAGGGCGAAGGCGAGTTGGAGAGGCACTGAGATCAGTACATACTTGATGGTGACCACAACGGCGTGCCAGAACCGGACGTCGGAGAACATCTCCGAGAAGTTCCCCAGCCCGATAAAGTTTGGTGAACTCAACAGGTTGTAGTCGGTGAATGACAAGTACAGCGACGCGGCCAGTGGGACCAGGGTGATCAGGACGAGTCCGAGGAGCCATGGCAGGAGGAAAAGGTGGGCAACCTTACCCTGTTTACGCTGAGCGGTCCCAGCGAGTCCGCGGCGATGCGACACGATTGCCTTTGCTGTCGACTTCACGCCAAGTGGTCCGTTCCTCCCGGGTAGCGACTCACTTCGAGGTCGTCGTGGAGTGTCTAGCCCTTGGCCTTTTGAATGTTCGCAGTGAGGGTGGAGATCATCTGCTTGCTCGCATCGGAGACCGACGACTGGCCGAGTGCGACCGATTCGATCGTACGGTTGAAATCATCGCGCCACGTACTGGTGCCAGCCGGTGCCTCGTATCGCGGGTTCTGTTTCTGCCCACCGACATCGACCATGACCGACAGCATCTTCTTCTGGTCCGGGGTGGCTGTATCGGCGGCGGCCTTGAGCTGGCGCGGATTGACCGGGGCGCCGATGGAGAGTGTTGGTTTGATCATGGCCGGATCGTTGAGGTCGAAGTTCAGTACTTTGGTGGCGGCTGCGATTGCGCTGTCCTTGATGCCCTTGTACATGGCAATCCGACTGTAGTAGACGAACATCCAACCGCTGGGGGCATCTGCTGCGACCGGCAGGGTTCGGAGTTCGAAGTCGCTCTTCGGGAAGACTGGCGCCTGGTCGACCATCTCATTGACGCCGCAGAAGATCATCATGGCCTTGCTGCCGGCCGTGGACCAGATCATGTCCACACCGTCCTGCTCCGCAGGTTCCAGGGCCGCGCCCGCTTTGCGGAGCTTCTCCCACCAGTCCAACCAGCCCCCGATGCCATCGGTGTCGAATCCGACGGTCCCATCTTCGGTCCACAGCATCTGCCCGTGCTGGCGTAGCCAGGCCTCGAAGGACAGGTCTTGGTTTGCATTGTACGCAATGCCCTTGCGCCCCTTGGCCTTTTTGCTGTAGTCGATCAGGAATTCGGCGAGTCCGTCCCAGGTCCAATCTGCATCGGAGATTGCCAATCCCGCGTCGTCGAGGAAGGTCTTGTTGTAACTGGCGATGGGCGTCGAGGACACCTGCGGAACATTATTGAGGGTTCCACCCAGCTTGAACGACTCGATTTGATCCGAGGTGTAGTCCGACAGGTCGAGGTCGCTGAGGCTGGACAGGTCGTAGTAGAGGTCATTCTTGTAGTAGGTCATCACCTGGGGAGACGCGATCCAGTACAGGTCCGGGGCATTGTGCGCAGCGGCTTGCGTAGCGAACCTTTCCTGGAACGCTCCATAGTCTGCGAATTCCGGTGCGATGGTGATGCCTGAGTTCTTGCTTTGGAAGGACTTGAACGCGTCCAAGTAGAGCTGTTCGCGCTCGGTGCTGCCCCAGAACCCATATCGCACTGATCCCGAGGCTCCGCCCGCTTGACCGGTGGTGCCACCACCGGTACTGGTCGAGCCGGCGCTCTTCGTTGGTGCGTCCGTGCCGCCGCTGCCACACGCGGCGAGGGCGAGCGCGGCGGCGCTCAGGCCGGTGGCACGGAAGAGGGTCCTGCGGCTGAGTTCCTTCATGGTGTTCTCCCGGTGTGATCGTGTGCTTCGGCGTGACGGTGGGCTGGAGACCGGCGGCTGGGCACCCCCAGCAGCTGGAGGCGGTTCGGATTGTCCGCACGTCGAGCACCAGTGCCGGCACGTCTACGTCGCGGGTAGCCAGTAACGAACTGCGTGGTTGCTACTTCTTCCCACTCAGAGTGAGAAGTAATGGAACCATAGCTCCGGCTCGCCGATCCGTCAATACGTTGTTGCGGGATTTATGACGGACTGGCCGTGATGCGTTGGAACCCACGTGGGGTGGCCGGATTCCCGACTGCGCCGGAGCGTCGGCCGGCGGCGAGAGATGCTTGGTGGACGAGGCAGCCTGTAAGCCGGGGAATGTCCCTGCGGCGTTGTCGAACATTGGTGATGTTGGTAGTAGTGGGCTGACCAGCGGTTATGTCGTTTTCATCGTTGGCCAGCGTTGGTGGCTTGTGATCCTGGTAAGGCACGAATGAGGCACGACCAAGATCAACTCTTCCGTCATCTATGCGTGCGGTCCTCCTAATGAAGCCTTAGTGATCACTGCGCGACGCTCGCATCAGAGCGAGGCCGATGTTTACTTCGGCCGCCATGTCGTGAGCGCCGCCGCCGCGAAGGTTCTCGACCGGTAGCAGGCCGGACCCGCGGTCGCGGGTGTGATGAACAGTCAGCACCGTCCGTTAGATTCGTGCCCGGTTTGCGTGAGAGCGGGGGTTGGCTGGTGGTCTGGTGGCAGACGCTGCTGGTTGCGGTGGCGGGTGGCACGCTGACGCTGATCGGTACGACGTTGGTGGGCCTGATCAATCGACGCGCGGCCAACCGGGCGGAGTGGTTTCGGCGGGTGCAGTGGGCGCAGCAGCTGACAGTCAGCGAGAACGACCAGGTGCAGGCTGCCGGGTACAACGCGCTGGAAGCACTGGCTGGGTCCACGCTTGCGACCAGGGACGACCTCCACCTCCTGGAGCACTTGTCGTACTCGCCGCGACTGGCGGAGGTGCCGGACGAGCATGTGGACACCACCAGGTACGTGGTGGACACTGGTGGCAGTAGCGACGAGACCGGGGAGGCCTGAATGGCTGGACAGCCGCGGCCGGTGAAGCCGGTCGCCGACGACCGGGCCGTCGAGGAGACGGTCGTTCGGGTGACCCCGTCCATGGTGGCGGCGGCCAGGGCCCAGGTCGTCATCGCCGATCGCCTCGGCAAGCAGGTCTCCGCAAAGGTCCGCAAGATCGCCGCCCTGGCTCGATAGACCGGACCACCAACGACCGAACGGCGCTCGTGCTGTGCCGCCGTGCCAAGATTTCTGCTCCCATACCTGTGGCAGACCGCTCGAGGCGGGGTAACTCACGCGGTTGCAGCTGCGAGGAATCCGAGCACCAGGGCGGGGGCCAACGCGAAGTGCGCCCTACGGTTCCGGGTGCGCCGATAGACGTATACCGCCTGAGTGACGGAGAACCCGGCGAAGAGGGCCAATCCGACCGCAACACTCATCGTTGTGACGTGTCCGAGGCCGAGGCCGCCTGCGGCCGCCAGGCGCACATCCCCGAATCCGACGCCGGCAATCCGCCAGCAGAGCGCGACTACAGCGCCGGACGCGAGGACTGCCGCCGCGGTGACGACCAATGCACGCCAGTCGCCGGTGGCGACCGCCGCGAGCATGAGAAGCGCCGCGATCAGCGCGCTGCCCCGGACGAGCAGCCGCGTGGGGATTCGGCGGATTCGCGCGTCGCAGGTCGCAACTGCGCCAAGTGTCAGTGCCCACGCCAAGAGGGCTGGAAGCCACCACAGTGAGTCAGCTTGCCGCGCGCCGGCAACGGCCACGGCGGCACCGACGGCGCCCCCGGCAGCGCCCATCACGATCAAACGTCGTCGGACATGGACGGTTTGGGCGAGTTCGCGTAGTCCGTAGGAGATCATCACTGGCGCAACGCTCGCGCCGATGGCAAGAGCGAACCCGGTCGCGATCCACCAGGTGCCGCTCATCGTGCCTCGCTCGTTGACGGGGGCGTGCCCGTGCATATCGAAGAGTAGCGGCTGTACCGGCGGGCGATGTCGGGCTGTTGTCACCCGTCGGAGATACCTTGCGGAAACAATTCGTGTCCGACTGGCCACGGAGGGTTTATCTTTGGTGACGTCCTGAACGTGACGGTTCGCGGCGCGAAGCTCCACGTTCGGGGAGGAGCGCGGCATGGAGCATCGGCTGGGCGCAGCCATCGCAGTGTCCGCGTGCGTCTTTCTCGGTGCGACCGCTTGCACCACCGGGGCCGGTGCGCAGCCGAGCGCGTCGTCCGACCCACTTCCGAGCGCCGCCTCCAGCCCGGCCACATCGGCGAACCCGATCAGCTCGACGGGTTCCGAGATTGAGACGTCCGCCGTCAGCTCGGTGGCACCGTCATCGGCCTCCTCTGCGTCATCAACGAGGACGCCAACGTCCAGCCAGTCGACCGTTGCCCGGACTTCGACGCCGACGGAGATCGCCGAGGCCCAAGTCAAGGCTTTCGTCCCCACCTACTTCGCCGCGCTGGACCGGCTCCAGTCGTCGCTGACGCTGCCGCTGAGCGAGCTCGACAAGTATGCGATCGATCCCGTCGAGCACGAACAGACATTGCCGATGAAGGGCTTCAGGGCGAACGATTGGGTCCAGGTGGGGACCACGAGGGTGGGGCACGTACAGATCACCAGCGTCGATCTATCGGGTGCGCGGCCGACGGTGAAGGCGACAACGTGCGTGGATGTGACTGGCGTGAAGGGGATCGACAAGAAGACAGGCAAGGACGTGACCGTTCCCGGCCGGGCTGACTTCTTCGTCGAGCACCTGACCGTGGTGAACATCGACCACCTGTCGAGGTCGGGCTGGCGAGTCAGCAATGAGACGAACAAGGGGGTCAAGTCGTGCGCAGCGGCGTAACGGCTCTGGCGACGGTACTCGCGGCGGGCTTGACCTCCATGTTGCCCGTACCGACAGCGGCTGCTGACACGCCGAGATGCCAGATCGTGAACATGGCATTTGGGCTGTGCAACGTATCCGTTGCTGAATCTGGATCACCGGGGTCTAACGGTTCCGTTGGCGGATCCGACGTCTCGGATTCGGCCGGATCGGTATCGGGCGGGTCGGGCGGCGGCGATGGTCACGGTGGTCACGGTGGCAAGGATGGCGACCACGGCAAACCGGCGTGCATCGATGTGAAGCCGGTGTCGCCTCAGCCGCCGGCGGGTGATTCTCGTTGGGGCGGTGCGAATCCGGCGTCGCATGTGTTGTACGCAATGGAATGTACGCTCGGCTATTTCTTGGGTGTTCCGGATACGTTGGGCGATCCGATCTATGTGACGACGTTCGTGGTGACGGTGAAGGGGCAGCCGCCGAAGCCGCCCGCACAGCCGCCGCCGGATCCGGCGGTGTTGGCGCAGCAGGTGGTGCGAACGCTGAAGATTCCGGCGCCGTCGACGGGCCGGTACCCGGCGGGGGTGATGCCGGATGGCCGCCCCTACACGGCGGTCCACGCCTACACGTGGTTCTGGACGGACCCGGCCGGATGGCAGCCGTTGTCGGCGTCGGCGTCGCTTCGCGGGGTGTCGGTGACGGTGACGGCGACCCCGTCGGCGCTGGAATTCACTCCGGGTGACGGGAGCGGGGCGGTGTCGTGCCCGGGTCCGGGTGTGGCGTGGAAGGCGCAGAGCTTCGGCCCGTGGGCGGCGTCGCCGGTGGGCTGTGACTACGTGTATCCGCACTCATCTGCTGGTTTTCCGGATCAGGAGGTGACCGCGACGTACGGGATCGTCTGGCACATCACGTGGACGTCCAACACCGGTGCCCGCGGGGCGTTGCCGGATCTGACGACGGCCGCGCGGTCGTCGTTCGTGGTCGCACAGGTGCAGGCGGTGGTGGTCAAGTGAGCGCGGACGTGACGGGCCCGCCGGGAACCTACGCGGGCAGCTACGCACCTGCCGACGCCGCCGCGTCGCCGGTCCTGCCACCGGAGCAGGCACCTGCGGCCACGCCCGGGCGGTCGGCGGGCGGGGTCAGGAGACGCAGCACCCGTGGGTTGATCCTGGCCGTGCTGGTGGTGCTGCTCGGTGGCCTGCTGGGATATTCCGGGGCGACGATGCTCACGCGACACTCGTCGGTGCTGGCCGTGACCCGCGACGTGCCGATCGGGTCGGTGATCACCGCTGCGGACCTCACGGTGGCGTCGGTGTCGACGGACCCGAATGTGGCATCGATCCCTGCCTCGCAGCAGGATCAGATCGTCGGACTGGTGGCGCGCGTGGGCCTGGTGAAGGGCGAACTGCTCACCCGTGCCCAGGTGGGGGCGAACACTGGATTCGAGCCGGGGCAGGTGTTGGCGGCGCTACCCCTGAAGCCGGGGCAGTTTCCCGCCGTTGGGGTGACGGCCGGTCAGCGGGTGCTGATCGTGGCCACGCCTGGCAGCGGCGGCACATCCCCCACAGGATCGTCCGCCGGGGAATCAGACGCGGGGATCCCGGCTACCGTGGCCGATGTCGGCGCGCAGAGCCCGGTCACGTTGGTGACCGTGGTGGACGTGCGGGTGCCATCGGCGGAAGGCGCGCAGGTCGCGCGGCTGGCGTCGACGGGCAATCTTGCGGTTCTCGTGCTCCCGCCGGGGCGGTGACGCGGCGTGTTGACAGTGGTGACATCGGGCAAATCAGCGCCGGGCGCGACGACGGCGACCTGGGCTTTGGCGCTGGCCTGGCCGCGCCCGGTACTGGCGGTCGATGCGGATCCGGCGGGCGGGGACATGACGGCCGGATTCCTGCCGGGCCGGGTCTCGGTGGATCGCGGGCTGCTGTCATGGTCCGCGGCAGCGCGACGCGGCACCCCGGCGATGACGGCCGCCACCCTGTTGGCGACACACGCGACGACCTTGGCGGACTGGCCCCGGGTGTGGCTGCTACCCGGATTCACCGCCGCAACGCAAGCCCACTCGCTGACCGGCGAGCTGTGGGAGCGGCTGTCGCTGGCGTTGGCGCGCTGCGCGCCCGCGATCGGCCGCGACGCCGTGGTGGACGCGGGCCGGCTGGTCGACGACGGCGTGATGCTGCCGATACTGCGCGCGGCGGATCGGGTGCTGGTGGCCGTGCGCCCATCGGTGAGGTCGGTGCATTCGGCGCAGCAGGCGACCGCACGGATCGCCGCCGCGGTGGGGGATCTCCAATCGGTGCAGGCGTTGGTGGTGGGCCGCGGACCGTATGGGGAGCGGGAGGTTGCGGCGGCGGTGGGCCTGCCGTTGGCGGGCACCTTGCCGGATGATCGGGCGTCGGCCGAGGTGCTGACCGATGGTGCGGCAGCGACGGTGCGGGGACTGTCCCGATCACCGCTGCTGCGATCCGCCGCAGCGCTCGCACGGAGGCTGTCGGTCATGGACCGGCCGGACCGATTGGTGGCCGACCAGAGGCCGTCGGCTGCCGTGCCGGGGAGGTCGTGATGCCTACCGACGACGTCGTCACGGTGCCCCTGACCGACCAACGCGACATGACAGGTGTTGCCAGGAAGGGAGTATCGGCTTCAGGTGATGTGCGCGATGGCACGACCCGAGCGGCCGACGCCGGTGCGTTGCCGGATTACCGGGTGGTGCAAGAGCTGCGAGACCGGGTGTCGACGCGGTTGACCGCGGAGGACAACGACTATCCACCGGCGGTGCGGCGGGAGTTGACCCGCAAGCTGATCGCCGACGAGTTCGCCCTGTGGCAGCTGTCCAGCAGGGAGTTTTCCGCGTCCCGGCCGGTGTTGAACGTGCGGTTGCGCGGGGTGACGGAGTTGGGGGCCCGTTTGCAGGCGGCGATGGATGTGCTGCCCCGCCCGGCCGGGGTGATCCGGGTGCACCGGTTCGCCGACCCCGGTCTGGCGGAGCTGCGGGACATGCCGACGTCGATGATCGACACCCCGATGCACGCCTTCCTGCACCACGCCGTCACCGCGGGGGCGTCGATGTTGGTGGCCGGCAATCCCGGGGTCGGCAAGACGACACTGCTTCGCGCGCTGGGGAACACGATCGGCTATCAGCACGTGGTGGTGACGGTCGAGGACGAGCGCGAGTTGGGTTTGCACTTGCCGCGCTGGGACGAGGCCACGGGCAGGTTGACGCGCCGGCAGGCGGTGTGCCGGTCGTATGAGTCACGGTTGCCGAACTCCGAAGGCATGGGCGGGTTCGACATGTCCGGGGCGCTGCACGAGGCGTTGCGGATGTCGCCGACGTGGGTGATCGTGGGCGAGGTCCGCGGCTCGTACGTGATGGCGCTGATCGAGGCCGCCACGTCGGGGATCGCGTCGGTGATGTGCACCATCCATGCCCGCACCGCGCAGTCGGTGTTCAAGAAGGTGCTGATCAACGCGCGCAAAGCGAGCCCGGCGCCGGATCCGTCGTTGGTGATGGATTCTCTGGCGGAGCTGGACCTGGTGATAGAGGTGCGCCGCGATGTGCACTATCACCGGTTCGTGTCGGGCATCTACGAATTGGGGGAGGTAGGGGACTCGGGGCAACCGGCGTTGACGCCCATCTTCGCGCCGGCGCCGGGCAGCCCAGACGGCCGGCCGGTCGCCCGCGGTGCCGGGGCGCTCAGCGATGATCTGCGGGGCCGGCTGGTGGCGGTCGGGTTCGACGCCGAGCGGTGGCTCAACCCGGCCCGGGTGAAGCCGGATTGGCGGATCGCCGAGCGTGAGCGGGGGGTGGCCTGGTGACCGCGGGGGCGCTGCTGCTGATGCTCGCCGGGCTGGTGGTGGCCGGCGGCGCGGTCGGCGTGGTGGCGGCGGCCCGCGGGGTCAGCGTGTTCGGGCCCGCCCGGGTTCGGCGTGTGCGCATGCGGTTGTCGTGGCGGCACGGCGCCGCGGTCGCGGCCGGTGTGTTGGCGCTGTTGGTGACGGGATGGCCGGTGGCCGGTTTGGCCTGCGCCGGCGCGGTGGTGTTCGTGCCGAGGATGCTGGGCGGCGCCGGGGAGGCGAAACGGCTCATCGCCACAGCCGGGGCGCTGGCGGAATGGACTCGCCGGTTGGCCGATCTGATCGTCTCCGGCGCGGCCGGGTCGGCCCGGGACGCCGTAGCCCGGACGGTCGCATCCGCGCCTGACGCGATCATCGGCCCGGTTCGGCAGCTGGTGGCGCGGATGGCGGTGCACGGTCTGGAGCCGGCGGCGCGGGCGTTCGCCGACCAGGTCGGCGATCCGGCGGCCGAGAAGATCGCCGGGGTGCTCATCCTTCGCGATCGCAATGGCGGCCCTGGCTTGGCGGACGCCTTGACGGCGCTCGCGCAGGACTTGGACGAGCGGGCCCGGATGATCCGCGAGGTGGAGGCGGAACGCGCGAAGCCCCGCGCGAACATGCGAACCATCGTGACCGTCACCGCCGTGCTGGTGGTGGGCATGATGCTGTTCGCCCGCACGTTCCTGTCCGGCTATTCGACCCCAGTGGGCCAGCTGCTGCTGGCCGGGGTGGCCGTGGTGTTCACCGCGGCGCTGCGGTGGATGCGATCCCTGGCGAAACCGCCTCGGCCACCAAGGATCCTGACGAAGGGCGATACGGCAGTGACGGTGGGCCGGTGAGTGGCGTCGCGGTGCTGATCCTCGCCGGCCTGATGGCCGGGGCGGGTGTGGTGTTGGCGGTGCGGGCGGCCCGGCCCGCGACGCCCGACCTTGGTGCGGCGCTCGCACTGTTGTCCAAGGACCCTGCGGCAACGGTCAGCGCCACGCCGGCACCTTCGACGGGGCGGTGGACGCGGGTGCCGCGGGCGGTGGCCGACGCGCTGGATCGGCACGTGGGAGTGCCGGAGGCGGATTTGGCGGTGCTGAGCCGGACCCGCGCGCAGCTGGTCGCGCGCAAGCTTCGGTTGGCACTGGCCGGGCTACTCGTCCCGGCCGTCGTCGGGCTGCTGCTGGCTCTCGCCGGGCTGGGTGGGGTTGCGGAGTTGCCGGTGGTCGCCGGGCTCGGCCTTGGCGTGGTCGGCTGGCTGCTGCCCTCGCAGGAGGCGAAGGAGCAGGCCCGCGGGGCGCGGGCGGAGTTCCGCAGCAACCTGGAGTTCTTCCTGACCTTGGTGGCGGGGGAGCGGCGGGCTCGCGGCTCGGTGGAGCAGGCTCTGGACGAGGCGGCATCGATCTCGGACAGCCGGCCGTTCATCGCGATGCGCCGCTGCATCCGTCGTGCGGCGCTGGCCGGCCGTAAACCGTGGGCGGATCTGCGGGTGCTGGGCGCCGAGTTGGCCGTGCCGGAGTTGAAGAATCTGGCCGACATCGCCGAGGCGGCCGCGGACGGCGCCGCCGTGTACCGGACGTTGCTGGCCACCGCGGCCACCTTGCGGCACGCGGAGCAGGCCGACGCCCGCGCTGCGGCGAACCAGATCTCCGAGCGCATGTCCCGCCCGCTGGCGCTTTTGGTGTTCGGGTTGACGCTGTTCGTCCTGACCCCGTTCATGCTGCGCATGCTCGGAGCCGCATAGACCACCCGCCGGGCGGGAGCGGCCCGCCCGGCAACGGCCGCAAGGAAGGGATACATCATCATGGTTGAGCGAATCGCACACCGGGCGGCGCTGTGGCAGGCCGGATTCCTTCTGGCCGTGGCAACCCTCGCCGCGTGGGCACGCGGCGACGCGGTGGTGGACGACCGTGGATCCGAATCCGCGGAGAAGGCGTTCATGGTGATCCTGGCCATCGCGCTGGGCACCGCCGTCACCGGTGCGGCCGTCGCGTTCGTGGCGACCAAGACCGCCCTATTCAAGTAGGGCGTTCACGGATGAGGCGGCTCATCCGCCGGCTGCAAAAGGCCGGACGTGCTGGCCGCGACGATCGAGGATCGTCGTCGGTGGAGACGGCGATCCTGATCCCGATCATCGTGGTGCTGCTGTTCGCCGCGCCGCAGGCCGGCATGTGGTTCTACGCCCGGCAGGCCGCGACCGATGCAGCCACCGCCGCAGCCCGCGCGGCGGCGGTGGACGGAGCGGCACCCGGCGCCGGCCAGGCCGCCGGTGACGACTACCTGCAGCAGTTGGCCACCGGCACCATCACGGCGTACACCGTCACCGAAACCGACACTCCCACCACGGTGACGATCCGGGTCCGCGCCGACGTGCCTTCCACGATCCCGCTGCCGGGGTTTCACCCGCGGGTCGACGTGACGGTCACCCGCGCCCGGGAACGGTTCACCGCGGCGAGCTCGCCATGACCAGCCACACGAGTTCGCTCGATCGGTCGCCGATCGCACCTTCTGGGCAGCGCGGTGCACGCAGACCGGTCCACGCAGGGATCGGCAGGTGGCAGGGCGATCGGGGATCGGAGTCGGTGGAGTTGGCGATCCTGCTGCCCGTGATCGTCCTGGTGTTGGCCATGCTGGTGATCGGTGCACGGATCGCCCTGGCCGGCCAGCGGATCGACGGAGTTGCCGACGCCGCGGCCCGCGACGCCTCGATCGCCCGGACTCCCGCTGCGGCACAACAAGCCGCCGTGAGCAGCGCCCAAACCGCACTCGCCGCAGCCGATCTGCACTGTGTGGACGTGAAGGTCACGGTGGACGTCGCCGGGTTCGCCGCCCCGCCCGGCACACCCGCGGCGGTGACGGTGAACGTGTGGTGCACCGTCGACCTCTCGGACATCGGCGCACCCGGCCTGCCCGGATCACGGACCCTGCACGATCAGGCGGCCAGCCCACTCGACTTGGCGCGCGGATGACCACCGACGCACGAACCACCCAACCGGCCCGTGGTAAGGCCGGTGGTGATCGCGGCTCGGTGTCGGTACTGGCGTGCTTCATCGTGATGATCGCGGCAGCGCTGACGGTGTTCCTCGTCGACGTCGGCGCCAGGCTGCAGGTCGCCTCATCCGCGGACGGCTATGCGGCAGAAGGCGCGCGAGCCGCCGCGATCGGCGTCGGGCCATACCCAACCCCCGGTACCGCTGAGACGGTGTCGGCGGCCGCCGCGGCCAGACGATTCCTCACCTCAGCAGGCGTGACCGACTTCCAGGTGACGGTGACAGGCCCCGCCGCGGTGACGGTGTCGGTCACCATCACCGAGCAGAGCCCGATCCTGGGCGTTGCAGTGTCGGCGACCTGCGCCCACACCGCGCAGCTGCAGGTCGGCGTGACAACCGGACAGGCGGTCGGCGGATGAACAACAGCAGCACGAAACACCAAGCAAAACAATCGGCTTCGCCGCGCGGCGGCCGACCGATGGCGCTGGCCCGCGCCGTCGGTGCGCTGATCGTGCTCGTAGCAGTGGTGGCCGGGGTGCCGCTGCTGATGATCCGGATGCAGATGCTGCCCCACGGCGTGCCAACTCTCTCCGGCATATGGCACGAACTGACCACGCGGGATGACGGCCGCCTGGTGGCTGTGCTGCTGGCCGCCGGGGTGTGGCTGTGCTGGGCGCTGTTTACCCTGTCGCTGATCGGCGAGCTGGCCGGCCTCGCCCGTCGCCGCCCGGCGTGGCGGCTGCCCGGCCTGGGGGCGTTCCGGCGGCCCGTGGCCGCCCTGGTCGCCGCCGTCGTGATCGGTTTGATGATCACGCCGAGCGTAGCCGGCATCGCCACTGCCGCGGCCGACCCGCCGCCGCTGCCGGCTGCCCCCGTCACCGTGACCACCGCCGCTACCGCGCAACACACCTCGGCGCACGCCGCCGCCCATGGCCTTGCCGTGTCGCGCATTCCGGACTCGACGGCCGGGTACTCCGCACTCAAGTCCTCGGCGGCGCTGCCCTGCTACCGGGTGCAACGCCACGACACGCTGTGGGGCATCGCGCAGCGATACCTGCACGATCCGTTGCGCTACCCCCAGATCGTCCACCTGAACACCACCATCATCGGCGCGGACAACGAGATCCGCCCCGGGCAGATCCTGACACTGCCTGCCGACGCCTCCGGTCCAGGGCTCATCCACCCCGGAACGCCGACCGGCGACGGACCGGTCCCGACAGCCGGTACCGGCCGCGCTGTCCAGGTAAAGGTGCAGCCGGGCGACACGCTGTCCGGCATCGTGGAAAGGGTGACCGGTGACGGTGACGACTGGCCGCAAGCCTTCGCCGCCAACCAGGGCCGCGCCGAACCCGACGGACAGTACTTCACCGACCCCAACGTGATCTGGCCCGGCTGGACCGTGACCATCCCCGTACCCACCCAGCACCCGGCAACACCGGCCGCCGCATTCCCGGTGCAGCACGAGCCGGCCGCCCGGGCGCCGGAGCTCCCGCCCACCCAGCCGACGACCAGCTCGACCGGACCTGCCGCACATCAGGCCAGGTCGCCCGCACCACCTGCCGCACCTGCAACCACGGCTACATCTGGGGATCCCGCACCGCAGTCCCCGGCCACGTCCACGACGGCCGCCGCCGCCGGAGCCGGATCGACCGGGACCTTGACGGCCGGCACCGCCACCACGGCGCCGACAACATCCACCGCACCGATAACCACGGCCCAGCCCGCCCTGACCCAGCAGCATGCCGCCCCGGCGCCAGCCGGCGGACACATGCCGATGGTGGCGTTCACCGCGGGTGGACTGCTGCTCGCCGGAGGAAGCGCCACCACACTGCTGTGGCTGCGCCGCCGCCAGCAACGACGCCGCCGCCCCGGACGAATCATCGCCGCGACGCCCCCAGGCCTGGAAGACACGGAGCGGGCCGTGCTGGCCGCCGGCAGCGTCGGCGCCCCCAGGGTGGCCTGGCTGGACCGGGCGCTGCGCAGCCTGACCCAGACGGTGGCCGGCATCCCCGACGGCGTGCTGCCGGACGTGATCGCAGCCGCAATGACCGACGACGAACTCACGCTGGTACTGGCAACGCCGAACCAGCAGGCGCCGGCGCCCTGGCGGGCAGACGACGACGGCGGCCGGTGGCACCTCCGGGCCGAGGACCCGTTGCCCTACGACGAGGCACTGCGCGACTCGACCCTGGCGCCCTACCCGACGCTCGCATCCATCGGATGCACCGCCAAAGGACAACACTGGCTGCTCGACCTCGAACGCATCGCCCTGGCATCCCTTGCCGGCGATCCCGACAGGTGCGTCGACCTGGCGAGGTTCATCGCCGCGGAACTGGCCCACAATGCCTGGTCGGAGATGCTGCAGGTCCTGCTCGTGGGCTTCGGCGAGGAACTCGTCGCCGCCAACCCGCAGCGGCTGTCGCACAGCGCCAACCTGGCAGCGGCAACCGCCACGATCACTCGCCGGCTGGCGTCCGTGACTACCGCACTGACCGAACTCGAGACCGACGTGCTGAACGGCCGGCTACACGACATCGCCGCCGACCAGTGGGCACCGACCGTGCTGCTGGTCGCCCCCCGCAGCGCTGCCGACCGGGAAGAGCTCGCGAACCTGCGCGCAGCGATCGGCGCCGCTGGGCCCCGGCGAGCCGTGGCAGTCGTGTTCGCCGCCTACCCCGATCCCGCGGCCGGGCCTGCGGGTTGGCAGATGACCCTCGACGCGCAGGGCGTCCTGACGATCCCCGGCCTGGGTGTGCAGCTCACGGCGTGCCGGCTGCCGGAAGACGAGGCGGCGCCCCTGGCGCAGCTGCTGGCCGCAGCCGCCACCGGCCAGGACCAGCCAGCCCCGCCGGCACACGGCAACGCCCCGTGGGACCGGCACGCCGATGCCTGCGGCGCCCTGACCGCACCCACGCCCGGGCGCGACGACATCGACGGTGCCGCCGTGCCCGGCCAACACCCACCTGCGGATGCACCCGTGGCCCCCGCGACAAGACCGCCCGTCCGGTTGGCGACGGCCCAACCGTCGTCAGAAACATCGAATTCGGCGCTGCCGCTGGACGCGCGCACCTACCTGCAGCGCGCCGCGACCACCACCACCGACATCGCCGCACTCGCACCGACCGTCGACCTACGGCAACGCTCGCAAGTCGAGGAAGCCGACCCGGACCTGGACGCCGACCTCGCCGCATGGCACGACCCCTCCTGCCCGCGACCGAAGGTGCGGCTGCTCGGCTGCCCTCGCGTGTCCACCGGACCCACCGCCGAGCCGACCGGAGCCGTGCCTTCGCGCCCCGATCACTTCCAGACTGAGGCCGTCACGCTGCTGGCGACCCGTGATCGGGGCATGCTGGCCGCGGAGTTCGCCACCATCATGTGGCCCGGGGAGGCAGACGTTGCCGGCAAGGCGAAGGTTCGCAAGGCGCTGCAGTCGGTGCGCGCGGTGCTCGGGCAAGACCCGGCAACCGGGAACGACTACCTGGTGTCGACCTTCGAAGGACGCGTCGCCCGGTACTCCATCCCGGCCGCCCTCATCGACGCCGAACTGTTCCGCCGGCTACGGGTGAGGGGCACGGCACGCGGTGCCGACGGCCTGCAGGATCTGTGGGCGGCGCTGGACCTCGTCGACGGGCCGCCGTTCGACGGGATCGACGCCGATGGCGGCCGCGCCCGCGGCGGCTGGGGCTGGCTCGTCGAATCCAACGCCCGCCTCGACTTCGAATACCAGGCGATGATCGTTGACACCGCCCATACGGTGGCTGTCCGACACCTCGGCGACGGTGAGCCCGAACAGGCCGCCCGAGCCGCGCACGTGGCGCTGTCCAGCGGCGCGTTCGACGACGTTCCCTTGCTGGATTTGATCGCCGCCGCTCAAGCCCAAGACGACGAAGCTGCCGCCGAAGCCTACGCACGACAACTCGTTGCCAATGCCGGCGAGGAAGACCTGCCGCCCCGCACGTTCGAGGTCCTCACCCGGCTTCGCAACCGTTGGCGCGAGCACAGCGACGCCAGCGGTTCCCGCGCCGCCGTCGGTGGCCACTGATCCACCCCAACGAACGCGCTGCGGCGCGGATGGGCGCCTGATGCTGCGCCCTGTCGGTTGAAGCCGGTAACGTCCAGTTCGGTCGGTTCGGGGCGTGGCGCGGCCGGGTGAGCGGAGGTGACGGGTGGGCACGTCGGTACATGAGGTGATCGACGCGTTGCGCACGTTGCCGTCCAACGCCGAGCGGGGCAGCAAGTTCGAGCAGCTGATGGTGCGCTACTTCCAGCTCGATCCGGTGCTGTCCCAGCAGTACGACGGGGTGTGGGGGTGGCTGGACTGGCCGGGCCGGGACGGCAAGGTCGATACGGGCATCGACCTGGTCGCGAGGGAACGCGACACCGGTGAGTTGACGGCGATCCAGTGCAAGTTCTATGAGCCGACCCACACCCTGGCCAAGGCCGACATCGACTCGTTCTTCACCGCCTCGGGCAAGAAGCCGTTCTCCAATCGGATCATCATCTCCACCACGGATCACTGGTCCAAGCACGCGGAGGAGGCGCTGGCCGACCAGTTCACCGAGGTGCAGCGCATCGGCCTGGCGGAGATCGCAGAGTCGCCGATCGATTGGGACATCGCCTGGCCGTCCGGGCAGTTGGAGGTGGAGCTTTCCCTGGCGGAGCCGCATCAGCTCAAGCCCTACCAGCAGACCGCGGTGCAGGCAGTCCTGCAAGGTTTCGCGGAGGGTAGCGACCGGGGCAAGCTGATCATGGCGTGCGGCACGGGCAAGACGTTCACCGCGTTGAAGATCGCCGAACGGATCGCCGCCGATCAGGGCGGGGCCGCGCGGGTGCTGTTCCTGGTGCCCTCGATCTCGTTGTTGTCCCAGACGCTGCGCGAGTGGACCGCGCAGAGCGAGCTGGACATCAGGGCGTTCGGGGTGTGCTCGGACTCGAAGGTGTCCCGGGCGGCGGAGGACGTCCGCGCGCACGACGTGCAGATCCCGGTCACCACAGACCCCGCCAGGCTGGCCGCGGAGATGGCGCACCGGAAGCGGGCGGCCGGCTTGACGGTGGTGTTCTCCACCTACCAGTCGCTGCCCACCGTCGCCGGCGCGCAACACGAGCATGGGGTGGACGGGTTCGATCTGGTGGTCTGCGACGAGGCGCATCGCACGACGGGGGTCACGTTGGCGGGGGCTGAGGAGTCCAACTTCGTCCGCATTCACGACCCCGACTACGTCAAGGCCGCCCGCCGGTTGTACATGACGGCCACTCCGCGGATCTTCGACGACGCGACCAAGGCGCAAGCCGAGGAGCATTCGGCGGAGATCACCTCGATGGACAACGAGGCCGACTTCGGCCCTGAGTTCTATCGGCTGCCTTTCGGCGCCGCCGTCGATGCCGGCCTGCTGACCGACTACAAGGTGCTGGTGCTGACGGTGGACGAGTCAGTCATCGCCGGCCCGCTGCAGTTCCAACTCGCCGTCGACCATTCCGAGCTGCAACTGGACGACGCGTCGAAGATCATCGGCTGCTGGAACGGCCTGGCCAAACGGGCCGGAACGACACCGGACGGATCATCGTTCCCGCCCGACGCGCCGCCGATGCAGCGGGCGGTGGCGTTCGCCCGGGACATCGCCTCCTCGAAACGGGTCGCGCAGCTGTTCCCCGCGGTGGTGGATGCCTACCGCGACCTGCTCGCCACCACCAACGACTCGGACGAACGTGACCAGGCCGAAAACGGTGACGGGATCGAGGGCGCTGACGAAGTCTCGGACAGCACCGGCACCGGCGGCGGGGCCGGGCCGAACGCGGGCCTGGTGTGCGACGTGCACCATGTGGACGGCACGTTCAACGCCCTGGAACGCGGCCGGGAGTTGGCCTGGCTGAAGGCGCCCATCCCGGACGGGGAGTGTCGGATCCTGTCCAACGCCCGCTGCCTGTCCGAGGGGGTGGACGTACCCGCCCTGGACGCGGTGCTGTTCCTGCACCCGCGGAACTCGGTCGTGGACGTGGTGCAATCCGTGGGCAGGGTGATGCGCCGCTCGCCGGGTAAGGACTACGGCTACATCATCCTGCCGGTAGCGGTGCCGGCCGGGATCGAACCGTCCCAGGCCCTGGCGGACAACAAGCGGTTCAAGGTCGTCTGGCAGGTCCTCAACGCGCTGCGCGCGCACGACGACCGGTTCAACGCGATGGTTAACTCCATCCGTCTCAACACCAGCAAGGCGGACGCGCTCAGCGCGGGATCGGACCGGCTATTGGGTGGGCACATCGGCCCGCTACCCACAGACACCGAATCCATCGAACGAGACACCAGTACAGGTGGTGACGGGGCCGGCGGGGGTGACGGCGCGCCGGGGGACGCGGCGCTGACCCGGCAGATGGCGCTGTTCTCCCTGGCGGAGTGGCAGCAGGCCATCTTTGCCCGGATCGTGGACAAGGTCGGCACCCGCGTCTACTGGGAGCAGTGGGCCGCCGACGTGGCCGACATCGCCGGCCGGCTGGTCACGCGCATCACCGCGGTCCTCGATAAGGCCGACCCGGCCACCCGGGAGGCGTTTCAGCATTTCCATCAGGGTCTGAAGGACAACCTGAACGACTCCATCGCCGCGACGGACGCGGTGGGGATGCTGGCCCAGCACCTGATCACCCGGCCGGTGTTCGACGCGCTGTTCGCCGGGCACGAGTTCGCGTCCCACAACCCGGTGTCGATCGCGATGCAGCGCATGGTTGACGTCCTCGGCCAGGCCGGGCTGAACGCCGAGACTGCCTCGTTGCAGGGCTTCTACGATTCGGTGCGTCGCCGGGCGGCGGAGGTCATCTCCGCAGAGGGCAAGCAGCAGTTGATCGCCGAGCTGTACGAGAAGTTCTTCAAGATCGGCTTCGCCAAGACCGCCGACGCGTTGGGCATCGTGTTCACCCCGACACAGGTGGTGGACTTCATCCTGCGCGCCGCCGACCAGGTGATGCGCGCCGAGTTCGGCCGCGGCCTGACCGACCAGGGCGTGCACATCCTGGACCCGTTCACCGGAACCGGCACCTTCATCACCCGGCTGCTGCAATCCGGGCTGATCCGCCCCAGCGACCTGGCCCGCAAGTACGCCTCGGAGTTGCACGCGAACGAGATCATGCTGCTGGCCTACTACATCGCCGCGGTCAACATCGAAACCACCTACCACGCCCTGACCGGCGCACCCGGAACCGACGGTACCGAGAATCCGGCGCGGTATCGGCCGTTCGATGGGATCGTGCTCGCCGACACCTTCCAGATCACCGAGGCCGACGACACTTTCGACGACGTGATGTTCCCGCAGAACAACCAGCGCATCACCCAGCAGTTGACCACCCCGATGACCGTCATCGTCGGCAACCCGCCCTACTCCGTCGGTCAGGGCTCGGCGAACGACCTGAACGCCAACATCAAATACCCGACTCTGGACGGACGCATCGCCGATACCTACGGCAAGCGATCCACCGCCACCAACAAGAACTCGCTGTACGACTCGTACCTGCGGGCGCTGCGGTGGGCCACCGATCGCATCGGTGACACTGGCGTGGTGGCGTTCGTGACCAACGGCGGCTGGATCGACGGCAACACCGCCGACGGCATCCGCCTATCACTGGCCGACGAATACACCGGCCTGTGGATCTATAACCTGCGAGGAAACCAACGTACGGCAGGCGAACTGTCCCGCAAGGAGGGCGGCAAAATCTTCGGCTCCGGCAGCCGCAACACCATCGCCATCATCGTCGGTGTCAAGAATCCGAAACACACCGGACCCTGCCAGATCCACTACCGCGACATCGGCGACTACCTCTCCCGCGATGACAAGCTCGCGATCCTCGGTGAATCCACTCTCGACAGGGCTGCCTGGACAACGATCATTCCGAACGCAGAGGGCGACTGGATCGAACAACGGAGCGAGGCCTTCATCACCTGGCCGACAGTGGGAGACAAGCGACCCACCGCCGGCACGGTCATGGTGTTCCGGGAATTGTCGCGAGGCCTCGAAACCGCCCGGGACGCCTGGGTGTACAACTACTCGCGCACCGAGCTCGAAGGAAACGTGCGCCGACTCATCGACAACTACAACGGTGAGCTGCGCCCACTCCAGAACTATTGCGACCGGCTGGGAATCACCAATCCCGATGAGAAGGTCGTGACCCAATACCTGAAAGACCAACCCGAGGCTGCAGCGGGAGACCGCATCAAGTGGTCGCGGAGCCTACGCACGAATCTGGCGAAGGGTCGTCGGATCACCTATCATGATCAGGGAGTAGTGTCCAGCGCCTATCGTCCGTTTAGCCGACAGTGGACATACTTTGATCGATACTTGAATCACGAGCGATCACAGATGCCGGCGATGTTCCCGACCCCGAATCATGTCAACATCGGGATCATATTGACGGCCCCCGCTTCCC
Source organism: uncultured Actinomycetes bacterium (assembly GCA_937926105.1). Next base: position 9,028 of record CALANS010000130.1, on the reverse strand, counting down.
ACTTTGAATTCACGCCGTTCATCACGGATCTCTTGCCGAACCTGCACACGCTTGACACCGCGCAGTTCTTTCCCCGCTGGACGTACGTGAAGGCCGAACCTAACGACGGGGGCTTCGACTTCGACTCGGTCGCCGAGGACACTACCGACGGCACCGTCGACGAGTGGGGCTACAGCCGGGTAGACAACGTCACCGACGCCATTCTCGCCCACTACCGGGAAACGCTGTCCGACAGCACGATCACCAAAGACGACATCTTCTACTCCGTCTACGGCCAATTGCACGACCCCGACTACCGCGCCGCCTACGCCGCCGACTTGAAGAAGATGCTCCCGCACATCCCCACGCCGGAATCGTTGGCTCGCTTCCGCCAACTCGCCGACGCCGGCCGCGCCCTGGCCGACCTGCACGTCAACTACGAGAGCGTCGAGCCCTTCCCACTGGACGTCCGCTTCAAGCCCGGAGCCGACCCGGCCAACCGGGAGACCTGGCGGATAGACAAGATGCGCTGGGGCAAGAAGATCGACCCTGACACCGGCAAGCGCATCGACGACCCATCGACGATCGTGTACAACCACCTCGTCACCGTCACCGGCATTCCCGCCGACGCCCACCGATACATGCTCGGCCCCCGCTCCGCGCTGGCGTGGATCCTGGACCGCTACCAGGTCCGCACCGACAAAGCGTCCGGCATCGTCAACGACCCCAACGATTGGTGCGACGAACACGACGACCCCGCCTACATCGTCGACCTGATCAAGCGCGTCACCGCCGTGAGCATCGAAACCGTGCGCATCGTCGATGAGGAGCTTAGATGATCGACGATCCATCTCAGAGCACAAACCGTCGGAGTGAGTCCCTAGGGTTCGTGGGCGACTTCGCCGGTTGGCCCAGCATGTCGTTCCTCTGGCCGAATCCGACATGCACGACCTCGTGCCGGTGCGGGCGGCCGCTACCCCGCTTGCAGAGGTACCTGTCGCCCGGTTTCCACTTGCCGCGGCCGCGGGCCGTAGTCCGCACGCGGAACGCAGATGTCGGAGGGCATCGCTGCGCCGGTGCGGAACCCGCTCAAGAGCCGTTGCTGTGTCGGCACCTCAGTCTAGGATTCTGGTGTGGCTGAGGACTCAAGCAAGCACGTGTTCGTCTCGTACGTCAAACAAGACGCCGACACGGTAGACGGGCTATGCGCAGTACTGGAGGCAGCTCAGATTCCGTACTGGCGAGACCGCAAGGATCTCGGTCCTGGGGACGCATGGCGGGCGAAGATCAAGTCGGCGATCCGCGACGGCTCACTCGTATTCCTCGCCTGTTTCTCCGAGAACTCTCGTTCGCGAGACAAGTCGTACATGAACGAAGAACTGACGCTCGCCGTCGAGGAGTTCCGGCAAATGCCGCCTGGCAGGGTGTGGTTGATCCCAGTGCGCCTTGACGACGGCGCTGTCCCTGACTGGGACCTCGGCGCGGGGCGGACGCTCAGCGATCTGAACTACTCGGACTTGTTCGGGAAGGAGCACGCTGCCCACGCAGCACGGCTGGTGACGACCATCAATCGTCTGCTGGGCGATAAGCGTCCTAACCCGGCAACGGCGCTAGCAGCGGTCGAGCAAGCATCGGCGGCTGATCGTGTCACCATGCTGAAGCAATTGACGAAGGACATGCTCCTGGAGACCTCTCGTCGGATCGAGTTGGACGACACTGTCTCGCAAGAAGTTCAGCGTGTACTCGCAGCCTTGAAGGACAACGATCGTGTCGCCTCAGTCGGGGGGACCAACGAAGAACAGATCTTCAAGATCGTAGAGGAGGCACAGGAGTATTGGCGGCTCGTCGCCCCGTTCTGCGCATCGCTCCAAGTCGCAGCCCGCTGGGGCAGCACCGAGCAGTTGAATCCCTGGTCCTCCGGAATCCGCTCCTTTGTAGCGGCTGCCTTGAAGATCGCCGGAGGAAACGCTGCGCTTCTCTCCATGCGTCACCTACCAGGCGTGGTCAGCATCATGACGGCGGCGCTCGCCACAGGGTCGAACGGGAACTTCGAGAACTTGAAGGCGCTGGTCTACGACCCGACCGTGAAGGACCGCTACGAACAGAAGCCCAGTTCGATCTTGGAAGCAACTGACCCGTACAAGCCGTTCAGTGATAGCAACGACTGGATCGCAAACGTTCTCGCCCGGGCGACAAAGACAGGCGAAACACTCGAGGAAGCTCTCAAACACTTCACCGAGAAGCGACAAGGCAAGTACTACGCGCCAGCAGCTGAGTGGATGCACAGTTCGCTACGACCGATCTTCGAGGATCAGTGGCCCGACGACGACACCTTTGATGCGGAATTCGACCGAGCAGAGGTCATGCTCGGCGTGCTGGCTCAGGACTTCATAAGCGTCCGGAAGGCAGCAAACCCCGAAGGGCGCTACTGGGGCCACTCGCGCTGGTTCGGTCGGTCTACATATCGGGTAAACCACAGCCACGGTAACCCTGTCGAAGATCTCAGGTACGAGATCGAGACCAATGGCGTCCAGTGGGCGCCTCTGAAGGCCGGAATGTTCGGCGGCGAGGTAGGCCGGGCGAGGACGGCCGTCCAGGAGTATGAGGACACGTTCAGCAAGGTCGCTCGGAGTCGCTGGTAGCGTCAAGGGCCGCGGTCCAACACGCGCCGCCCGTCGTGAAGGTACGCATCGGTCTCTGCTGGTCTATCGGTGACGCTGGAGCGCCGGTGAGCGACGACGCCCGGCGTCATCAATTTGCGGATCGTAGAGCGCCCCGGTTCCTCATGCATAGGGAAGGAGTCGAGACTGGTCCGCACCAACGGGGACAGGCGGCACTGGTTGACTCTCGGCGTACGCCTGCGCGGTTCGCACTAGGTTCTTGCTACCGAAGAACCGCTCAACCAGAAGGGACGTGTCCCACAGCAGGATGGCTAGCTGGGAACGGCGGCCGGTGCGAGGGCCAGACGAATCTGGGCCCGAGACCGAGGTCAAGTGACGCTTACATGTCCGCCTGGACCAGCGGTGAACCCTTGCTCCATGCGCAATTAAGTCCACCCCTTCCAGGTGCGGTGGACTGGGTCCCCTGCCCCTGGGATGCATGGGCTATGAGATACTCCCAACACCATGGACAAGGCAGCCCAGATCCCTCAGCAGCAGGAACTGCCCGTGCCATCCAGCGACTACGCAATCACCATCGTGGACTGTAACAGCATTACTGAAGCGCGCATCACGCTCCGGCGCGAATCGCTCAACATCAAATACGGACCGAACGGCATCGGGAAGAGCACTATTGCCCATGCGCTGGTCCTCAACGCCCAGGGCGGGAATGCCCTCCGAGACCTACTCCCCTTCAAGTACCGCCAGAGCGACAACGGAAAGGCGCCGGCAGTGGTGGGTGCCGACGAGATCAAGAACGTCCTCGTCTTCGACGAGAACTACGTCTCGCAGTTCGTGTTCCAACCCGACGAGGTGGTCAAGAACAGTTTCGAGATTTTCATCAACACGCCCGAATACCAAGCGGGCATCGAGGAGCTTGAGGCCATCTTCGAGGACCTGAAGAAGGTCTTTCTGGAGAACCAGGCGCTCAATGACGTGATCTCCAGCTTCACCGAGCTACGCAATGCCTTCACCATTACCAAGTCCGGCGGTATCGCGAAGACCAGCAAGGGGTTCAAGGCGCTGGGCATGGGCGGGAAGCTCGCTACGATCCCGAAGCCCCTCTTGGGCTTCGAGAAGTTCCTCCATAGCGACGATCCAGCCGGATGGCTGTCCTGGCAAGCGAAGGGCAAGAGCTACCTCCAGCTATCGGACAACTGCCCCTTCTGCTCGGTCCCCAACGTGGACAAGAAGACCGCGGTCCACGTATCCGAAGAGTACGAATCCGCTGCGGTCAAGAACATGAGCGCGCTGCGACTCGTCATCGACAAGCTGGCGCGATTCTTCGTACCCGAGCGCCTCGAGCAACTGCGGAAGATCACAACGAGTCTGGAGGAGTTGTCGCCGGAGCAAGACCAATTCCTGGGAAGCTTGCGAGGCCAAATCGAGACGCTTCTGAACAAGTTCACCGCCCTCAAGGAGCTCTCGTTCATTTCTCTCCGCGACGAGCCCGACGTAGAGAGGGCTCTGCGGGGTCTGAAGATTGAGCTGGAACTCCTTGACGCGCTCAATTCCGAGGACGCCCAGCGTGTCGTGGGAATGATGAACGCGCAGCTTGATGATGTTGCCCAACAGATCAACGAGATCAAGAGACGCGTGGGCATCCAAAGGGCGCAGGTCGCGAAGTCGATTGAGCGGAACCAAGACGAGATCAACGAGTACCTCCGGTCCGCGGGCTACAAGTATGCGGTGCGGATCAAGTCCAGCGGCAACTCCTACCGTATGATCTTGGAGCACCAGGACGCTCCAGGTCACCTGGAAGCTGCTGGCAGCCATCTGAGCTTCGGCGAGCGCAACGCGTTCGCGCTCGTCCTATTCATGCATCAGGTCCGCCGCGACGCGCCCGACCTCGTCGTCCTCGACGATCCCGTGTCGAGCTTCGACAAGACCAAGAAGTTCGCCATCCTCCACAAGCTCTTTCACGGCAAGCAGAGCCTCCGGGGATTCACCACGCTGCTCCTAACCCACGACATCGAGCCTGCCATCGACATCGTCCGAACGGCAACATCGGGGCAGTTCCAAGCAGCTGCCCCCGCCGTCCATTTCCTCCAGAGCCGGCAGGGTCAGGTGGAGGAGAAGCCCATCAAGCCTGCGGACATCATGACATTCTCTCAGGTCTGCGACGAGAACATAAACTCATCTGCTGACCCGGTAATCAAGTGCATCTACCTCCGCCGCCGCTACGAGGTCCACGGCGAGCGCGGGGCGACATACGACGTTCTCTCAAGCCTTCTCCACGTTCGGGATAAGCCCAGTTCGAAGGGCGAGAAGGGCGAAGTCATTCCCCTTGAGGAGGAGCAGCGCACGCAAGCGATCGCCGAGATCCAAAAGGTCATCCCCGGCTTCGACTACGACGCACTCCTCGCGCAGCTCAAAGACCGGGAGGTCCTAAAAGCCAAGTTCGAAGACACGGACGTGGGCTACGAGAAAGTCCAGATTTTCCGTATTGCCTCGACGCTTGACCCCGATACCCCGGGCGGCGATCCCGCCTTCAAGAAATTCGTCAACGAGTCCTACCACATCGAGAACGAGTACGTCATGCAGCTGAATCCACGCGAGTTCGATGCGGTCCCCGAGCATGTCGTCCAGGCCTGCTCGGAGCTTCTCGTATAGCGTGCGCCGCAGACCGGGACCCGGGTCGACCCCGCTCGCGCGTGTGCGTACTGCGCGATGCCCGTGCCGATTGCGGTCGGACACCACCCGTACTCATGGGTAGAAGCTGGTTCGTGCTGGTCTCGACAGACGATCCTCTCGCGGTGCATCGTGGCAGCCAACGGGATAGTGAAGCCCTATGCCGAGGGACTCCATCGTTGCCGTGGGGGAGGGTATTAACACAGACGGCCCGACCGTGAGAAACTATCTCCGGGGACGCGATGCCGGTGCTCCGTGACTCGCACGGTCGAGCCCAGACCGGAGTCGTTAGGGATGCCGATATTGAAGCCCGGCTTAGGGTTATTCAGCTGACCGGACTATTGTCCTGGGCACGTTGCAACACAGAAGGTTCATGGTGAGACGAGTGACATCGTCGCCTGGCGGTGTGGGCCGAACCAACATGGCCTCCGGGCCGACGGTGAGCTGGAGGCAGCGCGCAATGGTGGCGCTGTCAGCGTCCTGACCAGGCAAAACAACTTCTCGATGTGCGCGAGCCGCAGCGGCCGATGCCACGGTGTGTGCGTCGTCCGCAGCGGCTGCACCCGAAGTAGATGATTTCAGTCCGGTCAGCTGAATAACCTTAGCCCGGCTTTACTATCAGGGATGCACACCGAGCCATGACTGGAGTGCCGGCCAGAGCCAGCCGAACAGGCTTTTTCCGTCGACCTCAGACACGAGGACGGTTGCTGTGGCGACCACTAGCGATACGACCGCAACCCACAGCGCAAGGCGTCCCGTGCGATACGCATCGGCGGACGAACCGAGGGACGCAACGGTCGAGAGAATGTCGCGGTAGTCGGTGTCCGCCTCACGAAGTTGAGCGAACCATTCCTCATGCCGCTCGCAGAGGCCGTCGTTGAAGCTGAGCGGTGCCTCTACTGTGCGCTTGGCTTGGCGGGCCTGCGAGCGTTCGTCGGGGCTTGCAACATAGCTGAACTTAGGATCGCCTTCCCAATACCAGTCGCGCTTCCAAAACGCAGCGACGTCGCGCTGGACGCTCGCAAGATCGAGACTCAAAGTGAGGAAGCTTCCGCGTAGCTGGCGGACTGCACGCGGGCGGAACTTGCCATGTCGTGCGCCCGCACGATCACGAATCTCAGCGAATCGCCTCTCGGTTTCCACAAGGTAGTACGAGGTAGCGATCATCACAAAGAGGTTACTCATGGAACCGGCAAGACGGTGCGCGATCTTCCGGTTGTCGTCTCCGGTCACGTACCTGAGCGCATCCTCTCCGATTGCCTTCACAACCGCCGGTCGACTACCCCACAGCGTCCATGTCGGGTCGTCCCCCAGAGGGTCCTTGCCGATGTTTCGAAGCTGATGGAGCACCAGCTTTGGCAGCTGCGGCGACGTGAGCATATGGAACACGGGACGTTCAAGCCCGAGTGCGCGGAGGGCATCATCTTGGGAAATTCGCTCGTCCTGATTCTGCGCCGGCCGCGGGAGCACAGTGGGATCGAGATTGTCGAAGAGCATGAGCTCAAGGAGTGGCTGAGGACGCTCTGCCCGGGCAAAGAAGCCAGGGAGCTTGGCAGAAAGCCAGTCGCGGGCGGCGTAGTGCATCGAGCGGCGCGCGAGTTGCACTTGATGAATCGTTGCCCAGTGACGATCGAGGCTCCGCGGGCGCGGGCGCCCCCAGAGTAGGAGCGGCTCGTGCTGCATGTGCCATTCGGCGTCGAGAGCGCGAGCTGCCTCATCGCGCATGTGAAACTCTGCGACGACCGCGGTCATGCTCTGTCCCACCTGCACCGCCTTTAGCTCGATGTAGTCGAACTCGGGCGGGAGGTGTTCGCGCACACCATCCATCGCGAACCAGTTCCGATCATGACGGAAGACATTGGTCAGAGTCCACCAGTTCGAACCCTCGCCAGAGCGCGCTCGCTGCAGGACGACCTGATTGGGATCGTCGATCGGCGAGTAGCGGTGCCTTACGTTCCATCCGTTCTTCCGAAGCGCCGCTTCAAGTTTCGGAAGGTCAGTCGGCGGGAAGAGCTCGACGACCCAGATACTCGGCGTCGTGACGTGCTCGTCCTCGGGTGCCCGGATGTTGTGCATCCATCCATCGAGCCGTTGAGCGAAGTGACGATCGTGCTCGTTGAACGGAATGAGCCAGTTGATCCCGCTGTTGAACCATCTCCGAACGAAGCGCGGTGAGACCTTGAAGCGCCAACCACTACTGAGCCACCGCAGCGCCCGATATGGCAAGTCATACCAGCGATAGCCCTCGCCAATTCCGGGGATGAGGTCAGAGACTTCGGCGATCTCATCGGAGACTAGAGTGCCGCTCTCCTCGCGCGAGGCGATGGAGCGCCGGCGACGCTGTCGGTACTTCTCCCGATCTCCGAGATCCACCACGCCAAACTCCTACAACGCCGTCCGCGCTGCGCTACATCCCGAACTCGTCACGGTGTCGCTCAGAGTATCAGTCGGCTCCGGCAACTGCGTAGTCAGACGCCCAAGAACTGTTTGGCATGGCCGCAGCGATGCGATCCGCGTTCCGAGTGCTGCGCTGGAACAGCAAGACGGGCGGCCGTCCTGAGCGGCGTGCCAGGTTCGGAGCTGGGTTCCTTCACCGGGAGAAGGAATGAAAGTGCCAACGCACGACGGCGTTCCGGATCGTCTCGACTTTCCTGTTGCAGATCGACTGCTCGCCGATGATGCGTGCGACAGCGCGTCGCGATGGCGCCGTCGCGGGCCTGCTGACTGAGCTGATCACACTGGGCACACCGGCCAGACGTCGCAGGCGGAGGTCTACGTGCACGTCATCGGCGACTGCGGCATGCGCGTGCGATGACAACACTGAGATGTTCGCCCTGCTGCTCGTGCCGATCCAGACTCTGGGATTCGTCGCAATCTTCCGCCACGCCCCCCGCCCCGACCTGACGTCTACCGTGTCCCACCTTCGAGGCCGCCATGCGCAGCGCTTGCGCTGCGGCGGTCCGCCTGACGGAACCTGGCCTCCAACCTCACCCACAGTCCGATAGCCATCGTCTGCGGCGTGTTCGTCCCGGCCGGATCTTGGGCCGGGTTGGATCCAAGCCATCGCCCAGGCGCTACTTGTGACACACGTGCTCTTCGGGCTGCGCGCCTGCCTCGCCGATGGGCTCGTTCAGGCTCTGCCGCACCTGGGCCTCGCCGTTGTCTTCGGCGCTTGCTGGGCCGCCCTCGGGGCCCGGCTCATCGAGACATTCACTCCGAACGCGCCCGTCAAGACGGATCGATCACGTCGATGACTAGCGAGACCGGAGCGACGACCCCCGCGCCCGCCGCGGTCCCGGATTAGGAATCACCAGCAGGGAACGCGGCAGGGCAGCGGTGGTCGCGCTGAGGTGGGTATCCGTATGCTCCGTCCGGATCTGACTTCCGGAAGCGGGGTGTTCTGCGGAACGCTGGGGTGCGTGCCGCGGTGGGGGACCCGGGCGGGTCCTGCGCCCCGGTGACTGTTCATGCGGCGTTGTCAAGCCTCCATCTGACACCGACCCCGCTTCAAGGTGCGAATGGAATTTCGGTGTGAGTCGAGCGTGAGCGTGCTCACCGCGGTTGCGTGTGAGCGGGACTCGGACCCGTGAATATCGCAGGTGGGGCTGGTGATCGCGGTGCTCCACGCGACGTCGCCGCGCCGCACGCTGGTTCGTCTTCACGGGCCTGGTCCAGCGTCGTTCACAGGTGGGATCGCGCCCGTGCGCGGTGGCGTCCCGCTGGGTGGTGGAGTTTCTCGACACCGTGCGGGTCAGCTGTTC